>NZ_CATKQW010000021.1:0-6333 GCF_949767865.1 Pseudomonas sp. IT-P294 | reverse complement strand
GGTTACTTGGGGCTTTTCCAAGTGACCCGCTGTAAAAGCGGAACCAATAGCCGCCGTTACCCAAGTAACGGATATGCCCCCAACCCCGACCCCAAAACTATCGTAAGTGAACCGCATTACGCACAGTCGTGGGCATTTTCATCGGTAACGAAACTTACTTCGAAGTCAGCACCGAATAGCTGTTCATCAGGTTGCGATAGTTTGGAATGCGCGGCGACAGCAGGTTCGCCAAGCCTTCCATGTCGTTACGCCAGTCGCCTTGCAGCTCACAGGCCACCGAGAACCAGTTCACCAGTTGCGCACCCGCAGCAGACATGCGCGCCCACGCGGCTTGCTGCACGGTTTCGTTGAACGTGCCCGAAGCGTCAGTCACCACAAACACCTCAAAGCCTTCAGCCAGCGCCGACAGCGTCGGGAACGTCACGCACACGTCCGTTACGACACCGGCGATGATCAGTTGCTTACGACCAGTGGCTTTCACGGCTTTGACAAAATCTTCGTTGTCCCAGGCGTTGATCTGGCCTGGACGCGGGATGTACGGCGCGTCCGGGAACAGCTCCTTGAGCTCAGGCACCATCGGACCGTTAGGGCCGTTTTCGAAGCTGGTGGTGAGGATGGTCGGCAGTTTGAAGAACTTGGCCAGGTCCGCGAGGGCCAGCACGTTGTTCTTGAATTCGTTCGGCGAGAAATCCTGGACCAGCGAAATCAGGCCGGTCTGGTGGTCGACCAACAGGACAACGGCATCGTCTTTATTCAGGCGTTTGTACGGAACGTTGCTCATGTGAAACTCCTCGATGGATGGGTATTACGTGAGGCGCCGATGCAGCCCATCGGCGCTTTTTTCTGAGCGTCAGAACGCGAAGCACGAGCAGCCAAAGGCGCCCCAGAAACCCGCAAAATCACTGACCGGCGCGTTCGACAGGCGCGCTTTGTCATGGCTGTGGGCATGCACGCCGCATGGACCGCTGCAATGGTGAACCTGCGCCTGCATCGGCGAAGTCGGACGCCAGTGCCCCGGCACTTTCACCACCGGCGACCAGTCCGGCAGCACCGGCACGCTGGCCGGCCCGAGTTTTTCGAAATCACCGGCGGCGTACACCACCTTGCCGCCGACCACGGTCAACACCGACTCGATCCACTTGATCGCTTCTTCGTCGACGCTGAAAAAGTCCGCACTCAGCGCAGCCACGTCCGCCAGTTGGCCGACCTTGATCATGCCTTTCTTGCCCTGCTCGGAAGAGAACCAGGCGCTGCCGTGGGTGAACAGTTCCAGCGCGGTCTGCCGGGACAAGCCCTCGGCATGCAGCTCAAGCCCGCCCACTGTGCGGCCGCTGACCATCCAGTACAGCGAAGTCCATGGATTGTAGCTGGACACCCGGGTCGCGTCGGTGCCGGCGCCGACCGGCACACCTTCGGCCAACATGCGCTTGATCGGAGGGGTCGCTTCAGCAGCTTTGGCGCCATAACGCTCGACGAAATACTCGCCCTGAAACGCCATCCGGTCCTGAATCGCGATACCGCCGCCCAGCGCCCTCACCCGCTCGATGTTCTGTGGGGTGATGGTTTCAGCGTGGTCGAAGAACCACGGCAAACCGTTGAACGGAATGTCGCGATTGACCTTCTCGAACACGTCGAGCATGCGGCTGATGGACTCGTTGTAAGTAGCGTGCAAACGGAACGGCCAGCGTTGTTCCACCAGGTGGCGGACCACCGGTTCCAGCTCGTCTTCCATGGTTTGCGGCAGGTCCGGGCGCGGCTCGAGGAAGTCCTCGAAATCCGCCGCCGAAAACACCAGCATTTCCCCTGCGCCGTTGTGCCGCAGGAAATCGTCGCCCTGGTGCAGGGTCACGCTGCTGGTCCAGTTCTTGAAATCGGTCAGCTCTTCTTTCGGCTTCTGCGTGAACAGGTTGTAAGCAATGCGAATGGTCAGTTGCTGGTCCTTGGCCAACTGTTCGATCACCTGGTAATCGTCCGGGTAATTCTGGAAGCCACCCCCGGCATCGATCGCACTCGTCAGGCCCAGACGATTGAGCTCGCGCATGAATTGGCGGGTCGAGTTGACCTGATACTCCAGCGGCAGCTTCGGCCCCTTGGCCAGCGTCGAGTAGAGAATCATCGCGTTCGGACGCGCGACCAGCATGCCGGTCGGGTTGCCATTGGCATCGCGGACAATTTCGCCGCCCGGAGGGTTCGGCGTATCGCGGGTGTAACCGGCCACGCGCAAGGCAGCGCGGTTGAGCAAGGCGCGGTCGTAGAGGTGCAGGACGAACACCGGGGTGTCCGGCGCGGCCTGGTTGAGCTCTTCCAGGGTCGGCATGCGTTTTTCAGCGAACTGGAACTCGTTCCAGCCACCGACCACGCGCACCCATTGCGGCGTCGGCGTACGATCAGCCTGATCCTTGAGCATGCGCAGGGCATCGACCAACGACGGCACGCCTTCCCAGCGCAGTTCGAGGTTGTAGTTCAAACCGCCACGGATCAGGTGCAAGTGCGAGTCGTTGAGGCCAGGGATGACGCAGCGACCCTTGAGGTCGATGACCTGCGTACCCGACCCGCGCAGGGCCATGGCCTGGGCATCGGTGCCGACCGCAACGAAGCGACCATCGCTGATCGCTACAGCGCTGGCGCGTGGGTTTTCACGGTCAACGGTATGAAATTGGCCATTGAATAGAATCAGATCGGCGTTCATCGCGTTTCCTTGGGCTGAGTGGAAGAAGATAGCCAAGGCGCGAACAAGCGTGTGGCCATTGGCATGAACAGGTACACCACCGAGACAACGATGGTCAGCGTGATCAGGAATGTCGCGACCACGTAATTGGAGAGCAACGCGTTGAGCCGCAGCAGCGGGCCCCAGATCAGCGGCACCAGCAGCGTGTGCGGCAGAATCACCAGCAACGTGACCACGGCCTGCTTCCAGCGCGGAGGTGGCGACGACGCGGTATCGGCTTGCGGGGCGAACCAGAATTCTTTGACCGGATTGACTTCGGTCTGGTCGCCATCGGCGAGCATCGGCGTGGCTTCGTTGACCAGCTCCAGGCGCTGCGGCGAATCGAGCCAGCGCTGCATCGCCTCGGTCGAGCAAAAGCGCAGCACGCAGGTGTACATGTCGAGCCCGGCGTTTTTACCGCGCATCACGTCTACACCCAAATGCCCGTCCTGCTGCCCCGCGATGCTGACAATGTTGCGCAACCAGGCTTCGTAAGGCACTTCAAAACCAGCCTTGACCCGGTGCTTGATGACCAGGGTCACGACTTCTTCGAAACGGTTGGATTCAGGCATAACGCAAAGCTCCGGCGAATCGGACATTGAGCGCCAGCCGTCCCGGCCCGGCGATGAAAAGACTGGTGAACAGAATCAGCAGCAGCCAGCCGAACTGCCCTTCATCGAGGCTCCACTGTGGATGCACGACCAATAGGGCGATCAACAGGACACACAGAATCGGCAGGCACGCCAACCGCACCAACACCCCGGCAATGATCAACAGCGGACACAGCACCTCGGCAAAAATAGCCAGCATCAGCGTGACATTCGCACCGAGGTGGAAAGGGTCTTCGATGACCTGCAACTGCGCGCTGTAGTTAAGCAGCTTGGGCAAACCGTGCACCCACAGTAGAAACAATCCGCCGCTGACCCGCAGAAAAAGCAACCCGAAGTCCTGGGCCCGTTGATCCCATTGCGAAGCGTTCATGGGCTACCTGCACAAATGAAAAACCACCGGCAGCCATGCGCCGGGACGTCATTCGATAATGCCGGGGCGGGGATGGGAAAAATTGAATGTACGTGCTCTTTTTGTGGATGAGCCCGGCAGTGAGATCCGCCGTAGCCCCGTGTGAGATCTTCATGGCAGGAACGCATTTGTCTGACGCAAAAAAAAACGGCCTCTTGCGAGGCCGTTTTTTCAGTGGATCAACTCCGGAGCCATGTTGATGCCTCTGTTCAAAAGGAGCACTTTTGAGATGTTACTCATCCGCCGGAATTGAAAACGCTCAGCCTCAGCGGTTGCGATACCACCGGGGGCGATGTCCCGCGGGTATAGCTGAATGTCACCGTGACCGTTTTGCCGACATTGGCGCTGACAAGCGAAGTGGGCAGCAGAATTTCTCTTGGCTTTATGTCGCCAGCCCGAACCGGAGAGGTGGTTCGCGTCCCGGCGCCGGGCGTGCCAACCCACATTACTCTGAGCAGATCCAAGGCTTCCATGTCGTAGTCCAACACGGCAGTCAGGCGATCTCTGGCCGCAACCAGGTCGAGGTTGATGTTATCGGGGGCCTCTTTGATGGTAAGCGGCAACGGAAGTGGCGACGTTACGTTGATCGTCCACGCGTTGGATTCCTCATTACCGCCATACAAAGCCACAGCCTTGAATACATGCCGCCGCACATCCAGCTCCGCCACCAACAATTCCCAGCGACCGGAAATGGCCCTGGCTTTACCAAGGAAGACTTCCCCATCAAAGAGCTCCACCTCTTCGCCCGCCAATGCGGTCCCGGTTACCGTTACGCGAGAATGAGCAGTGTCTCCCATGTCGGGAATAACGATATTGTCGGAGCCCTTCACCGATTCGATCACCGGGACAACCGGTGTGACCGGTCCATTCGTGCTGATGATGTAGTTGCGATGCGCAAACCTCTGGGCAAGGGCCGGGTCCTGGCCACCCTGCAGCCCCGCCATAAACTCCAGAGTCAGCGTACTGCGATCCTTGAGCCCCTTCAGCGGGTCGGCGGAGTAGCCTTGTGCATAGAAGCCTTTGTCGAATTTCTGATCGACAACATTGTGCGGTGCACTCCAGTACAGCTCATCGAAAACGCTATCGTTGGCGTTGGTCCCTCTGAGACGCAACCAGAAGTATTGACCTTGGGTTTGCAGGGGCCATGCGTTAATCCGAAGGGTGAATTCGGTCAGCGCATTGACATCAAGGACCAAACCCGTGCCAAACCCGGGTGCCTGCGTGATTAAGGGTCTGGGCAACTCACTTAGCGCTATCGGCAGCACGTATAAAATCAACGGCTGCGAAGTCACAGGCGCAGAGTCACCTCGAATAACGGTATAGGTCAGCGTCACCGTCCTCCCCAAATTGAAGATCACCAGCGGTATACCGCCTATCCCGACCTCCAAGGGACGCAACTCACCCACCGGGAAAAACACCGACGTATACGAACCAGCCCCCGGAGCCCCTGCCCAAGACACACTGACCCTGTCACCGGGCTCAATGGCGTACTCCATGACAATCCTGCAGCTATGCCTGACCGCCAGTGGATTCAAGAGATCGGAGACTGGACTTTCCCGAATGTACAGAGGTGGCAGGTCGTCCGTGACTAGTTCCGTAATCTGACCATTCATTATTCGTTCCCTGTACGTGATTAAACCTGCCACCTGGAGCAGGTCTATCACACACCGAATCGCGAACACCGGCTACTGTCAGAACTTACAGGTCAACGACAATTACGGACGAATGGTAAGGATTGACGGGGCTGACCTTTTTCAACTGACAACGGTACCGCCCGTTCAACCAACCACACTCCAGCCAGCCAGCCAGACAACCCACAATGCATCGGCGCACACGCATCGCTCTCCACCACTCAACAGGCCGAGCGGTCGCTCGCCTGCAGCTCTTGATCTTGATCCATCTGCCCCTTCGGAACGCGGAGCGTCCCTGGCTGCATTCCCACGCGGAGCGTAGGGAACGATCAGTGGGGTAGCTGGAAGAGACTGGTCGGCTGGCCGGGCGCCATCGCGGCGATGCGGCGACCCGACAAGCCCGCTCCCACAGGGTTCGATGCACACCTGCAAGAATCTGGTCGGCCGTCAGGTCGCCATCGCTAGCAGGCTAGCTCCCACAATAAAAACCGAGGCGCCCCGCCCGCTTTTAACCACTCAACAGGCCGAGCGTTAGCTCGCTTGCAGCTTTTGATTTTGGTCCGCCCGCCCCTTCGGAACGCGGAGCGTCCCGGGCTGCATTCCCACGCGGAGCGTAGGGAACGATCAAGTGGCGGCAGGAAGAGTCTGGTCGACTGGCAAGCCACCATCGCTAGCAGGCTAGCTCCCACAATAAAAATCGAGGCGCCCCGCCCGCTTTTAACCACTCAACAGGCCGAGCGTTAGCTCGCTTGCAGCTTTTGATCTTGGTCCGCCCGCCCCTTCGGAACGCGGAGCGTCCCGGGCTGCATTCCCACGCGGAGCGTAGGGAACGATCAAGTGGCGGCAGGAAGAGATTGGTCGGCTGGCAGGGCACCATCGCTAGCAAGCCAGCCCCCACAATAAAAAACAACGTACACCGCCCGCTTTTAACCACTCAACAGGCCGAGCGTTAGCTCGCCTGCAGCTTTTGATCTA
>NZ_CATKQW010000020.1:0-7886 GCF_949767865.1 Pseudomonas sp. IT-P294 | reverse complement strand
AAGCGCTTGGTTACTTGGCGCTTCTCCAAGTGACCCGCCGTCAGGGCGGAACCAATAGTCGCCATTACCCCAAAAACGGATATGCCCCCAACCCCAACCCCAACCCAGTCTTAAGTGAACAGCATCACGCTGATGAGGCGGGGCCTTATGAGCCTGTTACCAGCGGCCATAACCGTGGGGAGGGCCATAGTAACCACGCGGTGGGCCGTAATAGCCACGTGGCGGTCCGTAGTAAACCGGCGGTGGTGCGTAGTAGACCGGTTGCTGCACGTAGACCGGTGCCGGCTGGTAGTAAACCGGTGGCGCCGGTTGCACGTAGACCGGCTGCGGCTGCGCGTAAACCGGTTGTTCCACATAAACAGGCCGGTTGCTGTTGATAATGGCCGAACCGACGATGGCCGAGCCAACGATCGCGCCAAATACCGCTGGACCTTGCCAACCGCCACCGCCGCCATGGGCTTGCGCTTGCCCTGCGATAGCGAGTGCGCCAATCAGCAAAGCTACTGTGGGGATTTTACGGATCATGATAATTCCTCGGTTCTTCGACCCGGCGCTTGGCTCTGCAATAGACCCAAGGATTGTCGCGGGGATACATCTAAGACAGCGTTTTTTTCAAAATCAGCACAGCCGATTGGTAAATTTTGTGTAAGGTCTGTACCGGTTTGCTGACGGTCCGGCGATACCTTGTGCGGACCCGCCGTTATGATCGAACACAGCGTATGGAATGGCTAATCCCGTCCATCTGAAAGTGCTATTGAAGGAGAAGTTTCATGCAGATGAACCCCAACAGAGACACCCGGTTATGCATGTCGCTTTCCGGGCGCCCCGGTAACTTCGGCCTGCGGTTCCACAATCATCTGTATGAACAACTGGGCCTGAATTTCTATTACAAGGCCTTCAGCAGTCAGGATTTGCCGGGTGCGGTCGGCGGTATCCGGGCGTTGGGTATTCGCGGTTGCGGGGTGTCGATGCCGTTCAAGGAGGCGTGTATCGCATTGGTTGATGAGCTGGATGCGTCCGCCGCGGCCATTCAATCGATCAACACCATTGTCAACACCGACGGCCACCTCAAGGCCTACAACACCGATTACATTGCCATCGCGCAATTGCTCGACAGCCACGCAGTGCCCAAGGACTCGACCTTTGCCCTGCGCGGCAGCGGCGGGATGGCCAAGGCCGTGGCCAGCGCCTTGCGCGATGGCGGCTATAAAAACGGCCTGATTGTCGCCCGTAACGAGCGCGCCGGGCGTGCGCTGGCGCAGTCATTGGGCTATGAGTGGCAGGCGGAACTGGGCGACCGACACCCGCAAATGCTGATCAATGTCACCCCGATTGGCATGAGCGGCGGCCCGGAGGCCGATCAACTGGCCTTTGATGCTGAAACCATCGCTACAGCCGAAACTGTCTTCGATGTGGTGGCGATCCCCTCGGAAACACCGCTGATCGTGCGCGCTCGAGCCGAAGGCAAGCGGGTAATCACCGGGCTGGAGGTGATTGCGATCCAGGCGTTGGAGCAATTTGTGCTGTACACCGGCGTGCGTCCGACCGAGGAACAGTTTCAAAGGGCCGTGGAGTTTGCCCGTAGCTGACCCGACTTGCCCGCGAGTGCCGCGCTCGTTCGCACGTCTGGAGCTTTATCGTCGGGTTATTCGAGACGGGCCAGGCGCTCTTCCAGCGCTGCAATGCGCGCTTCGAGCTCTTCGATTCGCTCAATCGACACGCCGCTACCGGTGCCACGTTCGACCGGGTTCTGCCGGGCGGCGAGGATGGCTTCGATATCCGCCGGATCACCCAGGGCGTGCATGTAGCGGTCTTCCCGCTGCCCGGCCTGACGCGGAATCAGAAGGGCCAGGCCACGAGCAATCAAGCGCTCCAGTTGATGCACGACCTGTTCGGCGTCCTCGAATTCATGCATGCGCCCGCTGCGGGTCAGTAGCTCATTGACTGTCTGCGGGCCACGCAGGAACAGCAGCCCCGTCAGGATCACCTGCGCCGGCACCAGTTCCAGCGCCTTGTCGACCTTATGCTCCCAGCGGTCGGCGCGACTGCCCATGACCAATTTGGTGAAGCCTCGGCCTTCGAGCGCGCGCAGGCTTTGGCCGACCTGGCCCTGGGTGAGGTTCATCACCGGTTCGCGGCTGGTTTTCTGGTTGCAGGCGATCACCAGAGCATTGAGGGTCAGTGGGTAGGTTTCCGGGCTGGTGGCCTGTTTTTCGATCAGTGACCCCAGAATCCGGATTTCCGTGCTGTTGAGCCGAGGCTCGTCAAACGTCGTCTCTTGCTCGATACTCATGATGCTGCATCCTTACCCGATTCATATTGTTAGTCCGCTGGCGAGCACTTTAGATCGGCGGGCGCCGATGGCAACCAAATTTGTTGCTCACGCTTGCCTAAAGCCATGAAATCTACATAATTCGTTAACGTTTTTTTTACAATTCTGCGGGCACCGTATGCGGGGTCGCGGGCCTAACCGCACAAGGACGCGGGCCCCGGCATATCGACGATGCCACGGGTCTGTGACTGCACTCTGGAGCAAGGCATGAAATTGACGTTGTCATTGTCCCCCGATAATGCGCTTATCGGCGGGGCCTCGCTATGACCATTCTGGTCACCGGCGCCGCTGGTTTTATTGGTTATCACACGGTTCAGCGTTTGTGCCGTGAAGGTCTTGAAGTCGTCGGTATCGATAATCTCAACGACTACTACAGCGTCGAACTGAAACAGGCTCGGCTCAAGGAACTGGAGGCGTTGCCGGGCTTTCACTTCCAGATACTGGATATCGTCGACAAACCGGCGTTGATGGCGCTGTTCAAAGAGCGTTCATTCACCCACGTCATTCATTTGGCAGCCCAGGCAGGCGTTCGCTACTCGCTGGACAACCCGGATGTGTACGCGCAATCGAACCTGACCGGTTTTCTGAATGTGCTGGAAGCCTGTCGGCATCATCGCCCCGAGCATTTGATTTATGCATCCAGTAGCTCGGTGTATGGCACAAATGGCAAAATGCCGTTCTGCGTTGAAGATGCCGCCGACCATCCGATTTCCCTGTATGCCGCCAGCAAACGCGCCAATGAGTTGATGGCGCACAGCTATTGCCATCTCTATGGGATGAAAGCCAGCGGCCTGCGGTTTTTTACCGTTTATGGTCCTTGGGGGCGTCCCGACATGGCGCTGTTCAAGTTTACCGAAGCGATTCTTAACGGCAGGCCGATCGACATCTACAACCAGGGGCTGATGTCGCGTGACTTCACCTACATCGATGATATCGTCGAAGGCATCGCCCGTTTGCGCACCCGGCCGCCGCTCGCGCAAGGATCGGCTGAGGGTGCCAACCGGATTTTCAACATCGGGCGCGGCGAACCGGTCGCGCTGTTGGACTTCATCGATTGTCTGGAGTCCGCACTGGGGGTGAAAGCGCAACGCAATTTCTTGCCAATGCAGGCAGGCGACATGGTCAAGACATGGGCCGACGTTTCGGCCTTGTCCAACTGGGTCGATTACAGTCCACAGGTCGCCGTTGAAACCGGCGTCAAAGAATTCGTGAAGTGGTATCGCCACTTTTATCAGGTGTAATTCGTTCGCCCTTGATAAAAAAACCAAGGAAAAAGAGGGCCTGTATGAGCCATGACATTTTTGTATCCGTGCTGATTCCAGCAAAGAATGAAGCAAACAACCTGGTGCCTTTGATTGAGGAAATTCGTGTTGCCTTGGCCGGTGAGCGTTATGAAATCATAGTCGTCGACGATGGCAGCACCGATACCACGTTGCAGGAGCTGGGGCAGATCAGAAATGGCGGCTTGAGCGAATTGCGTATCCTGCATCATGACCGTTCGCTGGGCCAAAGTACCTCGCTCTACCACGCGGCTCAGGCTGCTCGTGGGCAATGGCTGGCAACACTCGATGGCGATGGCCAGAACGATCCGGCGGACATTCCCGGAATGTTGGCGCTGGTACGCAGCCAGCAGGGTGTCGCCGACCTGCAACTGGTCGCCGGGCATCGGGTCAATCGTCGTGATACGGCAAGCAAGCGCTGGGCGTCGCGATTTGCCAACGGCCTGCGTCGCCGCCTGCTCAGGGACGACACGCCTGACACCGGTTGCGGGTTGAAAGTGATCGAGCGTGCGGCGTTTTTGCGCCTGCCATACTTCGACCATATGCATCGGTTCATTCCTGCGCTGATCCAGCGCCAAAACGGCCGAATGGTCGTCCATCCAGTCAACCACCGGGCCCGCACCGCCGGGGTGTCCAAGTACGGCAATCTCGATCGTGCCCTGGTAGGCATTCTCGATCTGTTCGGCGTCTGGTGGCTGATCAAGCGCACTCGGCTCAATACCGATGCCCAGGAGGTTCAGGAATGAATCTCTCAAGAGAAACGTTGTGGCTGGTGGTCGGGTTTACCGGCCAGATCGCTTTTACCGGTCGTTTTGTCTTGCAGTGGCTGTACAGCGAATACAAGAAACGCAGTGTGATTCCGGTGAGCTTCTGGTACCTGAGCATCGTCGGCAGCACCTTGCTGCTTTTTTATGCGATTTACCGACAAGACCCGGTGTTCATCGCCGGTCAGGCGTTCGGTTCCATCGTCTATTTCCGCAACCTGCAATTGATTGCGAAAAGCAGGCACCCGAAGGAATAAATCATGCGCAGATCCCTTTCTCCCCGGGTTGAATGCCTGGGCTTGATGCTGCTTGCTTTCTTGTTGATCGGTGCAGGACTCGGGCTGCGTCAGCCACTGAACGTGGATGAGGAGCGCTTCCTCGGTGTGGCGCTCGAGATGCTGCATAACGGTTCGTGGCTGATTCCTCACCGCGCCGGGGAAATCTACGGGGATAAACCGCCCATTTTCATGTGGGCAGTGGCGTTCTTCACCTGGCTCACCGGCAAACCTGATATTGCCCTGTACATACCCGGCCTTTTTTCGGCTGTGACGGTCACTGCCATGGTCTACGACCTGGCCCGCCGGCTATGGAATCAGCGCATCGGTCGCACGGCGGCGCTCTTGTACCTGGCCACGTATCAGACCTACAGCATCCTGCGCACCGGCCAGATCGACAGCTTTCTGATTCTGTTCACGTCCCTGGGCATGTACGGGTTGGCGCGTCACTTGCTGGTCGGGCCGGCCTGGCGCTGGTTTTACGTAGGCTGCGCCGCGATGGGCATTGGCGTCATCACCAAAGGGGTCGGCTTCGTTCCGGCGCTGATGCTGATTCCATATGCCTATGCGGTGCGCAAAGGTTGGTCGGGCGTAGTGGCCATGCCCGGCGAAAAGCGCAAGTGGTCGCTGGGCTTTTTGGTCTTCCTGGGCGCTATCGCCATCTGGTTGCTGCCGCTGGCCTTGTCCATCGTGCTCAATGGCTCGGCTGATGAGGTGGCGTATGCGCGCGAGATCCTGTTGCGCCAGACCGCGGGGCGCTATGCCGCTGCGTGGGACCATCGAGAGCCGTTCTGGTATTTCTTCGTCAACGTAATTCCCCAATACTGGTTGCCGCTGGTCCTGGTCCTGCCGTGGCTGGTGCCTGCCTGGCGCAGGCAGCTTGCCAAGCGTGACGGTCGAGTGTTGGTGCTGCTTGGCTGGGTGGCGCTGGTCGTGCTGTTTTTCTGTCTGGCCAGTGGCAAACGCAAGTTGTACATCTACCCGGCGCTGCCTGGGTTGGTGCTGGTCTCGGCGCCGCTGATTCCCTGGTTGCTCAAGCGCTGGTTCGCCAAGCGCCCGCGCGGACGACGGATTTTTCAGGCGGTGGTGGTGAGCTGGTTCGTACTTTGGTTCGCCCGTGGGTTTATCGAGCCGATAAAGGAGGGCGCTAACCCTCATAAAGAAATCATGGCGCAGGCGGCGACCATGACGAACGGTGCAGATCTGGTCATGGTCCAGTGGCGCGAGGGCCACTGGCTGTACGCCCGCCAGCCGATCGTGCATTTCGGCATGGCCAGCTCCACGGTCGAGCAGGCCGCGCAGTGGCTGCGTGAACACCCTCAGGCTTACGCATTGGTGCCGGACGAGTTGCTGGAGCAGTGTTTCAACCCCCAGGGCGCACGTGAACTCGGCGAGACATCCCGTGCAGAGTGGTCGATCATTGGCGCCGATGCCGATAACGGCAAATGCCACGCAGTACAACCGGACCACGTGTATCGCTTTACTTGGAACTAAGGAAGAACATGAGCAAGCCCTGGAAGGCAGGAGTGATCGTTTTTGTTGTAGCGTTGGCACTGCTTTTCGCGGCTTGCCTGCGGTTTTCCTGGCACTCGCAGTTGTATGGGCACTGGCACAACAAGTGGTACGGCAATCAGGCCCCGGAAAAAAATATCTGGCTGCCGGACTACCGGTCGGTTATCGACGCCAAGCCACTTCCCGGCGTGACCAATTTGTCGGGCATTGCCTATGATTTCGATCGCGGGCGCATGCTGGGTATTACCAACGGCGCGCCCATGGAGATTCTGGCGTTGAGCCGTGAAGGTGAAGTGCTTGAGCACTATCCGCTGATCGGGTTTCAGGACACCGAGGGCATCGCTTATATCGGCGGCGGACGGGTGGTGATCGCCGACGAAGCGAAGCAGCAACTGGACATCATCACCTTGCCCGACACCCCGGGCCCCATCCACGCGGAGGACGCCAGGTTCCTCGCCATCGGGGTCAACCTGAGCAACCACAACAAAGGGTTCGAGGGCGTGACCTATGACGTGGCCAATGATCGTGTCCTGGCGGTCAAGGAGCGCGACCCGCGGCAGCTGTATTCGGTCACGGGCATGCTCGCCTCCCTGGGTGGGTCATTGCAGATTCGCATTGATGACCTGACCTCCTGGGTGGATCGCAGTGTTTTCAGTCGGGACCTTTCCGAATGCTTTTACGATCCGCGAACAGGGCATTTGCTGATGTTGAGCGAAGAGTCCAACAACGTGACCGAACTGGACGAAAAGGGTAATTTCGTCAGCATTATGTCCCTGCTCAGCCTGGCGGGTGACCTCAAGAAAAATGTGCCGCAAGCCGAAGGCATGACCATGGACGCCGATGGCGAGCTCTATATCGTCAGCGAGCCCAACCTGTTCTATCGGTTCACCAACGCCAAGGATACTCCGGGAGTTGGTGCGCAGAAGCTTTGATGAAGTTGGATTACAGTCGGTTTTTGACCTGTAATATCACCTTGCTCGTCGCCGTTGCGATCGTGTTGTTGTTTTTCTCGGGTCTTGGCAGTGCGCCGTTCCTCGCATGGGGCCGATTGCCGTTGAGTCCTCTGGTGGACGCCGGATAAAAGACCCGCCGCAACCGCGGTGCACCGTTATAATCGCCCCACGATTCACTCCTGTCATCACACGAGACTGCCATGACCATTTCCTTGTACGACGCATCGGTTCCGGTTTTCAAACAAATGCTCAATGCCCTGAGCGACGTTCTGAACAAGGCCGAAGCCCACGCCACCGCCAAGAACATTGACCCAAACGCCTTCCTGCAAGCGCGCCTGTACCCGGACATGTTCCCTCTAGTGCGCCAGGTGCAGATCGCCGTTGATTTCGCCAAAGGCGTTTCCGCACGCCTGGCTGAGGTCGAATTGCCGAAGTATGACGACAGCGAAACCACGTTCGCTGAGCTGCAAGCCCTGATCGCCAAGGTTCTGGCTTTCATCGGCGAGATCAAGCCTGAGCAGATCAATGGCAAGGAAGGCATCGAGATCATCACCCGTCAGGGCACGCCGAAAGAGAAGCGCTTCACCGGCCAGGCCTACCTGCTGACCTACGGCCTGCCGCAATTCTTCTTCCACGTCACCACCGCTTACGCACTGCTGCGTCACAACGGTGTGGAAGTGGGCAAGCGCGATTACATGGGCGCGTTCTAAACCGTCCAGGTATTAAAAAGCCCGCCAAGGTGCAAACCTTGGCGGGCTTTTTTGTTTTTC
>NZ_CATKQW010000019.1:0-15250 GCF_949767865.1 Pseudomonas sp. IT-P294 | reverse complement strand
ACGCTCGAAGATGCCTACAAATCTAAGGCCGATTCCCTGTGTAAAAACGGTTAAGCCGTTTTAAAGTCTGCGTTGCTACGTAAAATATGCCAGCATTTAGTTAATCAGAAGATTGAAAATTCTAGTAGGGACACGATTTTCCTTCCAGCCCTGACTGTCAAACCTACTCTAAGAGCTTCATACAGCCTGAATCTTTAGCAGACATAAAAAATGCATGCAAATTCAGAAATAAATTATCACGTGTAGGGTGATCCAGCAATATAGCGAACCTGTTGCAACTTTAATTTGGTTTCGTCTAACTCACTTTTCGAAGTGCTTCCACGAACTATTGAAGCTCCCACCCATGTATGCCAACTTGGGTATGTCGGTGTTCGTATAACCGTTCTGATAATTTGAACGAATTCAGAAACTCCGTTCGGCATTACGTAACCGGCTAACCCATAGTAAGGCCCTCGTGAGTGTTCCTCCAGCTTATTCAAAGCTTGTAGCCCCAAATGCCTGGGGCTCGCACCAGAAGGCGCTACTGCTGACAAAATAGAGCGAAGCGGGATATCTTTACAAACTACTGTCTCTAGAATGCTTACAAGGTGTCTTAGGTGCCGCTGAGGAAGGATATATGTGCCTCGTTTCGATACCCTCCCTAACTGTGAAAGTACCCTCATAGTCGCTTCGGCTGAAAGTTCGTGTTCGTAAATCAGTTTGTTTGAGTCTCGCATCTGTGAACGAAGTTGTTGATCCAGTTCAATACAATTAGATCTAGGTGCTGTACCTGCCAATTTATAGGTCCGAAAATGATAGATATTTCCCGCAAGTAAGAGTTCAGGACTCTCACCAACCATCTCATATCCAGCTATATTCAACGCAAATGCTCTTGAACAGCGGTGAGGGTGCGCAGTTTCAAAACTCGCTAAGACATCTACAAGACTCGTCGCATCTACGCGCCTGGCTAGTGTTAAACGCTCAAGTGGGTTCTCCAGTTTTTCGAATCCCTGAATAACGGTACTCGCCGTTTTAAGAAAGCGCTGCTCTCCTTCACTGCTGCGCACCCAACTTCCCTCTCTGAAAGCACAAGGAGGTTCTGATTTACTTAATGACAACTGTAAACTTGAAACATCTTCAATTTCTACGAAGGCTGCTAGTGCCATATTGGGCTCACTCCGACGCCACTCGTTAAAGCAATCAAATGAGATAAACCCAAAAAAACCTACGCCCGCCGCGAGGCTTTCTTCAATTGAGTCCCAATATTTCCCATGATCCCCGTCCTGAAATAGTAATCGCTCCGAGGTTGACTTTCCATCAAGACGCAGGCAGTTGCTAGAAGACTTGAATAGGAGTGTCGAGGATTTCAGCATTACAGTTTCATGCCAAATGCTTGGCCAGACCAGATCAGTTCAGATACATTACTGGGCTTATCAAAATAGGGTAGTGCCGGGTGTTGCACGCTCGTGCTTAAAGTGACGCCACTAAGCAAATGTAAATTCTGTGATAGTTGGTTAGCGAGGTCGCTTTCGAGATATATGGCACCTGCCTTTCCTATCCGAGCAAGCGCCTTCGCCTTAACAAGGTTCACACCCTCAAACCTCGTTGATCCACCTTCGACAATCGAAACGACTTCTCCTTGAGCAATGCCAATCGAAAAACCAAATGTTAATCCAACTCCTAACTTCTGGATTGCTGTGGCTAACTTAACGTGATCCAAGGTGGATGTATCAATTACCACATAAACAGAATCTCCATCTACATCAATGAAGTCCGCAGAAATATCAGCGGCACACTTTGATACCAAATCAACGTGCTCATCAAGAGTTGCTGCATATTTTGGGCCTGTAAGATTTTCATAAAGCGTTTTAGCGCCAACAATATCAGAGCAGATGATCGTACGAGTCACCACATTTCTAATACGACCTTTAGTCGGATGAGAAGGTGCCTCAAGGTGAACTAAGTTTTTCATCTAATCTACCCTTTCGCTATGTTGATAAGTGGGAAGTAGTAATCAGCGAGGTACTCCTGCGTTGCAGTCGCCAGGTACCCCTTGGCAATTGAGTCGCGCGATATGTTAAATTGTTCCTCTCGCTCTTTTAACTTCTGACTGGAAATTTCAGCAAGAGTTTCTGACACATAGTTATACTCCTCCTCTGTTGTCAGGTTGTATTTTGCAAATTTTATATTGTCGGATAAGTGAACCTCTTCATCGTTAAGTATTCGCTGCACTATTTTCAATAGTTTTGAATCGAAGGCGCTAAGCGTTCTCCCAGTGAGGGCCCTCTTCATACCATAGAAAAGGCCCAATCCTCCACCTTCAGACAAGCGAATTACCACCTCTCCTAACTCTTGATGCCGCAGTGCTTCTCTACGTTTGGTTAGATTCCGGCCGGCTGGTACTTCTCCCCAGTCCTCTAGTTTATCGCGGAAGCCTGATCCAAATTTTGATATGTAAATATCCAGCAGGCCCATGTAATGTGATAGTTCTTCTTGGGCAAATGTCAGATAAGAAAAATTTTCACGCAACAGCTCATAATCATGAAGCGGGTTCAGTGGCACAAGCTGTGACGCTGCTTCCCCAATCATACCCGTTACAGTTGTCCCAGGCCCACCATAAACACCACTTCCGTACCACTCTTTCCATATCTGGAGCCTGAGCCATTGCTGCTCAGTAGATGAAGATCTTTGATTGCTGCAGACTTCAAAATACTTTTTTCCAATTGCATATTCTATAGCCCAGAATGAGGATGAATCCTCTAAAGCACGCTCAAGTAATAACATTGCCAGGCTCCTCGAAGAGTTGATGTGCCGCAACTGCGGAAATATACATTTCGAGTATATGGCTCCGCCATTTATCGCCTATCGCTGCTAATCTTGATAGCGACTCCATGAGGCATGTAGCGGAAAGTTCTGCGCCTCTTGTCGTTGAGTGGCTTGAACTAGTTTCCATTAATTTCTGGTGGGGGAACGCTCCCCTATAAATTTCCCAAGCAATTCCGACAGGGGAGACGTACACTCCGAGTGAGTGGGCTTTCTTAAAAAAATCAACTTGCTTTGCCCAGCGGTCACAATCAGAAAAATCTTCTTTGCGACGCCATGTCATCATAAGTATCAAAAACGTATTATCGGGTATAATTTCCTTCCAGCATGTGATCGCTTTGAGAGCTTCTATCGGATTATCAATGGGAAGTTTACTTTGCTCTTGAAGAATTACGACGCTCCAACTTCTAGATGTTAGTAATTCTCTTGACTCTTTCGATATAAAGTGGTCGCACAATTTTGCTTGGCTAAATGTGTGGGAGCTAACTATGCACTCGTCACCATGCGCAATTTCGTACATTTTCTTAAAAACGTTTGGCAGATTTCCGGCCGCTGTAAAGCTACCACCTAGAAATAAGGCGTTCAATTTAAACTCCTAGGAAAAAGAGTTCCTATAAGTATCGCGCGATAGGGCTCAAAAAGCGGGGAAGCATGAAGAGGTCCGCGCCGAAAACTTGAATTAAAAATTACAGCATGAGGGGTTGACAATGTAAACAAGGTCAATTGCCCCGCCTCTTTTTTACACCAGACTGTAGGAGCGCCGGTAACAACCTGCACAAGCCGAGTAATCATCCAGTCTGGGTTACTGACGTCATAATCCCTATGTAGCGAAAATATATTATCATCAGTTACTTGTTTGGAATCAGCCTTAATAACTGCGAATTGAAGGAGGCATTGACGTGATGCTCCGATAGATTGAAACGCTCGCGTACTAGATATAACACTGGCAATTATTGGTTCAGGGAAACCTCGCCTTGATAGAATTTCACCCAGAAGTCGCCCGGCTTGATAGGCAGGTCCGAGCGTCTCAAATACTTCAGACTTTGAGCAGTTTGGAGTCCACCATTGGAAACTAGGCGTCGGGAACGCGACTACGAGATTCGGGCAGGAAAGAAGACGGTCAGCGGCCGCAAAAGGATTTGGACTAAGCTCAACAAATTCAACTGACCCGGTGCAACTTAGTGGTTCAATTTTTTGCGTTATGCTTTCCATTTTCCCTCCGTAGCATAGACGTCCTACATTCGTACTCCAAACCTGTTAAATTAATAAAACATATGATAACGAGCTTGTTTTTTCGCCGGCTTCGCTTTACAGCTTGCGCCAAACACCTGCGCACCAATATTGTTTAGTGTGGTTTTCTAAGATTATCAAGGTGGCTTAAAAAATATTTTTTGAAGTGCTGATTATAGGTATCCCGTTTGCAGTGCTACGGAGAACCGATCAATTCAGTTCTTCAGCTGAAATATCATAGTTAAAACAATGTTTTGGGTACGATTAAGGCCTGGTCGCTAATGCGCGCCTTTCACCAACTATTGACTCTCGCGAAGGACTGTACTTGGCCGATTTTTACCTGTTGCCACCGTCGGCTTTGGGTCGATTTCTGCCAGTCACGACAGGCAGAAACCTTCACAAAGCTGACTTTCGCGTAAGGCGGCGATTGGTCAATGGATGCTCCGCAGTTGACCGTCGATAACCACCTCGACGCCATCCTCCCTGACGCTCTGAAACAGTACGCTGGCTAAAATTTTATCGGTGAGGTCAGTTAGACCACCGCTTGACTACCCGACGGACGTTTGCATCTAGGTTGATTGGGCGCGTTAGGAAATGAGCGATTGAAGTTTGCTTAGAATTTTTGCGAGAGGATCGCTGTTTTTCGTTTCGTTGGATTTTCGCGTATCAGTTCCCTCCGTCACGACTCCCGCAAGGATTTCCGCCAAGTTGTGAAAATGGCCGGTTTTTCTTTCAGCTGGATCCAGCCCAGCTGTTTGGCTCTGACTCAGTGCCGCCTGCAAGGAAAGGTGCTGTGACAGCCACTCTGGGGTATTTTTTTCCTCCGGACTCATGTTATCCATGAAATCCAATGCAGCGTTTGCTCGACCAAAAGGATCACTGATAAAGGGGTCATTCCAGTTTTTTTCCTGGTCTGCCGGGCCACTATAATAACCGGTGGCAAGTCGGCCCTGTTGACGCATCAACGCTTGCGCGGATGATTGTTCTTGTGCAGTGAACTTTCCCCCTTCATTGGTGGCGACTGCATTCAGGGAGCGTCGATCCAGATCGCCCATTAACCCATTGCGATCTTCGTCGCTGCCGCTATAGGGTTTTCCACTAGAAGTCATCAACGCGTATTTCTGGTCCATTCGCTTACGGGCATCCGCTGCCACTTCGGCGAATGTTTTGTCCTTGGAGCTGGATATCGCTTCTGGTTTGGAAGCACCTAAAACAAGCGCATCTGCATTCATGCCTGACCGCACGGGAAAGAATGGTGTATTCCCGATGATCGAATTGCTGTACTCGGTAGAGGTGCT
Organism: Pseudomonas sp. IT-P294; assembly: GCF_949767865.1. Lineage (NCBI taxonomy): Bacteria > Pseudomonadati > Pseudomonadota > Gammaproteobacteria > Pseudomonadales > Pseudomonadaceae > Pseudomonas > Pseudomonas sp. IT-P294. Next base: position 9,920 of record NZ_CATKQW010000019.1, on the reverse strand, counting down.
AGAAAGGCTGAGCGAATCAGCATTTTTCGAACTGGGCGCGGGAGGCTCGTCTTGCGCGACTCGGTGCTGTGACTCGGTGACAGACTTTGTGCCAACGGGAGATAGGTAGGCAGACATCGCCTCTTTCGAAGACGTTGATGCAGTGATCATTGTTATTCCTTGGCGAGCGACTCGTAATGCCGGGAGTGGTGACACTTAATGTCAGACAGGAGACGCAGTATCTGAACCCGGTTTGAGAATGTGCGATGCAATTCAAATACACGGTTAGAGAATGATTGATGTGGCTAGTCGAACACACAAACTTCGATCATCGCTCCACTACGGAATATCACCGAAAAATTGCCCTTCTAGCGCTGTCAATTCTGCGGTACATAAATACAATACTTCTAGACTCGTCGCTATTATCCTTAGGTTTAGTCAGCGCACCAGAGGTCGCCTTATTATTGAGACTCTCACATTCGAGCAAGCTGTCATCGGAACTTGCGCATGCTCAGAACGTAAAAAGTCTACCCCGAGTTCGACTGTTTCGAAGCTGGACGTAGGCGTGGCGTAAGGATTGTTGATCATATGGGGGGCATCGCATTGGTCAATGATAAAAGTGAAAAGATTAACGCCCGATCAGTCGCCCTCAATCCCATACAAAAAAATCAGGACCATTCCTACCCCCACCTTCTTTCATTCAGCCTTTGCCGCCAACGGGTACACCGACTCCCAACCCCCACCCAACGCCTTATACAACCCAACTATCGCCAACGAAACCCCGGTCGAACTCTCGACCCATTGCTGCTGAGTCGCCAGCAACTCGCTTTGCACGGTCAGTACGTTGACGAAATCCACCACACCTTCCACGTACTGCTGTTTCGCTGTGCGCAGGGCGATCTGGTTTTGGCGCACGGCCTCGGCGAGGCTGTCACGGCGTAGTTGGCTGGAGTTGTAGGCCCTCAGTTGATCGTCGATTTCATGCCAGGCACGCAGTACGGTTTGCTGATACGCAATCGCGGCTTCCTGTTGTTGCGCTTCACGCAAGTTCAGAACGCCGCGTAACCGTCCACCATCGAACAGCGGCAGGCTCAATTGCGGACCGATTCCAAACGATCGCGAGCCCCAGGAGCCGAAATCGCTCAGTTGCATGGCTTGCGAACCCAGGTTGCCGGACAAGGTAATCCGTGGATAGAAATCGCCCTTCGCTACGCCGATGCTCGCCGTAGCGGCATGCAGGCGGGCTTCGGCCTGGCGGATGTCCGGACGGCGTTCGGCCAATTGCGACGGCAGGCCGATGGCGACCTGACGCGGGGTTTGCGGCACGGGGGCGTCCGTGGATAACTCGGCGAACAGCGCTTGCGGTGGTTCACCCATCAACAGACTGAGCGCGTTGATCAGTTGCGACTGACGCTGTTCAAGCGCGGGCAAACGCGATTCGATGGCGGCGACTTGGGCCGCCGCTTCGGCGACGTCCAGGTCGGTGGCAACGCCGTCGGCCAGACGCAGTTGCGACAGTTTCAAGCTGTGGCGGGCGACGTCGAGGTTTTGCTCAGTGACGGCACGAGTGCTTTGTACACCGCGCAATTGAATGTAGTCCTGAGCCGTTTCGGCGAGCACTGACAGCAGCACGCCGCGACGATCGTTTTCCGCGATTTCGAGGGTCGCATCGGCGGCTTCGGTTTCGCGACGTACACGGCCCCAGAAATCCAGCTCCCAGGATGCGGAGAAACCTGCATCCCACAGATTGAACGCCGAGTCGCCGTTGTGGCCGGACGGGTCCATCAATCCTTCGCCGCTGTTGCGTTTACGTCCGTAACTGCCCGTGGCGGCGGTGTTGGGGTAACGCTCGGCGGTAACCACCTGGCGCACGGCACGGCTTTGTTGCAGGCGGCTGCTGGCGAGTTTCAGGTCGAGGTTGTCGGTCAGGCTGCGCTGGGTCAGGGCGGTGAGTTTCGGGTCGTTGAAGACTTCCCACCAGCGTTCATCCATTGTTGCGGCGATGACTTGGCTGCCAGCCACTTTTTGTGGCTTGGACCATTCCGCGATTTGTTGTGTGCGCGGTTTCTGAAAGTCAGGGCCGACAGTGCAGGAAGTGAGGTTCATGACCAGCAAGACGCACAATGTCAGACGAGGCAGCCGCCCCCTCACGAACGCGCCAGCCGCATCAGTGAAAATTTTCATCTATCGGCAACCTCTTGCTCACCAACACCCGTCGTATCAATTCGTGCTTCCACCGACATTCCCACCCGCAGCCGCTCGGCCAACGGCTGCTGCGGATCCAGCACGATTCTCACCGGAATCCGCTGCACGACTTTGGTGAAGTTTCCGGTCGCGTTGTCCGGTTTGATCGAGGCAAAAGTCACACCAGTGGTCGGAGCGATACTCTCGACGCGGCCGCGCAAGGATTCACCACCAAAGGTATCCACACGCACCTGTACACGCTGCCCCGGGTGAACGTCCGTCAGTTGGTTTTCTTGAAAATTGGCGACCACATAGGCCTGCCTCAGCGGCACCACCGCCAGTAACTTGCTGCCCGGGACGACGTAGGCGCCGACGCGCACCGCCCGCTCGCCGATCATGCCGTCCTGCGGCGCAACAACGCGCGTATACGACAACTCGAAATTGGCTATCTCCAGCGCTGCTTGCGCGCGCTTCAAGCCGCCGTCCGCCGCGTCGCGCTGTGCCGCCAGGATCTCGACTTGCTTGCGTTCCGCCGTCAGCAACGCTGTCGCGATGGCCAACCGCGCGCTCGCCTGATCGATCCGTGTGCGTGCTTGCTGAGCGTTCTGCACCGTACCCGCGCCAACACCGGCAAGGTGGTTGTAGCGGTTCAGTTCATGTTCGGCGAAAACCATTGCCGCGTTCGCCGACGCGACTGAGGCTTGCGCCTGAGCAATCACCGATGTCTGGCGCTCAAGGGTGGCGCGCGCATTTTGCAGCTGCGCCCGCGCCACCAGCGTTTCGGCATCTGCAGCCTGAGCGGCCGCACGCAGATCACGGTCATCGATCAATGCCAACAATTGCCCTGCCGTCACCTGCTGGTTGTCTTCCACCAGTACTTCCTTAATGAAGCCCGCGACACGCGGTACCACCAAAGTGAAGTCGGCGGAGACAAAGGCGTCATTGGTGGTCTGATGCGTTCGCTTGCCAAACAACCCTGGCGCCAGCGCCAGCACGCCGATCGCCACCACGGAGGCGGCGATCACAGCCATTTTTAGCTTTGATTGAGTCGTCATAAAAACCTTCTGTTTCAGTGGAGCATTCAAGTCGCCGCACGTGGCGGATAAATCCGCGTCGGCAGCCAGAAAATCAGCAGGATGAGGGCCAGCGCAATGCCTGTCATACACAGATAAAGATCGGATGCCGTGAGCACCACGGCCTGCTCATGCAGCCGATGGGCGAGGCCTGCGCTGTCGCTATCGGCCAGCGGCGAATTGCCGAGGCGGTCGACCAACATGGTCGAATGAAAGTGCAGCCGCGCGGTGGTCAAAGCGTCGATCATGCCGGTGGCGATCACGGCCGCGAGGCCCTTCACCGTGTTAAACCAGGCCGATGCGAATGGTCCTTGCACCGGAGTGATACTGCCGGTGGCGAGCATCAACAGTGGCAGCACCGCCATGGGTTGGCCGAAAACCTGCAACAGTTGCAGCACGTAGAAATCATCGCGAATCCACCCGGACGTCAGTTGCGAGCCGCCGAAGCACGACAGCGCCAGCATGCTCAAGCCCAGCCCCAAAACCCAACGGCAATCGACCCAGCGCAAGTTGCACAGTGCCGCCACCAGAGGTAGCGCGACTAACTGGGGCAGCGCCGCCAATAGCATGATCGGCGCGGTCTGCACGGGGCGATAACCCTGGACTTGTGCAAGGTAACTGGAGGGAATCACGACCACCGCCAGCAAGACCACGAGCACGCCCGCGAGGGTCAGCAACGCAAACGACAGGTTGCGAATGCCGAGCATCTGCATCATGAAAAACGGCGACGGGTGAGACCATTCATTCATCAGAAACAGAACCAACAACAGCAGTCCACCGCCGAGCAAGCCGCAGACCAAACTCGACTCGAACCAGTCCAGCCGATTGCCTTGCAGGATGCCGATCACTAGCATGCAGATAGCCGGAAAACCCAAGAGCAGTCCGCGCCAGTTGAACTCCTTGAAACGCTCCAGGCGCAGCGGGTCTTGGGGCAACCCATAGGCCACGGCGGCCATGGCGATCAGGCACGGCGCGACGATTTGCCAGAACGTCCACTGCCAGCCGACATGCTCGGTCCACAACCCGGCCAACGGCGTGCCAAGGCCTGGGCCGAACGTCGCTGTTAGGGCATAACCGGCCAAGCCGTAGACCTTCACGTTGGCTGGCAAAAAACGCAGCGCGACAGTCATCAGCATCGGCGGCAACGCACCGCCCGCCAGCCCTTGCAATGTACGCATCACTAGCAGGCTTTCGTAATTCGGGGCGAAGGGGCAAAGCACGCCTAGCAAGGTGAACAGGCAGATCGCGCAAAGAGTGAAGCGCCGAAGCGACAGGGTGACCGCGCACCACGGTGCGAAAGCGGCGGCAGCCACCGCGGTCGCGGCATAGGTTGCGACAAGCCAAGTTCCTTCGTCATAGCCGATAGCCAATGCGCCGCGAATGTCGGCGAGGGCAACTTTGGTCACCATCTCGTTGAGGCCTGCCACTAGCACTGCCAACAACACCCCCACCAGGCCGATGATAATCCGCGGCCCAAAAGCTACCGCGCTGACCGGCGCGGGCGCGGCCAGAGACACCGATCCAGTCAGAGAGGTCATCGGTTCAAACTCCGAAAAAGTGGGCAGGCGGTCTAAGAAGGCGCTTCACTGACGAAACCGACTTATCAGCAACTTATAAGTGCGCTTAAAGCATTAATGAAGGGAAGCAAGTTCTCGCGATAAGTAATGCACCTACGCGGCAAACTATGGAAAAAAGTTAACACCTTGGGGTCACGCAGACCACCATCCATAGGTGTTAGCGGCTCATACGCCTGTCATGTATATGACGCCTGCCAGGCCTCGGCGCAGCACGGGATCGACGGCAGCGCCGCAGTACCAGGATGAACAGCACAAATTGCGTGCCCTTAAAACCGTATTTGCTCCCGCCCTTGCGCCGGGTTTCGGAGGCGCCTAATCAGGCCTAAGTGTTCAACGTGAGCGCCCACAGTACTGAATGCACCATTACGAAAATCAGGCTGGTCTGCCCAATCCAAAACAAAAATAGCGCTGGTGGCAGCAGGGCAATCGCCGGTGATGCGACAGTCGTTTGCCGAGGGGGTAATTCCATATCGCGACAGGTTTATGGTTTGGTAGCTGACCAGGAACATCTGTTCGTGAAGAATTGAACCGTTTTGCAAGCGCTCATCAGCGTGCCACGGGAGCCGTCACACCGATCTTCAGTCGACAGTTTTGATACCGAGGACATCTTGCACGTGTCTCATGAGCAGTTCAGCGTTGAAGGGTTTCTTGAAGTAGCCCACGGCGCCCAGTTCCCGTGCCCTTAGTTCTGGTGCGTCGTCGATGCATGCCGTTATGAATATCACCGGAAACCGCATCGCACGTACCTTTAGCTCTTCAAACAACTGAAGACCGTTCATGCCAGGCATCCGTATATCCGAAATGAGGCATGCTGTTAAATCAAGAGCGTTGCAAGCCAGATACTCTTCGGCACTGGCGAAACTACGAGCCGCATACCCCATTGATCTAACAAGGCTATCGAGTGAAATACGGACTGTGTCGTCGTCATCAACGATCGAAATGATTGGTATATTTGACAATTAGTTCAACCTTGGAGTAGTGGGAGCTAAGGATAAAAGTTCTTGCTGCTTGATAAGGCTCATCCATACAAAACTGCTTTACTACGTGCTCATTTCTGTCTTGGACGAGAAACACTTTTCATAGAATGGTTAACGCTATTGAAAGCATGCCGCCGACGCGCAATTTATGACTGGTTTTCCGTTTCCAGCCCTTCCTGCTGTTTTAAAAAATCAATGAACACGCGGAGCTTTTGCGGCATGGCGCGGCTGTTGAAGTAATACAGTGACAAGCTGCGTTGGGGGCTCCAGTTCTCCAGTACTCTGACCAAACGGCCATCGGCGAGATAATCCTGAACGTAGCGGTCGTAAAAATAGGCGAAGCCGCACCCCTCGAGCGCAGCGGCCAGCAGTGTCATTCCGTCGTTACTGGAGATGCGACCACTGGTCTCGATTTCGACATCCTGGCCTTCGCATGAAAACATCCATCGCTCGTGGGTCCCGGTGACGGCGCTGTTGTAGCGAATACAGGCATGTGCCATGAGATCCGCGGGAATCATCGGCACCCCGTGACGGTTGATGTAATCGGGTGATGCCACCACTGCCATACGGATCTCAGTACCCAAAGGAACGGTCACCATGTCCTGCTCCAGCATTTTGGTCGCTCTGATGCCAGCGTCGTAGCCATCATTCACGATGTCGACAACGCGACTCTCGATGGCAATGTCCAGATTGATGTCCGGATAGGTCGCCAGGAACTTGGGCAACAACGGTTCGAGAAACATTACGTAGGCGCTGCGTGACATGGTCAAACGCAGCGTGCCTGAAGGTTTCGTAGCGACTTGGGCCAAATCGGAGAAAGCGCTTTTCAGCTCCAGGACCAGCGGCGCTACCCTCTGATAAAATAATTCTCCGGCTTCGGTCAGCCCCACGCTGCGCGTCGTTCTATTGAACAGTCGAGCGCCAGCTCTTTTTTCCAACTGGCGGATGGCGTGGCTGACAGCAGACTTGCTCACGCCCATTATGACCGCCGCAGCGGTAAAGCCGCGCACGTCTGCCACGCAGACGAAAACCGTCAATAGCTCAAATCCATCGGTATCGATCGTCAACGTCGGGTCCCCTTGCAGTCGAGACAGCGCATCAGCCGAAACGGACGCCCGTAATACCCAGCATGATCGACAAGCTGATCAATACGCCGAAAACGGTCCCGCCCCACCAGCAGCCATTGGCAATCGATCGGGAGGCACCATGCGCGAGCATCACCACCCTGAGTCCGGAAAACAGGTGCGTAATAATGAAGAAGACACCAATGGCGTAATGCGGCAGCAATCGAATGCCCCAAGGATCATGAATCATCCCCACCGGATCACCGGACGCGAACTCCCAGCCCGTTTCAATGCCCGCGTAAGTTCTTGCAAATACAAACACCGCGTTCAGATGGCCCAGGATGAATATGGACAAGAACACGCCGGAACCCACCTGAAAAATCCGGTGGTTGTCGCTGCCCACCGAACTCCAGTTCCACGCCAGACGCAGTCCGCTGACCACCTGAAACAGCAAGGCGATCACAAGGACGGGTTCGACAAAAGGTGAACGATAAATCGTGCGTCCCAGTTCCATTACCTGCAGATGAACCTGCGGTCCGGCGAGGCCGAAAAGGTGGTTGAACAAATGGAAGGCGATGAAAAACAAGACGATCACACCCGCAGCGCCATGGGCTACACGTAACGCCGGCATCGAGCGGACCGGGGGGATGGATTGTTCGGCGGTATGACTTTCTCTGCCGAGATAAATCCCCAGGCCAATCCACAAGACGGCCCAGATCCCCTCATCGGGCACCGCGCCGCCCAGCATGATGTTGTTGACCCCTACGAAACAGTACAGCGTCGGTGCGCTGATGATAAACAGGGCCAGCCGTCTGACTCGTAACTGCGCCGCCGCGTTGTGTCGACGAGTGATGCTCTGGCACGCCAATGCAAACCCCATGGCCGGCACCGCGAAAACTGCCAGCATCAACGCAATGGCGAAGAATAAAGAAACAGGCGAGATCGTAGAGTCCAGTCCGATATTCATGACCTGTGCGTGAAAGGCATTCAAGAAATAAGGGTAAACCGATGTCACCAATACCGGCGCCCACACAATCCACTTATTCAGCGGTTTCGACACGCCGATTTCGTAAGGGCTGGCCGCCCGTTGATAAAACATCATGCAATCCTCGTATCAAAAATTATGATCTCAAGGACTGCCAGACTTAATGTCGCCCTTGAACACTTCCACCAGAGTGCCAGAGAAATGAAATGACTTACGGACAACTAAGTATAGTCATCTCATATGAAAGTATTAATTTCAGCCAGCTCGTGCCTTCCACTTTGCTTTTTTTAGCACTGGGCCACCCACTGATCTGCTCATGCGTTGATTGTCCAATTTCACTGCACAGTCTGTTCACAGCCAGACCGGTTATCGAATCACGGGTAACTCTTATAATTCGATCGCCATTCTTATCAAACCATCGCACTCCCCGCCCACACTTCTCACTACAGAAGATGTGCTACGGAGTTAAAAGGAATATTCAACATGTCGACTCGCGCAAAAGCTGCTCGCATTCGTGCTTATGGCCCGCCTGAAGTACTGGTGTTTGAAGATATCGATGTAGCGGCCCCGGGCCCGGGACAACTGCTGATTCGTAACACCGTGATCGGACTGAATTTCGTGGAGGTTTATTACCGACGTGGAACCTTCCCGGTTCCGGCATTCCCCGCCGTTCTCGGTAACGAGGCAGTGGGCGTCGTGGAAGCCGTTGGCGCTGATGTCACCGGCATCAAGGTTGGCGATCGCGTGGTTTATTCAGACGATGTGCACGGCGCCTATTCGACGTTTTGCCTTTACTCCGCAGATCGCGTTGCGATCGTCCCTGATGGCATCAGCGATCAACAGGCTGCCTCGAGTTTCCTCAAGGGACTGACTGCACGTTACTTGCTCAAGGAAACGGTAAAACTGCAAGCGGGCGATACCGTGCTGTATCACGCGGCAGCGGGCGGTGTCGGGCAGCTGTTCATTCAGTGGGCCAAGACCATGGGCATCCAGGTCATTGGCACCGTATCTTCCCCCGAGAAAATGGCCATTGCTCTGGCAGCAGGCTGTTCACACGTAATCAACTACCGCTCCGACAATTTTGCCGATCGCGTTATGGAGCTCACGGGTAACATCGGCGTCAAAGCCGTATTCGATTCCGTCGGCAAAGACACGTTCTCCGACTCGCTGGCGGTTCTACAGCCACGGGGCACGCTCGTCGTTTTCGGTAAAGCTTCCGGAAATCCCCCGCTCATCAATCCGTTCGATCTCGCGCCGCGGTCGCTGACCTTGACCTGGCCGGTATTACCGGTGTACGTGGCCACGCCTCAACAATTAGCGTCAGCGGCTGAAGACCTGTTCCAGGCCATCGAGACGGGAATAATCAATGTCGAACCGAGTCGGGTGTATCCGTTCGAGCAATTGATAGAGGCACACCGCGACCTTGAAGAACGCCGCACTACGGGTGCTGCCGTTTTGATCGTTTGATCTCGATAAATCATCCCCAAAGAACTTGCAGGGACATGGCTGCCCGCGAATGCGGGGATACCGCATTGCGAGGGTGGCCAGCAAGCCGGCTTTCACAAAGCTCTCCTCTCAGGCTCACTATCAAGGCACCAATCATACTTAGGGATGAATGTGTCATACGAACATACCTACGGAAAAACCCTATGCACAAGTGACGTACCGATTCATTCCATTACTATTTAGTCAGCTCTGAGCAAACGAACTTTCGACCACTTTTACCCGCTCACCACCATAAATAGCGCCTCGACTAATCCAGCATATTTATGAACTGAGCCGACCAACTAATTAGGGTGAATACAATGAAGACCTCCGATCTGGGCCTGGCAATCGTTTTTCTGGCAGCGACGGGTTTAGTTATTACGCATGCAGTCGCCAACGAAACTTACGCTGCACCTAACGTTGTTGCTGGCCGCGAAAATAATGCCCCCGATGAAGCGGCCCCTCCCCTGCAACAGCACCGGGCCAGATCGGCGCCCACTCAAATTGCCGAAGGCGGATCAGACAAACTCCTCGAACGCCACGTCGCTGAAGGTGGATCGGACAAACTCCTCGAACGCCGCGTCGCCGAAGGCGGA
>NZ_CATKQW010000018.1:0-16702 GCF_949767865.1 Pseudomonas sp. IT-P294 | reverse complement strand
AAACCGAAGTAAGCATCACCGGCAGCACCTCAGTGACTGAAGGCCAGACCGCCAGCTACACCGTCAGCCTGACCCACCCGGCGCAGACCGAAGTCACCCTGAAGATCACCTACAGCGGCACCGCGGCCGACGGTTCGGACTTCACCGGTGTGTACACCGTGAAAATTCCGGCCGGCGCCAGCACGGCGAATTTCAACGTCGCGACGCTGGACGACAGGATCACTGAAAGCACCGAAAACTTCGTGGTCAAGATCGACTCGGCCACCGGAGGCAACTTCGAGAACCTGGCGATCAGCGCAACCAATGGCAGCATCAGCACTGCAATCGTCGACAACGATGCGCCGCCGGTGCTCGACCTTGATGCCAACAATTCCAGTGGAGCCACCGGAGCCAATTACAACGTGACCTTCACCGAAGGCACCACCGGCCAGGGTGTGTCAATTGGCGACACCGACCTGAAAATCACCGACCCGGACAGCACCATGCTGACCGGCGCGACCATCGTGCTGACCAACCGTCAGCCGGGTGATGCGCTGAACCTGGGCAACAGCGTCAACGGCATCACCATCAATGCCAACAGCAAAGACGGCACCGTCACGCTGACGTTGTCCGGCAACGCGACGCTGGCCGACTACATGCAGCAGATCAAAAACATCAGCTTCACCAACAGCAGTGAAGACCCGAGCACCGTGCCGCGGATCATCACCGTGACGGTGACCGATGGCAGCAACTACTCCAACACCGCGACCACCACCGTCAACGTGGTGGCGGTGAACGATGCGCCGACCGCCGCACCGGTCAACGTCACCGGGACCGAAGACACTCCACTGATCCTCAGTTGGTCGACTTTCGGCGTCAGCGACGTCGACAGTCCAGCTGCCAGCCTCGGCGTGAAAATCACCGGCCTGCCGGGCGAAGGCAAGTTGCAGTACCTGAACGGTTCGACCTGGGCTGATGTCACTAACAACCAGACCCTGACCAAGGCGGACATCGACGCGGGTAAAGTACGCTTCCTGCCGGATGCCAACGAATCCGGTGCCAATGGTTATGGCGGCACGGGCATGGGCAACAATCTGGCGGACTACGCGCAGATCAAGTTCCAGCCAACCGACGGCTCGGCGCTGGGCGACACCGGCACGATCAAAATCGACATCACCCCTGTGGCCGACGCACCCTCCCTGAGCGTTGCGGACAACAGCGTCAAATCCACCGGGTTGATCAAAGAAGTCTGGACCGGCCTGTCGGGCCTCGGTACCGATGGCAGCGGCGCGTCTTCGGGCACGCTGAAAAGTGTCATTGATGGCGCGGGCACACCGAACTCCAGTGGCACGGTGACCAACGTGCAGTCCGACGGCAGCGTCGCGGCAGGCACGGCGTCGAAAACCTCCGGCCTGATCTACCTCGAAGCCGGCAAGACTTACACCTTTACCGGCACCGGCGATGACAGCCTGCTGGTGACCATCGGCGGCAAGAACGTCGCGGCCATCACGTGGGGCGCGGGCGGCAACCTGAACGGCTCGTTCACCCCGACCACCAGCGGTTACTACACGCTGGATATCTACCACCACAACCAGAGCGGCCCGGGTAACTATGACGTTAACCTGTCGGTCAACGGCGGTGCGGCAATCGACCTGAGCAGTGCCGGCGTGCCGCTGTACACCGGCGTGGCGGATCTGGCCGCTTCCGGCGTCACCGTCTCCGACCTGCACGGTACCAACGGTGAGGGTTACTACGACGGCTACAAACTCAATACTGGCGCCGAAGGCACCAGCGTTCACCTGACCGCGATCAAGACGGCCCTGACTGACACCGACGGCTCCGAAAGCCTGAGCGTGAAGATCAGCGGCATCCCGGCGGGCTCGGTCCTCACCGATAGCGCGGGCCACACGTTCACCGCTACTGCGACCTCCGGCGAAGCCAACGTCACCGGCTGGAACCTGGGCACCCTGACCGTGACACCGCCGTCGTACTACAACGGCCAGTTCAACCTGACGGTGACCTCGACCTCCACCGAGGTCCTGGGCGGTTCGGCGCTGAGCACGGCGACGATCCCGGTCACCGTCTACCCGGCGGTCTACAACGCGATCACCGCCACTGCCGCGAACGACACTGTCACCGGCACTGACGGCAACGACATCATCGTCGCCGACATCGGCGGCCTGACCGTGGTGCCGGGCACCAACTACAACATCGCGTTCATGGTCGACAGTTCGGGCAGCATGAGTTCGTCGTCGATCAGCGCCGCCAAGGACTCGCTGACCTCAGTGTTCAACACGCTCAAGCAAAGCATGGGCGGCAACTCGGGCACGGTGAACATCTTCCTGGTGGACTTCGATACCCAGGTCAACAAATCGGTGGCGGTCAACCTGAACGATCCGAATGCACTGACCCTGCTCAAGTCGGTGCTGGACTCGATGTCCTCCGGCGGCGGTACCAACTACGAGGACGTGTTCAAGACCACGGCCAACTGGTTCCAGAGTGCCGACGCGGTGGCCAACACCGGGGCGAAGAACCTGACCTACTTCATCACCGACGGCCAGCCGACCTATTACCAGAACGGCGAGCAGACCAACCCGACGCTGTTCGGCAACGTGAAGCTCGATGACGTGGTGAAAACCAGCAACTACAAGCCGGGCGATACGTTCTCCACGACCATCGACAGCACGCACATTCTGAACATCAACAGTTCAGGCACAGTGACGCTGCAAACCTACAATTCGTGGTGGGGCTGGAGCTCCAGCAACCTGGGCACCGTTCACGCACAAGGTGACGGCACCTACGAGCTGTCCAGCCTGGCGGGCAGCGGCAACAGCTCCAGCTCGAACACCACCGACAATGCCAATAGCAGCTTCGCGCTGCTAGGCAACCTTTCGAATGTCGAGGCCATCGGCCTGAACAAGGACGTCACCCTCTCCGACCTGAAACCGTACGACACAGACAAGACGCCGCAAACCAACATCGATCCCAAAGACTTGGCCAACTCGATCGTCGGTCACACCGAAGCGACGATGCCGGGCAACGACACCGTCAGCGGTGGCGACGGCAACGACATCCTGTTCGGCGACCTGGTGAGCTTCAACGGCGTTGCCGGCGAGGGTTACCAGGCGATGCAAGCGTTCGTAGCGCAGCAGACCGGTGTCGACGTCAGCAAAGTCACCACCAGCAACGTGCACCAGTTCATCACCGAGCACTACACCGCGTTCGATGTGTCGGGTGCCCATGACGGCAACGACACGCTGTTGGGCGGTGCGGGCAATGACATCCTCTTCGGCTCGGGCGGGAACGACGTGCTCGACGGCGGCAAGGGCAATGACATTTTGCTCGGTGGCTCGGGTAACGATTCGCTGATGGGTGGTCAGGGCAACGACATCCTGATTGGCGGTTCGGGTGCCGACACCTTCGTCTGGAAGGCTGGCGACACCGGGAACGATGTGATCAAGGACTTCAAGGCCAGCGAAGGTGACCGCATCGACCTGCGCGACTTGCTGCAAGGCGAAACCGGCAGCACCATCGACAACTTCCTGAAGATCACCACGGTGGATGGCGTTTCGTCGTTGCAAGTCAGTTCCGGCGGCAAATTCAACTCGGGCGATGCGGCAGCCGCGACGCCGGATGTGACGATCAAACTGGAAGGCAACAACTGGTCCAGTGCCAATATTCACTCGCTGATTGCCGGCAGTGACCCGACCATCAAAGTCGACCACAACAACAGCTGATCCAACGAAAAACGGCCGCCCTTATGGGGCGGCCGTCACGTTTGCGCCTTTCCCCCCGGTGACGATTTCGTCGCCGCACCGCATACTCGTGTTCCAGTTGGCCTATGCTGCTGACAGCATGACGCTGGTCCATTTCTGAGGGATGCTCAATGTTCTACGTGCAACGCGATGCGCAGGGTCAGTTAGTGCGCGTGGAAGCCGCGGCCTACGCCGAGGCCACGGAAACGCTGCCGGCTGATAATCACGAGATTCAGGCCTGGTACGCCAACGAGGTGATGGAAACCAGCCTCAAACAACTAAAACAGAGCGACCTGGAGATGATCCGGGTACTCGACGACTTGATCCAGGTGCTGACCAGCAAAGGCGTGATCCGCGTCACCGACCTGCCGGCCGCCGCGCAGGCCAAGCTGATGGACCGGACCCAGGCCCGTGAGGCGTTGGGTGGGTTGAGTCATTTGATTGATGATGAAGAGACGGGGCTTATCTGAGATCCCAGGCTCATTGGTGACTGCACTGACGCCATCGCGGGCAAGCCCGCTCCCACTGGATTTTGGGTTGGTCCGAATTTAGTGGCCAACACAGATCCACTGTGGGAGCGGGCTTGCCCGCGATGACGTACTAACTCACCACCTAGCTATAAAAATTTACTGCCAAGGCTTCGGCTCACCAAACAACTGCCCCTGAACCCCATACAGCCCCATTTCCCGAATCACCAACAACTCCCCTTCGGTCTCTACCCGTTCGGCAATCAATGGCAGATCAATGCTGTGCGCCGCGCGCTGAATCGCTTCGATGAACAAGCGCTTGTCACTCTCCTGATCAATTGCGCGGATGTAACTGCCATCGATCTTCAAGTACGCCAGGCCCAGCCGCGCCAGGTTGCCAATCATGCTGAAGCGCCCGCCAAAACGTTGCAGGCTCAATGAGAACCCAAGTTCACGCAGACGCCGCGTCAGATCTTCCAGCATCGCTTGCTCTGGCAGTTGCTCCTCGCCGATTTCCAGGGTCAGTCGCGGACCAAGATCGGAGTGAATACGTAAAATCTCGAAGATTTTGCTCAACGCCTGCGGGTCGGCCAACGTCGCCGAAGACAAGTTCAGCGCCAGCGACTGTTCATGCTCGGCCATTTGCTCAAGCACCAGCTCCAACATCAGCCGATCCAGCCGCGCAGTCCAGCCAAAACGCTCCAGCCACGGCAGGAAGCGTCCAGCGGGAATGGTCTGGCCCTCGGCGTCGATCAACCGCGACAACACCTTGTAATGCAGCACCAGTTGCGTGTCCTGGCTGGCCACCACTGGTTGGAAATACAATTGGAAACGGTGATGATTCAACGCCTGATCCAGCAAAGTGTGCCAGGCGTGATGGTCATCACCGACACTGGCCGAAGCACTGTGATCAAGACACGCCCAGCTCTGCTCACCTTGCCCTTCGGCTTGGGCCAATGCTTGATCTCCCAGGCTCAACACGGCTTGCGGCGAGTCGCCATGAACAAACGGGGCGAGCCCGATCGAGGCCACCGAAGCCACGTCGGTGGCGCCCGTCGCATGCAGGCTCGCCAAGGCGCTGTCGAGGTTCTGCGCCAGTTGCAGGGCTTCTTCGCGCACCAGACCTGGCGCCAGCACGGCAAATTCGCCACCACGGATTCGCGTGACAAGGTTCTGCGTTTCAGGGTACTTGGCGCACTCGCGGGACAGCTGCTCGCCCACCGCTTGCAACAATTGATCGGTGCGCTGACCACCCAGCCGCTGGTTCAAACCAGCCAGGTCCTTGACCCGCAACAGCAGCAGATAACCGGAACTTGCCTGCTCCGTGTTACTGACCCGGGCATTCAACTGCATCTCGAAATAACGCCGGTTGGCCAGGCCCGTGAGGTTGTCCTGATAGGACTCGACACGCAATTTTTCACTGCGTTCGGCCTGTTCCTGGAACAGCGCCTTGAGCTTCTCGACCATCTGGTTCATGGCTTGCACCACACGTCGCAACTCAGGCGTGCGTGGCAGCTCCGGCAGACTGAGGAATTCGCGGCGGGCGATGGCGTGGGATTGCTTGACCATGTAATCCAGCGGCTTGAGTTGTCGACGCAGCAGCAACGCACCCAATACCGCGCTCACAGCACCGCACATCAGCAACCAGCCGAGGCTGCCCAACGCGCTCTGCCACAGTTTGGCCAACGCGAACATCGGGTGGCTGACCACCTCGACCCGCGCCGCCTGTTCCCAGCCACGGCTGACAATCGCATCGCCACCGGCCGCCTCCAGGCCGATCATTTTGACGAACCAGTCCGGCACATTGTTGACCGCCGGAATGCCACTGCGCTCGACGATGGTTTTGTCGTTGGACAAATCGACCACACGGATGCTCGCGTAATAGCCGCTGTCGAAGATCGAACTGACCAACAACTCGACCATCGCCGGGTCATCGATGTTCGGCGTCAGGGACAACGCCAACGCCGTCGCAGCATCCTGGGCGTGGGAGCGCAACTGGTTGACGTATTGGGTACGCGAGCTTTCGAGGCTGACCATGAAGCTACCGGTGAAGGCGACCACCAGGAATAGACAGATAGCGATCAACAGCTGTTTGAACAAAGACATCTGAGCGCATGCTCCTAGTTAGTCGTCTCGACCGGGAAACCTTCGGCCTGCATTTTCTTCAGTACGTCCTGCCAACGAGACAGGCGTTTCGTATCACCGACCTTTTTGTTGCCCTTGGCACCAGGCAGCCACAATCCTTCGGCATTGAAAGAGTAGACCGGCAGCAAATCGGTTCGCTGGTTGGCCGGCTTGATCGCGTCAATCAAGCTGTCGAGCACCAGCGGCATGGCTTCGGGGCTCGAGTAATAGGTCAATACCATGTGCGCCCGGTTCAAGCGCAACGCCTTGACGTAGGTGATGCGCAGCTTGTCGCTGGACACACCGAGATGGCGCAGGCTGAAATACTTGGCAATGGCGTAGTCTTCGCAGTCGCCGGCGCCTTTCCACAAGGCTTCGATGGGAGTTTCCCAATAATCGACCTGGTGCCACAGATCGATGTCCTCAACGTAACGCACCTGTTTATTGAAGAACTGGTTGACCACGTTGAGCTGCTCCAGCTCATTGACCTGCTTTTGCGTCGCCAGCAAATGCTGCCAGGCGTCAATGCGCTGCTGACCTTCGCCCAAGGGCCCGTACAATGCCTGCGCGCGACGGCTGATCAGCGAAAAATCCCAGTCGGCATGCAAACCGCCCAGCATGACGCCGGCCAGCAGCAAGGCGCAGCACAGCCAGCGCAAGGTCCGAGGGATCGCGAAATGTACCGCCAATGCGAGGCATCCAGATCAGGCAGATGGAATTCGTTTGATGGTGAAGGTTAGCCCGGTAAAAGACAATGGCACGGTGCAATCACTGGTGACGCGCTAAACTTTGAATGGCGAATGACATAATAAGTGGCAGGCTACGATCCCCGGATCGTTTGACAACCTGACAAGCAGTCACTAGTGTCCATTTGGATCCAAATATTTCAGTCAAACAGGGTGCGTAGTAGTGACACAGAAGCCCAACCCGCTCAGCAGTATCAAGGTCAACGGGCCGATTCCCGCTCACCTGGCACGCTCGGTGATCGAAGAAACCCTGCGTTCGGCCATTCTCGACGGTCGCATTCCGTGCGGTACTGCGTTGCGCCAGCAAGACCTGGCCGACCTGTTCGGCGTCAGCCGCATGCCGGTGCGTGAAGCCTTGCGCCAACTCGAAGCCCAATCGTTGCTCAATGTCATCGCGCATAAAGGTGCCGTCGTCGCGCCGCTGGTTCAGGGTGACGCCGTCGAGACTTATGCGTTGCGGATTCTGTTGGAATCCGAAGCCCTGCGGTTGTCGATTCCCTTACTCGACGCCAAGGATTTCGAAGAGGCTGCGCGTTATATCGATAGCCTCGAGACAGAAAATGACTACACCGAAATCGGTCGGCTCAATCGCCTCTTCCACATGGCGCTTTACAGCAAGGCGCCTAACCGCCGTCTGTTGAGACTGGTCGAAGACGGTTTGAACGAGGAAGAGCGTTTCCTGCGCTTTAACCTGGAAGCCATGGGCCTGGGCAAACTGTCCCAGGAAGATCACCGAGCGCTGTTATCGGCCGTCGAAAATCGTGACATCGACCGCGCGGTAAAGCTGCTCGAACATCACCTCAATCGCGGTGTGGAGGTCATCACGCGTTACCTCAACAGCCCCGAGGCGCAGAGCAGGAAAACCAACCGCTAATCGCAGCGGTCAATGAAACGGGTGGCATCCCGGCCCTTGTTTCATTGACCGCCATTCAACCTGATGAATCCGCGACAAATCCTCTTACACATCCTCCGGCGTCCTGCCGAACCGCTTTAACGACCGCACTTCCCGTGGCCAAGGCCCTTTCGCCGAACGACTTCCCCCCGCCCCATTCATTGCACCGGTTTATGACAACCCGGTGATAGCGGCTGCCTTGATTTACGCTCACTCTTGGGCTGCCAATAAATAAAGAACGGGCGACGCTCCGCATCCCGCGAAGCAGTCCCCGCACCAAGAACCTACGGAAGGAGTCTTGTCACGGGAAAGGAAGAACCGGCGTTAATCCCAGCCAACTTCCACCCCCCTACATCATCTAAACGACACCTTTAGAAAGTTGCTTCGAGTGAGGCATTCACTCTTTACCTGAATTTTGATTGTTATTAGTCGAAAGGAGCAACTACGCCCAAATAAAACAACTAACAAATGTTTTATCGGGGCTTATCGCGCGCAAGAAACTATAACTTTCAAATAATATAAAAATAACTTGCCGGGAACTTTATTCCTGTATTAGTTTTTCTCCGCCGCCTCTGAATACGGTGGTTCAAAGCCGCTACCTGGCGCTCTACGTTCAACGCAAACTCATCAATTAATTTGAGGCATTCGCTCGCCAACAGAAAACGTCAAACGACTTTCACTTATTGATCTACGCGCCCATATCGGCATTTCAAATCACCTATAGGTTCGCTCATGAAAACGCATAAAGAACGTCTAAACCAAAAGAAAGCAGAACTTAGTGCGCACCCGATTTTCTCTGAAATACATTCACTGTCGGTACTTCAACGTTTCATGGAAACCCATGTCTTTGCAGTGTGGGATTTCATGTCGCTGACCAAACGTCTGCAACAGGAATTGACCTGCGTTCAACTGCCCTGGTTGCCGCCGCGAGACCCGCAGGCTGCGCGCCTGATCAATGAGATTGTGCTCGGTGAAGAGTCCGACGATCGTCCGGCCCAAGGTCATTACAGCCATTTCGAGTTGTACCTGGATGCAATGCGCGAAGTCGGTGCCAGCACGGTCGCGGTCGAACGGTTTGTGGCGTTGCAACAAGAAGGTGTGAGTTACGACGTGGCGTTGCAAAGCGTTGATGTTGATCCGGCGGCTGCGCAGTTCGTGCGCCACACCTTGCACACCGCGCTGCATGCCCCGGGGCATAGCGTGGCGGCCGCGTTTCTGCACGGTCGTGAGAGTGTCATTCCGCAAATGTTCCAGCGGATTCTGGATGACTGGGGCATCGGCATCGAACAAGCGCCGACCTTCCGTTACTACCTGGAACGGCACATCGAGGTCGATTCCGAAGACCACGGCCCTGCCGCGGAAAAACTGCTGGCACGACTGGTCGATGGTGATCCGCAACGCGAAGCCGATGTCTACGCCAGCGCGATTGCCGCCGTAGAGAGCCGCATCGCCCTGTGGGACGGCTTACGCCAGAGCATGAACGAACCGGTTGCCGAGGTGAACGCATGAACGCCGCCGACTACCAATCCTTCGCCGACGCCTGGGAGAGCCGCGCGACCATCCGCACCCGCCCCCGGCGCGTGCTGGAGAACGATAACAAATTGATCTATCCCTTGAGTCGCCAACCGCTGGTGCTGAGCGAAACCTTCCTGCGCGAATGCCCGGAGCAACGCGACTTCGCACTGGTGCAGACGCTCTACAAATTCATCAACGACGTGGTGATTTTCGAGACCGAGATCGTCGACAAGACCGCGCGCAGCATCGCCAAGAACCGCTTCGCCGTAACGTTCCCGTTCGCCTGTCGCTATGACGCCATGACCGTGGTGGTGGACGAGGATTACCACGCGCTCGTGGCCATGGACTTCATGCAACAGACCGTCGCCATGACCGGCATCACGCCGATCGAGCTGCCGGATGAAATCGAATTGAGCCGAGCCATACCGGCGGCCGTGGCCCTCGCACCGGAGCACCTGCGCAGTGCCGTTGAACTGATTTGCGTGGCCATCGCCGAGAACACCGTGACCGGCGATGTCGCGGCGTTCGCCAAGGACGACACGGTCAAGCAATCGATCAAAGGCCTGATGGCCGACCACTTGCTCGACGAAGGTCGCCACTCCGGATTCTGGTCGCGGATGGTGCGCATCTACTGGCACACCGCGAGCGAAGACGACCGCCAACGTATCGCGCAGATTCTGCCGGTGTTCATCGCGCATTACCTGACCAACGACATCCAGAAATCCTTCGATTTTCGTCTGATCGACTCCTTGCAGATCAGCGATGCCACGCGTCGTGCACTCAAGAGCGAAGTCTCGGGGCTGGCCTTCCCGATCAATCGCCATCACCCGCTGGTCGCCAACATCGTGCGGTTTTTCCGCAGCAGTTCGCTGCTCGATTCGCCGTGCGTCCAAGACGCCCTCAGCGACTACCTGGTTTAACGAGGAGAACATCATGAGACGTCTCGACATTCTGCTCATTGGGCAAAGCCAGGCCTTGACCGACCTGGCGCTGGAACTTGAACAACAGGGTCATTTGCTGGTCCGGCGTGAGGCGTTCGAAGAGGCGCCGCCATTTGATTTGCTGATCGACGATGCCAGCCAGGCGTTTTCAGTCTTGAGCGATGCGCCCCGCCTCAGCCTGCAACTGGGTGTCGGCAAGCCAGGCGTCACTGGGCTCGCGCCGATGGACTTGCTGTGCATGCACGCAGGCAGGCTGTTCACTCGTGTGCCGATTGCCGATGAGCCGTCGGGAAACGGCCAGGCATTGCGCCTCAGAGCAGTGGCGGAACTGGTGGATCATGCGGGGCTGCTGGTTAGTCGGTTCTCCCGGGACGCAGAGTATTTTCTGCTGGCCGAACCGGTCGCCGCCCCTCACTACGAGCGTGTGGAAAACCTGCTGTTTCTAGAGCACCTGGCCTTCGTCCATCAATTCAACAACACCGCTCAACCCGGGCTGCTGCAACTCGCCCGGATCCCGATGATCGAGCGCCTCGAGCAACGCTTCGTCGAGTCACCCGAACGACCTGCACTGAACATCGCCGGCACGTCCTTGAACTATCGGCAATTGCACGCCCACAGTCGCGCGATCCAGCAGCGATTGCTGCCGTTGCTCACTCAACATCAAGGGCCGTTGGTCATCGGGATTTGCCTGCCCAAATGCACAGCGTTGTATGCGGGGATTCTGGCGATTCTGGGCAGCGGTGCGGTGTATTTGCCGTTGGAGCCAAGCCATCCACTGCAACGTCAGCAGTACATTCTTTCAAACGCCGGGGCCGTGTTGTTGCTGCACGACGGCCAACATCCACTGGCCGATGAAATGCCAGCGCTGGACATCAGCCAAATCGAAGCTGATGACGTCGATCTCGGCCAATCCTTGATGCGCCAGCGACCTGATCTCGATGCACCGTGCATGGCGCTTTATACGTCGGGCACCACCGGACATCCCAAAGGCGTGTTGCTCAGCCAGGCCAACCTCGCGCACTTCACCGCGTGGTACGCCGACTATGTGCAACTGACTGAACAAAGCCGGGCGCTGCAGTTTTCATCGCTGAGTTTCGACTCGTCGCTGATCGATATTTTCCCGACCTTGCTTCAGGGCGCCGAACTGATCGTGCCCAGCGATGATCAGCGCCGCGATCCCTTGCAACTGGTTGAACTGATCCGTCATCAACAGCTGAGCCATGCGTTCCTGCCGCCGGCACTGCTGAGCATTCTGCCGCTGGAGCAGCTGCAGGTCCTGGATCATGTGATGACCGGTGGCGATGTCTGCGAGCCCTATGTCATCGAGCAACTCACCCGCCAGGGCAACCTCTACAACCTCTATGGTCCGACCGAAGCGACGGTGCTGATCACGGCTCGACAGCTGCGCAATGGCGACAGCAACCGCACTCTTGGCGCACCGATTGCCAACAGTCAGGTGCTGATTCTGGATGAGGGTTTGCAACCCGTGACCGAGCAGACTGTCGGCGAGTTGTACATCGTCGGGCCGGGGGTTTGTCTGGGTTACCTGAACAACCCGCAGCAGACCGCCGAGCGCTATCTGAACCTGACCCTGCCCCACGGCCAGACCCTGCGCGCCTACCGTACCGGCGACATGGCGAAGTGGACCCCTGACGGCATCGAGCTGTGTGGACGACGGGACAACCAGGTAAAGATTCGCGGCTTTCGGGTCGAGCCGGAGGAGATCGAGCGTTGCCTGCGCGACAGTCAGTTGTACCGCCAAGTGGCTGTGGTCATCGACAGCCAGCGGCGCATTCTGGCGTTCCTGGCGCAGCCACAGGAGGAGCAACCCGGCGCTGCTCGCGAAGCCTTGAGGGCTCACGCGATGCAGTTTTTGCCAGACTACATGCAGCCCGGCGCCTGGACCGAACTGACCAGCATGCCGTTCGCCAGCAATGGCAAGGTCGATCGTAAGGCGCTACTGACCCTGCCGGTGAATGTTTGCGAAAACACGGTGCGACGCCTCCCGGCCAGCGCCGATGAAGCACTCTTGCTTGAGATTTGGGCCGAGTTGCTGGAGCTGCCACCCAGCGATATTTCGACCGACGAAAGCTTCTTCAATCTGGGAGGCCACTCGATTCTGTTGTCGCGGATGCTGCTGCGATTGCGTGAGGAATTCGGTCGCAGTATCTCGATCAACCGCTTTATCGAATTACCGACCATTGCGAAACTGGCAACCCTGGTCCGTGGCTCAGGCACCGAGGAAGTGCTGAGTGCGCAGGCGCTGGCAGATGCCTTCCGTGAGCTGGATATTCAGCCGCTGCCAATCAGCCGCATGGGCGATGTGCACAAGGTGATCGTCACGGGTGCCAACAGCTTTGTCGGCGTGCATATCGTCGAGGCGTTGTTGGCGTGGGGCGTCAGTGAAGTGGCGTGTCTGGTGCGTGATGGCGACGGGCAATCGGCAGCTGAACGTTTCGCTCATGCGTTGCGCGAAAACCGTCTGGAGCATCTGGACCTGAGTCGGGTACAGGTTCATGCGGCGGACATTACGCGTCCGTCACTGGGGCTCGCACCGGCCATTTACGAGCGTTTGGATCGGGAGTTCGGCGCGTTGGTGCACAACGCCGCCAACGTCAATCACGTGCTCGATTACGAGTCGCTGGCGCGAGATAACGTTGAGCCGATTTTCGAGTGCCTGCGCCTATGTGAAGGGCGCAGCAAGAAGATCTTCAACTTCGTCTCCACGCTGTCGGCCTCGAGCACGATTGCCGACGATGGTCGGGTTTTGGAATTGCCCGCCGCACAGACCCCGCCGATCTACATCAAGAACGGCTACAACCTGTCGAAATGGGTCGGTGAGCGAATCCTTGAACGAGCGCGCGAGCGCGGGGTGCGGGTCAATCTTTACCGTCCGGGAAACATCAGTTTCAACAGCCTCACCGGCGTTTGTCAGCCGCACAAAAACCGCTTGATGCTGATGCTCAAGGGATCGATTCAACTCGGTCAGGTGCCGGAGTTCGCGCTGAATTTCGACCTGATGCCGGTGGACTTTCTGGCCCGGTTCATCGCCTTCCATGCCAGCCGCTATCAGCCCGAAAAAGCCGTGTTCAACCTGCATAACCCCGAGCCTCTGAGCTGGGACGACTACGTTGCGTCATTCCGTGACGCCGGCCGGGAATTCGCCATGGTTAGTGTCGCTGACTGGCAGCAGCAACTCGGTCGGGTCGACAGCGACAACGCGCTGTTCGGCGTGCTCGGGTTCTACCTCAACGGCTTCGAGGAAGACATCGGCGACATCTCGATGATCGGCCACGACAACGCCCAGGCTGGCGTTCGGCAGATGGGCGCGCATTACCCGGAAAAATCCCCGGCGTTGCTGCGCCGTGGCTGCGACTACCTCAAAGAAATCAACTTCATCTGATTCATTAAAACCCAATGGAGCAAGACCATGAGCACTCTGCAACCCGATACCCTGATCAAAAACCCTCACGGCTGCCACGTCGTATCTTCTGTGGAGGTACCGACGGATGCCGCACAAGCCTGGGCGGTGGTCGGTAACTTTGCCGGCTTCGACAAATTCATTCCGGCGCTCTCGCATATCGAGATGACGGGAGAAGGCGTGTCGTCGCTGCGCAAGAAATTTTTCAAGGACGGCAACCTGGTGGTCGAGCAGCTGAATTCGCGCGATGACCAAGCGCTGAGCATGACGTGGACCACGATCTACAACACGTTGGGCGTGGCCAATTTGTGGGCGGCGATGAGTGTAGAACCGCTGGGTGCGGGCAAGTCGCGGGCGACCTGGACGATCATTGCCGAACCGGCGCAGGGCGGCGCCGAGGCTTTGCCGGGATTCAAGGATTTTGTGCAGGGGTTTGCCGATGACGCGATGAATAATGTGTTGAAGCTATTTGCGTAGGGCTTTCGTTTGGCGGTGATTGAACTACCGCCATCGCAGGCAATCCCGCTCCCACATTTAGACCGCATTTCATTTGAGGAAACGCGATCAACCTGTAGGAGCGGGCTTGCCCGCGATGAACGATAACTCGGCGGGCCTGAACTGTTAGATCTTGAAGCTATCCACCAACTGCTTCAACCGGTTCGCCTGCAACGACAATGCATCGCAATCCTTCAATGTTTCATTGAGGTTCGCCACGCTCTGCTGGTTCAGCAGGTTGATCTGATTAACGTCAACGTTGAGGGTTTCCACTACTGCCGTCTGTTCTTCGGTCGCGGCTGCTACCGACTGGTTCATCCCGTCGATTTCGCCTATGCGCTGGGTAACACTCACCAGTCGCAGGCCGGCCTGATTCGCCACCTCGACAGTCTCTTCGCTGGAGACCTGGCTCGCATTCATGGTCGTCACCGCTTCGCGGGAACCGATCTGCAGCGAGGTGATCATCTTGTGGATCTCTTCCGCCGATTCCTGCGTGCGATGTGCCAGGTTGCGCACTTCGTCCGCCACCACCGCAAAACCGCGACCGGCTTCACCCGCTCGGGCTGCTTCGATGGCCGCGTTGAGTGCCAGCAAATTGGTCTGCTGGGAGATGCCTTTGATCACATCCAGAATGTGCCCGATGTTATCGGTGCTGGCATTCAGGGTTTCGATCTGGGTGCAGGACAGGCTGATTTTCTGCGACAGCTCGGTCATGGCCAGAATGGTTTTTTCCACCACCTGACGACCGTCATCGGCCTGCTCGCTTGCGCCGCTGGCGTGCTGCGAAGCGTCCGCGGCGTTACGGGCAATTTCCTGAGTAGCGGCGCCTAACTGATTAATTGCGGCGGCCACGCTGTTGGTGCGGGCACTTTGCTCATCGGAGCCGACGATTGAGGCGTTGGACGATGCCATTACACGCTGGGACAGGTCATGAACCTGACGAGTCGCCGAGGACACTTCGGAAATCGAGGCGTGAATCCTCTCTACGAACTGATTGAAAGAACTGCCCAATTCACCGAACTCATCTTTGCTTTCCACGGACAGACGACGGGTCAAGTCGCCCTCGCCCTGGGCGATGTCCTGCATCGCGCGGCTCATGGTAGTCAACGGACGCATCAGCACATTGATCAGCAGGCTCAGGAGCACTGCAATAACGCTGACGGCGATAAACATCGCGATCAAGGCGGAGGTGCGGAATTGACTCAGCGGTGCGTAGGCCTTGTCCTTATCGATCGACAGACCGATGTACCACTCGGCATTTGGCAAACCGCTGACCGGCGTGAACGAGAGGATTCGGTCCTGCTTGTTCAGAGTGACTTCCTGATTGCCCTTCTCGATGCGCACACCGGCGTTCGAATAGATGTCCTTCAGGTTTTTCATCACCTGGTCTTTGTCCGGGCTGACGATGACCTGTCCGTCGGCGCTGACCAGGAACGCATGACCGATACCACCGAAGTCCACCGAATTGATGATCTTCACCAGGGTTTCCAGGCTCAGGTCACCACCGACCACGCCGAGCAATTCTCCATTCTTCTTCACCGGCATGGCGATGGTGACCACCAGGCCGCCAACAGCTGCCATATAGGGCGGAGTCAACATGGTCTTGTCGGCAGCTACAGCTTGTTTATACCAAGGACGCTGACGCGGATCGTAACCGTCCGGCATCTTCGCATCGGGGCGCTGAGTGAATACACCATTGGCCTGGCCAACGTAGGTGAACTGGAAGTTGGAAGTGAAAGCCGGTTGATCGACCAGACCCGGAAGGTCGGCGTTGGCGCCTTGATGAGCAACGTTTTGCGCGAGGTTTTCCAAGACCAGCACACGCCCACTCATCCAGTTCTGCACGCTGCTGGCAGTCAGGTCGCCGGCTTGCTGGACGGACGATTCGAGGTTCTGCCGGATCGTGTTTCGCTGCAGATAGTCGTTGTACAAAGTGAACAACGCAAACGCCAGCACCACGACGCCAGAAGCGGCCAGAAGGATTTTATGGCTGAATTTGAGATTCATTTCATGGGACTTCTATGCAAAAAGTGGGGATGCGTTCCAGGTGCAACATTCCATGTAACAGCGCAGACGGCGCCTTTCGACCGCTCTACTTTGGTGCGCGCATGTCTCATCAGTCTTTCGGCACAGAACCGGGAATACTTAGCTGTATGAAACAAATGACCAGTATTCCCGCCGAACGGCGTGCTAGAGCACCGCAGGCGTAACCGCTGGCATTTGAAGGGGTCGAGGACAGTTCTGGTGCCACAAGGTGTTGGCTCGCAGAGTTCCTGAGTGTGGAAAGGGTAGGCGGGGTCAGCGTTTTTATGGACGCCAGAAAGACAAAACCCCTGTCTGCGTTAGCAAACAGGGGTTTTGGAATTG
>NZ_CATKQW010000017.1:0-27455 GCF_949767865.1 Pseudomonas sp. IT-P294 | reverse complement strand
TCATTCATCCAGGTACCGCTTTCGACCCAGGCTGTGTGAAAACACCTGCAATTGTCTAATCTTCTGATCGTCTAGATCGTGGTGGGGGCGATCATGAAGCGATTCATTGAAGGTGAGGCTCGGACGCAAGTCACCTTGCTGCCGGAGTGCCTGGACGATTACGTTACTGAAGAAAATCCAGTGCGAGTGGTCGACGTTTTCGTCGATGAACTCGACCTGGGTGCACTTGGGTTTGAAGGTGTTGATCCTGCTGCAACGGGGCGTCCGGCCTACCATCCAGCGATCTTGCTGAAGATCTATATCTACGGCTATCTCAATCGGATTCAGTCCAGCCGCCGGCTTGAGCGTGAGGCCGAGCGCAATGTCGAGTTGATGTGGCTCACGGGGCGTTTGGCTCCAGATTTCAAAACCATCGCCGACTTTCGCAAGGACAACGGCAAGGCTATTCGCAGTGTCTGCCGGCAATTTGTGGTGCTTTGCCGCAACCTCAATCTCTTCTCCCAGTCGATCATCGCCATCGACGGCAGCAAATTCAAAGCCGTCAACAACCGCGACCGCAACTTCACCCAAGGCAAGGTGAAGGCACGCATGCAGCAGATTGAACAGAGCATCGATCGATATCTGGCGGCGATGGATTCGGCGGATCGGGCAACGCCCGAAGTGGCCGAGGCCAAGGCAGAGCGGCTGAAAGAAAAGATAGAAACACTGAAAAAGCAGATGCAGAAACTCAAGGACATCGAGGCGCAGCTCCACGAAAGTCCAGACCAGCAGATCTCCCTCACCGATCCAGATGCACGCTCAATGGCCACGAGCGGCCGAGGCACCGGAACGGTTGGCTACAACGTACAAACAGCCGTCGACGACAAGCACCATCTGATCGTTGCCCATGAGGTGACCAACGTTGGTAATGACCGGGCGCAACTGAGCAATATGGCGAACCAAGCGCGTGAAGAGATCGGCTCTGAGTCGCTGACGGTGGTAGCCGACCGAGGCTACTACAAAGGGCTGGAAATCCTTGCCTGCGAGCAGGTGGGCATCACCACCTACGTACCGAAACCCCTGACTTCCGGCAGCAAAGCCGAAGGCCGATTTGGTAAGCAGGACTTCATCTACGTTGCTGCATCGGACGAGTATCGATGCCCTGCGGGACAGTTACTGACCCGGCGGCATTCTTCGGTGGAGGACGGCATGCTACTGCACTGTTATTGGTTCTCGGGTTGCCAGTCCTGCGCAATGCACAAGCAGTGTACGACGGGTAAGGAGCGCCGGGTAAAGCGCTGGGAACATGAAGCCGTAATCGATGCGATGCAGGTACGGCTGGAAAATGATCCAGCGATGATGAGGCGTCGCCGACAGACCGTTGAACATCCTTTTGGAACGCTCAAATACTGGATGGGAAGTACCCACTTCCTGACCAAAACCCTACCAAGGGTAAGCACCGAAATGAGCCTTCACGTGCTCGCCTACAACCTCAAACGGATGATGAGCATCTTCGGTATCTCAGGACTGCTTGAAGCGATCAGGGCGTGAATCCAGCCGTTTGATCGACCGTGAGTGGCTGTTTAGGCCGCTGACGCGGCCCAAACAGCATTTACGAACGCCTATGTAGCTGACGAGGGCAATTCGCGCTTCCGCCCGCTGATTTCACAGGCAATCCTCGCGACTCTCAGCTTTCGACGTATTCAGCGCGTTTTCACACAGCCTGGACCAAAAGCTGACGATACTGTGATGCATCGATAGTCTGTATACCGCTCAGTCTTAGACTTATGTCTGCTCTGCCATTTCTAGAGCATCGTCTACCTCTATGCGCTGAAACTCGCTAAAGTCATGGGTACGCGCGTGGCGACTACGTCATCAAGTGATGAGAAACTGGACATTGCTCACCAGTTGGGACGCGCCCTAGGCATATGTTTATTTTGCTGCTGCGCAGTACATGGGTAAGGTGCTGATTGAGTTTGATTGAAACTGACAATATCAGCAGCACCATGGTGCTGGCATAGCTTCGGTAAAGCGCATTTCACGGGGGGCTGATTCAGGAGCGTACCCCCCTATTCCTTTGGCAACCCTTGCAGGCATAATTTCAGGGCTTAATGTCCTAACGGTTTGCTTCACTTAAGGGATAAGCTGACCCCGCCAGTGGCACGCGTGACGACTGAGGCCGGTGCTTCCTAGACGTTTGAAACTCGGAGCACCGCGGATCATTGATCGCCGGATCTGACCACGAGCGTGAGGATGAACTTTTGATCCTGTCCCTGTTCGATTCGACTCTTCGGGCATCCCATCATCAAATGCTCACCTCCTGATGCGAAAGTCACCGTGGCTGCGACAGCATTTGCTTCCGCAGTATTTTCTGTCATGCGCGTGACAGGGCAACGATCGTTTCTCGGTTAAACAATTACTGGACGTTGAGGCATTGATGGGCGACGGCATGCAGGTGGTTTGGGACGATGGGGAGCGTGTTCTAAGCCGG
Organism: Pseudomonas sp. IT-P294; assembly: GCF_949767865.1. Lineage (NCBI taxonomy): Bacteria > Pseudomonadati > Pseudomonadota > Gammaproteobacteria > Pseudomonadales > Pseudomonadaceae > Pseudomonas > Pseudomonas sp. IT-P294. The sequence goes on along the minus strand of NZ_CATKQW010000017.1, from coordinate 24,985 downwards.
GGACAGCGCTTGGGCGAAACTGGCCTCGTTGATGTACTGGTTTCGCGACCAGCCGTCGAACAGCCTTTGCCCGCTACGCTGGATAGACTTGCTCATGAGTTCGGCCTGAAGAATGCGCTGGACAGTGAGTGGGCGGTGCGGCCTGTAGAACTGGTATCTGAAGGGGACCAGACTTGGCTGGTGCTGGAAGACCCCGGCGGCGAACCGCTGTCGAAAATGCTCGCGGGTCCAATGGACACGGCTACCTTCTTGCGTCTAGCCATCAGCATCGCTGCTGCCCTTGGCAAGTTTCACAAGAGCGGGCTGATTCACAAGGACATCAAGCCCACTCATATCCTGGTCAACTGCACAGATGGCGGGGCGCGGCTCACCGGCTTCGGGCTCGCCTCGGGCTTGCCGCGAGAGCGGCAGGCGCCTGATACCATCGCGGGTACCCTCGCTTACATGGCGCCTGAACAGACCGGCAGGATGAATCGTTCAATCGATTCACGCAGTGATCTGTACGCGTTGGGTGTCACCTTCTACCAGATGTTGACCGGCGCGCTGCCGTTTACCGCTTCAGATACCATGGAATGGGTGCATTGCCATATCGCAAAAATGCCATTGCCGCCCAATCTGCGACTCGACACGGTTCCGCAGGCGCTTTCGAGCGTCGTAATGAAGTTGCTTGCCAAGACCGCCGAGGAGCGATATCAGACGGCTGTCGGGGTCGAGCATGATTTGCGGCATTGCCTGGCTGAGTGGCAGCAGCGCCAGAACATCGATGTTTTTACGCTGGATGAACAAGGTGCTTCCGATCGGTTGCAGATCCCTGAGAAGCTCTACGGGCGCGAAAGCGAAATCGAATACCTGGTCGGCGCGTTCGGGCGGATCGTTGAAAGCCATGAACCGGGATGGGTGCTGATCTCCGGTTATTCCGGAATGGGCAAGTCCTCGATCGTTAATGAATTGCACAAGGCGCTGGTGTCATCGCGGGGACTTCTTGCCAGTGGCAAGTTCGCACAGTACCAGCGTGACATTCCCTATTCAGCTTTGGTGCACGCCTTTCAAGGCCTGGTGCGCACACTCCTGGGCAAGAGCGACATCGAGCTGACGAGCTGGCGCACTGCGTTGCAGGAGGCCTTCGGTCCGAACGGACGTCTCATGACCGACCTGATTCCTGAACTGAAGCTCATTGTCGCAGAGCAGCCCATCGTTCCGGACCTCGAAGCCCAGCAGGCACAACGTCGCTTTCTGCTGGTGTTCCGAAGATTCATAGGCGTGTTCGCCCGAGCGGAACATCCGCTCGCACTGTTTCTCGATGATTTGCAGTGGGCCGACGCGGCAACGCTCGACTTGCTTGAGGACCTTCTGACCCACTCGCAATTGCAGCATCTCATGCTGATCGGGGCTTACCGCAATAACGAAGTGGACGTAGCGCACCCGCTCTCTCTCAAGCTTCAAACGCTGCGAAACGCTGGCGTGCGGATAGATGAAATCACACTGAAACCGCTTGCCAGCGGGAACGTCGAGCGGATGATCGCCGACGCTCTCCGTTGCGCCGTGACACGAATCAAGCCCTTGGCCCAGTTGGTTCACTACAAGACCGCTGGCAATCCGTTCTTCGTGATCCAGTTTCTGCATGCACTGGCCGAGGAGCAACTGCTTTCCTTCGATTTTGCAGCGAAACAGTGGTGCTGGGACACCGATCGCATTCTTGCCAAGGGTTACACCGATAATGTCGTCGACCTCATGGTTGCCAGACTGATTCGTCTGCCCGGAGAGACGCAGCAAGCGTTGCAGCAGATGGCCTGTATGGGTAGCGTCGCCAAAATCGAGATGCTGGCGGCGGTCATGGATATGACCCAGTCACAGCTACACAAAGTGCTGTGGGAGTCGGTTCGCCAAGAGCTGATTGAACGTCTGGAAGGTGCCTATCGATTCGTTCATGACCGAATCAGCGAGGCGGCCTATTCGCTGATCGCCATCGACTCGCGCGCTGAAACTCATCTTCGGATCGGGCGGCAGCTTGCCTTTTGTACCCCTGCGGAACTGCGCGACGATGGGGTTTTCGACATCGTCGGCCAGCTTAATCGCGGCGCTTCACTCATCTTCGACCAGAATGAAAAAGTGCAGCTGGCGCGATACAACCTGGTCGCTGGCCAACGCGCCAAGACGTCTACCGCTTACGATTTGGCGCTCAAATATTTCACGATGGGTGCGCAGTTGCTGGACGGCGAATGCTGGACGCATCGGCATGAATTGGAATTCGCTCTGGCGTTGAACCAGGCCGAATGTGAATGCCTGACCGCGCAGCTGTCGATCGCAGACGAGCGCCTGAGTGCACTGTCGAGTCGCAACTTGTCGACGGTCGAACAGGGACAAGTCGCCTGCCTGCACATGAATGTCTGCTTACTCCTCGATCTAAGCGAACGAGCAGTCGCGGTCTGTCTCTCTTACCTGCGACAGGTTGGCATAGCGTGGTGTGCCCACCCGGACGAGGATGATGCCCGAGCTGAATACGAGCGCATCTGGCTCACACTCGGCAATCAGACCATTGAGCAAGTCATTGATCTGCCGCCAATGGACGACGCGGTTGCCCTCGCAACCATGGACGCGCTGACCATGCTGTTTTCGCCGGCTCTGCACACGGACGCAAACCTCGCATGTCTGACGATTTGCAAGGCCATCAACCTCAGCCTTGAATTTGGCAACAGTGATGCCTCGTGCGTGGCCTACACCAATCTCTCCTTGGTCACCGGGCAGCGATTCGGCGACTACCAGACCGGGTTTCGATTCGGACAGCTGGGCTGCGAATTGGTTGAGCGAAGGGGCCTGGCACGCTACGGGGCGCGCACTTATTTATCCTTCTCGCTATTTGTCGCGCGTTGGGCGAAACCTGTGCGCTATTGCCGCGAGCTACTGGATCGAGCGTTCGATGCCGCTAACCGGATCGGCGATTATTCTTATGGCGCTTTCGCCAGCAATATCATCGTCTCGAACTTACTGTTCGCCGGCGAACGATTACCCGATCTGCAGCAAGAAGCGGAGCGCGGTCTGGCCTACACCCGGAAGGTGCGTTTTGGCCTGGTGACCGATTTCCTCGAAAGCCAGTTGGCGCTGATTCGGATGCTCCGTGGCTTGACACCGGTATTCGGTTGCCTTGATTCAGAGCAGTTCGATGAAGTCGAGACAGAAGCCCACGTCGTCAAGACCTCTCCGGTCCTTACCTGTTGCTACTGGATCCGAAAATTGCAAGCGCGCTACTTGGCTGGCGAGTTTGACGCTGCCCTGGAAGCCGCCTCACGGGCGCAGCCGTTACTCGAGGTGTCGCATTCGTTTTTGGAAGAGGCCGAATACTACTTGTACAGCGCGCTCGCGATGGGGGGACGGTGCGTCAGTGTTTCTTGCGCCAGTCAACAACAGCTGGATACCATGGCTGAGCACCAGCGAAAATTGCGAGCTTGGGCAGCTATCTGTCCGGAGAACTTCGCTGGCCATACCGCGCTGTTGGGGGCGGAAATTGCCCGCTTAGAGGGCCGCGTGCTAGAGGCCGAGCATTTATACGAGCAAGCAATCGAATCAGCGCAGCTCAATGGTTTTGTCCATATCGCGGCGCTCGCCAATGAACTGGCGTCGTGTTTCTATGCAGCGCGCGGCTTTGCCAAGATCGCTCGGGTATACATGCGGGATGCTCGCTACGATTACCTGCGGTGGGGCGCCAGTGGCAAGGTCCGGCAACTCGAGGCGTTGTATTCCTGGCTGGCAACGCAAGATTCTGCGCTTGATCCGACCAACACGATTACTACGCCCGTCGAACAGCTTGATCTGACGACCGTGCTCAAGGTATCGCAGGCTGTTTCCGGTGAGATCGTTCTGGAAAAACTGATCGACATGGTCATGTCCACGGCCATCGAACAGGCGGGTGCTGAACGTGGTGTGTTGATTCTGTCCGATGGCAGTACGCATCGTGTCGTGGCCGAGGTCTCCACCGGTGAGGACAGTACTCAGTTGCATTTTCCCGATGTGGCGCTGTCCGGGGCTCTGTTGCCCGAGTCGATCCTGTTCCATGTACTGCGCACTCAAGAAACCATCGTGATCGACGATGCGGTGAATCAGTCTTCATTCGCCACGGACCCCTATCTTTTGACGCATTCTGCGCGCTCCATTCTTTGCCTGCCTTTGATGAACCAGGCGAAGCTGATTGGCGCGCTGTACCTCGAAAACAAACTGACTTCCCGCGCGTTCAGCCCTGTGCGAATTTCCGTTTTGAAGCTGGTGGCATCCCAGGCGGCGATCTCACTGGAGAATGCTCGTTTGTATCGCGACGTCGCTGAGCGCGAAACAAAGATTCGACGTCTAGTCGATGCAAACATCATCGGCATTATTTTCTGGAATGCCGACGGTGAAATCACCGACGCCAACGATGCTTTTCTGGTCATGGTGGGCTACGAGCGAGAGGATATTGTCTCGGGTCGTATTCGCTGGAGAGATCTGACTGCGCCGGCCTATCGTGACGCCAGCGAACTGGCTTTGTTGGAAACGCTGAAAGTGGGGAGCGCCCGTCCGTTTGAAAAGGAATACATCCGCAAAGACGGCAGTTTGCTGCCCATCATCATCGGTTTGGTCACGTTCGGACCGGGTTGCAAGGAGGGCGTCGCCTTTGTGCTCGACCTGACCGAACGTAAACAGGCGGAAGCAAAGGCCAGCCAGAGTGAACAGCGCTATCGCGATGTGCAGGCAGAATTGGCCCACGCCAACCGGGTCGCGACTATGGGGCAGCTTGCGGCCTCTATCGCTCATGAAGTCAGCCAGCCTATCGCCGCTACAGTCATGGGCGCTCACGCTGCACTGCGCTGGATGGGCGCCCGGCCACCGGATTTCGGCGAAGTAAAACTGGTGCTTGGTCGGCTGATCCAGGATTCACATCGCGCGGCGCAAGTACTCGATCGCATCCGTGGACATATCCGCAAGGCTCCGCCGCAAAAAGCACCAATGGATATAAACCTGACGATCCGCGAGATGATCGAGTTCACCCGTAGCCAGGCATCAGATAGCGGCGCATCGGTAGACACGCAACTGGCCCCATCCTTGCCCCTCATCGATGGTGATCGTGTAGAACTGCAGCAGGTGTTGCTGAACCTGATCCTCAATGCCTTGGAGGCCATGGGTAGTGTTGACGAAGGCGAGAGACGTTTAGACGTCAGCGCAGCGATGGAAGAGGGCGGCAGCGTACTCGTGAGCGTGAGCGATACAGGGCCGGGCTTCGCGTCAGGTCATGCCGAGCAAGTGTTCGCCGCTTTTTACACCACCAAGCCGACTGGCCTGGGAATGGGGCTGTCGATCTGCCGCTCGATTATTGAGGCGCATGGTGGTCGTCTTTGGGCGAGCGAGAACCAGCCCCGAGGGGCTGTCATTCAATTTACCTTGCCACCCAGCGCGTTGATGTGAAGAGGATGTTCATGTTCTGGATGTCTCAGATCTCACAGGGCGAGTTTCCCGACCATCGCATTGAATGAAAGCGCCAGGCGAGAGAGTTCCTGGCTGGACAAGTTTGTCTGGTTGGCGCCCGCAGCGGTTTGAGCCGACAGATCCTGAATATTGACCAGATTACGATCGACCTTTCTTGCGACATGCGCCTGCTCCTCGGGCCGCACGCAACGCCTGCTGTTTGCCTTCCATTGTGGCGGTTCTGAGTATCAACGCAGTATCGAGCCCGGGCGTCAGAGTCAGCAGCGTGGCCGCGAATGTGAATGCGAAGGTTGTCGGCGATGGGCATGGGCGGGCGACTTCACGATGAGGGTTGGCCACTGGAACCTATACCTGTGTATGGTCCCGAATACCTAGATATGGTACCCGCGCAGCGGGTCGCGATGCACACTGGATTTCTTGGCGATCCGTCGCTCTCGCATCCGGAGAAAGACCATGACAACGCATTTGAACTCCCTGACCCAAACCGATGGAATACAGCAGAGAAACAGCGGACTGCAAGCGGCTTCACGCAGCGACGGTTCGTGGGCAGAAGAGCTGGTGTCGTCGCGCTATGCACTGCGGATCGGCGAGATTGATGTTTTGGTGGTCAGCGACGGAGTGCTGCCTCTGCCGACTTCGACCATGTCGACCAACGTCGAACAGACTGACCGCGAAGCATGGTTCAAGGACCAGTACCTGGGGCCTGACGCCTTCGATTGGCCGCTCAACGTGCTGGTGGTGCGCAGCGGTGACCAGACCATACTCGTCGACGCAGGCCTGGGCGGGCAATTCCCGGGCTTTCCACGGGCCGGGCAGTTCCCCAAGCGCCTCGAAGCCGCCGGCATCGATCTCGCGTCTGTCACCGATGTGGTGATCACCCACATGCACATGGACCACATTGGCGGATTACTCGTTGATGAGGTGAAGAACCGCCTGCGTCCGGACGTGCGAATCCACGTGTCGGCGACCGAAGTTGAGTTCTGGAAAGCGCCGGATTTTTCCCTCACCACCATGCCGGCGCCAGTGCCGGACGTGCTGCGGTCAACGGCCAATCAGTTCATGGAAGCGTTTCACAGCAAACTGCGCACGTTCGAAGACGAATATGAGGTGGCGCCGGGCGTGGTGGTCAAACTCACCGGTGGTCACACCCCCGGGCACGCCGTGGTCTATGTGACCTCCGGTGGCGAAAAGCTGACCTTCGCTGGCGACGCCCTGTTCCCGGTCGCTTTCGACCACCCGGAATGGCATAACGGCTTTGAACATGATCCCGAGGAGTCGTTTCGCGTGCGCGTGCGCCTCATGCAAGAGGCGGCGGCGAGCGGTGAACTGCTGGTCGCCACGCACCTGCCGTTCCCCTCCATCGGCCGGGTCGCAATCGACGGAGACGCCTTTCGCTGGGTCGCGGCTATCTGGGATTACTGATTCAGCCAGGGCAAGTGTTTTGGCCCGCACCACAGTGTATTGCGGGCTTTTTTGCGCATCGACGCTGGCGCCAACAGTTCATGGACTCACGCGATCGTCATGCCTGTCCACTGCTCCGACAAGGTCCAAAGGCGTTCGGCAAAATCGGCATTGATGGCCCATTTCGCCACGCCTTTACGCCCCAGCGCCGATTCGTTGATCGGTGCGATATTGCAGTCTTCGCAGTAAACGCCACCCATTGAATTCAACTCGATGCTCGTCGCGCACCACAGAGCAGTCGCGGCACCTTGCTCAATCGTTTTCAGCCCGGCCTCCGGCGTCACGCGTGGTCGACCGTGTTCATCCAGTACGTCAAATGCGGTAATTTCATCTGCGGTCAAGTGACGTGCAAGGTCGGTCAATACCTGCCCCGGGTGCAACGAAAACGCCCGCACGCCTTGCTCGCGACCGCGTCGGTCCAGAGCCACTGCAAACAGCGCATTGGCGGTCTTGGATTGGCCGTAGGCAACCCATTTGTCGTAAGCGCGGCGGCGGAAATCGATGTCCGAAAAATCGACCTCGGCAATCTGGTGTCCTCGCGACGACACTGCAATCACCCGAGCCGAATCAGCGGCGACGAGGGCAGGCCACAGGCCGCATGTCAGTCGGTAGTGACCGAGATGATTGGTTGCAAACTGGCCTTCGTGCCCGTCGGTATCGCGACTCAAGGGGGTCGCCATCACGCCTGCGCAATTGATCAGCAGCGACACGGGTTGACCGCCGCTGACGATGCCTTGGCTAAACGCTTGAATCGAATCCGGCAGCAAAAGATCCATGGCCGCGACGCTCACTCCTTCGGTGTCGGCCAGCGCGGCACGTGCACGCTCCGGGTCCCGGGCGGGCACGAAGACCTGGGCCCCGGCATTGGCCAGGCTTTTAGCGATGATCAGACCGATCCCGGAATAACCGCCCGTAACGACGGCGAGTTGTCCGGTCAGATCGACGCCGGCCATGACCTCGGCAGCAGTACTGGCGGCGTTGAACGGCGTTTGGATGGAGAGTTGGAACGTCATGATGGGAAATATCCTTCGCGGGTATCGGAGGACTTCATTGTTGTTTAAGCTCCCTGGACGAACCAGTTCAATACATCCGGATTTCTATCTTGATCATCCAGAATGCAACCTCTGATCCGTTGTCTGACGTGTTGGCCCTGGCGGGCTTGCGCGCAGCCTGCTCAGTGCGTTTGCTGGCCGGCGGCGATTGGGCCTTACGTTTTCGTCCGATCGAGTTGAAATTCAATGTCGTGCGGCGGGGCGAGTGTTGGCTGCTGATGCAAAACAGGCCGGCCCGGCATCTGCGGGCCGGTGACTGTTTCGTGGTGTCGCGCACTCCGTTCATCTTGGCGAGCGCGCCGGAAGTCGAGGCCGTGGACGCTGCCGACGTTTTTTCGAATGACGGTGAGTCTGCGACATTGGGGGGCGGCGACGACGTGGAATTATTGGGCGGCAGCGTTTCCCTGGGCAGTCCGGGCGCCGCGGAGTTGATCGATCTGTTGCCGCCCGCCGTCATCATCCGAGCGCAATCGGGGGCTGCATCATCATTTGCCTGGTTGCTCGATGAACTCGATCGCGAATGGCAGTCGAACCAGGTGGGCGCTTATGCGATGTGCAATGACCTGCTGCGGCTGATTTTCATGCATGCGCTCAGGCATCACATCACGACCGCCGATGCGGCTGATCTGAGTTGGCTGGGTGGGTTGCAAAATCCCGCGACTGCCGCAGTGCTTCGAGCCGTTCACCTGCAGCCGGAAAGAAACTGGAGGCTGGCGGAAATGGCGGACATCGCCTGTATGTCCCGCTCGAGTTTCGCTGCCTTGTTCAAATTGCGCGTGGGTCAGGCGCCAGTCGAATATGCGACGCGCTGGCGGATGCGTGTTGCGGCCTCGCGCTTGCTTAACAGCGTCGACAGCGTCTCGACGATAGCCGCGTCACTGGGCTATCTGTCCGATGCCGCCTTCGGTGTCGCCTTCCGCCGTGTTCATGGCAAATCGCCCGGGCGCTATCGGCGCGAGCCGGTGTCTTGATGCTTTGATGGTACTGGCAACGGGCTGAGCGTCACTGGAAGTTACGCCTCGTCCCGCACCGGCCGTCGGATCAGATCCTGACAGATCAACCGTTCCCCCCGCAGGCAGTGGTCCGCCGCCGGTTGCCCGGTGGCTTCCGAGAAAAACGACGCCATGGCCCGGCACACACACAGGGTTGGTCGCGCACTCAGCGTACCTGCTGTGTTGCGTTTCTCAGTGGGCGGCGGCAACCCGAACGTATCGGATAAAAGCCGGACAGTCCGCGGCTTGTCATTGCGCTTGAAAAACGATGCGGACGCCTACGATTTGCTGATGATTTCCGGGCCGGTTTTTTTCGCCGCGACATCCGCTTCGTTTGTCGCTTTCCTGCAAGCGCGCGTAGCCGATCCGGAGACCGGCAAACCTGATCCGGAAAACATCAAAGCGTATGAAGCGCGTTTCCCCGACGGAAAACTACAACCTCAGTTGCTGGCGTCTCACCCGGCGCCAGCTTCCTATGGAACGACCGCCAATTTTTTCTACGCACGCCTTTCACTGTGTCGGCAGCAACGGTGAGGGTGTCTGGGGCCGGCTCATCATGGAGCCTCCGGCGGGTACGGTTTTTCTGAATGGCGAAGAAGAAGTGTCGCTGCCTGACGCCTTGGTGGCGGCGTGATTTCAGGGTTATTTGTCCTGTCGCGCACGCCGCATTTTCACTATATTCGGGCGACGTTTCAGACGTTCAAAACGTAGATTTCCAGTAGCTCGTTGCGGGGCTAACGGTCCGCTGCGGGCACTCCGTTGACCCGTTAAACCCGGACAAACCATGACGCCCGTGACGCTGAGAAAAGATTACCTGCAGACTGACGCAATGGCGCTGTTGATTGCGTTGCTTGTCGCCTCTTTTGTCGTTGTATTCAAGTTCTTTACCAACTTGAGTGTGGCGACAACCGTGCTCTACGTCACCCTCGTGCTGATGTCCGCCAATGTGTTTTCGGTGAAGCTGGTGATCACCGTTGCATTGGCGTGCCTGTCGGTGTTGACCATCATTTTTATCGTCGAGCGCGACTACCTGAACACCGAAGCCGTCGGTGCCTATGTGCGTTGCATTGTTTCGCTGTCCGCCATCACTTTTCTGGCGGTGCGCAGTAAGTATCTGGCGGACACATTACGGCGCAACGAAACTTATCTGGTGGGTGCGCAGCGGCTGAGTCAGGTGGGCAGCGTGGGGTTCCGAGTGGACCGCTCGGAGATGTTCTGGTCGGCGGAAACGGCGAGGATTTTCGAGTACTCGTTGAAGGAAGCGCCGAGCATGCTCAAGGTTCTCGCTCGTACGCACCCGGATGACCGGCATCTCGTGGAAGCCGTGTTCGATCAACTCTCGCGCCACGAACCGCGCCTGGAAGTCGAGCATCGATTGCAGATGCCGGACGGGCGGATCAAGCACATCCACATGATCGCCAACCCGTTGCCTGTCCAGCATGGCGGCGTCGAGTACGTTGGTGCCGTGATGGACGTGACAGCGGCGAGAAAAGCCGAGGACGCGCTGTTTCAATCCCAGTCGCAACTGGCCCACGTCACGCGCGTCACTTCTCTGGGCGAGCTGGCGGCGTCGATTGCGCATGAGGTCAACCAACCGCTGGCGGCGATCAGGACCAGCGGCGAAGCCTGTCACCGCTGGCTCGACCGCAGCGAACCTGACCTGGGCGAAGTGCGCATGTCGCTGGACCGGATGATCAGCAGTTCTACGCGCGCCAGTGAAGTCATCCGACGCATCCGCACGCTGTCGCGCAATGGCGACCCTGAACGCCAGCGCGAGTCCTTCAACGAGATCGTCAGTGAAACCCTGGGCCTGGTGCAGTACGAGTTGAGCCGCAGTCACGTGAAATTGCGCGTGGAACTGGCGGTGACACCGGTGCACATCAGCGCGGACAGGGTGCAGCTGCAGCAAGTCATCCTGAACCTGATCATCAACGCCTGCCAGGCAATGACCGAGGTCGATCCGCGCACCCGGCTATTGAAAATCCGCAGTTGGGTGCATGACCGCGAGGCGATGCTGGAAGTCCGCGATTGCGGCGTGGGTATCAGCGCAGAGGCGTTGCCGTCGTTGTTCAATCCATTCTTCACCACTAAGGCTGACGGACTGGGCATGGGGCTGTCGATCTGCCGTTCGATTATCGAGTTTCACGAGGGGCGAATCTGGGCTACCAGCAATCAGGGCGAAGGTGCCGTGTTTTCGATTGCTTTGCCTGCGCTGAGCTGTGAGATGGCGGTGGCTTGAATGTGCGCAGTGGCAAGCGTTGCTGGCGTACACAACGGCATCTTCATGCGAACCCGATAACCAAACACGCCATCGATCAACTGTAGGAGCCGGCTTGCTGGCGATGGCGATTTCACGGGCGCTATCGCCGGCAAGCCGGGCTCCTGTGGGTGGCATGAATACAGGGAGGATCGGGCTGGCAGGGCTTCGCGCTTATTGCACAGACAAAAAAACGCCCGCCAAAAAATCGAGTGGCGGGCGTTTGGGAAGTGCCGGTTCAGCAAGGAGAGCGCTGAGCCGGGTAGGGAAGAGCGTTTGGATCACGCGACGATGCAGTCGCCTGTCGCGACGCGATTGAGGCGCAGTCGATTGAACGCCAGCAGTCGCATCACGTAGCCCAGTTTGATCGCGGTCGGACCAAGAATGGTCATCGCGTGGGAACCGACAAGAGCGGGCAACGTCAGGTAGGCATCACAGAAATAAGCCAGGATAATCCCGACCAGCAGCATGAGCAGCCCGCCGATCAACAGTACGTGAGACAGCTTCAACACTCGGATCGGATTCTCGAAAAAGCCGTACATGTCGGGTCACTCTGGAAGTGCACAGTGAAGCGCAATGAAGGCCCGCAGCCCTCGACGGCAGCCGAGTTGCGGCTCGGTCTGCCGTGGCCACGAGTATTCTTTGCAAGGTGGGTCAGGCCACAGGAATCAACGGGTCGGCAGCCGCCAGCGCGATCGCGCGATCAGCCACCGGCGGGTAGATCCACACGGTGTTGATTTGCGTCTTGAGCTCCTTGGCTTCGTGCTTGACCAGTTTCAACTGACGGTCCCAGCCTTCGGTAAAGACTGCGCCCCATGCACCGAGGTCCAGGCAAGTCACGTATTTGGGCTGGCTGTAGGTAATCGGTTCGACACCCAGCAGATCCGCCGCGACGTTGTTGCCGGCGTAACGGCCCAGGCTGATGGCATGCTGGCAGGACATGCCGGCAAAATTGCCAAGGTCGTCGGTGGCGGCGTACGCCACGTCGCCGGCGGCATACACATCGGCATGCCCCAGCACTTTCAGGTTGCCATCGACGTGCAGGCGACCCTGCGGATCGCGGGTACCGACCACTTGTTCAGTCAACGGACTGGCGCGGAAGCCGACGGTCCAGATCACCGTGCTGGACTCGATGCGCTGACCGTCAGCCAGGGTCACGCCGCCCGCATCCACCGAGGCGACCGAAGCGTTGAGCACCCACTCGATGCCCAGGTGATTGGATGCTTCAACGATGGATGGACGAATCCCGTCACCCATCGACGCGGCGATTTGCGGACCGCGATCCACCACGATCACGCGGATCCTGGCATCGTCGCCCAAGGCGGAGCGCAGCCGGGCCGGCATTTCGGTGGCCGTTTCAATCCCAGTGAAGCCACCGCCGGCGACGACTACAGTGTTGCGTGCAGCACTGTCCGGCAGATCCTTGAGTGCCTTTATGTGGGCTTCGAGACGCGTGGCTTCTTCGATCTGATCGACATCGAAGGCGTGTTCGATGATGCCTTCAAGCGCCGGGCGAACCACGCGGCTACCGGCGGCCAGTACCAGTCGGTCGTAGCTCAGGATCCCTTGGGTGCCGAACACATCGCTGTAGGCAACCTGCTTTTTATCGACATCAATGTTGTCGGCGGTTCCCTTGACGAATTTCACACCCACGGCGTCGAACAGATCACCGAGCGGCGCCATCATGGTGTGCACGTCCGCCTCGTAGAAGCGCGGACGGATGCGCAGTTCTGCCTGGGGCGCGAGGAGGGTGATCTGCACGTCGTTGCGGTCATGCTTATCCAACAGACGGGCTGCGCCCAATGCGCTCCATACGCCACCAAACCCTGCGCCAATTACTAGAATGTTCTGTTTCATGGGATTACTCCGGAAGACAAAGTCGATCATTAAATGGATTGTCGGTTTAAGCGTGACAGCGTCGCGGCTTGATCCAGGTGCGTGGCTTGATGGATAAGCGCGGCACTTAATCCGTTTCGGTTCGCTGTAGGGGATGTTATCGAGGGGGTGGAGGCAGGGCACTTCTACCTAGGGTCAGTGGCGACACGTCTAGGTATGAGGCGGGCATACCAAAGTATTAAAACAGGGTGGAACGGCTTTCAGGCGTGGCGAGTGAGGGCATCTTCGACGCAGGCCACGAGTTCGCAGCAAGGGAAGGGTTTTGGAAAATACGCGATGGGTTCAGGCGCTTCGGCGCTGACCCGCGGCGGTGAGCCCTGGTAGCCGGTGATGAAAATGACCGGGACCCGGATGCCCCTGGCGGATAGCTCGTCATACATTTGAATGCCCGACATGCCGGGCATTTGTATATCGGAGATGAGGCAGCCGGTGTCTTGTGGCGCGGCGGATGAAAGAAACGCTTCAGCGGTGGCATACACCCGTACCGTATAGCCGTGGGAGCGCAACAAACTGTCCAGGGCAGCTCGCACGGACTCGTCATCGTCAACAACGGAAACAACAGCGGTGTAGGACATTTCTATACCTGGGCTGATCTCGGGTAGCCCATCGAGGGCGCCCGTCATCATCGCAAGATACGCCGTCCTGACGCGCGGCGTACTATACGTGCGTATAGAAACCTTATTGAGTCTGGTTGAGGCCGAGCGCTTGTGCCATGCGCACCAGATCGGCAAAGGAGCGGGCGAACATTTTGCGCATGGCCTGACCGCGATGGATCTTGACTGTGATTTCGCTCAAGCCGATTTCGCCGGCAATCTGTTTATTCATCAGGCCCGACACCGCCAGCGCCATCACCGTTTGTTCTCTTGGCGTCAGCGTCGCGTAGCGGCCGCGTAGTTCATCGTTGCCACGCTCGGATTCGCGGCGCACTTTGTCCCGGGCATGGGCGGCGGAAACGGCGTCGATCAAGTCCTGCTCCCGAAAGGGTTTGGCCAGGAAATCTACGGCGCCAGCCTTCATTGCCCGCACCGTCATGGCGATGTCGCCGTGACCGGTCATGAACACAATTGGCAGGTTGATATTGGCCGCCACCAACTCGTGCTGAAAATCCAGCCCGCTGGTGCCCTGCAGCCGCACGTCAAGTACCAGGCAACTGGCAATATCGGGGCGCTGGTAGCTCATGAAATCGGCAACAGAACCAAACAGTTCGACCTGCAATCCGATGGAGCGCAACAAACTGCCGAGTGCCTCACGCAGCGGTGCATCATCATCGACGATGAAGACCAGCGGCTCATTGTTGACGACTTTGTTCATGGGGTGATGCTCGTTCATGGGGCTTCCATAGAGGGCGGTAGTCCTGATTCAGCAATGAGTGTCGGGTCGGGTGGTTCAGTTCGCGCCGCCGCTGGTCAGCAACGGCAATGCGAATTTGAACGACGTACCCTGGCCGACGGTACTGGTTGCCCAGATCCGCCCGCCATGAAAATCAATGATCGAGCGGCAGATGGACAGACCCATCCCCAGCCCGCTTTCCTTGGTGGTGAAAAACGGGGTGAACAGTGATGGCAAGACGTCGGCGGCGATGCCTGAGCCCTGGTCCGCCACTTCCACCACCGCCTCGTCGTCACTGATCCAGGTGCGCACATGCAACACGCGATCACGCACTTTCACCGCGCCCATGGCGTGGCAGGCGTTGATGATCAGGTTGATGATCACTTGCTGCATTTGTACCCGATCCACCTGGACTTGGCCAGAGAATGCCAACAGTTCGACTTGCGGGCTGATGTTGTGGTGCGCCATCTCTTGCTGGACCAGGCCCAGGGTCTCACTGACGATATTGTTGAGTGATTCCGGCTGGCGCAACGGATCGCATTTGCGCGACAGTGCCCTGATGCGGCTGATGACATCACTGGCGCGGCACGAACTGGCGATGATTCGATCCAGCGATTGCAGCGCTTCGTTCAGGTCTGGAACAGGCCGATCCAGCCAGCGTCGACAGGCTTCGCCGCTGCTGGTGATCGCGCTCAATGGCTGATTCACTTCGTGGGCAATCGACGCAGCGAGCTCACCCAACGAGGTGACGCGGGTAACGTGCGCCAGCTGCGCTTGAGCGCAAAAGAGCGCCGTCTCAGCCTCCTTGCTGGCGGTGATGTCCATGATCGCGCCAAGGTATTCGCAGCTTTCCTGCTGTTTAAACAGCGGGCTGGCAATCATGTGCACGTGTTTGATGCGACCGTCGGGCATCAGCAGCCGGTGTTTGATTTCGATCAGCGGCTCATGCCGGGCCGCCTTGGCAAACACTTCGTATACCGAGGCCAGATCATCGGGGTGGGTGCGCGCCACAACCATTGCAGCGGTCGGGGGTTGAGTCAGCGGGTATTCGAAAATCCGCGCCGATTCGTCCGACCAGGACATTTCTTCGCCGTCACCCCGAAAACCGACGCTACCGGTCTGGCTCAAGCGTTGGGCACCGATCAGGTAGACCTCGTTAAGACGCAGGCGGTCAGCCGCGTATTTGCTGCGCAGGGCCAGGAAAGTAATCGCTGACAGGGCGGTCAGGCAGCGGAAAAAACCGGTGGTCGAATCCCAGCGTTGATAACCGCCGTTGTAAAGAAACATCGCCGTCAGCAACAGGATGCACATCAGCGCAATGGAGATCACCGCGTTGATGGAGAACAGATTGGCCGCCATCAGTAACAGGGTGATGTAGAGAATCGTCGGAGCGAGGTCGGTGTGGGTCTCGGAATTGATCACCACGATTCCGCAGGCCACTACCAGTCCGATCAGCCATCCCAGGGCGTTGATCAACGGGTTGGGGCTGATGCTGATGGCGGCTTCGGCAGTCCTCAGGCTGGGCATGCGCGGCGCTGTGCCGAAGACGTTGCTGAAAAACGGCGGCGCTTTGCGCGCAGTGGCAGACCTGTTGTTTTTCATTGGGGTCATGCACTCCTGATTTCGAGGGGGCGGAGCATGGGGGCTATCGTAGAAGCAATCGTTCGCATCTGATAGGACATAAACCCCTGAAAAACAGCCACGCGGACTGTCGAACAGCCGCGAAGCTGCAGGAGAGCACGGCTTGCCGGCGATGGAGATTTCACGGGCGCCATCGCTGGCACAGGCAGTCCCGGATTTTTCATCGTTCCCATACTCAAGTATGAAACGGCACACCCATGGATGAATGGCCTGTCCTCAGGTAGGACATACGTCTGCCGGTCACCCGCATAACCTGTGCATACACCGCGAATCGCTACTCCGGATTGCTTGAAGGGGGGAGGTGAGACGCTATTTACCCAACCTCAATGGCCACATGGCCGGGCGGTTTCCATGATGAACAGAAATGACCTGCGTCGTGCTGACATCAATCTGCTGGTGGTCTTTGAGTCGATGATGCACGAACGAAATGTAAGTCGTGTCGGCGAGAAGCTGTTTCTCGGTCAACCGACCATCAGTAGTGCGCTCGGCCGTTTGCGTTTGATGTTCGACGATCCGCTGTTCATTCGGTCGGGCCGTTTGATGGAGCCGACATCCCGGGCGGAAGAGATTTTTTCCAACCTCGCGCCCGCGCTGGATGGCATCGCGGCGGCCCTGAGCCGGTGTCAGGCATTCGACCCCGGCACCAGCGAGGCGACCTTTCATATCGGTCTTTCGGATGACGTCGAATACGCGCTGTTGCCATCGCTGCTGCGTCGTCTGCGGATCGAGGCGCCGAACATGACGCTGGTGGTGCGCCGCGCGGATCACTGGCAGATGTCGCAATTGTTGGCATCGGGGGAAATATCCCTGGGCATCAGCCACACCCTGGAGCTGCCCGCCAACGCCCGGCGCAAAGGGCTGCGGCCAATACGCCCGATGCTGTTGCGTGCCGATTCGCAGTCCGGGGAGTTGGGGCTGGATGAATTCTGCTGTCGCCCCCATGTCGTGGTGTCATCAATGGGCAATGTCATTGAAGAGGCTGATCGCGCGCTGAGCCACCTCGGACGTCAGCGCAAAGTTGTGCTGACGGTCCCGCAGTTCAGCGCGCTGCCGATGCTGCTGGCCGACAGCGACATGATTGCCATCGTCCCGGATTACATCGCCCGATCCATGGCGATGATCGGCGGGTTGCGCGCCGAATTTGCCCCGCTCGATCTGCCGCAGCGAGAGCTGTCGATGGTCTGGCGCGGGGCGACGCATAACGATCCAGGTGAACGTTGGCTGCGCGCGCGGTGCAGCGCGTTTCTCTGCGAACAGGATGCTTCGCTTGCGCGACTGACGCCTGTCGAGCACTTCATTTCAGCGGTTGCCTGAAGCGAACAGATCCAGATATCCGGGAAAGACCATGCTCAATTTATTGCAAGCTCACCCTTTGATCATCGGCGCAGTCCTAATCCTGCTCGACTTGTCACTTTGGCATTGCCTGGGCATCACCCGGCCTGGCTGGCGAGTCTGCTCGCGGATTGCCCTGTTCGTGGCGTTCTGTTGGGTGCTGACGGCGGCAGGTATCAGCCCGTTGCAGCCGCCGTTATGGCCGGAGGATGCGATCCTCAACCTGATGGCGACCGTCCTGGGCATCGCCTGGTGGCTGTTTGCGGCCAGGACCCTGACGGTGATTTTGAGCAATGGCCTGACCTCGCGCGAAGGCCACACTTCGCGCCTGTTGCACGACGTGATCGGCGCTGCGATTTTCCTGATCGCCATTGTCGGGGCGGCTGCGTATGTCCTGCAGTTGCCGGTCAAGGGACTGCTTGCCACGTCGGGGGCGATGGCAATCGTCGTCGGCCTCGCGTTGCAAAGTACCTTGAGCGATGTGTTCTCGGGCATTGTGCTCAACACTACCAAGCCGTACGAACTGGATGACCGCATCTCCATCGACGGCACCGAAGGCAAAGTGGTCGAGATCGACTGGCGTTCAACTCACTTGCTGACAGACCTGGGCGCCATGGCGGTGGTACCGAATTCGGTGGCGGCGAAAGCCAAAATCCTCAACTTCAGCCGGCCCGGCAATGTGCATGGCGTCAGTATCGTCATGGCGATTCCGAGCACCGTGCGCCCGCGACAGGCAATCGACGCACTGGAAAAGGCCCTTCAAGGCACACGCGCCTTGCTGCCCGGATTTGCCCCCAAGGTCTCGGTCAAAAGCTCGCACCTGGAATACAACGAATATGAGCTCAAGGGCTTCATCGAATCGATGTCGCGCAAGACCGAAGTTCGCAACCTGATGTTCGACCTCGCGTATCGACACCTCGAAGCGTCCGGCGTCAATTGGGGAACGGCGGCGGACATTCAGACCTGGAGTCGTCCGCGACGCTTGCTGGAGGAGGTCCGGGTTTTCCGCTCGTTGAGCCTCGAAGATCGCGACCGGCTGGCCGGTCACATGACGACGGTGGACTACCAGGCCAATCAGGTGATTCTCGCTTTCGAGGAAGTGGCGGACTGCCTGATGGTCATTAGTACCGGCGTGATCTCGGCGTCGATCCATGACGGCGAGCGCTTCATTGAAGCCGCGCGAATGGGGCCAGGCGAAATCATGGGCGAGGAGGGCATTCTCGCGCAAGGTCGGTCACGGGCCGAGTTTCGCAGCATCACCAGCGGGCGCTTGTTCCGGATCGAGAAAGCCATGCTAGGCATGCATCTGGAACACTTCAGCGATCTGCAACTGGCGCTGGATAATTTGCAGCACCAGCGCGAAGACATTCGTGAATCGGTGGTCGCTAAGAAACCTGAACAGATCAAGCGAAGCGGCTTGCTCGGCTGGTTGCAGAGAAAACGCCTGGCGTCAGCGTGAGAACCGATTGCGGTATTCGCGCGGTGAAATCGAGAGATGGCGATGGAAGGTGTAGCGCATGCGCTCCTCATCGCCAAAACCACACAGCTGGGCGATCTGATCGATGTTGCGCTGCGAGTCTTCGAGCATCCGCCGTGCGGCTTCCATGCGAAACAGTTCGATGGCCTTTGCCGGTGTGCGGCCGATCTTGCGTTTGTAGACCCGGGCAAAATTGCGCTGGCTCATTTGCGCCTGGCGAGCCAGTGATTCAACGGTCAGGCTGGCGTCACTGAGGTTTTCGCTGATCCAAAGATGCAATGCGTCGAAGCCGGAGCTTTCGTCCATTTGCGATTGCAGCAACAGGCTGAACTGCGCCTGGCCACCGGGCCGCTTGAGAAACACCACCAATTCTCGCGCCACCTGCAACGCCACTTCGCGACCGCAATCAGCCTCCACGAGGGCCAGCGCCATGTCGATGCCGGTGCTGACGCCCGCCGAAGTCCAGACCGAGCCTTGCTGAATGAAAATGGCATCGACGTCGACGTCGATCGTCGGGAAACCGCTCTTCAGCATGTCGCACATCGCCCAATGCGTGGCAGCACGCAGCCCCTCGAGCAAGCCGGCCTGGGCCAGCAGAAATGTACCGCTGCACACCGAAGCGGTGCGTTTTGCTTTGACCGAAGCCTCGCGCAGCCAGTCCACCAGCGCGACGCCATCGATCATGGCCTGACGAATGTTCGGCGCGCCCGGCACGATCAAGGTATCGACACTGCTGTCATTGAACAAATGCAGGGCTGTCGTGTGCACCGACAGGCCTTCGGCGGTGGCGATCAATCCACCCTCGAGGCTGGCAGTGTGCAGCTCGTAACCCGCAAGTCCGCGTTCGTTCATGGCTTTAGAGGCCGCCCAGAACACAGTCTGGGCCCCCGTCAAATCCAGCAAGCCCATCTGCGGGTAAGCAAGAAATACCAGAATGCGCGGTAACGAAAGCGATTCGGTGGGGCGGAGGGGGTCGTGGACAATCGAATTCATGGGCGTTTCGAGGCTCGGTTTTCGCCTGCAGTGGCGTTGTTTCAGTGTGTCGGGAGCGAGGTGAAATAAATTCTCGGCGCAAGCTTGTCAAGTTGTCGCGATAACTAGTCTTCAAAACGATTATATAGAATTTTCAAATTTTTCAGCTGGCCGTTATTCGGGGTTATATGTCATATCGATTGCCCATGCCAGCCATTAAAATGCCAGGTTGGTTATCGATTCCGCGCCCATCCGGGTAAGCGCCTGAGAATCAAAATAATATCGCAGGAAACCTGTCTGTTCAGATGGTTAATGCGGCAGGCAATAAGCAGACGATTGTTTTTGGGGTGCGCTATTCTTCCTTCCATCTTGCTTCCCCACGATGTTGCCGATTTTTTTCCAGGGGATGTTTTGTTATGAGCGATCAGCCTTTGTGTCAGACATCGCGCCGCGTGCTGGTATTGATCATGCTCACCCTCGAACTGATGTTGAGCGGGTGTGGTTCGCTCAGTCGACCGATGATTGACACGGTTTCAACCCCCCAGCCGACTCGCCAGTTTTCTTCTCTGAAGCGCTTTCGTTTTGTGGCCGATAACGCCGAACAATCCATGGAGTTCATGCAGTCCTGGGAGGTAGATCGCGAAAAGGCCGGACGCACGAGCATCACGGCACTGGCCATTTCCGGAGGAGGCGCCAATGGTGCGTTTGGCGCCGGGGTTCTGGTGGGCTGGAGCCGCAGCGGTACTCGCCCTGAATTTGATCTGGTGACCGGCGTCAGCACCGGGGCATTGATCGCCCCGCTGGCCTTCGCCGGCAAATACTGGGATCCCCGTCTGATACAGGGTTACCGCAGCGTGGGCGCCACGCAATTGACAGAGCGCGGCCTTGGCATGCTGGCCCGACCGTCGCTATACAGCGGCGAACCGCTTGCCGAGCTCGTCGAGCGCTACACCAGTCCCGCGTTACTGCAGGCCGTTGCCGACCAGCATTGCCGGGGTCGCCGATTGCTGGTGGCCACCACCAATCTCGATACTCAGGAAACGCACATCTGGGACATGGGGGCGATTGCCCTGTCCGCCCGGGAACCCGGCAACGAGCAACAAGCCCTGGCGTTGTTTCGCACCATCATGACGGCGTCGGCCAGCGTCCCGGGAATCTTTCCGCCGGTACCGATTGCCGACGGTGAAACGTCGGAAATGCACGCTGACGGAGGAATCAACTCACCGTTCATGTTGCTGCCGGAAGCGCTGGTACAGTGGCAAATCAATCAACCCAGCCTGATGCCGGGCAAGATCTTCATCATCATCAACGCGCCAATGGCGCCCCGCAACAACCAGTTGAACGGCGGTGCAGTGGCGATCATGAGTCGATCGTTCGACTCACTCAGCCGGGCCAATTTGCGCATGCACCTGGCGATGGCCACCGCGTTTGCCCATCGCCACAACGTCCAGCTGCGCTACGCGGCGCTGCCCTCCGATATGGACGCTGATCCACTGGATTTCGGTGCTGCGCACATGGCCGGTCTGTTTGACCTTGGCGTCGCCAGCTACGCTGAATTGACGCCCTTGTAGGGCTGGCCCGGCGTTGGTTTATCGGTTCGGTGCCTGTGAAATTGCCATCGTTGGCAGGCCACCGCGTCAGGATTTGCGCGATGCAGACCCTTGCCTCGTAAGGCCAGACACGCGGGACTCCTGGCACATCCGTATTGATCTTGCGCCAGGCCGCTTCGACGAAGCTATAGACCGAAAAAGCGATCAGCCCCATCACCATCAAAATCACAGCACCGGCCGGCAGATTCTGCAGCGCATCGAGTGCGTTCTTCATGCCGGGCGGATCCATCGCCTTATAAGTCGAACCGCTGACGACCAGGAACAGGGCGATCTCCATAAACACCACGCCGCGGGCGATCAGACCGAACCGCGACACCGGACGCACATAGCGCATAACGTCTTCGTCAGCTTCAAAGTACTTTTCAAACGAGACCATCCAGCCTTTTGAAGAGGTGGGCGAGACCGACGCCGAGGGGGATGAGTGTGATGAGATACACCAGCAGATTCGAGTGCTCCTAGGACAGCAGGTGCGCGAGCAGATCCCTGGTTTGACTGCCACAGGAATCGCCTGAGCGCCTGATGCTGCCAATCAACAGGCCCGCCGCGAAAAAAGCCAGTGCGCCATTGATAATGCCTCCCGCCAGCAGGCCGGAACGGATCACCAAACTCTTTAACTGTGTACCGTGATGGTCAACGTCGCGGGTGGCTGCAGCACGTGCCGACCGGCAAAGGCAAGCAGCCCGACCACCAGCATCGCGACCAGAACATAGCCGAATGGCTGACTCAGCAAGGACTCAAGGCTTTTTTGGTTGTCCTTGGTTTTGGTCGAGTCTTGAGCGGCGAGCAAGGCAAAAGTACCGAAGATCAGGTAGAACACGCCCCGAGCGGCATAACCTCCGCGTGCGATGTCCGCCAGGCTTTGTTGCGCGGACATAAGGTCTGATTCCCGAAAGTAAATAAAGAAGCAGACCTGTCACGCGCAGAGGGGGCCAATAAAGGTCGGGGTGAAATCCATTCACCGCCGGGTCGTGAGGGCTGCCTCGCCAACCAGCGTTTTCGCCGACGTCTTGAGCAGACCACCGGTGATCTGTCCGATCACGGCAAAAGCGCCCACCATAAACACCACATCGCCGAAAGTTCGCATCCAGCGCAAGGTCTGCAACACGTCCTGCTGCATGAAAGCCTCGCTGCGCGCGTACCACAATCCCTGGCTAGCGCTGGCGTAAAACTGAAGCACACCGATCGGTAGCAGGCTGGTGAAGATCATCAGCATTAGGCCTGCATTCAACCACCAGAATCCGGTGTTCATGAGACGGTCATTCAGCCGCAGGTGCGGGCGGATGTAGCGCAGGATCAGCAAACCGAAACCCAGCGCCAGAAAGCCATACACTCCAAACAAAGCCGCGTGGGCATGGAGCGGGGTGGCGTTCAAACCTTGTATGTAGAACAGGGCGATCGGCGGGTTGATCAGGAAGCCGAAGACCCCGGCGCCGAGCATGTTCCAGAACGCGCAGGCGACAAAAAACTGCAAGGGCCAGCGCACGCGCTCCATCCAGGGCGCACGGTCGCGCAAACGCCAGTTCTCCCAGGCTTCATGGCCCAGCAGAATCAGTGGCACGACTTCCAGGGCACTGAAGGTCGCCCCCACGGCCATCACTGGCGTAGTGGTCCCGGAAAAATAGATATGGTGAAAGGTGCCGGGCACACCGCCAAGCATGAACAACGAGGCGGAAGCCAGTGTTGCCGTTGTCGCCAGTCTCTTCGAGACCAGGCCCATGGTGGTGAAGATAAAGGCCAAGGCGCTGGTGGCAAACACTTCAAAAAAACCTTCGACCCAAAGATGCACGACCCACCAACGCCAGTATTCCATCACGGACAGATGGGTGCGTTCGCCGTAAAACAGACCTGCGCCGTAGAACAGGCCGATGGCAACTACCGAACATGCCAGCAACGCCAGCAGGTTTTTATCGCCAGGGTTGCGTAGCGCCGGGACCATGGCGCGCAACATCAGCACGAGCCAAAAGACAATCCCGGCAAATTTTCCCATCTGCCACAGGCGGCCCAGGTCGACGTATTCGTAGCCTTGGTGGCCGAGCCAAAAACTCCACTCGGGCGGCAGCAACTGTGCGATGGCGAGAAAGTTGCCGCAGTAAGAGCCGATGATGACCACCACCAGCGCCCAAAACAGCAGGTCCACACCGAGCCTTTGGCCTCGGGGGTCTTTCCCGCCGTTGATGATCGGGGCGAGGAACAGCCCGGCGGCGAGGAAACCGGTGGCGATCCAGAACATCGCACTTTGCAGATGCCAGGTGCGCGTGAGGGAGTAGGGGAACCACTTCGACAGTGGAAGCCCGTAGAAATCCTGCCCTTCAACGGTGTAGTGGGCCGTCAACCCGCCCATCATCACCTGAAAACCGAAGAGTGCGCAGACGAGCAGCAGGTATTTGCCCAAGGCTTTCTGGGACGGTGTCAGGGCCACCAGACTGATGGGATCCTGAGCCGGGGCAACGGGTTCGACATCATCGTGCTTGCGCAGAAACGCCCAGGCCCACACAAGGAAACCGACGCCGGCAACCAGCACGATGACACTGACCATCGACCAGATGATGTTTTCAGCCGCCGGGGTATTGTCGATCAGTGGCTCGTGAGGCCAGTTGTTTGTGAACGTGCTGTTGTGGCCATCCCGCTCGGTTGCGGCGGCCCAGGCTGTCCAGAAGAAGAAACGAGTCAATTGCAGTCGGCGTGCAGGATCCGGCAGGGTGACCTCTTTCATCGCAAAGCTTTCGCGGCTGCCGTGCAAGGCTGGATCGCCGCCAAACAACGCGTTGTAGTAGCTAGCGGTCTGCTGGATCGCTTGGCTGCGTCGAGGGCTGAGCACCAACGTGCCGTCAATAACGCGATTGCCGCGGTATTCACGCTTGAGCTGATGGCGTAGCGATGCTTGCTGATCTTCATCAAGGTCAGCATAGGGGCTGCCATAACTGTCACCTGCCGCCAGATCGAGCCAGGCGACTAGCTCGCGGTGCAGCCAGTCGGCGGTCCAGTCCGGCGCCTGGTAGGCCCCATGACCCCAGATGGATCCGAGCTGCATGCCACCGACGCTCTGCCAGGCCGTTTGACCGTCGACAATGTCATCGGCTTGAAACAACGTGTGCCCATCGGTACTCAGTACACGTTCCGGAATCGGCGGCGCCTGACGATAGATCTCGCGTCCGAACCAGCCGAGCAGGCAGAACGTTATTCCCAGGATGCCGATCAACATCCACCATAATCTTCGGTATTCACCCATGAATCACCTCGGCTTTTCGCCTGATGGCAAATTGGACAGTCGCGGGTGAGCGCTTCTATCGTCTGCTGTTGTCAAATAAAAAAAAACGCTCTTTCGTAGAAAAGAGCGCTAAATCCGGTTTTGAAAGGAGCAACAAAACCGGGTGGAGATGAGTCGCTAAAAGGTGCGCCTACAGTAACGTGCATCAGTCCATGGAAAAGTGCGCGTTAACATTCATTGCTGAACCGTAGCTGTAGCTATTACCAATGTCGGCAACCCGGTGTTCACGTTCGCGCAAACGCTCTGC
>NZ_CATKQW010000016.1:0-33799 GCF_949767865.1 Pseudomonas sp. IT-P294 | reverse complement strand
GAGCGGAACCAACAGCCGCCGTTACCGCAGCAACGGATATGCACCCAACCCCAACCCCAACCCCAACACAGTGAACAACATCAGGCGGATAAGGCCACGCTTGTTCTTGGTCCAAGCTGCAAACCTATCCCTTCAGCCAACGCCCTGTTCGATCAAAAGCTCACTGACTCGCGACACACAACTCGCCGGTGGCACGAATCAGGGCCTGCCCGTGCAATTGATCCTTGATCAAGCGGGCTCGCGCCTTACTCAACCAACTCGGGCAATTCGGATCCTTGCGATAGGCGGCAAAGTCAGCGTATTGCTGCAACAGACGGTTTTGCAACTCATCAAGCTGAGGCCGGATCTCCCCGGCGAGGTCAGGCCGTGGGGTGTCCGGCGCCTTGCCGGCCGCTTGCCATTGAGCGATCAGCCCGTACTGCACCAGTTTGCTGGCCTCTATCTGCGCGGAGATCAGCTCCGCGACTTCATCCGGGTCGAGTTGACGGTCAACGGCCATTTTCCTGGCATTGGCGATCACTTGCGCTTCCCGGGCACTGTCCTGAATCGGCTTGCCACTGTCCCACTTGGTCAGCGCCACGAGATCGCCGATGTTCAAGCGCTCGTTCATCGTGACCAGCAGCAGCTGCAAACTGTCGGGTGCAGAGGAGGGCGTGCTGGCCTGTGTGCTGCACGCGAATAAACCGAGCAGGGCGCAGGTCAGCAGTTGCGGTAAATGTGGGAAGCGGGGCATGGACAACCTCTTGGGCTCACGATTCACAATCAAGGGATTTATTCAGGCGTTACGCGCGCACTGTCTGCCAATTGCGCGGCGTCTACGCGAACAAAAACCGAGTCGCCAATGGCCGTCAGCACGTCCCCGGCGTAGACCTCGCAAATGACCCGACTTTTGCGTCCGACTTCGCCTTCCACTTTTGCACGCAAGGTCAGTGGTACACCCATCGGTGTCGGTTTGATGAACTTGATGCCAAGGTTACCGGTGACGCAATTGATGCGCGGAAGGCTTGCCGTGTCGCGGTGTTCCATCCGGTAGTGATAGGCCATCGCCGTCCAGTTTGAATGGCAATCCACCAGCATCGCGATCAACCCGCCGTACACCAGGTCGGGCCAGCCGCAATACATGGCGTCGGGCGTGTGTTCGGCCATGACGTGGATGCCGTCTTCATGCCAGAAGCTCTTGATGTGCAGCCCGTGCGGATTGCTGCTGCCGCAGCCATAACACACGCCTTCAGGCGCTGCGGTGTCTTGCAGGGAAGTGTCGAGTCCGGACATGCCTTTGATTCTCCTTGATGGTGTGAACCCAATCTGGCGGATATTAACGCGGCAGGCAGGTTTTGGTCATTGCGGTAATGGCGTCCCGTTGATCTTGCCGTGCTCAGGCTTCGCTGATCTTGCTGACGCTGGTGATCTGGCCGTTCCAGACCATCTCGTAGTGCGCTGCCTGAATGATCGATAAGACCGGTTTCGGTGTCATCAGCGCCCAGCAGTGACTGCCTTGCATTCTCACGGACCGGTAGCGCAGGCCGGGCACGCCGGATTCTTTGATTGAGCGACCGAGCCGACGGGAATGGGTGTAATCGTCAGGCGCGTACACAGGATCGGTCAGCGCAATGAGCGCAGCGTCTTTCATGTCTGTGTCGACAAAGCTGCAGGACAGTCCGCGAAAAACGAAGCGCTCATAGTTGAGACTCGGCACATTCGACCAATACAGGCTTTGGTGATGACGGACTTCGGCCAGTGCCGTTTCCAGGGTGTCGGCCAGGTACAACACCCCGAAGCTGCCATCGCTGAACCGTGAACCGGCCGGGTTGACGTGGGTGAACGGCGCGGTGGCATAGGAGCAGCCAGGGATGCCGAACGGGATCTGATCGCGCGCGATCCACTCAAGATGGCCCACTTCATTTTTCAACCTGGGGTTGGTCAATGCCTGAATCTGATACAGGACTTCAAATGCTTCCGCATCCGCCACATCGTCGAACAACGCCACGGGTGGATATTTGGAATTGACCAGTCGGTAGGCCTGTAAGCGCTCGCCGGCACACGCTGCCAGTTGATTGATTTCTACCATTGCGCGCCACGCAGCACGTCAATGCGCCGGAAGGTTTCATACAAGGAAATCATGTCGCCTTGCGCCATGATCTCGAGCGGGCTGCGTCCGTTGAAGAACTCGTTGTGATTGGCCATCGACGGGAACCCGTAGACGTTTTCCGGGTTATCGAAAACCAGGCGCAATGCGGCATGGATGTTGAGTACAAAACTGATGCGCTGCATCTGGTCCGCGTCCAGGGACACTGTCCATTGCACATCGCGCTGCCGGGCGCGGGTGTAGGTGCTACGCGAAATGCGCAGGATGCGACAGGCCTGATCACTGGAGGCGCGCCATTTGTCGAGTATGCCGACCGCCGCACGCAGACCCGTGACGCACTGGGCCTTGGTGAGTGTTTGTGCCTGGAGGGGGACTGCCATGTTCGATGCCTCATAGTGAATCCTTAGATCCAAAAATATCTATATTGAATCTGTAGAGCAATGCTGGATCGACCAATGGACAGGGAAGGTGGCTTTATCCGAATGGAGAAATTAAAAAAAGGGCTGCCATTCATACGGCAGCCCTTGTTGATTTGCGCCACGTTGTATCAATCGGCGAGTTCTTGCGGCGAGACCACCCAAACGCTGCAAGGCATTTTATAGAGCAGGTGTTCGACCGTGCTGCCAATCAAGCGGCCCAAGCCACGGTGGCCAACCCGTCCCATGACGATCACGTCGACGTTGTAGGCATCGGCATAACTGGCCAGGACCTTGGCCGGGTTGCCCATGACCATGTGGCGCTGCTCCGGTGGAATGCCGTTGCGCTCGGCCAGTTCGTTGAAGGCTTCGCCCTGGGCGTCGAACAAGGTCTTGGCGGTTTTCGAGGAGAAGAATCTGGTGGCGTCGTCGAAGCCGAATTCATCGGCGCCGATCGACGACAGGTCGTAGGCATAAACCACGTCGAGCTGGGCGTTGCATGCCGTCGCCAGCTTCACCGCTTCATGCAGGATGCGGTCGTTGAAGTCTTCGTACTGAGCGTCGCGATGAAACGGGTCGACCGCCGCGACAATCCTGCGCGGCAATGCGTGCTGCATATGACTGACAAAATGCAGCGGCACCGGGCATTCGCGCAGCAGGTGAATGTCCAGGGGAGTAAACATCATGCGCGAAAACACCGTTTCATGTTCCAGCGCCTTGATCAGCAGGGCCATTGGCTGCTCTTTGAGATGTATCAGGATTTCCTTCAAGGGCTTTTCGACCCAGACCACTTCGGTGGTGACGGTCACACCGATTTTGCGCAACGGCCGTGCCTGGTCTTCCAGCCATTGGCGATGGCGCTCGAGGTAACCGAGGCGCATCTGCTCCAGCGCCTGCTCATTGACCAGGCCGGCTGTCGCCAGGCCTTCCAGGTAATCGAAGGCCACGATGTGCAACGCGGCGTCTTCTGCCTTGGCCAGTGCGGCGGCGCGGTCGAACGCGGGGCTGTTTTCCATCAGGGGTGAGACGACCAGCATGAAACGTGATTGCTCGGACATGACAATGCTCCCTTGGCGCACAGAAACTGGCCGAAAATGGCCGCGAGGGTTGGATGGCGCGTGTACCTGATAACAAGATTGGCGCCGCTATTGCCGTCGCCGCTTGATCTTTGTCAATCCGGAGTAGCGTGCCGGGGGACGGCACGACGCGTGGTTGTCAGAGGGGGTTTGAGGTATCCGCGCTTCATGAAAAAGGGACGGCGAAACTGATAAAGATCAACTGGTCCGGGGCTGGGAGCGTGCATTCTGAAACGCTACTGACCCCAGCCGATGATCGCCTGTCGAGGTGCCCCATGTCGCAGATTCAACGCTTACTGTTAATTGCTCCCTCAGCCATGACCCGCACGCCAGCGTTCGACCGGGCCGCCGCGTTGGCGCACGCGATGCAGATGCCGTTGCACATTGTGGCGTTCGATTATTTGCAGGCACTGGCGGTAGCTGGCCTGTTCGCCCCCGAGCAAATAAATCTGGCGCGTGAAGGGTACTTGCACACCCATCGGCAATGGCTCACCGAACAAGCCGGGCTGCTCAGCCGGCACGGGGTCGAGGTCACCAGTGAGGTGGTCTGGGTGCAGCATCCTTATGAGGAAATCCTGCGCTTCGTCAACGAGATGTCGCTGGCGCTGATCATCAAGGACGCCCAGGAAGAGTCGGCGCTGAAACGGGTGTTCTTCACGCCGCTGGACTGGCAATTGCTGCGCGATTGTCCGGTGCCGGTGCACTTGGTGACCAATGCCCTCAATCCCAAGCCACGCAACGTCCTGGCCATCGTCGATGTGTTGCGCAGCGAAGACCAGGATCGGATATTCAACGATCAGATTGTCGACGCGGCCGCCAAGCTGGCCGCCCTGTGTGATGCGGGACTGGAACTGCTGCATGTGTATGACTGGGCGGCGGTGTATGCCCAGGACATGGGCTTTGGCGCACTGCCGCTGGCCACCGGTATTTATGAAGCGTTGGGAACGGCGCAGCACGACGCCTTTGCGTCCCTCGCCGAACGTCATGGTGTGCCTCCAGCGTCCCGGCACTTCATCGAAGGCTCACCGCTGAACAGTATTTGTGACTTTGCCGCCGAGCATCACACGGATGTCATTGTCATGGGCACGGTGCAGCACAACAAATTGAACATTCTGTTGGGCACCACGGCAGAGCAACTGCTGCACCGCGCGCCCTGCAGTGTGCTGGCCATCAAGCCGGGCAAGACGCTGCAATCCTGAAGACTGGATCGCCCCGCGATGAACCGTTGGCCGGAACATCGCGGGGCGATTTTTTACAGGTAAAGACGGTGAATGACCTGATGGCTGTCGTTAGGGTCATTGCTTGTCTGGAAACCGAGCGCTTTGGCCAGGTCACGCATCGGCGCATTGCTGGCGGCATCCACCGAGTACAACTGGGTAAAGCCATTTTTGCGTGCAGCCTTGATCAGATGCTCCATCAGCAACGTTCCCAGGCCCAGGTGCATCCACTCATCGGCGACCGTCACCGCGCATTCACATTCTTTCTCGGTCGTGGCGGCATAGCGGCTGACACCGATCTCGATCAGTTGGCCATTTTCATGGGCCAGCGCGACGTAGGCCATCCGCTGTTTGTTGTCGGTGTCCATCAACTGATTGAGCATCGCGGCACCGGGCTCGTTGATCTGGGCGAGAAAGCGCATATGCCGAGACTCGGGGGACAGCCGTTTGATGAAGGCGTATTCACGGTCGCGGTCTTTTTCCGTCAGCGGTCGTATCAGCACATGACGACCGTCCTTGAGCGATTCGATCCAGTGTTGTCCGGTGACTGAGGCGTAAGCGGCGGCGGCCCGGTCATTGTGGTCTTTCACAGTCAGCATGGGGTGATCCTCCATCCGGTTTGAAAGGTGCGCGGTGGTGAACCGTACAGTTCACTCCTTTCTACGCCGATGGCCGGGCTTGAATCTGATCTGGATCAGAGAGTCGTGACGCAGGACGTTCATTTGCCGGTATTTGATGTAAATCAACCTGGCAGAGGGGGCAACACGTGCACGCTTGGAGCCTGGCGGTCCACAACGACCGTCGTCGAGCCGAGGTGTGTGATGGGTCAGTATCAACGTTTGTTGCTGGTCGCCGACCAAACCCTGCATCAGTCCCCAGCCATGCTGCGGGCCGTGGCTCTGGCCAAGGCAAGCGGTGCCGTGCTGGCCGTGCGGGCCTTTGTCGAACCGGCACCGGTCGTGCATTTGTGGGAAGAAAAAATCGACGACGCACGGTATCAGGGGTATTTGCGCCGTTACCGTCGCTGGGCCGCCGATGAGCTCGACCGACTCAACGATCTGGGGCTGGACGTGACGGTCGACGTGGTGTTTACCACGCATCCGCTGCTGGATATTTTGAAAACGGTCGAAGACCTCAAGCCCGACATGCTGATCAAGGACGTCACCCTGGAGCCGCTGCTGAAACGGGTGTTCATCACACCGCTCGATTGCCATTTGCTGCGCGAATGCCCGGTCCCGGTGCACCTGGTCAACCAGACCCGTTACGGCTTGCCGCACCGCGTCGTGGCGGCGGTGGACCCGTTCGATCCTTCCACCCAGATCAACGGTTTGAATGACACCATCATTCAGACCGCCAACGCCTTGGCCTTGCAATGCGATGCCCCGCTGCACCTGCTTTACGCTTATGACTTGTCACCAGCCTTCAATGGCGACGCGCCGCTGGCCGGTGGAGGCTGGACCGTGGACTTCATCGAGGAACTGCGCGAGTCCTTGCACCTGGCGTTTGTCACGTTGGCCGATCGCTACGGCATACCGCCGGAGCGTCGGCATTTCATCATGGGGTTGCCAGTGCCCGTGATCCACGAGTTTGTCGAACAATACGTGGCGGATGTCGTGGTGATGGGCACGGTGCACCGGGTGGGGATCGACCGGTTCATTGGCAGTAACACCGAACGGGCCCTTTATTCGGTGCCGGGCAGCATCCTTGCCGTCAGGTCCCCGGTCAGGGGATGAGCACGATGGCGCCCTTGAACTGGCCGGCTCGCAGGTACGCCAAGGCCTGATTGGCCTCGGCCAGGGCAAAACAGGTGACGTCACAGTGCACGGGCGTGTGCTCCAATTCCTGGAAAAACGTGGTGCCGTCTTCACGGGTCAGGTTGGCCACCGAACGGACGCTGCGCTCGCCCCATAGCAGCCGGTAGGGAAACGCGGGAATGTCGCTCATATGGATGCCGGCGCAAATCACGCAGCCGCCCTTGACGGTGACCGCCAGTGCCAGCGGCACCAGCGCGCCGACGGGGGCAAAAATCAGGCTGGCATCGAGCAGGTGCGGTGGTGGCTGGTCCGAAGGCCCGGCCCACTCGGCGCCCAGTGAGCGGGCATAGGCCTGGCCCTCGCTGTCATCCGGGCGGGTGAAGGCATACACCTTCTGCCCCCGGCCTCGCGCCACCTGAATCGCCAGATGCGCCGCCGCGCCGAACCCGTAGAGACCCAGATGGCGGGTGCCCTTGGCCATTTGCAACGCCCGAAAACCGATCAGCCCGGCACACAGCAGCGGTGCTGCCTGAACGTCCGAGAGCCCCTCGGGAATCGGGAAACAGAAGCGCCGGTCGGCAACCGTGTACTCGGCATAACCGCCGTCCAGATGACAACCGGTGAACTGTGCATGATCACAAAGGTTTTCCCGGCCCGAGGTGCAAAACACACATTCACCGCAAGTCCAGCCCAGCCACGGAACGCCCACCCGCCGACCGATCCAGTCGGGCGCGACATCGGCTCCGACCGCTGTGACTACTCCAACGATTTCATGCCCCGGCACTCGCGGCAGTACCGCCTGAGGCAGCTCGCCGTCGACCAGGTGCAGGTCGGTGCGGCACACGCCACAGGCCAGGACTTTGATCAGCAGTTGCTGGGGACCGGGTGTCGGCACAGGCCGTTCTTGCTGTTGCAGTGGATGGCCGGCCCTGTGCAATACCATGGCGCGCATGATGATTCTCCGGCGTCAGAGGGGGTTAGCTTTGGTGGCGATGACAACCGGCGACCAGCTGCTTGAGGCCATCCATGTTCTGGATTTTGACGTCGCGGCCCGATATCTCCGCAAGTCCCTGATCCCGCAGGTGCGCGATGCCCCGGCAGATGGTTTCCAGTCGCAGGCCCAAGTAGGAGCCGATTTCCTCGCGGCGCATTTTCAGGACAAAATCCCGGGATGAATACCCGCGCTGGTTCAGCCGTTGCGACAGGTTCAGCAGAAACGCGGCCAGGCGCTCATCGGAGTTCATGTTGCCCAGCATCATCAGCATGTCGTGATCGCGGACGATTTCGCGGCTTAATATTTTGTTCAGGTTGTGCTGCAGCGAGGGCAGCTCATGGGCCAGTTTTTCCAGGTGAGCGAAGTGGATAGGGCAGACTTCGCTGTCTTCCAGCGCGTAGGCATCGCAGGTGTGCCGTTCAGTGCTGATGGCGTCCAGGCCGAGCATTTCGCCGGGCATCTGGAAGCCGGTGACCTGCTCTCGACCATCGAGCGAAAGCACGCAGGTCTTGAACGAGCCGATACGCACGGCGTACAGCGATCGCAACGGATCGCCTGCGCGATAGAGGGCGGCGCCTTTTTTGACTTTGACGCGTTGCACGATCAGCGTATCGAGCTGCTCGATTTCCGGGCCGGAGAGGCCTAGCGGCAGGCACAGTTCCAACACGCTGCAGTTGGAGCAGGCGGCCTTGAGATGATGGTCTCGATACGAACGAGCGTCAGGCATGTTCATATAGCCCTCGGGGTCAGCTTATAAAGCATAGTTACCTGTGCGTCCCAGGTAAGGCTAATTGTTCCTGTGGACAAGGTATTAGACGAATGGATCCATGCCCGTCAAACGTCGAACCCCAGCGCCCGAAGGTCCGCGCACCTGTCCATCACCGCTTGGACACTTGAGGTAAATCAAGTCTTTCCCGGTGCCAGACTCGCAGAATCAACCCTGTCGATCAGTGGAGACCCGCGCTGCTGGGTCATCGGTCGAACATTCACCTGTCTGGAGGTCAATCATGAGTCAGTATCAACGCTTGCTACTCATCATCAACCCGGCCCTGCGCCAGTCTCCGGCAATCAACCATGCGGCGGCATTGGCCAAGGCCAGCGGTGCGAAGTTGCATATCGCCGCCTTGATTCCTTCCTTCAAATTGTTGTCGCTGCTTGAAGAAGGCGACCGTGACCAGGCCCGGGAGGTGTATCGGCGTGATCATGAGGACTGGCTCAAGGCTCAGGCCCATACGTTGCGTGGCAGGGGCATTGACGTGACCACGCAGGTGACCTGGGCTGATGACCTGTCGCAAGACATTCTCGATAACGTCACGCAATTGCAGCCCGACTTGCTGCTCAAGGAAGTGCAACATGAATCGGTGCTCAAACGCGCTTTCTTCACCCCGCTGGATTGGCGTTTGCTGCGTCAATGCCCGATACCGGTCTACCTGATCGGAGCCAGCAGCTTCGCCTTGCCGCGCAAGGTTGTGGCCGCGGTGGAAGTGTCGGATACCGGGTCACCCGACGAGGCGCTCAATGACCGGATCATCGAGCAGGCTTGCGGCCTCGCGCTGCAGTGTGATGCCGAATTGCATCTGTTGTATGCCTGCGATATTTCCGCGGCTTTTCTGGCAGACATGGGTGGGCTGACGCTCGCGGACCTCACCAAGTCGCTGCGCAGAGACCTGGAAAAATCGTTCCTGCATTTAGCTGCTCGGTACGGCGTGGGCTCGGACCGGCGACATTTCATACAGGGTCACCCCGTCACGGCGCTGAGCGACTTCGCCAGCGAGCATCAAGTGGATGTGATCGTGATGGGCAAGGTCCAGTCCCACGGAGTGGACAAGCTGCTGGGCAGTACCACCGAGCATATTTTGTATCAGGTGCCTTGCAGCGTCCTTGCTGTCTAGAAAGACGTCGAAACGGGCCTGGCAGCGAGGGGGCGGTTATTTGCGCTTCCAGTATTTCTGCATTTCGAGAAACAGAAACGAAGCCGTCCAGGTAATCAATACCAGCCCCGTCAGGGCTTCCAGGCCGGTCAGGTATTTGAGGTTGCCCACCGGTGAAATATCGCCGAAGCCGATGGTCGTGTAGGTGGTGAAGGAAAAGTACACGCAGTCCATGAACGAGCCATCGAAACTGCCGATCAGGGTTCCCCATTCGCCGGAACGTGCCATCAGGTAATAGGCCAGCGCGAAGCACCAGACTTCTATCGCGTGGGCCAGCAGGGCACCGAAGACCCCGGCGACAATCCGAAAGCGACTCCAGAGCTTGAGACGCGGCAGCCAGTCGTTCAGCCGTAACAGGCATTCGTAATGGTTCACCACGACGATGACGACCACTAGCGTGTTGATCAGTGTGACTGCCAGCATGGTGAGCCTCCAGCGGTATCGGGCGAGCTTCATCAGCATCGGCGGTGGACGTGCCCATTTCTACCCCAGGGCGGCTGAAAGTCATTGAGCTACATCAACAAGGCTTCCATGAGCGGGCGTCGCAGGGACAAAGCCTCTGAAAGCTTGAATTAGTTGACAAAAATCAGAGCCCTCAGGGGATAACGCCAGATACTTGAACAAAAGCTTTCGAGTCGCATTAAATCCAGGGAGCACCGTCATGAACAAGCGCTTGTCCTTTGCATTGTTGAGCATCCTGTTGGCTGCGACTGCCGGTTGCAGTCACCGGCAAACTCAGGAATTCGAGGCGCGGCTCGAATCCGCGGAAAACAATGCCACGACCGCAGGACATCGCGCCGATGAAGCGATGGTGAAGGTGCAACAAGCGGCGCAAGCGGCCAGCCAGGCGCAACGCACTGCCGATGAAGCCAATGTTCGTGCCAGTCGGATGGCGCAAAAGTCGACTCGAAAATAAAGGAACCGGTTTGCAGGAAATCCGCCATCAAGAGAATGGGCGGCAAGGCAGGCAAGGTGTTCCGAGGACGAGGTAGGTCATGCTGAAACTCAAGCGGATCCTGTTGATCGCCCCCTGCGAAATGAGCCGTACGCCGGCGTTCGACCGGGCGCGCGCACTGGCCTGCGCCTCGGGGGCTGTGTTGCACATCGTCGCGTTCGACTATGTGCAGGCACTGGCGCTGGCCGGGCTGCTTGATCACGATGCGATGGCCCAGGCACGGGAGGGCTACTTGCAGGTACATCGTCACTGGCTGGAGCAGCAAGCCCGGTTTCAGCGCTGTATCGGGTTGCAGGTGACCACTGAAGTGGTCTGTGCCAAGTCGAGTCTGGCGCATATGCTTGAGTACGTGAATGACTTCCATGCGGATTTGGTGATCAAGGACACCCAGCAGATTCCGGCACTCGATCGCGCCTTCCATCGACCTCTGGACTGGCTGTTGCTGCGTGACTGTCCGGCTCATTTGCATCTGGTGACTGACGCCGAAAATCCCAAGCCGTCGAAGATCCTCGCGGCCATCGATCTATCGCACCTGGAAGATCTGACGCATGGGCTCAATGACCGGATGCTCGACCTGGCCTCGACATTCGCAGCCTCCTGCGGTGCGCCCTTGCACCTGCTCAACGTCAGTAACTGGTCGGTGATGGGCGACGTCACAGAGAGTGTGCCGACACAGAGCCTGAAAGCCAGTCTGGGCAACGCCGTCACCGATGCCCAGACAGAAGCCTTCGAGGTGCTGGCCGAGCGCTACGGTATCGAACAAAAATGTCGACATCAGCTCAGAGGTATTCCTCATAAGGTGATTACACATTTCGCGCAACGCAATGCCTTCGACATGGTGGTGATGGGCGCGGTCTACCAACGCGGGATTGACCGGTTCATCGGCAGTACTGCCGAGAGTGTGTTGAACCGCACGCCTTGCAGTTTGACCATCGTCAAGCCATTGCCCTGGCTCCAGTGAGAGACCATCGAGACCGTCGTTAATGTACTGATCGATTCGCCTGCTACGCCATCGAGCCGATAAAAAAAGCCCCCGCGGTTTTCCCGGCAAGGGCTGGACTTGCAGGGTTTCACTCGCCTTTGATCGGCACAACCTTGTCGGCTTTCATTGCCTCAGGTTTTTTCGGCAACGAGACGTGCAGCACGCCTTTGCTGAAGCTCGCTTCGATCTTCTCGGCATCGACGCCTTTGGGCAGGTTGAACACCCGTTCGAAGGAGCCGTAGTGACGCTCGCTGAGGTGATAACCCTTCCTTTTTTCTTCCTTGTCCTCTTTCTTCTCCCCTTTGATGATCAGGCTGCCGTTGGACAGTTTGATCTCGATGTTTTTCTGGTCCATGCCGGGCAGTTCGGCTGAGATTTCGTAGCTTTTATCTTTCTCGGTGATGTCCACCGCAGGCAGACTCTGGCCGGTCAGTTCCAGTGGCCAGAATGGCTCGACATCGAACAGTCCACGACTGAAGGGGGAAAGTCCCCGGCCGCGACCAAAGTCCGAGAACAGTTGATCGACCTGTTGCCGGAGTTTTTCCAGAGGCCGCCAAAGGTCTGCTGTCGTCATAGGGTGCTGACTGGCTTTGTCTTCAGTCGTTATCGGCATTTTTTTCACGGAATTGCTCATGTTTACTCCTCCTCTTGGATTGAGGGCGGACGGCGAACATTTGCTGCACTCCACCCTGAAAGAATAAAAAGCAGGTCCTGGCCTTACAAGATCAGTGGCCCCGACCATAGCCTCCAGCCGACGAAGACTACCGCCGCCCCGATAGATGACAGTCCCGTGTCGGGGGCATGGAGCGGTTGGCCC
The DNA here is from genome assembly GCF_949767865.1 of Pseudomonas sp. IT-P294. NCBI lineage: Bacteria > Pseudomonadati > Pseudomonadota > Gammaproteobacteria > Pseudomonadales > Pseudomonadaceae > Pseudomonas > Pseudomonas sp. IT-P294. The sequence goes on along the minus strand of NZ_CATKQW010000016.1, from coordinate 21,571 downwards.
TGAGTTTCTGCATCCCTAGAATGTCAGGGTGCGGCTGCTGACTTTACTGTCGGCGAGAACGTCCAGGAGCCGTTTGATTTAGATCAGAAACAGGGCAAAGACTGAGTGCTTGGGGGGGGGCGCCACGACATCTTGCCCTATGGCTGACATGGCTGCGGGGGGCGGCCAGTGTAGACGCGACCATTCAGGTGGTTATTGATCAACGGCGACGAAATGAGTGTTTAAGGGGCAAGGGACACACGCGCAGATTTGACATAAATCAACGCCAGGGAATCCTCAACGGAGGACGCTCAATCAACGCTGGTGCTGATCCGGCGCAGGCGTCAGCGTCAGTCTCGGCAAAGGGCCCGTGGTGGACGTCGAGCCCCCTCTGTGTGGAGTCAGATCATGAGCCAATATCAACGCCTGTTACTGATCATCAACCCGGCCCTGCGCCATTCCCCGGCGATCAACCATGCTGCCGCCTTGGCCAAGGCCAGTGGTGCGAGCTTGCATATTGCGGCGTTGGCAAAGCCGGTGGAGATCCTGTCACTGCTTGAAGAAAACGTGCGGGAGAAGGCTCGGAAAAGCTACCTGCAGGACCATACCGAATGGCTGAAAAGCCAGGCAAAAAACCTCCGGGGTCGCGGTATCGAGGTCACCATGGAGGTGGCCTGGGCCGATGACTTGCAGCAAGACATCCTTGATCACGTCACGGAAATGCAACCTGATTTGGTGATCAAGCAAACCCAACACGAATCAGCGCTCAAGCGCGCTTTTTTCACCCCGCTGGATTGGCGTTTATTGCGGCATTGCCCGGTGCCGGTGTACCTGGTGGGCGGGGACGCTCATGCCTTGCCGCGCAAGGTCGTGGCGGCCGTCGACGTTTCGGATACAGCGCCTGCAAACAGCGAGCTGAACGAGCGGATCATTCAACAGGCCACCAGCGTGGCGTTACAGTGCGGGGCCGAACTGCATCTGCTGTATGCCTGTGATATTTCGGCGGTGTACATGACGGACATGGGCGGGCTGGCGCTGTCTGACCTGACCCAGGATTTGCGCAGAAACGATGAACAATCGTTTCTCAATTTGGCCCATCGCTACGGTGTGCCCGCCGATCGTCACCATTTCATTCTGGGACAACCCGTCTCGGCGCTGAGTGAATTTGCCAGCGAACAGGAGGTGGATGTGATCGTGATGGGCAGGGCTCAGTATCACGGCCTGGAAAAACTTGTGGGCAGCACCACTGAACATATTCTTTACCAAGTGGCTTGCAACGTTCTGGCGGTCTAGCGCGGGCAAAGCCATGGGTAAACAACGGCAGGCGTCATCGCCCGGGAGGCTTCCATGACTCAGAGTCCCTCATTGCAAACGACCTTGAAGGATCGGGCCGCGGCAGGTCGAGGTCTGGTAGAACCGTTGCTCAAGTACGCGGATCGACCGGATGTTATCGTCCTTGCGTTGCCACGTGGCGGCGTCCCGGTGGCCTATGAAGTGGCCACGGCGCTTAATGTTCACCTGGACCTGATGCTGGTGCGCAAGCTTGGCGTTCCGTCTCATCAGGAGTACGCCATGGGCGCCATTGCCAGCGGTGGCATTCAAATACTCAACGAAGATGCACTGCGTGCTCATCCGATTGATCGAGCCAGTTTTGATGCCGTGGTCGCACGAGAAACACGCGAGTTGTTGCGTCGTGAACAGGTGTATCGGGGCAACCGCCCGCCGGTGCAACTCAAGGACCGGGTGGTGATTCTGATTGATGACGGGCTGGCGACAGGGGCCTCGATGATGGCTGCGATACAGGCCGTGAGAAAACAAGCACCTGCTCGCATCGTCGTCGCCGTGCCGGTTGCGCCGCTCGAAACGGTGGAGACATTGCTCATCGACGTCGATGAAGTGATCTGCCCGCTGGTGCCTGAGTGGATGGTCTCGATCGGTTATTGGTATTTGAATTTTTCCCAGACCTCGGACGAAGAGGTCATTGAGTTGTTGCAGCGCGCCTGGCAACGAGAGTCTGCTGCTGGCGGTACGACTGGGGGCAATGTCGATGTTTGAACTTCAACCTCGACAGCTGGACTTGAATGACGCGCCTCACACACCGAACGGAAAGGTTTCGTCTTCCGGTTCGATGGCCTGGCTTTTCGGCAGCGCCAATGCGCTCACGGGGCGGGTCTGTTCAATCCAGATCATGGCGTCAAACTGCTCGGCCAGCGAGGCCTCGAAGTAATGGCTGCGGCGCTCGGTCTCCGGGCGATAAATCACTCCGATGGCCCGCTCCAGTAGCGGTCCGGTCAAGGCATGGCGCAGTTCTTTGCGGCGCGGGTCTCGCCAGTCGGTCAACGACGCCGGCACGCCGGCCTTGAAAAACTGGTGTTCCCAACTGTCCGGGTGCGAGGGCCTGATGTCCTTGATGAGCATGGCGCCGTCCCAGTCATCGGCAGCCGCCACCTGGCCCCGGTCGGTGCCCATGCCGATCAGCACGGCATCGCGCCCGAAAGCACTGCGGCACAGATGCCCGATATTGAACTGACCCTTCCAGCCCATTTCCGTGGCGGCCGCGTTGCCGATATGGGAGTTGTGCGCCCAGACTACGGCTTTGGCCTGCGGCCCCCGGTGTTTGAGCAGCGCCTGCAGAGTGTCGAACATATGCCGGTCCCGCAGGTTCCAGGAGGCGGTCGAGCCTCGATAAATCGCGCGGTAATACTGCTCCGCCGCCTGCACCACCCTGGCGTTTTGCGCCGCGTTGAAGAACGCTTCGTCATTGCGGACAAGTCCGGCCAGTTGTTCGGCCAGCATGGCGTTAAGTTGGTCGACCACTGATTGCTCACAGGGCATGAGTCCGGCGCGTTCGACGAAGTGGCCGTACAGCGCCGGATCGTCCTGCCACGGCGTCAGGCAGCCATAGCGCTGGCGCGCTTCGTGAGCCAAACGCGGATCGGCATGGTCCAGGTAGTTCAGCACTTCATGGATGGAGTTGCGCAGACTGTAAACGTCGAGCCCGCGGAACTCGACACGACGTTCAGGGCCGTGCTGGTGATTGAAGTGATGCAGCCAGTGGACGAAGGCCCTCACTTCGGTGTTGCGCCACATCCAGGTCGGAAATCGGCTGAAGATGTGGCGTTTCCACGCCGAGCGGGCCAGTCCCCGAACGTACTGGTCGACATGGCAAGCGTCCGGCCAATCGGCTTCCACCGCCACAACCGTGAACCCGTGGTGTTCAATCAGCCTTTGGGTAATCGCTGCGCGGGTTTTATAGAACTCGCTGGTGCCATGGCTGGCCTCACCGATCATGACCACGCGCGCATCCGCGTAGCGATCGAACATTTCACCAAACGTCGCCGAGTTCAGCGTCGGCAAGGGTTCCGCATATCGGCGCAGGATCGGCGCGATGGCTGCCTCGTCAAAGGGCCGACGTGAATCATGAAAGGTGTCCAGCGAGTCTTGAGTGGGTTTAGTCATGACGGCCATCCCATGGTGAGGTAACTGCCACCGGCATTGCGCTTTTTTTCCATCAGACGCTCAGCCGCCAGAAATCAATTCGCAGGCGCTCGACACGGTGTTAAAGCCCCATCCCGTGTGTCGCCTGTTCGACGTTCGATTATTCCTACACGCCGATTCAGGCGAATGGTTGAGTTTGATCAACAAAGGCTGCAATGCCTGGAGAGAAAGTGTTTAAGCCAGGTCTTGATGGGGCACCGGATATGAGCGCAAGCGATGGACAATATTGCGAATCAGGCTGAGCAACTCGTTGCTCGTGACCTGTCGAGGGGCGACGTCTGGCTAAGCTCAATTGAGAGGTGTCGGCAGCGCGTCTCTTGGGAGATCCGCAATGACAGTGAAGGGCGTGTCTGCCGATAGTTGAATCAAGGGGCGTGGACCATGGAAACCTGTGGCATGAAGCGCACATTCAACCGATTGCATCGCGTTGTCGCGGTCTGCGCCGTTGCGCTCATGAGCTGCACGAGTACCCACGAGGACACCTCACAAGAGGTGTCGCCCATGCCCGGTATCGCCATGGCCGATCAAGTGTGTTCCTTGTGTCATGGCCTGACGGGGGAGTCCGTGTCCCCGATGTTCCCCAAGTTGGCCGGTCAGCAGAAGGAGTACCTGAAGTTGCAATTGAGCGACTTCAAACTGCATACCCGCAGCGATAAGTCCGGGGCTCAGTACATGGGCGGGTTGACCCATTTGACCGACACGCAGATCGCTGAATTGGCGGACTACTTTTCGAGTCAGAGCCCAATGAGAGCGGATGCCGAGACGTCGGATGCCCGTGGTGAGTCGATTTTCCGTAACGGCATTCCCGAGTCGGGCGTCGCCCAGTGCAGCGCTTGCCACGGTGCTGGCGGGGAGGGCAAGGGCGCGGTGCCCCGGTTGGCGGGTCAACACGCAGACTATGTCATCAGCCAGATGAAAGTGCTTGGGCAGACAGACCAGCGTCCACGTGGCGCGCAGATGAAGCGGGAGAATCATTCACTGTCCGATGCGGACGCCCAATCCGTTGCGCATTACTTGGCGACGCTTGGCGTCAAAACGCAGTGAAACGTCTTGAATCGCTGCATCGAGAATTGATGCTAACCGCTGCTTAAGGAGCCGCTCACCCTGGCGCACCTGAAACCGCGGTTGCTGGGTCACTGGGGGACCACGCCGGGGCCTGTTCGTCTTTTTCGGCAGTTTTCCTGGCCGTACGGGATCTCCAGTCACATCTCGGCGCAGGTTCCGGGATCGATCCATTAAGGTGGCGAGCTGGGTTACAGCCCGGCCCACGCCTATGGTGCTGCATTTGATAATCCGGACCTGTTCGTCGCCTGCGTGATCGGCGACGGTGAAGCCGAAACCGGCACGCTGGCAGACAGTTGGCATTCCAACAAGTTTCTCATTCCGGCGCGTGACACCTTGGTGCTGAAGATTCGTGACATTCAAATCGAAGCATGCTGATCACGGGCAGGACATGCCCGAGGCGCTGAACTGGCAATGGACCCCGGCAAGCGTCGCAAATAATCAGTCGACCGGAGGTGGCGGGGCGGGCAGTCGGGGGGCTATCGGCACGGACTTGATGGGCTTGAGTGGCGGGAATTCTTCGGGTGTCAGGGTTTCTTTTTCCAGCAAAAGACGTGCACCCGCGTCCAGGTCAGCCCGACGACTGCCGAGCAAGGCTTTTGCGCGCTCGTACGCTTCATCGAGCAGGGCGCGAATCCCCAGGTCAACTTCCCTGGCGGTTTGTTCCGAATAGTCTTTCTCGCCCACGCCTTGCATCCGCTCGCCCAGATACGTCGCGTTTTGCCGCTCCAACACTGCCTGCCCGAGTTCGGGACTCATGCCAAAACGGGTGATCAATTGGCGGGCGATATCCGTCGCGTGGGCCAGGTCATCGGCCGCCCCGGTGGAAATCTGGCCATAGGCAAGGTACTCGGCGGCGCGCCCGGCCATCAGGACGACAATCCGGTCCTTGAGCATCTGGCAGCTGATGAGGAAATGGTCTTCGGTGGGGCGTTGCAGCGTGTATCCCAGCGAGCCAATGGCGCGGGGCACGATGGAGACTTTGTGCACCGGGTCCATGGCCGGCAGGCCGCTGGCGGCCAGGGCGTGCCCCATTTCGTGGTACGCCACCACTTGGCGCTCATCGGCGTGCAACAAGCTGCTCTTGCGCTCAACCCCGGCGACGATGCGTTCTACCGCTCGGGTGAAGTCATCGAGGCTGACCGCTTCGGCGCCGCGACGGGTGGCGACGATGGCCGCTTCGTTGACCAGGTTGGCCAGGTCGGCGCCGGTAAAACCAGTGGTGATGTCGGCGATCTGTTCGGCGTCGAGGCCCGGCGTTATGACGATTTTCTTTAGATGAACGTTGAGAATCGCCTGTCGACCTTTGCGGTCGGGGCGATCGATCAGAATCTGCCGGTCGATCCGCCCGGCGCGTAGCAATGCCGGGTCGAGAATCTCGGGCCGATTGGTCGCAGCCAACAGCACGACACCTTCCCGGGGATCAAATCCGTCCAGCTCTGCCAGTAACTGGTTGAGGGTTTGCTCTTTTTCGTCGTTGCCGCCAAATGCACCGACGCCGCGCATTTTTCCCAATGCGTCGAGTTCGTCAATGAAGATGATGCAGGGCGCCGCCTGGCGCGCCTGGTCAAACAAGTCGTGTACCCGGGCCGCCCCCACGCCAACGAACATTTCGACAAACTCAGACCCCGATATCGAGAAAAATGGCACACCGGCTTCACCGGCGATGGCTTTGGCCACCAGCGTCTTGCCGGTCCCCGGCGGGCCGACCAGCAGCGTGCCCTTGGGAATGTGCGCCCCGAGCCGCGCGTATCGGGTCTTGTCCTTGAGGAACGAGACAATTTCGACCAATTCAACCTTGGCTTCATCGATGCCTGCGACATCGGCGAAGGTCACCCCGGTGTCGCGCTCGACAAACACTTTGGCGCGTGACTTGCCGATGCTCATCAGGCCGCCCAGGCCTTGTTTTTCCGCCATCCCGCGAAACAGAAAATGCCAGATCACCATGATCAGGACAAACGGCAGCAGCCACCCGATCAGACCGTTGAGCAAGGTGTTTTCACTGACGCCGGTAAACTCGACACCTGATTGACCAAGATCGCTGGCCAGCGCTGGATCGACCCGAACCGTCGAAAACAGGTTGCGGCCGTCGATGGGTTCCAGCAGCTTTCCGCTGATCTGGTCCTTCTCGATCCGCAGATCGCTGACCTTGTGCTCGGTGAGCAGTTGCTGGAACTGACTGTAGGGAATGCTCTGAACGACATGCCGTTCTATGAATAGAAATTGAAAGAGGCTGAGCACGATAAAGGTGATCGCGAAGTAAGACAGGTTCCATTGGTGGTTTTTTTTCATGGCCTTTGCTCGGATAAGTAACGGCTGTCGAACAGGCCGTTCTTGAGCCTCCCGGGGAGGTCGCAGGCTCCCCGGGTCCTCGATTCAGGCAAGCAGTATGTGATCGATGACTTCCTTGACACCGGGCACCGACCAGGCCGCCCGTTCTGCAATCTGGCGCTGGCGCCACAAATGCACCCTGCCTTCGAGTTTCACCACATCGCCCTGGACCTTGACGTGAATCCCCTCGGCATCGATTGCAGGCTGGAATTGCAGTTCATCGAGGGTGGCATTACGCAGGCTCAAGTCGTTCATGATGGAGTCCTCTGTAAAGTGCGTGAGAGATGACGGGCGATCAGTATTTTTTACGCCTGAACGACGGAAACTCATTGAGTTATGTCAACAATGCGTCGGTGAGCGAAGCGCTGGCCGTGAGACATAAAACCCACACCGTTGAAAGCGACTACAGTCAGGGAGCTTTCTCTCCGCTGAAGGAACGACTTGATGTTCAGATCCCGCTCACTGATTGCCGCTGTTACAAGCCTTGCACTGGTCTGTGGTTCGACTGCTGCACTGGCTGACCCTGGAAATGGAAATGGAAATGGAAATGGCCAGGGTAATGGCAAGGGAAACCCGCAGAGCAGTCAGGATCATGGCAATCAGGCCGGTCATGCCAATAAAGGCAAAAATACAGCGGGCAGCAATTGGGATCGTGGTCCGAGCGTCAACCGCGACAGTATCCTGGGGATTATTGGCGGCCACCGGGACTACTGGAATCCTGGTCCTGCGTTGCCCCCCGGTATTCAGAAAAACCTCGCTCGCGGCAAGCCATTACCGCCGGGGATTGCCAAAAAACTGGATGGCCGCCTGGTGGGCAGATTGCCTCATTACGACGGGTACGAGTGGCAGCAAGTGGGGGTTGACTTGATCCTGGTCACGCTGGCGACGGGGCTTGTATACGAAGTTTTGAACGGTGCTTTTGATTAACTGTAGAGGCGTTAAAGCGCCTGAATCTCATTACCCAAAGAGGCTTTTTTTTTCGTGTAACTCCGGTATGTCTCCAAAGCTTCCGTCCGTCGCAACACCCGGAACCGAAACCGGGTTATCGCGTCCTATGACACGCGATATCAACCTACGGAAGCCATCATGCTTTTAAAGAATAAAAGTCTCTTTGCGGTCTTTTCCTGCGCCTTGATGCTTGCAGCTGCGCCATTGCTCCCCGTTGACCTGTCCATCATGGGCTCTGCCTATGCGAAAGATGGCGGTGGCGGTGGTAATGGAGGCGGTGGCGGTGGCGGTGGCGGTAACGGAGGGGGCCATGGTGGTGGAAACAGTGGCGGAAACGGCGGTGGCCATGGCGGCGGTACGAGTGGCGGCCATAGCGGCGGTATGAGCGGCAGCCATAGCGACGCGGATCATGACGGCCGCTCCGACAGCAACGGACACGGTAAGGGGCTGGCCAGCGATCATACCGGCAAGGCAGTTCGCGACCGCGGTGTAAGCGGAAACCGTTACGGCAGTGATCGCGGTCACGGCGCAACGACTTCTGGCGTCGCCCATTCCAAAGATACGCGCGGCTTAGCGAAAGCCAGGGCCATTGCGACCACAACGCCCGGTGATCACAACACCAAAGGGTTAAGCAAGATTGGCAACTCGATCTCGAATAAAACGCACTGACACTGAAAAACGGGCGCCTTGATGGCGCCCGTTTTCATTGAGCCTCGCTTTAGGCCGCAAACACCCGAACGCACGCTTGGCATGACGCGAGGAGGGCAGCACTTCCTTGTTTATGCACCGTCTCCCGAAGTGGCAGATTCCGTCTGTTCACTGCCGAGCGTGGTGGCGAGGAAGTCGGCAAATGCACGCGCCGCGAGACGAGTCGCGCGTCCCTGCGGAAAGTACGCATGGACGGGCAGGTCGGCCATTTTCCATTCCGCAAGCAGATGCACCAGGGTGCCACTGGCCAACTCCAGCGCGCAGGCCCAGGACGTGGTCGAAACGATGCCAAGGCCTCCTGCCGCGGCCGCCAGCGCCCCGGCGGTATCGTTGGTCGAAAATTGTGGGCCGAGGTTGATGGATGACACCGTGCCATCGCGTTCGAATTGCCAGGACGAAGCCTGCGAGCCTGCCGGACCACCGACGATCCGGTGTCGCTCCAGGTCGGTCGGAGTCACAGGCATGCCGTGGCGTGCAAGGTAAGCCGGAGAGGCCACAATCACCCGTTGCATGGTGCCAATCCGTCTGGCCGTACCCGCCAGGTCCGGCAAGTTGCCCACGCGGATGCCGATGTCGACGGCTTCCTTGACCATGTCCTGCCACTGATCTTCGAGCATCAGCTCCAGGTGCAGCATCGGGTGACGTTCAGTAAAGGCCGACAACCTGGGGATGACCACGCGGATGCCCATCGTCGAGGGCATGCCAATACGCAGCAAACCCCGCAATTCTCCAGTCTCGCGCACGCTGTTCTCGGCATCGTCGACCGCCGCCAGGATCGGTTCCATGCGCGCCAGAAACTCCATCCCTGCCTCGGTCGGCACCACGGCCCGTGTGGTCCGCGACAGCAGCCGCGCGCCCAGGCTTGCCTCAAGCTCGGCAATCATCCGTGACACCTGGGACTGTGCCAGCCCGCTTTCCCGTGCAGCGGCCGAGAAGCTGCCGAGTCGGGCTACGCGGGTATACAGCCGCAAGGCGAGGATGTCTTTCAACGGCATGCCGGTTTACCTGTCTTGAGCGAGCCCGTGACGATCACCCGCGAGCGTCGCAAGTACCGCAGGCAATGATTAATGCTGATTCGAGATAAATCTTAGCCTGATTCGACCGCTACCGCAGATTTGGGCGCGACGACATAGTTGGTCCATCGGAGCCGAAGCCCTCCAGCGCTTCCCCGAACTGACTGGCGCCGTTGTCGCTGGAAAATTCACTGCATAGCGAGGAATACCGCATGAAGATTGCCCACTCCATTGCCCTGGTGACAGGCGCCAATCGCGGCATCGGCCGCACCTTTGTCGAAGAGCTGCTCAAGCGTGGTGTCGCGAAGATCTACGTCGCCGCCCGCGATACCGCCTCGTTGGCCGAACTGCTCAAGGACGGCGATCGCCGTCTGGTGCCGCTGCCGCTGGACGTGACCGATCCCGATCAAGTGGCCGCGGCGGCCAGCGTGGCCAGTGACGTCACACTGTTGATCAACAACGCCGGCTATGCCGCGTTCGAGGGCGCCATTTCGGCACCTGACCTGCAAGACGCCCGGCTTGAAATGGAAGTCAATTACTTCGGTCCGCTGGCACTCACCCGGGCCTTTGCACCCGTACTGGCGAAGTCCGGCGGCGCGGTGCTGAACATGTTGTCCATGCTATCGCTCATCAGCTTGCCGATGGCCGCGACTTACTCGGCCTCCAAGGCTGCCGGCTTGTCGCTCACCCGCAGTATCCGGGCCGAGTTGGGTGGGCAGGGTACCCAAGTGGTCGGCGTTCTGGCCGTGCAAACCGACACAGCGATGGGCGCCAGACTGCCGCAGCCCCGACTCAGCCCGGTAGAAGTCGTGACTGATGCCCTGGATGCCATCGAAGCGGGCACCAACGATGAAGTCATCGCCGGCGCCCAGACCCGTGGCATCCACCAGGCCTTCACCGTCGATCCGCAGAAAGTGCAGGCGATGATGTCCACCCGGTTGCCGCAGCGCGGCTGATCCTCCCACGTGTTCGACGGAGCTCATCATGAACTTTTTACAGACGTTGACCCAACGTAACGCCGAGTTCGCCGCAACCGGTTTTCGTGCCGACCTCAAGATTATTCCTTCACAAAAAACGCTGATCCTTGGCTGTGTCGACCCCCGCGTCGATCCGATGGATGTGCTCAAGCTGGCCCCCGGCGAGGCTGCCGTGATCCGCAACGTCGGTGGCCGCGTGAACCCGGCGCTGTTCGAGACGATGGCCATCCTCGGCACCGTGTCCCGCGTCGGTGGCGCGGCGGTCGGCCAGGGCTGGAACCTGATCGTCCTGCACCACACCGATTGTGGCATCAGCGGCTGCTATCACCACGCGCCCGCGCTGTTGGCCAAACACATGGGTGTGTCCGAGAACGATCTGGCGGCGCTGGAAATCGACGACCCCTACAAAGCGGTCGGAGTTGATGTGGCGGCCTTGAAAGCCAATCCAAACCTGCCCGGTGGATTCACCGTGACAGGGCTGGTCTACGACGTGACCACCGGGCGCATCGACACGGTGGTGCCCGCCAGCCTGCTCAGACCTGAATAAACCCATCGACTTTATTCGTGCTGCATTTTCTGATTTTGGAGACAAACAATGAAAACATTTCTGGTGACAGGTTCCACCGGCGCTACCGGCGCCCCGACCGTGAAATTCCTGCTTGAACAGGGTCATCGTGTGAAAGCCTTCGTTCATCGCGAGGACGCGCGTTCGCAAACACTCAAGGACATGGGCGCGCAGGTGTGTGTCGGCAACCTGTTGGACCTGAAGTCACTACGTCCGGCCATGGAGGGCGTCGAAGGGGCTTACTTCTGCTATCCCTTGAGCGATGGCCTGGTGGAGGCGGCGGCGTTGTTTGCCCAGGCCGCCAAAGAAAAGGGCGTGACGCACATCGTCAACATGTCGCACAAACAATCACGCCCCGACGCACGTAGCCAGGCGACCCTGAATCATTGGATGTCAGAGCAAGTGTTCACCTGGTCAGGCGTCCCGACCACGCACCTGCGGGTCACCTTTTTCGCGCAATGGATGCTCTACATCGCGCCGCTCATTCGTGAGGGCCGCTACCTCACACCGTTCGACGCCGACAGCCGGTTTGCGCCGATTGCGGCCAGCGACATTGCCCTGGTTGTCGCCAACATCCTGCTCGATCCACAAGGCCACGGCGACAAGGCTTACCCGCTGCACGGACCGATCGAGTACAGCCACGAAGAACTGGCGGGGCTGCTGAGCCGCACGCTCGGCAAGGACGTACGCTATGAGCAAGTCAGCGTCGAGGAGTTTGTTCGTATGCTGGGCCTGGATCATGACCCGGCGTTTGCCGTGCACTTCAATGCCGTGAAGATCGACCAACGGGAAAAGCGTCTCGAAGGCCTCGATGACACCGGCACGACCATCATCGGCCAGGCACTGCTGACGCCAGCGCAGTTCATAGAGCAGCACCGGGAATTGCTGATGTAAGCCAACAATCCGGCTACTCAAGCCAACGGCTCACCCCTTATGGCTTGGGTTTTTTCTCAACGTCCCTGGAGCCGCTCGAAGTCTGCGCATCTTTTTCCGTGGCCTGCGAGTCGGCTCCTGAGTTTGAGCCGGCCGCTTCCTCGCCTTTTTTGTCGGCCTTGTCTTCCTTGGATTCAGCGCCCTGAGGCTGGTTGAAACCTGGAAGCGCAGCCGGTGGGACCGCTGATTCTGCAACGGTGTTTTCGCCTGCCAATGGACCCCTCGCGCAGGTGCGTGTGCGGACACTCCATTGCGCTAAGGCGCCGTGGTGTTGATCAGTTCTTGCATTGCGCCAACACCACTTTGCAGGTGTCTGGCGTGCCCCCGGAGCGGCCGGCATAGCGAATGCAATTATCGAGGGATTTCTTGCGCGCCATGCCCAACGTGTTCCCCCATGCCAGGCCGCCCTCACCAGCCGTGGGTAGGGCTTTTGCGTAGCAAGCACTGCTGGCGTTTGAAGCCAGATAACGCGTCGAGGCCGGTTTGCCCGCGCAGCCCGCTGTCAGCACCACGCTGATGGCGAGCAGGGAAGGCAGAACCCATGACGAGCATTGATGCGCTGTTAAACCGGTCATCTCATCTCCCCTGGATCAAGAGGTTTGAGGCGTGGATTGGCTCGTACCGTGCCCTGTTGAGATTAGTTGGTGTTGCGCCTGCCCATGGGAAGCGCGGACAAAAAAGCCTGAATTCTGGACCAAACAATCGACCCTTCGTCGCCTCCCGACTGATCGGCGCTTTAAGCGTCTCTACTTAAAGTCAGGCCCTGTTTTTACAATGAGGCGCGCCATGAGCGACGAACAGGTGGCACCTGAGACGAAAGGCGTGACGGTGGACTTGTTGGCAACGATTGATCTGGGGCCCGAGATCGAGGGCATGGCAGGGCGCCAACTCAGAATGCGTCGGGTAACTATCGAGCCCGGCGGCGTCTTCGGGCCGATTCACAACCATGTGGACAGACCCGGCACCGTCTACATCCTGCAAGGAACGATCACCGATCATCGTAACGGCATCGCGACCGACTATGGGCCGGGCGTGGGCTGGCCCGAGGACAGGTACACCACCCATTGGCTTGAGAATCGAGGAACGATTGCAGCGGTGGAGATCTCGGTCGATATTGTGCGGCAGACGTAATTTCGCGCTCCTATGCGCTGAGTCCAATCAACGTCATTCCTGACTTCATTCCTGTACTGGGATACCTGGAGGACGTGATCCTTTTGCCGCTTGGCATTCTGCTCGCTGGCTGCGGTGATCATCGTATTGGTCTGGCTCATTGCGGCGGGTGTCTGCGGGGCTTATTTTCTTTGAAGGGAGGGCGGCAAACAAAACCGATCAATTGCACACGAAAAAGCCCGGCTGTTCAGGCCGGGCTTTTGCGTTGAGTAGTGCGGTGAAACCAAGCATTTATGCAGCGCGGCTTTCGATCAGACGGTCGGACCCACCTTCGGCGACGCGTTTTTCGATCAGACGGTCGGAGCCACCTTCAGCAACACGATTCTCGATCAGACGATCCGAGCCACCTTCGGCGACGCGTTTTTCGATCAAACGATCCGAACCGCCTTCGGCAACACGATTCTCGATCAGACGATCCGAGCCACCTTCAGCAACGCGTTTCTCGATCAGGCGGTCGGAACCACCTTCGGCAACGCGTTTTTCGATCAGACGATCCGAACCACCCTCAGCCACACGACTTTCAATCAGACGATCCGACCCGCCTTCAGCGACAACCGGGTGAGTCGAAGTAGCGGCGAAAGCGTTAACTGCAAAAACCGAGAAAGCAATGTTGAGGAAGAGTTGGCGTTTCATGACGGTGTGCTCCGGGGTGTAGTTGTTTGGTATGGAGGCGATGTTACGCCGCGGAGTTTTTAAGAGAACTTCATTGAGTTGATGGTGACTATCGACGTCGGCAATGGATGGACGAACTGTTCTTCCCAGAATGATGGCATCGGGCTACGCGTTGCTTGATTGGATCCACGGTGGCACCCTCAGCGCCCGTTGCACCAAGGAGCCAGGTGATCAAGGAATGAGTGGATACGTACCCAACCCCCCGAAAAACTATCGATACGACGAAGCCAAACCCGTCGATATCCATGCCAACCGCTGGGCCGAATATGAGAAACACGGCAAAGCACCGGCTCCTGCAAAAGAGAAGGTCAGGGTCGCGTTGCGCATTGGAGTGTTCTTTGACGGGACGCTGAACAATGCCAGCAACTCTGCTTCGGGACTGCTTTGCGGCGCACATCATCCGATTCTGCCGACAGATGTCGATGCGAGTTGTAAGCCTTATATGGCGGATCCCGAAGGGAGTTACGGGAATGATGTGAGTAATGTCTTCAAGCTTTATGAGCTTTATCCAGCAGCCAAAGATGTAAAGGGTGAAGGATCGACCAAGTTGATGTTACGAAGCCTTTACGTCGAAGGTATAGGCACCGAAAGCGGAAACGAAGACAGCTTCGGGAATGCCGCAACCGGACGCGGCGCCACGGGTGTTGCGGGCAAAGTCCAAAACGCATTTTCTTTACTGAAAGCCTTGGTTAAACAGGCTATCGATCAAAACCCTGGAGATGAGATCACTTCGTTGACCTTCGATACCTTTGGTTTCAGTCGAGGGGCTGCAGCCGCCAGGCATTTTGCAAACGAAGTTGTACGTTGTAGTCAGGGGCCGTTGGGAGAGGTGTTGCGCAGCAACTCTGCTGGCTTCAGCGCTAGATTTACGGGGCAGTACAACAGCGAAATTTTGATGGGCTTCATTGGTTTGTTCGATACTGTCCCTTCAGTCGCGGGATTCACTAATCTGGGAAATATCCAAAGCCCTGCCGCACCCGGAATCAAGTTGTACCTGGATCGTAAATACTTTACCGATGTCGTTCAATTGACCGCCCGAGATGAACGGCGCGCCAATTTTGCTTTGAGCACTGTTATTCCCGCGCATCCTGAGATCCCTGTACCTGGGGTGCACTCCGATATTGGAGGTGGTTATCGTGAAGAAGTGGAGGAGTGCGTGCTGGTAGGTCCCATGCAGGCACTCACGGTGCCAATTGGTACCGATGTTAAAACTACATCCATCTATCGGGATGCGATGCAGCAAAAGGCAAAAATGATCGCCAACGGTTGGCCCGAAACGATGCTGGATGTTGTCACCCCCAAGCCGACGTTGGCGATAGATGCATCGCTGGAAAAGATAGGACTAAAAGAACTTCGGGTTTACGCAGGCCTGCAACTCAATCGGACGGTCAATGGCAAGCTTTCGACGGTGTATCTTCGGTTGATGCACAAATTGGCGACGGAGAAAGGCGTGCAATTGAACGATATCCCGGATACACCGGAGTACTCCGTACCTTCCGAGCTCCAACCATTTTGCGACAGGGTTCTGGCAGGTAACTACGAGCCGCAACCTGCCGAAGAGAAACTGTTGAAACTCAAATACATTCACATGTCTGCAAATTGGAGTAACCCAATAGGGGCAAGCCGTGAGCGTGGCCTGACCATCCGCTACACCAATGCGCCTACGAGCGACGGTGTTCGTGTACGACATCCTCACGTCCCTGACTCTACCTGGAGAACATTCTGATGCGCTCGATCCTCATTTTACTGGGCGCATTTTTTATAGTGGGTTGCTATGCAGGTGACTTGCTCTCTGGCAAAAACGACCCGAAGAATGAGTGGTGGAGTCTCAGTTTCGTTGAGCCTTCTTATATGAAAGTTTGGGTGGAAGACACTGCTGTTGAGGACATCAACGGCAAACTTTTCCGTCGAACTGGAGGCGGCACCGCAGCGAGTAGTGAGCCAGAAGACGGCACTGAATCTGCTCGTGGCTGGAATAAAAATATAAGCAGTAGCATTCGTGGCGTAGTCGGTGCGGATCTACCGAAGCGTATTTATGTTCGTTGGCAGTCCATCGTCGAGTCGAAAACATATCGCGCATGGGTGGAAATTCCTGAGGAAGCGCGGCAGCTAATGCACGCTTCGGTGAATGAGCGTTGCCCGGCGACACCTCAAGAGCCTGCCAATTACCTGACAATGGTTTACCTCGGACTTGCTCCGGGGGGCATCGTGCAGGTTTGGGTGACCGACAGATGCTTGAAATCGATCAAAGTTGCACGCGCACAGGCGGAAGTGGAGCCTTTGGGGCCAAGCCAAGGTAAAACTGAAGGGCGTTATGCTTATCCGGTTAGTGCAGAATCGAAGCGCTATATCGAGCGATTCGGGATCCCTTATGGCAGTTGGTAATACATACCACACAAAAAAAACGGGCGCCTGAACACCGCCCGCTTTCTTTTGCTCCTCTTATCAGCAACTGCAATTCCGGCTATAGCGCCTAGTCAGGGTAAGGCGGAGGGGAAATCAGTGTATCCAGTTGGTGATAAGGCGAAGCGCTACATTGGCCAATATGGAATTCCATACGGCAGTTGGTAATCTCCGCCCCAAAAAACAAAAAAAGCGACCCCAAGATCACAATCCATCTCAATCGACGGCTATTTAGTTGTGCTATACAACTAAATAGCCAACCATTCGAGGTGCTCCCCGTGACTCATTCCCCGCCAGACCTGATCAACCAAGTCCGTTCAGCGTCGCGCCTCATGGTGCGGGAGCTGGGGTTCATGCAAGCCACTCTGGCGGCGACGGACTATCCGCCTTCGTCGGTTCACACAATTGTGGAAATTGGTGAGCGGAGTTCGTTGACTGCCGTGGAACTTGTGGAGCTTCTCGGCCTGGAGAAGTCTTCGGTGAGCCGCATGGTCCGCAAGTTGATTGACGCGGGCGAGATCGAGGAAGTCCTGAACGAGGAAGATGGCCGTTCCAAGAAGCTGCAACTCACGGCAAAGGGCATGGAGACCCTGCGAGCCATTGATTCATTCGCCAGGGAGCAAGTAAGTACGGCGATGTCACACTTAACCACCGAGCAACAGCAGGCAGTCAGTGAGGGCATCGCCAACTATGCCGCAGGTCTGCACGCGCATCGACTCGGCATCGCTCAGCCGCCCTCGGCGCCTCTGGACATCGCTCGGGGTTACCGGCCCGGCATCATCGGCCGAATTGTGCAGATGCATGCCGACTACTACGCCAGGCTTGCGAACTTCGGCCAGCCGTTCGAAAGTCTGGTTGCTGCAGACATGGCAGAGTTGATGGGGCGTTTGGACAATCCACGCAATGAAGTTTGGGTGGCGTTGGATGGTCAGCGGATTGTCGGTTCCATCGCCATAGATGGCGAAGGAGAGGGCGGCGAAGCAATTCTGCGTTGCTTTATTCTTGATGACTCGGCCCGGGGCAAAGGCGCAGGCAAGCGCTTACTGGCGCAAGCCATCAAGTTCTGTGACGAGCATGGCTTTTGCGCGACAAGGCTCTGGACATTCAAGGGGCTCGATGTCGCGCGTAAACTCTATGAAGAAGCTGGTTTTGAATTAGAACAGGAGCAAGAAGGGGAGCAATGGGGCGCACGGGTTACCGAGCAGTGTTATGTACGGCGCTGCCCGCCGTAAACATCCGAATTGGCTCCCGCCGCAGCTATTTTACTGCGCCGCCGCTTTTGATATCTCCACAAAAGATATCAACGTTGCCACTGTCCGGTGCACTTCGCACGACGATGGAGTACTCACCGGACAGCAGGACCGGCAAAGCGACCGGTGCGGTTCTTGAGAATGACCAACCACGCACCGCTTGGCGTTCGGTGTTGACGCGATCATTCATGGCGTAAGCGACGGGCCCAGGTTGCTGGCAACTACCTTTATTGATGAACGTGTAAAGGCGCAAGGGCAATATCGATCCACTTGGCGCGCCACTGATGAAGAAGCTGAGTCCGGTTTCCTTGCCCCAATCAGACAATGTCACATTGCCGATCTGACCGGTGTTCTGTCGGGTGGCAACCAAGGTGACGCTCGCTCCTGGTTGTGATGAAGTGGCGCAGCCAAAGAGACTTGCGCTGATCAATAGAGCGGTCAGTGAATATCTGAGCTTCATTGCCAACCTCCGGTATTGAAGAACTGCAATAGGAGATTAGCCGGTATAGCTCATGAATCACCTCCTTGGTGTAGCCCGAGCGAAATTCCATCTACCTGCTTAGTGGAGAGGCTTGGAGGGTAGGGCTTTAAAAAACCCGACTGATGAGGCCGGGTTTTTATTTGAGTACAGCGCTAAAGCCAATCATTTATGCAGCGCGGCGTTGTTGAGTATGGAAGCGATATTACGCCCCGGAGTTTCAAGAGAACTGATGATGACTATAGAAGGCAGCAATGGAGGCGCCTCACCCCCAGGTTTGCCCGAGCCTTCCCAGATCAGCCTTTTGCAGATCTTGCGCGCTCAGCATGATGCGAAACTTGCAGCTGGCATTGAAGTTAAGAAAAAAGGGTTCGGCTAACGCGGGGATATCGGATGGCTCGTTGACGTCGACCAGAAAAATCCCGCCACGCATGCCATCCTGCTCAGTAAAGTAAGCCGCCTCCGGCTTGATGCTCTCCAGAATGCGCTCAATCACCTGGCCGGCCGTCCCGGCTTTGATAAGGGAGTTGAAGGGTTCATTAGGGCATTCGACCATCATTAACATCTTCATGATTCAATCCTCTGCTCGACCCGCAAACCTGTAACCAGGCCTATGCGCCTGGTGCCCGTGCCGCTGGCCATCGATTCAACAATCTTCGCAGCGCGTGTCATCAAGAATAGCCAAGCGTGTGCGGTCCCTCGGGGCAGGGTTACGGATGGTCATGAAGCTTCATGTCGAGAATTGAAAAAGTCTTGGCATCGGGCTCAATTCGACGGCTTCGACGGCTTCGGCGCATAGATGTCGCGTAAACCCCCACGTTTATTGCCCGTTTTGGCAGGCAGGTCAGGTACTACCGGACGAGATCGGGGCTGAGGGTTGGAGCGACTGCGGGGCTGAGGTTGTTTGCTCATGGATTGCCTCCGGCTTTTTCAGAAAGTCGCGCGATAGCCTTCTTATTATGTAGCTGCTATCGCCTCACGACCTGCCGTCAACGAGTCGCACCCTGTGACAGTCAGTTGGGCCAAGTTTCTGACCTTTCGATGAGCGAACATCCAGCGGCATCAGCGGCTGGCCTGACTCTTTATCCAACAGCACAGAACGCGTCTCCTGCGGTTTGAACAGATAACGTTCGCCCCACTGCCTCATGCTGACCACCACCGGAAAGATCTCGCGTCCTTTTTCTGTCAGCACATATTCCTTGTAGGCGCTGCCATCGGACGCGGGTCGTACATCGAATACCCCGACTGCAACCAACGTTTTCAGACGTGATGTCAGAATATTTTTCGCTACGCCCAAGCTCTTTTGAAATTCGCTGAATCGTCGGATGTCATCGAAGGCATCGCGGATGATCATGAGCGACCAGCGATCTCCGATGGCCTCGAGTGTTCTTGCTACCGGGCATTCGCTGCTTTGCGGTGACGCGTCTGCGACCATTTTTTTAACCTTCCGAAATGGGTGTTTGCCAAGCCTGTCCACCGAGCTGGTGCAATGTGGTTGCAATTTGAAACAAGATACGACAACAATCGATCTGGTTTTTAATTGCAACCAGTTTAGCGCCAAGGAGGCGTACATGACAGCAGATACTGACCCCGCTACCCAGCGTTTCCTCAGTCAGCCTTCGGCATTGCCGCCTGCGGATATCGAAGAAAGCACAAGGGCTCACCGAGCCCCAGGACTCTCTGCTTCGCTCACGCTACTGTTTTCTGTCACCTGTGCGCTTGCAGTAGCCAACGTTTACTTTGCACAACCGCTACTCGACTCAATGGCTCAGAGTCTGGGTGTCGCCTCATCCATGATCGGGGTTGTGGTGACCGCGACTCAGATTGGATACGCGTTGGGGCTGCTTTTCATCGTTCCGCTTGGCGATCTGATCAACCGCAAGCGGCTGATTTTGAGTCAGGTACTGCTGTCTGCCATTGCGCTGGCGGCGGTCGGCGCAGCACAGCAATGGATCGCCCTGTTGAGTGCCATGATCGTAATGGGTTTGCTGGCAGTGGTTGTTCAAGTACTGGTGGCATACGCCGCGGCGCTGGCAACACCATCGCAACGCGGACAGGCAGTGGGGACGGTAACCAGTGGCATTGTCCTGGGCATTCTGCTGGCACGGTTCACCTCTGGCGTGATCGCGGACATCGCGGGCTGGCGCGCTGTGTATTTCCTGTCCTCGGGGCTGATGCTGATACTGGCGTTGGTGCTGTGGAGGGTGGTTCCAGTCACCGCGTCGCCAAGGCATCAAGCCCCTTACCGGGCGCTCATAAGATCGCTCTTCAAACTATTCATCACCGAGCGCACGCTGCGCGCCAGAGGCCTGCTGGGTCTAATGATCTTTGCCGCTTTTTCCGTACTGTGGACGTCCATGGTGCTGCCATTGAGCGCCCCGCCTTTGTCACTCTCACATACGGCAATCGGCATGTTTGGATTGGCAGGCATTGCCGGTGCACTTGCGGCCAGAAGAGCCGGTTGCTGGGCCGACCAAGGTCATGGGCAACGAGTGACCGGCATCTCGCTGGTGCTACTGACGCTGTCGTGGTTGCCCATCATGTTTGCCGAGACATCCCTGGTCGCGCTGGTCTGCGGTGTAGTGGTGCTCGACTTTGCGGTGCAGGCGATACACGTCACCAACCAGAGCATCATTTTCGCGGCACGCCCCGACGCCCAAAGCCGCATGGTCGGCGCCTATATGTGCTTCTACTCGGTCGGCAGCGCACTGGGCGCGGCCGCTGCGACCCAGGTGTATGCGCTTTGGGGCTGGACAGCAGTCAGCCTGCTGGGCGCCTTGATTAGCGCTAGCACATTGATTCTATGGTTTCTCACGCGTCATCTCTTAACGGCCCATCAAGTGGCATCGCTTCGCTGATGTCCGCTGAGGCAGGCCTATACTTTAAAAGTCAGCACACTCGATACGACCTGCGGTCTTGGGTAATACATGGGGTGGCGCGTCGAGTGATCGTTCATGCAGGTCACGGCCTGCCTTCGTCGTAAAGAGGAGAAGATCATGACGCGTAAATACATCGACTGCCGCGAGTTTCCAAGCGATTCCAAATGCTCCGTAGCGCTCAGCGCAGACTCTGAAAACGAATTGCTCGAGGCTGCCGCACAGCATGCGGTCAGTGTTCACAAGCACACCGACTCACCGGAGCTGCGTGCTCAACTGAAAACGATGTTTCACGACGGTACCCCACCCGTTGAAGCACCGCGCCCCGTTTAGCATAAAAGGGACAGACTACGATGACGGCAATGCTGACCCATCGTGATCTGTCCCGATTCTTTAATGGTGGTCTTTCGCGAGGTGCTGTAATCGACCTGGCGTTGACGATGGGCGTCTGGCAGCCATCGCCAAAAGCGGTGAGTCAGCGTCCAGGCTCTGGGGAGGGGAAAGAATTTTTAGACGGGGGTTGACCACCTGTTTTAATCCTGTATTATTCGCCTCCCGCTAACGAGCATATTGAACTTGCTCCTAGCGTAAGTAATTGATTTGAATGAAAAAATCATGCGCTTTTAAGGGTTTCATTTTGTGAGAGTGTGCTGTAAGATGCGCACCTCGGTTGAGACGAAAGATCTTAACCAACCGCTCTTTAACAAT
>NZ_CATKQW010000015.1:0-34809 GCF_949767865.1 Pseudomonas sp. IT-P294 | reverse complement strand
GGTGCCGTTGGCGATGGTCAGGTCGGCGTTGGTGAAACCGGTCACGGCCTCGGAGAACGTAATGGTCACGAGGGACGTTTCACCGATGTTCAGCGCATTGTCGGCGACCACAATGGTGGCCGTCGGCAGCACGGTGTCGATCGCGTAGTTGCCGGAATTGGTGGTGCCGCTGCCCGCGTTTCCGGACAGATCGGCGACACCAGCGTTGGCCAGGGTGATGACGTTGGTCGAATCATTCACGCCAACCGTCGGCGTGAAGGTCGCAGTCCAGGTGATGCCGCCATCGCTGCTGCTCACGGCGGTCAACGTGCCGTTCGCAATGGTCAAATCCGCGTTGGTGAAACCGCTGACCGCTTCGCTGAAGGTGATGGTCACCAGCGAAGTTTCGCCCGCGCTCAGCGTGCTGTCGGCCACCACAATAGTGGCGGTGGGGCGCACGGTATCGATGACGTAGTTGTTGGAGTCGATGGTGCCGCTCCCGGCATTGCCCGCCAGGTCGGAGACCCCGGTGTTGTCCAGGGTGATCAGGTTGGTCGTGTCGTTGATGCTCGCGCTCGGGGTGAAGGTCGCCGTCCAGGTAATGCCGCCGTCGCTGCTGCTCACTGCGGTGAGCGTACCGTTGGCGATGGTCAGGTCGGCGTTGGTGAAACCGGTCACCGCTTCGCTGAAGGTAATGGTCACCAACGATGTTTCGCCGATGATCAGCGCATTGTCGGCCACCACGATGGTCGCCGTCGGGCGCACAGTGTCGATGGCGTAGTTGTTCGAGTTGGTCGAACCGGCCCCGGTATTGCCTGACAGATCCTGCACGCCCGTGTTGTCCAGTGTGATCAGGTTGGTCGTGTCAGTGATGCTGGTGGTCGGCGTAAAGGTTGCCGTCCAGGTGATCCCGCCATCGCTGCTGCTCACGGCCGTAAGTGTACCGTTGGCGATGGTCAGGTCGGCGTTGGTGAAACCGGTGACGGCCTCGCTGAAGGTGAAGGTCACCAAGGAGGTTTCGCCGATTTTCAGCGCGGTGTCCGCCACCACGATGGTCGCCGTCGGGCGCACGGTATCGATGGCGTAGTTGTTCGAGTTGGTCGAACCGGCCCCGGCATTGCCGGACAGATCCTGCACGCCCGTGTTGTCCAGGGTGATCAGGTTGGTGGTGTCACTGATGCTCGCACTCGGGGTCAGCGTTGCGGTCCAGGTAATACCGCCGTCGGCGCTGCTGAGCCCGGTGACCGAACCGTTGGCTACCGTCAGGTCCGCCGTGGTGAAGCCGCTCACCGCTTCACTGAAGGTAATGGTCACCAGCGAGGTTTCGCCAATGCTCAACGCGGTGTCGGCCACGACGATGGTCGCGGTCGGGCGCACGGTGTCGATGGCGTAGTTGTTGGAATCGGTGGTGCCTGAGCCGGCATTGCCCGCCGTGTCGCTGATTCCAGTGTTGGCCAGGGTGATCAGGTTGGTCGCATCAGTGATGCTGGCGGTTGGCGTGAAGGTCGCGGTCCAGGTGATGCCGCCATCGCTGCTGTTCACGGCCGTGAGGGTGCCGTTGGCAATGGTCAGGTCTGCATTGGTGAAACCGGTCACGGCCTCGCTGAACGTGAAGGTCACCAGCGAGGTTTCGCCGATTTTCAGCGCGGTGTCCGCCAACAAAATGGTCGCCGTCGGGCGTTGGGTGTCGATGGCATAGTTGTTCGAGTTGGCCACGCCGACTCCGGCGTTGCCGGACAGGTCCTGCACACCGGTCTTGTCCAGGGTGATCAGGTTGGTGCTGTCGGTCAGGCTGGCGGTCGGGGTGAAGGTCGCCGTCCAGGTGATGCCACCGTCGCTGCTGCTCACCGCTGTCAGAGTGCCGTTGGCGATGGTCAGATCGGCGTTGGTGAAACCGGACACGGCTTCGCTGAAGGTGATCGTCACCAGCGATGTTTCACCGATGTTCAGCGCGTTGTCCGCCACCACGATGGTCGCCGTCGGCGCCACGGTGTCGTGGATCACGTAGTTGTTGGAGGTCCCGGAACCGGTGCCGACGTTACCCGCCAAATCCTGCACGCCCGTGGTGTTTAGGGTGATGGCATTGGTCGGTGCGTTGATATTGCCCGCCGCCGTCAGGGTTGCGGTCCAGGTGACGCCGCCGTCGCCGCTGCTGAGCCCGCTGACCGAGCCGTTGGCCACGGTCAGGTCGGCCGTGGTGAAGCCGGTCACGGCTTCACTGAAGGTGATGGTCACCAGCGACGTGCCGCCGGAGTTCAGGTTTGTGGTGCCGACCACGATGCTCGACACGGTCGGCGGGGTCACGTCCGGTGCGTAGTTGGTATTGACCGAACCGCCGTCATTGAAAATGTTGCTCACAGCGGCCGGGGAGGTGCCTGCGCCGCCACCGCCCATGGAGGGTCCGCCCGAACCGCTACCGCCGGCATTGCCAGCCATTGCGCTGAAGTTGGCTGCCGTCATCAGCAGGGTGCCTTTGTTCCATATCGCGCCAACGCCTTTGCCGCCCGCACCACCAGGGTCGGCAGAACCGCCGAGGCCACCGCCACCACCACCGCCACCGCCAGCCGCGACGTTGTTGGAGATAACGGACGTACCGACAACCGTCAGGGTGCCGCTCGAGGCGTTGTAGATGCCGCCAGACGCCGAAGCGCCGGCCCGACCGGGCTTGTCCCAACCGGAGCCACCGCCACCACCACCGATGGAAACCGTGCCGTTGCTCGCTGTGCCAGCGTTGCCGCCGTTACTGTAGTTGGCAGCGCCAGCACCTCCCGCACCGCCAGTGGTCCCACCCCCTCGGCCGCCCATGTAGTTAGGGTTGTACCCCCCGCCATTGCCGCCATGACCGGCCGAGCCACTTGTACCGCCATAAACGCCAGTGCCGAACCCCGAAGTGCCGCCATGACCACCGAGTTGACCACCCAGCGCGCCGCCACCACCTCCGCCGCCGCCTACCGCACCGCCGACATAAGGTGAGGTCACACCACCGCCGCCACCGCCGCCCGAGGCCGCGTTATCGGTCACGGTAACGTTTTTAAGCGTCAGGTTGCCGGAGTTGAAAATACCGCCACCCATTGCCGCTGTGCCGTCCGTTCCCGCCGCCGCACCCGCACCGGCCACCATGCCTTGCTTGATGATCAGGCCGTCGAAGGTCGCAGTGACGCCGGAAGTCACCTGCACCACGCGGGTTTTGTACTGGCCGTTAAGGGTGACATCGGCAATGCCGTCGTTATTCAGGTCACCATCAAGGGTTACGTTCTTGGTGATGGTCAGCTGCGAGTTCAGCCCGACAATCATGCTGCTGTTGAAGGTAACTGTGTCACCGGCCACGGCATCGGACAGGGCCTGGCGCAAAGAGCCCACGCCGGAGTCGCCGTTATTGAGCACGGTCAGCGTCGCCAGGCTGTACTGGTAGCCGGCCATGGAGGTGGATGACAACACGCTACGGCTTTCGATACTGCCGGTCGCGATTTCCAGGTCCCAGTCGCCGCCCACACCAGTGCGGTTGGTGGACGCGGCTATATCGCGGCCGGTGAGTTGCGCCAGGGAATCGACAAAACTGACGCCACGTTCCCCGGCGCCGGTGTTACAGGCATAGATCAGGATATCGCCACCGACATTCATGTCCTTGCCGATCTGGGCCAGCACATCGCTGCGGGCGGCGACGTTGTCAGCCGACAGGTAGCTGTTGCCCAACCACAGATCGCCAGCGTTGCCGTGGGCGATGATCTGCACCGAACTGACCCCCTGATGGGTGTCCAGGTAAGCGGCAATCTGCTGCAAGCCGTCCTTGGTGGCGTCCAGCGTCACCACTTGGGTGCCTGGTGCCACGCCGTTGAGCAGGCTGTCGGTATCTTTGATTCGCGAATCAACGAACACCACGCTTTGGCCGGGTACGGCCGTAGGTGTTGCCGCAGGTGCGGGGGTCGCGGCGGAGGCGTTGTCCGCCTGGCCATGGGTGTCTTTGCTGGCAGCCGGGTGATCGGCCGTCGGCGCCTTGGCAGCATCAGCCGTGGGGTGGCTGTCGGGCTGGGCGGCGTCGGCCACCGTGGCCGCGACCGCGCCGTCGAACAGCATGCGCGGTTCCAGGGACATGATCATCGGCGATGCCAGCGCGCGCGCGCCCTGGGCCTTTTGCGATTTGCCGTTGCTCCACCACATGTTGCTCACCCGAACTCGAACTTTTATGACAACCAGAAAAAAAGCCGCGATCAATTAATTGATCGCGGTCTCGGATTTCATACGAATGACATTGGCAGCGCTGGAGGACCCATCGTGCCAAAAGGACAGTTCTGCATATTTGTCGAACAGGTCCGGCGGCAGGATCGTGCGCCGTGATTCCAGCGCCACTTGGCGTTTGACCCGATGCAACCCCGAAACACCCAGTGCCTGGTCAAACTCCGGCGCGTCGTAGACGAGGTTGTTGAAGTCATGCTCGAACCACGGCTCGCCGATAAATTCGTACACCAGCCGCAACACCCGCTCCGGCGCCTGGCTGAGCAGGTCGTAATCGACAATCAGCAACGAGTCGGCGTTTTCACCGTAATAAGCTTCTTTGAGCGCCGTCCAGGCAAAACCCACCAGACGATTGCGCTGGGCCAGGGTTTCACAACGGCTGTAGACGGTATTGCGCTCGACTTCGTCGTTGAACAGCTTGGTGTTCTCGAACGGGTTGGCACGATAAAGGCGCTCGAGGCTGTCCATCACCCAAGCGACGTTGCGCACGCAGGCAATGGTTTTGGCCTTGGGAAACAGATCCTGCAACGCCGGCAAACGCGAGCACCACTGACGATTGGTATCGAAAATGACGGGGTTGTCGGCCTGATCGGCATAGTAGGAGTCGAACAACCCGCGCAACAGACGCCGACGCAACGGCGTGTCGATCACTGCACCAAACTCGCTGCCGGCGCTGCATTGTTCGAGGACACTGGTGAAGAGCGTGCCAACGGGGCTGGTCATGCCGGCGTGAAAACGCGGGTTCTGCAACAGGATTGCCGACAGCAGGGTCGAACCCGACCGTGGCAAGCCTGATATGAAATGGAACTGTTGCATCCGTTCACCTGCACATAAGTCCTTTACGTATGAAGCAGCGTAGACGAAGAATGGCCTTACGAGTAGTGGTGTTTTGATATCAAATCGAAGCTAAATCCTTTAAAAATGTGATTTTTGTTTCTGACTCAATGCATCACGAACAAGCGCGCATTGGCGCCTCCCGCCTGGGTTTTGCTAACGCCCTGCCACCCTGCTGGCAATGGCGCAAATTCGTCCGGCCCCTCGGCGGTTCCGATCAACCATACGCGGCTGGTGCCTTTGGGCAGGCTGCCGAGGCTGTCGAGATAAACGTCCTGGGTGACCAGCGTGCCGAAACCATAGGCATTCGGCCGGCTCGAAGTGCCATTGGGCAATGGGGGCGTATATAGCAACGGCTTGGTGTCGGTGCGGTTGTAATAGACATAGCTGAGGTACCAGAGCATGTCGCTGGTGACGATCCGGTCCCCGGCAACGAAGTGCTGGTTGACATAGTCGACCATGACACTGATCTGGTCGTTGGTATCCACCGTGGCGTTGTTTTTCACTCCAACCAGTTCGAGACCGACAAACAGCATCAGCGCCATCAGGGCAATCACCCGAAAGCCCGAATACAGGCGATCAATGGCCAGTGCCGCGATCATCGGCAGGCCGAGGGCGTACGCGGTGACGTAACGCTCGATGAATACCGGCGAAATAAATGACACCCCAAACACCAGCAGCAGCGGTACAACGCTATAGATCGCCACCAACGCACTGCCACGAAAAACACTGCGGTCGCGGGCCAGTGCCACCCACATCAAGGCCAGCAATGCCAGGGGCATGGCGATAAATAGCGGCGTCGGAAGGTTTCCGCCATCGTCCTGGACCAGGAACGACCAGATCATCGAAGGCAAGGAGCTGACGGTGACAGGATCTTCCCACCCGACATCGCCATTGGCTTTGAGTTGATCCATGTGCTGGATCAGATCGATCAGGCTCGGCACCCACGGCAGGTACAACAGCACGATGGCCCCGTTCGCCAGCCACCAGCCGGGGCGTTGAATGTGCCGCAATCGATAGCCTGGCTGTACACGAATCACCCCCAGGTACAGCCAGTGGCAAAGTACGCACAGGGCAGTGAAGTAATGGGTGTAGAACGCGGCCGTCATCAGCAGGGCGTAGGCGACCAGATAACGCGTGCGCCGGGGGTATCTGATCCAGTAAACCAAGGCAATCGTCGCGCCGATCAGCCACAGGCCCAGCAGCGAGTACATCCGCACTTCCTGGCTGTAACGCACCGCCGTGGGCAGCAGCGCCATAAGGAGACCGGTCAGCAGCGCGGCACGCCGAGTGGCGAGCAGGTCCATCAGCCATACGCCGAGCCATACCGTGGCGATCCCGGGTAACGCGCTGAGACATCGGATCGAGAAAATGCCGTCGCCGAACAACTCAATCCAGCCGTGCAGGAGCATGAAATACAGCGGCGGGTGCACATCATGGGCGGCGTGCTGCCAGATCCCGCTCAACGAATATTGGCTCAACAGCAGACTGGAACCTTCGTCGCCCCAAATAGCCGCCGCCGTCAGGTCGTAGAAACGCACTGCCGTGGCCAACACCAGGATCGGTAACAGCCAATGCTCGCGTACCCACCGCAGCAAACGCTGAACCCGCGCCCAGGGGCGGGGTGCAGCATGCGGGCCCTGGGTGCCATCAACCGGCGTTTCTCTGCGTACTTCCATTGCTCCCCTCAAGTTTGCCACTGCCAAAAAATGGATAGTGCGCTCACTGTAGGGCAGCGACAGTACCGTCGTCGATGCTGGCTATACGACCAACGACATTCGGCAATCAGGCGGATCAACTACGCTGTGGCGCGGCGTGCCCCGGCCACGGAAATTTCTGCAGCCTGGGCTGCACAGAATTTGTCGAAGGTGTTTGCTCGCTGGAATTGCTGGAGCTGAGATGTTTCTACCGTCCGCCGCCACTGAATCGGTATCGGCCATCGTTTGTTCTTAGAAACCGCTTTCCCTGACCCCCAGTGCCGCCATGCGTCGCCAGGCAACGCCCAGTAATGATTCGCCGCGCCCCTGCAACACCACCACGCCGCGCAAGGGTTGCATCGGCGTCGGCACCTCTTCGAGGGTGCTCAACCTTGCTCCGTATTGTCCCTGCACCGGTTCGGCCCGTTGATGCGGATCGCGGCGCACCGCGATCGGCCCGTGATGATCGGACGTCAGCGCCTCCTGATCGACATAAGCCGCGCCATTGGTGTCGATTTCGGTCAATTTTACGGCAATCGCCGGGTGCATCGGGTCATCGGCAATGAACCGTCCGGTGGCGCCCGGGGCAACCCGCCACAGTTCGGCTTCAGCCAGATAACCACGCAACCGCGCACCGTCTTCGACGACACGCGCCAAGGGGTCCTTGGTCGACAACCAGCGACCGACCGCCAGTTGCGGCAACAGATCGCGCACGGTGCCGGTGTGCGGGGCGCGTAACAGCAGACGTTCACGCTGGGCAGCCAATCCGCGATATTCAGCCACGGCCTCTGCCAGACGTTGCTCGACAATACCGGCATCGGCAGCGGTTTCGCTGCGACTGGCCTGACGGCGCATCTGCAATTGCTGGATCCGGATTTCGCGACGGACGATGGCCTGACGCGAATCCAGGTCCGGCGATTCCAGTTCGATCAGCACCTCGTCCTGCGCAACCACCTGACCGTCGTACACATTCACCGTTTTGACCCGTGACGCGACCGGCGCGTGCAGCGCACTGGCGCGTCCGGCCTCAAGCATCGTCGGCAGCTCCACGGCGCTGCGCCACGGCAATCCCAGCGTCAGGACCAGCCCAAGCAACACCAGACCGCTGAGCAGAACTCGTGGGGCATAGGCTTGTTCCCTTCGGCTCCACCATTGCCGCCACTCGCTCAAAATGGGCAAGAAGATGAACCACACCAGCTCCACCAGCATCAGGAAAATCCCCAACACTTTGAAGAACAGGTGATAGACCGCCAGGGCGATCCCGAAAAATAAAGCCGCACGCCAAAGCCACGAGCCATAGCCCCAAATCAGCAACCGGCGCTGCATCTTCGGCGACCAAGGCTCCGGTGCCGCCGCACCATAACCAAACAAAAACTCACGCAACCGCCAACGGCACAGGGCAAACGCTCGCCCTTGGAGGTTATCCACCTCCCAGAAGTCGCTGAGCAAAAAATAACCATCAAAACGCATGAATGGATTGAGATTGATCACCAGCGTGGTGATCCAGGTGGCACTGGCGAGCATGAACGCCGCCGTGCGTCCGGGCCCCTCGGGCAGCAGTGACCAGACGAGGAGCGCGATGCAGGCCAGCAGCAGTTCCGCCAGCACACCGCCGGCGCCGATCAGCAGCCGCGCGCGGCGATCATTGACCCGCCATGCATCGCTGACGTCGGTGTAAAACATCGGCAGCAAGACCATGAACGCCACGCCCATGCTCTGCACGCGACAGCCCGCGCGCTTGGCCATGAAGGCGTGACCGAACTCATGACAGAGCTTGGCAAAGAACAGCGCCACGCCGAACGCCAGCGCGCCGCCGAGGCTGAACAAATGCGGGAAGGTGGCGATAAAACGTTGCCAGTCCCGGGACACCAGAAATACCCCGAGCCCCAGGGTGACCGGGAATCCGTAGCGCAGCGCTCGCGGACCGAAGCGCTCAAGCCACGGCCAGGCACGGTTGAGAAAAGCGTCCGGGCGCCACAGAGGAATGCGAAAAAACAGGTATTGGTGCAACAACACCTGCCACAACGTCTGGCGCTGGGCGGCGGCTTTGAGGCTGTAACTGGCGCGCTGTTGCGGATCGAGCGCGCTGATCAGATCGTGGCTGCGCAAAAAGCCCAGCAACTGCTCCAGCTCCGCGCCATCGAGTGGCAAGCCGGGTTCTCGGTTGGCGGCACGCAGCACTTGTTCCGGGTCGCCCAGGGACCAATGACGCAGCAAACGCATCGCCGCCGCGCCGAGCTTGAAATAGCGGCCGCGCACCGGGTCGGCCAAGGTCCAACGCGGCGAGCCATCAAGGGCCGGAGCAGCGGGCGTCAGCTGCAAGTCGGCGCGCAGGTTCGGCAGGCTCATCTAAAGGCCCACACTCTGGCGCAACCCGGCCAGCGGTCGACGTAACAGGTACAACGCCAACGGTGCACGGTCGCCGAAGATTTTGGCGGTTCCGCGCAGGCCGATACGCGGCGGCGCCCCCGCAAAATTCGCATCCAGACGATAAGCCAGTTGCCCGGCTGCCGTGGGTTGCGCCTCATAGGCCGACCGTTCAAGTGTTGCCAAATGCCGGTGCAGCGGATCGCTGTCGAGAAACAGCGCGACCTGCGCGCCGGGCGCCAGGGCAATGGCATCGCCCACCGCCAGCTCGATACGCAACTCGGCCTGATTCGGGTCGGCAATTTCCATCAGCCGCTCGCCGGTCTGCACCGGTTTGCCGGTCCAGCGCTCCGCGTCGGCGAACACCGCGATACCGTCTCGCTCGGCGCGCACCTCGCTGCGTTTGAGCAGTTCGCGGGCGTAGTCCCGTTCGGCGCGTTTTTGCTCGACTCGCGCGGCCAGCAGATCGATCTTCGAACTTGATTCAGCATCGGCGAACGAGCGTTGGGAATTGGCCTTGAGTTCTGCTTCCGCAACGCCCAAGGCGCGCTCAGCCACATCGGCTTGAGCCTTGAGCGTAGTGCTTTCAAAGCGCAGCAACAGCTCGCCGGTTTTTACCGTCTGATTGGGCTTGACCAGGAACTCGGTGATCACCCCGTCCAGCGGCGCAGCCACCACGCGACCGCCCAACGGAACCACTTCAGCGGGCGCCAGCACCGATTGGCGCACCGGGATCAGCAACGCGAGCAACAACAGGGCAAGCAACGCCACCTGGCGTTTTCGGGTCCAGCGCAGTCGCCACGGCTTGCGCGGTTGCAGCGCCAGCCAGGCATGGCTGTAGGTGTCGCCCAATTGCGACAGCAACACTTGCTCGGAAGGATTCCACTGCAGATCCCGCGCCAGCCACAGGCCACCGAACACCTCACCTTCGTGATCGATCAGCGGCAGCCAGAACACATGGGCCGCCGAAAGACTTTGCCAATCAGCCTGGATCGATTCACTGAGCACATTCGCTGGGATCACCCGGGCCTGTTTCAGCAGATCGGCCTTGAACAACTGAGCGACGGCCTGTTCGACGAACGCCACGAACGGCGCATTCGGCTCCACTGTGCTGACGCCCGTCACTGCTTGCACCTTGCCAGCGATCAACAGTGCCGCATGGCGAAAACCGAACAACGCCTGCCCGTCATTGACCAGGCTGTAGGCCAGTTGCGAAGGCGCGCGCGCCGCGCGGGTGAGGCGTTCAAGATCAAGAAACCTGGCGAAGACCTGTTCGGCGCCGCCGGCAACCGGCGCGTTCATTTAAGCTCCGCGAATCGCGCCGTGCCGCTCATGCCCGCCAGCAAACCGTTGGCATTGGGAAGCGTCGCGACCAGCAGCAAGGTCTGGCTGCCTTCATCAATCCGCGCACCGAGACGCTTGACCGTGGCATCCAGCGGCTGACCGGTTTCATCGGGAACAAAACTGAAGGTCTGGCCGGGTTTGAGTCGGGCCATCCAGCGCGACGGCACCAGCAAATGAATTTCCAGGGTGCGGTTGTCGACCACGTCCAGTAAGGGGGCACCAGCGGCAACACTTTCATAGCGCTTGACCTTGCGCTCGACCACTTGCCCATCGAACGGCGCCAACACGCTGCAGCGTTTGACCTGAACCTGATAAACCTGGGATTGCGCCTGGGTCTCGCCGACCTTGGCCTCGGCCCGCGCCACTTCAAAACGCCCGACCGAATTCAACGCCGCGAGCTGTTTGTTGTGCGCCAGCTCTTCACCCGCGCCACGGTTGGCCGCTTGAGCGGCATTGAGCTGGGCCTGATACGCCGAGCAATCGAAACGCGCCAGCGTATCGCCTTTCTTGAACGACTCGCCCTCACTGAACGGCAACTCGACAATGCGCCCGGACAACTCACTGGCAAGCACCGCCTGATCCCTGGCTCGCAACACGCCGCGAGCCTCACTGCTGGCCGTCGTGCTGCTGCCAGTGGCACTGTTTTCCAACAACGGATCGTCTGGCACGGGCGTTTGCGCCTGAACTGCGCATGTAAACAAGGTCAATCCAATAACCCAACCACGAACACGCTGCATAACCGTATCTCCCTGACGGATGAGCGGAGTCTATGACAGGGTGGGTGTGCGTCAAGTGGATGGTTGTTATTGGTTGGAAATGTGATGTTTCAAATTAGCCAAATTACTCAGCCCAGATACTTAGGCTTTCCTTCGGAACCTCTCACTAATAAATCCCACACAAAATTGGGAACATACATTCAATCGATACGGAGAGCGGCGGTCGACACTTCAAACTTTTATAGAACTGCAGCACCTCAACACTCTTCCTGTAGCAATCACTAATAACTCAGGCCAACAACGCCTTGACCATCAGCTAGGCCGGTGATCAAAACTGACTCGCCGGCGCTGGAGTGAATGCCGTCGTGTAGCACCTGGTCAATCGGTGATTGACGCGCGTGGCGAGCACGACTTAGGATTGCTCCAACTCAACCCCGTACGCAGAGATTCAGTTCTCTGGCAGTTGGGGTGAAAAAACCGGCCTAGGCCGGTTTTTTCGTTTTTGAGGATTAAGTTTGTGCGCACCGCTTTTTTTGTTGATGGCTACAACCTGTTTTACGGGTTGCTCGCGGGCACTCCCCATAAGTGGCTCAACCTCAAAGGCCTGCTGGCCCATGTCGCACATATCGAAAACCCGCAAAGCTCAATCATCTCCGTTGATTACTTCACTTCTTCCGTCAAACCGATACTCGCCACTCGGGGCAGAATCTCGAAAGAAGCTCAAGACTCGTATGTGCGAGCACTGAAAGCGACCGAAGTAGCAGTGCACTATGGCCGACATTCGCTCGAGCCGGCAAAAGCTCCGCGCTTCATAGACAGGAAAACAGGTGCTTCCCGTCAAGATAAGGTCGACATTTGGAAGCTTGAAGAGAAAGAAACGGATGTTCACATCGCGATCAGCATGTACCGCACCGCAACCAAGCAAGCCGCTCTAGACGTGCATGACCGTATTGAACAACTCGTACTGGTTTCCAGCGACACAGACATGACTCCAGCCCTTAAAGCTATTCGCGAAGATTTTCCTGACATAACTATCGGGGGTCATTCTTCCTCGTCGAGCTGAATTGAACTGTCCTTCGCCAGGCTCGCTAAAAGAACACTCCCATTGGATGCGTCGAGTCATCTCCACAGAAGAGTTGCAGTCACACCAATTCCCGGATCGCGTGCCTACCCGTAAAACGCCGGCTATCAAACCGGATTATTGGTAACGGCACTGGCCAACGGATACACCGACTCCCATCCCCCACCCAACGCTTTATACAAACCCACCATCGCCAGCGAAACCCCGGTCGAGCTCTCCACAAATTGTTCCTGAGTCGCCAGCAATGCGCCTTGAACAGTCAGCACGTTAACGAAGTCCACCACCCCTTCCACGTATTGCTGCTGCGCGGTGCGCAGGGCGATCCGATTCTGGCGCACGGCTTCGGCGAGGCTGTCGCGGCGCAGTTGGCTGGCGTTGTAGGCGGTCAGTTGATCATCTATTTCGTGCCACGCACGTAGTACGGTTTGCTGGTAGGCAATCGCGGCTTCCTGTTGCTGTGCCTCGCGCAAGTTCAGGACGCCGCGCAACCGTCCGCCATCGAACAGCGGCAGGCTCAATTGCGGGCCGATGCCAAACGAGCGCGAGCCCCAGGAACCAAAATCACTGAGCTGCATGGCTTGCGAACCGAGGTTGCCGGACAAGGTGATCCGTGGATAGAAATCGCCCTTGGCCACGCCGATGCTCGCGGTGGCGGCATGCAGGCGGGCTTCGGCCTGGCGGATGTCAGGGCGGCGTTGGGCCAATTGCGAGGGCAAACCGATGGCGACCTGACGCGGGATTTTCGGCACGGGGACGTCTGTGGATAACTCGGCGAACAGCGCTTGCGGTGGTTCACCCATCAACAGGCTGAGCGCGTTGATCAGTTGCGACTGACGCTGTTCAAGCGCAGGCAAACGCGATTCGATGGCGGCGACTTGGGCCGCCGCTTCGGCGACGTCCAGGTCGGTGGCTACGCCGTCAGCCAGACGCAGTTGCGACAGTTTCAAGCTGTGGCGAGCGACGTCGAGGTTCTGCTCGGTGACGGCACGTGTGCTTTGTACACCGCGCAATTGAATGTAGTCCTGAGCCGTTTCGGCGAGCACTGACAGCAGCACGCCGCGACGATCGTTTTCCGCGACTTCGAGGGTCGCATCGGCGGCTTCGGTTTCGCGACGGACACGACCCCAGAAATCCAGCTCCCAGGACGCGGAGAAGCCTGCATCCCACAGATTGAACGCCGAGTCGCCGTTGTGGCCGGACGGATCCATCAATCCTTCGCCGCTGTTGCGTTTACGTCCGTAGCTGCCCGTAGCGGCGGTGTTGGGGTAACGCGCGGCGGTCACCACCTGGCGCACGGCACGGCTTTGTTGCAGGCGGCTGCTGGCGAGTTTCAAGTCGAGGTTGTCGGTTAGCGCGCGCTGGGTCAGGGCTGAGAGTTTCGGGTCGTTGAAGACTTCCCACCAGCGTTCGTCCATTGTTTCGGCGGTGGCTTGGCTGGTAGCGGCTTTTGCTGGTTTCGACCATTCGGTGATTTGTTGCGCTTGAGGTTTCTGGAAGTCCGGGCCGACGGTGCAGGCTGAAAGGCTAAGGACCAGTAAGGCGCAAAAAGTGAGTTGAGGCCACCGGCCACTTCGCGGGCAAGCCTTCCCCCACATTGGAATGCGCTCAACTGTGAGAGCGGGCTTGCCCGCGAAGGCGTCAGTCCAATCAACAAATATCTTCATTGCTGAGCCACCTCACGCGAGGCGTTGCTTGCCGTATCAATCCTCGCCTCCACCGACATCCCCACCCGCAACCGCTCGGCCAACGCCTGGCCCGGTTCCAGCACTATCTTCACTGGAATCCGCTGCACCACCTTGGTGAAGTTGCCGGTGGCATTGTCCGGTTTCACCGAAGCGAACGTCACACCGGTGGCCGGGGCGATGCTCTCGACGCGACCGTTCAGGACTTCGCTGCCAAGGCTGTCGACACGCACTTGCACGCCCTGCCCCGGCTTCACATCAGTCAGTTGGGTTTCCTGAAAATTGGCCACCACGTAAGCCTGGGCCAGAGGCACCACCGCCAGAATTTTGCTGCCCGGCGTCACGTAAGCGCCGACCCGCACTGCGCGCTCGCCGACCATGCCGTCTTGCGGTGCAACGATGCGCGTGTAAGACAGCTCGTAGCTGGCCATTTCCAGCGCCGCTTGCGCCCGTTTCAGCCCACCTTCCGCGGCGTCGCGCTGAGCGGTAAGGATCTCCACTTGCTTGCGCTCCGCCGCCAGCACCGCTGTCACGTTAGCCAGCCGCGCAGTCGCCTGATCGATGCGCGTGCGCGCCTGCTGAGCGTTCTGCACCGTACCCGCACCCACGCCGGCCAGGTGGTTGTAGCGATTCAACTCGTGCGCGGCAAAGTCCATTTCTGCCTTGGCCGATACCATTGACGCCTGCGCTTGAGCAATCACCGACGTCTGGCGCTCAAGGGTGGCCCGTGCGTTTTGCAGTTGCGCCCTGGCCACCAGCGTTTCGGCGTCGGCGGCTTGGGCGGCGGCACGCAGATCCCGATCATCGATCAGCGCCAGCAACTGACCAGCCTTGACCTGCTGGTTGTCTTCCACCAGCACTTCCTTGATGAAACCCGCCACGCGAGGCACCACCAGGGTGAAGTCCGCCGAGACGAAGGCATCATTGGTGCTCTGTTGTGTGCGTTTGCCAAAAACCCCTGGCGCCAGCAGGTAAACCAGCACGCCGACCGCCACTGCCGCGGCGACGCCGACCGCCATTTTTTGCTTTGCTTGAGTCGTCATAAAAACCTTCTGTCTCAGTGAAACGTTCATGTCGGTGCGCGCGGCGGATACATCCGCGTCGGCAACCAGAAAATCAGCAGGACCAGCGTTGCTGCGATGCCCGTCATGCACAGATAAAGATCAGAAGCCGTCAGCACGACGGCTTGTTCATGCAGGCGGTGGGCAAGGCCCGCACTGCCACTGTCGGCCAGCGGCGAGTTACCGAGGTTGTCCACCAGCATCGTCGAATGGAAATGCAGGCGTGTGGTGGTCAACACCTCGATCAGCCCGGTGGCGACCACCGCTGAAAGGCCTTTCACGGTGTTGAACCAGGCCGAGGCGTAGGGGCCTTCCATTGGCGTGATGCTGCCGGTGGCAAGCATCAGCAGCGGCAGCACTGCCATTGGCTGACCGAAGATTTGCAGCCATTGCAGCACGTAGAAATCGTCACGAATCCACACCGACGTCAGGTGCGAACCACCGATGCAAGACAGCGCCAACAGGCTCAGACCGATCCCCAGGACCCAGCGGCAATCAACCCAGCGCAAGTTGCACAGCGCCGCCACCAACGGCAGCGCGATCAACTGTGGCAATGCCGCCAACAGCATGATCGGCGCGGTCTGAACCGGGCGATAACCCTGCACCTGCGCAAGGTAGCTCGATGGAATGATGATCACCGCCAGTAGCACCACCAGCACGCCGGCCAGGGTCAGCAAGGCGAACGACAGGTTGCGGATGCCGAGCATCTGCATCTTGAAAAACGGGATCGGCTGCGACCATTCGTTGATCAGGAACAGCACCAGCAGCAACACACCGCCGCCGAGCAATCCGCCGATCAGATCCGACTCGAACCAGTCCAGCCGATTGCCCTGCAGGATGCCGATCACCAGCATGCAAATCGCCGGAAAACCCAGGAGCAATCCGCGCCAGTTAAATTGCTTGAAACGCTCCAGACGCAGCGGATCCTGCGGCAAGCCGTAGGCGACCGCCGCCATGGCAATCAGACACGGCACGATGACTTGCCAGAAGGTCCACTGCCAGCCGACATACTCGGTCCACAAACCCGCCAACGGAGTGCCGAGACCTGGCCCGAAAGTGGCCGTCAGCGCATAACCCGCCAGACCGTAAAGCTTCACGTTGGCCGGTAAAAATCGCAGCGCGACAGTCATCAGCATCGGCGGCAGCGCGCCGCCGGCCAGGCCTTGCAACGTGCGCATGAGCAGCAGGCTTTCGTAGTTCGGCGCGAACGGGCACAACACGCCCAAAAGAGTGAAGGCGCTGATGGCGCAGAGGGTGAAGCGCCGCAACGAGAACGTCACCGCGCACCACGGAGCGAAGGCCATCGCGGCCACCGAGGTCGCCGTGTAGCAGGCGACCAGCCAGGTGCCTTCGTCGTAGCCGATGGCCAACGCGCCACGAATGTCGGCCAGCGCGACTTTGGTCACCATCTCGTTGAGGCCCGACACCAGCACCACCAGCAACACGCCCACCAGGCCGATGATGATTCGCGGACCGAAGACCGGCGGCGCGGCGGCGGCCGGACTGGCCACGGCGAGCGGTGCCGTGACCGTAAGGGAAGTCATTGCTGCAAGCTC
Organism: Pseudomonas sp. IT-P294; assembly: GCF_949767865.1. Lineage (NCBI taxonomy): Bacteria > Pseudomonadati > Pseudomonadota > Gammaproteobacteria > Pseudomonadales > Pseudomonadaceae > Pseudomonas > Pseudomonas sp. IT-P294. The sequence continues at coordinate 18,259 of NZ_CATKQW010000015.1, read as the reverse complement.
CGGGGTATGAACACCGGGGCAGTTTAAGAAGTGTGAGACCTGACGAAAATTGACTTATTGGCAGCTTATAAGTGCGTTAGACGCAGTAATAAAGAACGTGTGGGAGCGGGCTTGCTCGCGAAAGCAGCGTATCAGTCGCTATTGATGTTGAATGTGATGGCCCCTTCGCGAGCAAGCCCGCTCCCACTGTAGGTCAGTGATCAGCTTGAGGTGGGTTGCGCGGCCAGCCACGTCTCGTCGCAACAGGTCTTGAGTGTTTCACGTAGCCAGCGATGGGCCGGATCATTGTCGTAACGCGGGTGCCAGGCCTGGGTCAGCATCAGAGTCGGCAAAGGTACAGGCAGGGTAAAGGAGCGCAGTTTCAAGCCCAGGCGTCGTACGCTCAATATGGCTTCCTGAGGAACCGGCAGGATCAGATCGGAATCGGGCAAGGCAAACATTGCCGCATGGAAACTCGGCGCAATCACCGCCACCCGCCGTTCCAGTCCCAAGGCATTGAGCGCCGTGTCGATTGGACCGCGAGCAATACCGCGGCGGGACATGCTGATATGGGAGAACCCGGCATAGCGTTCAGCCGTGATCTCTTGCGCAAACAAGGGGTGATCTTCACGCACCAAGCCGACAAAGTGCGTGGAAAACAAGTTCTGCACCTTCACTTCCGGCATGACCGGACGATTGTTGCTGACGCTTAAGTCGATTCGCCCCTCACGCAAGGCCTCGTCATCGCCATCGCCCTCGGGCACAAAGCGCAATTCGCATTGCGGGGCCTGGCGCTCCATCGTGTCGAACAACTTGCCCCCGTAAACACCCACGAAAAAATCGTTGGCCCGAATACTGAATCGGCGACGCAAACTGCCCAAGTCCACGTCATCAGCGGAGCGGAACAGTAGCGCGGCCTGCTCGACCAGATCGCGTACCTGCTCGCGCAACGCCAACGCCTTGGGCGTCGGCACCAGGCCACGACCGGCGCGCACCAGAATCGGATCGCCAATGGCCTCACGGATCCGCGTCAGGGTACGGCTCATCGCGGCCGGACTAAGGTTCATTCGCCGCGCCGCGCCGACCACGCTGCCCTCGTCGAGCAGAGCGTCGAGAGCGACCAGAAGATTCATGTCCGGGAGTTGCATTGTGAGCACTCGTGTCTGAGGTGAATTGACTCAGACGCAATGCTAGCAAACATTCTCCTGACTGATGGGGTGGCAGGTCTGGCCCCTTCGCGGGCAAGCCCGCTCCCACAGGTTTATGTGTTGAACACAAAGTCCGCATCCACTGGAGATCCCTGTGGGAGCGGGCTTGCCCGCGATGGGGCCAAACCAAACAACGCAGAGCTTAACGCTGCATCCCCCACCGCTTGACGGTCACCCGCTCCAGCGAATCAAACACCAGGTTCTCCACCAGCAACCCGATCAAGATCACCACCGCCAACCCGGCAAACACTTTGTCGGTGTACAGCTCATTGCGATTCTGAAAGATGTACCAGCCCAAACCGCCCTTGCCACTGGTGGCGCCGAACACCAGTTCAGCGGCAATCAGCGTGCGCCAGGCGAAGGCCCAGCCGATTTTCAACCCGGCGAGGATCGACGGCAGCGCCGCCGGAATCAGGATGAACAACACAAAGCGCATGCCCTTGAGACCGTAATTGCGCCCGGCCATACGCAAGGTTTCCGAGACCCCGAGAAATCCGGCATAGGTGTTCAATGCCAACGCCCAGAGCACCGAATGCACCAGCACGAAAATCAGGCTGTTCTGCCCCAGACCGAACCACAGCAGCGCCAACGGCAACAGTGCGATGGCCGGCAGCGGATTGAACATCGAGGTCAGGGTGCTCAGCAGGTCGCGCCCGAACTGCGTCGACACCGCCAGGGTGGTCAGGGCAAACGCCAGCACGATGCCGATCAGGTAACCCTTGAGCAGCACCACCAGGGAAATCCAGACCTTGCCCAGCAACTCACCGCTGAGCAAACCGTCATACAGCGCGCTGGCGGTTTGTAAAAAACTGGGCAGCAGCAGGTCGTTGTTCTGCACGCGGGCAACCACTTCCCACAGCACCACGAGCAAAATCAGGATCAGGCTTTTACGAATCCAGCCTTGCTGCCAGAGGCGCTGACCGAGCGGTAGTTCACGCTCCAGCGGCACGCTCGTAAGCGGTTGCAGAACGGTTTCAAATGCTTCACGCGGGGATGATAAATGGCTCATCGGGCACTCCTCTCAATGGCTCAATAAGCGATGCGGATGTCAGTGAAATCCAGCTCACGTTCGGCTTCCGGTGACTGGCCTTCATCGAACAACAACCGGTGAATGCGTCGCGCCGACTCCTGAAACGCCACGCCGCCAAGGCTATGCAGATCGTATTGATGGCTGTGGACTTCCGCCCGTACCCGCCCCGGATGTGGCGACAGCAACAGAATGCGATTGCCCACCACCAACGCTTCTTCGATGGAGTGAGTGACGAACAGCAGCGTGAAGCGCACTTCGTCCCAAAGCAGCAGCAACTCCTCCTGCATCTTGCGGCGAGTGAGCGCATCGAGAGCGGCGAAGGGTTCGTCCATCAAGAGGATTTTCGGTTGCATCGCCAACGCCCGGGCAATCGCCACACGCGCCTTCATGCCGCCGGACAAGGTGTGCGGATAAGCATCGGCAAACGCGGCCAGACCGACCTTGTCCAGGTAGTGCAGCGCCCGCTCCTCGGCCTCTTTGCGCTTGAGGGTTTTCGAGGCGAGCAGCGGAAACATCACATTCTGTTTGACGGTTTTCCATGGCGGCAGTTGATCGAACTCCTGGAACACCACGATCCGGTCCGGCCCCGGCGCATCGACGATTTGCCCTTGAAGGCGGATCTCGCCTTCGCAGGGCCGGATAAACCCGGCAACGGCCTTGAGCAACGTCGACTTGCCGCAACCTGACGGCCCCAGGAGCACAAAACGGTCCGCCGGATCGATTTCAAAACTGACTTGATGCGTCGCCCGAACCACTCGCTGCGGCGTGCGATATTCGAGGCTGACAGTGTCGACCGACAGCAGCGCCTGGGCGGTGTCGTTCGGCTTGCTGACCGTGTGGCCTTGCAAGGGGGCGTTCATGGCAATCAGCTCCCTTGCAGTGGTTTGGCGTCCTGGAAGAAGTAGTCCTTCCACGAGTCCGGTTTGTTTTTGATCGCGCCGACGCGGTAGAGGAATTCGGCCAACGGGTACGTGTTTTTCGGCGTGACGCTGAATTCGAATTGCGGGTTGTCGATGATTTTCAACAAGTCGGCGCGGTCGATTTTCGCCTTGGTGACACGGATGTAAGTGTCGGCTGCGGCGCCTTTGTCGTTCTGAGCGAACTCCGCGGCTTCAGTCAGTGCTTCGATGAAGGCTTTGTACGTTTTCGGATTTTCGTTGCGGAATTTCTCGGTGGCGAACAGCACGGTCGGCGAGTTCGGGCCGAGCACGTCATAGGAATTCAAGACCACGTGCACATTAGGATTGGCCAGTTCCTGATCCTGGAACGGCGGGTTGGAAAAGTGCCCGGACAACTCGGTGCCTCCGGCAACCAACGCGGCGGTGGCGTCCGGGTGCGGAATCGCGATGGTGTACTTGTCCAATCGATTGAATTCCTTGTCCCCCCACTGCTTGGCCGCCGCGTATTGCAAGAAGCGCGACTGCACCGAAACGCCCACCGCCGGCACCGCAATGCGGTCCTTTTCGGTGAAGTCAGCGATGGTTTTGACCTTGGGATTATTGCTCACCAGGTAGTACGGAAAGTTACCCAGGGAAGCCACGGCCTTGACGTTCTGCTTGCCGTGGGTGCGGTCCCAAATCGTCAGCAGCGGACCGACGCCGGCACCGGCGATATCAATGGAACCGGAGAGCAACGCATCGTTGACCGCTGCGCCACCGGACAACTGAGTCCAGTCGACTTTGATGTCGATGCCTTCCTGCTTGCCGTACTTTTCAATCAGGTTCTGATCGCGCACCACGTTGAGCAACAAATAGACAATACCGAACTGTTCGGCAATGCGGATTTCACCTTCGGCGTGGGCCACGGTCGGCGCCACCAGATTGCCGGCGATCAGGCTGAAACCCAAACCGATGGCAGCTGCCAGCGGTGCGAATGGAAGACGTTTGGACATGATCGATCTCCAACAGAATCAGAAAGGCGCGTCGCCCTGAATGGTGGTGCGATACAGCTTGCGGCGCAGATGGCTTGGGCATCCGGCGGCAAGGTGGATCAGCGAGCGGTTGTCCCAGAACACCAGGTCGTGGGCCTGCCATTGGTGGCGGTAGATGTTTTGCGGTAGCACGCTGTGGGCATAGAGCTCGTCGAGCAGCTGCTTGCTCTCGTCTTCCGGCAAACCGACGATGCGGGTGGTGAACCCCTCGCTGACGAACAACGCCTTGCGACCGTTTTCCGGGTGCGTACGGACGATGGGATGGATGACTTCGGCGACCTGAGCCAATTGCTCCGGCGTCAGCGTCGGACGCCAGTTGCCCTCGAATTTGGTCTCGCTGTAGCGCGCCGTGTACGAGTGCGCAGCCGAGCGACCTTCGACGGCTTTGCGCAGCGCTTCGGGCAGGCTGTCCCAGGCTTTGTGCATGTCGGCGAACAATGTGTCGCCGCCTTCGGATGGCAGCTCCTGGGCGTGCAGCATCGAGCCCAGGCTGGGCAATTCTTTATAGGAAAGGTCGGAGTGCCAGAACTTGCCGGCGTCACCGAGGCCGATCGATTGGCCGTTTTCGATGATGTTCGAAACGATGAGAATTTCTGGATGCCCGGCCAGCAGGAATTGCTTGAGCACGTGGATCTGCAACACGCCGAATCGGCGACTGAAGGCGATCTGCTGCTCGGGGGTAATGCGCTGGTCGCGGAACACCACGACGTGATGGTCAAGGTGCGCGCGGTGGATGCGGGCGAAGTCCTGATCGTTGATCGGTCGGGACAGATCGAGGCCGATGATTTCGGCACCGACGGCGCCGCTGAACGGACGGATGTCGAAAGTTTGTGGCGCGATTGCGGGTGACGCAGAGACGGCGGACATAAAAATCACTCCCACGCACGGCACGCTCAAGGGCGCGCGCGTCGATCAAGAAACTCACGGAGGTTCCGTGTTGGTTCGTGTCGTGCGGCGCGCCGATTGGTCGGCAGGTACGCAGGAGGCTGACTTTATAGGTATAAGAATTGAAATTTAAATACCGTTAGCGAATAACGATATGGCTTTTGGGTTGTGCCGCTCTTGAGGCCGCCATCGCGAGCAGGCTCGCTCCTACAGGGATTTTGTGATCGACACAGAACCCTGTGGGAGCGAGCCTGCTCGCGATGAGGCCGTCAGTGGCGTCGAGGATTACCGCTCGTGCAACGCCTCTGCCCGCGCCCGAATAATCGGTTTGAGCAAGTAGCTGAGAATAGTTTTCTTGCCCGTGATGATATCCACCGAAGCCACCATCCCCGGGATGATCAGCAACGGTTTCTCATCCGTCCCCAGGTGGCTGCGATCCGTGCGCAGCTTGATGATGTAGTACGTGGTCTTCTTGTCTTCATCGGTGATGGTGTCGGCACCGATCTGCTCCAGCTTGGCCTTGAGCCCGCCATAGATGGTGTAGTCGTACGCCGTGAATTTCACCGTCGCTTCTTGCCCTGGATGCAGGAACGCAATGTCCTGCGGGCGAATCTTCGCCTCCACCAGCAAGGTGTCGTCCAGCGGCACGATTTCCACCAGATCACTGCCCGGCTGAATCACGCCGCCGATAGTGTTCACCAGCAACTTGTTGACGATGCCGCGTACTGGTGAGGTGACCAACGTCCGGCTGACCCGGTCTTCCAGCGCTTTGCCGGTGGCCTGGGCCTTGTTCAGGTCCGTGCGTGCTTCGTTGAGTTGGGTCAGGGCCTCGCTGCGGAACTTGCCGCGCGTCTCGTCGATCTTGCGCTGCACTTCCTTGATCGCCGATTCGGCGCGAGGGATCGCCAGCGTCGTGGCGTCCAGCTGGCCACGGGTTTCGACCTCGGCACGCTTGAGCCGCAGCACTTCAACCGGCGACACCGCACCCTGGGCCACCAGCGGCTCGGACATGGCGATTTCCTGACGTTGCAACGCCAGTCCGTTGCGGTACTGCGACTGTTTGGAGGTAAATTCGCGCAGCTCTTGCTGACGCTGGATCAACTGCTCCTGCAGCCCACCGATTTCATCGTGCAATTGCTGGCGGCGGCTGATGTACAGCGACTCTTCGCTGGCAGCCTGACCAGGAACAGCCTTGAGCACATCGGCGGGGAAATTCAGCGGACGATCATCGACTTCGGCGCTCAAGCGCTCCACGCGCAGCAGCATCGACAGTCGATCGGCTTCGGTTTCGCCCACGTTGGAGGCGAAACGGGTGTCGTCCAGGCGAATCAACGGTGCGCCAGCTTCGACAATCTGCCCTTCGGTGACGAACAGTTCGGAGACGATCCCGCCTTCGAGGTTCTGGATTTTCTGGATCTTCGACGACGGAATCGCCTTGCCGTCGCCCTTGGTGACTTCGTCGATCACCGCGTAGTTGGCCCAGAGCAGCAGGAACACGAAGAAACCGATAATCGCCCAGATCGTCAGCCGCACCACGCGCGGGGCGTCTTCGATCAGCGCTTTATTGACCTCGGGCAGTGGCTGGCCATGCAGCGACTCGGAGCCTTTGAAGTAACGGCGAATGGAGTTCTTGACCCCGGACTTAAGCAACACTGATCTGCCCCTTTTTCAACGCTTCCATCACGGCGGCTTTCGGGCCATCGGCAAGAATTTGTCCACGGTCGATAACGATCAAGCGATCCACCAGCGACAACAGCGACGCCCGGTGCGTGACCAGCACCACGGTTTTGCTTTCGATGACGGCGGCGAGGCGTTGTTTGAGGCGCTCTTCACCGGTGTTATCCATGGCGCTGGTCGGCTCATCGAGGAGCAGGATCGGCGGGTTGAGCAACAACGCCCGGGCCAGGGCGACGTTCTGGCGCTGACCGCCGGAAAGGTTCTGCCCGCGCTCACCGACTTGCAGCTCATAGCCTTGCGGGTGCAGACGGGCGAACTCATGTACACCGGCCAGTTCGGCCGCTTGCAGGACCATTTCGTCTTCGACATAACGCGCACCTGACACCAGGTTGTCGCGCAGCGTGCCGGCCAGCAACTGGATGTCCTGCGCCACATAACCGATGTTGTAGCGCAATTCGCTGACGTCGATCTGACGAATATCGACGCCATCCACCAACAGTGCGCCGTCGTCCGGCTGATAGAGGCCCACCAGCAGTTTGGCCAGCGAACTTTTGCCCGAGCCGCTGCGACCGATGATGCCAATTTTCTCGCCAGGCTTGATGATCAGGTTGATGTTCTTCAGCGCCGCGTTTTGCTGATTCGGGTAGGTGAAGTTCATTTGCCGGCATTCGATGGCGCCTTGCAGCACCTTGCGGCTCAACGGACGCTCATCGAAATTGCGCTCTTGCGGCAACTCCATCATTTGATCGACCGAGGTCATGGTCACCCGCGCTTGCTGGTAGCGGGTCAACAGGCCGGACAACGAGGCCAACGGGCTGAGCGCGCGGCCACTGAGCATGTAACAGGCGATCAAACCGCCCATGCTCAGGTGCCCGTCGATGATCTGATACACGCCGAATACGATCATGATCACCCCGGCCAATTGCTGGATCAGCAAGGTGATGTTCATCGCCAGACCGGAGAGCATTTTCACCCGCAGTTCGAGGCGACTGAGGGTGCCGATGGTCTGTTCCCACTGATACTGACGTTCGCTTTCAGCGTTGTTGACCTTCACCGCATCAAGGCCGGCGAGGGTTTCGATCAGGCTCGACTGACGCTCGGCGCCCAGGGCCATGGTTCGTTCCATGGTCGCCACCAATGGCTTCTGCAAGGCATAACCAATCAGCAGCGCAATTGGGAACGCCAGCACCGGAATCCACACAAGGTGACCGCCGAGGATCGCGATGACCATAAAGATCAGCAGCGTAAACGGCAGGTCGATCAGGCTGGTCAGGGTCAGCGAGGCGAGGAAGTCGCGCAGGCTTTGAAACTCATGGATGTTCTGGGCAAAGCTGCCGACCCGGGCCGGTCGGTACTTCATGGCCATGCCGACAATACGCTCGAACAGCGTGGCCGAGATGATCAGGTCGGTTTTCTTGCCGGCCAGGTCCAGGCACAAGCTGCGCAGGCTTTTGAGGATCAGGTCGAACAGGTAGGCGCCCGTGATGCCGATGGCCAACACCCAGAGAGTCGATTCGGCCTGGTTCGGCACGACACGGTCGTAGACGTTCATCACAAACAGCGGCGCAGCCATGGCGATGATGTTGATCAGGAAACTGGCGGCAATGGCGTCGGCGTACAGCCAGCGCGAACGCTTGAGGGTGTCGCGGAACCACGAGCGCGCACGCGGGATCAGCGTGCCGTGATTGACGTCGAATTTGTGTTGGGGTTGAGCGAAGAACACCTTGCCGATGTAGTCGTCGGCCAACAGTTCGCGACTGACAACACTTTCACCGCCGTCGCTTTCGCTGAGCAACACGCGGGCCTGATCCTCACCTTGCCAACCGAGCAGGACGGCACTTCGACCGTCCTTGAGCAGCAGAAGCGCCGGCATGGCAATCGTTGGAATCTGCTCAAGCTTGCGCTGCAGCACCCGCCCTTGCAGACCGGCGCGGGCTGCCGCGCGGGGCAGCAGTTCCACGCTCAGGCGTTGCTTGGGTAATGGCAAGCCGGTGGTCAACATCGCGGCGCTGGCTGGCTTCTGATGCAACGTGCACAGGGCCAGCAAACCATCCAGTAACGGATCGTCGTGCAGCGCGCGTGGATCATGAATGAGTTGAACTCGACTGACTTCTGATTCCACGCTCGGCACTCTTGGCAAACAGTTGAATAAGGAAGACTCAATTCATCCCGGGTAGCTGGACCCTGGGCTTCACATCGTTCTGCACAACGGATGCCAACGGTGCGACCACTCCCTGGCTTTTGAGTAACTCGCCCATGGTCGCCTTGATTCGATATTGAGTAAATAACTGAATGTTTTTGATCTCCGCCAGGCGACGGGAAGCGGTGAACAGTTCGTTTTCACTGTCGAGCAAGTCGAGCAAAGTGCGTTCGCCCAGGCTGAACTGCCTCTGATACGCAGTGCGCACGCTGGTGCTGTGATCAACATATTGCTGGGCGATCGGCACTTGGGCGTTGGCATTGTTCAACGCATTCCAGGCCAGGCCCAACTCTTCATTTAATACGCGCAGGGCATTATTGCGGATATCCAGGGCCTGGTTTGACAGGTAGGACTTGGACTCCAGATCAGCCTTGTTGCTGCCACCGGCATACAGGTTGAAGCGCATGCGCAGCATGGCTTGCCATTCGTTGGTGTGACCGTTCTGACCGTCGAGATCGTTGTCGGCGGTGCGACCCAGTTCGGCATCGAAGCGCGGGTAGAAGGACGATTTGGCAGTGTCGTATTGTTTCTCGGCCGCGGCGATATCGGACTCGGCGGAACGCAGGATCGGGCTGTTTTCCAGCATCTGCGCGCGGGCTTCATTCAAGTTGGCCGGCAATAGCGCGAGGAAATCGGCAGGACGCTCCAGTTGATCGGGCATCTGGCCCACGGCACTGAGGAAGTTGGTCTCGGCGTCAGCCAGGTTGGTCTGCTCGGTGATCAAATTGTTGCGGGCCTGGGCCATGCGCGCTTCGGCCTGATCGAGGTCGGCACCGCTGCCCACGCCACGCTGGGTGCGTAACTTGATCTGGTCAAAAATCCGTTCGTGACTCTTCAAATTTTCAGTGGCCAGACGAACGAACTCGCGGCGGGTCAGGACATCGAGATAGACCTGAGCAACGGTCAACGCAGTGCGTTCCGAGGTGCCCAATAAAGAATAAGCCCGGGAGTTAACGGTGGCTTGTTGACGCCCCACTTCACTGGACGTCGCAAATCCGTCAAAAACCATTTGCGACAACCGCAAACTTGACTCGCCTCGGTTCAGCGTTTCCCAGTGATTATTATTGCCGGCAGCACGCGTATTGAGGTTGTCCGCGCCCTCGCGACCATAACCGCCCAGCAGATCGACCCGTGGCAGGTATCCACCTTTTGCTGCCTTTAATTGATAATCCGCCGCCAATCGACTGTTAACACCTGCCTGAATTTCGGGATGGACGTCCAACGCCTGTTGCATGGCCTCCGGAAGTGACTGCGCCTGAACAAAACCGGCGGTTATGGCAAAAGGTAAAGCCTTGAGCAGCTGCAAACGCATGGTTGGAATTTCCCGGAATTACTTGTCTTGAATCACTGCAGAACGTGCCGCTGCATCGGATGATTGTCATCGTAATGACCGTATGTCGGAAATGTTGAACTTGGAACTGAACTGCCTTCTGCGGGGCAGATAGCCACTTCAATATCAATGTGACATTACGGGGGCGAGTGTTTAGGATGAGAAGTGCAAGGTCAATACTTTGGCATATAGTTAATAGCGAAAAAGCATAGCCAAATGTTTGACGACCAATCGCGTCAACGTTACGCCTCGAATATTTTGAAAGTACGTCCAGACTGTTTTGGCGAGCGCGCCATCAGGTCTATGGAAGTCAACTGAACGTGACACCCGGAGAGTCTTCAATGAGCAGTGTTGTTGCCATCGTCAAAAGCATTGTTGGTCAGGTTTTCGCGGTGTCCCCAGAAGGCGTTCGTCGCGTTCTCGTTGAAGGCGACCGGTTGTTTGTCGGCGATCAGGTAGACACTGGCGCGGCAGGCGCCGTGACGCTCGAACTGGCTGACGGCCGAACCCTGGACCTGGGCCGCGACACTCAGTGGAGCGCGAGCAGTCCAGACTCCAGCACTGACCTGGCACAAGCCACAGCGCAAGCCGCACCCTCCGTTGAAGAATTGCAGCAAGCCATCGCGGCGGGCGCCGACCCGACTACTGACCTCGAAGCCACTGCAGCGGGCCCAGCGGCTGCCGGCACGGGCGGTGCAGCCGGTGGCGGCCACAGCTTTGTGATGCTGGATGCAACCGCTGGCCGGGTGGACCCGACCATTGGTTTCCCGACTGCGGGCCTCAACGCCGCGGCACAGGCGGCACAGAACACCACTGGCGGGCAAACGGCCAACGCCAACGCGGCGCGTGATTCGACCTTGAGTCTGAGCGCTACGCCAACCATCACCGAGGCTGGCGGCGTACTTGTCTACACCGCGACCCTGAGCCAGGCGCCGCTGACTGACCTGAGCATCACCCTGTCCAATGGCTCGGTGATCGTGATCCAGGCCGGCCAGTTGACCGGCACCGTCAACGTCCCGCTCGCGCCAAACGACACTGTTTATAACGACGCCACCCAAATCGACGTGACCGTCACCGGCACCACGGGCGGCAATGGCATCGTCGTGACTCCGCCGACGACTCCGGCCGTAACCCAGGTGACCGACACCGTCGATACCACCACGGTCACCCTGAGCGCAGGCGCCAGCGTTACCGAAGGCGGCCAGATTACTTACACCGCGACGTTGACCAACCCGGCGCAGACGCCGGTGACTGTCACCCTTTCCAACGGTTCGACTATTACCATTGAAGCCGGCAAAACCAGCGGCTCCGTGAACGTCGACACCCCGGCCAATGACGTTTATCAAAACGGCAGCACGATCAGCACTACGATCACCGGCGCTACCGGTGGCAACTTCGAGAATCTGGTGCCGAGCACTACGCCGGCGGTTACCACCTTCACCGACTCAAAGGATGACACGGGCCTGAGCCTGTCGGCGTCCGCCGAAGTGGCCGAGGGTGGTTCGATTGTTTACACCGCAAGCCTGACCAACGCGGCCGGCACGCCGGTCACTGTGACGCTGAGCAACGGCGCGGTGATCAACATCGCCGCTGGCGCCACCAGCGGCAGCGTGAGCGTCGCGGCACCGGCCGATGACGTCTACAAAGACGCTGGCAAAGTTGAAGCAACGATCAAGGATGCGAGCGGCGGCAACTTCGAGAACCTGGTCCCGAGCACTGTTCCGGCTGTGACCGACGTCACCGACACGATCAACAGCTCGACCGTCAGCCTGACCGCGACATCCTCGGTCGCCGAAGGCGGCACCGTGGTGTACACCGCGTCCGTCACTGCGCCGGTGACCGATTCGCCAGTCGTCGTGACCTTGTCCAACGGTCAGACCATCACCATCCCGGTCGGCGCCAGCAGTGGCAGCGTGAATTTCGTTGCGCCGAATGATGCTTTGGCCGGCGGCGGTTCGCTGAGCGTCAAAATCGACGACGCCAAGGGCGGTAACTACGAGAAGCTGGACGTCGATGGCAAGTCGGCGAATACCTCCGTCACCGACACCCAAGACACCACCACGGTCAGCCTGAGTGCCACGGATTCCGTCGCCGAAGGCGGTTCCATCGTCTACACCGCTAGCCTGACCAATGCGGCCGGCACGCCGGTCACTGTGACGTTGAGCAACGGCGCGGTGATCAACATCGCCGCTGGCGCAACGACGGGCTCCGTCACCGTCAAGGCCCCAGCCGATGACGTGTACAAAGACGCCGGCAAGGTCGAAGCGACCATCAAGGATGCCAGCGGCGGTAATTTCGAAAACCTGGTCCCAAGCGCTGTTCCGGCTGTGACCGACGTCACCGACACGATCAACAGCTCGACCGTCAGCCTGACCGCGACATCCTCGGTCGCCGAAGGCGGCACGGTGGTGTACACCGCGTCCGTCACCGCGCCGGTGACCGATTCACCAGTGGTGGTGACCCTGTCCAACGGACAGACCATCACCATTCCGGTTGGCGCCAGCAGTGGCAGCGTGAATTTCGTTGCACCGAACGATGCCCTCGCTGGCGGCAGTTCGCTGAGCGTCAAGATTGATGATGCGAAGGGTGGTAACTACGAGAAGCTGGACGTCGACGGCAAGTCGGCGAATACCTCGGTGACGGATTCTGCGGATACCACCACGGTCAGCCTGAGCGCGACCGATTCCGTGGCTGAAGGCGGTTCGATCGTCTACACCGCGAACCTGACCAACGCCGCCGGCACGCCGGTGACCGTGACGTTGAGCAACGGCGCCGTGATCAACATCGCCGCCGGCGCCACCACCGGCTCTGTGACCGTCAAAGCCCCGGCCGATGACGTCTATAAAGACGCCGGCAAGGTTGAAGCGACCATCAAGGATGCAAGCGGCGGCAACTTTGAAAACCTGGTCACCAGTCCGGCAGCAGCCGTGACCGACGTCACCGACACCCTCGACACCTCGACCGTCAAACTCACTGCCACCGAGAGTGCGGCCGAAGGCGGCGTCGTCACGTACACCGCCACCGTCGGTGCACCCGTAACCGGTTCGCCGGTGACCGTGTCCTTGGCCAACGGCCAGACCATCACCATCGACATCGGCAAAACCACCGGCTTCGTCACCACCCTGGCACCGAACGATGCGTTGACCGGTCACGCACCACTGACCAACTCGATCACCAACGTCAGCGGCGGCAACTACGAGAACCTGGTCGCCGACAAATCCCCGGTCAGCACTACCGTCACCGACACCCAAGACACCACCACCGTCAGCCTGAGCGCCACCGATTCCGTCGCCGAAGGCGGCTCCATCGTCTACACCGCGAACCTGACCAACGCCGCTGGCACGCCGGTCACTGTGACGCTGAGCAACGGCGCGGTGATCAACATCGCCGCCGGCGCCACCACCGGCTCCGTCACCGTTAAGGCGCCAGCCGATGACGTCTATAAAGACGCCGGCAAAGTCGAAGCAACGATCAAGGACGCCAGCGGCGGTAATTTCGAAAACCTGGTCACCAACCCAGCAGCGGCAGTGACCGATGTCACCGACACGATCAACACCTCGACCGTCAGCCTGACCGCGACATCCTCCGTCGCCGAAGGCGGCACCGTGGTGTACACCGCGTCCGTCACTGCGCCGGTCACCGATTCGCCAGTGGTCGTAACCCTGTCCAACGGCCAGACCATCACCATTCCGGTCGGCGCCAGCAGTGCCAGCGTGAATTTCGCTGCGCCTAACGATGCCCTCGCCGGCGGCGGTTCGCTGAGCGTGAAGATTGATGATGCGAAGGGCGGTAATTACGAGAAGCTGGACGTCGACGGCAAGTCGGCGAATACCTCCGTCACCGACACCCAAGACACCACCACGGTCAGCCTGAGCGCCACCGATTCCGTCGCCGAAGGCGGTTCTATCGTATACACCGCAAACCTGACCAACGCCGCCGGTACGCCAGTGACCGTGACGTTGAGCAACGGCGCGGTGATCAACATCGCCGCCGGCGCAACGACCGGCTCCGTCACCGTTAAGGCGCCAGCCGATGACGTCTATAAAGACGCCGGTAAAGTCGAAGCGACCATCAAGGACGCCACCGGCGGCAACTTTGAAAACCTGGTAAAAGACCCCGCCGCCGCTGTAACCAGCGTCACCGACACCCTCGACACCTCGACCGTCACCCTGACCGCCACCAGCAGCGTGGCCGAGGGCGGCATTGTGGTTTACACCGCCTCGGTGGGCGCACCCGTCACGGGTTCGCCGGTGATCGTGACCCTGGCCAACGGACAGGCCATCACTATCGACATTGGCAAAAGCAGCGGCACGGTCAATGCCGTTGTTTCCAACGACGTGCTCAGCGGGCATGCACCGCTGACCAACTCGATCACCAACGTCAGTGGCGGCAACTACGAAAATCTGGTCGCCGATAAAACACCGACCAGCACCAGCGTGACCGACACCGTCGACACCACCACCGTATCGCTGACCGCCACCGGCAACGTCAACGAGGGCGGCTCGATCATCTACACCGCGACCTTGAGCAACCCGGCCGGCACACCCGTCACCGTCACCTTGAGCAACGGCGCGACCATCACCATCGATGCCGGTAAAACCACCGGCACGGTCAAAGTCGATGCTCCGAAGGATGACGTCTACAAGGACGCTGGCAAAGTCGAAGTCACCATCAAAGATACGTCCGGCGGCAACTTCGAGAACCTGGTGAAAAATCCGGCGCCGGCCGTGACCAACGTGGCCGACACCAACGACACCACACACCTGACCCTCAGCGCTGACAAATCGGTACTTGAAGGCTCGCACATCACCTACACCGCGACCCTGACCAACGCCGCGCAGACGCCGGTAACCGTGAAGCTGAGCAATGGCGAGACCATTACCATTGCCGCCGGCAAGACCAGCGGTTCGGTGACCATCGCGGCGCCGAGCGACGATGTCTACAAGGACGCCGGCAAGCTCAGCGTGAAGATCACCGACGCCAGCGGTGGCAACTTCGAAAATCTCGACGTCAGCAAGACGTCAGTGACCACCGCCGTCAAAGACACCATCGACAGCACGTCCCTGTCCCTGTCGGCCAGCAACACCGTGAGCGAAGGTGGCCAGATTACCTACACCGCGACCCTGAGCAACCCGACGGACACGGCCATGACCGTGAAGCTGAGCAACGGCGCGATAATCAACATCGCCGCCGGCGCCTCCAGCGGTTCGGTCAACTTCGCCGCCCCGGCGAATACTCCCTACGTGGATGGCGGCAAAGTCCAGGCAACGATTGCCAGCCAGAGCGGCGGTAACTTCGAGAAAGTCGTCACCGATCATTCGCCAGCGGTCACCACTGTCACCGATTCGGCAGACACCACCGGCCTGAGCCTGAGCGCAACCGGTTCGGTCGCCGAGGGTGGTTCGATCGTCTATACCGCGACCCTGACCAATGCGGCCGGTAGCGCCATGACCGTGACGTTGAACAACGGCGCGGTGATCAACATCGCCAAAGGCGCCACCAGCGGTTCAGTGAACTACGCAGCGCCAGCCGATGACGTCTACAAAGATGCCGGCAAAGTCGAAGCCAGCATCACCAAAACCACCGGTGGCAACTTCGAGAGTCTGGTGGCCGACAAGACGCCAGCCGTCACCGATGTGACCGATACGATCAACAACAGCACCGTATCCCTGACCGCCACGGCCAGCACGGTCGAAGGCGGCGTGGTGGTTTACACCGCATCGGTCAACGCGCCCGTCACCGGTTCGCCGGTGCTCGTGACCCTGTCCAACGGACAGACAATCACCATCCCGGTCGGTGCAAGCAGCGGTCATGTGAACTTCATCGCACCGAATGACGCCTTGGCTGGCGGCGGCTCCTTGAGCGTGAAGATCGACGGCACCACTGGCGGCAACTACGAAAATCTGGTGGCGAATCAAACCCCGGCGGTCACTTCGGTGGCCGATGTGAAAGACACCACTACGGTCAGCCTGAGCGCCACCGACTCGGTCGCTGAAGGTGGTTCCATCGTCTACACCGCGAACCTGACCAATGCCGCCGGCACGCCAGTGACCGTGACGCTGAGCAACGGCGCGGTGATCAACATCGCCGCCGGCGCGACGACGGGCTCCGTAACCGTCAAGGCCCCGGCCGATGACGTGTACAAAGACGCCGGCAAAGTCGAAACGACCATCAAGGATGCGAGCGGCGGCAACTTCGAGAACCTGGTGAAAAACCCGGCTGCGGCGGTGACCAACGTCACCGACACCCTCGACACTTCGACCGTCAAACTCACTGCCACCGGCAGCGCGGCCGAAGGTGGCGTCGTCACTTACACCGCCACCGTGGGTGCACCTGTAACCGGTTCGCCAGTGACCGTGTCCTTGGCCAACGGCCAGACCATCACCATCGACATCGGCAAAACCACCGGTTTCGTCACCACCCTGGCACCAAACGATGCGTTGACCGGTCATGCACCACTGACCAACTCAATCACCAACGTCAGCGGCGGTAACTACGAGAATCTGGTCGCCGACAAATCCCCGGTCAGCACCACCGTGACCGACACTACCGACACCACCACGGTCAGCCTGAGTGCGACCGGCTCCGTCGCCGAAGGCGGTTCCATCGTCTACACCGCCAGCCTGACCAACGCCGCCGGCACACCGGTCACCGTGACGTTGAGCAACGGCGCGGTAATCAACATCGCCGCTGGGGCAACGACGGGCTCCGTAACCGTCAAAGCACCAGCCGACGACGTCTACAAAGACGCCGGCAAAGTCGAAGCGACCATCAAGGATGCCAGCGGTGGCAACTTCGAAAACCTGGTCACGAATCCGGCAGCGGCAGTGACTGATGTTACCGACACCATCAACACCTCGACTGTCAGCCTGACGGCAACGTCCTCGACCGCCGAAGGCGGCAACGTGGTGTACACCGCCTCCGTCACCGCGCCGGTGACTGGCAAGGATGTAATTGTCACGCTGGCCAATGGCGAAAAAATCACCATTGCAGTCGGTGAAAGCACCGCCTCGATCACGGTCAAAGCACCGAACGATGCCTTGGTCGGCCACGAGCCGTTGACCAACGCCATCAAGGAAGTAACCGGCGGCAACTTCGAGAACCTGGTCGCCGACAAGACCCCGACCTCAACCGCCATCAGCGACACCCCGGACACCACCAAAGTGACCATGACTGCCAGCGACTATGTGGTCGAAGGCGGCACCATCACTTACACCGTCAACCTCAGCAATGCCGCCGGCACTGACATGACGGTCAAACTGAGCAACGGCGAAAGCGTCGTGATCAAGGCCGGCGACAAGTCAGGTTCAATCACCATCCCGGCACCGGCCGATGACGTCTACAAGGACGGCAGCAAGATCACCGTTGGCATCGCCAGCACTGACGGCGGCAACTTCGAAAAACTCGACGTCAGCAACACAACGCACACCACTACTGTCAACGACACCGTAGATACCACCACCCTGAAGCTCAGTGCCGATGTGAGCACTGTCGGCGAAGGAGGTCAGATCACCTACACCGCCACGTTGAGCCATCCGGCCGACACAGCGATGACCGTTACCCTGAACAACGGCCTGGTGATCAACATCAAGGCCGGCGAGTCCAGCGGTTCGGCGCCATACACCGTGCCCAATGATGTCTACACCGGTGCCTCGCCGGTCAGGGCAGCGATAGCGGACAGCACTGGCGGCAACTTCGAAAAACTCGACACGGACCGCTCGGCTGTCGTTACCAAAGTGACCGACACCGCCGACACCACCACGGTCAGCCTGAGCGCGACCGATTCCGTCGCCGAAGGCGGTTCCATCGTCTACACCGCGAACCTGACCAATGCAGCCGGCACGCCAGTGACCGTGACGTTGAGCAATGGCGCGGTGATCAACATCGCCGCCGGCGCAACGACGGGCTCCGTAACCGTCAAAGCCCCAGCCGACGACGTCTACAAAGACGCCGGTAAAGTCGAAACGACCATCAAGGAAGCCCGCGGTGGCAATTTCGAAAACCTGGTGAAAGACCCGGC
>NZ_CATKQW010000014.1:0-55993 GCF_949767865.1 Pseudomonas sp. IT-P294 | reverse complement strand
CCCTGATCAGAAGCCAGAAGGTGTAAACCTTATTCAGGACGAGACACACCCACAAAAAAAGCCCACTGACCGTCACCGGTTCAGTGGGCTTTTGACTGACTTCTACTTACAAAGCCATATCGCTTGCAGCATTAGCCTTTGGGGCCTTTGGCGCTTCAGCCGGAGCAGCAACCGGAGCCGCCACCTGGCCAATCGCCGGCGGCGGAGTCAGTTGCAGCACCTTGGCGGTGTAAGCCCACTCCTCTGCGACCTTCTCAGGGCTGCCGTTCAGTTGAGTGCCATAGCTCGGCACGATCTGGTGCAGTTTTTCCTGCCAGGCAGGCGTTGCGACCTTGTCCTTGAACACTTTCTGCAGCACGGTCAGCATGATCGGCGCGGCAGTCGATGCGCCTGGCGATGCGCCCAGCAGGCCGGCGATGGTGCCGTCTTGCGAAGCAACGATCTCGGTGCCCAGCTTCAGCACGCCACCGGCAGCTTCATCACGCTTGATGATCTGCACGCGTTGGCCGGCTTGCCACAGGCGCCAGTCTTCGGCTTTGGCGTTCGGGAAGTATTCTTTCAGGGCGTTCATGCGGTCTTCGTCAGACAGCATCAGTTGGCCGGCGAGGTACTCCACCAGCGGGTATTCCTTGATGCCGACTTTGGTCATTGGCCACACGTTGTGCGTGGTCGTGGTGGTCAGCAGGTCCAGGTACGAGCCTTCCTTCAGGAACTTGGTGCTGAAGGTCGCGAATGGGCCAAACAGGATAACGCGCTTGCCGTCCAGGACACGGGTGTCCAGGTGCGGAACCGACATTGGCGGTGCGCCAACGGAGGCTTTACCGTAGGCCTTGGCCAGGTGTTGCTCGGCGATGGTCGGGTTTTCGGTGACCAGGAACGAGCCGCCTACCGGGAAGCCTGCGTATTCCTTGGCTTCAGGAATGCCGGACTTCTGCAGCAGGTGCAGTGCACCACCGCCCGCGCCGATGAAGACGAACTTGGCGTCGGTTTCGGTTTTGCTGCCGTCTTTCAGGTTTTTGTAGCTGACGCGCCAGGTGCCGTCGTCGTTCTTGGTGATGTCTTGCACTTCGCTAGACAGTTTCAAGTCGAACTTGGGGGTGGTTTGCAGGTGCGCGACGAACTGGCGGGTGATTTCACCAAAGTTCACGTCGGTGCCGATCGGGGTCCAGGTGGCCGCGATTTTCTGGTTCGGGTCGCGCCCTTCCATCATCAGCGGAACCCACTTCTTGATCACCGCCGGGTCTTCGGAATATTGCATGCCGGCGAACAGCGGGCTCGCTTGCAGGGCTTCGTAGCGCTTCTTCAGGAACTTGATGTTGTCATCGCCCCACACAAAGCTCATGTGTGGCGTGGAATTGATGAACGAACGCGGGTTTTTCAGCACGCCTTGCTGAACCTGCCAGGCCCAGAATTGACGGGAGATCTGGAACGCTTCGTTGATTTCAACGGCTTTCGGGATCTGGACTTTGCCGTTCTCGTCTTCCGGGGTGTAGTTCAACTCGGCCAGGGCGGAGTGACCGGTACCGGCGTTGTTCCAGCCGTTGGAGCTTTCCTGGGCGACGCCGTCGAGGCGCTCGACCATTTCCATGGACAGGTCAGGTTCCAGCTCATTGAGCCAGACACCCAAGGTGGCACTCATGATGCCGCCGCCGATCAGCAACACATCGACTTTCTTTGCCTCTTCCGCGTGAACGGACGTGATCCCCATCGACAAAGCCAGCCCCAGCAGGGCTGTGTTCATTTTCTTAAACATCTGTAGCACCTATGATAAAACGCCATCCGCCCTTCCATCCTCACGACGAAACCCTTGTTTCACGGCATACAGGCAGGATGTCGTGGGGTGCTCGCGTATAAGGATTGGAGGGTGGGCACACAAGGCCGACGTGACTCCATCGACCTCAGTTATATGTCCCTACTGAACTGACTTTTTATCATTATTGGCTTCAGCTACTTGAGCGACATTGATCCTGTCGGCACGTCTCAAGGACGGGCCAACTGAATAGGTCAAAACAAGTTGGCGCGCAGAATATCACGGCTCGATGACCGCGCGCTCTCGAAAGGACTTGAGGGTCTAGTCCAGACGCGGTTCGTTTGCCGCGTTCGGGCCTAAACGATTCAGCACAAACACCTTGGCGTTGTGAGTCATTTGGTCCAAATGCCGGTCACGCTGCTTTTCAGCATCGACCATCGCGCGCTTTCCATGCTTTTGCAGCAAGTAGTGATGTATCTGCCGGACTTCCAGAGAACTGTAGATAAATGTGACATCCAGCAGTCCCATCAAGCCTTCACTGCTGTGGTCGCGGGTGTTCATCAGCACCTGCGTGCCACGCACGCCAAGCACCTGAAAGCCCATCGACTCAAACCACGGCACCTTGGCCACGGTGCAGGTCAGTTCGGCGTGCGGGTAGCGGTCGATCATTTGGCGCAGCATGGCGCGCGCCACACCACGACGGCGATGGCCGGCGTCGACGGCCATGTAGGCCACACCGCACGCGTCGGGATCGTCCTTGACCGGCAGGTACAGCAAAAAGCCGATGACCTTCTCGGGGTCGTCTTCGTCGGTGGCGACGATCAACTCGACCGCAATGCCTTTGCCGCCGCCGAGGGCTTCCAGGTACAGGTGCACTTCGTAGCCCACCGCGTACTGGTACACGTTGTACAGCGGGTTGCTCGGCGCGATGCCGACCATGCTGATGTCGGTCAGGTTGTCGACGACCATCTGCAGGATCTGGCTGTTGATGTGCTCCGGGCACGGGACCTTGAAGTGGGTGAGGTGCGGCATTGAAATTCTGACTCCGGGAAAAGACTTACTGGGCATCGGCGTGGCTATTGTCACAGATTGATCGCCACGCTGCTTCCGCCAGCAACTCCCTATAGGCCTTCGGACTGGCGGTCACCCGGCCCGACAACCATGCCCGGCAGTAACTGTCGGCCTGGCCGATGATCAGCGACGGCAACAATTCGGCCGGAAAAGCCTTCAACTCATCGCGTCGACCGGGCTCTGCCAGCCACTGCCCAAGCTTTTGGTTGCGCGTCTTGTTGCGACTCGCCAGCTCTTCCTTGAACGGTCCTTTGGTGACGGCAAATCGGGCGTGGTACTGGAAGCGCGCCCACTCGGGCTGGCTGTCCACCCAATCGACGTAGCTGTGCACCAACGCGTGCACACCCTCTTCGGTCGTCGAGGCCTGTGCAAGGTAGCGGTCGCGAAGCAGCGCCTGATCGTCCAGCGCGGTGAAAAACAAAGCGGCCACCAGGCCTTCCTTGTTACCGAAGTGATGGTAAATCGCGCCCACGCTGGTATCGCATTCGGCGCGAATCATTTCGATGGTCGTGGCTTCGAGCCCTTGTTCGTTGAACAGGGCCAAGGCCTTTCTGAAGATGTCGCGCTTAAGTTCGGCTCTTCTGCCGGGGTAGCAGCGCTCGAGTAAATCTGCGGTTTTCATGCTGAACACAGGCCAAGAAAAATCGATGACAAGGCAGTCGTCTGCCAAATGAATAAGCCGCGCTAGGTTGACAGATTTCGCTTCGACAGAATACTGTTCCGTCACAGAATATTATTCTGTTACAGAACATCATTCTGTAAAATCACCCTTTAGTGAGGCTTCAAAATGAGTCAGGTTCTCAGCATGTTTAACAGCGTAGGCCCGCAAGCATTCAGCAAGATGGCCTGCCAGATGGCGCCCTATTTCACCACCATCAACCCACTGATCTCGGCGCTGCGCCCCGGCCATGCCACCGTGCAAGTGCCCTTCAGCCGCGAAATCACCAACCATTTGGGCACGGTTCACGCGATTGCGATGTGCAACGCCGCCGAATTGGCCGCCGGCACGATGACCGACGTGTCCATTCCCGCTGGCGCGCGGTGGATTCCAAAAGGCATGACGGTTGAATACCTGGCCAAGGCCAAAAGCGACGTGACGGCCGTGGCCGACGGTGAAGCGGTGGATTGGCAGACCGAAGGCGACAAGATCGTGCCGGTGGACATTCATGACGCCGAGGGCAAGAAGGTGTTCACGGCGCGGATCACCATGAACGTGAAACTCTCGTAAAGCCCCGCGTATCTGCGGGCGCTGGCGCAGCCGGATGCAGGCTGCGCCAGCGGTTACAAAATGGCGTCACCCGTCGTAGCTCGAGGCTTCGCTGTGAGGAAATCGCCGTCCCCCGACAGTGAGGGATATCACCCTAATTGGGAAACCCTCTCAGTCACGACTTTGGACACACCACCTCCAAGGCAATGATTTTAATACCTATTTTTATGGATCCATGATGGGCACAACTTTTGCTCAGGACCAAAGGCAAGCGCTGTCATGTCGGCATGCCCCACGAGACCCATCATGAAAAGCTCAGCTCCCGCGAACACCTCGTCCGGCTTTTTGCTAGCGTCGGGCATCACCTCGATGATGCTGATGACGTTCAGCCTGACCGCCGTCAATGCCACACCGCTCGATGATTTCGGGCCACCGCCGCCGACAGATCCCTCAGCCTTCACCAATCCTGCGGCCGACCCCGCCGCTGCGCTCGAAGCGCTGAAACGCCTGCCGCCGGCCAATCAAGGGGCCATCGCCCTGCCCAACGGAGCGTTCGGCAACCGCGACACGCCACGGGCCGACAACGTGCTGCCGCCGGATTTGCAGACCTCGTTCAACTTCCCCACCAATGGCAAACCCAGCCCCTTGTTCGGGGCGCAGCCGTTCAGCCAGCAATTGCTGTTGTATGAGGAATTCGGCACAGAAAAACTTGACCCGACATTGCCAGCACCGCCGTTGACCTTTCCCGTTCCCACCGTTGGCCCGGCGCCGACGCAGGACCCGAACAGCGTCGCCCGCAGTGCTCCTTCCAGTGCCGCGCTGGACGCCTTCATGCGCCAGCCCGGGCTGTTTCCGTTTCCGTCGCAATTTTCCAACGTGCTGGATCGCAACCCGTGGAAGGCGCAAATCGAATTGTTCCTGAACCGTCAGCCCGTGGGCTCGCCAGCCGAAGGACGGCCACCGGGAAAAGGCTGGTCGCATCAGCGCTGGAACGAGTTCTTCCCGCAAGTCGCTTACAAAACCGTTCAAGTGGGTGCACGGGTCAACCTTGGCATGCGCGACCGCAGGCAATTGCACAATTACGCCGTCGGTGAATTCGGACCAGGCGGGCTCTACTACCAGACCTCGGACATCCCGACCACGACCGGCACGACAAAAGGCATCGACACGCGCTTTCACCCCAATTTTCCGCTGCAGAATCACAAGTCACTGTGGACCTTCGACGGCACCTTTCCGCCGAAGCTGTTGATGGTGCGTTACGGTCAACCCGTCCTGATGCGCCATTACAACGCGCTGCCGATCGACCCTGCGGCCAACGCCGGTTTTGGCCTGCACACCATCAGCACCCACGAACACAACGGCCACTCCCCCGCCGAAAGCGACGGCTATGCCAACGCGTTTTTCTTTCCGGGGCAGTACTACGATTATCGCTGGCCGCTGCAACTGGCCGGTTACGACACCATCAACACCACGGCGCAGGATCCACGCGCCGCATTCCCTTGCTCGCCGGGCGAAACGCTGTTCGTCAACGATGCCAACCCGGGCCTGAAGACCTGTGATAACGGCAGCATCAAGATCCGTGGCGACTGGCGTGAAACCATGAGCACCCACTGGTTCCACGACCACATGCTCGATTTCACCGCGCAGAATGTCTACAAGGGCAACGCGGTGATGATGAATTACTACAGCGCTCTAGATCGCGGCAACGAGGCCTTCGAGGATGGCGTCAACCTGCGCCTGCCCAGCGGCTCGGCGCTACCGTGGGGCAATCGAGACTACGATGTAAACCTGGTTGTCGCCGACAAGGCCTGGGACGAAAACGGTCAGCTGTGGTTCAACCCGTTCAACACCGATGGCTTTCTCGGCGACCAGATTCTGGTCAACTGGCAGTATCAGCCACGCTTGAAAGTCCGGGCGCGCAGTTATCGGTTCCGCATTCTCAATGGCTCGGTATCACGCTTCTTCAAGCTTGCCGTGGTACGTGAAATCAGCGGCAATGGCGGCGAGTTCCCGGGGCCGGCGGGTTCAGGTGTGTCCTACAACCGCGTGCCGTTCCACCTGATCGCCAACGACGGCAATCTCATGGAACACGCCGTGCCGTTCGACGGCAGCATGGACCTGGACGGTGATGGTGACCGGCAAGACCACAACGCAATCCTGCCGACCCAAGGCATCGCCGAACGCTTCGACATCATCATCAATTTTGCGAAAAACGGCATCAAGTCCGGCGACAAGCTG
Source organism: Pseudomonas sp. IT-P294 (assembly GCF_949767865.1). NCBI lineage: Bacteria > Pseudomonadati > Pseudomonadota > Gammaproteobacteria > Pseudomonadales > Pseudomonadaceae > Pseudomonas > Pseudomonas sp. IT-P294. Next base: position 49,727 of record NZ_CATKQW010000014.1, on the reverse strand, counting down.
TACTTCGTCAACTTGCTGGAGCACAAGACCGGTAAGGGTCCGGAGAAAAACGAACTGTCCCTGGCCGACGTGTTGTCCGAGAAGTACAAAGCGGTGATCAAACAAACCAGCAAAGGCCCGCAATGGGACAAGGGCGACCCGACCGTGGGCAAATTCCTGCAACTGCTGGTGCAGCCATATACCGGGCAAGACGTCAGCATGAATCCCGCCGACTACGAGCCAGCCAGACCGGGCAAGCCGGCGGGTAAAATCATGATTCCTCTGCCCATCGATCGCGACAACCCAGCCGACCAGGCGAAACTCAAGGTCGCGCGCCACCGTGAATTCATTTTCGGCCGTTCCGACGGCACCGACGAAGCCCCCTGGACCATCAAGACTGACGGCGGCGCGGGCTACAACATGGACCCGCGCCGGATTTCTGCTGCACCTCAATTGGCCACCGGCCCGACCGATGCCGGATTCTCCGGGGACGGCACGCTCGAAGTCTGGAAGATCAAGAATGGCGGCAATGGCTGGAGCCACCCGGTGCACGTGCATTTCGAGGAAGGGGTAATCCTCAGCCGCGACGGCAAGGCACCGCCGGAATGGGAAAAAGGCGCGCGCAAGGATGTCTATCGCATCGGCGAAGGCATCGACAGCTCGGTGGATGTCGAAGTGGCGCTGCGCTTTCGCGAGTTCGCCGGGACTTACATGGAACATTGCCACAACACCCAACATGAGGACTCCTCGATGCTGTTGCGTTGGGATGTCGAGCATCCGGGCCAGTTCCAGTTGATGCCAACGCCCTTGCCGGGTTGGGATGGCGTCACCTATGTCAACTCCGCCGCACTGCCCACCTTCCGCACCGGCAACAAAGATGACAACAACCAGGGTGACAACAAAAAACCGGTGGCAAACCCTGACAGCGCCGCCAGCAACAACGGCTTGCCGCTGACCATCAACGTGTTGGCCAACGACACCGACCCCGACGGCAACCTGCCGCTAAAAGTGGTGGGCCTGACCCAGCCAGACTCCGGCCAGGGCTCGGTCAGCACAGATGGCGTGCGCGTCGTTTACACACCACCGGCCATCGTCCCGGCGCCGTTCACGGCGCCGTTCACGGCGACCTTCACCTATAACGCCAGCGACGCCAAGGACGCCGTCTCGCAGAGCCCGGCCACGGTGTCCGTGGCCGTCTCTGCCGCAGCGGTCAACGAGGATCTGGCGGTTACCAGCGCCTCGGTCACCACCCGCAGCAACAACCGTTACACCTGGGACATTGCCGGGACGACTTCGCGAGCGGCGGGCAATACCATCACTGTCAGCGCGGCCACCACGGGCGGGCCGCTTAACCTCGGCGCCGCGACCCTCACGCCAACCGGTGCGGGCGCTCGCTGGAGAGTGTCCGTCACCACCACCGGCAATGGCCCGACACCGAGCCCGACCATCACCGTCAATTCGGCGTTCGGCAAAACGCTGACGGCACCGATCGCGGCGCATTAAAGACACTTCGGTTGACTCCCGGTCCATGCAATGTGGACCGGGCGTCAGTCGCCCCTACTCCGACACCGCCACCTGATTGCGCCCCCGGGCCTTGGCCCGGTACAGCGCTTTATCGGCATTGTTCAGCAAACTTTGCAGGTCATTGTCGCTGACTTCCATCGCTGCAACGCCAAGGCTGGCGGAGATGCGGTGAACCGGGCCGGTCATCAAGCCGCTGATGGAGTGGATCAGTTGCTCGGCGATCGTGAGCGCTACCTCAATCGAAGTGTCCGGCAGCAGGATCGCAAACTCCTCGCCACCCAACCGGCCATAGACATCCGTTTCGCGAAAAGAGCGATGGATAACCACGCCCATTTGCCGCAGCACCTGATCCCCGACCTGATGCCCGTAGGTGTCATTGATATGTTTGAAGTGATCCATGTCCAGCATCACGGCGCACAAAGGCAGGCGCTTGTCTTTGCAGTCATAGAACAATTGTTGTGCGTGCTCGAAAAAAGCCCGGCGGTTTTTCAGGCCGGTCAGTTCGTCGGTCTGGGCCGCATGCGTGGAGATGTGATGAGCGTGTTCCATCTCACGGGTTAACTGAAAGGCTGTTTCCAGGGCTTCGGACAATTTGCGGGTCGCGCTGGCCACAAATGAGGCAAACACCAAAACGGCCAACGCCATCCCGATTTGCATCGCTGAAGGTTGAAACAACAACCAGAAGGTGCAAGGCAACAAGACCAGGCCAATGGCCGAGAGTGTCATGTAGCGATGGGCCGAGTAGCACGACACTGCACTGACCGACATGCCGACGGCAAAAAGCATGACCAGCGCCTGGGCCAACAAGTCATTCGCCGGCATGACCGCCAGAGCGCCCGCGCCCCATATGCCGGCGGACAACATCAGCGTGATCCAGTACGTACGCTCCCAGCGTTGCGGGGTGCGTTCACTGTCAGGGCAGCGAAACCAGGAGATGAACATCGAGATGCGCAGCAACGACGAGCCCGTCAAAAAGCCCATCCACCAGAAAATGACGTCGTGGTCAAAGCGTTGCCAGCACAGCCCGCACAGCATGATCGCGGCGAGGTAACTGCCGAGAACCGCCGTCACTGATTGGTGGAACAACTGGTGCAACCGGTCGCTGCGCACCTGCGCTGCGATGGAAGTATCCTGTTCGTGCCGAAGTCCTGGGCCACCCATTTGATCCGCCTGATCATGATACTGCGACAAAAAAAGCGATTGTGGCATCCTGCCATACAGGTAAACAAACGAATAACACTCGGCGCAGGCTTGTCCACTTATGGTGATGCGCCACACCTCACTTGAAGGCATAAAGCGATTCGCCAAAAAAGTAATAGCACACAAGTGCGTCCCCCACGTCCGCGCCGAGAAAAGTGCTGTCGGTGAACGCCAGAAACCGACAATGCGACAGAGGGGCTATAGGTCCGCAACGATGCGGATTTCTCGATGGTATTGCGAACAAAGGTGCAATACCTTGTAGAGGTGAGACTTTTGCCTCGCAACCCATTTCGGGTTGCGAGGACATCGTTGTTTTTTGACGTCACTTCAAGACTGTCTAGTCTTGAAAAATATTTGCGGCTGTTTCCCCCACGACGCCCGATGCCTCACTTAAGGTGTTGTGTATCAACGACGGGGACTTTCGCTCACGACAATGACCCCCTTGACTGTCGAGGTTGCTGGATGTGAGAGGCCAATTGATTGGTATCGTCATCACCCTGGCCGTGATGAGTGCGACAACCCATGGTTTCATGCAATGGAGAGCAGCCGAGAGCGTACGCCGTGATGCCGTGTGCAAGGCGGCGCAGCAGCACATGGAAACCCTGGGTATTCGAACGCGGGCGATGGCGGCCGGGCTGTCTGTCGACGCTTATGCTGATGCCGAGAAGGCGCAAGTCGGCAAATTGGTCAGCGCCCTGGACACGGCGACAAATGACGCAGAGATCGAAGCCGTCATAGACGCACACTCAGCCGAGTTGCAAGCGCAGGACGCTGCAACCGACGCGGAGCTGAAAAACCAGCGAAGTCAGCAATTTCTCGAGCAGACGCCCAAGAAACAACGCATCCCCGCGGACATCAAACAGGAAGTTGAACGCGCCGAGAAAGCCGTAGCCGAGGCCTGTCTCTAACCGGCTCGATCAGTTTTTTCCTGTCCCCCCTGGATCCGCTGATTCACTGCTGCGGCGCGACCATCCGGAAGCGGATATTGATGTCGTCGGAAACGACGGTATCGGCCCACTCCCCCTCCCCGATCTTGAAGTCGCTGCGCTTGAGCACCAACCGACCATCAAAGATGCCGATACCTTTTTGGGTCCTCAACTCAACGGGCACCTGCACCACACGCGTGATACCCCGCAGCGTCAATTTTCCGGTGATTGAGTAGTGACGAGTCCCCAGGGTTTTCACGCTGATCGATTGAAACTCCGCCACCGGATACTTCTGCGTATCAAACCAGGCAGGCTTTTTCAGTTCGGTATTGGCGTCATCGCTACCGGCATCGATGCTGTCGAGCTCGATGGTCAGTGCGGCATGGGCCGCGGCTGGGTTCGCCGTGTCGAAATCGAGCGCGGCCTTGAAAGAGCCAAAGGTGCCATACACCTGCGAGCTGAACTGGTTGTAGGTAAACGAGATCTTGCTGGCTGTCTCATTGACTTGCGAGTACTGCACCGCTTCGGCACAAGGCAAGACGCCGAAGGTGAGCGCTGCAGCCAATAGGGCGAACTGCGCGAATCGATGCTTCATGGGGACGCTCCGGTCGTGGCACCCACCGGCCAACGATAGGTGGACTAAAGCAAAGAACGGCGGTTTATGCCACCCGGCCTCCAGATGCTGACCACCGGTCGGCAACGTGAGCCCGCGACCGATCCTTGCGCCCAGGCGGGTGTTTAATTGTCCAGGCACACACCGCATCAGGAGACCGGACATGAAAATCGTCGTCATCGGTGGCACAGGCTTGATCGGTAGCAAATTGTGCAAGAACCTGCAGGATCTGGGACATGAAGCCCTGGCGGCGTCTCCCAGTACCGGCGTCAATGTCATCAGCGGCGCAGGGCTGACAGAGGCATTGAAAGGCGCGGATGTGGTCGTTGACGTAGCGAACTCGCCCTCCTTCGAGGACCACGCCGCGTTGCACTTTTTCGAGACCGCCGGGCACAACCTGTTCGAGGCGGAGAAGATCGACGGCGTCAAACACCATGTCGCCCTGTCCGTTGTCGGCACCGAGCGCCTGCTCGACAGCGGTTACTTCCGGGCAAAAATGGCCCAGGAAAAGCTCGTCAAAAAGTCAGGCATTCCCTACACCATCCTGCGGGCCACGCAGTTCTTCGAATTTGTCCATGCCATTGCGCATTCCGGGCGCGAGGAAGGCAACACCCTCCACCTGCCCTCCGCCGCTTTACAACCGATAGCGTCGGCCGACGTCGCGGCGGCACTGACCGATATTGCGTTGAAGGCACCGAGCAATCAGACCGTCGAAGTGGCAGGCCCCGATAAACGCCCGCTCGTGGAATTCGCCAGCGACTACCTCAAACACACCAAGGACCCGCGCCAGACCGTCGCGGACGACACGGTTCCTTACTTCGGTGCGCCGATCAATGACCAGTCGCTGACACCGGGCGCCAACCCCATCGTCGGCGCGACCCGGTTTGAGGACTGGCTGAAGAGCAACTAGGCGACCTGCTGGCCGGCGGGACTGACCTGCATCAGCTTCGCGTAAGCCTGCAGGTGATGGTCATCGTCACCCCATTGACGAGCCACCATCAGCAGATGCTTGGCGTGGTGTGACAGCACGTATTCCCAGGTCAGGCCGATACCGCCATGCAGCTGAATGCCCTGATCAGCGACAAACCGGCTGGCGCGGCTGACGATGAACTTGGCCGCCGCGAGCGTGCGGCTGCGCTCGTCAGTGTCGGCTTGATCGGCCACGCAGGCCGCCAGCAGGGTCATTGAGGTGGCCTGGTCCAGTTCGATGCGCATGTCGACCATGCGATGCTGCAACGCCTGGAACTTGCCGATCGGCTGCCCAAACTGCTTACGGGTCTTCAAATAATCGAGGGTCAATGCACAAGCCGCCTCCATGCTGCCCACTGCCTCGGCGCATTGCGCCGCGATGCAGCGGCCTTGCTGGTATCGCAGCGCGGGCAACGCCTGGCCCATGTCACCCAATACCTCGTTGCTGCTGACGAACACGTCCTCAAGGTAAAGCTCGCAGGCCATGCGCCCGTCCATGGTGGCGAACGCGCGACGGCGCACGCCGGGGGTTTGTGGATCGAGCAAAAACAGGCTGATGCCCTTCTCGTCCCGCTCGCCGTGGCTGGTACGCGCCGAGACCAGAATCAGCCCGGCGCTTTGACCGCCCACCACCACCGACTTACGGCCATTGAGTTTCCAACCGCCATTGACCGGTTCGGCGGTAGTGAGAACGTCATGCAACTGGTAGTGACTTTGCGGTTCGTCGAGCGCCACCGCCATTTGCAGGCTGGCGTTGCCCAGTGGTAGCAACAGCGCTTGTTTTTGCGCCTCGGTGCCCAACTGCGCGACCAGGCCACCGGCGAAAATCACCGAGTGCAAGTACGGTTCCAGGCACAGCCCGCGCCCCAGCTCGGTCATGATCAGCATGTTCTCCACACCGCCGCCGCCGAATCCACCGTACGCCTCGGCGAATGGCACGGCGCATAACCCAAGCTCACCCAGTTGCTGCATGAACGGGCCGCTGAAGCCATGTTCAGTGTTGCGGTACTGTTCGCGCTGCTCGAAACCATAGGTGTCACGCACCAGGCGCGCCGCCGTGTCTTGCAGCATCAGCTGCTCTTCATTCAATTTGAAGTCCATGCTCGGCCCCTTACAGTTCAAGAATCATTTTGGCGATGATGTTCTTCTGGATTTCGTTGGCCCCGCCGTAGATCGACGCCTTGCGCGCATCCAGGTACTGATAAGTGGCCGCGCTGCTGTAGTCGGTGTAAAGCAACGCTTCATCCCCATAGCCCAATTCGTCCTCAATGAACGGCAGCGCGTAAGGGCCCACGGCCTTGCTGATCAGGTAAGTGATGGCCTGGCGAATCTCGGTTCCCCTGATCTTAAGGAACGAGCTTTCCGCACCGGGCACTCCACCGTCACGAACGGCCGCCAAGGTACGAAGGCTGCTCATTTCGGCGGCCATCAACTGCATCTCGACCTCGGCAACCTGGGTGCGAAACAAGGGATCCTCGATCAATGGGCGACCGTCACGCACTTCCTGACTGGCGATGTGCTTGAGGCGATTGAGCAACGCCTTGTTCTGCGCAATGCCGCCGATGCTGGTGCGTTCGTGGGTCAGCAAATACTTGGCGCAGGTCCAGCCCTGGTTTTCCTCGCCCACCAGGTTCTGCACGGGCACGCGCACGTTGTCGAAGAACACTTCGTTGACTTCATGCTCGCCGTCGAGGGTGATGATCGGCCGAACCGTAATGCCCGGGGTTTTCATGTCAATCAGCAAAAAGGAAATGCCACGCTGCTGTTGCGCCTGCGCATCGGTGCGCACCAGGCAGAACATCCAATCGGCGAAATGCGCCAGGGTGGTCCAGGTTTTCTGGCCGTTGACCACATAGTGCTCGCCCTCGCGAACCGCACGGGTTTTCAGCGAAGACAGGTCGGAGCCTGCACCTGGTTCGGAGTAACCCTGACACCACCAGTCTTCGCACGTGAGAATGCGCGGCAGAAAGTAGGCCTTCTGCTCGGGGGTGCCAAATTTGATGATCACGGGCGCAACCATTTTCAACCCGAAGGACGACACTTTCGGCGCGCCGGCGGCGAAGCACTCTTCGTCGAAAATGTGCTTTTGCACGTCGCTCCAACCCGTGCCACCGAACTCGACCGGCCAGGCCGGGGCCAACCAGCCTTGGCGGTTGAGTGTCTGCATCCATTGCACCTGATGCGCTTTGCTCAAGCGCTTGCCCAGTGAAATGCGCTGGGCGAATTCGCTGGGCAAGTTGTCGCGCAGCCAGGCGCGAATATCATCGCGAAAGGCGCTTTCGTCCGGCGTGAAATCTAAGTCCATCAATCAACTCCAAAAACGCTTGGGTGTGCACTGCTCAAAACCTGTGGGAGCGAGCCTGCTCGCGACAGCGGTTTGTCAGTCGCCCTCTATGTTGGGTGAGCCGGCCTCATCGCGAACAGGATCGCTCCCACAGGGGTCACAGAGATATCTCCCCGGGGATTACTCGTCGAAAATGATCACCGAGCGAGCCAACTCACCCCGACGCAACTCGTCAAACGCCTCGTTGATCTGCTCCAGCTTGATGCGCTGGGAAATCATTTCGTCGAGCTTGAGCTTGCCGGCCATGTAGAAGTCCACCAGGCGCGGCATGTCCACCGGGAAGCGGTTGGAGCCCATCAGCGAGCCCTGGATGCGCCGTTCGTGCAGCAACTGCAACGGGTCCAGCTCGATTTTCAAACCCGGCTTGAGCATGCCGATGACCGTTGCGGTGCCGCCGCGCGCGAGCATGGCGAAGGCTTGTTCGGCGGTTTGCTTGAGGCCGATGCATTCGAAGGCGTGGTGCACGCCGCCGCGAGTCAGTTCCAGCACCTGTTTGGCCGCATCGCCGTCCTTGCCGTTGATCACGTCGGTGGCGCCGAACTGACGGGCCAGTTCCAGTTTGGAATCAAGCATGTCGATGGCGATGATCCGCCCTGCCCCGGCCAGCGCCGCGCCGTTGATGGCGGCCAGGCCGATCCCGCCACAACCGATCACAGCCACGGTTTCGCCCGGACGCACTTTGGCGGTGTTGAACACCGCGCCGGTGCCGGTAGTCACGGCGCACCCCAGCAGCGCGGCGCGGTCCAGCGGCATGTCCCGGCGGATCGCCACACAGGCGTTTTCGTGCACCAGCATCTGTTCGGCAAAACCCGACAGGTTGACGAATTGCGGGATCGGCTTTTGCACGTACGTCAGGCGCGATTCCTCGTCCTTGCCACGTTTGGTTTCCGGCGATACGCAGCGCGCCAGGTGCCCGGTCACGCAATGCTCGCAATGACCGCAGAACACGGTCAGGCAAGTGACCACGTGATCGCCCGGCTTGACCGAACGCACTTCGGAGCCGACCTGCTCGACCACGCCGGCGGCTTCGTGGCCCAGCACCAGCGGGCCTGGGTACGGGAACGAGCCATCGATGACATGTAAATCCGAATGGCAAACACCGACTGCTTTTGTGCGGATCAGCACTTCACGCGGACCCGGCTTGCTGATGCCCACTTCTTCAATGACCAGCGGGGCGCCCACCTGATGGAAAACGGCAGCTTTCATATGATTTTTCTCGACAGTGACGTTAGGGAATTCAGGCCGGTTGGCCCGGCGCGCGGAATACAGCCTTGGCGTGGCTGAAGGTGCGGAAGCCATCGATACCGTGATAGGCGCCCATGCCGCTGTGGCCAACGCCGCCGAACGGCAGGTTTTCAGCGCTGGCATGGCTCATGACGCCGTTGAGGGTCACGCCACCGGAACACGTGCGGTTGAGCACCAACGCCTCTTCAGCGTCGTCGTTGCCGAAGTAATACAGCGCCAATGGACGTGGCCGTGCATTGATGAACGCGATCACCTCATCAAGGGTTTCATACGGTTTGATTGGCAGGAGCGGGCCGAAGATTTCGTCCTGCATCACCTGCAAATCATCGCCAGGGTTGCGCAGCAGCGTCGGCACGATTTTGTTGTGCGCCGCGTCACTTAAATCCTCACCCGCCGGGTTCAGCTCGATCAACTCGACTCCCGCCTCGCGTGCTTGATTCAGATAGCCCTGCAAACGTTCGAGATGACGCGAATTGATGATCGAGGTGTAGTCGGGGTTGTCCTTGAGGGTCGGGAGGAAACCGGCGGCCACTGCTTTGGCCACACCGATGAAGGCATCCACCGACTCTTGCGGCACGAACACGTAGTCCGGCGCCACGCAGAGCTGGCCGGCGTTGAGCAACTTGCCGACAACGACCTTGGTCACGGCGCTCTTGAAGTCGGCGGTGCGGGAAATGATCGTCGGTGATTTGCCGCCCAGTTCCAGGGTCACCGGCACCAGGTTTTCCGCGGCTGCACGCAGCACGTGCTTGCCGATGCTGGTGGCGCCGGTAAACAGCAAATGGTCGAACGGCTGGCCGCAGAATGCCTGCCCGACGTCCGCACCGCCGAGCACCACCGCTACGTCCTCTTCGCGATAGACCGAACGGATCAACCGTGCGATCAGTGCCGATGTGTGCGGGGTGAACTCCGACGGTTTGATCATCACCCGGTTGCCAGCGGCCAACGCCCCGGCAAGACCGCTAAACACCATGTAGCCGGGCACGTTCCACGCGGTGACGATGCCGATCACGCCCAACGGCTGGTATTGAACCCAGGCCTGGCCTTGCTCGGTGTGACGCGCTTCGGGTTGCATCCATTCGGCCAGCCGTGCCTTGGCTTGCTTGAGCGATGCCAGGGGCGCCAGCACTTCGCTACCCTTGGAAAAGGCCGGGCTGCGATGCCCGAAATCGGCCGTCAGGGCGTCAATGATTTCCTGCTCGTGATTGAGCAACAGGTTGATTGCCCGGTCGATCAATTCACCGCGCTGCTCGGCGGTGTAGGGTGCGCTCGCCAGGAAGGCCGCCCTTTGTTTTTCCAGGATCATGCGGATGTCGGTGCTGGTCCAACTTTCGATGGCGCTCATCACTACCTCTCTTGTTGTTGTCTGGACACCAGCGCGAGTGCGCAGCATGGCGTCGGGTCAAGCTGCATGGTTGACCATCACTCGCATCACGCCGCCACCCGGATCAGGTGGGTCACGGTTTCAGGCAAGAATCCCCATCGCTTTGGCGCTGTTGATGGCTTGGGTGCGGCGGCAGGCGCCGAGCTTGACGTTAATGTTCTTGGCGTGGGTCTTGACGGTGTTCACTGAAATGAACAGGCGGCTGCCGACTTCGCGCACCGACATGCCTTCGGCCAGCAACCTGAGCACCGACACCTCACGGGGCGTCAGGCCATCCTGGTAATCGGTCACGGCAGTGGCGCGCACAGGTTTGTCGCCGTCTTCGCCCTGTTCGCGGGCCAGCATCCGGGCTTTTTGCTCAGCGAGCGGAGCCTGGAAGAACGCACGGTCGATCTTGGCCCAATGCATGCGCCGTTCGGCTTCGTACAACAACAGATGAGCCTTTTCAGGGATGTCATTGCGCGAGGCGATCTCGGACAACAGCAGGTAGCCATTCAACACGAACGGCGCGCAGCAATCGCGTACCTGCAACAAGCCCGACTGCGCCACTTGCTCGGCCTCAACGAGGCGGCCTTGTTGCAACAGCCACTCGCCTTGCAGAAACAGCAGTCGACCGATCAATGGATAAGGCTGGGTTCGCCTGACATTCAGTTGTGCAAGCTCGGTGCGCAACAACGATTGCGCCAGCCCCGATTGCCCCTGAAGCATCATCAACTGAACCCGGTCGGTATTCACCAACACTTCCGCCTCACGGTTGCCATGACGCCGGGCCAGTTCCAGCGAATGCTCCAACAGCACCTGAGCCTCATTCAGTTCACCGGTTTTCATGGCGATGCGCGCCAGCGTGCAGTGGCACAACAACACCGACAGCCAATCCTGCGCCGTCAGGTCACGCAGGGCGGCATGGCAATGCCGTCGCGCTGGTTCGGCGTTGCCGCGTAATGCGTGCAAGTTCCCGTATAACGCCTGCCAGTTCGCCAACAAGCGCTGATTACGCTGCGGATCGGGCATCGGCAAAAAGCGTCCCAGGCGTTGCAGGCACGCTTCGGTTTCATCCAGCCGCCCACTGAACAACAAGGCCTTGGCGCACAAATAAATCAAGCGCGGACTGCTTTGCAGCAACTGCGGATCGATGCGTTCGCGCCAGTCCATGAACTGCCCAAGATGCCGCTCATTCAAAATCCAGCTCAACCACAAGCGCTCCATGTAATTGGCGGCGACCTCAGGCTGATCTGCACTGAGCGCTTGCTCCACGGCATCATCGACATGCCCCAGGACGCTGAGCAACCGGCAGGCACGCAAGCGCAACCGGTTTAACGCAACACCGCCAAGCCGGCCTTGCAGTGCATTCGCCACGGCAGGCAGTAACCGAAACCAGCCGGGTTGATGGTCGATCGGGAACATGAAGGCCTGGCTATCCAGCAGACTCTGGAACCGTTGAGCACCTTGCTGTCCTTCCCAAAGCTGCTCGCACAACTCCACACTGGCCTTGGACAAATGGGCCAGGGAAAAAAGGACTTCTTGCTGTTCATCGCTCAAGCGTGACAGCAGTTCACGTTCAAGGTACTGGCCGAGCAAGGCCGAGGGCAGCAATCGAACACCCGCACACCAGCCACCTGTCGCGTGCCACAGGCTTTCCCGTGAAGCGGTGTCGGTGTGCGGCGCAATCAAGCTGACCAACGATTCGAATTCATCCGGGCGCAGTGCCAGTTGCCGGGCACCCAGCTCCAGTAACTCGCCTGCGAGCATCAGGCGCGGCAGGTTCCAGTCGGGGCGTTGGCGGCAAGTGACCAGCACTTGCAGGTGGGGGTTGTACAGAGACAGGAGTTGATCGAACCAGTGGTTCAGGTCGTCGGGCATTTCGGCTGGCAAGTCATCGAAGACAAGCCGAACCTTTGAAGATTCGTCTCCTGGAAGGCTCCCATCGCGAGCAGGCTCGCTCCCACAACGGAATGCGGTCAACTGTGGGAGCGAGCCTGCTCGCGATGACGTCAGCCCGGTCAACTCGATCAATGCATCAGGCCTGGTGTCGGGAGCTACGCCAAGCTCACCCGCCAGCAATGCGCACAAAGACGCCAGCGATTGCGACTGCCCGCCAAGACTCATCCAGACCACCCGCCCGCGCGCCCCCCGCACATACTCACGCAACAACGCCGTTTTCCCATACCCGGCAGGCGCGCACAGCAGTTGCAAGCGACGCCGTTCGCGCTGGAGTAAATTGCACAGATGCGGCCGTGGCACAAACATGGCGGACCTCGTGAGTCGTGTGAGGAAGCCATCATTGAGCGAGTCCATCGTGAATGCGCCACCCGCATCAGGTGGTGATCACCGCAACGCACAACGCCCTGCGGACAGGGCGTTGGTTTCAGCGGGGACGAACGGTCAGCGGATGCCGGCGTTACGCAGTGCCGAGGGGGTGAAATCGGTCATCTTCGCGGTCATGCCGTAAGTCGTTGCATGCTTGGACTGGTTGGTCATCGCCAACACGTTGTAGCGACCGGCGATCAGGTCGTAGATCCCGAGCATGGCGAAGTTGGGCGACCCACGCTCGTAATCGTTGATCGCATACCCTTCGGCCACGCGCCACAGCTGACCACGGCCGTCATAGTGATCGACTTCGGCCAGTTGCCAGGTGTCTTCGTCGAAGTACATGTCACGCTTGGCGTAGACATGACGCTGACCCGGCTTGAGGGTGGCCTCGACGTGCCAGACCCGGTGCAGCTCATAGCGAGTCAGATCCTGGTTGATATGCCCTGGTTTGATGATGTCGTCGTACTTCACTTTCGGCGACTGCAAACGGTAGTTGTTGTACGGGATGTACAACTCCTTTTTGCCAACCAGTTTCCAGTCATAACGATCCGGCGCGCCGTTCATCATGTCGGTGTTGTCGGCGGTGCGCATGCCGTCGGAACCATTGCCCGGACCGTCGTACGCCACTTGCGGAGCACGACGCACGCGGCGTTGGCCAGCGTTGTAGACCCACGCCAGGCGTGGTTCCTTGACCTGGTCGATGGTCTCGTGAATCAGGATCACACTGCCGGCCATGCGCGACGGCGCGGTGATTTCCTGCTTGTAGTAATACAGGACGTTATCGCCCTGCCCGGCTTCGACGCCTTCCATCAACTGCGGGAACGCCAGTTTGTCGTCGTACTCGACGATGGAATACGAACCGTTGGTTTGCGGTGCCGCTTGAGCGGCCTGGCGCTCCATGTTGCCGCCGCGATAGCGGTTGGTGTGGTTCCAGTAGATTTCCACGCCGTTTTTCGGAATCGGGAACGGGTAGTAACGGGTTTGCGAGAAGTTCAGCAAGCCGTTGCCGTCGGGCGTCAGCTCGGTGGTCACCGCACTTTTCTTGGCAATGTCGTAGATGTTCTGCGGGGACGACGCCGTTCGTTGGGTCTTGAACACAGGGATTTTGTAGCTGTCCGGGTAGCGCTTGAACATCGCCAGTTGGCCCGGTGTCAGCTTGTCCTTGTACTGCTCGGCGTTCGCCGCGGTGATGACGAATTCCGGTTTGTCACTCGCAAACGGATCGCCGAGAAAACCATTATCGAGCGGCGCGGCACCGGGTTTCAAACCACCGGTCCAGGCCGGAATGCTGCCGTTGGCGTTGCCCTCTTTTTGCGCGCCCAACGGAGTCAGCGTGGTGCCCAGCTGAGCAGCTTCCTGGGGTGAAACGGCAGCAATCACGCTGCTGGCCAGCAGTGACAGACTCAGTGCGCCAGCGCGCAGGATAAAACGTGCATTCATGTTCAAATACCTCTGCCAGGGGAGCATCAGAAATTCACGCCGAAGCTGAGCGCAACGTAGTCGCGGTCGACGTTGGTGTTGAAATCGCCGCCGAAGTAGTTGGTGTAACTCAGGCTGGCGTTGTAGGTGTTCAGGTAGTCGGCATCCACGCCGACGCTGACCGCTTTGGAACCTTCATCGAAGTTCGGGCCATAACCCTGAACGTCGTGGGACCAGGCGATGTTGGGCGACAGGTTAATGCCGGCGATCACGTTCGGGTAATCAAGCTTGCCGCGCACTCGATAGCCCCAGCTGTTGCTGGTGTAGAAGCCATCGTCGTTGCATTCCTGCGCCGGGTTGCTGGCATTCGGCAGGCCCACTGCGGTACCGCGGCAGGTCGCTGCGCCAGCCGCACCCGGCAGCTCGCCGGAACCGAAGGCCGGACTGCGTCCGAAGCGCAGGTCGGAACCGTCGGCCTTGCCCAGGCCGCTGATATGGTTGTAACCCACCTCGCCGACCACGGTCAGACGACTGGCGCCCAGCACCTGGTCGAAGAACTGCGTCGCGGTGACTTGTGCCTGGGTCACTGGCATGCGCTTGTAGCCATTGACCTCGGCGCCCAGCGTGCGACCGGCAAAACCGGTGGTGATCAGCGGCGAGGTTGCGCCGAACGTGGCTGCCGACAACAAGTCAGCCGTGTTCAATTGCAGCGGCATGTTCGGCCGATAGCTGACTTCGCCACCCAGTGAAACGCCCTCGACGTTGGTCTGGAAGCTCAGGCCATAGAGACGGATGTCTTCCGGGTAGTCGATGAAATAGCGGGTGCTGCGCGCCGAGACAACGCCGCCTGCCGCACTGCTCATCTGGTTGATGCTCAAGAACGGGCTGCGGCTGTGGTAGTTCATCGCGTAGGCGCCGAACTCGGTGTCGTTCGCCTCCGGGACGAACCAGCGCAACGCCAGGCCATACTGGCCGCTGTTGCGCGCATCGTTGTCTTTCAGACGCGGAATGTAAGCGTCGTCAGTGCCCGCGGCGATGGCCGCCAGACTGCCGGTGTTCTTCGCCACACCGGGCGGCAGGTCGAGGCCGGCGATCACCAGGCGGTCGTCACAGCCTTGGGGGACGCCGTCGCTGCCGAAGAACGTGCCGCAGTTGTCGACCACCGATTTATCCCATTGCAGCTGGTAAAACGCTTCGGCGGTGATGTTGTCGGCCAGCCCTTGGGACATGTAGAACATGTTGACCGGGATCAGGCCCTCCTTCACTTCCGCGCCCGGGCGACGCAGTGCGGCCACGTCAATCGGGTTGATGCTGTTGATCGAGTTGCCGATGAAGGTGCTCTCGCCCCAGCTCACTACCTGCTTGCCCAAGCGCACGTTGCCGACTTGATCGCCGATCGTGTAGTTGTGGTAGACGAAGCTGTCGAGAAACATTGCACCGGACGACTTGGCCGCGCGATCGCGTCCCGAATCATTGATGTCGTAGAACGGACGGCTCTCGTCCATCAGCTCGAAGTCATACCAGTACTTGCCACGTACGAAGGCACCGCTGTCGCCGTATTTCAGCTCCAGATCATGCACGCCCTTGAAGATTTTCGAGAAGGTTTCACCCTTCTTGAAATTCAGGCGGTTGTCGTCGGTGGTCCGGGACGCGGATTTGCCACCGGTGACGCCCTGGGAGTTGAAGTTGGAAATGAACTGCTTGTCCGGATTGGCAGTCGCCCAACTGGCGCCAATCGACAGCGACGAATCGAACTTCGCCTGTATCTCCCCGATGTTGAAATCAACGGCGTGAGCTTGAGTGCTGACGCAGATGGCAACCGTTACAGCGACGGCCAGCAGACTTGGCTGGAAGGCTCCGCGCATTGTTGTTTTTGTCATGCGGTTTCCCCGGTTAAGGATGACGTGTTGGAGCCCCATGCTAACGAGGCGCCGGTGAGGTCCTGACACCCGAATGGGTGATTTGGATGAAGTGTTTTCGTCGGTATTTCGGGTGGCGTAACGATCCGGTTTGAGGGCTGCTCAGCCGGCGTTACGCACGGTGACACTCAGCCGGTAAACGTCGCCGGCCGCTTCTCGATAAACGCCGCCACGGCTTCGCGGTGATCGGCGGTCTGGTGCGACATCACTTGAAAACTCGCCGACATTTCCAGCAGCGTATCGAGTCGCGTATGCAAGGCTTCGCGCAGAAGACGCTTGGCCAGACGGACCGCATGCGGCGGGTTGGCGGCAATCGCCCCGGCGATTTCCCGTGCGCTGTCCAGCAACTCTTCGGCCGGCACCACGCGGGACACCAGGTTCCACTCCGCGGCCTGCCGCGCATCGATCATTTGCCCGGTCAGGGTCAGTTCGGTGGCGCGGGACAAACCGATGATCCGTGGCAACAACCACGCCCCACCGTCGCCCGGAATGATCCCCAACTTGACGAAACTCTCGGCAAACTTCGCCTGTTCAGAGGCCACGCGGATGTCGCACATGCACGCCAGGTCGAGACCGGCGCCGATGGCCGCGCCATTGACGGCAGCAATCACTGGCACTTCCAGATTGAACAGCGCCAATGGCAAACGCTGAATGCCGGTGCGGTATTCCTGACGCAACGCCATACCGGACATTTGCGCGTAGCGGTCCATGTCGCGAACGTTGCCGCCGGAGCAAAACGCCGTACCAGCGCCGGTGATGATCACGGCGCGAACACTGCTGTCGCGCTCGATCCGATCGATGGCTTCAAGGAATTCAGGCACGGCGCTGTTGCCGGTCAACGGGTTGCGCCGCTCGGGGTCATTCATCGTCAGGGTGACGATGTGTCCTTCCTGTTCGTACTTCAGAAACTGACTCATGGGTGAAGTCCTCAAGCGGATGGGGTGAGGTGACGGGTGAATTCGCTGGCGGTTTCGCCGGGCTGCGCCAACAGCGCCCGACCGACGATCCCGTTCCAGTACGCTTCCGAACCTTCGCTGACGCGCCACTCGTGCAGGCGTCGGGTGAACAGCTGCAAGTCCAGCTCTTCGGTCACGCCGATGGCGCCGAACAGTGCATGAGCGGTGGCGGTCACCTGTGGCACCGCCATGCTGGTCCGGGCCTTGGCGATGGCTGCCGGGATCAACTCCGGTACCGAGTGCTCTGCGGCAAAGGCCCGTTCAGCGGCGATTCGCGAGGCGGCAACCTGCTCCGCCATCACGCTGAGTTGGTGCTGGACGGCCTGGAATTTGCCGATGGCCTTGCCGAACTGAACCCGGTCGTTGCAGTACTCCAGCGTCATGTCGAGCGCCCGCTCCATGGCACCCGCCATCGCAGCGGCGTGGATCGCGGCGTTGAACACGCGGACCTGTTCGCCGTTGTTACCCAGCGAAGTGCCGACGTGTTCCGCCGACCAATACAACGTGGCGCACTGGCTGCCGTGAACGCCATTCGGCTCGCGCCGTGCCTGGCGGCAATCAAGCAGCAACAGTTCGCCACTCAGGTTCACCACTGCAAAATCGGCCAACAGTCCGTAGGCGACTCGCGGCGCGCACAGCCCGTCAGCGGCGTCGAGATGGGCCGAGCCGGCCAACGTCAACATGCCAGCCGGAAGGGCTTGCGGGCAGTCGCGCATCAAGGCTCGCGCGGCAATGCTCTGCGCCGCCGGAACCGGCAGCGCATAACGACCGAAGGCGAGGAAAATCGGGAACAGCGCCGCCAGTGTCAGCCCTGCTCCATCGGCGTCTTCCGGGGTCAATAACTCGAGAAACCCGCCGTCTTCCAGCGCACGCCACAGCGTCGTTGCGCCGTGACCGTTTTCAACCGTGCGGACCAGCGCAGGCGTGCACAAATCTGCGAGGATTTTCTCAATTGCTTCAGTGAACATGTCGTCGTTTTCCTGTTCGATGTGCATCAACGCAGCCCGAGCCCGCGAGCGATCATGCCGCGCAGGATTTCCCGAGTGCCGCCGCGCAACGAGAAGGTCGGCGCAACCTGGTTCAGGTACGCGACTGTGCGGTGCAACTCGGCATCGACCGGCGCGTGCGGATCGGCGCTGATTGCAGCGGCAATTGCGGCCGGGATCGCCTGTTCGAATTCAGTGCCGATGTCCTTGACCAGCGCCGCCTCCACCACTGGGCTTTCACCCCGGGCCAGCAACGCCGTCAACGCCAATGAAAGGTTGCGCAGGCTGCTCAGTTGGGTGAGGAAGCTGCCAAGCAATGAGGTCTCGGCGGCGCTGGCGCCGTTGCGGCGCAGGGTGTCGGCCCACAGATCGAGCAACACGACGCTGGAGTAGAAACGCTCCGGCCCGCTGCGTTCGAAAGCCAGTTCGGCATTGACCTGCTTCCAGCCACTGCCCTCCTCGCCGACCAATGCATCGTCACCGAGCAACACATCGTCGAACGCCACTTCAGAGAAATGCGCATCGCCGGCCAGGTCGACAATCGGCCGCACGCTGATGCCAGGCTGCTTGAGGTCGATGATGAATTGCGACAAGCCGTTGTGACGGTCCTCGGGCGTACCGCTGGTGCGCACCAACGCGATCATGTAATCGGCGTGATGGGCGTTGGTGGTCCAGATCTTACGCCCGCTCAGGCGCCAGCCGCCTTCGCAACGAGTAGCACGACTGCGCACGCTGGCCAGGTCGGAGCCGGAATTGGGCTCGCTCATGCCGATGCAGAAAAACGCCTGACCGGCGCAAATGCGCGGCAGGTAGAAATCCTTCTGAGCGTCACTGCCAAACTTCAGGATCAACGGCCCGCTCTGGCGATCGGCGATCCAGTGCGCCGCGACCGGCGCACCGGCGCAGAGCAATTCTTCCACCAGCACAAAACGACTGAACGCATCCAGCCCCGCACCGCCGTAGGCTTGTGGCAAGGTCAGGCCGACCCAGCCGCGTGCGGCCAGTTTGCGACTGAAATCGGCACTGAAACCGGTCCAGCTGCGCGCCCGGACATCGGCCGACACGGCTGGCAAATGCTCGGAGAGAAAGCGTTTTACTTCGCCGCGAAAGGCTTGCGCGTGTGCGGGCAACGCGGTCAAGCGGAAGGCGTCCAGCAAGCTGCTCACTGGCCACCTCCGCTGACTTTTCCATACAGCGTGACCACGCACGCACCGCCCAGGCCGAGGTTGTGCGCCATCGCCAGACGTGCACCGTCGACTTGGCGTTGATCGGCATTGCCGCGCAGTTGCTGGGTCAGCTCGTAGCACTGCGCCAGGCCGGTAGCGCCCAGCGGATGGCCCTTGGAAAGCAGGCCACCGGACGGGTTGATCACAATCTGCCCGCCGTAAGTGTTGTCGCCGTCCATCACGAATTTCTCGGCGCCACCCTCCGGACAGAAGCCCAGCGATTCGTAGCAGATCACTTCGTTCTGCGCGAAGCAGTCGTGCAGCTCGCACACGTCGATGTCCTTGGGCCCGACACCGGCCTTCTCATAGACCTGGCTGACGGCGGCGTGGGTCATGTGGGTGCCGACCCAATCGAGCAACGACGGTTTTTCGAAGTTAAAGGACTCGGGGGTGTCGGTGGTCATGGCCTGGGCAACGATTTCGACGTCACGGCGCAGGCCGTGCTTTTTGGCAAAACGCTCGGAGACCAGGATCGCCGCCGCGCCGCCGCAGGTCGGTGGGCAGGCCATCAGACGGGTCAAAACCCCTGGCAGAATCACCGGGTCGTTCATCACGTCTTCGACGCTGAGCACCTTGCGAAACAGGGCCAGCGGGTTGTTGGCCGCATGCCGACTGGCCTTGGCGCGTACCGCAGCGAAGGTTTCCATTTTGGTGCCGTATTTGTGCATGTACTCGCGTCCGGCGCCGCCGAAGGTGCGGATAGCCTGGGGCATGCCCTCCAGGTCGGCGGTCAGGCCGCGCAGGATCGGCAGGAAACGTTCGCGGGTCGGCGGGCGGTCGTCCCAGTGGGATTTCAGCGCGCCGGCCTGCATCTGCTCGAAGCCGACCGCCAAAACGCAATCCGCCGAACCGGACTCGATGGCCTTGCGCGCCAGGTACAGCGCGGTGGAGCCAGTCGAGCAGTTGTTGTTGACGTTGACCACCGGGATTCCGCTCATGCCGACTTCATAGAGCACGGTCTGGCCGCAGGTGGAATCGCCATAGACATAACCGGCGTAGGCCTCCTGAATCAGGTTGTAATCAATCGCGGCATCGGCGAGCGCGCGACGTACCGCTTCGGCGCCCATCTGCACGTAGGTCGGGCTGGCACTCGGTTTGCTGAACGGGATCATGCCAACGCCGGCAACCAGTACTTTTTCGCTCATGGTGTCACCTGGAAAAAAGAGTGGGAAAGGTTCACAACTGGCGCGCGATCAGCTCGCGCAGCACTTCGCTGGTACCGCCGAAAATGCGCGTCACACGCATGTCGACGAAGGCGCGGGCAATCGGGTACTCGAGCATGTAGCCGTAGCCGCCGTGCAGCTGGACCATGTCGTCGATGCATTTGCACAAGGTCTCGGTGGCGAAGAGCTTGGCAATCGCTGACTCCTGCACGGTGAGGCGCCGACGCATGTGTTCGCCGATGTAATGGTCGATGGTCAGGCGCACGGCAGTGGCCTGGGCCTTGATGTCAGCGAGCTTGAATTTGGTGTTCTGGAAGTCCCACACCGTCTGGTTAAAGGCCTTGCGGTCCTTGACGTACTCGACGGTCTGCTCCAGCAGACGTTCGAGTTTGGCGGCGCTGTACAGGGCGATGACCAGGCGTTCTTGCGGCAGCTCTTCCATCAAGTGCATGAAGCCTTTGTTTTCTTCACCGAGCAGATTGCCCACCGGCACGCGCACGTTGTCGAAGAACAATTCGGCGGTGTCGGCGGCGGCCTGGCCGACCTTTTCCAGCTTGCGCCCGCGACGGAACCCTTCACGGTCGCACTCGACCATGATCAGGCTGCAACCCTTGGCGCCAGCGCTCGGGTCGGTCTTGCAGACCACCACGACCATGTCGCAGGTCAGGCCGTTGCTGATGAAGGTCTTGCTGCCGTTGATGACCCACTCGTCACCGTCGCGTACGGCGGTGGTGCGGATTGCCTTGAGGTCGGAACCGGTGCCCGGCTCGGTCATCGCCACGGCGAGCACGGTTTCGCCCCTGCAGATTTTCGGCAGCCATTTTTGCTTTTGCTCTTCGGTGCCCAGACGCACGATGTAAGGCGCGGTAATGTCGGAATGCACACCCAGGCTCCAGCCTGAAACGCCCGAGCGATAGAGTTCTTCGATCAATACCGCCGAGTGCCCGAAGTCCCCGCCACCGCCGCCGTATTCGGTGGGCACGGTGAGGCACAGCAAGTTGTGGCGACCGGCCTTGAGCCAGGTTTCCCGGTCCACCTGCCCGGCTTCATCCCACTGCGCCTGCTTGGGCAGGCATTCACGCTCGAAGAAACGGCGTGCGGTTTCGCGCAGCATTTCGTGGTCTTCACGGTAGACGGTACGGTTGATATGCATCGGGATCTCCAGTGGGTTGCCAGGCAGGCGTGCGCCTGGTTCGTGGGACCAATGTATTGATGGGGGTGGGGATTGAAGCCACCCGGATCGGGTAGCGGTCGAGGGTGGCTGGCAGAAGGAAATCGAAGGAAGGAATGCAATACCCCTGTGGGAGTGAGCCTGCTCGCGATAGCGGTTTCACATTCAACATATTCGTTGACTGACACACCGCTATCGCGAGCAGGCTCACTCCTACAGGGGTTTTGTGGTGTGACTATTGGCGCAGTTCGCGCTTGAGGACTTTGCCCGCGGCCGAGAGCGGCAATGCGTCGCGAAACTCAATGCTTTTGGGGCACTTGTAGCCCGCGATGAATTGGCGGCAATACCGGCGCAATTGTTCTTCATCGACCTCGGCGCCAGGCTTGAGCACCACCACCGCGTGCACCGCTTCGCCCCAGGTTTCATGCGGGATGCCGATCACTGCCGACAGCGCCACTGCCGGGTGCCGGGCGAGGACGTTCTCGACCTCGGCCGAATAAATATTCTCGCCGCCGCTGACGATCATGTCCTTCAACCGGTCGACGACAAACAGGTAACCCTGCTCGTCCATCCAGGCCGCGTCACCGGTGTAGAGCCAGCCATCGCGCAGGGCGTTGGCGGTTTCTTCGGGTTTGTTCCAATAGCCGAGCATGATGTTCGGCCCGCGCACGATGATCTCGCCGACTGCGCCACGCGGCACTTCATGGCCTTGGGGGTCGACGATTTTCACGTTCACGCCCAAGCCACCGCGTCCCACGGAGCGTGACAAACCGCTTTTGCGCGCCTCGGGCGTGTGGTTCAACGGCAAATTGCTCGACACCACCGGGCATGCCTCGGTCAGGCCATAAGAATGGGACAGTTCGATGTCGGGAAGGCGCGCCAGCACTTGCTCGACCATCTCGCCGGCACTGGGCGATGCGCCGTAGGTCAGGCGCTTGAGGCTGCGCAGGTCATAACGATCAAAGTCGGGGTGGGCCAGCAGTGCGAGGATCATCGTCGGCACCAGCAGCGTCTCGGTGATCTGCTCGCGCTCGATGATTTTCAGCACCCCCTCGGCATCGAAGCTTGGCATCAATACATGGGTTTCGCCGGCCAGAAACTGAATCAACGCCCGTGCCATGCCTGCTACATGGAACAACGGCGCCACGTGCAGCAAGCGCCCGCCACGCACCGGCGGCATGTCGACCATGCGCGGCATGCACGCCGACCACAGGTTCAAATGCGATTGCATCACCCCCTTGGGAAAACCGGTCGTGCCGCCGGTGTACATGATGCAGGCGAGCTCATCACCGCCGCGCCCGGCGTCGTCGACCGGCGCACATTCGACGAGCAGATGCTCATAGCCGAGCATGCCCGCCGGCACGTCACCCTCGCCCGCGTAGATAAACAACGGCGCCTGACGTGCCGTGGCCCGGATACCCTCGGCCAGCGCGGCAAAATGCTCGTCGACGATCAGGATGCCGGTGCTGCAATCATCCAGCGAGTAGACGATCTCCGGCACGCTCCAGCGAATATTCACCGGATTGAGCACCCCGCCGCCCCACCACACGCCCATGACGTATTCCAGGTAGCGATCGGAATTGAGCGCAAGCATGCCGACCCGATCACCCGCCGCCATACCGAGGCACTGCAGGGCACCCGCCAGGCGCGCGACGCGTTCGCCGAACTGGCGATACGTCTGGCGGCGCTCACCGAAGACGGTTGCGAGGTGATCGGGGTTTTGCTGCAGGGTGCGTTGCAGGCATTGGGTCATGTACATGGCAACGTCCCCTTCCACACGGTGAAGACACCGTTGGCCCGCAACACCAAACGCTCGCCGACCTTCAACAGGCAGCTGGCGTTGATGAAGGTGCCGCCGGTCTTGAGCACTTCAACATGGGCTTCAAGCCAATCGCCTTCGTGGACCGGGCCGATGTAATCGACATTCAGATTGACCGTGATCGCCACCGACTGCGACACCGACTGGCGCCGCAATATCACCCCGAACGCGCTGTCCGCCACGGTGGCGAGAAACCCGCCATGGGCGATCCCGACGTAGTTGAGATGCTGCGATTGCAGGCGCACCGCCAGGATCGGCTGCTCATCGTGGACATAGAAAGCCCCGCAGTTGCGCAGGAAACCCGAGCGCCTTTGCAGTGCTGAGAACCCCTCCGGAATCATCGCTCCTTCCATCAACTCACCCCCCGATCCTTGCCCGCCCAGAACGGTTCGCGCAAGTCACGCTTGAGCACTTTGCCAGCGCCCGACAGCGGCAACGCCACGCGGAATTCGACGCTCTTGGGGGTTTTGTAGCCAGCGATCTGTCGGCGGCAGTGCTCGATGATGTCCGAACCAGCGACCTGGGTATCGGGTTTGAGCACGATCACCGCGTGCACCGATTCGCCCCACCGCTGGCAGGGAATCCCAATCACCGCGCAGGCAGCGACCGCCGGGTGGCTGGCAATCGCGCTTTCGACTTCGCCGGAGTAAACGTTCTCGCCACCGCTGACAATCATGTCTTTGAAGCGGTCGACGATGTAGAGGTAGCCGTCCTCGTCCATGTACGCGCCGTCACCGGTGTGCATCCAGCCGCCGCGCAAGGCCTGGGCGGTTTCCTCGGGTTTGTTCCAATAGCCGAGCATGATGTTTGGCCCGCGCACAATCACTTCACCCACGGTTCCGCATGGCACTTCGTTGTCGTGTTCGTCGACGATGCGCACGGTGACGCCGAGCCCCGGCCGACCAGCCGAACGCAAGCGTCCATTGGTGATGCCCTCGGCGCTGTGGTTTTCCGGGCCGTTGGCGGAAATCGGCGGCGCGGCTTCGGTCATGCCGTAGCCTTGGGTGAACTCAACTTTCGGCAAGGCTTTAAGGGCCAGTTCCAGCAACGGCACGGCAATCGGCGAGGCGCCGTAGGTCAAGCTGCGCAGGCAGCTGAGGTCATGTCTGGCGAAGTCCGGGTGCATGATCAGCGCCTGCAACATGGTCGGCACGATCAGGATGTCAGTGATCCGCTCACGCTCGATGGTGCGCATCACATCAAGCGAATCGAAGGCTGGCACGAAGATGCTTGGCAAACCGAGCAGCGAGATCAGGATCACCCGCGACAGCGCTGCCAGGTGGAACATCGGCGCGATGTGCAGGGTCAGCGCGTCCGCCTGCACCGGCACATCGGCTGCGCGGGCCACGGCCGCCGACCACAGGTTCATGTGCGATTGCATCACGCCTTTGGGCCAGCCCGTGGTGCCGCCGGTGTACAAGATGGTGGCGAGGTCGTCACCACCACGAAAGGCGTCGTCGACCGGCTCGGTGTCACGGATCAGTTGCTCGTAGGACAGCATGCCGTCAGGTGTCGGGCCATCGCCGACATGGATCAACAGCGGTCGTACTTTGGCCGTGCCGGCAATGCCCTCTGCCATCGGCAGGAAGGTGTCGTCGATCATCAGGATGCGCGTGTCGCAGTCGTCCAGCGAATAGACGATTTCCGGCACGCTCCAACGGATATTGACCGGATTGACCACGCCGCCGCCCCACCAGGTGGCGAGGTAATATTCAAGGAAACGGTCGGAGTTCAAACCCAGCAGGCCGACCCGGTCGCCGGTCTGCATCCCCAGTTTCTGCAAGGCACCCGCCAGGCGCGCCACTCGGTCGGTGAGCTCGGCATAGGTGCGGCGTCGGTCGCGAAACACCGTCGCCAGGGCATGGGGTCGTTGCTGCAGCATG
The DNA here is from genome assembly GCF_949767865.1 of Pseudomonas sp. IT-P294. Lineage (NCBI taxonomy): Bacteria > Pseudomonadati > Pseudomonadota > Gammaproteobacteria > Pseudomonadales > Pseudomonadaceae > Pseudomonas > Pseudomonas sp. IT-P294. The sequence goes on along the minus strand of NZ_CATKQW010000014.1, from coordinate 24,691 downwards.
CGATGCAGCCCTTGGGTCAGATACATGTGTGTCTCCTGCGAATTATTGTTGTCAGGTAGGGACGGATTCGGGGCTGGGCGGTGCGTCAGGCACCGGTGTATTTGGGCGGGCGTTTCTCGGCAATGGCCACGCGGCCTTCGGCGTGATCCTTGCTGTCGCGCAGCAAACCCCAATGGAGATTGGCCTGGATCACGAAATCCCGAGGCATCAGGTGTGCGGTCTGCACCGCCAATTGCTTGATGGACTGCACCGCGAGCGGGCCATTGGCGGCAATGCGTTCGGCCAGGTTCAAGGCCGCTGACAAAAGCCGGTCTTGTGGCAACAGGTCGATGATCAGACCGATGCGCAGGGCTTCCTGCGCGCTGATCGGGTCACCCGTCAGGGCCATTTTCATGGCATAGGCCGCCGGCACTGCGCGCAACAGGTATTGCACGCCGCCCGCCGCCGGAATGGTCGCGTCCCGAACTTCGGGCAGGCCGAAGGTGGCACTGGCAGAGGCGATTCGCAGGTCACATTGCAGCGCCAGTTCAAGACCGCCCCCCAGGCAATCACCATTGATGGCCGCGATGACCGGTTTCCAGATTTCCAGGTCGCCGAGGTCAAACAGGCGCGTATAGCCCCCCTCCTCGGCTTCGGTTTCGCGACTCTTCCACGACCGACCGACGTAACCCGAGGCCGGCAGCAACGATTCCTTGTGGCTTGCACCGCAGCAGAACACTCGCTCACCGGCACCGGTGAGCACGATGACACGCACCTGTTCGTCGTCCTGGCATGCCACCAGCGTCTTGCGCAGGTGCATCAGGTCGTTGAGGGTCAGAGCGTTGTTCGAGTTGGGCGCATCGAGCGTGATGAGTGCCACGTGATCGATGATCTTGAACTGAATGGCCATGGCTAATTCCTGCGCTGCGCTGTTTTTTTAATGGTTTTCAGAGGGACCGTTGTCAGGCCTTGAGGCCCAGGCCCAACTCCCGCAGACGCTCGATGGCTACCGCGTCGAACCCCCAGTCGCGCAGCGCATTGTGGCCGTGCTCACCGCGCTGCGGCGCCGGTCGCGGTTGCGCTGAAGGCGTGCCCAGAAATCGCGGGGCCGGAACCGGTTGTACGACGCCGTCGACCTCGATGAAGCTGCCCCGCGCGCGACTGTGGGGGTGCTCGCTGGCTTCGGCAAAACCCAGCACCGGCGCAACGCAGGCGTCGCTGCCTTCAAAGGCTTCGGCCCACTGATCGCGGGTTCGAGTGCGGAAGGCCGCGCTGAATGCTTCGCGCAGTGCTGGCCAGCCTGCCCGGTCGTGTTGGCCGGGCAAGCCAGCATTGGCCAGACCGAGGATCTCCAGCATTTGCGCGTAGAAACGCGACTCGATGGGGCCGATAGACATGTGCTGCCCGTCGCGGGTTTCATAGGTGTCGTACCAGGGCGCGCCGCCGTCGAGCAGGTTGCTGCCGCGCTGTTCATTCCAGTGACCGCCCGCCAGCAAGCCCCAGATCACCGAACCCAATTGCGCCGCACCTTCGGTCATCGCCGCATCGACCACTTGCCCGGCCCCGCCGCGCTGCACGTTGACCAGCGCCGCCAGTACACCCATCGCCAGCAACATGCCGCCACCGCCGTAGTCGCCCACCAGATTCAGCGGCGGCACCGGACGACCACCGGCCGGGCCGATGGCGGACAGCACGCCCGACAAGGCGATGTAGTTCAAGTCATGGCCGGCGCGATCAGCCATCGGCCCGGTCTGGCCCCAACCGGTCATGCGCGCGTAGACCAGGCGCGGGTTGCGTGCCAGGGCCACGTCGGGCCCAAGGCCGAGGCGTTCCATGGTTCCGGGGCGAAAGCCCTCGATCAACACGTCAGCGCGTTCAATCAGCTCCAGTGCCGCTGCGACACTTTCAGGCTGTTTCAGGTCAAGGGTCACCGAGCTTCGGTTGCGCCCGGTAATGTCCTTGCGCTTGCCTTCGAACTTGGGGCCCAGGTCACTCGCGGCGACCGGACGGTCGATGCGCACCACGTCGGCGCCCATGTCGGCCAGCAGCATCGTTCCAAAAGGCGCCGGGCCGATTGCCTCAAACTCCACCACGCGAATGCCGCTCAGTACGCCCATCGATGCCTCTCCACTGGTCTGTCGGAGCGCCAGCCAGCCCTCCTGTCTTGTCCTTCCAGTAAAACAAGGCCGATGGCAGCGACCACCACCCGCATCGGGTGGCGTTTGCCAAACACAGGGCCATGACGTTTAAGCTGTGCGTTACACTCGATTGGATTCAATGCACGCCCATAACAAAAAGATTCGGACAGCCCCATGGACAAACCCCGCAAGTCCAACGCCTCGGACACGCCCGCCAGCCGGGTCTTGAATCCGTCACAGTCGCCGATTGTCAGCACCAAGCTGATACCGCCGCGCAGTGCCGGACGCCTGATTTCCCGCGAGCGCTTGCAGGATCAGATGCTCAAGGCGCGCCGCCAGCGCTGCATCGTGCTCAAGGGGCCGGCCGGCTGCGGCAAGACCTCGACGTTGATCGCCTGGCGCCAGGCGCTGTTGCCGCTGGGCTTCGATGTGGCCTGGTTGACGTTGTCGGCCGACGACAATGAACTGACGCGCTTTATCGACTACCTGCTGGCCAGTCTTGGCCAGATCGACCCGGACCTGGTTCGCGAAGCCACCCAACTGGAAGGCCGTGGCATCGACAGCGAGGCGGTGGAACGGACGATCATTACGCTGGTGCGCAGCATTGCCAGTCGCACCCGGGAACTGGTGCTGGTGCTCGACGACCTGCACCATTTGACCGATGTGGGCATTCATCAGGCCCTGCAATGGCTCATCGATTACGCACCGGCCAATCTGCACCTGGCGCTGGTGTCACGCAGCACGGTGCCCTTGTCGCTGGCGCGATTGCGCAGTCAGGAACTGGTACTGGAATTGAACCTGCGGGATTTGCGCTTTACCCCGGTTGAATCCGAACAGTTTCTCAAGGCGCAACTGGGCGAGATCAACGCCCGTGACGCCAAGCACCTGCATGAGCTGACCGATGGCTGGGTGGCGGGACTGCAATTGCTCGCCGTCAGCCGCAAAAAGAATCGCCCGGCGGCCGCCTCCGACCCGATACAGGTACGGGACGATCAGGCGTTTGCCCGGTTTTTCGAGGTCGAGGTGCTGTCGCATCTGTCGCCGACTGACCTGGACCTGATGCTGCTCATGGCCGTCTGCAACCGTTTTTGCGCGTCGTTGTGCGCGACCCTCAGCGGCAATCCGGAAGCCGTCCGCGAGGCCAACGCCCTGCTCGCGCGCCTGGAGCGGGACAACCTGTTCCTGATCCCGGTGGACAGCGCCGGGCGTGAAACCTGGTATCGCCTGCACCCGTTGCTGCGCGAAACGTTGCTCAAATATTTCGATTCGCGCAGCCAGGCTGAACAGCACTCGGTCCATGCTCGGGCATGGGCCTGGTTCCGTGACCATCAGCACCTGGATGAAGCGGTGCACCACGCGGTCATGGCCGGCGATCCGGATGCCGCCGCCGACCTGGTGGAGCAACACGCCGAATCGCTGTATGCCCACGGCGACCTGCGCATGCTGATCGAGCTGGTTCGGCTGCTGCCCGTCGAGCAGGTGCAGGCGCGGGTGAAGCTGCGCATTCTCAAGGCGCGGATGCAACTCTATGCCCGGGACTTCACGGCTTGCGCCAACAGCCTCGATCAGTTGTTCCACGACGTGCCGGACAGTGAAGTCCATGACCGCTTCATGATCGCGCTGCTACGCGCGTCCCTGGCGCTGCAACGCGATGACACGGAGGAGGCGATGACAGTCCTGCCGCAGTTGCTCAACCCGCCGCCGGGCAGCAACAGCGTGGCCATCGGTTCCTGCGCCAATATCCTGTCCTGGCTCTACATGCACCGGGGCGAATACGAAAAGGCGCGACAGGTGCAGCTCGACCGACCGGCGTTGCTGATCAATGGCGAGCCCTTTCTGGGGACATCGGCCGGCAGCTTGCAGGGTCGTTGCATGATTGGCTTGAGTCATGCCCTGGAAGGCCAGATGAAGCAGGCGGAACGGGTTTACCGCGACGTGATGCATGAAGCTGCGCAATGCGGCAAAGCCGGTGCCGACGCGACTTACCTCTCTGCGGCGTTGCTGGGCGAGGTGCTTTACGAGACCAATGATGTCGACGCGGCGTTCAAACTGCTGTCGGGCTGGATCGACATTCTGGAGCGGATTTCGATTCCCGATTCAGTGCTGCGCGTGCTTCAGGTGCTGTGGAATGTGCAATGGCTGGCAGGCAACCATCAGGAAGCCATGGCGTTCATCGAGCGGCTCGACGAATACGCGATCAAGCTCGGCCTGGACCGCCTGCAAGCGTACTGCCTGACGTGGCAGGTGCGATGGCTGCTGATTCTCGGTGAGCCGACGCAAGCCCAGGCCAAACTGGCGCGCCTGGAAGCCATCGATGCGCGCCATCCCGATGCGGGGCAAACGGCGCTCAAGGAAATTCACATCCTGACCGAGAATGCCCGGGCGCGCTGGCAGATTCACCTGGGCGACCTGGACGGCGCGTTAAAGCGCATTGAACAACTGATCGAAACCTGTGAACTGCATCGCCGCCAACTGGGCACGGTGCGCCTGCTGGTGCTGAGTGCGGTGATCGAATCCCAACGCGGCAATCAGTCCGCCGTGCGGGACAAAATCATCGAGGCGTTGCGACGCGGCCAACGCTTCGGGCTGTTGCGCAGCCTGCTTGATGCCCACCCGGATGCGCTGCAACTGATCTCGGACATCGCCAGCAAAGAAACCCTCGACCCGGTGCTGGCGTTCTATGTCGAGCGCCTGCAGGAAGCCCAGATCACGGCCGCCGTGCCGACCGGCAAGCCCGTCCCGGCCACGGCGGGCAAACCGCTCGCTGCCGGCATGGAGCCGTTGAGCGAACGGGAAATCGAAGTTGTGCGCTTGCTCGCGCAAGCCCTGCCCAACAAGAAAATCGCCCGCGCCCTGGGACTCTCCCCCGAAACCGTTAAATGGCACCTGAGCCACATCTACAGCAAACTCGGGGTCAACAGCCGCGACGAAGCAGTCGCGCGGGTGCGGGATCTGGAATCGCAGGACTCCAGCACTCACCCCTGATCTCTCAGCCAGACACAACCCCTGTGGGAGCGAGCTTGCTCGCGATATCGGTGCATTAGTCGACATCACGGTTGGCCTGTCACCCCGCCATCGCGAGCAAGCTCGCTCCCACAGGGGAATGTGTTGCTTTCTGATCCGTGATTTTCTCCCCGCCACCCACCTCGGGTGGCGTTCGGGCCGGGCCTTGCGGCCTATCGTAACCCTCAGTTCAAAGGCGCAACTCGCGCCTTGCGCAAGCGGCGAAAAGCCGCCGGCCTATGATCATTGAGGAGTCTTGCGTGCCTATCGCCCGAACCGTTTTCCGCGACGACCATGAGATATTCCGCACCACCGTGCGCCGTTTTTTCGAGCGTGAATGCCTGCCGCGTCAGGCGGCCTGGGATGAAGCCGGTCAGGTCGACCGTGAAACCTGGCTCAAGGCCGGCCGCGAAGGGCTGCTTGGCATCACCCTGCCCACTGAGTACGGCGGTGGTGGCGGCGATTTCGGTCACTGCGCGGTGTTCAACGAAGAGTTCGCCCGGTCCGGCGTGAGCGGCCCCTACTTCGGCATGCACTCCGACGTTATTGCCCCTTACATCAACCGCTGCGGCAACGACGAACAGAAACAGAAATGGCTGCCGGGCATCTGCACCGGCGAGATCATCCTGGCCATTGCCATGACCGAACCCGGCACCGGCAGCGACCTCAAGGCTGTGCGCACCAGCGCCGTGCGCGACGGTGACGAGTACGTGATCAATGGCAGTAAGACCTTCATCAGTAACGGCCTGACCGCTGACCTGGTGATCGTCGTGTGCAAGACCGATCCGGTCGCTGGCGCCAAGGGCATCAGTCTGATTGCCGTGGAAGCCAGTCGCGCGGGTTTCAAACGCGGTCGCAAACTGCATAAGGTCGGCCAGCATGCCCAGGACACCGCCGAACTGTTCTTCGACAACGTACGCGTGCCGGTCGGCAATCGCCTGGGCGAAGAAGGCCTGGGCTTCACCTACCTGATGGGCGAGCTGCCGCAGGAGCGCTTTTCCATCGCCGTGTCCGCCGCCGCCAAACTCGAGCGTCTGCTGGAGCAAACCGTCGACTACGTGAAGGACCGCAGAGCCTTCAATCAGACCGTCTGGGACTTCCAGAACACCAAGTTCAAGCTCGCCGACATCAAGGCCCAGGCCACCGCCCTGCGCGTGATGGTCGATTACTACCTGGGCGAACACATGCGCCGGCGCCTGACCCTGGAAGAAGCGGCGATCGCCAAGCTCTACACCACCGAAACCCTGTGGAAATGCATCGACGACATGGTCCAGCTGCACGGCGGCTACGGCTACATGATGGAGTACCCGATTGCCCGCGCCTTCGTCGATATGCGCGTCAACCGCATCTACGGCGGCACCAGTGAAGTCATGCGCGAATTGATCGCGCGCAAGCTCTGACCCTCAAAAACAAAAAGGTAAAACACAATGAGCCATAAGGTATTCGTTGCTGGCGTCGGCATGATCCAGTTCAAGAAACCGGGGACCAATGAGTCCTACGACGTCATGGGCGAACAGGCGATTCGCCAGGCCCTGGCCGACTCGGGCCTGGACTTCAATGACATCCAGCAGGCCTACGCCGGCTACGTCTACGGCGACTCGACTTGCGGTCAGAAAGCCCTGTACCGCGTGGGCATGACCGGCATCCCGCTGATCAACGTCAACAACAACTGCGCCACCGGCTCCAGCGCCCTGTTTCTCGCGCGTCAGGCGGTGCAAAGCGGCGCCGTGGAGTGCGCCCTGGCGTTTGGCTTTGAACAAATGAACCCAGGGGCATTGAAGTCCGCCTGGAGCGACCGTGCTCCGGCCACCGAGCGCGCCCTGCGACTGGCCGATGAATTGATCGGCATGCCTGAATTGCCTAACGCGATCCGCCAGTTCGGCGGAGCCGGCTACGCGCACATGCAGAAATACGGCACCCAGCTCGAAACCTTCGCCAAGATCCGCGCCAAGGCCAGTCGTCACGCGGCGAACAACCCGCTGGCGGTGTTCCGCAACGTGGTCAGCAGCGAAGAAGTCATGGCGGCGCCGATGCTCTGGGAAGGCGTGATGACCCGCCTGATGGCGTGCCCGCCGACCTGCGGAGCCGCTGCTGCAATTGTGGTCTCCGAAGCCTTCGCGAAAAAACATGGCCTGCGCACCGACGTGCTGATCGCCGGCCAATCCCTGTCCACCGACCTGCCCAGCACCTATGACGCCATGGACATGATCCGTGTGGTCGGTTTCGACATGACGCGCATGGCCGCCGACATCGCCTACAACCAGGCTGGCATCGGCCCCAAAGACATCGACGTGATCGAATTGCACGACTGCTTCGCGCAGAACGAACTGCTGACCTACGAAGGCCTGGGCCTGTGCAACGAAGGGGGCGCCGAGCAACTGGTCAACGACGGCGACAACACCTACGGCGGCAAATGGGTCACCAACCCGTCCGGCGGCCTGCTCTCCAAGGGCCACCCGTTGGGCGCTACCGGCCTGGCTCAATGCTACGAGCTGACTCACCAATTGCGCGGCACCGCCGAGCAACGCCAGGTGCAGGACGCGCGCATCGCCGTGCAGCACAACCTCGGCCTGGGCGGCGCCTGCGTGGTGACCGTGTACCAGAAAAACTGACGCGCCCGGTATTCAAAGGAGCCATTGCGATGATCGACAAGAAACACATCGGCCGACAACTGCCGACCTTCCTCGCCACCGCCGAAGCCGGGCAACTGCGTTTCTTCGCCAAGGCCATCGGTGAAACCAACCCGATCTACTTCGACGAACAGGCGGCGCGCGACGCCGGCTATCCCGGTCTGCCACTGCCGCCGACCTTCCTGTTCTCGCTGGAGTTCCAGATCCCGTCCAACGCCTGGCGTGACGAACTGGGCATCGTCACCGCCCGCATCCTGCACGGCGAGGAATCGTTCCGTTACCACCGTATGGCCTATGCCGGCGACACGCTGCGCTTCGATGTGCGCATCGCCGACATCTACGACAAGAAAGGTGGCGCGCTGGAATTCGTGGTGCGTGAAACCCGAGTCACCAATCAGCACGGTGAGCACGTCGCGGACCTGCGCAGCGTGCTTGTGCAGCGCAACGGCTGAACAGGAGAACACTGATGAATGCCATAAGCCTGGAAAAAATCAACGTCGGCGACACCTTGCCGCCACTGGCCCTGCCGCCGATCAACCGCACCACGCTGGGCCTGTTTGCCGGCGCGTCGGGGGATCACAACGCCATTCACATCGATACCGATTACGCGCGCCGGGCCGGCATGGCCGACGTGTTCGCCCACGGAATGTTGTCGATGGCCTACCTCGGCCGCCTGCTGACGCAATGGGTCGATCAGCGTCAGTTGCGCGAGTTCGGCGTGCGCTTTCTCGGCATTACCCACCTGGGCCACCAGATCACCTGCACCGGCACTGTCGTCGATCGCTTCGAGGTCGATGGCGAACAACGCATCAAGGTCGAAGTGCGCACCACCAATCAATATGGCGAAACCAAGATTGTTGGCGACGCCGTCATCGCTCTGTAAACAAACCCAAGAATTGAGGAGCAGCACCCCATGGCAAAACTCGAAGGCAAAGTCGCAATGGTCACCGGTTCCGGTCGTGGCATCGGTCAGCAAATCGCGCTGAAACTGGCGAGCGAAGGCGCGCGCATCGTGATCAACGACCTGGACGCCGACCCGGCTCACGAGACCGCTGAAATAATCCGCAAGTTGGGTGGCGAAGCCGCCGTCTGCCACGGCAACGTCAGCGCACCGGACTTTGGCGAGCGTTACATCAAGACCGCCATGGACAGCTTTGGCAGCATCGACATCATCGTCAACAACGCCGGTTACACCTGGGACGACGTGATCCAGAAGATGACCGATGAGCAGTGGTACGCGATTCTCGACTGCCACATGACCGCACCGTTCCGCATCCTGCGGGCGGCCTACCCGATCATCAAGGCCCAGGCCCAGGCGGACGCCGCAGCAGAACGTGAAGTGTTCCGCAAAGTGGTCAACATCTCATCGGTTTCGGCCCTGAAGGGTAACGCCGGGCAGATGAACTACTCCTCGGCCAAGGCCGGTGTGCTCGGCATGACCCGTGCACTGGCGCGTGAATGGGGCCGTTTCAAGGTCAACGTCAACGCCGTGGCATTCGGGTTCATCGAAACCCGCATGACCAGCGCCGATGCCCATGCTGGCGCCACCGTAAGCATCGAAGGCCGTGACATCCGTGTCGGCATCAGCCCGGAGGCGGCCAAGTCGTTCGCCCAGCGCAACCCCTTGGGTCGCCCGGGCACCGTGAAAGAAGCAGCCGACGCCGTGTACCTGTTCTGCTCGCCGGAATCGAACTACATCACCGCGCAAACCATCGCTGTCGCCGGCGACCTGCAATAAGCAGTGTGGTGAGGGAGCTGGCTCCCTCACCACCGCTTGAGCTTGATGACCGCAGGATCAACCCCATGAACATAACTGAAATCAACATCCGCCTGGCTGCCATCAAACTGATTTCGCGCAACGGCTATGAGTCGATGAGCCTGCGCCAGCTCGCGGCGGAAGCAGGCATCAACGCCTCGACGTTGTACATCTACTACAAAGGCAAAAGCGAACTGCTGCTGGAACTGATTCTGGAATACCTCCAGGGGCTGTCTCGGGAATGGGCACGCTGCCGTCCGAAAACCGCCACCGCCGACGTCAAGCTACGCACCTTCATTGCTTGCCATGTGCGCTATCACCTGGAACATCAGGACGAAGCCATGCTGGGCAACCTGGAGTTCAGAAGCCTGGGCGAAGAGGACCTGGAGCAGGTGCGCCAGGCCCGGCGGCTGTACCTGAAAACCTTGCAGGAGTTGCTTGAACAAGGGGTCAAGGAAGGATCACTCAGCTGCGCCGAACCGAAGCTGATGGCGCGTACCCTGTTCAACATGCTCACCCACGCCTGCGTCTGGTATCAGGCCGATGGTCGTTGGGGCATCGACGACGTGATCCGGCATTACTCGGAACTGGTGATGAAAATGCTCGGCGCCACCCCCACGGCATCGCCTCGGCTGGCGGTCCCGCGTGCCGTGATCAACCGCCGCGCTGCGCCGATGGAGGTGCGCCCATGACAGACCTCATGCAGCCCTTCTCCATGACGGGAAAAACCGTTTTGGTCGCCGATGCCGCTACCCGCCTGGGCGCCCATTTCGCTCGACTGATCAGCGCTGCGGGCGCGCGCGTGGCCCTCGGCACGCAGCACCCTTCGCAATTGGAACAACTGGCAGCGGACCTGCGCTGGGACGGCGCCGATGTCATGATCGTCGCGCTCGACAGCGCCCGGCGCCAGAGCATTGAAGCGGCGCTGGATGCCGTGCAGGCGCGCATGGGCAGTGTCGATGTGCTGATCAACAACAGCGCCGAGCGCGAACATACTGCCCTGAACAACCACATTGTCCATTGCACCAGCCTGCACATGATTCGGGCCGAGCGTGGGGGCAGCATCGTCAACATCGACCCACCGCCTCGCCCCATCAGCGAACCCAACCCGTGCCTGCGCCCCAACAGCAGCCTGATCCGCATGAGCCGCGCCATGGCCCAGTCGCTGACGCCCCACCGCATTCGCGTCAACGTCATTGCCCCCGGTCAAGGCCAAGGCGCGGGTTTGCAAGAACTCAACGGCCCTTTGTTGTTGCTCGCCAGTGGAGCGGGCGCCAGCGTGACCGGCGCCGTGTTGCATGTCGATGGACCGGACCGCAGTTGCCACGCCACCTGATACGGGTGGCGTGCTCCGGTTGACGACGCTCGAACATGGGTGTCGGTCGCTCTTCGCGACGCCCGTCAACAAGGAGCCAGTCAGATGACTCGCATAACAAAGTGGCTGCCGAAACTTGCCCTGGTGGCGGCTTCGGTCCTGGCGATTTCGGCAACAGCCGGGGCCGCTGAAAAACCCAACATCCTGGTGATCTTCGGGGATGACATCGGCCAGACCAACATCAGCGCCTATTCGATGGGCGTGGTCGGCTACAAGACCCCGAACATCGACCGGATCGCCCATGAAGGCATGCTCTTCACCGATTACTATGCGGAAAACAGCTGCACCGCCGGACGCTCGTCCTTCATCACCGGTCAGACGCCACTGCGCACAGGCCTGAGCAAAGTCGGCGTACCGGGCGCACCGATCGGCATCCAGAAGCGCGACATCACCATCGCCCAGGCGCTCAAGTCACAAGGCTATGCGACCGGTCAATTCGGCAAGAACCACCTGGGTGACAAGGATGAATTCCTCCCGACCAACCACGGTTTCGACGAGTTCTTCGGCAACCTCTACCACCTCAACGCCGAAGAAGAACCCGAGCGGCCGTACTGGCCCAAGGACGACCCCGACTTCGTCAAATCCCGGACCCCGCGTGGCGTGATCCACAGCTACGCCGACGGCAAAATCGAAGACACCGGCGCGCTGACCGCCAAGCGCATGGAAACCATCGACGACGAAACCACCGCCGCCGCCCAATCCTTCATCGAGAAACAGGCCAAGGCGGACAAGCCGTTTTTCGTCTGGATGAACACCACGCGCATGCACCTGTTCACCCACGTGCGCGACTCGATGAAGGGCCAGAGCGGCATGCCAGGCAACGAGTATGCAGACGGCATGCTTGAACACGACGGCGACGTCGGCAAGCTACTGAAAACCCTCGACGACCTGAAAATCGCCGACAACACCATCGTGGTCTACACCACCGACAACGGCCCGAACCAGTTCTCCTGGCCGGACGCGGCGACCACGCCGTTCCGCAATGAGAAAAACTCCAACTGGGAAGGCGCTTACCGGGTGCCGGCAATCGTGCGCTGGCCGGGCAAGATCAAGGCCGGTGAAGTCTCCAACGAGATGTTCTCAGGCATGGACTGGTTCCCGACGCTGATGGCCGCCGCCGGCGACACCAGCGTGAAAGACAAACTGCTCAAAGGCTGGGCACCCACTGCCGGCGGCAGCAGTTTCAAGGTGCACCTGGACGGCTACAACCAATTGCCCTACCTGACCGGCCAACAACCGAAAGGCGAACGCCGCGAGTTCTACTACTTCAACGACGACGGCGTGCTGGTGTCCATGCGTTACGACAACTGGAAAGTGGTCTTCGCCGAGCAACGCGAACCCGGTGGTTTTACCGTGTGGAGCAGCCCGTTCGTGCCGCTGCGCGTGCCGAAACTGTTCAACTTGCGAATGGACCCTTACGAGCGGGCAGACATCGTGTCTGACCAGTATTACGACTGGACCGTGAAGAACTCCTACCTTCTGGCCGCCGGCGTGGCCAAAGCCGCGAGGTTCTTGCAGACCTTTATCGAGTACCCACCGAGCCAGAAACCGGCGAGCTTCAGCATCGACCAGATTCGCGCGGCAGTGGATGCGAAGATCGAGGAAAAGGCCAGGGCTCAGGCCAAACCGTAAGGCGTGGCTGCCGCCCTCCATAAGGGCGGCAAACACCCAGGACACTGCCCGAGGTGCGTCCCAAACTCGCCGCGACGTTCAGCGTTCGACCGTCGGCGCGAGCGGAAACCACACGCAGACTTCAAATCCCTCCTGCCGCCCTGTTGCTGGCGATACCAGACGTATTGTGGCGTTGACCCCCTGTGCAATGGTTTTGGCAATCGCCAGCCCCAATCCCGAACCGCTGGTGTCACTGTTACCCCGCACAAATCGCTCGGTGAGACGCTGCAAAACCGGCTCCGGCACTGACGGGCCACCATTGACCACACGCAGCAGCGCCTGGTCGGTGAGGCTGACTTCGACCGGTTGATCCGTGGCGCCGTACTTGAGCGCATTCTCGATCAGGTTGCGCAACAGAATAGCGAAGGCGTCCGGATCAATCGTCGAGTACACGCTGGTTTGAGTGGGCAATTGCAACGCGATCCGTTGGCCACTGCTGTGGTTCCACTCATCGACGACATGGGCCAGCAACGGGATCAGGTCCTGGGGCGTTTCGGACAACAGCCCGCCGCCCTCGGCCTTGGCCAGTTGCATGAGTTTCTCCGAGAGTCGGGTCAATTCGCGCAACGAGTTTTCGATTTTGGCCGCGCGCAAGCGCAGCGGACCTTCGGGCGCTTCGTGACGCAAGCGCTGGATCTGCGCCAGGGTCGCGGCCAGTGGCGTGCGCAGTTCATGGGCGCTGTTGGCGGTAAAGCTGCGCTCGGCTTCCAGGGTTTTGCGCAAGCGCTCCAGCAGATGATTGACCGCTTCGGCCAACGGGGCGATTTCTGCCGGCAGGTGCGTCATGGTGATCGGCGACAGATCCCCCACACCGCGAGCCTCCACGGCACGGCGGTAGGCCAATATGCTGCGCAGGCTGATGCGCACCAGCATCCAGGTGCCGAACAGACTGATGGGGATCAGTGCCAATAACGGCAACAGCAAGGCAAACAACGCTTCCCGCGCGGCTTCACGGCGATGCTCCAGAGGTTCGGCGATCTCAATGAACACCGTCTCACGTAGCGCACTGGCGCCAAACAAACGGTATTTTTCAGTGGTTGCAAAACCTTCGGCAGGTTGCGTGCGGAAGATCTTCGGATTGGCGTCATGGGACTGCATCAAGACCTCGCCCTTGGCGTCGCGCACCAGATACGTCAGGTATTCCTTGTGCATTTTCAGAGGGGCGACGTGCTGAGCATCCCGGGGACTTTCGCGGTTGCTGATTTCCAGCACGGCCAGAGGCAGGATGCGTTGCGCGGTCTCTTCCAGTGCACTGTCGAATGCCTCGTTCAATTCATGTTGCACCACCAGCCAGGCGCCGACGGTCGCCGCCAGCCACAGCAAGGTCATGCCCAGCGTCAGTCCCAGGCCAAGGCGTTTTTGCAGGCTTGACGACGGCTTCATGCGGACATCAACCGATAGCCCATGCCGCGCACGGTTTCAATCAGATCGCGCCCGAGCTTTTTACGCAGCCGGCTGATGTAGACCTCAATGGTGTTGCTCTCGATCTCGGCGCCGAAGGCATACAACCGCTCTTCCAGTTGCGATTTGGACAGCAGCGCGCTGGGGCGCTGCACAAACGCTTCGAACAGCGCCCACTCCCGCGCTGTCAGGTCCACCGTCGCACCGGCCCGCGACACCGTGCGGGCACTCATGTCGACCTGCAAGTCGCCGAGCCTGATCTGCGGATTGGGGTTGCCGCTGTAGCGCCGGGCCACCGCCGCCACACGGGCCGAGAGCTCGAACAGGTCGAACGGCTTGACCAGGTAGTCGTCGGCGCCAGCGTTGAGGCCCGCGATACGATCGGAAATCTGATCCTGAGCCGTCAGGATGATCACCGGAGTGACGTTCCCTGCCGAGCGTTGTTGATGCAAAAAATCCAGCCCGCGACCGTCCGGCAGCATCAGGTCGAGCAAGATCAGGTCGTAAGGCGTAGTACGCACGCTGTTGCGCGCATGGTCCAGGCGTTGCACCCAATCGACCGCATGGCCGTCATCGGCGATCTGTTCGCGCACCGCCTCCCCCAGTCCAAGTGCGTCTTCGACCAATAAAACCCGCATCGGGCACCTCCTGTGATGGTTGTCGTACGGCACCTTAATCGCCTTACCTGACGTGAATCTGAAGATTCAGCTGGTTGTCAGGAATGCACCTTAGGGTATGCCACAGACGCCGACCTCGGCAGGAGACAGATCATGAAAACAGGTTTTATCGCCAATGCCGCGCTGTTGAGCCTGCTGCTCAGCGGTTACGCCCTGGCCGATGACAATTGCAGCGACCCGGTGAGCGACTGGCAACCGCGCGACACCCTGCGCCAGCAAGTGGAGCGGCAATACGGCTGGAGCGTGCAGCGCATCAAGGTCGACGACGGGTGTTACGAGCTCAAGGGGCTGGACCGCAAAGGCAACGCCATTGAAGCCAGCTACTCACCGGCCTCGCTGCGCCTGCACACACTCGAGATTCACTTTCGCGACGACGGCGATGCCAGGGATTACCTCGGCAGCCCGCTGACGGAATGAGGCCCACTGTCGTTTTTTTTCCTGCGCTTCAGGTTGCTGTCAGCAAGCAGGTCCAGGCTCTCGACCCAACGATCAAAAGGATATCTCCATGAAAAAGATCATCGCTGCAACTTGCCTTGCCGGTGCCATTGCCCTGCCGGGGCTGGCCCAGGCCCGTGAAGTGACCCTGACCACACAGCTCAAGGACTACAGCGGCAATGATGCGTACCTGGCGATCTACGTCACCGACGCCGCTGGCCACTACCAGAAAACCCTCTGGGTGGCCGGCAAGAAGGCCAAGTATTACAAGCACCTGGGCGACTGGGCCCGTGGCAGCGGGATGAACCCGAGCGAGTTCGATGGGGTCAGCGGTGCCAGTGTCGGCAGCGGGCGCACGCTCAAAGTCAGCGTCGAACTGGCAGATACGCTGATTGATGCCGGGTATCAGATCCGCATCGACAGCGCCGTCGAAGATAAACGTGAAGCCCACGCCGATGTCAGCGTGCCCCTGACGTCCAAGGGCGCAGGCAAGCCGGCGGCCGGCAGCACTTACGTCGATTCCTTTACTTACGATCTGTAGCACCTGCCCACTCTGGAGGCTGAACATGCTTCGCCAGTTCCATTCCCTGCCCGGTTTGATCGCCGCCCTGTTGGTCATGCTATTGGCCATCAGCGGCGCGGTGCTGTCCGTCGACCCGGCCCTGGAACGCCTGCACAGTACGCCCACGACCCAAGGACAACTCAACGTCGGCCAATTGGCCGGACGCGTTGCCAGCCACTTCCCGGGCGTGGAGCAGATCCAGCGCACAGCGTCCGGGACAGTGATCGTCTACTACAACCAGAACGGTCAGGCCGGGGCTGAAAAGGTCGACCCATTGACCGGTCAAGGCCTGGCACCTTACGCGCCATCGGCGTTCTCCCGTTGGATGAAAGAGCTTCACCGTTCACTGTTCCTTGGCTCGCCAGGCCATGGGGCGTCGGGGGTTGGCGCGCTGTTCATGCTGATACTGTCGGTGTCCGGCGCGCTGTTGCTGGCCCGGCGCCTGGGTGGCTGGCGCAACCTGCTGCGGCCACTGCGCGGCACCTTCAGCCAGCGCTGGCATGCCGAAGTCGGGCGACTGGTCATGCTCGGACTGCTGCTTTCAGCATTGACCGGGCTCTATATGTCCGCCACCAACTTTGGTTTTATCGCCGACGGCAGTCAAAGCGAACCCGCCTTCCCCGCCCACGTCAGCACCGGCCCGGCCTTGCCGGTGTCGAGCCTGCACGCCTTGCAGGCCACCGACCTGAATGACCTGCGCGAACTGGTCTACCCCAGCCCCGGCAACCCGCAGGACGTGTTCTCCCTGCGTACGGCACAAGGCGACGGCTATGTGGATCAGGCCAGCGGTGCCTTGTTGTCCTATCAAGCCCACGACTCGATGCACAACCTCTACGAATGGATCTATCGGCTGCACACCGGCGAAGGCCTCTGGTGGCTGGGTCTGCCGCTTGGTCTGTGCGCCCTCGGTGTGCCGTTGATGAGCGTGACCGGCATTCTTTTGTGGTGGCGCCGCCGCAAGGCTGGCCCGAACATCCGCCACAACAGCCCCGCCCACTCAGCCAACAGCGTGATTCTGGTGGGCAGTGAAAACAACAGCACCTGGGGCTTTGCCAACACCTTGCATGAAGCCTTGCACCAGCGTGGCCATCGAGTGCATAGCGCAGCGATGAATGAATGGCGCGGCGATTACCGCGAGGCTGAGCGGGTATTCATCTTGACCGCGACCCACGGTGACGGCGATGCACCGGCTTCGGCTTCGCAGTTCCTGAAGCGCCTGGCCGACAGCGGCCTCAAGCCCGGCCTGCCCTTTGCCGTGCTGGGCTTGGGCGACCGTCAGTTTGCGCAGTTCTGTCAGTACGCCCATCAGGTTCAGGATGCAATGGTGCAGGCCGGAGGCTCGCCGTTGCTGGGGCTGGAAACCGTCAACCGCCAGTCCTCTCAGGAATTTGCCCGCTGGGGCCACGCCTTGGGCGAAGTATTGGGCCATGACCTGACGCTGGTTCACACTCCGCAGCAGCCACGCACTCATCTGTTGGCGCTGACAGAACGCATTGCCTATGGCGAACAGGTCAATGCGCCGACGCACGTACTGCGCTTCAAAGCACCCGGCGAACTGCCGGACTTCCTGGCCGGCGACCTGGTCGGGATTCTGCCGCCGGGCAGCCCTGTTCCGCGCTTTTACTCGCTGGCCAGCGGTTCGCACGACGGTGTGCTGGAAATCTGTGTGCGTAAACACGACGGTGGCATGTGCTCGCAGTTTCTTCATGACTTGAACATCGGCGGGCAGATCGAAGCCTTTATCCAGCCCAATCCGCAATTTCGTCCAGCATCGGGCGCGAACCCGGTGATCCTGATTGGCGCCGGGACCGGCATCGGTCCTCTGGCGGGTTTTATCCGCAACAACAAGGCCCGACACCCGATGCACCTATACTGGGGCGGGCGTCACCCGGCGTCGGATTTTCTCTATGAGCCGCAGCTCAACCAGTATCTGGCGGACCGACGCCTTACGGCACTGCGCGCCGCTTTTTCTCAAGTTCAGGACCGCAGCTACGTGCAAGACCGACTGATCAGCGATGCCCTGGCCTTGCGCCGACTGATTGAAAAAGGTGCCCAAGTGCTGGTGTGTGGCAGCCGCGAGATGGCCAAAGGCGTGATGCACGCCCTCGATGAAGTGTTGGCGCCTCTCAACCTGAGTGTGCTCACCCTCAAGGCACAAGGACGCTACCGTGAAGACGTCTACTGAGTGGCAACGCTACAGCCTGAATGGCGAAACCATGGGCACCCGCTACACCGCCCTGTTCTACGCCGGTCTCGGGATCGATACCGACGACGTTGGCCAGCGCCTGGCGCACGCAGTGGCGCGGGTGGACCAGCAAATGTCCACGTGGAAAGCCGATTCTGACCTCAACCGTCTCAACGCCGCCCCGGAGCAGGAATGGGTGCCAGTGCCCAAGGAACTGTGCACGGTGCTGTCCGCTGCATTGCGAGTGAGTCAGCAATCCGACGGTGCCTTCGACATCGCCGTCGGTGATCTGGTGAATACCTGGGGGTTTGGTCCCGGGGAACAGACCATCACCGGGCAAGCGCTCGACACCGCGCCGCCGCGCGCCCGGCTGCTGGCCAGCGCAGCATTAATGGTCGACCCGCAACGCAATCAGGCGCGCAAACGCGGGCCACTGAACCTGGATTTGAGTGGGATCGCCAAAGGCTTTGGCGTTGATGAGCTGGCGCGTTGCCTGGAGAATTTGGGCATCACCCGCTACCTGGTCGGCATCGATGGCGAGATGCGCGCCCGGGGCGTGAAGCCGGACGGCCAGTGCTGGGCCGTGGCCCTGGAAAAACCCAATCGGGGCGTGCGTGAAGTCATGGGTGTGATGGAACTGAGCGACGCCGCGATTGCGACATCCGGGGACTATCGACACTGGGTTGAAGTGGCCGGGCAATCCTATGCTCATACCATGAACCCGATTACCGGCGCCCCGCTGTGCAACCGACTGGCCGCCGTCACGGTGGTAGCCGCCTCGTGCATGCTCGCCGATGCCTGGGCCACGGCGCTGATGGTGCTGGGAGAAACCCAAGGCCCACGCCTGGCTCAGGAGCGCGGGATGGACGCGCTGTTCGTGCTGCGCGAGGGAGATCAGTTCAGAGAAATATCCATTGTCGGCGGCCAGTTGCAGGCGCAGATTGAAACCCGCTGACCCCCCTGACCGGGCGGCTGGACCGCCTACTGACAGTGAGTCCGTTCAACAATGAAATTCATGCACCGGCACACCGAGGCACACCGAAGCGATCGTATCGGCTGGCTGCGCGCCGCCGTCCTGGGCGCCAACGACGGGATTGTCTCGACCGCCAGCCTGCTGATCGGCGTTGCGGCCGCCAATGCCTCTCATGCCACCTTGCTGGTCACTGGAATGGCAGGGCTGATCGCAGGCGCCATGTCCATGGCCGCGGGCGAGTACATTTCCGTGCACTCCCAAGCCGATACCGAGCGAGCCGATCTGTCCCGCGAACGGGCAGAACTGGCGAGCGACCCGAAAGCCGAACACATCGAACTCGCCAACATCTACATGCATCGCGGCGTATCACCCGAGCTGGCGCATCAAGTCGCCGATCAATTGATGGCCCATGACGCACTGGGCTCACACGCCCGAGACGAATTGGGCATCAGCGCCACCCTCACCGCCAAACCCTTGCAGGCTGCCATGGCCTCCGCCGCCAGTTTCGTGGTGGGTGCCGCGTTGCCACTGGCCGTGACATTTTTCGCGCCGCAGCAGAGCGTGGCGATGTGGATATCGGTCATGTCATTGGTGTTTTTGGCATCGCTGGGCGCCATTGCCGCCAGGGCGGGGGGTGCCAAGGTGTTGATCGGTGCTTGGCGTGTGACATTCTGGGGTGCGCTGGCCATGGCAATCACGGCACTGGTGGGGCATTTGTTTGGCGCGGTGGTCTAGCGGGGGCATCCACATTTTCAGCCCATTCGCGAGATCGCCTGATGGTGCGGACATCTCCCGGAACCTGATCCACTCCGCGCGCAGACATCCTGTTGCAGTGAAGGCTCTGCAATCGAGCCAAAAGGCGTTAGCATCGCTGCGTTTCGTCTAACCTCACAAAGCGCCATGCAGTCATCCGCCTGTGTCTGGCGCATCGAATTCAATCCGTTAATGCACCGGAGAACTTCCATGCTCAAGCGTACCCTGGCATTGACTGTCAGCTTGACCCTGTCTTTTTTTACCCTGCTGTCTCAGGCCGCCGACACCTTGAAAGTCAGTGCGATTCCCGATGAAGCGCCTACTGAACTGCTGCGCAAGTTCAAGCCACTGGGTGAGTATCTGGAGCAAAAGTTAGGCATGAAGGTCGAGTTCGTGCCCGTCAGCGATTACCCGGCCGTGGTCGAAGCGCTGGCCACTGACCGAATCGACCTGGCCTGGCTGGGCGGTTTCACCTTCGTGCAGGCGCGCCTGAAAACCGGCAATGCCATCCCGCTGGTGCAGCGTGAACAGGACGCTCAGTTCACCAGCAAATTCATCACCGCCGACCCCAACGTCAAATCCCTCGCTGATCTCAAGGGCAAGACCTTTGCTTTTGGCTCGGTGTCGTCCACGTCGGGCAGCCTGATGCCGCGTTATTTCATGTTGAAGGAAGGCATCAAGCCGGAAACCTACTTTAGCCGCGTCGGCTACTCGGGCGCGCATGACGCCACCGTCGCCTGGGTCCAGGCCGGCAAAGTGGACGCCGGCGTGCTGAATGCCAGCGTGTGGGAAAAACTGGTCGCCGCCGGCAAGGTCGATACCAACAAGGTCAAAGTGTTTTCGACCACCCCGGCCTACTTCGACTACAACTGGACAGTGCGCGGGACCCTCGACCCAGCACTGGCCGCGAAGATAAAAGCGGCCTTCCTGGCGCTTGATCCGGCGAACCCGAAGGACAAGGAAATCCTCGACCTGCAGGCTGCCAGCCGCTTCATCGAAACCAGCCCGGAAAACTACAAGGGCATCGAAGAGGCTGCACGCGCCGCCGAACTGCTGAAATGACATTGCACCTGACCCAGGTCAGCCTGACCCACGCCAACGGTGTCGAGGCGCTGCGTGGCGTGGATCTGCACATTGGCGCCAACGAACAGGTCGCTATTATCGGACCGTCAGGCGCGGGCAAGTCGAGTTTGCTCAATCTGCTGGCCACCGCCCTGCGACCGGGCCACGGCGAGCTGCAGGTGCTGGGCGAGCACGCCTGGCAACTGTCAGCCCGTCAGCGTCAGCGCCTGCGCGCGCGAATTGGTCTGATCCATCAGTCGCCGCCCCTGCCACCGCGCCAACGCGTGGTCACGGCGATTCTGGCCGGCAAACTGGGGCAGTGGGGCTTGGGCAAGAGCCTGCTGAATCTGCTGTATCCGCTGGACATTCCCGGTGCACGGGCGGCGTTGGCCAGGCTGGACCTGAGCGACAAATTGTTCAGCCAGTGCCAGCAGCTGTCCGGTGGGCAGTTGC
Organism: Pseudomonas sp. IT-P294; assembly: GCF_949767865.1. NCBI lineage: Bacteria > Pseudomonadati > Pseudomonadota > Gammaproteobacteria > Pseudomonadales > Pseudomonadaceae > Pseudomonas > Pseudomonas sp. IT-P294. The sequence continues at coordinate 3,638 of NZ_CATKQW010000014.1, read as the reverse complement.
AGCGCGTGGGCATTGCCCGGGTGTTGTACCAAGCGCCCGAGGTGTTGCTGGCCGATGAGCCGGTATCGGCGATGGACCCGGTATTGGCCGAACACACGCTGTCAGTACTGTGCCGCCATGCCCGGGAACACAACGTCACGCTGGTGGCCAGCCTGCATGCGGTGGAGCTGGCCCTGGCACATTTTTCGCGGATCATTGGCCTGCGTGACGGGCAGATACTGTTCGACCTTCCGGCGAGCGCCGTCGACCGCGAGCAACTCGACACGCTCTACGCCAACGAGCAGCTGCAATCCTCGCCAGTGCCTGCCGCCCACTTGAGTGTGCAGATTCCGCGATGCTGACGTCTGACACTCGCGACCCCGCTACCCGCCCTCGCCTGTTGCTCACCCTGCTGGCGATCGTTCTGCTGTGGCCAGGCATTCGCTACAGCGAACTGGACCTGCGGGTACTGATCGCCAGCGACAGCCAAAGCGAAATGGGCCGATTCGTCTCGGCTTTCTGGCCACCGGCCCATGGCGAAGCGTTCATCCAGATGCTGTTGCAAGCCACCTTGCAGACGTTGGCCATCGCCACGGCCGGCATGGCCTTGGCGTTGCTGTTGGCCATACCTGCCAGCCTGTTGGCCAGTCGGGCGTTGTCGCTGTCTGCGGCGTCGCGTGCCGGTCGCCCCAGCTTCTGGGGTCAATTGCTGCGCTGGCCGGTGCGCGGTTTACTGATTTTTTTGCGCAGCGTGCCGGAAATCGTCTGGGCGTTGCTGTTCGTACGCGCTGTCGGTCTGGGCCCGACGGCGGGAGTTTTAGCGATTGCGATTACCTACAGCGGCATGCTGGGCAAGGTCTACGCGGAAATTTTCGAGTCGGTCGACCAGCGCCCGGCCCACGCGCTGTTACGGTCCGGCAGTGGACGGCTCGCGGCGTTTTGCTACGGCATCCTGCCCAATGTCTCGGCGGAGCTGCTGTCGTACACCGTGTACCGCTGGGAATGCGCGATCCGCGCTTCGGTGGTGATGGGCTTCGTCGGCGCTGGCGGGCTGGGCCAACAAATGGACCTGTCGCTGCGCATGTTCGCTGGCGGTGAAGTGGCCAGCCTGTTGCTGACGTTCCTGGTCCTGGTGCTGTTCGCCGATCAACTCAGTCGCCTGCTGCGCTGGAGGCTGACATGAATCGCCTGATCAACCTAGTGCTGATCCTAGCCATCGGCATTGCGGTCGTGGCTTCATTCGGTTACTTGAACATCGACCTCGGCGAGCTGGGGAGCAGCGCAAACCTGAAGCAAATGGGCGCCTACGCGCAACGTTTTCTCAGTCCGGACCTGAGCGCCGGACACTTGCAAGCCATCGGCCACGGTGCCCTGGAAACCATCGCCATGTCAGCCCTTGGCACCTTGCTCGCGGCGGTATTCGGCCTGCTGTTGGCCTTGCCCGCAGCCGGACGCTTCGGCTGGCCGTTGCAAAGCGCATCGCGCCTGGTGCTCAACGCTTTGCGCGCGGTGCCGGAACTGGTCTGGGCCGCGTTGATGGTGCTTGCCGCCGGGCTCGGCCCCAACGCCGGCACCCTGGCGCTGGCCCTACACACCACCGGCGTACTCGGCCGGCTGTTCGCCGAAGCACTGGAAAACACTCCGCCGGAACCGGCCGACGCCATTCGCTTGCAGGGCGGCAACGCTGTATGGGCGTTTTGCTACGGCACCCTGCCCAACCTCTTGCCACAACTGTTGGCCTACATCCTGTACCGCTGGGAAAACAACATTCGCATGGCCAGCGTGCTCGGCTTCGTCGGCGCCGGTGGCCTGGGGCAAATGCTCTATGTCAGCCTCAGCCTGTTCCAGGAAGCGCAAGCCAGCACGGTCATACTGGCCATGCTGTTGCTGGTATTCGCCGTCGATTCATTGAGCAGCTGGAGCCGTCAGCGCTGGGTCAAGGCCTGAGTGCGCTACAACGGCAAAGGCCGGTCCTGCACCACCTGCTTCATCACCAGCGTCGAGGTCAACCGCTGCACGTTGGGCAAGGTCGACAGGCTCTCGTCGCAGAGGTACTGGTCTGGCAAGACATGGCCGGGCTGCGCAGCGGTCGCCAGGCGCCCCCGACAACGGCGCGGTAAACACTTAGCGAGCGCCTAGACCAACCGCTCGATTTTCTGATGCTGCCAGACCATTTTGTAATAGGCCGTCTGCAACAGCAGCATCCCCAGATACGCCACTGGAAACGCCATCCATACGCCCTGCAAACCGAACTGACCATCCAGCACATACGCCACCGGCAACTGCACGCCGACCACGCAAAAAATCGAAATCGCCATCGGTACCAGCACCGAGCCACTGGCACGCATGATGCCGCCGACAATCGCCTGGAAGCCGAACACCAACAGACTCCAGAGCATGATGTGCAACAGATGCTCAGCTTTCGCCCGGGTGGTGTCATCGGTGAGAAACAGCCCCAACAACCAGTGCGACAACAGATACCCCAACACCACCAGGCCACCGGTCAGGCACACATTGATCAACAAACCCGTGCGCAAAATCGGCCCCATGCGCTCCAGGCGCCCTGCCCCGATTGCCTGTGCGCCAAGGATCGACGCCGTGATCGCAATCGACAACGCCGGGAACTGTACGTAATTGACGATCTGCGTCACCGCCCCATAGGCCGCTGTCGCCTGGGAACCGTGCTGATTCACCAACGCCAGAATCACCAGTTCCGAGACCGACAACACCACCATCTGCAACCCGGTTGGCAAACCGATGCGCAGCACTTTGCCGAGAATTACCAGGTCCAGGCGCATCGCCGCGAACATCTCCCGATCCGGCGCCAACGGATGCCCCTTGCGAATCAACCGCCACGCCAGCCAGCCCATCGCCGACAAGTTACCCGCCAGCCCGGCATACGCGGCACTCTGAATCCCCATCATCGGCAACCCGAACCAGCCCCGAATCAACGCCGGCGTCAGGGCCAACCCGATGCACGTCGACACCACCAATGCCACCAGCGGCGACACCGTATCGCTCACTCCGCGCAGCAATTGGGTGAACAACACGTAGACCAGCAACGAGGGCATGATCCACATCATCACGTGAGCGTAGGACACGGCGTCGTCGAGTACATCCGCCGGCGTGCCCAGGCCTTGCAGGGCGGATCTGGCGAAGATGCTGCCGAGGATTGCTGCGGTCAGGCCGATCATCGCGCCTAGCAATAGCGTTGTACCGGCGATGGTTTTCACCAGATGCGGTTCACGCGCGCCCCAGGCCTGACCGATGAGCACGCCCGCGCCCGCGCCGAGGCCGATAACCAAGGCGATGAAGAAGAAGACGATCGGGAACATACCGGAGACCGCAGCGAGGGCCTGAGTGCCGAGCATTTGGCCGATGTAGATGCTGTTGATGGTGCCCGACATGGATTGGAGGAAATTGGAGAGAACCATGGGAGCGAGGAAAAGGAGGTAGGTTTTCCAGAGGGAGTGTTGGGTGGTAGGGGTTTGCATTGAGGCTCCGTCTCGGGTGTGGGCTCGCGGTCTGCAATTCTACGCCAGGGAGTCGGCCATAATCTCCGCCATGCGGGTAAGGGCGGTGATTTTCGATGGGAACAGAGGCAAGTTGCAGTAATCAGCTGCCGTAAACCCAGCGGCTGCAGGTCATTTTTCTACGGG
>NZ_CATKQW010000013.1:0-60191 GCF_949767865.1 Pseudomonas sp. IT-P294 | reverse complement strand
AGCGCTTTGGTTACTTTCGCGCTTTTCGAAAGTGACCCGCCGTCAGGGCGGAACCAACAGCAGCCGTTACCGCAAAAACGGATATGCACCCAACCCCCAACCAGCAACCCCAAAACTGTCTTCAGCGAACAGCATTACCCTCGGTGACCAACCTTCAGCCAGTCACACAACCCTGCGGTATCTTCCCGGCAAAACTGTCCACCAGACTTGCCACCACCATCTCGCCCATCCGCGTGCGAGTCTGCAGCGTCGCACTCGCGCGATGGGGCTGCAGCACCACGTTCTCGTTACCAAACAGCACCTGCGGCACGTTCGGTTCATCGACAAACACATCCAGCGCCGCACCTGCAATCTCACCGGCCGCCAGTGCAGACACCAGGTCCGCCTCGTTGACGAGCTTGCCCCGGGCCACGTTGATCAGATACCCACCTTTACCCAACGCTTGCAGCACCTCGGCATTGATAATGGCTTCAGCCTTGTCGGCCGCGGCGGCGAGAATCAGCGCGTCACTGTTGCTGGCCAGCTGTTTCAGATCGGCGAAGAACGTGTGGCTCACATCGCTCATGGGCTGCAAATCGGTGTAGCTGATCGGGCAGCCGAAGGCGGCGGCGCGGGTTGCCACGGCACGCCCGACCCGGCCCATGCCGACGATGCCGATTCGCATGCCTGATACCTGACGCGCCAAAGGCAAGGGCGCCAATGGTGTCGCGCTGTGCGGCCATTGTCCCGAACGTACGTAACGATCACTGGTGCACAGCCCGCGACACACGGCAATCAGCAAGCCGATGGCCAGGTCGGCGACATCTTCGGTCAGCGCGCCGATGGTCGCGGTGACGCGGATCCCACGATCCCTGGCATAGGCCAGGTCAACCGCATCGGTGCCGACGCCATTGACTGCCACCACTTGCAGTTTCGGCAACTGCGCCATCAGCGCCTGGCTGATCCCGGTATGCCCGCCGGTGATCACCCCGCGAATGTTCGCGCCGTGTTCCTGCAAATAAGCCTGCTTGTCGGCCTGCTGGAAGTAACGTCTGACGGTGAACAACTCATCAAGCCGGGTGTTGATTTCAGGAATCAGGATCGGGCTGAGCTGCAAGACTTCTGGTTTCATGTAAACCTCGCGTAACGGAATAAAAAAGCCGGTTCAACCGCGACCGGCAAACGGCATGGCACTGGCCATGACGGTCATGTTCAGGACGTTCGCCTCCAGCGGCAGACCGGCGATGTAGCGCACGGCATCGGCCACATGCTTGACGTCCACCATCGGCTCCACCGCGATGGTGCCGTTGGCCTGGCGCACGCCTTTGGTCATGCGCACCGACATTTCGGTCAAGGCGTTGCCGATGTCGATCTGGCTGCAGGCGATGTTGAATTCGCGCCCGTCCAGGGCCAGGGATTTGGTCAGTCCCAGCACCGCGTGTTTGCTCGCGGTGTAGGCGCTGCTGAGCGGGCGCGGAGTGTGTGCCGAGATCGAGCCGTTGTTGATGATGCGTCCGCCCTGTGGCTGTTGCCGGCGCATCAGTGCGAAGGCACCACGGGCGCAGAGGAAAACCCCGTTGAGGTTGGTGTCGATCACGTTTCGCCACTGCTCGAACGTCAGTTCATCCAGCGGTACGGCAGGGGCGTTGACCCCGGCGTTGTTGAACACCACATCGAGGCGTCCGTAGACCTCGGCGATGGTTGCAAACAGCGCATCGACACTGGCCGGATCGCGCACGTCAGTGGGGACCGCCAAGGCTTCGTGTCCCTCGCTGCTCGCCAGGTCGACCAATGCCTGCAGGGGTTCTGGCCGGCGTCCGGCCAAGACCAGGGTGAACCCGTCGGCCATCAGGCCCAGGGCCACGGCGCGGCCGATTCCGCTACCGGCACCGGTGACCAGCGCCACTTTCAAAGGACGGTTCATGTGGTTATCTCCTTTTTCAATTCACGAGGGTGTGTGCCGGGCTCAAGGTCGCTGGCCGACGCGCATTTCCAGTTGGCCGATGCCGTCGATCCCGGCGTTGATGATGTCGCCGGGTTGCAGCACATCGACGCCTGCCGGGCTGCCGGTCATGATCAGGTCGCCGGCTCGCAGCGCGACCGATTGCGAGATGCGGCTGATGATTTCACTGACTGACCAGATCTGACTGTCGAGGCTGTCGCGCTGGCGCTCTTGGCCATTGACGTTCAGCCACAACTCGCCGTCAGGGTGACCCGCGCGAGTCATCGGGACGATGGCGGTCATTGGCGCGGCGCCGTCGAATACCTTGGCGCCTTCCCACGGCAAACCATTGCTTTTGGCCGAGCGCTGGACATCGCGACGGGTCAGATCAAGACCGGCTGCATAGCCCCAGACATAGGCCAATGCCTGACTCTCAGGAATATTGGCGCCACCCTCGCCAATGGCCACGACCAATTCGATTTCGTGGGCAAACTCTTCGGTCAACGGCGGGAAGATCACTTCCCCCGTCGCCTCCACCACGTTGCTCGCCGGTTTCATGAAGAACACGGGCGGCTGACGGGACTGGCCTTGGGTATCTGGCCAAGGGTAGTTGCGGCCGACGCAAAATACCCGGCCAACGGGAAAGCGCTGCTGGCTGCCAGCAACCGGCAAGGTCACGGGCAGATCCGGGGTAAACACATACTCGGTCATGGTCATTTTTCAGGTGTCCTGTTAGAAGCGTCAGCGTACGGCGGCAATCTTTTGTGAAGTTGGACGAATGCCGCCTCGTGTTGGAGAAAAACGCTGTCTTGGCTCAGCGCACCTTGAGTTCGATGCGGTACAAGCGACCGAGCAGCAACGAATAGGACAGGGTCCCCATCAGCGCCACGCCACCGATGAACCAGAAGGCGTAGGCAAACGAGCCGGTCGCGTGGACGATGCCGCCAATCACAATCGGGGTGACGATCCCTCCGATGTTGGCGGCCAGGCTGGTGACCCCGCCGGTCAGTCCGATCAGTTCCTTGGGCGCGACTTCCGATACGGCCGCCCACGACGACGAAGCGATTCCCTGGGCGAAGAAGGCAATGGTCAGCACGGCAATGCAGATCACGTTCGAGTCGGTGAAATTCACCAGCACAATCGACATCCCCAGCATCGATCCGACCACCAAGGGCAGCTTGCGAGCGAAGGACATTGAGTAACCACGGCGTATCAGCAAGTCGGAGATGATGCCTGCGAGCAAAATGCCGACCGTCGCTCCCACGAACGGCAGCACCGCGAAGATCCCGGCCTTGATCATGGTCAGCTTGCGTTCTTCGATCAGGTACGTCGGGAACCAGGTCAGGAAGAAGTACAACGCCGAGGTGCTGGCGAACTTGCCGATGCAAATCGCCCAGATCTGCCGATAGCTGAACAGCTCGGTGATCTGCCTCCAGTTGAACCGCGTGCGCTCCTGACTGCTCTTGACCAGTCCACCGCCAGCTTCGATGTACTTCAGCTCTTCCTCGCTGACGTTCTTGCAGCTCAGTGGATCGCGGTACACGTAGAGCCAGATCACACCGAACACAATGCCAAGTATCCCGGTGCTGTAGAAAACGTGGCGCCAGTCATAGGTCGTCGCCAGCCATAACAGCGCGCCGGTAAACAGGGCCGTGCCCAGGTATTGGCCACACACGTAAATGCTGCTGGCCAGGCCACGTTCGCGGGCCGGGAACCACACCGTCACCGCTCGGCTGTTGGCAGGAAACGCTGGAGCTTCCATGGCTCCGACCGCCAGGCGCAGCCCAAACAGCGAAGCGAATCCTGTGGCAAAGCCTTGGCACACGGTGACGGCCGACCAACTGATCAGCGATACCCCGTAGGTGACCCGGGAACCGAAGCGATCGGCAATGAACCCGGCTGGGACCAGGGCGAGTGCGTAGGTCCAGGCAAACGCGGAAAAAATCAGGCCCATCTCGATCTTGTCCAGCCCCAGATCCTTGGCCATGAACGGTGCGGCAATCGAGATATTTACGCGGTCGATGTAGTTGATGATGGTCGCAATCAGCAGCAACGACAGCATGAACCAGCGCCGACGTGTCGGCAGTCGCTGAGGCAACAGGGCGTCCCGGGCGCCGGTGCTCACCGACGGCGCGGTGGACGGGGAGGTGTGCGAGTTCGACATGAGTAGACCTTTTTATTGTTAGAGGAATCCAGTTGTTCGCGCGCAGCCGAAACCGATGCCCCCGGTGTCGGGGCAGAGCATCGCTACTTGAATGAGAGGCGCGAACAGACGCTGTCAGGCGCTCAGATACGCCTTCGGACAGGCTCGGTCGGGGGAGGGTTAGCGTGGGAAAGAAACAGGTTCATTGCGTGCGCACCTTGTGATTGTTTTTGGAAGGGTCGGGCTGCATTGGCTGTCAGAGTGGTCGTACAACATCGCAAAATCAACGAAGGCGTTAGATCGTTTTTTCTCCTGAAAACAGCGATTAGTGCAGGTGTCCAAGAAAAATCAAATCGGCTTATTTCCGTAATTTTGTCGAAAACGTTTGATAAGTTATTGTTTATAAAAGATTAAATAATCTTGATCTGACTTATTTTTTTGGACAGACGACGTAGCACACACGAATACAATTAATTCTCTGATTTTTGATGTCATCCTATGACGCATTGAATTCGGCCGTCGCGGCCGACACAATCAGCGACGTCGCCGCCTGTTCCGCGGCGCGACGACAACCTGCCCATGTACCTGTCGAGGAGCCTCAGGCGATGTCGTCATCGAATCGAGTACCCACTTACGTCATGCAGCAACGTAGCGAATTGACGGACTTTTACATCCGCGACAAAAAGGGCCGGCTCGCCGAAACCAGTCCGCATCGCCACGAGTATTTCCAGATCCAGGTCAACCTGGGGGGCGATACCGAGCAGCACATCGGCAACGTCGAGCGTCCGTTTCCACGCAACACCCTGGCCTTCATCCTGCCGCATCGCGTGCACGTGATTCCGCATCCGGCTGACAGCAACTTCATGGTGATCAATTTTTCCCAGACCTTTCTGCTGCCGCACTTGCAGTGCGATCCGATGGATCTGGAGGAAGTCTCGATTCTCCTGGCGCCGGAGTTGTCGCCGTTCCGCTTTCAGGAACATCTGGATTTCATTCTGGCCGATGAAGATTTCAGCAAGGTCTGTGGGTTGATCGAACAGATGCGCGTGCTCGACGGAAACCGTCAGTTCGGCACCCGTGAGATGCTCAAGGGCTTGCTGCTGCAATTGATTGGAAGTGTCTGCGCCTTGTACGCAGAGCCATTGAAACGGCTGGCCGAAGAGAACGCCGCCGAAGTCAGCCGACGCGACGCCCTGAGCAGGATGTCGGAGTATTTGCGCAAGAACATCGCCGACCCCGATCTCAACCTGATCAAGGTCGCCGCTGCGACCTACCTGTCGCCGACGTACCTCACGCACTGGTTACGCAAGGAAATCGGCAAGACGTTCACCGAACTGGTTCTCGAACGCCGGATGCACGCGGCGCGCAATTATTTACTCAATGGAACGCGGCCAGTGGGGGAGGTGGCGAGGTTGTGCGGCTTCGCCGACGAAGCCTATTTTTCACGACGCTTCCGCCAGATCCACGGCCAGCCTCCAGGGCAATTTCGGCGTCAGCAACTCAATCCTGATACGCCACAATCCCCCTCCAGCACATGACGGTTCAATACTCGCCTTCGATGGGCTCATGGCGGCTGGGACGAGCGTTTCGGATGTTCCTTTTTTACCGACTAGACTAACGTTTCCAACTCAATGCACGCCTAAAATCGGGCACGCCTTCCGGCGTGAGCCCGATTGCCTCTCAGGGGCTACCGATGAAAAAACCATGGATCTGCGGTTTTCTGCTGATGGCCCCGTGTGTCCATGCACTGGCTCAGGACGACGCGTCTGAAAAGAACCAGGGATTCTGGCAACTGCAAACAAGCGTCTATACCCGGCACTACACGCCGGACCCTGACCACAATAACAATCAGGACTTGATCGGGCTGGAGCGGAACGAACCCTCCGGCTGGTTGTTTGGCGGGGCGACCTTCCGCAACTCGTTCAGCCAGCGGTCTTATTACGCCTACATCGGAAAGCGCTACGAAAGCGCGGACTACCCGGTTTACATGAAGTTGACCGGCGGTGCCGTCGAGGGCTATCACGGCAAATACAAAGACAAAATACCGCTCAATCACTTCGGTGTTGCACCTGTGATCATTCAGTCATTAGGGGTTCATTACGGGCCTGTAACCACCGAGCTGGTATTGCTCGGATTCAATGCGGCGCTGGTCACCGCAGGCCTGCGATTCTAAAGAAACTGCGCTGGCGCGCATGCCTGCCGACTGTCCGTAGTGTCGAGGGTTGTTTGCAGTTCAGGCGTAAAATAGGTGCGCAACCTCATCAACAGGAGGCGCCTATGCAAGCGGTCCAAATGAGCACTCAGGCTGCAGAAAACAGAGCCGTCTGGGATCAATACTTTTGTGCTGCATTGATTGCGGAAAGCAACCTGACTGCACCGGTTATCGGCGGTCCGAATTCGAGTCACGAGGACAGGCAGAACCTATTGGTCGAAAGGGCGACCGTTCTCGCGGACAAGATGATGGAACACAGAAGATAAACAGAGCCCAGCGCACCGCGCTGGGCTTTTCACGGCAGGGCCAGGCTTAATCGTGACCCTTGTAGGCGCCGCTGCTGATCTTGCTGGTTGGCACAATAAGCTCCGGCCCTTGATTGCGAACGTTGCCCACCGCGCGAGCTACCTGAAACCATTCAAACGCCTCAGCCGGCTCACCCTGCAACAGCACCATCTGTTCGGCCCGCTCCTTGGGTGTGGCGGGGTCTAGCCATTCGCCCGCCAGCTCTGGTGCGAGTACCACCGGCCGTCGATCATGAATGTCCACCATGCCGCCGGCACTGTCGGCGGTGATGATCACAAAGCCGTCATGTTCGCTGGGCTCATGCTCGCCGATGGGGTATTGGCCGATCGCTGCACAGAGAATCGGCGTGTGGTCGCGGTGACGGATCAGGTAGGGCTGTTTTTTCGGGCCGCCTTCGTAAACCCACTCAAACCAGTTGTCGATCGCGAGAATCGCCCGGTGCGGCCAGATGGCTTTGAAGAAGGGGCCATGGGCGACCTTTTCCACCCGGGCATTGATCGGCGGGGCACGGTCTTTGGCCCAGTGTGGGCGCCAGCCCCAACGCACACTGTCAGCACGCAGGTATTCACCATCGCGGTGAAAGAGCGCGAGCTGCGTGGTCGGCGCAGCGTTATAGCGCTCCAAAGGTTGGTCGCCGACATAGTTGAGCAGGGCGTTGGGGATGCTGAGGGCCGCGACAAAGTCGTGAATGCCACGGTACTGGGAAAGGCGTCCGCACATGATTGCACCCTCCTGCTGTGTATTCAGGATAGACCCATGGCCGGCGGTTTCATTATTTGTTGGATCAGATCAGGGAATGGTTGAGGGAGTTTTAATAAGGACTCCCCTGGTCAACGAATACGCCAACCAGGGCGCGGGCGGCGGTGTTTCATGCCGCGCGCAGCACAGATAAAGAATTTAGTAGCCGTTCGTCGGAACCTGCGCACGATCAAACAGTTAGCAAGTCGATGTAGTAGCCCAAAAAAAACCAGGTTCCTATGCGATCTCTAATTTCCGAAATGCCGAACGGGCGCAAGCTCGTTGATGAGCTTGATGCTGCGACCGAACAGATGATGTCTATCCCGGTCGAACTCATCGGTGGATCTCGGTGGCAGGAAGCCTCCAACCGACAGCAACAAGCGTTCAAAAAATGGCAAGCGTATCTGCAGCTCATGGCGGACGGACGACGATCGACCCTCGCGCTTAAAGTCGCATGAACTTCTGCCTCCCGTAGAAAAGCAGGCTCACGGCTGACAGTAGTCTTTTAGAGACGGGTTTTACGCTCTGCGATGACCGCGTCTCACCGATGCGGCATCAGCTCGCCATGCGCCGTACGCCTTCCTTGCGCCGGTTGGACTTTTCCTCGAGGTAAATGGCGAATTCCATGGCCTCCCGGTAACTGGAGCGCAAGGCCCAAGTCTTGCCCGTGTATCGCTCGACGACATGGAAAATGCCGAGTTTCTTGGTCACCACCTGAAAGCGAACACCACGGCGCGACTTCAGTCGGTTACAGCGCCGGAAGAATTCGATGCGTGTTGCGCTGGAGGGGCCGAGCAGGGCGCAGAGTTCGTCGATGCGCTGCAGAAAGGATGGATGCATGTCTGATCCTCGAAGTGGGGGAGCATGTATTCGTATGTACTTTTGTCGTTAGTTGTTTGCCTTTGGATGCAGAGGTGAGTTCTGACGGATAAAGGTAGACGCAAAAAAACCACATCGAAACCTGACGGTTATTTTTTTTGCAGGCGAGTGGTTTGGCGATCAGCGTTCGGCAGGGCGTGTTTCGCTGATGCCGATAGGCTTGCTGGCCTTTTAGCGCGTCAGTCGAGCGCCTGAAGCATGAGTCGCCTGCAACGCGCCCTGAAGGGTACTCATCACCATCTCATGCAGCAGCTTGCGACGTGCCCTGCCGCTTGCCTGGGGTTCCCCGACCCAGGCCGGCAGTTGGTTGAGCAGGGAGACGATGCCGCTCAGGGTGGCGCGTCGGGTGGCGCTGGCCGGTTTGCCGGTGAGCTGCTCAATCGTTTCCACCAGGTGCTCCTCATAGCGTCGGCGCAGACTCAGGATCGAGGCGTGCTGTTCGCTGCTCAGGCAATGCAGGTCGTATTCCGCCAGACGGAAATGCGCCCCCATTCGCTCATGTAGCAGCAGGTGCGCCTCAAGCAGGCCGTGCAGTCGTACGTCGGGCGCGGATTTGCGACGAGTCACCAGGCTGGCGCCATGAAGCAACTGCTCGTAGAGCTCCTCGATCAGTTCGAACAGCAAGGCTTCCTTGCTTTCGATGTGGTTGTAAATGGAGCCGGCAGCAATCCCCAGATAAGTGGCCAGGTCGCGCATGCTGACCCGACTGAAACCGCACTTGGCGAAAAGCTCAAGCGCCTTCTGGCGGGTTTCCAGGTAGCGCGAGTCGATGGCCTGCGGCGCAACGCAATTCGGTCTGGTGCAACGGGACGTGACTGGCTGAGCGTGGGTCATGACATCAGGCCTCCATCGTTGTTGATCCACCTCATACGCGAAACTGCCCCAAAAGCTTATTGAGCTGGCTGGCCAGTTGACCCAATTGTTGGCTGGCCTCGTTGGAGCGGTCTGCGGCCTGGGCGTTTTCGTGGGCCAGCGAGGCTGCACGGGTGACATTCTGGTTGATGTCCTCGACCACGTGCGACTGCTCCAGGGTGGCACTGGCGATCGAGGCGTTGAGTTCGGTGAGGTTGCGCAATGCGCCAATGACCTGGTGCAGGCTCTCACCGGTTTGGCGGGCTTGTTCCACGGTTTGTTGAGCGGCTTGGCTGCTGGCATTGATGACATTGACCGCCGCTTCCGAGTTGCCCTGCAGGCGCTCGATCATGCCCTGGATCTGCGCGGTGGATTGCTGGGTGCGCTGCGCCAACAGGCGCACTTCGTCGGCCACCACGGCAAAGCCGCGACCCTGCTCGCCAGCGCGCGCCGCCTCGATGGCGGCGTTCAATGCCAGCAAATTGGTCTGCTCGGCGATGGCGCGGATCACTTCCAGCACGCTGCCAATCTGGGTGCTTTCCTGGGCCAGGCTCTGGATCACTTCGACGGCTTGGCCGATGGTCTCGGACAACTGGTCGATCTGGCGCAGGCTGCTGTCGATGTTGTGCTGGCCCTGGCGTGCCTGCTCATCGGCCTGGCGTACTTCGTTGGCGGCATGCTCGGCGTTCTTCGCCACTTCCTGTACGGCGTAGGAAACCTCATGAATGGCAGCGGCCACCAGTTCCATCTGCTGGGATTGCTGCTGACTGTGGCGCTGACTGTCGCTGGCGATTTCACCGAGCGATTGCGAGGCCTTGTCCAGTCTGCCGGCGGTCTGCATGGACTGGCCGATCACCCCGCGCAGTTTGCTGGTGAACGCGTTGAAGTGGCCGCTCATGGCGGTCAGTTCGTCGCGCCAGCGGCTGTCCAGGTTGCGGGTCAGGTCGGCGTCGCCGCTGGCGATGTTCTCCATGGCATCAACCACCTGCGTCAGTGGCGAGGCGATGCTGCGGGCAATCAGCAGGATCAGCGCGCTGAGCAGCAGGGCGATCATCACCAGAATGACGAAGGCCTGTATCAGCTGGCGGCGGAACTCGACGTGCACGTCGTCGATGTAGATGCCCGAGCCGACGATCCAGCCCCAAGGCTTGAACAGTTCGACGTAGGAGACCTTTTCCACCGGCGCGTCGGAACCCGGCTTGGGCCAGCGGTAGCGCACCAGGCCAGAACCGTCGCGTACGGCCACGGCAACCATCTCGTCGAACAAGGCCTTGCCATCCGGGTCGAGGGTGCCAGCCATACGCTTGTCCTGGAGCTTGGCATTGGGGTGCATGACCATGCGGGTGTCGAGGTCTTCGATCCAGAAGTAGTCCTCGTGGTCGTAGCGCAGGTCGCGTATCACTGCGCTGGCCTGTTGTTGCGCCTGCTCACGGCTGAGACCGTGGTCTTCCAGATCTTGGAAATGGCGCAAGACGCCGCTGGCGGTCTCGACCACGTGGCGGGTTTTCAGCGCCTTGGCGGCATAGAGGTCGTCATAGCTCTGCTTGAGCATCAGGCCGGCGAGAATCAGCAGCATCAGGATGGACATCAGCAGGATCAACCACAGCCGGCGGCTGATGGGAATATTACGCAGGCCGAGCATGGGCAACTCCAGGAGGGGGCGAAAGAGGTAGCAGCCGGACGCAGGGCGCGTCCGGCCAGGGGCTCAGAGCGCGTAGTGGGCCAGCTCGCGGGCAATCAGCAGGCGCTGCACCTCGCTGGTGCCTTCGTAGATCTGGGTGATGCGTGCATCACGGTAGTAACGCTCCACCGGGTAGTCCTCCAGATAGCCGTAGCCGCCATGGATCTGCATCGCGCTGGAGCACACGCGTTCCGCCATTTCCGAGGCGAACAGCTTGGCCTGCGAAGCTTCTGACAGGCACGATTGCCCGGCACTTTTCAGGCGTGCGGCATGCAACACCAACAGGCGGGTGGCATTGAGCCGGGTGTGCATATCGGCGAGCAGGTTGGACACGCTCTGGTGTTCGATGATCGGCTTACCGAACTGGATGCGTTCGCGGGCATACCCCAGCGCGGCCTCGAAGGCGGCGCGGGCGATGCCCAGGGCCTGGGCGGCGATGCCAATGCGACCGCCTTCCAGGTTGGACAGGGCAATGGCCAGGCCTTTACCGCGTTCGCCCAGCAAATGATCCTGGGGGATCGTGCAGTTGTTCAGGGTGACCGCACAGGTATCGGACGCCTTGATCCCCATCTTGTGTTCGCTGCGATCGACCACGAATCCGGGGTTGTCGGTCGGCACCAGGAAGGCCGACAGACCCTTCTTGCCCAGCTCCGGATCGGTCACGGCGAAGACGATGGCCAGCTTGGCACGCTTGCCATTACTGACGAACTGCTTGGCTCCGTTGAGCACCCACTGGCCGTCGCGAAACTCGGCGCGGGTACGCAGGTTGTGGGCTTCGGTACCGGCCTGTGGTTCGGTCAGGCAGAAACAGCCGATGGCCTGGCCGCTGGCCAGAAGTGGCAACCAGCGGTCTTGCTGGGACGGGGTGCCATATTTGAGCAAGGGGCCACAGCCCACTGAATTGTGGATGCTCATCAAGGCGCCGAGCGCACCGTCGCCGGCCGAGATTTCTTCCACGGCCAGGGCGTAGGCGACGTAGTCGGTGTAACTGCCGCCCCATGTGTCCGGCACCACCATGCCCAGCAGGCCCAGTTCACCCATCTGCGCCACGACGGCGTCATCGATCCAGCCGGCTTTTTCCCAAGCCTGGGCATGCGGGCCGACTTCACTGCGGGCGAAGTCACGTGCCATGTCGCGGATCATGCGTTGTTCTTCGGTCAATTCGATATCGTGCATTGCGAGTCTCCTGCCGATCAGGCGGTGCGAAGGGGAGTGCCAGAGGCTGGGCGAAATTCTCTGAAGAAAGCCTGCACCCGCGTCGGTACCAGTTCCGCCAGGGTTGGCGGGTTCCAGCGTGGGGTCTTGTCCTTGTCGATGATCAGGGCGCGGACGCCCTCCATCAGGTCGCCTTTGTCGAACCACTGGTAGTCCAGGTGCAACTCCAGGGCAAAACAGTCGGCCAGGCTCAGGTATCGACCGCGACGCAACAGCTCCAGTGTGGTGGCCATTGCCAGCGGCGAGCGGCTGTCGAGCAGTGCGACTGTCTGTTCGGCCCAGTCGCGCAGCTCGGGACGCTGCTCGCGCTGCAGCGCGTTGCGAATCGCCGGCACATCAGGCAACGAGAAATACTCATCGATCACCTGGCGATAAGCCTTGAGTTCCGATCCGGCAATTCGCTCGGTGGCCAGGCCGGCGAGCAGGTCTTGCAAGTCTTCCTCGGGCGCACCGGTCCAGTTCAAGTGATCCAGGGCGGCATCCAGTTCGGCCAACCGCTCGCTGGGCAGACAGTAGTCGGCGAGGTTGGCATAAAGCGCATCGGCGGCACGGACCTGGCAGCCTGTGACCCCCAGATAGAGACCCAGCTCACCCGGAAGGCGCGGCAGAAAATAACTGCCGCCGACATCGGGGAAAAAGCCGATGCCGACTTCCGGCATGCCCATCCGCGTGCGTTCGGTGATCACCCTCAGCGAAGCAGCCTGTGCCAGCCCCATGCCGCCGCCGAGGACGAAACCATCCAGCAGCGCCAGTACCGGTTTGGAGTAGCCATGCAGGTACTCGTCAAGGGAGTACTCTTCTTCGAGGAACAGCTCGTGCAGGTTGTCCCCGGCCTTGTGACTGTCGTACAGCATGCGGATGTCGCCGCCGGCGCAGAAGGCTTTCTCCCCGGCGCCGCGAAGGGTCACGGCGACAATCTCCGGGTCCTGTTCCCACACCCACAGGTGCCGGCACAGCAGTGTCACCATGGGCAGGTCCAGGGTGTTCAACGCACCGGGTCGATTCAACGTCAGGTGGCCGATGCGATTACGCACACTGGCCAGCACCGGGGCTTGCTGCTCGCTCATGCTTACGCTTCCCCACGGAACAGTTTGATGATCGCGGAGAAGTCCAGACCGCCATTACCTTGCAGGCTGAAAGTCTGGTAGAGCTGCTGGGCGGCGGCACCGAGCACCACTGGCTGACGCGCATGTTTGGCGGCTTCGGTGGCGAGACCGAGGTCCTTGAGCATCAGGTCGGTGCCGAAGCCGCCAGTGTATCCACGCGAGGCCGGGGCATTTTCCAGCACGCCCGGGAACGGATTGTTGATCTCCGAACTCCAGCAGCGACCGGTGGACGTGCCGATGACACCGGCCAGCACCTTGGCGTCCATGCCCAGGGCCACACCCAGGGCCATGGACTCGGCGACGCCGACCATGGAGATGCCGAGCAGCATGTTGTTGGCGATCTTGGCCACCTGGCCGTTGCCTGCGCCGCCGCAGTGCACGATGTTGCGGCCCATGGCCGAGAGGACCGGCAGGGCCTGGTCGTACACACTGACCGGGCCGCCGACCATAAAGGTCAGGGTGCCAGCCGTCGCGCCGCCGGTGCCGCCGGAGACCGGTGCGTCGAGCATCGGGTTGCCTTGGGCCAGGGCGAATTTTGCGACTTCGCGGGCACTGATCGGGTCGATGGTCGAACTGTCGATCAGCAGCACGCCTTGGCCGATGTTGGCCAGCAAGCCGTCCTTGCCGCGATAGACCTGCTTCACGTGGTCGGCGGTTGGCAGCATGGTGACGATCACCTCGACCCCGGCCTTGGCCACGGCGGCGGGCGAGTCAGCGGCGCTGGCGCCGGCCTCGACCAGGGCGGCGACCGCCTGCGGGAAAGGATCGAAGACGGTCAGGCTGTGGCCAGCCTTGAGCAGGTTGCGCGCCATTGGGCCGCCCATGTTGCCCAGGCCGAGAAATCCGATATGCATGTTGACTACCTTTTGCGAGAGGGGAGGCGCTGTTGCGCGTCGACCCGTTATGTCTGCGAATGCACCGTTCAAGTCCCGGCCGGCCGACGCTGGGCGCCGGCCGGCAGAGATCATTTCAGGGTGATGGTGGTGTTCACCGAGCCGCCGGTGTCATCCTCGTCGAACCAGCGCTGGGTGACCGTTTTGGTCTGGGTGTAGAAGGTCACCACTTGCTTGCCGTAAGGGCCCAGATCGCCGAGCTTGGAGGCGCGCGAACCGGAGAAGGAGAACAGCGGAACCGGTACCGGGATCGGCACGTTGATCCCGACCTGACCGACGTCGATTTCTTCCTGGAAGTGACGGGCAGCGGCGCCGGAGCGGGTGAACAGGGCGGTGCCGTTGCCATTCGGGTTGGCGTTGATGATCTCGATCGCCTCGCTCAGGCTGGCGGCATGCATGACGCACAGCACTGGGCCGAAGATCTCTTCGCGGTACACGGACATTTTTGCGGTGACATTGGAGAAGATTGTCGGGCCGACGAAGTTGCCGTCCTGGTAGCCCGGCACGCTTGGGTTGCGGCCATCCAGTACCAGCGTGGCACCTTCTTCGATGCCGCTGGCGATCAGGCTGTTGACGCGATCCAGCGCCGCGCAGGAGATCACCGGGCCGATGTCGGTGCCCGGTTCGGTGCCGCCATTGATCTTGAGGGTTTTGGTCCGCTCGATCAGGTCCGGCAGCCAGGTCTGCGCTTCACCCACCAGGATCACCACCGGCAGGGCCATGCAGCGTTGGCCGGCAGCGCCGAACGAGGCGCCCAGCAGGTTATTCAACGTCTGCTGCTTGTTGGCATCGGGCAGGACGATGGCGTGGTTTTTTGCGCCCATCATGCACTGGGCGCGTTTGCCATTCTGGGTAGCACGGTTGTAGACATGGGTGCCGACTTTGGTCGAACCGACGAAGGACACGGCTTTGATGTCCGGGTGATCACAAATCAGGTTCACCGCGTCGACGCCGCCGTGGATGACGTTAAGCACGCCCTTGGGTACACCGGCTTCCAGTGCCAGTTCGACCAGGCGCATGGTCACCAGCGGATCTTGCTCGGACGGCTTGAGGATGAAGGTGTTGCCGGTGGCGATGGCCATCGGGAACATCCACAACGGGATCATCGCCGGGAAGTTGAACGGGGTGATGCCGGCGCACACGCCCAGTGGCTGCATCAAGGTATAGGTGTCGACGCCATTGGCGACGTTGTTGGCCAGCTCACCCATTTGCAGGTTGCCGATGGAGGCAGCGTGCTCGACCACCTCCAGGCCGCGGAACACATCACCTTCGGCATCCGGCAGGGTTTTGCCCTGTTCGGCGGTGAGCAGGGCGGCCAGTTCCTTGATGTTCTCGCGGATCAGCTGCTGGTACTTGAAGAAGATCCGGGAGCGGGCGCCAATCGGCGTCTTGCGCCAGGTCTTGAAGGCTTCCTTGGCGCTGGCCACGGCGGCGTCCATTTCCTCGGCGGTGGCGAAGGGCACGCGAGCCAGAACTTCCTGAGTGGCCGGGTTGACCACGTCGCGCCACTGGGTGCTGCGTGATTCGACGAACTCGCCGTTGATGAGAAGCTTGACGCTAGGAATGCTGGAGGAGGTCATTTTCGGGTCCTGTCTACTTTCTTTGAGTCGAGAGAGGCCCCTCGGCCTGTTTGGCCG
Source organism: Pseudomonas sp. IT-P294 (assembly GCF_949767865.1). Lineage (NCBI taxonomy): Bacteria > Pseudomonadati > Pseudomonadota > Gammaproteobacteria > Pseudomonadales > Pseudomonadaceae > Pseudomonas > Pseudomonas sp. IT-P294. The sequence goes on along the minus strand of NZ_CATKQW010000013.1, from coordinate 44,608 downwards.
AGCGGTCGCGTGTGAATTCAGAATGGCCGGCGAACCGGCCGGGGTTCAGCCCTTGAGCTGAGGGAAGTCTTCTTCGAAGTGCTCTTGCGGGCCGCGTGTATCACTTTGTCGGCGCAACACTTCCATCTGTCGCAGTTCCACCCGGCGGATCTTTCCGGAGATGGTCTTGGGCAGTTCGCTGACGAACTCGATACGGCGCACCCGCTTGTAAGGCGCCAGGTGCTCGCGGGCGAAGGCGAGGATATGGCCGGCCAGTTCGGCGCTTCCGGGTTCGTCGTGAGCCAGGATCAAAAACGCCTTGGGCACGGCCAGGCGCAGCGGGTCCGGGCTTGGCACCACGGCCACTTCCATCACTGCCGGGTGTTCGATCAGCGCGCTTTCCAGCTCGAAGGGGCTGATGCGGTAGTCGGAGGCCTTGAACACATCGTCGGCGCGGCCGACAAAGGTGACGTAGCCATCCTCGTCGATCTGCGCGGTATCGCCGGTGCGGTAGTAACCATCGCGCATCACTTCGGCGGTTTTCCCCGGGCTGTCCTCGTAGCACAGCATCAGGCCAAGCGGACGCACGTCGAGTGGCAGGGCCACTTCACCCTCGTTGCCCGGCACTCCGTCGGGGTCAAGCATGGTCACTTGGTAGCCCGGCAGCGGACGGCCCATGGAGCCGGGTTTGAGCAGTTGGCCGGGTGTGTTGCCGACCAGCGCGGTGGTTTCCGACTGGCCAAAACCATCACGCAACGGCAAGTCCCAGGCATGCAGGATCTGCTCGATGATCTCCGGGTTCAGCGGTTCACCGGCGCCTACCAGTTCGCGCAGGTTCAAGCGCTCTTTGTAACTGGCGAGGTCCTCCTGGATCAGCATCCGCCACACGGTGGGCGGGGCGCACAGGCTGGTGACGCCGTAGCGCTCCAGTGCGCCGAGCAGGGCCGGGGCGCTGAAGCGCGCGACGTTGTGGATGAAGATGCAGGCGCCGGCGTTCCACGGTGCAAAGAGGCAGCTCCACGCATGCTTGGCCCAGCCCGGTGACGAGATGTTCAAGTGCAGGTCGCCCGGCTGCAGGCCGATCCAGTACATGGTCGACAGGTGGCCGACCGGGTAGCTCTGGTGACTGTGCAGCACCATCTTCGGTTTGGAGGTGGTGCCGGAGGTGAAGTACAGCAGCATCGGGTCAGTGGCATAGGTGCGACCCTCGGCTTCGAACTGCTCGGAGTATTCGCTGGCGGCGCTGTGCGGGGTCCAGTCGGCGGGGCCCGGACCGACGCAGATGCGGCTGCAGCCTTCACCCAGGCCGACGAACTTGTCGACATGGGCGCCGCCGACCACGAGGTGGCGAACCTGGCCGCGCTCGATGCGGTCGCTCAGGTCATCCGGGGTCAACAGGGCGGTAGCGGGAATGACCACGGCGCCGATCTTGAAGGCGGCCAGCATGGTTTCCCACAGGGCGACGTCGTTGCCTAGCATCAACAGGATGCGTTCGCCACGGCGCACGCCAAGGGCGCGCAAATGGTTGGCCACCTGATTGGAGCGCAAGGCCAGTTGCTCGAAGCTGTAGCGCTGTTCGCTGCCGTCTTCTTCAACGATCCACAGGGCGTTGGCCTGGTTGCCTTCGGCCATCGCATCGAAGTAATCCAGCGCCCAGTTGAACTCGTTCAGCTGCGGCCAGCGGAAGTCCCGCGTGGCAGTGGCGTAATCGGTACGGTGGGCCAGCAGGAAGTCTCGAGCGGCGAGGAAGGGTTGGCAGTTGCTGTTCATTAAAATCTCCATCGATCGCGGGGGCGATCAGCGCGGTATCGGGTACGGGAGGGTCAGGCGGCGAGTTTGGCTTCGCTGCGGGCAGCAACACGTACGGGACGCGTGCAGGTACCAGAGAACGGGGAGACGGCGGCGAGCAGGGATGTTTTCACGGTGTATGCCCTTGTTTGTTTTTGTTGGGTCTGGCCCGGTTCATGACCAAGCGCTTGAGCCCAGTATATGCATGCAAAAATCAATAAAAAATGCTCATAAAAACCGGTGCGTTGTGCAAAAAAATCATAGGCGTGGAGGGTTGGATGGGTGCCACTCGCACCGTCAGGGGATACGAGCGGCCCCGGCTTTACAGGGGATTTACCAGAGCGGCAGGGTGTAGCTGAGGATCAGGCGGTTTTCATCCAGATCGCTGCCGAAGTTGGTCGAGCGCACCGTCGCGTTGCGCCACTTCAACCCGACATTTTTCAGCGGTCCGCTCTGCACGACATAGCCAATGTCGGTGTCGCGTTCCCATTCCTTGCCTTCCGGGCGGTTGGCGCCCAGATCGATGTTGTCGCCGGTGAGGTAGCGCGTCATGAAGGTCAGGCCCGGTACGCCAATGGCCGCAAAGTTGTAGTCGTAGCGCGCCTGCCAGGACTTTTCGTCCTTGCTGGCGAAGTCGCCGATCTGCACGAAGTTCACCAGGAAGGCGTCGGTGCCGTTGACGTAGGCGTAGCCGGTGTCGCCGCTCATGCCTTGATAACCCAGCCCGAACGCATGCCCGCCAAGGCTGTAGGTGAACATCGCGCCGATGGCGTTGTTATCGACATAGCTGCCGCCATCGTCCGTGGACCGGGCATAACGCAGGTCGGTCTTCAACGACTGGCCCGTGGTCACCGGCAATACGTAGGTCAGGTTGACCAGGTGCTGGCTGTAGAAATTGTCGAGGTGACCGTAGCTGTAGCCGGTGGCGAGGTTGCTGGTCCATTTGTAGTTGAGGCTGGCGAAATCGAAGCTGTCGCTACCGAGATGACGCGTCGTGATGCCCTTGGCGCCGGTGCGGGTGATGCCCATGTCCTCGTAATCCGAGGAGTCGCGCTGATTGACCTGGGTCAGACGCCCGGCGTCCATGGTCAGGCCTTCAAGTTCCAGCGACGTCAACTGACCGCCCTTGAAGGTTTGTGGCAACAGCCGTGAATCGTTGGCCAGCACGGTCGGCAGTTTCGGCAGCAGCGTGCCGAGTTTCAGCGTGCTTTTAGAGGCGCGCAGTTTGGCGGTCAGGCCCAGTTCGCCGTACTCGTCCTGCGCACCTTTGCTCGTGTCGCGATGGCGTTTGAGCAAGCCGGAACCTGCGCGATCAGGGCTGGAGTCGAGCTTGACGCCGACCAGTCCGATGGCATCGAAACCGACGCCGATCAAACCGTCGGTGAAGCCCGATTCATAGCGCAGCAGGAAACCCTGGGCCCATTCCTCTTGTTTCGATTGAGGGGCGTTGGTCTGGCGATAATCCCGGTTGAAGTAGAAGTTGCGCAGCTCCAGGCTGGCCTTGCTGTCTGCGAGGAAGTCCGCATGGGCTTGGGTGGCCAGGCTGGTGCCTGCCAGGAACAGGGTGAAAAGGCTGGGTTTCATGGCGTGTCTCTTGTTGTTATGGGTCAGTGTTTTTACGAGCAAGCCGATCCCGCACTGACCGGGGCCAGTGGAGGGAAGGCTTGTTGAGCGTGCCCAGCGCGGGGCGGCGCTGGGCGGGAGTAAAAAAGCGCGGTGCTAAGGGGCGAACTCGCGCTCGGGGCACAGACCCCGTAAAGCTGGAGCGTTAGTGACTGCTGGCCATGGCAGCGCCCAGGCCTGTCTGGGCACGGACGAACTGATCGGCATAAGCCGCGCGCTCTCGGTTGGCGCGCTCGCTGCGGTCCAGCTTGGACGCGACCACGATGACCAGGAAGGCCAGCGGCATGGAGAACAGCGCCGGCTGGTCGTAAGGGAAAATCGCGTGGGCATGGCCCAATACGCCGACCCACACCGACGGCGAGCCGACGACCAGGCCCAGGGCGCTGATCAGTCCCGTCAGACCGCCGTAAACGGCGCCTCGAGTGGTCAGGCCATCCCAATACATGGCCATGATCAGCACCGGGAAATTTGCAGAGGCCGCAATGCCGAACGTCAGGCCAACCAGAAACGCGATGTTCTGGCCCTCGAACAGAATGCCGAGGGAAATCGCGACAATGCCCAGGCAGACAGTGGCGATGCGCGACACACGCATTTCCTGCTTCTCGTCGGCCTTGCCCTTTTTCAGCACCGAAGCATAAAGGTCGTGAGAGATGGCCGAGGCGCCGGCCAGGGCCAGTCCGGACACCACGGCAAGGATGGTGGCGAAGGCCACGGCGGAGAGGAAGCCGAGAAACAAGTTGCCGCCCACCGCTTTAGCCAAGTGCATCGCCACCATGTTGCCGCCGCCGATCATGGCGCCGCCTAGCTTGCCGTCGACATAGTACTGAGGGTCTGTGCCGACGATGACGATGGCGGTGTAGCCCAGAATGCAAACTACGAGGAAGAAAAATCCGATAAACACCGTGGCGAACAGCACCGATTTACGCGCCTCCTTGGCATTGGGCACGGTGAAGAAGCGCATCAGGATGTGTGGCAGTCCGGCGATGCCGAAGACCAGTCCGAGGGACAGCGATACCGCGTTGATCGGGTCGGCGAGCAAGGTGCCCGGGCCCATGATCTGCACGCCGCTGGCGTGTACCGCCACCGCTTGGGCAGCCAGTGTCTCGAAGCTGAAGCCGAAGCGACTCAATGCCATCAGCATCAGGGTGGTGCCGCCGCCCAGTAGCAGAACCGCCTTGGTGATCTGCACCCAGGTGGTGGCGAGCATGCCGCCGAAGATCACGTAGACCAGCATCAGCAGACCGACCACCACCACCGCCGTGCGGTAGTCGAGGCCGAACAGCAGCTTGATCAACTGGCCGGCACCGACCATCTGCACCACCAGGTAACAACACACTACTGTCAGCGAGCCGAGGGCGGCGAAGCTGCGCACGCGGGTTTGATCCAGGCGCAAGGAGACGATGTCGGCGAAGGTGTAGCGGCCCAGGTTGCGCAGGCGCTCAGCCATCAGGAAGGTGACGATGGGCCAGCCGACGAAGAAGCCGATGATGTAGATGAATCCGTCATAGCCCTTGGTGAACACCAGGCTCGAAAGGCCGAGCAACGTGGCCGCCGACATGTAGTCACCGGCGATTGCCAGGCCATTCTGAAAACCGGTGATACCGCCACCGGCGCTGTAGAAGTCGGCAGCGGAACGCGTGCGGCGAGACGCCCACCAAGTGATCAGCAACGTGGCAAGGACGAAGACGAAGAACATGCCGATGGCATGCACGTTGAGCGGTTGCTTCTCTGCGATGAGGGTGTCGGCGTTGGCCAGCAGAGGGCAAAGGGCGAGCAGGGCGGTCAGGCGTTTCATGCGCGAGTCTCCTGGAGGATCTGCGCGCTGAGCGCGTCGAAGCGGGTGTTGGCGGTGTACACGTACCAGGCGGTCAGCAGCCAGGACAGCAGGATTATCGTCGCGCCGATCGGCATGCCGAGGCTCAGATGGCTGCCGTCGTACAGCGGCAGACGCAACCAGGCAGGGGCGAAGGCCACGACCATGATGTAGCTGTAATAGACGGTCAGGACCGCGCCGCTCAGTGACCAGGCCAACAGTGCGCGCTGGCGAGTGAGGCGCTGGAACTTGGGATTGGCCCTGACCTGGTCGCAAGTCAGGGCATGGTTCGGATGGTCGGTCGTCATGGTGAGGCTCCGCTTTTAATTGTTTTTGTTTGTCGGCCTTTTTAGGGGCGTACGGGTACCCGAGCGACGCTCCGAAAAGGGACGCCACCTGAATGCTGGTGCTGGAGTCATTGCCGCCCGGTTGATCCTGCGCAGGCGGGAAAAAAGTGGATGGCCCATGGGTGGTGCCGGAGGTCTGCGTGCTGTCGCGCGGACCCTCGGCGGACCTTGATTTTGCTGACGTGCAGCCGCGTATCTACGGCATGCAAGCCGGTGTTAAACCGTGCACTTATCCCGTCAGCCCTGATTATTTTCGAGGGCTTTTCTGGCTTGAAAACGATGCTGGTCAAGCTGGGTTGAATGCGAGTATATGTTGGCAAATTTCCAATATGTATGGGCAGAAAAGCCTGATGAATATGCAAAAACGCACAACGCAAACTCACTTGAATTGGGACGACATGCGCTTCTTTCTCGAAGTCGCCCGTGCCCGCACCGCCAGCGGTGCCGCCCGCCGCCTGGGAGTGGACTACACCACGGTGTCGCGACGCATCCGCGCCCTTGAACACAGTCTGGGTGCCTTGTTGTTCGAGAAATCCCGGACCTCGGGTTTCGTCCTGACGGTGGATGGGCAGCGTCTGGTCGGCCATGCCGAGTCTCTGGAAAGCACGTTGCTGGCAGCCTGCGAGCAGGTTTCCGGAACCACTGGAGGACTCGCCGGGCATCTGCGCATCGGCTGTACCGAAGCTTTCGGTTCCTGCTTCGTCACTGCCCAAATGAGCCACTTCATCACCCACTACCCGCATATCTCGGTGGACATCCTGCCGGTCCCGCACTTCGTCAACCTGTCGAGGCGCGAAGCGGACATCGCCATCACTCTGGAGCGACCCGAGCGCGGTCCATACGTGTGCTCGCGGCTTTGCGACTACCGCCTGCGTTTGTATGCGACACCGCAATACCTGGCCGATCATCCGCCGATTGCCAGTCGTGAGGATTTGGCCGGTCACCCGTTCGTGACCTATGTCGAGGACCTGGCCTTCAGCTTCAAACTGCTCTACCTGAACGACCTGCTGCCTGGCGCGCACAGCCGCTTGCGCAGCACCAGCGTCGTTTCCCAGTACCACGCAGCGCTGGAAGGACGTGCGCTGGCCATCCTGCCCTGTTTCCTCGCCGGCCCCGACCCGCGCCTGTGCGAAGTGCTGCCGGATCAGGTGGAGGTCACTCGCCAGTTCTGGATGTACTACAGCGAGGACCTGCGCAAGCTCAAGCGGATCACCTTGGTGGCCGACTACCTGCGCGCTTGCGCGGAGCTCAATCAACCGCTGCTGATGGGCGAGTCGAAGGTGATGACTTACCTGCCGACACCCTGAGCTTGCGCTCTGTTCCGGCCCGGAAACGCATTAACCCGACCCTAAAAAAAATAAAAACAGGTGTCTTCATGCTTCTCGATCATGCGTTGTTAATCGATGTCAGTGGCAAGCCGATACGCCAGCACCACAAAAATTTTTCAACCGAATGGGATGAGATTCGCGACTGGTCGGATCGGGTTTATATGCCCTATCGCGTGACCCCCACAGGGCGCGTCAACGCGCCCCGCGCGACCATGCATTCATCCAGGATTGGCGAGTTGACGCTGACGCGTTTTGCCTATGGCGTGGCGGTGAGCGTCGATGAGTTTTCACCGCAAGCCGGCAATGCATTACTGCTCACGACCCTGCGCGGCAATGCCCGGCACTGGGGGCAACGTTCGGTCACTGAAGACACGGCAGTGGGTCAATCCTTCATTGCCGATTGCAGTCGTGTCGACTACCGGATCGACCTCGACGCGGATCACCTGCAGTTGAATCTGACCATTCCTCATGGGGTTCTGGAACAGATGGCACAGCAGTGGTTCGGGTTCGTGCCTGACGATCAGTTCTGGCGACACAAGTGCGTCATCGGCGGCGTGGGTTCGAGCTGGCTGAGCTTGCTGGAGTACACGGTCCGTTGTGTGGCCGAGGCTCCCGAACAGATGGCTGAAGGGCGGATGGGGGCGCACCTGGAGCACAATCTTTGCGTTCATTTGCTGCAAGAGTGGGCCCGTCGCGCGGCGCAAGCAGGGCTGGATTTCAGTAGCCCGATGAACCGCATCGCACCCCGTTATGTCAGGGCTGCCGAAGAGTTCATGAGTGCCAATGCCGCGAGCCTGCCGACGATGGCAGAGGTGGCCAGCGCGGTCGGGACCAGTGTGCGGGCATTGAGTGGAGCCTTCTCACGCTTTCGCGGAATGACGCCCGGCGCCTTTTTGCGCGAACAGCGGCTGCTGGGGGCGCAGCGCGATTTATTGGCGACGGATCCGGATTCCGGCACCACCGTTTCGGCCATCGCCTTTCGCTGGGGTTATCTGAACCTGGGTGAATTTGCGGGGAGCTATCGCAAGCGTTTCAGCGAGTTGCCCTCGCAAACCTTGCGGCGCCGACTGCGCTAGTGATTTGACGCGTGACAAGGGCACCGAGAGTGGCGTGTGATGCGCGCTCGGTGCCCAGGATTCCAGCTATTTGCTGCGGGTCAGAACACCCACAACAGACGCAGGTTAACCCGCTGGTTTTCCTTGAAACCGTTGTCGACCGAGACGTCCTGGCCGTAATTGACCAAGGCCTGGAAGGTAGGGGTTAGCCAGTACGATCCCCCGACACGGTACTTGCTGGTGTTGGGTTCATCGTGCTGATCCTGACCGTCCAGGCGCGTTTCTCCGCCCCACAGTTGCGACGCACCGACGTGCACCGACAGCTTGGGTGTCACGGCGTACCTCAGGTAAGTCTGGGCTTGCCATTGCGGCTTTTGACGCAATGTCAGGCCTTGACCGGTGTAGTCGTCATTTTTGCCATAAACGGTTACATCGGCGGTGAGGTCCAGGGACAGCTTCTCAGTGAGGCCGGTCACATAGCCCGTCTGCACGATCATCCTCCATCGGTTTTCCCCCAGATTGAGCGGATCGTTACGGTCATAGTTGCCGGTCGGCGCGATGAGGTACGGCGCAATGCCCCAGTAACGGTTCTTCGCCGGATCATTCACCAGCCACAAGGTGGAGGCCAGAATCAGATCACCCACGCCATTGGCTTGTCCCAACGCGTCGTTATCGCGCGTTCCTTCCAGTCGACCGAACGGCAACAGGAACTGCGTATTGATGGTGTAGTCGCCCAATTGCTGGTAATTCGCGACGCGCACGATGCCGACATCCGAGTCGAGCCCCGCTTTGACTGCAACTTTGTGACCATCACTGTAAAGCTCGCGCCGCTGCGCATGTTGCAGGTAAAGCAAGCCGATGTTGCTGCCGGCGGGCAGCGCAGCAGCGTATTCGCCGGCGTCGACATCGATGGCCTGGGCATTGCCCGCCAGAGTGGCGAGGACGAGGCCGGCACCGATTGTTGACGTGTCAAACCCGCAGGCCATGAATCGAGCGCGCGCAGGGGTACGTGTGGAGATCTCCATGGGTCACCTGTTTTGTTCTTGTTGTTTTCAGAGAGGGGACGGTGTTCTTGCACCATCGCCTGGAGCCCGGGCGGGCTCTCATGCGACTTGAATCGGGTCAGCTACTGGCGGTGGCTCAGATAGCGATAGGCGCACGTTTCGAAATCCAGATAAGCGCTGGACGAAACAGGGTCTGCGAAGGGCAATATCTGGGTGGCCCAAAAACCACCGATGCCGTTTTTGCGGTCGATCCAATAGTAAAGATTGGCCAGGCCAGCCCACGCCAAAGAGCCTGCGGGGCGACCGGTGGGGGCGTCGTGTTCATTGACCATGAAGCTCAACGCCCAAGACTTGGGCATGCCCGGGAAAAACTCCGCGGTGTTGGAGATGCTCGGAATTACGCCGGGAAGGGCTTTGATTTTCAGGTTTTCAAGGCCGTTTTTTTCAGCGTAACGAACCGTCTCAGGCTTCAGGATCCGCCCGTGATCACCCTGTCCATCGTTAAGCCAGGCACGGATAAACAGGCAATAATCCTTCACTGTCGAAAACAGGCCATGGCCGCCCATGTGCACTTCGGGTTCCTGCGGGAGGATGGAGCCTTCGATTGCCGTCAGCGATCCATTCTCTTCACGCTGGTGCATGCCGGCCCGTCGCTCGAGCATCGACGGGGTCAGGGTAAAGCCGGTATCGGTCATGCCCAGAGGCTCGAAAATCCGCTGGCGCATGACTTCACCCAGGCGCTTGCCGGTGATGGCCTCCACCACAAGACCGGCCCAATCCATGTTGGAGCCGTATTCCCACTGTTCGCCAGGCTCAAACAGCAAAGGTGTTTTCAGCGCCGCCAGCGACCCGCTGATGATGCTGGGCTGGCCATGTTCCTGGACCAGTCTGTTGTAGTTTTCATTGAAGAATTCATAACCAAGGCCTGCCGTGTGAAGCAGCAGCATTCGGGTGGTGATGTGTTTTTTGGGGGCGCGAAGCCGTGGCGTGCCGTCGGCATCAAACCCGTCGAGCACCTGCAGTTCGCCAATCATCGGCACATAGTCTTTGGCTGGCGCGTCGAGATCGAGTCGGCCTTCTTCGACCAACTGAAGCAATGCCGTGGCGGTTATCGCTTTGGTCGTGGAGAACATGGCGAACACGGTGTCGGTCGTCATGGCGCCTGGTTGACCGGACATGCGTAGCCCTGAGGCTCCCTCGTAGAGCAAACCGGCGCGCCCGGTGATTGCGGCGACTACGCCTGGGACGCGGTGCTGTCCAGCCGTGACGAGTTCGAGCAAGTGGTTGGTTGATGATGTGAAACCCGGATTCATTATTTTTATTCTCCTGAAACCCGATCCATAGTCCGCTCGGCTAGAGCCTATGGCGGGGCAGTGGTAGGACTGACTGGGCCGACGACCAGGGATGAGCGTCGGGCCAAGGGGAGAGTAAGAAAATAAAATCCGCGGGTTTGTCGGCTGTCGGCAGAGGGTGTCGGCGACAGGCACTTATTTAAGTGCCGTGCAGCTCAGACGGTTTCGAGCGTTGCAAGATTCAAAAGGGTGAAGTACCCAACCGCCGGCCTCCAGCCTGCGGTGTCGATATGAATCACGTTGCCCAATCTGATGGGCTGCTGCAGCGGTGTGTGCCCCACGATTAGCGCACGCAGGCCTTCAACACCATGGCTCTCCAGCAGATCGATACGGCTTCGCGACCACATGATGCGGTTCTGCACCTGCCTCAGGCGCTGTTCGGATTCAGGGAATTGCAGTTCCTTGCGCAGCTGTTCCCATGAAGGGAAAGGGCAGTCGGCGTGCACGATGCCGATCAGGCCTTGTGCTGTTTCGACTTCGATGGCGATCGGTAGCCCGGAAAATTTCGCGGCGAACTGTTGGCGCTCCGACAGCGACAGCTTCGTAAACCATAAGCCGCCGTTGAAGATCCAGCTGTCGACGTCGCACGTATCGAAATGAACCACGTAGTCGTCATGGTTTCCACACACGGGGTGGAACCATGGCTTGTCCAGCCAATCGAGTGCATCCGGGCACTCGGGGCCGCGGTCGATCAGATCGCCCACGCTGAACAAGCGGTCGACCATCGGGTTGAATCGGGCCGCCTCCAGCGCTACCTGCAACCGGGTGAAATGGCCGTGAATGTCGCCGACGGCGATGTCTCGGCCGACTGTGTTGGCGGCGAAGCGCTTTACGCGCGGCACCTCTGGCAATTCGCGCATGGAATACCTCGAGCGCCGTTTACCGGCGCGATGGTAGTCCATTGAGTTTAGGCCGCGTCGGCGCGAATCGCGGTAGAGCGCATCGGTTACTCGCGGGAGCGGTCACCGGACGGTGGGTGCCGCTCCTCGACGAACAGACGCTGTCAGAGCGAAAAGCCGCTGGATTGTCCGGCACCGTTGTCCTGCACTGCCGCAATAAGGTGCAGTGGAACGTGCGGGTGTTCATTGATCGACGGGATTTCAACGCTGCCCACGATGGAAAGTGGTCGCTCACTCAGTCGGATCGACTCTTGTGCCTTTGCCAGAGCCATTCTCGCGTGGTTCGCTGCGATTTCATTGAGAGTTGACACGTTACATCTCCGGTGACTGACCAAGCGTATCGCTGGCGTCCTTAAGCATAGATTGGGTTTTACCGCCGCGTCAGAAAGACGTCGTTGCGGGGCTGGCATGACCGCCATTGCAATCCCTGAGCCAGACAGGAGGGTGCGCAAGGCGTCAGATTTTTGTTGCCGACGAGTGGTATCGCCAACAACCGCCGCCCTGAACTTGACCGCGTGCCTTGAGCCAACTAGACCTTATAACCAAGTCTCGCACAGGCAGTGGGCGGCCGTTCCCAGTCGCTTCATGCAGGGAAAGTGGACAGGTCTGCTGTCCTGCATTCAGAAATCACTTCAACATTCCTGGCATGGCTTACGAGTGAATCTTGGTCCCTTCATTGGTTCTGGAGATCAGTCATGCCCACCGTCGAACCCGTCTCGAATCTTGCTCAACCGGATAAACCCCAACCTTTGCGCGACAGTGCGGCGCTCGCACTGTCCGGCGGGGGGTATCGGGCGATGTTGTTCCATACCGGCACTCTTTGGCGGCTGGGGCAACTGGGTTTTTTTCAGGATAAGCCGCTTGAGCGATTCGGCACCAATGGCAGCGAAAGTGTCGGCAAGCTCGAGCGCATATCGAGTGTTTCCGGCGGCTCGATCATCTCCGCGAAACTGGCGCTGGAGTTCAGCTCGCTGGAAAACCTGGGGCCAGTTGATTTCGACAGGGCTTTTACAGAGCTGGTGGTCGGTCCGATACGCCATCTGGCCGGAGTGACGCTTGCGGGGATGTCGGCCAAGGGCGTTTTTCAAGTCATCAAGGACATCGCGCTGCCTGGCGAGGTCAACGCGCATGTGGCCAAGGCGCTCGATGATGCGCTGTATAACGGTAAGAAATTGCAGGATTTACCCGACCGCGTGCGCTTTATCTTCAACGCCTCAAACCTGCAGTCGGGGGCGGTCTGGCGATTTTCAAAACCATACATGGGTGACTGGAAAGTGGGCAGGGTCATGAATCCTGCACTTTCGATCGCCCGGGCCGTCGGGGCGTCTGCGGCGTTTCCGCCGATACTCGCGCCAGCGACGCTGGAGTTCAGGGACAGCGATTTTGCGCCTGACGACGGTACGCAGTTTCTGCGGCATCCGCCCTACACCACATCGGTCGCCCTCGCTGACGGCGGCGTCTACGATAACCTCGGGTTGGAGACTTGCTACAAGTCCTTCAAGACACTGTTCGTCAGTAACGCCGGCAAGCCCTTTGCCGAGCAGCCCGATGTGTCCGTCAATTGGGTGTCCATCGGCAGTCGCTGCCTCGACGTGATGGACAACCAGGTGCTGAGTCTTAGAAAGCGTCTGCTTGTCCAGGCCTTCGAAGCCCGTGAGCGATACGGCGCCTTTTGGGATATCAAACAGGACATCGGCGTTCACGCACTGGCCGATTGCCTGCCTTGTCCGCTTGAGAGCACGCGCCAGCTGGCCCAGGTGCCGACTGATCTTGCGACCAAGGACATGGAAACCCAGAAACGCCTGATCAACTGGGGTTATGCGGTAGCCGATGCGGCCGTCCGGGCGCATTTCAATGGGCAACTGCCGCCGCCGATTGGATTTCCCTATCCCGAGAGCGCTTTGTGAGTCGCCATTTTCGGGCTGATATCGAAGGATCGCGCTAACGCAATAATCAGCCTCTGGCGTACGTGTTTCAAACGTCGGTCAGACAAGGAGATCTGGAGTGGACACGTCCGACTACTCTCCACCGGCCATGCGCAAATTGCGGGTGTATGCCTTCGATCCGCAAGCCTCGACCCAAATGGAAACGGTGCAGATCAACCACGCCACCATCGAATTGCCCTGGGAGCAACGATGGGAGCCCGACATCTTGCCGGGGCCGGTGAACGAGTACCTGGAAGTCATTGATGTCGACCCTACCAGCGGCCAGTTCTATAAACCGGTGGACTTGAATGATCCACATTTATTGGCCCAGGACGGCCTCGCGCCCTCCGAGGGTGATCCGCGTTTCCATCAGCAGATGGTTTTTGCCGTCGCGATGAAGACCATCAAATTATTTGAGCGGGCGCTGGGCCGCAAGGTGTTCTGGTCACCCAGAGCGGTCGAGGATGCCGTCACCAAGCGCACGACGTCCCACACCTATGTCCGAAGGTTACGCATCTATCCCCACGCGTTACGCGAAGCCAACGCCTATTACAGCCCGGCGAAAAAGGCGTTGTTGTTCGGTTACTTCAAGGCATCGATGACCAACGCCGGGGTGAACTTGCCGGGCGGCTGGATCTTTACCGCGCTGTCCCACGATATCGTCGCGCATGAAACGACCCATGCGATTCTCGATGGCTTGCACCGTCGTTACATCGAGTCGACCAACGTGGATAGCCTGGCGTTTCATGAAGCCTTTGCCGACATCGTGGCGCTGTTGATGCATTTCACCTTGCCCGAAGTGGTCTCCAGTCAACTGGCTGCACGTCGAGGCATCTTGAGCGAGCGTTCCTGGCTGAGCGGCCTGGCTCGGCAATTCGGCGAGGCGTCGGGGCGTTATGCGGCCTTGCGCGACGCCATCGACGAAAAAGGCCAGGACGGCTTGCCTGATCCGACACGTCTGGCGCAGTTAAGCGAGCCCCATGAGCGCGGCGCGATTCTGGTTGCCGCTGTTTTCGACGCCTTTATCACTATCTACGAGCAACGCACGGAGGATCTTTTTCGACTGGCCGGGCATGACAAGACGTCGACCGCCAACCTGTCGACGGAACTGATTGCACGCCTGACCCGCGAAGCCGTGAAGTCTGCCGATCATGTCCTGCGCTTGTGCATCCGCGCACTGGATTACCTGCCACCGGTGGATGTGCACTTTGGTGAATTTCTACGGGCCATCGTCACCGCCGATAACGACCTGGTGCCGGATGACCCCATGCACTATCGCCTGGCCGTCATTCAAGCGTTTCGACGGCGCGGCATTTTCCCGGACAAGTGTTTGTCGCTGGCACCGGACAGCTTGCTCTGGGAGTCGGTGAAAGGTGTTCAGTCAGAAGACCTTGCACTGACGGCCAATGACTTGCTCGACTTCCACGCCGCTGCAAAACCGAAACGCGGCTGGGCCGGTGGCGCGCTTGATCTGACGCCGCAATACGTACGGGAGAAGGCTTTTCTTCAGGCTGAGCACAATCGTCAGGTGGTGTGGAACTGGCTGATGGCAGAGTCGGCACATGATGCGCAATGGGAGAAGGTTCTGGGGATTTACTTCATGGCCCATCCCGGCGAATCAAGGAAGCAAGGGGCGTTGTTCATCGGCGCAGATGGGGTTCAGCCGGCCGTGGAAGTGCACTCGGTCCGCACATGTCGCAGGGCGGGTCCGGACGGGCAGGACCTGCGGCAACTGGTGGTCGAAATTGCCCAGCGCCGTCGCGGCTACTTCGATGCCGAGGAGCAACTCAAAGAAGACTTGAAGCCGGTGCGAGAAAGAGGTCACCACCCCTATGACTTCACCTTCCGCGGCGGGGCGACGCTGATTATTGACCTGCGCGACGGCACGCTGCGGTATGTCATCCGCAAGCGCATCGATGACGATGAGCGTCTGGACGCGCAGCGACGCTTCCTCCAGGTCGGCAGTGATGGCCTGGCCATGACCTACCGGCGTCCGCGCCCGGGCGATAACGCCTTCGCCATGACCCACCGTGGAGTCTGACGCCATGACGGATGCCAACCAAAAAAACAGGGTGGCGATCCGCATGTACCGGGGGATTCTGGGTGACTGCTTTTTGCTGCGCTACTCGGAAGCCGGGGTGACGCGCCATCTGTTGATCGACTGTGGTGTGCTTCAAGGGGAGAAGGACGGCAAGGAGCGAATGGCGCGCATTGTTGATGACGTTCATCAAACCACCGGTGGCGTGCTGGACCTGGTGGTGGTGACCCACGAGCACCATGATCACCTGTCTGGTTTTCTCTACGAACAAGCGCGTTTTTTGGGTGACGATTTTCACATCGGTGAGCTCTGGCTGGCCTGGACCGAGGACCTCAACGATCCGCAGGCGGTCGCGCTGCATGCCCGTTTCAACAAGGCCAAGGTGGCATTGGCCGGTGTCGTCGGCCTCTGCGACAGTGTCAGCGCATTGAATGAAGATGCGCGGATCAAAACCGTACAGGGGCTGTCAGCGTTTATCGAACCGCTGGCCGAGCCGGCCAGCAAGGACAAGCGCACGACAATCGAAAAGCTCAAGGACAAGGTGGGCTCGAAAGCGACCCGGTATCTGGAGCCTGGGGACGTGGTGCAACCGGCCGCGCTCCAGACGCTCAAGACATACGTCATGGGACCTCCGCGCTCTGAAGAGCGCTTGCGCAAGAACCTGCCCAGCAGCGGCGCGGGGAAAGAGGTCTACATGACCAGCCTGGACGACGCGATGGCGCTGGAGGAGCGAACACTGCGGCTCAAAGGTGTGGTTGCGCTCGACGTCGATACGCCATTCGCCCGCCCTTATCAGCGCACGACGCTGAACGCGCAAAAAGGTACAGACCCCCACCGCGCCATCGATGACAAAGCCGACAGCGTCGAGCAGCGCTATTTCAGCCACGAAAACCAATGGCGCTGTATTGAAGACGAATGGCTGGACGGCGCGGAGACCCTCGCCCTGAAGATGGATTCGGACACCAACAACACGAGTCTGGTCCTGGCGTTCGAACTGCCTGACGGGCAAATACTGCTGTTTCCCGGAGACGCCCAGGTGGGCAACTGGTTGTCCTGGGGAGACCAGACGTATCCCAAGGACAGCGAGCCAGGAGCACCGGCGCCATTGACCCGAGATGAGATTCTCGCCCGGGTCACGCTCTATAAAGTCGGTCACCATTGCAGCCACAACGCCACCGCGCGTGCGGCGGGACTGGAAAAAATGCACGATCCCCGGCTGGTGGCGATGATCCCGGTGGACGCGGATGTTGCCAAAGGCAAAGACTGGAAAATGCCCTATCCGGATCTATTGAGTGCGTTGCAAGAACGTACCCGGCAGCGGGTCGTGAGCGGTGATGGGACCCCCGCGAATGAAATCAAGGCTTTCAACGATTCACCGACAGACCCCAATCATCCGGTCAGCCTGAGTTATGGCGCTGATGATTTGTGGGTGGAGGTTTCGATCCCGTATTGAATCCGATCACTGCCCGGCAAGCAGGGCCGGCCAAGCATGACGCAGGCATGACGCTGTATATTCCTTAATAGAATAAATAGATAATTATATATTCCTTTTGTTGTTGATTCGGGTGGTGCACTTTGAGGGCCTGCGCATCCATGCGGATGTGCCCTACACCAGACAGGAAGCCTCGACATGACTATCAAAGCGATCAACGTCCGTAACCAATTCAAGGGTGTCATCAAGGAAATTGTGCAAGGCGAAGTGGTGTCCGAAATCGATGTGCAAACCGCTTCCGGCATTGTCACCTCGGTCATCACTACGCGCTCGGTGCGCGACCTGGAATTGAAAGTGGGCAGCGAGGTGATTGCCTTCGTGAAATCCACCGAAGTCTCCATTGCCAAGCTCTGAATCACCAGCTTGCACCCAGACCTGTATCCGTGCGGAGCAATCGACACTATCCTTGCCGTTAGTGGAGACAATCGTCGTCGATCTCGAATCGGCTATACCGCTGGACCACAGCGAACGTTTATCTACGCCGAGCAACTGCAGTCGTCAGCGTGTTGAAAAACAACGCTGACAGTTTTCGAGAAAGCACATGGCAGCACAGGCAGCCGAGAACAGCCCCTACATCATGCAAGCCCCAACCTATCAACTGCTGGAAGTCGCCAACGGCAAACCGATCAAGCTCTGGACCGAAGGCGTCCCGGTAGAAAACGAAGCCCGGCAGCAGTTGATCAACACCGCGAAGATGCCATTCATCTTCAAACACCTGGCAGTGATGCCCGACGTCCACCTGGGCAAGGGCTCGACCATCGGCAGTGTCATCCCTACGGTGGGTGCGATCATTCCCGCCGCCGTCGGGGTCGACATCGGCTGCGGCATGATCGCTGCGTGCACATCGCTGACGGCTGCCGATTTGCCGGACAACCTGCATGGCTTGCGTTGCGCCATCGAGAAAGCGGTGCCCCATGGGCGCACCCTGGGCCGTGGCATCCGCGACAAAGGCGCCTGGGACAGCGTTCCCAAACAGGCTGATCACGCCTGGACGGCGTTGCATTCACGGTTCAAGTCGATCACCGACAAATACCCGAAACTCGCCAGCACCAACAACCGTGTTCACCTGGGGACACTGGGCAGCGGCAACCACTTCATCGAAGTGTGCCTGGACGAAACCAACGGGGTCTGGTTCATGCTGCACAGCGGCTCGCGCGGGGTCGGTAACGCCATCGGCAACCTGTTCATTCAACTGGCCCAGGCCGACATGCGGCAGCACATCGCCAACCTGCCGGACCGCGACCTGGCCTACTTCAAGGAAGGCAGCCGGCATTTTGACGACTACGTCGAAGCCGTGAACTGGGCCCAGGACTTCGCCAAACAGAACCGCGCACTGATGATGCAAGCGGTGATTCAGGCAACACGCAAAGTGATCAGCAAACCCTTCGACGTGGCACTGGAAGCGGTGAACTGCCACCACAACTACGTGCAAAAAGAGCGGCATTTTGGCCAGGATATTCTGGTCACCCGCAAGGGCGCGGTGTCAGCGCAAAAGGGCGAACTGGGGATTATCCCGGGATCAATGGGCGCAAAAAGCTTCATCGTTCGTGGCCTTGGCAATGAAGAATCGTTTTGCTCCTGCAGCCATGGCGCCGGCCGCGTCATGAGCCGCACCAAAGCAAAAAGCCTGTTCACCGTACAGGACCAGATCCGCGCCACTGCTCACGTCGAATGCCGCAAGGATGCCGCCGTCATTGATGAGATACCGATGGCCTACAAAGACATCGACCACGTCATGCACGCTCAGCGCGAACTGGTGGAAGTGCTCCACACCTTGCGGCAAGTGGTGTGCGTGAAGGGCTGAACGCAGTCATTAGCGGTACTTGATCACGATCCCCTTGAGTTTGCGCCCCTCAATGGTTTCGACATCGCGCGCCCACAGCGGCCCGTTGACGTAGGCGCCCACCGGCTGGATATGGTCATAGACCACCACCACGGCATCGCCCCCGAGCTTGGCCGCCTCGTCCCGCAATTTTTCTTCGACCTTGGTAATCGGCGGGGCAGGGTCGACACTCGCATCGATCAGCACTTCACCCAAACGAATGTGCGGGCGCATCGGCTCGGTGCGCAACACCACGACCTCGCTGGCCAGCGTCGGCGCAGGATGCTCGACGCCCACATACGCGGTGGTTCGTGCATCAACAGTGGCGCACCCACTCAGTGCGAGCAGGGCAGCGGTGAGTCCGCCCGCCAACAGGGACAGTTTGAGACGGGTGGACAAAGGGGCGTCATGGGCAGGCATGGTGGAACTCCTCCGAAGGGGCCGCTACTACGCGGGCTGCCTTGTTGACGGTAGCAGACGGTCCGGGAGTTTCCAGAAAGCCCAACCCTTTCAGGCTGGGCTTTTTTAATGTCTGAAAACGTCACTGATCCTTTTCGCAATTCACCATCCAAGACACACCGAACCGATCCACCAGCATCCCGAACCGCTCAGCCCAGAAGGTCTTGTCCAGCGGCATCTGCACCTTGCCATCCTCCGCCAACGCGCCAAAGACGCGCTCGGCCTCGGCAACGCTGTCGACATTCAACGAAACCGAACAACCGCTCATATCATCCGTCGGACGATCCGGCGTGGTGTCCGACCCCATGATCGCCTGATCACCCACCGCCAGGCGGGTATGAATGATCAGATTATGCAGGTCCGCAGGAAGCTGCTCGCGAGCCGGGCTTTCGCCGAAGGTCATCATCATTTCGATCCGGCCTTGCAGGGCTTGCTCATAGAACGTGAAGGCGGCTTTGCAGTCGCCGTTGAAGATGAGATAGGGATTGATTTTCATGTTTGCTCCCGTTGACCGAGGGACCTGGAGGTGCCCTCTGGCCTATCAATTGACTCCAAGTAGCAAAGCCTTAGAGACGGGATTGTGCCGAGTTTGTTTAGACGTTTTTTCTATGGAAGGGGAACCGCTTATTGCCTGAAAACTCAGGCCACCGCGCGCGAGGCGCAGGATGGCCGCAGCAAGCGCTCAACGGCACCACTCACCAGGTTTTCCAGCAGCTCATCACGCTGCGCGTCTTCCAGCGGATGCTGCGCCAGCCAGCCGGGCGCGCTGTTGAGCAAGTTGGCGATAGCGTGTCCGGTGGCCATCAAACCCTGTTCTCCGAGACGCGACGGGACGCCGAGCATCTTCAACAACTTGCGCTCGTATTGCTCACGCAACAGCCGCACGCGCGCCTGTTGTTCTTCGTTGAGGCAGCCGCTGTCACGTTCCGCCAGACGAAAATGCCAAGGCATTTCACGGTGCAGATTCAAATGCGCGCGGATCAGGTTGGGCAGTTTGTCGCGTTTGGCCGAGGCCTTTTGATCGATGCGCCCAAGGGTCGACAACAGCTCTTCATAGAACTCTTCGATCAGGTCGAGCAGCAAGTGCTGTTTGCTCGGGTAATGGTGATACAACGAGCCCGGGGACAGCCCCAGGCAGGTGGCCAGCTCACGCATGCCGACCTGACCGAAACCTTTGCTGGCGAACAACTCCAGCACCTTGTCCCGGTACTCGGCGAAGCGTGAGCAACGCTCAGGCATAGGCATGGAAGCCACGTCCTGTCTTGCGTCCCAGATAGCCGGCGGCGACCATTTCCTTGAGCAGCGGGGCAGGGCGGTATTTGCTGTCGTTAAAGCCGTCGTAGAAGGCTTCGAGAATCGCCAGCACGGTGTCCAGGCCGATCAGGTCCGCCAAGGCCAGCGGGCCGATCGGCTGGTTGCAACCCAGGCGCATGCCGGCGTCGATGTCTTCGGCGCTGGCCAAACCTTCCTGAAACACCAGAATCGCTTCGTTGATCATTGGCACCAGAATCCGGTTGACCACGAAACCCGGGCGGTTGCCGGCGGTGATCGCGGTCTTGCCGAGGGTGGTGGCCATGTCCAGCGCCAGCGCGTGGGTGGCGTCGCTGGTTTGCAGGCCACGGATCACTTCGATCAGGCCCATCACCGGCACCGGGTTGAAGAAGTGCAGGCCGATAAAGCGCTCGGGCTGGCTGACGCTGGCGGCCAATTGTGTGATCGACAGCGACGACGTGTTGGAGGCGATTACGCACTCGGCGCTGACCTGCGCGGCGATCTGTTGCAGCACGCGCAGTTTCAGGTCGAGGTTCTCGGTGGCGGCTTCAATCACCATCTGCGCGTTCTGCAGGCTGCTGTAATCGGTGCTGGTGCGGATCCTGGCGAGGGCGGCGAGCTTTTGGTCTTCGCTCAGGGTTTCCTTGGCGATCTGCCGGTCGAGGTTTTTGCCGACGTTCGCCAGGGCCTTTTGCAAAGCGCTGTCGGAGATGTCGATCAAGGTCACGTTGAAGCCGGCCAGGGCGCAGACTTGCGCAATGCCGTTGCCCATGGTGCCTGCGCCGATCACGCCAATGTTTTGCAGATTCATCTTTGCGTCCTTCCGATCAAACCCCGCGATACCTTGGCCGACTGGGTGGCCGAAGGCGTACTATTGGCCGCGAGTCTAGAACCGGCGGGGCGGTTGTCCTATGCCGCAACTGTTCAACGGTGCTGGTGTTTTTTGCCATTCGGGCGATGAGGAGAGAAGCGTTCAAATGCGGGAAAAGGACTCGGTGGCGGCCTACTTCGTGCAGGCGATGATCCAGGGGCAAGGGGACAATCCACAGCGCTCGCGCGCTGCGCTGGAAGAGGCGGGCATCGACCCGGCATTAATCGAGCAGCCGACTGCGCGAGTGCCGGCGAGCGCGTTTGCCGCGCTGTGGCTGATTCAGATCCGTGACCTGAACGATGAATTCTTCCGCCTCGACTCCCACGGCATGCCGCCCGGCAGCTTCGCGCTGATCTGCCGCGCCTTGATCCAGGAACCCGACCTGCACAAAGCCATGCGCCAATGCCTGGCCAACTTCGCGCTGTTCCTGCGCGACTTTCGCGGCACCCTGACCGTGCGCGGCAAACGCGCCATCATCAGCCTGCAAAGCCAAGCGCAGAACGACGATGTCAGCCGTTTTGGCGAAGAAACCTTCCTGGTGTTGATGATCAGCCTGCTGTGCTGGCTCGGCGGACGTCGCATCCCCATCGACCGTGCCGATTTTCGCCACGAGCGCGTGTCCCTCAGCGATGACCGATTGCTCTGGGGCCCCAACCTGACCTTTGGCGCCGAGCGCACCGAAATCGAATTCGCCAGCCACTACCTGCGCCTGCCGGTGGTGCAGGACCTGGCCTCGCTGAAAGTGTTCCTGCGCACCGCGCCGCAATGGCTGGTGATCCGTTTCCGCAACCAGCACGGCCTGGCCTCACAAGTGCATCAGCGCCTGCGCAACAGCCATTACAGCGATTGGCCGACCTTGCAGGCCTTCGCCCTGGAACAACACCTGAGCCCCAGCACCTTTCGCCGCAAACTGGAGCGCGAAGGCTGTTCGTATCAGGAGATCAAGGATGAGGTACGGCGCGGGGTGGCGTTTGAGCAACTGCGCGAGAGCCGGGCGAATATCAGCGACATTGCTGAACAGCTGGGTTTTCAGGAGCCGAGTGCGTTTCATCGGGCGTTCAAGAAGTGGACGGGGGAGAGCCCGGGGCGGTATCGGGCGCGGTTTCAGGGGGGAGTGGCAGGTTGACTCAATTGAGGTGATATACCGCCGCGCACTATTTACGCGGCGGACCACTGTTCATGCCTCATACGTCGGCGCAGCTGCGATCCCCCAAAAATTGAACCATTTTTTTGGTCACCAGCTGCCGTAAGGAATTCCAAACTTCTCAATATAAAGCTTGGACTTCACACTCACCGGATACGCATAACGGCCTTCATTTTTGCCTTGGTCTGGGCCTAAAGGCTCGATTTCTGCTTTGGCTTGAGCCACCTCAACGGGACGATGGCAGGAATCTCTTACCCAAACCTTCACGACCCCGCCGGGGGCCATGCCTATATAGACAGACGCCACGTATCGGGCCTCTTGTTCGGGGGTGGCCGGGCACCGTTGCATGACAGATGAATGCATCAGTTGTCTGGCTTGCTCGGGTATGTCTATCCAGACTTTATAGGTCTGTGGTTCTACGATGGATTGCCAGCGCACGAATATACGTTTGGGGAGTTCAGCGCCGACCACCGCTTTGCCGGAGCCGCCGACACCTCGCCACCCTTTGGCGGACTCTGTGCCGTCTTCTGGTTGACCGCCTGATGCAGACCCTTTACCAGTGTGGTCAAACCGCTTGCCGTTGATATCTTCTACGGCGCTGTCCTCAACCCAGACTTTCATGTAGTGGGGTTCGACGAAATCAAGTTCCCACCATTGAGACCTAGGGTCATGTTTTGCTGAAAGCGGTTCCGCAGCTTGGCAGCCGGCAATGAAGAGAAGGCTCAGTAACGTGATGAGTCGTTTCATTACCAAAGCGTCCAGTCAGGTACATGAGGATGTTGAACGCGGATTGCGTCCTGCGTGGGGGCGTTAATGTAAACCGCCCTGAGACCGCTACCGTCGTTTCTGCCGAGTGGATGGTTCCAGTTGGCAGACGTGTGGATGAACTTCAGTTTAAGTAGCTGTTCTTCTTTCGGTGTGGTGCTGTAGTCACCGCCGACAAACCGGTCGCACAGCGCCTGAAGCTCTGGTGGTATCGCCAGCTCTGACGAATCCGGAATGTCGTCAAAGCGAACACCTTTTTCTTTCGCCAAGTGATGCATCACGCGCAGATACACCCTTGAAAGCTTGCCGCTCACCGGGCGCTTTAGCTGCAAAGCGGCATAGACTCTTTTTTGTCCTGGGTTAAGTCGGTCTTGCGGTTCATGCGGTAATTCGAAGGCGGCAGGCGTGACAATTTCCAGTAACTGGGCAGGCCAGCCGTTAGATACCCGTTGGCTTTTTACCCTCGCCGCATCGCGGTATATCGACGTGGTGGTGACATCCGTATTGATTGGTACGTCAAGCGCTTGCATCGGGCTGACTAGCACGCACTCTTGCGCCTCCTCGAGGTATCCGCCGCCAATATCTGAATGGACGCCGGGGACCGTGATTTCTGTGAAATCAGGTTTGATTCGGCTGAGGGCAAAGTTAGCTCGGCATTCGTCACGCGCTACCAGTTGGACGACGTCGGTGAAAAAGCGCCGATCGAGGTAGAGTCTGATGCCTGTTGCGATGGGGCTTTTGATATTCCCCAAGTTAGACCAGCCAGCAATCGATGGCACGGTATCGAACAGGCCGATAAAGCCCATATTGATGCTGCTTTTGTATTGGTCAATGAAAGTCGAACCAAAGGCTTTGGGGTTGCCGCGCAGGACGTCTCCTAAAGGACCTTGCTTGCCACGCACAATTTCATTGGCGAAATGCCGAGCGGCTGCGGCACCGCGGCTAAAGCCGAAGGTATCGAACGTCAATGAGGTAATTTCACTGTCGGGGTTATCGACCAACACTTCATTGATGCGCTGCTTGATCAGTGCGAACGAGGACTGAACTCGTCTAGCAACGCCGGTTTCTCCGCGCCCGGCGCCTGCACCCAGGACACTGTCTTTTTCACCCGACAACGTTCCGATGCCTTCAACGTAAACGACGCGGGAGGCAATTTTTTGCGACCCTTCGCCTTCTGCTTGTTGAGTCACGCTATACAGATCACTCAGCTTTTTTACATTGCTGGTGTCGTTGCCGTAGCTACTGTCCGGATCACTCATGAACGGCTTGCAACTGGCATTGATATCTTTTGGCGCAATGGGGTGATGGGCACCGCAGAGCAAACCCGCTTCGGCGTTATTGGCGTTATTACCAGTGCCATCGAAGAAGACACCAATGCGTAACGCAATGCCCGTTTTTTGTGGGGTGGGCGCGGGAGCCTTGCCGTGTTTTTCGTATTCAGCCCAGCGCTCAGCGTGAATGTCGACTGGCTTGGCTTCTTCGTAACGGTAGTTTTTAGGCGGGTTGGGTACGTAGCCGCTCATCCTTGATTCCTTGGACTTGATCCCTGATTAACGCGCGCAGGGTGACACTCAGGGTAGAGGGAAGCAATGGATGGCACTTTGATTCAGCGGCATTCTTAGCGTTGTAGGACGTTCTTGGCAGGCTATTCAACATCGCGAATGTGCTCTTGTTTAAGAGCCATCGAAGTTACGTCCGGAAAGCTACAAAACCTTGCGCCGTTGCCTACGGCTACGCCAGAATCCGCCGGCTTGTGCGGTTTGACCCCGGACTCTATCGTTTCCCTGCCACTGCTCATCAGTGGTCGGGTTTAGTCGCCCGTCGTAGTCAAGTCGCACGATGTCTCTATCAGTCGGGTATCCCATCCCTGCTCCTGATGGTGGCTGTGCGCAGGGCGCCTTCGGGCGCGCCGATTTCTTGGCTCATCGGTCGACTAACCTGTGCGCAGCTGCCTCCCTATCGTTTAGTCGCGAACGGGTTGCAGCCTCACTCATGTATGAGGTCAGAGCCAATGTTCAAAGTCACACCCAATCCCCCCGACACCGATCCAGCCTCCCCGTACGAACCCGATTCAAAGAAATTCCACGAAGCCGCCGAGCGAGCGCTCGACTTCCACTTCCCGTCAAATGCCGACATCAAAGCCACGCCGCGAACCCGCAGCACCCTGTTTTCTGTTGACCCTGAAGCCACGGCCGAAACCCTGGCGGTTTATCTGGTCGAGACACTGGCTTCGGTCGATGTGATGGTCCATCAGTTGGTAGATCATCTGGAGGGCGAGTCGCGTTACGCGCTTTTGGGTATTTCGAACAGCATCATGGTCGCGGAGATCACGGCGAACCGGGTGTTGGATAAAATTGATCTGCCCAAGTAAGTACAGTCTGCTGTGGTAAGTCAGTTGCGATGCAGCGGCCCTCTTTGGGGCCGTTGCAGCGTATCGACAAGCGCCCTCGCCAGAGTTGTTTCCCACCTGCGCAATTTCCAGCTGAAGTACCATGTCGACACTGTCGCCTTCAGCGACCTTCCTCTGCCGAGTTCATCGATCCATGCCTGCGGCACTCTCCCGTTTCACCTCATTGCTCGACCAGGCCCGGCGCGCTTTGCTCCTGGTCTGGGGCACTTCTCGCGGGCTGTTTCTGGGGCTGGTCCTGGCCACCCTGATCGCCGGTGTCCTCCCGGCGCTGGCCGCGTGGCTCGGCCAGCGCATCGTCGATGCTGTCGTGACTGCCATGCAATTGCACGCGCAGCAAGGCAGTGCGCCGTTGTGGCCGGTGGTGCGTTATGTGTTGTTTGAGGCGGGAGTGCTCGCGTTGTTGTCCGGGGCGCAGCGGGCGCTGTCGGTGCAGCAATCGTTGCTGCGGGTGCAGTTGGGGCAGAAGGTCAACACGATGATTCTGGAGAAAGCCCAGACGTTATCGCTGGTGCAGTTCGAGAACTCCGAGTTTTACGACAAGTTGGTGCGGGTACGTCGCGAAGCGTCGACCCGGCCCTTGGCGCTGGTGATGAAGTCGCTGGGGCTGATCCAGAACCTGATCGTGCTGATCAGCTTCGGCGTGTTGCTGGTGCATTTTTCGCCGTGGGCGCTGGTGCTACTGGTGGTCGGCGCGTTGCCGGTGTTTTTCGCCGAAGCGCATTTTTCCGGGGACGCGTTTCGGCTGTTCACGCGCCGTGCGCCGGAGAGCCGGCAGCAGAATTACATCGAGACGCTGCTCTCCCATGAGGGCTACATCAAAGAGGTCAAACTGTTCGGCTTCGCGCCGCTGTTGCTGAAGCGCTATCGCGAGACGTTTGCCCGCCTGTATGCCGAAGACCGGCGCCTGACCTTGCGCCGCGATGGCTGGGGGTTTGTCCTTGGCTTGCTCGGCACCGGCGCGTTTTACCTGGCCTATGCCTGGGTGGTGGTCGATACCGTCCACGGCAATATCAGCCTCGGGCAGATGACCATGTACCTGGTGCTGTTCAAGCAGGGTCAGAGCGCAGTGAGCAGCAGTTTGAGCGCCATCAGTGGTCTCTACGAAGATGGCCTGTACCTGTCGAGTCTTTATGAATACCTCGCCGAACCGGTGGTCGCCGACGCCGGGCATCTGACCGTTGGCGCGCTGCCCTGCGATGGTTTGCGTTTCGAGAACGTCGGTTTTCGGTATCCGGGGGCCAGTCGAGCCGCCCTTGAAGGCATCGACTTGCACCTGGTGCCGGGTCGCAGCATGGCGCTGGTGGGGGAGAACGGATCGGGCAAGACCACGATGATCAAGTTGCTGACCCGCCTGTACCGCCCCGATCAGGGCCGTATCTTGCTCGACGGCAGCGATTTGCAGACCTGGGAAGAGGATGCTTTACGCCGGCGCATCGGGGTGATTTTTCAGGATTACATCCGCTACCAGTTTTCCGTCGGCGAAAACATCGGCGTCGGCGATACGCTGGCGTTCAACGACGAACAACGCTGGAAAGAGGCCGCCGCCGAAGGCATGGCCGCACCGTTCATCGAAGGCCTGGATCGAGGCTACGCCACGCAGCTGGGCCGCTGGTTTGCCGGAGGGCAGGAACTGTCGGGCGGACAGTGGCAGAAGATCGCCTTGTCCCGCGCCTACATGCGCCGCAACGCGGACATCCTGATTCTGGATGAGCCGACTTCGGCCCTCGACCCGGCGGCGGAAGCGGCGGTGTTCCAGCATTTCAGCGAACACACGGAAGGTCGCATGACGCTGCTGATTTCCCATCGGTTTTCCAGCGTGCGCAACGCGGACCACATCATCGTGCTGGATCAAGGGGCGATCCTTGAACGCGGTGATCATGACAGTCTGGTCGCAGCGGGTGGGCGCTATGCGCAGTTGTTCAACCTGCAAGCCCAGGGTTACCGCTAGGCCCGGCGATTCGCTGCGGTTTTGACTTCATCAAACTGTCGATGGCCTGGCGATACTGGTTTCCCCCCAGGCTCATGCTGTTGTTGTGCGTGCCACCGGGCACCAACAACAAACGCTTGGGCTCGCTGGCCGCATTGAACAATTGCTGGCTGAACCGCGAGGGCATGAACGTGTCGGCCTGGCCATGGACCACCAGCAGCGGCATGTCGATGTCGACGATCTTGTCGATGGAGTCGAATTTCTGTGACAGCAGCCAGCGCACCGGCAACCAGGTCACGGGCAGATTGTTCTCGGCCACTGCGGCCACGGCATCGCCGAGCGTGGTGAAGGTGGATTCGATCACCAGACCGCGCACCGGTATCGCGCTGTGGTCCTTTTTCGCTTGCGCCGCCAGGTCGGCCGCGAGGTCGATGGCCACCGCACCGCCCAGGGAGTGGCCGTAGATCAAGCGCTTGTTGGCGTCCGGTTGCATCGCCTTGAAGCGCTCCCAGGCGACGCGGGCGTCTTCGTAGACACTGGCTTCCGACGGCAGATCACCTTTGCTCTGGCCAAAACCGCGGTAATCGATGGCCAGCACCGAATACCCCATCGCTCGTAACTGCTCGATGCGGAACGCCTGGCCGGTCAGGTTCCAGCGCACACCATGCAAATAGAGGATCGACGGCGCATCGCGACGGGCGGCCGGCCACCACCACGCATGCAGGTTTTGCCCGGCCTTGAAGCTGGCAGGCTTGATGTCGAACTCCTGAACGTCCTGCGGCAGACCGTGATACCAGCCAGCGATGCCCGGCTCGATACGAAACAGCAGTTCACGCTCCTTGTACTTGAGCACGCCACAACTCACGGGCAAGCCGAGGATCAGCGCAGCCATGCACAGAATTGGCAGCCAGCGTCGGCTCATGCGGCTCATCAGGTTCGAAAACATGCGGTGGTCCGGGGACGGGAATCAAAGCTCGGGTTTTAACAGATGCGTGGCGGGGCGTGGGGATAAATTCGACGGTCGTGTGAATGGCCGGCTTGGGTGGTGACCAATCGGGCCCCATCGCGGGCAAGCCCGCTCCCACAGGGGACTGGATTTCAATGTGGGAGTGAGTCTGTTCGCGATAGCGTCAGTTCGGCCCGCACATCTCCCACATTGGAATGCATATCCCTTGTGGGAGCGGGCTTGCTCTGGGCGGCATTTCGACTTACCAGCTCGGGCATCGCGATCATCAGCGGCGCCCAAGCAGCCGGCGCCGGCTACTGATCAGTCCACTTTCAAGACAATCTTGCCGATGTGATCGCCGGCTTCCATCCGCGCATGGGCCTGCGCCGCATCGGTGTAGGCGTAGACCTTGTCGATCATCGGCAGGCAACGGCCAGCGGCCAGTACCGGCCAGACATACTCACGCAGCTGTTCGGCAATCGAGGCTTTTTCTTCGCGAGTGCGCGAGCGCAGCAGGGAGCCGGTGATCGTCGCGCGCTTGCTCATGATCCCCAACAAGTCGACGTCGTTGGCGCGTGCACCGCCGAGAAAGCCCAGCATCACTAGTCGGCCTTCCATGCCCAGCGCCGCAACGTTCTGGTTGAAGTACGAGCCGCCCATGATGTCGAGGATGACATTGACGCCTTTGCCGGCGGTTTTCTCCTGGATGACCTGGACGAAATCCTGATCACGGTAGTTGATCGCTTCGGCGCCGAGCTGGCGGATCGCCGCGCATTTTTCCTCGCTGCCGGCGGTGGCGAAGGCCTTGACGCCGAATTCGCGGCAGAGCATCAGCGCGGTGGTGCCGATGCCGCTGGTGCCGCCGTGAATCAGTGCGCGCTGGCCTTTGCTGGCGCCGCCCATGTCGAAGAGGTTGGCCCACACGGTGAAATAGGTTTCCGGGACTGCGGCCGCGTGGACCCAATCCATGCCTTCTGGTATCGGCAACGTCTGGCTGGCCGGGGCGACGCAATACTGCGCGTAACCGCCGCCATTGGTCAGTGCACAGACTTTGTCGCCGACAATGAATTCGCTGACGCCGGCACCGATGGCCACCACTTCGCCGGCCACTTCCAGCCCCGGGATCGGGCTCATGCCGGGTTTCATCGGGTACTTGCCGGCGCGTTGAATCACGTCGGGACGGTTGACCCCGGCGGCGTGCACACGAATCAGCACTTCACCGGCACCGGCGCTTGGAACCGGTTCCTGGCGCGGCTTCAGCACGTCGGGACCGCCGGGTTCGGTGATTTCAATCAGGGTCATGGTTTGCGGCAAAGTCATGTAGAAGTCCTGTCGAGAAAGTTGTCTGTAAATGAGATCGCATGAGCCAACCAATGATTCAGTCAAACCACCAATCCCTGTGGGAGCGAGCGTGCTCGCGATAGCGGTGTGTCAGTCACATTGATGTTGGATCTGCCTACGTCTTCGCGAGCAAGCTCGCTCCCACAGGGGATCTGTTCAGTAACCGCATCGCCTGTTCCAGCATCAGTGCAACCACAATGGCACCCGCCGCCACAACGAACAACAGCGCATGATGCCCGCCGCTGGCATTGAACAACGCCGAATAGGCAAAGCCCGCAATCGCCTGGAACGTGGCGAACGACACCGTGGCGCGGCTCCAGGCAATCTGTTGCTGGTGATGGTTGGGGATCAGCTCATGCACCCGGGCCAGCGCCAATGGCACGATGCCTGGCGGGAACGAACCGAGGATCACCGCCAGCACGGCCAGCGCCGTGAAAGAACTCGCTATCGACAGCAAGCCCACGGCAATCGCCTGCACCACAAGCACCAGCCGGATACTCAACCGGGCGCCGAGCTTATCGGCCAGAAAACCGTAACTCACCGGCCCGATGATCGCGCCCAGGCCGTACATCACCCACATCAGTGCACCGACGTGCGCCCCGGCACCGAGCCCACGAGCCACGTAATCCACCAGGAAGACCATCGCCGGCACCAGCCCGGCAGCCATGAAGGCGTATTGGGCGAACAACAGGTAAACGCCAGGATCGGTCGGTGTCGTGGATGTTTCAATCGATACAACGGCCTGAGGGTGCGCCGCTTTTGGCCATGCGAACCAACTCGCGGCGGTCAGAACCAGTGACAGAATGCCCAGGCCAAACCAGGTTTGCTGCAACCCAAGGCTCAGCAAAGGCGGGACAATCGTCCCCGAGCCGGCAATGCCCAGGCCGATACCAAGGAAAATCGCGCCGCTGGCCAAGCCCCGGCGAGACGCCGGCACGTGGGGCAATACCGTTGCAGCCACCAACACCATGATCGCGCCGCCCGCCACGCCGGACAGCAGGCGCCAGCCGAAGAACCAGCTCACCGACAAGGGAAAACCACAGGCAAAGAATGCCAGGGTCACGGCCAGCATCATCAGGCGCAGGGCCGTGGTGTTGGAGGTGCGGTTGGCCAGCGGTCGGCCGATCAATGCGCCGATCAAGTAGCCGACAAGGTTGGCGGCGCCGAGGTACACCACGTCGCTGGCGGAAAACCAGTGCGCCTGGATCAGCGACGGAATCAACGGCGTGTAGGCAAACCGCGCCAGGCCAATACTGACCAGGCTGGCGGCGAGGCCGGCGAAGATCGGCAGCCAGATCGCGCTGCGCGGGGTGGTCGATGTGCTGTGCATGAGAGCAGTCCTGTGAGGTTATCTCTGGTGCCCAGCGTATCGAGAATTATTGATGCAGTAATGCAGCGATTTCGCGCTACAGTGATGCGAATTTGCATTATCAGGAAAACCCTATGAATTGGGATGACGCACGGGTGTTTCTGGCGGTGTGCCGCGAATCGACGCTGCGCGGTGCGGCGCGGGTGCTGGGGGTCGATCAGGCCACGGTCGGGCGGCGGGTCACGGCGCTGGAAAAGTCCTTGAGCGCGACACTGTTCCTGCGCACCTCCGAAGGTTACGCGCTGACGGCGGTCGGCGAAGCAGCCTTGCAGGCCGTGGAAAAAATGGAGGTGTCGGCGTTGGAGCTGGAACGGCAGATCCTCGGCCTGGATGATCGGCTGACCGGTACGGTACGGGTCAGCACCACCGATTCGCTGGCCATTGATTTCCTGATCCCGGCGATTGCCCGGTTGCACGACAAACACCCGGATGTGCGGGTGCAACTGGACGCGTCCACGCAAATGATCAGCCTGGCCAAGCGCGAAGCCGACATCGCGGTACGCAATGCCCGGCCGGACAACCCGGACCTGATCGCCCGGCGTATTGCCCGTTGGCCGGTGGGCCTGTTCGCCTCGCAACGGTATGTCGACGCCCACGGCGTGCCGGAACCAGGTTCGGCATTTGAAGGACATGATCTGGTGGCTTACCAGCCGTATCTGGCAGGCAACAAGGAGATGACGCTGGTGTCGGAACCGGTGAGCCGCGGGCGAATCGTATCGAGCCTGGGTTCCAGCCTGCTGGTGCGTCGAGCCATCGCAGCAGGGCTCGGCGTTGGGGAAATTCCGGTGTACATGGGGGAGAGGGACGGGCTGGTCAGGCTGTGGCCGGAACGCACGCGACCGGTGCCCTATGACGTCTGGCTGGTGACCCACGCGGACTTGCGGCATACCGCCCGGGTCCGCGCGGTGATCGATGAAATTGTCGCGGGGTTTTCCGGTACTGGCGAATAAAAGTCAAAAGATCGCAGCCCCGTTCCCCTGTAGGAGCTGTCGAGTGAAACGAGGCTGCGATCTCTTGATCTTTACGGCATTTCCGGCAGCTCTTGCGGCCGCAGGTCAAACACCAGCACTTCGGCATCCACTCCATTATTCAGGGTCAGCACCTGTTCCTGGCGAACCCGCACGCCATCGCCTTCCTGCAACGGCACGCCGTTGAGTTCGACGCTGCCACGGGCCACATGCACATAGGCGTAGCGGTTGGCGGCCAGTTCCAGGGTGGCGCTTTCCTTGCCGTCGATCAGCGCGGCATACACCCGTGCATCCTGACGCACCTTCAGCGAACCCTTGTCCCCGTCCGGGGAGATGATCAGTTGCAGACGCCCACGTTTTTTCTGGGTGCTGAAGTGCTCTTGCTGGTAACGCGGTTTAGCGCCGCTGACTTCCGGCACGATCCAGATTTGCAGAAAGTGCACCGGCCGCGTGGCCGAGTGGTTGTATTCGCTGTGCGCCACGCCGCTGCCGGCGCTCATCAACTGCACGTCACCGGGACGAATCACCGAGCCGGTGCCCAGGGTGTCCTTGTGTTCCAGAGCGCCTTCGAGCACGTAGGAGAAAATCTCCATGTCGCGGTGCGGGTGCTGGCCGAAACCTTTACCCGCCGCCACGCGGTCGTCATTGATCACCAGCAGATCGGAAAAACCCTGTTCTTTGGGATTGCGATAGTTGGCGAAGGAAAAGGTATGGAACGACTTCAACCAGCCGTGATTGGCGGCGCCGCGATCCGAGGCTTTGCGAAGGGTCAGCATGATGAAATCTCCTGTGGGGACGTTGATTCGTCCGAGTGAGGAGAAGGTTAATGTTTATCGGTGGGTGCAATAAGTAGATGAAAATTGAAATACTGTCCTGATCAGGTTGACAGTAATGTGCAGTCGATCACGTATTCTTCTCCGACGCCGGCGTCACACTTGGCCATAATGCATAGCATCCCTTTTGCGCCGGACACTGGCCCCTGTGGGAGTGAGCCTGCTCGCGATAGCGGTCTCACATTCAACAGTAATGGTGGGTATAAGTCCGCTATCGCGAGCAGGTTTTGTGTCTGGCAGATGGACTTTCTTTTGACTTCAGTGATTTTGAACCCATGAAAACCGTGGCTATGGTGTTGTTCCCCGACTTCCTCCTGCTGGACATGGCCGGCCCCATGGAAGTGTTTTCCATCGCCAATCGTTATCTGCCGGCGCACGAGCGTTACGAGCTGTCGACCATTGGCACTGAACCTGGCGCGTTGCGAGCGTCCAACGGCGTAAGCGTGCACACCGATCTGCACATCGATCAGGCCACCCAGGCGTATGACCTGTTGCTGGTGCCCGGCGGTCCGGGGGCCTATAACGAAAAACACCCACAGTTGTTGTGCTGGCTCAAAGACGCCGTCGGGCGGGCCGGGCGCTACGGCTCGATCTGCACCGGTGTGTTCGTACTCGGGCATGCCGGTTTGCTGGAAGGCTATCGCGTCACCACCCATTGGCATTACACGGAGCGCCTGATCAAAGGGTTTCCCGAGGCAATAGTGGAGACCGATAAGATTTACGTGCAGGACCGTAACCTCATCACCTCCGGCGGTGTGACCGCCGGTATCGACCTGGCGCTGGCGGTGGTCGCCGAAGACCACGGCAAGAAAGTCGCCCAGGACGTGGCCAAGGTGTTGCTGGTAGTGATGAAACGCCAGGGCGGACAGGCGCAGTTCAGTCCATTGATGGCCACTGTCGCACCGCAGGAAACCCCGATCACCCGCGTGCAGAACCATGTGCTTGAACACCTCGATGAAGCCTTCAGCATCGAACGCATGGCCTGCTTCGCGAACATGAGCGAACGGCATTTTGCCCGCACGTTTGCCCGGGAAGTGAACATGACGCCCATGGAGTTTTTGCAAAGTGCTCGCATCGACTGCGCCCGCAACCTGCTGGAAACCAGCGAACTGCCGCTCAAGACCGTGGCCTTCAAAAGCGGTTTCGGCAGTGTGCGGCACATGCGTTTTTTGTTCAGTGAAAAGCTGGGCCTGACCCCCAGCCAATACCGCGAACAGTTCAGCTAGAGCGTTTGTGTCCGTTATGCGCACCGCGATGGCTGTGACACTCCTACCGTGGCAGTTGAACCGTCACTGAGGCCTGCCAAGATACTTGGCAACGTTTTGCAACGGAGGTGCGGGAGCCTGGAGGGCGCATGCGATGGGTGTTGTCGCACGGTAAGCCGAGCCAGGTTTCAGCCTGTGGATGGACATGAACAGCCTCATAGATTTGAACAGCGATGCGGTGCTGCGATTCGGCCCCTACGCCTTCCACCTGCAACAACGGCTGATCCTGGAAGGTGATCGACCGTTGCGCATGGGCGGTCGGGCGCTGGATATTTTGCAGGTACTGGTCGAGCGTGCCGGCGACGTCGTCAGCAAGGATGAATTGATTGCCCAGGTCTGGCCGACCTCCGTGGTCGAGGAAATCAACCTGCGGGTGCACATCGCGGCCCTGCGTCGCGCCCTGGGTGACGGGCAGAATGGCCAGCGCTACATCGTCAACATCCCCCAGCGCGGCTACAGCTTTATCGCCCCTGTGGAACAGGTGCCCGCAGGCACGCTGGTGTTGTTCGAGAACGTGCAAAGACACCAGCACAACTTGCCGGCCCGGTTGACGCCGGTGACCGGTCGGGATTCGATTGTCGGCAGTCTGGTCCGACAGTTGCCGGTCCGTCGCCTCATGACCCTGGCCGGCCCCGGCGGTATCGGCAAGACCACGGTGGCGTTGCGTGTTGCCGAACTGCTGTTGCAGCACTATGAAGACGGCGTGTGGCTGGTGGATTTTTCAATGATCGATGACCCGGCGCGGGTGGTCGATCATCTGATCCAGACCCTTGAACTGGACGTCGGAACAACGCTGGAGGTGCTGGCAAACCGGCACACATTGCTGGTGCTCGATAACTGCGAGCACTTGCAGGAACGCTGCCGGACCCTGGTCGAGGATTTATTGGCTTCGGCACCTCGCCTGTCGATTCTGGTGACCAGTCGCGAACCCTTGCAGGCGCTGGGGGAAACGGTCCAGCGCCTGGCCTCTCTGGCGGTGCCGCCCGCGTCGGTCTTGCACAGCGTCACCGAAACCATGGGGTATTCGGCGGTGCAGTTGTTCGTCAGTCGCGCCCGAGCCCGTCAACAAGGCTTTACCCTGCGCGAACAGGACCTCAAGGCCGTGCGCGAAATCTGCCAGCGGCTCGACGGTTTGCCGCTGGCGATTGAAATGGCGGCGGGGCAGATCGACGCCTTGGCGCTGGTGGGCTTGCAAGCGCAGCTCGACAACTGTTTTCAACTGCTGACCCAAGGCCGGCGCACCGCCGTGCCCCGGCATCAAACCCTCAAGGCTGCGCTGGACTGGAGCTATGAGCGACTCGGCGAACGCGAGCAAACCGTGCTGCAGCGCCTGTCGGTGTTCAAGATGTCCTTCACCCTTGATGCGGCGATTGGCGTGAGCAGTTGCGCACGGCTCAAGCCCGATGTACTGGCGGAGCTGGTTGAGCGACTGGTGGCCAAATCGTTACTGTCAAAGGATCAAGTCAACGGCACCAGCCGTTATCGTTTTCTCAACACCACCCGCCGCTATGCGCTGGAGAAGCTTGAGCTGAGCGGCCAGGAGCGTGTGTTCGAGAGGCGTTACTCGCACTACATCAGTCGCGCGCGCAGGGCCTCAGGGGTGCCATTGTCCATGGAGCTCGTCGAGTAAGCACCGGACTTTGTGCAAGTCCGGTGTCGCGAAACCTTCGGTGAACCGGTTGTAGACCGGCGCCAGCAACTCATGGGCCTGCTGGTACAAGCCCTGGCGCTGCCAGAGTTGCGCCAGTGAGGTGGCGCTACGCAGTTCCCAGGCCAGGGCGCCTTGATGCCTGGCCACATTCAATGCCCGAACCAGCATCTCTTCGGCCGCTCCGATGTTGTGGGAACGAGCCTGCTCGCGATGATCCCCCAGCGACGGAGTGTCCTGCGCCATCAACGCATCAGCCCTGGCGCGCAGTATCTCCGCCGTGCTCCATCCTGCCGCCCCGGTATCGGCTCGCTGCAGCAAGGTTTCATCGACAAAGCCGCTGTCGAGCGTGACCATGATTTCGCCGATCAAGCCCGCCCCCGGCCGATTGGGCAACTGCGCTTCTTCGCGATCAATTACCTGCGCGTAATGTTGTGCCCAGTTATAAAACAGCAGCACCGAATGTTTTTGCGCTTGCTCCAGCAACAGGCGCAAGAGATCGCGAGCGGTCTGATGATCGCCGTTGTAGTGGGCGATCAGGCATCCGGCCAGCGCCAGGGTGTAGCAGATCGACGTGCCGTGGTCGATCTGAATCGCGATGTCCAGTGCCTGTCGGGCGGTGCGCCAGGCTTGTTCCGGCTGGCCTTGCACCCAGAGGATGCGCGCCAGAATTGTCAGGGCGGCAACGCTCTGATCGTATTGCACGCCAAACCCGTGGGTGAAGCGGTTGAGGTGACCGCTCTGGGCCATGCGCTGGATGACCTGTTCGGCGTTCTCCCGCGCCAATGGCTGATTGCCGGAAAAGTGCAGCGCCAGAACGCGTAAGCGGTGTGTGCTGAGAGACAGGACGGCGTCGTCATCGCCTCCCAGTCGGTCGAATTGCTGGCTCTGCTCCAGCGCCATTTGGTAGTGGCCGCAACTGAGGTTGACCGCCATGTACCCCGACAACGCCCGGAGCTGGCCAGCCACGTCGTTGGCGGTTTTGGCCAGGGTCCGGGCGCTGACGAACGCCTCGATGGTTTCGGCGGTGCCGCCCTGGGTGTGGTAGCAAGAGCTGCCCAGCGCCAGCTTCAGGTCCATCTTCAGACGAGGGCAGGGCTCGGCGTTCGCGTCGAGCAAGGCGAGCGCCTTGCGCACATAGACCCCGTGTTCCTTGAGCAGCGACAGTTCTTGCCAGAGTGGCGTGGACGTTGCCGCCAGACGAATTGCCAGCGCTTGCGGCCCCTGGCTATTCAAGCCCCAGTCGAGGGCCGAGCGAATGTCTTCCAGGCTGCGCGCGTAACGCTCGATCCACAGGCTCGTGGAAGTCTGCTCCCAATCAGCCTGGGCTTGATGCATCACGGCCAGGCAGCGTTGGGCGTGGCGTTCACGGGTGTCCGGCAGATCAGCGGCCTCGGCGAGTTTTTCCAGGGCATAGCTGCGGGTCGTGTCGAGTAACCGATAGAACACTTCTTCGTCGCCCACCTCGACGTTCAACAGCGACTTGGCCACCAGTTGCGTGATCGAGCCAAACACCACGTCGGGCTCGATGTGTTCGCCGACGATCACGGCCGCTGCCGACTGCAGGGTGAAACCGCCCCTGAACACCCCGAGGCGGCGCAGGCATGTCTGCTCGCAGGCACTGAGCAACTGGAAACTCCAGTCGAGAGTGGCGCGCAGTGTCTGGTGTCGGCCCAGCGTCGACTGACAGCCCTGAGTGAGCACGCGGAAACTGCCCTGCAATTGCGCCAGCAATCCGCTCACACCAAAGTGGTCGACTTGCGCCGCCGCCAGTTCGATGGCCAATGGAATACCGTCCAGGCGCCGACAGATCTCGATCGCCAGCGGCAGTTCTTCTTCAGTCAGTTCAAAGCTGTCCTGGCTGGCCATGGCCCGTTCGACGAACAGCTGCAGCGCCGAAAACGTCAACGCCTGAGCACGGTCGAGCACGGCGATGGGCGGCGGACAATCCAGCGAGTCAAGACGCTGAACGTATTCGCCCTCGGCGCGCAGGCTCTCGCGGCTGGTGGCCAGAATGTGCACCTGAGGGGCTGCGCGCAGGAGGCTTTCGCAGAGCAGAGCGATGGCGTCGATCAAGTGTTCGCAGTTGTCGATCACCAGCAGCATCTGCCGTTCGCGCAGAAACGCCGCGAGGCCGCTCGCGGGTTCGGCGTCATGCAGCGACAAACCCAGCAGCGTGGCCAGGTGAGGGCCGATCATCAACGGGTCGCTGATCGGCGCCAGGTCCAGCAGACGAATGCCGTCCCGGTAGCGGCCAATCAATTGTTCGGCGACCCGCAGGGCCACGGTGGTCTTGCCGATCCCGCCTGGGCCGACGAGGGTGATGAAACGCTGGCGTGGCAGCTGCAACATCAGGTTGTCGACCAGTGGCTGGCGACCAATCATGCGCGTGTGCCGGATTGGCAGGTTGTGGCCGCTTGTTGCAGGTTCTTCGGCTTCGGGATGCTGCCCGATCTGTTGCAGCGAAAAGGGCGCCACAAAACTGTAGCCGCGTTGGGCCACGGTGATGATGTAGCGCTGGCCGGCCTGGCCGTCGCCAAGGGCTTTGCGCAGCGCCGCCATGTGCACCCGCAGGTTGATGTCTTCGACCACGCTTTTGGGCCAGACCCTGGCGATCAATTCTTGCTTGGCGACCACTTTTCCCGCGTGTTCCAGCAGGATCAACAGAATGTCCAGGGCACGCCGACCCAGGCGCAAAGGCTGGTCGGCCTCCATCACCAGGCGTTGTCCGGGGTAGACCCGGTAGGGGCCGAAATGGATGGCCTGTTCGGGGGAAAGGGTCAACGTGTCACTCCTGCTTGCAACCGTCTGGTACGCGATTTTCGAGCATATTCCTCAGGTTTTGACGTGAACGCAACGCGGTGTCCGGAAGACTGGCGGGTGTCCGTCCGGACCGGTGCGTTCCGGGTGTCGTTCTCAAGCACCTGTTCATTGGGGGTGAGGGTAGCAAAGTACGTGTTAAGGCTTTTGGCGCGCCAAGGAAAATTAACAACGTTTAACTCGTGCTCAGTGTGGTCTACGCCCAAAACTCGGTTGCTTCAACTTCCGCTGGTCTGGTGGGAACGAGCCTGCTCGCGATAGCGGTGGGGCTGCCTGCATCTGTTTTGAATGTGCCGCCGCCTCGCTTCCACAGTAGGGCGGTGGTGTTGCAAAGGGATTAATACCTCAAGAGGACGCTTGAATGAGCAACGTGGTGGTGGTCTATCACAGTGGCTATGGGCACACCCGTGTCTTGGCCGAGGCCGTCGCCCTCGGTGTGGAGCGGCACCTGGGCAGCACCAGTTTGCTGGTGCCGGTCGAGGACGTGGACCAGCACTGGGATCGATTGCACAGCGCCGACGCCATCATTTTCGGCGCCCCGACCTACATGGGCAGCGCTTCGGCGTCCTTCAAGAGCTTCATGGAATCCACGGCGGCGTTTTACCTGGCTCAGCCATGGCGCGACAAGCTGGCGGCGGGGTTCACCAACTCCGGCTGCCTGTGCGGCGACAAACTCAACACCTTGCTGCAACTGGCGGTGTTCGCCGCGCAACATTCGATGATCTGGGTCGGCCTCGACGTGCTGCCGGCACGGTCGAGCACCGGCGTGTTCGACGGACAGCTCAATCGCCTCGGCAGTTCGCTCGGGGTCATGGCCCAGTCGAATGTCGAACAGTCCCCCGAGCTGGCGCCTCCGCCGGAAGACCGCTGCACCGCCGCACACCTGGGCGAGCGCGTGGCGCGACTCGCCGAGCGCATGGGCCACTCACCGCTTTGAAACACCCCCAACACTCGCAAAGGAGATATCGCATGAGTACTTTCACGACCCGAGACGGCACCGAGATTTATTACAAGGACTGGGGCACCGGTCAGCCAATCGTATTCAGTCACGGCTGGCCGCTGAACGCCGACAGCTGGGAATCGCAGATGATCTTCCTGGCCTCCAAAGGCTATCGGGTCATCGCCCACGACCGCCGTGGCCATGGTCGCTCCAGCCAGCCGTGGACCGGCAACGACATGGACACCTACGCCGATGACCTGGCGCAGTTGATCGAGTTGCTCGACCTCAAGGACGCCGTGCTGTTCGGCTTCTCCACCGGCGGTGGCGAAGTGGCGCGCTACATCGGTCGCCACGGCACTGGCCGCGTGGCCAAGGCCGGGCTGATCTCCTCGGTGCCGCCGTTGATGCTCAAGACCGAAGCCAACCCCGGTGGCTTGCCGATCGAAGTGTTCGACGGCATTCGCCAGGCGTCCCTGGCCGACCGTTCGAAGCTTTACATCGACCTCGCCAGCGGACCGTTCTTCGGCTTCAACAAGCCTGACGCCAAGCCTTCCCAGGGCATGATCGACTGGTTCTGGATGCAAGGCATGATGGCCGGTCACAAGAACACGTTTGACTGCATCAAGGCGTTCTCCGAAACCGACTTCACCGAGGACTTGAAGAAGTTCGATATCCCGACGCTGGTGGTGCACGGCGACGCGGATCAGGTGGTGCCCATCGAAGCGGCGGGCATTGCGTCGGCAAAACTGGTGAAAGGATCTACGCTGAAGATCTACCCCGGTGCACCCCATGGCTTGACTGACACTCACAAGGATCAGCTCAACGCTGAGCTGTTGGCGTTCTTGAAGGGATGATGAACCCCGGCGCGAATTTAAATCCGCGCCGGTTTTCGCTGCTGGTGAGAGCGGCTAACTGTCGAGATCAAGTCCATGAAAAAGCTGACGAATGCCACCGGCGCCCCGGTGGCCAATAACCTCAATATCCAGACGGCCGGCCCTCGTGGGCCGGCACTTGCGCAAGATAGCTGGATGTTTGAAAAACTCGCCCACTTTAACCGCGAAGTCATCCCCGAGCGGCGCATGCACGCCAAGGGCGCTGGCGCTTACGGCACGTTCACCGTCACCCACGACGTCAGCCGCTACACCAAGGCCAGTATTTTCAGCGCCGTGGGCAAACAGACGCCGTTGTTCGTGCGGTTTTCCTCGGTGGCCGGCGAGCGCGGCGCGGCGGATGCCGAGCGCGATATCCGTGGCTTCGCGGTGAAGTTCTATACCGACGAAGGCAACTGGGACATTGTCGGCAACAACACGCCGGTGTTTTTCTTCCGCGACCCGCTGCGTTTCGCCGACCTTAATCACGTGGTCAAGCGTGACCCGCGCACCGGTCTGCGCAACGCCACCAGCAACTGGGATTTCTGGAGCTTGCTGCCGGAGGCGCTGCACCAGGTGACCATCGTCATGAGCGATCGCGGGATTCCGGTCAGTTTTCGCAACATGCACGGTTTCGGCAGCCACACGTTCAGCCTGATCAACCGTGACAACAAACGGGTGTGGGTGAAGTTTCACTTTGTTTGTCAGCAAGCCATTGAAAACCTCACGGATGCCGAGGCGCAAGCGGTGGTCGGCAGGGACCGCGAGAGCAATTTGCGGGACCTGTACGAAGTCATCGAACAGGGTAATTTCCCGCGTTGGAAATTGTGCATTCAGGTGATGGAGGAGGAACAGGCCAACACCTACCGGCACAATCCATTCGACCTGACCAAGGTCTGGCCGCACGGTGATTTCCCGCTGATCGAAGTGGGCATCATGGAGCTCAATCGTAACGCCGAGAACCACTTCGCCGAGATCGAACAGGCCGCCTTCTCGCCGGCCAACGTGGTGCCAGGCGTGAGCTTTTCACCGGACCGCATGCTTCAGGCGCGGCTGTTTTCCTACGGTGATGCTCAGCGCTATCGCTTGGGGGTCAACTTCAATCACATCCCGGTCAACGCACCGCGCTCACCGTCGCACAGCTATCACCGCGACGGCGCCATGCGTACCGACGGCAACCTGGGTGGCACCGCCAGTTATTTCCCCAACAGCGTGGGTGAATGGCAGGACTCGCCGGAACTGGCCGATCCGCCGCTGCCGGTGGAAGGCTTTGCCCAGCACTATGACCATCGGCTTGAGAATGACCACTACGAACAGCCGGGCAATCTGTTCCGGTTGCTGGACCCGCAGCGTAAACAGTTGCTGTTCGACAACACCGCACGGGCGATGAATGGCGTGCCGCAGGCGATTCGCCAGCGCCATATCGAGAACTGCACCAAGGCTGACCCGGCGTATGGATTCGGGGTGGCTGAGGCGTTGGAGCGGCTTTCTCCGTTGGGCTGACGCAACCCACGTAGCAGCTGTCATTCGACCGCTGCTACGACGCTTGTGACGTCGAACATTACGCGTGTAGTTCGGCGGCGTAGGTGGGGCGATGGGGAAGGGGGCGCACGGTACGGCAACGCCAGGCAAACGGGTTGATGCCTTCACTGCGGGTGAAGATATGACAGAAATGCGCTTGATCGCAGAAGCCGCATTCGAGGCTGATTTGCGTCAGGGTCAGTTCGGTGTCCTGGATCAATTGCTTGGCGCGGGCAATACGCTGGTGGCGAATCCAGTCCTGGGGCGAGAGCCCGGTGCTGCACTTGAATGCGCGGGAGAAATGACTGCGTGAGAGGGCGCAGGCGCTAGCCAACTCGGTTACTTCAATGGTCTCGCCGAGGCGCTCGAGGATCAGCTGCTTGACCAGGCTTTCGCGCCACGGGGTCAGACCGCCGGTGGTTTTCTTTCGCGCTTGAGTATCAGTCGCGCGGGCGACGTTTCGCTGAGATTGGGCCATGACAGATGTCCGTGTCGGTGAGCTTCATTCTTGGTCGCGACGCGCTGGCAGGCGAGTTAAACGTTGTTAATTCCATCCGTGTACACAGGTAAGCAACAGCGCTAACTCAGCACATTGCTGCAATTTCCAAGGCCGTTTGCCCTGCACAATCGATGTCAGTGTGCGGCGTTTGCATGGCCGTTTTTTTGACTCGAAAAAGGTGAAAGCATGAAACATTCTCTGGCAAGTGCACTGGGGCTGGCGGTGGCGATGGCTGCCGGAGTGTGTGCGGCGCAGGCGCCTGCTCAGGTCGGCACACAGGCGCCGGGCTATTTCCGCCTGGCGGTGGGCGATTACGAAGTCACGGCGCTGTTCGACGGCTACAACGACCTGTCGCCCAAACTGCTCAAAGGCCTGACCCAGAGCCAGATCCGCGCGCTGCTGGCCCGCCGTTCGATTGAAACACCGGGCGTGCAGACCGCGTTCAATGCCTTTTTGATCAACACAGGCAAGCAATTGATCCTGGTCGATACGGGCGCCGGCCAATGCATTGGCGCCACCGCCGGCATGCTCTCGGACAACATGAAAGCCGCCGGTTATGAGCCTGCGCAAGTCGATACGATTTTGTTGACGCACCTGCACCTGGACCACGTCTGCGGGCTGGTCGACGCCCAGCACAAACCCGTGTTCGCCAATGCCACCGTCTTTGCGGCGAAGGCGGAAGCCGCGTACTGGCTCGATCCTCAGGCGCTTGCCAAGGCCCCCGAGGGCGCCAAGCCGTATTTCAAAATCGCCCAGGACTCGACCGCACCGTATGTGGCCGAGGGTCGTTTCAAGACGTTCGATGCCGGTCAGTCGCCGGTGCCGGGTGTGGTCGATGCCGAGCTGGAAGCCGGGCACACGCCGGGCAGCACCACCTACCGGTTCACTTCCCAGGGGCAGAGCATTCTGTTCATGGGCGATCTGGTGCATAACCTCGCGGTGCAGTTCGAACACCCTGAGGTGTCGATCGGTTTTGACGTCAACAGCCAGCAGGCGATCAAGAGCCGCGCCACCGTGTTCACGGCTGCAGCGGCGAGCAAGACCTGGGTGACGGCGGCGCACTTGCCGTTCCCCGGCATTGGCCACATCGCCGCCCAGGGCAAGCATTTCCAGTGGGTGCCGGTGGAATACGGGCCTTACAAACGTGCGGCGAACGT
Organism: Pseudomonas sp. IT-P294; assembly: GCF_949767865.1. Taxonomy (NCBI): domain Bacteria; kingdom Pseudomonadati; phylum Pseudomonadota; class Gammaproteobacteria; order Pseudomonadales; family Pseudomonadaceae; genus Pseudomonas; species Pseudomonas sp. IT-P294. The sequence continues at coordinate 1,119 of NZ_CATKQW010000013.1, read as the reverse complement.
GCCGCTGATCGAGTAAAGTCGCCGGCTGAACACAGAAGGGAACCGTGCCTATGAACCGTAACGATCTGCGTCGCGTCGACATGAACCTGTTGGTGATTTTCGAGGCGTTGATGTTCGAAAAAAACCTCACTCGTGTGGCTGAAAAACTGTTCATGGGCCAGCCGGCGGTCAGCGCGGCGCTGGGACGGTTACGTGATCTGTTCGACGATCCGTTGTTGCTGCGCAATGGGCGCGCCATGGAGCCGACGGCGCGGGCGCTGGCGATTCTCAAGGAGCTGCAACCGGCGATGGATGTGATTTCCGGGGCGGTGAGCCGGGCCAAGGAGTTCGATCCGACGACTAGCTGCGATGTGTTTCGTATCGGGCTGTCGGACGATGCCGAGTTTGGTTTGTTTCCGCCGCTGTTGACGCAGCTGCGCGAGGAGGCGCCGGGGATTGTCGTGGTGGTGCGTCGGGCCAATTATCTGTTGATGCCGGCGTTGTTGGCGTCAGGGGAAATTTCGGTGGGGGTAAGTTACACCACGGATTTGCCGGCGAATGCCAAGCGCAAGACCTTACGCGATATTCCGTGCAAGGTGTTGCGTGGTGACAAGCGGCCGGGGCCGCTGACGCTGGATGAGTATTGTGAGCGGCCGCATGCAATGGTGTCGTTTTCGGGGGATTTGAGCGGCAACATTGATCTGGATCTGGCGAAGATCGGGCGCTGTCGGCGGGTGGTGTTGGGGGTTCCGCAGTTCAGTGGGTTGCGTGCGTTGTTGGCCGGGACTGAGATGATTGCGACGGTGCCGGATTATGCGGCGTGTGCGTTGGTTGAGGGGTGTGCGTTGAGGGCTGAGGATCCGCCGTTTCCGATTGAGGCTGCGCAGTTGTCGATGGCTTGGAGTGGGGTGCATGACAATGATCCGGCGGAGCGGTGGTTGCGGGCTCGCATTAGTCAGTTTATGTCGCTGCCTTTGGGGATTCCGTCTTAAACGTGGACTTGGCGGCCTTTGGGCCGACCATGTTCTCTTGGGTGTATTTGGGCCAATTGTGGGAGCGAGCTTGCTCGCGATGGCGGCCTGATAGCCGACCAGTTTCTTTCGGGTGTGCATATCTGTTGCTGCGGTAACGGCGGCTGAC
>NZ_CATKQW010000012.1:0-66934 GCF_949767865.1 Pseudomonas sp. IT-P294 | reverse complement strand
TCCGCAGAAAATCTGTCCGCCAGGGTTTCTATGCAACGGCTCAGGGCATGGCTATCATGCGGGCCTCATTCTGAGGCGAGACTTGCATGCTGACGTTGTTAAAGCTTCTTAAAGATGGCCGATTCCATTCGGGTCAGGACCTCGGCGTCGCCTTGGGTGTTAGTCGTAGTGCTGTCTGGAAGCAGCTTCAGCATCTCGAGGCTGAGCTTGGATTATCTATCCATAAGGTGCGTGGTCGCGGGTATCAGTTGGCTGCGCCACTGACATTGCTCGATTCGGCCGATATAAAAGCCCACGCGGCCGAATGTGATTGGCCCGTACTCATCCTCGATTCAGTTGACTCCACCAATGCTGAGGCGTTGCGTGCTGTTGAGCGTGGTCAGGCTGCACCATTTTTAGTGCTTGCCGAGAGGCAGACTGCAGGGCGGGGTAGGCGTGGGCGCAAGTGGGCAAGTCCTTTCGCGGAAAACATCTACTACAGCCTGGTATTGCGCATTGAGGGTGGAATGCGGCAGCTGGAAGGTTTGAGCCTTGTTGTCGGGCTTGCTGTGATGCAGACCCTGAGGGCGCTTGGCGTTTCGGGTGCAGGTCTGAAATGGCCTAACGATGTTTTGGTTGGTCAGAAAAAAATCGCCGGAGTATTGCTCGAGTTGGTGGGTGATCCTGCTGACGTGTGTCATGTGGTGTTAGGTGTTGGAATTAATGTGAATATGCAGATGACCGATGAGGTTGATCAGCAATGGACATCCATGCGGCTTGAAACGGGCAAGGTGTTCGATCGCAATCACCTGGTTGCGGAGTTGGGGGTGATGCTCCGGGCATATTTAGCTCGCCATCAGCAGGGCGGTTTTTCAGCCATACATGCTGAGTGGGAGCAGGGTCATATTTGGCAGGGCCGGGCGGTGTCATTAATTGCCGGCGTGAACCGGATAGATGGTGAGGTGCTGGGTATCGACAGTCGGGGTGCCTTGCGTCTGAAGGTGGACGGTATGGAAAAAGTCTTTAGTGGTGGTGAGCTCAGTCTGAGGTTGCGTGATGATTCTTGAGCTTGACTGCGGTAACAGTTTTATTAAGTGGCGTGTGCTCGGTGCAGATGCCAGGCAGGTGATTGGCGAAGGTATTGTCGACTCCGATCTTGCATTGCTCGAAGGCCTGAAGGGACTTGAGGGGCTTTCTCTCGCCCATTGCCGACTGGTCAGCGTGAGAACTGCAGAAGAAACCGAAGCCTTGATATCTCTGCTGGAGGGCGCTTTCGGTGTTTCCGTAATGTGCGCCGCGCCGGCTAGAGAGATGGCAGGGGTGCGCAACGGTTATGAGGATTTCGAGCGACTGGGGCTGGATCGCTGGCTTGCAATGCTTGGTGGCTTCCATTTGGCCTCGGGGCCATGTCTAGTACTCGATTTTGGCACGGCTGTTACTGCTGACTTCATCGCTGGGGATGGCGGGCATCTCGGAGGATTTATCTGTCCGGGGATGCCATTGATGCGCAACCAGCTCCGCACACACACGCGGCGGATTCGCTATGGTGATCTTGCCGCCGAGCGAGCGCTGGAAAGTCTCGTTCCTGGTCGTACGACCGTCGAGGCGGTCGAGAGGGGATGCTCATTGATGCTGAGAGGGTTTGTCCTGACTCAGTTGGAGTTGGCAAGTCGTTATTGGGGTGAGAATTATTCTGTGTTTCTCACGGGTGGAGATGCGGGGCTGGTCTCCGAGATTGTGCCTGAGGCCAAGGTGGTTCCGGATCTGGTGTTTGTAGGATTGGCTATGGCGTGTCCCTTGTCCTGAGGTTTCTATGCGTTGGTTGTTTTTGCTGCTGCTCGTACTAAATGTCTTCTATTACATCTGGCATCAACAAGAGGCTCCGTTGCGCGCGAAGGACGTGACGCCTTTGAGCTTGTACAGAGGAGCACAGCAAGACATTCGATTGTTGAGCGAGGCGAATGATACGACGCGTGAGAAGGCTAAATCAGTGGTTATAGACGGCAGCTGTCTCTATTTGGGAGGTTTTGCACGCCAGGAAACCGCTCAGATTGCAGAGAAGCGTTTGGCTGGTATGGATGTGAAGTTTCAGTCCTTGCCGAAAGACTCCGCGGACTCTGTCGGTTATTGGGTGCGGATAGCCCCTGAAAGCCGGCGTTTTCTGGAAGACTCGCAGCTACAAAACCTTTCCAAAGAATTCAATGAGTTAAAACATAAAATAATGCCCTGCGAGGGGGTTGCACCCGCTGAATAGTTTGCATAGAATGGCGCCCGCTTCGCAGTGAAGACCTTTAACGGTAAGCAGTGTGAAGCGAGGTCAACGCAGCTAACCTCAGGTTTTTAATGAGAAAATGCTTGACAGAAGGCTGGCATGATATAGAATGCCGGCTCGCTTAGGAGGGGTTCCCGAGCGGCCAAAGGGATCAGACTGTAAATCTGACGTCTACGACTTCGAAGGTTCGAATCCTTCCCCCTCCACCATTTTTAGCGAGAGCTGCAAGCCTCGCGGGTATAGTTTAGTGGTAGAACCTCAGCCTTCCAAGCTGATGATGCGGGTTCGATTCCCGCTACCCGCTCCAAGTTTGCAGGTTTTGCACAGTGTTACGCTCTTGTAGCTCAGTTGGTAGAGCACACCCTTGGTAAGGGTGAGGTCAGCGGTTCAAATCCGCTCAAGAGCTCCATATAACAAGGCAGATATGAAAATATCTGCCTTTGTTTTAATGGTTGCGGTCGCGTCTTGTTGTTTTTTTTTCAGGGCGATCGAGCGGGTGGTTTTGGTGCTGAAGTCAAAGCTGCTGAGTAAATTGTTGTAATGTCTTTTTCGGGCCGGCATAATGGTCGGCCTGATTTTGTTTTAGGTCAGTAGCTCAATTGGCAGAGCGACGGTCTCCAAAACCGTAGGTTGGGGGTTCGATTCCCTCCTGACCTGCCAGATTCACTTGGTGTGTCTGGCTTTCTTTTCACAGGATCTTCATAGATGACTCCTAAAGCTGAAGTTCAAGGCTCTCGCTTCGATCTGCTCAAGTGGCTTGTGGTAGTCGCTTTGGTGGTTGTTGGCGTTGTTGGTAATCAGTATTACTCTGCTTCGCCTATCCTGTATCGCGTACTTGCATTGCTCGCCATTGCTGCTGTAGCTGCCTTTGTAGGCCTGCAGACAGTCAAGGGCAAGTCTTTCTTTGTACTGGTTAAGGAAGCTCGCACCGAAATTCGTAAAGTCGTATGGCCAACTCGCCAAGAAACCACGCAGACCACGCTGATTGTTGTGGCTGTCGTTCTGGTTATGGCGTTGCTGTTGTGGGGGCTTGATTCCCTGCTCGGCTGGCTTGTTTCCTTGATTGTCGGCTAAGGGTGTCCCGTGGCTAAGCGTTGGTACGTTGTGCATGCTTACTCCGGTTACGAGAAGCATGTAATGCGCTCGTTGGTAGAGCGCGTAAAGCTGGCTGGCATGGAAGATGGCTTTGGCGAAATTCTGGTTCCCACTGAAGAAGTGGTTGAAATGCGTAATGGCCAGAAACGCAAAAGCGAGCGCAAGTTCTTCCCAGGTTACGTGCTGGTTCAGATGGACATGAATGAGGGTACTTGGCACTTGGTCAAGGACACCCCTCGGGTGATGGGTTTTATCGGCGGTACCGCTGATAAGCCTGCACCGATCACTGATAAAGAAGCAGAAGCGATTTTGCGTCGCGTTGCTGATGGTAGCGACAAGCCGAAGCCGAAGACATTGTTCGAGCCGGGTGAGTCGGTACGCGTCAATGACGGACCGTTTGCCGATTTTACCGGCACGGTTGAAGAGGTTAACTACGAAAAGAGCCGGATCCAAGTGGCAGTGCTCATTTTCGGTCGCTCTACTCCGGTAGAGTTAGAGTTCAGTCAGGTCGAAAAGGTCTAGCTGAGCAAGCATCCCAACCCCGCAGCCCTAGGCTGTGGGGTTTTGTCGTCACTGGGATAAACGCGCAAGTAACCGGGGAGCCTTTCGAGGCGTTCGAACCCGTAATTGGAGTGCCTCATGGCCAAGAAAATTACCGCTTACATCAAGCTGCAAGTGAAGGCCGCTCAGGCTAACCCAAGCCCACCTGTTGGTCCTGCTTTGGGTCAGCACGGCGTGAACATCATGGAATTCTGCAAGGCTTTCAACGCCCGTACTCAGGGTATTGAACCAGGTCTGCCGACTCCAGTGATCATCACTGTTTATAGCGACCGTAGCTTCACTTTCGAAACTAAGTCCACGCCTGCTTCGGTTCTGCTGAAGAAGGCTGCTGGTCTGACTAGCGGTTCCGCTCGTCCGAACACCGTTAAGGTTGGCACCGTGACTCGTGCTCAGCTGGAAGAAATCGCGAAAACCAAAAACGCGGATCTGACTGCAGCTGATATGGATGCAGCCGTGCGTACTATCGCCGGTTCTGCTCGTAGCATGGGCCTTAACGTGGAGGGTGTGTAATGGCTAAGTTGACCAAGCGTCAAAAGGCTATCGCCGGCAAAATCGAAGCAGGCAAGTCCTACAACTTTGTAGATGCTGCTGCTCTGCTGGCTGAGCTGTCGACTGTCAAGTTCAGCGAGTCGTTCGACGTTGCTGTGAACCTGGGTGTTGACCCGCGTAAATCCGACCAGGTCGTTCGTAGCGCTACTGTGCTGCCACACGGCACTGGCAAGACTGTTCGCGTTGCTGTGTTCACCCAAGGTCCAGCTGCTGAGGCCGCTCTGGCTGCCGGCGCTGACCGTGTAGGTATGGACGACCTGGCTGCCGAAATGAAAGGCGGCGACCTGAACTATGACGTAGTTATCGCATCCCCGGATGCAATGCGCGTTGTGGGTCAGTTGGGTCAGATCCTCGGTCCTCGCGGCCTGATGCCTAACCCTAAAGTCGGCACCGTAACGCCAGACGTAGCTACCGCGGTTAAAAACGCCAAGGCTGGTCAGGTTCGTTATCGCACCGACAAAAACGGCATCATTCACACCTCCGTTGGCAAAGTCGGCTTTGATGCCGTCAAGCTGAAGGAAAACGTTGAAGCCCTGATCGCTGATCTGAAGCGTATCAAGCCAGCTTCCTCGAAAGGTATTTACGTTAAGCGCGTTACCCTGAGCACCACCATGGGTCCAGGCCTGGTCATCGACCAAGGTTCGCTCGACGCTTAAGACACAGATTGGCGCAAGCAATTGCGCCAGTTGAAAGATTGGGGTCCCTGCCTGGCGGGGGCTATCCAAGACCGTAGGCGACGCAAGTCTTAAACCTCAAGCCTACGCAGATGGTGCTCCCGGTTCCTTACCGAATCAGACACCAAAACGACATCCGGCTCCGGCCAGATGAAACGGTAACAAGCAGGAGTTAAACCCGTGGCAATTAATCTCGAAGACAAGAAGGCCATCGTCGCTGAAGTCAACGAGGCTGCCAAAGTTGCCCTGTCCGCTGTTGTGGCTGATGCCCGCGGTGTGACAGTAGGCGCAATGACCGGACTCCGTAAAGAGGCTCGTGAAGCTGGCGTATACGTACGTGTTGTACGTAACACCCTGCTCAAGCGCGCTGTTGCGGACACTGAATACAGTGTCCTCAACGACGTGTTCACCGGCCCGACTCTGATCGCGTTCTCCAAAGATCATCCAGGCGCTGCTGCCCGTTTGTTCAAGGAATTCGCCAAGAGTCAGGATAAGTTCGAGATCAAGGCAGCTGCGTTCGAGGGCAAGTTCCTCGCAGCTAACCAAATCGACGTACTGGCAACACTGCCGACCCGTGACGAAGCTATTTCTCAGCTGATGAGCGTGATTCAAGGCGCTACCAGCAAGTTGGCTCGTACTCTGGCTGCAGTTCGCGAGCAAAAAGAAGCTGCTGCAGCCTAAGGCTGAGCAACTCCTTTCGCGTATTTTTGTTTATTTCGATGGCCGCGTAGGCCGTCCCCCAATTCAGGAAATACAGTAATGTCTATCTCCCAAGAAGATATCCTCAACGCCGTAGCTGAAATGTCGGTTCTGCAGGTTGTTGAGCTGATCAAAGCTTTCGAAGAAAAATTCGGCGTTTCCGCTGCTGCTGCATCGGCTGGTCCAGCTGCTGCTGCTGCCGTTGTTGAAGAGCAAACCGAATTCAACGTCATGCTGCTGGAAGCTGGCGAGAAGAAAGTTAACGTGATCAAGGCAGTACGTGAACTGACCGGTCTGGGCCTGAAAGAAGCCAAGGCTGTAGTTGACGGCGCTCCTGCCATGGTTCTGGAAGCCGTTTCGAAAGATGCCGGTGACAAAGCCAAAGCTACTCTGGAAGAAGCAGGCGCTAAAGTCGAGCTGAAGTAAGCATCGACTTTGCTCCTCCAGCCCGAGCGTTAAGCGAAAGGCTGATGGCTGGTGGCTCTTGCCACCGGCCTTTTTCCGTTATTGGCAACCGACTGGGTCGGTGCTGATAGCGAGCTGTAACCACCCGATGCGGTGGCGCAAACCATGGGGTTTGCACGATTTTCTGGCTGCTCCCGTCGGGAGGGGCCAAACAAGCAGGTGACCAAGCTGGGGAACGCTGATGGCTTACTCATATACTGAGAAAAAACGTATCCGCAAGGACTTTAGCAAGTTGCCGGACGTCATGGATGTGCCGTACCTCCTGGCCATCCAGCTGGATTCGTATCGTGAATTCTTGCAAGCGGGAGCGACTAAAGATCAGTTCCGCGACGTGGGCCTGCATGCGGCCTTCAAATCCGTTTTCCCGATCATCAGCTACTCCGGCAATGCTGCGCTGGAGTACGTCGGTTATCGCCTGGGCGAGCCGGCATTTGATGTCAAAGAATGCGTATTGCGCGGTGTAACTTACGCCGTACCTTTGCGGGTAAAAGTGCGCCTGATCATTTTCGACAAAGAATCGTCGAACAAAGCGATCAAGGACATTAAAGAGCAAGAAGTCTACATGGGTGAAATCCCCCTGATGACTGAGAACGGTACCTTCGTAATCAACGGTACCGAGCGTGTAATCGTTTCCCAGCTGCACCGTTCCCCGGGCGTGTTCTTCGACCACGACCGTGGCAAGACGCACAGCTCCGGCAAACTGCTGTACTCCGCGCGCATCATTCCTTACCGCGGTTCGTGGCTGGACTTCGAGTTCGACCCGAAAGACTGCGTATTCGTGCGTATCGACCGTCGTCGCAAGCTGCCTGCATCGGTACTGCTGCGCGCGCTCGGCTATACCACTGAAGAAGTGCTCGACGCGTTCTACACCACCAACGTTTTCCACCTGAGCGGCGAAACCCTCAGTCTGGAACTGATTGCTTCGCGTCTGCGTGGTGAAATCGCTGTACTTGATATTCAGGACGAGAAAGGCAAGGTCATCGTTGAGGCTGGTCGCCGTATTACTGCGCGCCACATCAACCAGATCGAAAAAGCCGGTCTCAAGACCCTGGAAGTGCCTCTGGACTACGTCCTGGGTCGCACTACCGCCAAGGCCATCGTGCATCCGGCAACCGGCGAAATCCTGGCAGAGTGCAACACCGAGCTGAACACCGAGATCCTGGCCAAAATCGCCAAGGCCCAGGTTGTTCGCATCGAAACTCTGTACACCAACGATATCGACTGCGGTCCGTTCGTCTCCGACACCCTGAAGATCGACTCCACCAGCAACCAATTGGAAGCGCTGGTCGAGATCTATCGCATGATGCGTCCAGGCGAGCCGCCAACCAAAGACGCTGCCGAGACTCTGTTCAACAACCTGTTCTTCAGCCCTGAGCGCTATGACCTGTCTGCGGTCGGCCGGATGAAGTTCAACCGTCGTATCGGTCGTACCGAGATCGAAGGTTCGGGCGTGTTGTGCAAAGAAGACATCGTCGCGGTTCTGAAGACTCTGGTCGACATCCGTAACGGCAAAGGCATCGTCGATGACATCGACCACTTGGGTAACCGTCGTGTTCGCTGCGTAGGCGAAATGGCCGAGAACCAGTTCCGCGTTGGCCTGGTGCGTGTTGAGCGTGCGGTCAAAGAGCGTCTGTCGATGGCCGAAAGCGAAGGCCTGATGCCGCAAGACCTGATCAACGCCAAGCCAGTGGCTGCGGCGGTGAAAGAGTTCTTCGGTTCCAGCCAGCTTTCCCAGTTCATGGACCAGAACAACCCGCTGTCCGAGATCACCCACAAGCGTCGTGTGTCTGCACTCGGCCCTGGCGGTTTGACTCGTGAACGTGCCGGCTTTGAAGTTCGTGACGTACACCCGACTCACTACGGTCGTGTATGCCCGATTGAAACGCCGGAAGGTCCGAACATCGGTCTGATCAACTCCCTGGCTGCCTATGCGCGCACCAACCAGTACGGTTTCCTCGAGAGCCCGTACCGCGTGGTGAAAGACGCTCTGGTCACCGACGAGATCGTATTCCTGTCCGCTATCGAAGAAGCTGATCACGTGATCGCTCAGGCTTCGGCCACGATGAACGACAAGAAAGTCCTGATCGACGAACTGGTAGCTGTTCGTCACTTGAACGAGTTCACCGTCAAGGCGCCGGAAGACGTCACCTTGATGGACGTATCGCCCAAGCAGGTAGTTTCGGTTGCAGCGTCGCTGATCCCGTTCCTCGAGCACGATGACGCCAACCGTGCGTTGATGGGTTCGAACATGCAGCGTCAAGCTGTACCAACCCTGCGCGCTGACAAGCCGCTGGTCGGTACCGGCATGGAGCGTAACGTAGCCCGTGACTCCGGCGTTTGCGTCGTGGCTCGTCGTGGTGGCGTTATCGATTCCGTCGACGCTAGCCGTATCGTGGTTCGTGTTGCAGATGACGAAGTTGAAACCGGCGAAGCTGGTGTCGACATCTACAACCTGACCAAGTACACCCGCTCCAACCAGAACACTTGCATCAACCAGCGTCCGCTGGTGCGTAAAGGTGATCGGGTTCAGCGCAGCGACATCATGGCTGACGGTCCGTCCACCGATATGGGTGAACTGGCTCTGGGTCAGAACATGCGCATCGCGTTCATGGCATGGAACGGCTTCAACTTCGAAGACTCCATCTGCCTGTCCGAGCGTGTGGTTCAGGAAGATCGCTTCACCACGATCCACATCCAGGAACTGACCTGTGTGGCGCGTGACACCAAGCTTGGGCCAGAGGAAATCACTGCAGACATCCCGAACGTGGGTGAAGCTGCACTGAACAAGCTGGACGAAGCCGGTATCGTTTATGTAGGTGCTGAAGTAGGCGCAGGTGACATTCTGGTAGGTAAGGTCACTCCGAAAGGCGAGACCCAGCTGACTCCGGAAGAAAAACTGCTGCGTGCCATCTTCGGTGAAAAAGCCAGCGACGTTAAAGACACCTCCCTGCGTGTGCCTACCGGCACCAAGGGTACCGTCATCGACGTACAGGTCTTCACCCGCGACGGCGTTGAGCGTGATGCTCGTGCACTGTCGATCGAGAAGACTCAACTCGACGAGATCCGCAAGGACCTGAACGAAGAGTTCCGTATCGTTGAAGGCGCAACTTTCGAACGTCTGCGTTCCGCTCTGGTCGGCCACAAAGCCGAAGGCGGCGCCGGTCTGAAGAAAGGTCAGGACATCACCGACGAAGTTCTCGACGGTCTTGAGCATGGTCAGTGGTTCAAACTGCGCATGGCTGAAGATGCTCTGAACGAGCAGCTTGAGAAGGCCCAGGCCTACATCGTTGATCGCCGCCGTCTGCTGGACGACAAGTTCGAAGACAAGAAGCGCAAACTGCAGCAGGGCGATGACCTGGCTCCAGGCGTGCTGAAAATCGTCAAGGTTTACCTGGCAATCCGTCGCCGCATCCAGCCGGGCGACAAGATGGCCGGTCGTCACGGTAACAAAGGTGTGGTCTCCGTGATCATGCCGGTTGAAGACATGCCGCACGATGCCAATGGCACCCCGGTCGACGTCGTCCTCAACCCGTTGGGCGTACCTTCGCGTATGAACGTTGGTCAGATCCTTGAAACCCACCTCGGCCTCGCGGCTAAAGGTCTGGGCGAGAAGATCAACCGGATGATCGAAGAGCAGCGCAAAGTGGCTGAGCTTCGTAAATTCCTCGACGAGATCTACAACCAGATCGGCGGTCGTAACGAAGATCTGGATAGCTTCTCCGACCAGGAAATCCTGGATCTGGCGAAGAACCTGCGTGGCGGCGTTCCAATGGCCACTCCAGTGTTCGACGGTGCGAAGGAAAGCGAAATCAAGGCCATGCTGAAACTGGCAGACCTGCCGGAAAGCGGCCAGATGCAGCTGACTGACGGTCGTACCGGCAACAAGTTCGAGCGCCCGGTAACTGTTGGCTACATGTACATGCTGAAGCTGAACCACTTGGTAGACGACAAGATGCACGCTCGTTCTACCGGTTCGTACAGCCTGGTTACCCAGCAGCCGCTGGGTGGTAAGGCACAGTTCGGTGGTCAGCGTTTCGGGGAGATGGAGGTCTGGGCACTGGAAGCATACGGTGCTGCTTACACTCTGCAAGAAATGCTCACAGTGAAGTCGGACGATGTGAACGGCCGTACCAAGATGTACAAAAACATCGTGGATGGCGATCACCGTATGGAGCCGGGCATGCCCGAGTCCTTCAACGTGTTGATCAAGGAAATTCGTTCCCTCGGCATCGATATCGATCTGGAAACCGAATAACACGTGACGCGAATCGAGAGCGGGGCAGGATTGCCCGCTCTCTGCTCCGCCAGGAGGAAAGGCCTTGAAAGACCTACTGAATTTGCTGAAAAACCAGGGTCAAGTCGAAGAGTTCGACGCCATCCGTATTGGATTGGCATCGCCTGAGATGATCCGTTCGTGGTCGTTCGGTGAAGTTAAAAAGCCGGAAACCATTAACTACCGTACGTTCAAACCAGAACGTGACGGCCTGTTCTGCGCCAAGATCTTTGGCCCGGTAAAGGATTACGAGTGCCTGTGCGGTAAGTACAAGCGCTTGAAGCACCGTGGTGTCATCTGCGAGAAGTGCGGCGTTGAAGTCGCGCTGGCTAAAGTTCGTCGTGAGCGCATGGCGCACATCGAGCTGGCCTCGCCGGTTGCCCACATCTGGTTCCTGAAATCGCTGCCGTCCCGTATCGGCTTGCTGATGGACATGACCCTGCGTGATATCGAACGCGTTCTCTACTTCGAGAGCTATGTCGTTATCGATCCAGGCATGACCACCCTTGAGAAAGGTCAGCTGCTCAATGACGAGCAGTACTTCGAAGCGCTGGAAGAGTTCGGCGACGATTTCGATGCCCGCATGGGTGCCGAAGCTGTTCGCGAACTGCTGCACGCTATCGACCTGGAACACGAGATTGGCCGTCTGCGTGAAGAAATTCCGCAAACCAACTCCGAAACCAAAATCAAGAAGCTGTCCAAGCGTCTGAAGTTGATGGAAGCCTTCCAGGGTTCCGGCAACCTTCCAGAATGGATGGTGCTGACCGTTCTGCCGGTTCTGCCGCCAGATCTGCGTCCACTGGTCCCGCTGGATGGCGGTCGCTTCGCGACTTCCGACCTCAACGATCTGTATCGTCGAGTGATCAACCGTAACAACCGCTTGAAGCGCCTGCTTGATCTGTCCGCTCCGGACATCATCGTGCGCAACGAAAAGCGTATGTTGCAGGAAGCCGTCGATGCACTGCTCGACAACGGTCGTCGTGGCCGCGCTATCACTGGTTCCAACAAGCGTCCTCTGAAATCCCTGGCTGACATGATCAAGGGTAAGCAAGGTCGTTTCCGTCAGAACTTGCTCGGTAAGCGTGTTGACTACTCCGGTCGTTCGGTAATTACCGTAGGTCCGACCCTGCGTCTGCACCAGTGCGGTCTGCCGAAGAAGATGGCTCTCGAGCTGTTCAAGCCGTTCATTTTCGGCAAGCTGGAAATGCGCGGTCTCGCGACCACCATCAAAGCTGCCAAGAAAATGGTTGAGCGCGAACTGCCAGAGGTTTGGGACGTTCTCGCTGAAGTGATCCGTGAACACCCGGTTCTCCTCAACCGTGCACCGACCCTTCACCGTCTGGGTATCCAGGCGTTTGAACCGGTACTGATCGAAGGTAAGGCTATCCAGCTGCACCCTCTGGTCTGTGCTGCGTACAACGCCGACTTCGACGGCGACCAAATGGCCGTGCACGTACCGCTGACACTGGAAGCCCAGTTGGAAGCGCGTGCGTTGATGATGTCGACCAACAACATTCTGTCGCCAGCCAACGGTGAGCCAATCATCGTTCCGTCGCAGGACGTTGTATTGGGTCTGTATTATATGACTCGTGAAGCGATCAACGCCAAAGGCGAAGGTCGTGTATTCGCGGATCTGCAAGAAGTTGACCGTGTGTTCCGTGCCGGCGAAGCCGCACTGCACGCCAAGGTTAAAGTGCGGATCAACGAAACTGTCAACGATCGTGATGGCGGCAGCGTCAAGAACACCCGTATCGTCGACACCACTGTCGGCCGTGCGCTGTTGTTCCAGGTTGTTCCACCTGGCCTGTCGTACGACGTCGTCAACCAGCCGATGAAGAAAAAGGCGATCTCCAAGCTGATCAACCAGTGCTACCGCGTGGTTGGTTTGAAAGAGACCGTGATCTTCGCTGACCAGTTGATGTACACCGGTTTTGCCTACTCGACCATTTCCGGCGTTTCCATCGGTGTTAACGACTTCGTTATCCCGGATGAAAAAGCCCGCATCATCGGTGCTGCTACCGATGAAGTGAAAGAGATCGAAAGTCAGTACGCCTCCGGCCTGGTAACCCAGGGCGAGAAGTACAACAAAGTGATCGACCTTTGGTCCAAGGCGAACGACGAAGTTTCCAAGGCGATGATGGCCAACCTCTCGAAAGAGAAAGTCATCGACCGTCATGGCGTCGAAGTCGACCAAGAGTCCTTCAACTCGATGTACATGATGGCCGACTCGGGCGCACGGGGTTCTGCTGCGCAGATCCGTCAGCTCGCCGGTATGCGTGGCCTGATGGCCAAGCCGGACGGTTCCATCATCGAAACGCCGATTACTGCGAACTTCCGTGAAGGTTTGAGCGTACTTCAGTACTTCATCTCCACTCACGGTGCTCGTAAAGGTTTGGCGGATACCGCGTTGAAAACTGCGAACTCCGGTTACCTGACTCGTCGTCTGGTAGACGTGGCGCAGGATCTGGTTGTGACCGAGATCGATTGCGGCACCGAGCATGGCCTGGTAATGACTCCGCACATTGAAGGCGGTGACGTTGTTGAGCCGCTGGGTGAGCGCGTATTGGGTCGTGTCATTGCCCGTGACGTGTTCAAGCCAGGTACCGAAGAAATCATCGTTCCTGCCGGTACTCTGGTAGACGAGAAGTGGGTCGAGTTCATCGAGCTGAACAGCATCGATGAAGTGATCGTGCGTTCGCCGATCAGCTGCGAAACCCGCTACGGCATTTGCGCCAAGTGCTACGGCCGTGACTTGGCTCGTGGTCACCAGGTGAACATCGGTGAAGCGGTCGGCGTTATCGCTGCCCAGTCCATCGGTGAGCCGGGTACCCAGCTGACCATGCGTACGTTCCACATCGGTGGTGCGGCAAGCCGGACTTCCGCAGCCGACAGCGTTCAGGTGAAGAACGGCGGTACCGTCCGTCTGCATAACCTGAAGCACGTTGAGCGAGTGGATGGTTGCCTGGTTGCGGTGTCTCGTTCTGGTGAGCTGGCAATCGCTGATGACTTCGGTCGTGAGCGTGAGCGTTACAAGCTGCCGTACGGTGCTGTGATTTCGGTTAAAGAAGGTGACAAGGTCGACGCTGGCGCAATCGTGGCCAAGTGGGATCCGCACACTCACCCAATCGTTACCGAAATGAAAGGTACCGTGACCTACGTGGGCATGGAAGAAGGCATCACGATCAAACGTCAGACTGACGAATTGACCGGTATGACCAACATTGAAGTACTCGACGCCAAAGACCGTCCAGCTGCCGGTAAAGATATCCGTCCTGCTGTGAAGATGGTTGATGACAACGGCAAGGATCTCTTGCTGCCGGGTACTGACGTAATTGCTCAGTACTTCCTGCCTGCCAACGCCCTTGTCGGTGTGGCGGACGGTGCGAAAATCGCGATCGGTGATGTTATCGCTCGTATTCCGCAAGAGACTTCGAAGACCCGTGACATCACCGGTGGTCTGCCGCGTGTTGCCGACTTGTTCGAAGCTCGTCGTCCGAAAGAAGCCTCGATTCTGGCTGAAGTCAGCGGCACAATCGCGTTCGGTAAAGAGACCAAAGGCAAGCGCCGTCTGGTTATCACCCCGAACGACGGTAGCGATCCGTACGAAGAGCTGATTCCGAAGTGGCGTCACCTGAACGTCTTCGAAGGCGAACAGGTAAACCGCGGCGAAGTTATCTCCGACGGCCCGAGCGATCCACACGACATCCTGCGTCTGCTGGGTGTAAGTGCGCTGGCCAAGTACATCGTGAACGAGATCCAGGACGTTTATCGTCTGCAAGGCGTGAAGATCAACGATAAGCACATCGAGACCATCTTGCGTCAGATGCTGCGTAAAGTTGAAATCGCTGAATCCGGCGATTCCAGTTTCATCAAGGGCGACCAGATGGAATTGACTCACGTTCTGGTAGAGAACGAGCGTCTGGCTGGCGACGAGAAATTCGTTTCCAAGTTCACTCGTGTGTTGCTGGGTATCACCAAGGCGTCGTTGTCCACCGAATCGTTCATCTCGGCGGCTTCCTTCCAGGAAACCACTCGTGTACTGACCGAAGCGGCGGTAACCGGCAAGCGCGATTACCTGCGCGGCCTGAAAGAAAACGTGGTCGTGGGTCGTTTGATCCCGGCAGGTACCGGTCTGGCTTATCACAGTGAGCGCAAGCGTCGCCGTGATGCTGACAAACCGTTGCGCGTAAGCGCCAGTGAAGTGGAAGCTGCACTGACCGAAGCGCTGAACTCGAGCGGTAACTGAGTTCTGCGGTAAATGAGTGTGAGGCCCTGATCATCCCGTTCATCGAATCGCGACAATTTGTCGAGGTTGGATGAGTGGGGAGTTCGGGGCCTTGCCTTGACTGGGGGCAAGATCCTCTTTAGACTCTTGTACCCCTAAATTTGGCGGGAATTCGTTCCTGCCATTTTGCTTTTCTTGCAAGACAATAGCGTCGCAAGACAACAGTGGAGCTAGTAGATGGCAACTATCAACCAGCTGGTACGTCAGCCGCGTAAGCGTATCGTCGAGAAATCCGACGTGCCTGCGCTGCAGAACTGCCCGCAACGTCGTGGCGTATGCACCCGTGTGTATACCACCACGCCGAAAAAACCTAACTCGGCACTGCGTAAAGTATGCCGTGTGCGTCTGACCAACGGTTTCGAGGTTTCCTCGTACATCGGCGGTGAAGGCCACAACCTGCAAGAGCACAGCGTGGTACTGATCCGCGGCGGTCGTGTAAAAGACTTGCCAGGTGTTCGTTACCACACCGTTCGCGGTTCGTTGGATACTTCCGGTGTTAAAGGTCGTAACCAGGGTCGTTCGAAGTACGGTACCAAGAAGCCTAAGTAGTAGCGGCTTTTTGTAAAAACTGATTTTCTATTTTTCTGAGTCGATAAGAGTAAGGTCGGAGGCGTCCCGAAAGGGCACCGATTCCGAGCGAACCTGAAGACCGTTTGAGGGCTTATCCATGCCAAGAAGACGCGTAGCAGCCAAGCGCGAAGTGCTTGACGATCCAAAATACGGAAGCCAAATCCTGGCCAAGTTCATGAACCACGTGATGGAAAGCGGCAAGAAAGCCGTTGCCGAGCGTATCGTTTATGGCGCGCTGGAAAAGGTTAAAGAACGCAAGAACAGCGACCCCCTGGAAATCTTCGAGAAAGCTCTCGACGCCATCGCTCCGCTGGTCGAAGTAAAGTCGCGCCGTGTAGGCGGTGCTACTTACCAGGTTCCGGTTGAAGTTCGTCCGTCCCGTCGTAACGCTCTGGCAATGCGCTGGTTGGTAGACTTCGCCCGTAAGCGCGGCGAGAAGTCTATGGCTCTGCGTTTGGCTGGCGAACTGTTGGACGCTGCCGAAGGTAAGGGTGCTGCAGTTAAGAAGCGTGAAGACGTGCACCGTATGGCTGAAGCCAACAAGGCTTTCTCGCACTACCGCTTCTAATTTTAGCGTCACTAATTTTGCGAGGGCTTTATGGCTCGTACAACACCGATTAATCGCTACCGTAACATCGGTATCGTTGCTCACGTGGATGCTGGTAAAACCACCACCACCGAGCGCGTCCTTTTTTACACCGGCAAAAGTCACAAAATGGGCGAGGTGCATGACGGCGCCGCGACCACAGACTGGATGGTGCAGGAGCAGGAGCGTGGTATTACCATTACTTCTGCTGCTATCACCGCCTTCTGGCAGGGTTCCGAGAAGCAGCACAAGGACCAATACCGCTTCAACGTCATCGACACCCCGGGCCACGTTGACTTCACTATTGAAGTTGAGCGTTCCCTGCGTGTTCTCGACGGCGCGGTCGTTGTGTTCTGCGGTACCTCGGGTGTTGAGCCTCAGTCGGAAACCGTATGGCGTCAGGCCAACAAGTACGGCGTTCCACGTCTTGTTTACGTAAACAAGATGGACCGTGCTGGTGCGAACTTCCTGCGCGTGATCGGTCAGATCAAGCAGCGTCTGGGTCACACTCCGGTGCCAATCCAGTTGGCTATCGGTTCCGAAGACAACTTCCAGGGTCAGATCGATCTGATGGCTATGGAAGCTGTTTACTGGAATGACTCTGACAAAGGTATGGTTCCAGTTCGCAAGCCTATCCCTGCTGAACTGCAGGAATTGGCTAACGAATGGCGCGGCAACATGATTGAAGCTGCGGCCGAAGCCAGCGAAGAGCTGATGAACAAGTACCTCGAAGGTGAAGAACTCACCAACGCGGAAATCAAGGCCGCTCTGCGTCAGCGTACTATCGCTGGTGAGATCGTTCTGGCTGTTTGCGGTTCTTCCTTCAAGAACAAGGGTGTTCCCCTGGTTCTCGACGCCGTTATCGACTACCTGCCTGCTCCTACCGACATTCCTGCCATCAAGGGTACTGACCCGGATGACGAGACCAAGGAAATGGAGCGTCACGCAGACGACAGCGAGCCGTTCTCGGCTCTGGCGTTCAAGATCGCTACCGACCCATTCGTGGGTACCTTGACCTTTGTTCGAGTTTACTCGGGCGTGTTGGCCTCCGGCGACGGCGTGATCAACTCGGTTAAAGGCAAGAAAGAGCGTGTGGGTCGTATGGTGCAAATGCACGCAAACGCCCGTGAAGAAATCAAGGAAGTGCGCGCTGGTGACATCGCGGCCTTGATTGGCATGAAGGACGTCACCACTGGTGAGACTTTGTGCAACGCTGACAAGCCAATCATCCTGGTTCGCATGGACTTCCCGGAGCCGGTTATTTCGGTTGCCGTAGAGCCTAAGACCAAGGACGACCAGGAAAAAATGGGTATCGCTCTGGGCAAGCTTGCTCAGGAAGATCCATCTTTCCGCGTCAAGACTGATGAAGAGACTGGTCAAACGATCATCTCCGGCATGGGCGAGTTGCACCTGGACATCCTGGTTGACCGGATGCGCCGTGAGTTCAACGTCGAAGCCAACATCGGTAAGCCTCAGGTTTCGTACCGTGAGCGCATCACGAAGAGTTGCGAAATCGAAGGCAAGTTCGTTCGTCAGTCCGGCGGTCGTGGCCAGTTCGGTCATTGCTGGATTCGTTTTGCTCCTGCTGACGAAGGTCAGGAAGGTCTGCAATTCCTGAACGAAGTAGTGGGTGGTGTGGTTCCTAAGGAATACATCCCGGCTATCCAAAAGGGTATCGAAGAGCAGATGAAGAACGGCGTTGTTGCCGGCTATCCGCTGATCGGCCTGAAGGCTACCGTGTTTGATGGTTCTTACCACGACGTCGACTCGAACGAGATGGCGTTTAAGGTGGCTGCTTCCATGGCGACCAAGCAACTGGCCCAGAAGGGCGGTGGTGAGTTGCTCGAGCCGATCATGGCGGTAGAGGTTGTTACACCTGAAGACTATATGGGTGACGTGATGGGCGACCTTAACCGTCGTCGCGGCATGATCCTGGGTATGGAAGATACGGTTTCCGGTAAAGTAATTCGTGCCGAGGTTCCGTTGGGCGAGATGTTCGGTTATGCGACCGACGTTCGTTCCATGTCCCAAGGTCGCGCAAGCTACTCTATGGAATTCAAAAAATACAATACGGCTCCGTCGCACATCGTCGAAACCGTTACCAAAAAACAAGGCTGATTCAGCCCCTTTAGGCTAGGAGTTAATTGTCGTGGCTAAAGAAAAATTTGATCGTTCCCTTCCGCACGTCAACGTTGGCACCATCGGTCACGTCGACCACGGTAAAACCACTCTGACTGCAGCTCTGACTCGCGTCTGCTCCGAAGTATTCGGTTCGGCCATCGTTGATTTCGATAAAATCGACAGCGCGCCAGAAGAAAAAGCTCGTGGTATCACCATCAACACTGCGCACGTCGAGTACAACTCGAAGATCCGTCACTACGCTCACGTTGACTGCCCAGGTCACGCTGACTATGTGAAGAACATGATCACTGGTGCTGCCCAAATGGACGGCGCTATCCTGGTTTGCTCGGCCGCTGATGGTCCGATGCCACAAACCCGTGAGCACATCCTGCTGTCCCGTCAGGTAGGCGTTCCGTACATCGTGGTTTTCCTGAACAAGGCTGACCTGGTAGACGACGCTGAGCTGCTGGAACTGGTTGAGATGGAAGTGCGCGACCTGCTGAGCACTTACGACTTCCCAGGTGACGACACTCCGATCATCATCGGTTCTGCTCGTATGGCTCTGGAAGGCAAAGACGACAACGAAATGGGCACCACTGCCGTTCGTAAACTGGTTGAAACTCTGGACAGCTACATCCCAGAACCAGTTCGTCTGACTGACAAGCCGTTCCTGATGCCAATCGAAGACGTATTCTCGATCTCCGGTCGCGGTACTGTTGTGACTGGTCGTATCGAGCGCGGTATCGTTCGCGTTCAGGATCCACTGGAAATCGTTGGTCTGCGTGACACTACCGTCACCACCTGCACCGGTGTTGAAATGTTCCGTAAGCTGCTCGACGAAGGTCGTGCTGGCGAGAACTGCGGCGTTCTGCTGCGTGGTACCAAGCGTGACGACGTTGAGCGTGGTCAGGTTCTGGTTAAGCCGGGTTCGGTTAAGCCGCACACCAAGTTCACCGCAGAAGTTTACGTTCTGAGCAAGGAAGAAGGCGGTCGTCACACTCCGTTCTTCAAAGGCTACCGTCCACAGTTCTACTTCCGTACTACTGACGTGACTGGTAACTGCGAGCTGCCAGAAGGCGTTGAAATGGTAATGCCAGGTGACAACATCCAGATGACTGTCACTCTGATCAAAACCATCGCGATGGAAG
Organism: Pseudomonas sp. IT-P294; assembly: GCF_949767865.1. Lineage (NCBI taxonomy): Bacteria > Pseudomonadati > Pseudomonadota > Gammaproteobacteria > Pseudomonadales > Pseudomonadaceae > Pseudomonas > Pseudomonas sp. IT-P294. The sequence goes on along the minus strand of NZ_CATKQW010000012.1, from coordinate 47,657 downwards.
ATGGCCTGCGTTTCGCTATTCGTGAAGGCGGTCGTACCGTCGGCGCTGGCGTCGTAGCCAAAATCATCGAGTAAGCTCTTTTTGAGTAAGCTTTGATGATTTGAAAGAGCCCCCGCTTAGCGGGGGCTTTTTTATTGGGTTGACACCTATATGGGGCGTCTATAGAATTGCGCCTCCTTTTAACGGGCGTATTGCGCTCGGTGGGAATAGCAGCCGGAGTCTGAAATCCAATGCAAAATCAGCAAATCCGTATCAGGTTGAAGGCTTTTGACCATCGCCTGATCGACCAATCCACCCAGGAAATCGTGGAAACCGCGAAACGTACTGGTGCTCAAGTGCGTGGTCCAATTCCACTGCCTACCCGTAAAGAGCGGTTCACCGTTCTGGTCTCCCCGCACGTCAACAAAGACGCGCGTGACCAGTACGAGATCCGTACTCATAAGCGCGTTCTGGACATCGTCCAGCCAACGGATAAAACCGTTGATGCTCTTATGAAGCTTGATCTTGCGGCCGGTGTGGAAGTGCAGATCAGCCTCGGCTAAGACTCGGTCTTAGTCGTGTAACGCTCTGAAATGGGCGGCCATAGCGGGTGAAAGCCCCGTACACTCATGAGGTTTACAACATGACTATTGGTGTAGTCGGTCGTAAATGCGGTATGACCCGTATTTTCACCGAAGAAGGTGTCTCCATTCCGGTCACGGTCATTGAGATCGAGCCGAATCGCGTCACCCAGTTCAAAACTGAAGAGACCGATGGCTATCGTGCAGTGCAAGTCACTGTAGGCGAGCGTCGTGCTTCGCGTGTTACAGCTGCTCAGGCTGGCCACTTCGCTAAAGCGAACGTTGCCGCTGGTCGTACCGTAATGGAATTCCGTCTTGAAGAAGGCGAGTACCAGGCCGGCGATCTGATCAACGCTGAAATCTTCGCCGCTGGTCAACTGGTTGATGTAACCGGTCAGTCCAAAGGTAAAGGCTTCCAGGGTACGATCAAGCGTTGGAACTTCCGCGGGCAAGATAATACCCACGGTAACTCCGTGTCCCACCGCGTTCCAGGCTCTATCGGCCAGTGCCAGACTCCTGGTCGTGTATTCAAGGGCAAAAAAATGTCCGGTCATATGGGCGCTGAGCGCGTGACCGTGCAGTCCCTGGAAGTAGTGCGCGTGGACGCTGAACGCAATCTGTTGTTGGTCAAGGGTGCTGTTCCTGGCGCTACTGGCGGCAACTTGGTTGTACGTCCAGCAGCCAAGGCTCGCGGTTAAGGGGAAGCTGACATGCAATTAAATGTAAATGACGCTCAAGCGATCGAAGTTTCCGAACTGACATTTGGCGGCGAATTCAACGAGACGCTGGTTCACCAAGCAGTCGTGGCCTACATGGCCGGCGGCCGTCAAGGTAGCAAGCAGCAAAAGACCCGTTCCGACGTTCGTGGTGGCGGTAAGCGCCCATGGCGTCAGAAAGGTACTGGCCGTGCTCGTGCCGGTACTATCCGTAGCCCAATCTGGCGTGGCGGCGGTACCACTTTCGCAGCTCGTCCTCAGGATCACACCCAGAAGCTGAACAAGAAGATGTATCGCGCAGCAATGCGTTCCATCCTTGCTGAGCTGGTGCGTACTGATCGTCTGGTTGTGGTTCAGGACTTCGCTGTTGATGCACCGAAGACCAAAGATCTGCTGAGCAAACTGACCGGCATGGGCCTGACTGACGTCTTGATCGTGTCTGAAGTAGTTGATCAGAACCTGTACCTGGCTGCTCGCAACCTGCCACACGTTGATGTACGTGACGTGCAAGGTTCCGATCCAGTTAGTCTGATCGCATACGACAAGGTGTTGATCACCGTGTCGGCCGTGAAGAAATTCGAGGAGCTGCTGGGATGAACCAGGAACGCGTATTTAAAGTTCTGCTTGGCCCGCACGTTTCCGAGAAGGCTACGGTTCTGGCTGACAAGAAAGGCCAGTTCGTTTTCAAGGTTGCAACTGACGCAACCAAGCTGGAAATCAAGAAGGCCGTCGAAAGCCTGTTCAGCGTGAAAGTAGAGCGTGTTACTACCCTGAATGTTCTGGGTAAGAGCAAGCGCACTGCTCGCGGTCTGGGCAAGCGTAATGACTGGAAGAAGGCAGTTATCTCCCTTCAGCCAGGCCAAGATCTCGATTTCAGCAGCAGTGCTGAGTAAGGAAGGGGTGCATCATGGCAATCGTTAAATGCAAACCGACTTCCCCTGGCCGCCGTTTTGTGGTCAAGGTGGTCAACCAGGAGCTGCATAAAGGCGCTCCTCACGCACCGCTGCTCGAGAAAAAATCGAAGACTGGTGGTCGTAACAACAATGGTCGTATTACCACTCGTCACATCGGTGGTGGCCATAAGCAGCATTATCGTCTGGTCGATTTCCGTCGCAACGACAAAGATGGCATCTCTGCCACTGTCGAGCGTATTGAATACGATCCAAACCGTACTGCTCACATCGCTCTGCTGCTGTACGCAGATGGCGAGCGTCGCTACATCATCGCGCCTAAAGGCGTGAGTGCTGGTGACCAGCTGATTGCAGGTGCTTTGGCACCGATCAAGCCGGGCAACGCTCTGCAACTGCGTAACATTCCAGTTGGTAGCACCGTACACGGCATCGAATTGAAGCCAGGTAAAGGCGCGCAAATCGCTCGTTCCGCTGGTGCTTCGGCTCAGCTGATCGCTCGTGAAGGTGTCTACGTGACCCTGCGTCTGCGTTCTGGTGAGATGCGTAAAGTGCTGGCTGAATGCCGCGCGACCTTGGGTGAAGTCTCGAACTCCGAGCACAGCCTGCGTTCGCTGGGTAAAGCTGGTGCCAAACGCTGGCGTGGCGTTCGCCCAACCGTTCGTGGTGTTGCCATGAACCCGGTTGACCACCCACATGGTGGTGGTGAAGGTCGTACCTCTGGTGGTCGTCATCCGGTATCGCCATGGGGCTTCCCGACTAAGGGCGCGAAGACTCGTGGTAATAAGCGTACCGACAAAATGATCGTCCGTCGTCGCAAGTAAATAGAGGGATACGACAGTGCCACGTTCTCTGAAAAAAGGTCCTTTTATTGATCTTCACCTACTGAAGAAGATCGAAGTGGCGGCGGAAAAGAACGATCGCAAACCAGTTAAGACCTGGTCGCGCCGTTCCATGATCCTGCCACAAATGGTCGGTTTGACCATTGCTGTGCATAACGGTCGTCAACATGTTCCAGTTCTCGTGAACGAAGACATGGTCGGCCACAAACTAGGCGAGTTTGCCGGTACCCGCACATATCGTGGGCACGTGGCAGACAAGAAAGCCAAGCGTTAAGGGGTAAGGAACGATGGAAGTAGCCGCTAAGTTGTCGGGCGCTCGAATCTCCGCCCAGAAAGCCCGCTTGGTCGCCGACCAGATCCGCGGGAAGAAGGTGGGCGAAGCGCTCAACCTGTTGGCTTTCAGCAGTAAGAAAGCCGCCGAGATCATGAAGAAAGTGCTGGAGTCGGCCGTAGCCAACGCCGAGCATAACGAAGGCGCAGACGTTGATGACCTTAAAGTCAGCACCGTTTTCGTCAACGAAGGGCGTTCGCTGAAGCGAATCATGCCACGTGCCAAAGGCCGTGCTGATCGCATCGTCAAGCGGTCTTGCCATATCACTGTCAAGGTTGCTGACAAGTAACGGAGTCGAAGAGATGGGTCAGAAAGTACATCCCATTGGCATTCGCCTGGGAATCGTCAAGGAGCACACCTCCGTCTGGTACGCAGACGGTCGGACTTATGCGGACTATTTGTTCGCTGATCTGAAGGTGCGTGAGTATCTCCAAGACAAACTAAAAAGCGCGTCCGTAAGCCGTATCGATATCCATCGTCCGGCTCAAACTGCACGTATCACCATCCACACCGCTCGTCCAGGTATCGTTATCGGGAAGAAAGGTGAAGATGTTGAGAAACTGCGTCAGGACCTGACCAAGCAAATGGGTGTGCCTGTGCACATCAATATCGAAGAAATCCGCAAGCCGGAGCTCGACGGTATGTTGGTTGCGCAGAGCGTAGCTCAGCAGCTGGAGCGCCGCGTAATGTTCCGTCGCGCTATGAAGCGCGCTGTACAGAACGCCATGCGCATTGGTGCCAAAGGCATCAAAATCCAAGTGAGCGGTCGTCTCGGCGGTGCTGAAATCGCACGTACTGAATGGTATCGCGAAGGTCGTGTGCCACTGCACACCCTGCGTGCCGACATCGACTATGCCAACTACGAAGCTCACACCACTTACGGTGTGATCGGTGTAAAGGTTTGGATCTTCAAAGGCGAAGTAATTGGTGGTCGCCAAGAAGAACTGAAACCACAAGCACCAGCGCCTCGTAAAAAAGCTGCTAAGTAAGGGGTACGCCAAATGTTGCAACCAAAGCGTACGAAGTTCCGCAAGCAGATGACAGGCCACAACCGTGGTCTGGCTCAGCGCGGTAGCAAAGTCAGCTTCGGCGAGTTCGCGCTGAAGTCTGTAGCTCGTGGTCGTCTCACCGCTCGTCAGATCGAGTCAGCGCGTCGTGCTCTGACCCGTCACGTTAAACGTGGCGGCAAGATCTGGATCCGTGTATTCCCGGACAAGCCTATTTCCAAAAAGCCACTCGAAGTTCGGATGGGTAAAGGTAAGGGTAGTGTGGAGTACTGGGTTGCCCAGATTCAGCCAGGCAAAGTCCTGTATGAAATCGAGGGCGTTACTGAAGAGCTGGCGCGTGAGGCTTTTGCCCTGGCTGCTGCAAAGCTGCCGCTCGCCACTGCCTTCGTTAAACGGACGGTGATGTGATGAAAGCGAACGAACTTCGTGAAAAAGACGCGCCGCAGCTTAACGAGCAACTGCTCGGCCTGCTGCGCGACCAGTTCAATCTGCGCATGCAGAAAGCAACTGGCCAGTTGGGGCAGTCTCACCTGCTCCGGCAAGTTAAGCGTGACATCGCTCGCGTGAAGACTGTGCTCAAACAGCAGGCAGGTAAGTAATCATGGCTGAAGCCGAAAAAACCGTCCGTACGCTGACTGGCCGTGTTGTCAGCGACAAAATGGACAAGACCATCACCGTTCTGATTGAGCGTCGCGTTAAGCACCCGATCTACGGTAAATACGTTAAGCGTTCGACTAAGCTGCACGCGCACGACGAAACCAATCAGTGCCACATCGGCGACAAAGTCACTATTCGTGAAACTCGTCCGCTGGCCAAGACCAAGTCTTGGGCATTGGTTGATGTTCTCGAACGCGCTGTGGAAGTCTAAGGACTAGGGGTCGGAGAAATTATATGATTCAGACTCAATCCATGCTCGATGTGGCCGATAACAGCGGCGCTCGCCGCGTTATGTGCATCAAGGTGCTGGGTGGCTCCCATCGTCGTTACGCTGGTATCGGTGACATCATCAAAGTTACCGTGAAGGAAGCAATTCCTCGCGGTAAAGTGAAAAAAGGCCAAGTGATGACTGCTGTTGTAGTCCGCACTCGTCACGGCGTACGTCGTGCTGATGGCTCCATTATCCGCTTTGATGGCAACGCTGCTGTTCTTCTGAACAACAAGCAAGAGCCGATCGGCACCCGTATCTTTGGGCCAGTGACCCGTGAACTTCGTACTGAGAAGTTCATGAAGATCGTCTCGCTCGCCCCAGAAGTGCTGTAAGGAGATCCGACATGCAAAAGATTCGTCGTGACGACGAGATCATCGTGATCGCCGGCAAAGACAAAGGTAAGCGCGGTAAGGTGCTTAAGGTTCTCGCTAATAACCGTCTGGTTATTGGTGGTCTGAACCTGGTTAAGCGTCATACCAAGCCTAACCCGATGTCGGGCGTACAAGGCGGTATCGTCGAAAAAGAAGCTCCACTGGACGCTTCTAACGTCGCCATTTTCAACGGCGAAACCAACAAGGCTGACCGCGTTGGTTTCAAAGTAGAAGACGGCAAGAAAATTCGTGTCTTCAAGTCGACCCAAAAAGCGGTTGATGCTTGAACACTGCTAGGTAGAAGACCATGGCACGACTAAAAGAGATTTACTGGAAGGAAATCGCACCGAAGCTTAAGGAAGAACTTAAGCTCTCGAACGTGATGGAAGTTCCACGCGTTACCAAAATCACCCTGAACATGGGTCTGGGCGAAGCTGTCGGCGACAAAAAAGTCATCGAGCACGCTGTTGCTGACCTGGAAAAGATCACCGGCCAGAAAGTCGTTGTGACTTACGCTCGGAAATCCATCGCTGGCTTTAAAGTCCGTGAAGGTTGGCCGATCGGCGTCAAAGTGACTCTGCGTCGTGAACGTATGTATGAATTCCTGGATCGTCTGCTGTCGATCTCCCTGCCTCGGGTTCGCGACTTCCGCGGCCTGAATGCCAAGTCCTTTGATGGTCGTGGTAACTACAGCATGGGCGTTAAAGAGCAGATCATCTTCCCGGAAATCGACTACGACAAGATCGATGCTCTCCGCGGTCTGGACATTACCCTGACCACCACTGCCAAGAACGATGATGAAGGTCGCGCGCTACTGCGTGCTTTCAAATTCCCGTTCCGCAACTGATTGGAGTAGGAAAATGGCCAAGATGAGCATGAAAAACCGCGAGCTGAAGCGTCAGCTCACGGTTGCCAAGTACGCCAAGAAGCGTGCAGCACTGAAAGCTATCATCGTTGATCTGAACGCAAGTCCAGAAGCACGTTGGGAAGCTACAGTAGCTCTGCAGAAGCAGCCACGTGACGCAAGCGCTTCGCGCATGCGTAACCGCTGCCGCCTGACCGGTCGTCCACACGGCGTTTACCGCAAGTTCGGCCTTGGCCGTAACAAACTGCGTGAAGCTGCAATGCGTGGTGACGTACCTGGTCTGGTTAAAGCCAGCTGGTAAGCAATATCGAAGTCTCGATGGTCGGGATCGCAAGATCCTGACCATCGGTGACCTTGAACTTGAATCAAGCCCCTATTGGGGCTTGATTCATTTGTGGGGTGTGTCTAGAATACCCGGCTCGCCTGAGCCCGTGCTTTTTTCGCATGGATGAGCTCGGCGACAAGTAGTAGCCGCAAGGCTAATTTTTTTGTATTAGGAGCGTCTAGCCCATGAGTATGCAGGACCCGTTAGCGGACATGCTAACTCGAATCCGTAATGCCCAGATGGCTGAAAAGTCCGTCGTAAGCATGCCATCTTCTACGTTGAAGGTAGCTGTTGCCAAAGTCCTGAAGGACGAAGGTTACATTGCGGGTTATCAGATCAGCAGCGAAATCAAACCACTGCTGTCCATCGAGCTGAAGTACTTCGAAGGCCGTCCGGTCATCGAGGAAGTGAAGCGCGTTAGCCGTCCAGGCCTGCGTCAGTACAAGTCCGTCGATGATCTGCCAAAAGTTCGTGGCGGTCTCGGTGTGTCTATCGTCTCCACCAACAAAGGTGTGATGACGGATCGTGCTGCGCGCGCTGCCGGTGTCGGCGGCGAAGTTCTTTGCACTGTGTTCTAAGGGGGGATAAGCATGTCACGCGTCGCTAAGAACCCCGTTAAGCTGCCAGCCGGTGTCGAAGTAAAATTCGCAGGCCAACAGCTTTCGGTGAAGGGTGCCAAGGGCACTCTCGAACTGAACATCCATTCGTCCGTTGAGATCGTTGAAGAAGCTGGTGAGCTGCGTTTCGCTGCTCGCAATGGCGATCAACAAACTCGCGCAATGGCTGGTACCACTCGTGCGTTGGTAAACAACATGGTCCAAGGCGTAAGCCAAGGCTTCGAGCGTAAGCTCCAGCTGGTCGGTGTTGGTTATAAAGCGCAAGCAAAAGGCACAGTGCTGAACCTAGCTCTTGGCTTCTCGCACCCAGTGGATTATGAACTGCCGGAAGGCATCACCGCTGAGACTCCTAGCCAAACCGACATCCTGATTCGGGGTATCGATAAGCAGCTGGTAGGTCAAGTGGCCGCCGAGATCCGCGACTTCCGTCCACCAGAGCCGTACAAAGGCAAAGGTGTGCGCTACGCGGACGAAGTCGTCCGTCGTAAAGAAGCCAAGAAGAAGTAGGGCATAGCAAATGACCGACAAAAAAGTTACTCGACTGCGTCGCGCTCGCAAAGCACGCCTGAAAATGCACGAACTCGAAGTCGTGCGTCTCTGCGTGTTCCGCTCGTCGCAGCACATCTACGCCCAGGTCATTTCGGCCGACGGCAACAAAGTCCTGGCATCTGCCTCGACTTTGGATAAAGAACTGCGTGATGGCGCCACTGGCAACATCGACGCGGCCACTAAGGTTGGCCAGCTGGTCGCTACGCGTGCTAAAGCCGCTGGCGTCTCGCAGGTGGCTTTCGACCGCTCTGGCTTCAAGTACCACGGCCGCGTCAAGGCGCTGGCTGATGCTGCTCGTGAAGCTGGGCTGGAGTTCTAAGTTATGTCAAATAACGACCAAAAGCGCGACGAAGGCTACATCGAGAAGCTGGTTCAAGTTAACCGCGTAGCCAAAACCGTAAAAGGCGGCCGTATCTTCACTTTCACCGCGTTGACCGTGGTTGGTGATGGTAAAGGGCGTGTTGGCTTCGGCCGTGGCAAGTCACGTGAAGTGCCTGCCGCGATCCAGAAGGCAATGGAAGCTGCTCGTCGCAACATGATCCAAGTTGATCTGAACGGCACCACTCTGCAGTACGCAATGAAGTCCGGTCACGGCGCTTCGAAGGTGTACATGCAGCCTGCTTCTGAAGGTACCGGTATCATCGCTGGCGGCGCTATGCGTGCTGTCCTCGAAGTTGCTGGCGTTCAGAACGTTCTGGCCAAGTGCTACGGCTCGACTAACCCGGTAAACGTGGTTCACGCCACTTTCAAAGGTTTGAAGGCTATGCAGTCTCCTGAATCCATTGCCGCCAAGCGTGGCAAAAGCGTCAAGGAGATCTTCTGATCATGGCTACCGTTAAAGTTACGCTGATCAAAAGCATGACCGGCCGCATCCCTAACCACAAACTGTGCGTTAAGGGTCTGGGTCTGCGTCGCATCGGTCACACTGTAGAAGTACTTGATACTCCCGAGAATCGCGGGATGATCAACAAGGCTTACTACATGCTGCGTGTCGAGGGTTAATCGATGAAACTCAATGATCTGAGTCCAGCGCCGGGTTCCCGTCGCGAAAAGCATCGTCCGGGCCGTGGTATCGGTAGTGGTTTGGGCAAGACCGGTGGCCGTGGCCACAAAGGTCAGTCCTCCCGCTCCGGTGGCACCATTGCTCCAGGCTTTGAAGGCGGTCAACAGCCGCTGCATCGTCGCCTGCCGAAGTTCGGTTTCGTTTCCCTGAAAGCCATGGATCGCGCAGAAGTGCGTTTGTCCGAGCTGGCTAAAGTGGAAGGCGACATCGTCACCGTGCAGTCCCTGAAAGATGCCAACGTGATCAACGTCAACGTACAGCGTGTGAAAATCATGCTGTCCGGCGAAGTTACTCGCGCTGTCACCATCGGAAAGGGAATCGGCGCCACCAAAGGTGCGCGTGCGGCTATCGAAGCAGCTGGCGGCAAGTTCGAGGAATAAATGGCTAAGCAAGGTGCTCTCTCTGCGCTCGGCAAAGGCGGTATGTCTGAACTCTGGGCTCGTCTGCGTTTTCTGTTCCTGGCGATTATCGTCTACCGAATAGGCGCACACATCCCGGTTCCAGGTATCAACCCGGACCGACTCGCGGACCTGTTTCGACAGAATGAGGGGACCATTCTTAGCTTGTTCAACATGTTTTCCGGCGGCGCGCTGGAACGGATGAGTATCTTTGCGCTGGGGATCATGCCGTACATTTCGGCATCGATCATCATGCAACTGATGACCGCCGTCAGCCCGCAGCTGGAGCAGTTGAAGAAGGAAGGTGAAGCTGGCCGTCGCAAGATCAGCCAGTACACCCGCTACGGCACTGTCGTCCTCGCTCTCGTCCAGGCAATTGGCATGTCCATTGGCTTGGCAGGGCAGGGCGTTGCGTTCACTGGTGACTTTGGCTTCCATTTCGTCGCGGTATCCACTTTTGTGGCTGGTGCGATGTTCATGATGTGGCTGGGTGAGCAGATTACTGAGCGTGGTGTTGGCAACGGTATCTCGATGTTGATTTTTTCGGGTATCGTCGCCGGTCTTCCGAGAGCGATCGGGCAGTCTTTCGAGTCTGCACGTCAGGGTGATATCAACATCTTCGCCCTGGTTGCCATCGGTTTGCTGGCAGTAGCGATTATCGGTTTCGTGGTGTTCATTGAGCGTGGTCAGCGTCGTATTGCTGTTCACTACGCCAAGCGTCAGCAGGGCCGCAAGGTTTTCGCTGCGCAGACTAGCCACTTGCCGCTGAAGGTGAACATGGCCGGTGTTATTCCGGCCATTTTCGCGAGCAGCATTTTGCTGTTTCCGGCTTCGTTGGGTGCCTGGTTCGGTCAGTCTGAAGGTATGGGCTGGTTGCAGGACATCTCGCAGTCGATCGCTCCTGGTCAGCCGTTGAATATTCTGCTGTTTAGTGCAGGGATTATTTTCTTCTGCTTCTTCTATACGGCGTTGATGTTCAATCCGAAAGACGTAGCGGAAAACCTGAAGAAGTCCGGTGCCTTTATTCCGGGCATCCGTCCAGGTGAGCAGTCTGCGCGCTACATTGATGGCGTTCTGACTCGCTTGACCATGTTCGGTGCTCTTTACATGACGGCCGTGTGTCTGTTGCCCCAGTTCCTGGTGGTTGCGGCAAACGTACCGTTCTACCTTGGCGGGACCTCGTTGCTGATCGTCGTCGTGGTTGTGATGGACTTCATGTCCCAAGTACAATCGCACCTCGTTTCGCACCAGTACGAATCCCTGATGAAGAAAGCCAACCTGAAGGGTTACGGCAGCGGCATGTTGCGCTGAGTACCCATAAGGTTCGAGGAGTTGGTGATGAAAGTTCGTGCATCGGTGAAAAAGCTGTGCCGTAACTGCAAGATTATTCGCCGCGAAGGTGTTGTTCGAGTAATTTGCAGCGCGGAACCGCGTCACAAACAGCGCCAAGGCTGAGTGTGATTGTGCTTCAAGCCCGGTAGCTAGTGCGCTACCGGGTTGATTATTTGTTATTACAGCGATATTATCTCGCGCCCTATTTCTTGGCTTCCGGGGCGTAGGTAGCTGTCAATTGGAGTCCCACTGAATGGCCCGTATTGCAGGCGTTAACATTCCAGATAACAAGCATACTGTTATCTCGCTGACCTACATCTATGGTGTTGGTCGCACTACTGCACAGAAGATCTGTGCAGTGACTGGGGTAAACCCAGCCGCAAAGATCAAAGATCTGAGCGACGAGCAGATTGAACAGCTGCGTGGCGAAGTGGCGAAGTTCACCACTGAAGGTGACCTGCGTCGCGAAATCAACATGAAAATCAAGCGTTTGATGGACCTCGGTTGCTATCGCGGTCTGCGTCATCGTCGTGGTCTTCCAGTGCGCGGTCAGCGTACCAAGACTAACGCGCGTACCCGTAAAGGTCCGCGTAAGCCGATCCGCAAGTAATCGCCCCAGCGAATCGACAGGAAATTAATCATGGCTAAACCTGCTGCTCGTCCTCGTAAAAAAGTCAAAAAGACAGTGGTTGATGGCATCGCCCACATCCACGCGTCTTTTAACAACACAATCGTGACCATCACCGACCGTCAAGGCAACGCTCTTTCCTGGGCTACCTCCGGTGGTTCGGGTTTCCGCGGTTCCCGCAAGTCCACTCCGTTTGCTGCTCAAGTAGCTGCTGAACGTGCTGGTCAAGCTGCGCTGGAATACGGTCTGAAAAACCTCGACGTTAACGTCAAAGGTCCAGGCCCAGGTCGTGAATCTGCAGTCCGCGCTTTGAACGGCTGTGGCTACAAGATCGCCAGCATCACCGACGTGACGCCAATCCCGCACAACGGGTGCCGTCCGCCGAAGAAGCGCCGCGTGTAATCCAGGAGATTGTAAAGAATGGCTCGTTACATTGGTCCAAAATGCAAACTCGCTCGTCGCGAAGGCACCGATCTCTTTCTGAAGAGCGGCGTGCGCGCGATCGAATCGAAGTGCAACATCGAAGCAGCACCTGGTATCCACGGCCAACGCCGCGGTCGCCAGTCCGATTACGGCACCCAACTGCGTGAAAAGCAGAAGGTCCGTCGTATCTACGGCGTTCTCGAGCGTCAATTCAGCGGCTACTACAAAGAAGCTGCTGGCAAGAAAGGTGCAACCGGTGAAAACCTGCTGCAACTGCTCGAATGCCGTCTGGACAACGTTGTATACCGTATGGGTTTTGGCTCTACTCGTGCCGAATCCCGTCAGCTGGTATCGCACAAATCCGTCAGCGTTAACGGTCAGACCGTAAACGTGCCGTCGTACCAGGTTCGTGCTGGTGACGTGGTCGCGATTCGCGAGAAAGCAAAGAACCAACTTCGCATTGTCCAAGCTCTCGATCTGTGTGCCCAACGTGGCCGCGTAGAATGGGTAGAAGTAGACACTGAGAAGAAGTCGGGCGTTTTCAAGAACGTTCCTGCTCGCAGTGATCTGTCCGCCGACATCAACGAAAGCCTGATTGTCGAGCTCTACTCCAAGTAAGGGCTAGAAAATAGGTGCATCCATGCAGATTTCGGTAAATGAGTTCCTGACACCCCGCCACATTGATGTGCAGGTTGTCAGTCCAACCCGCGCCAAGATCACTCTCGAGCCTCTCGAGCGTGGTTTCGGCCACACCCTGGGCAACGCGCTGCGCCGCATCCTGTTGTCCTCAATGCCCGGCTGTGCAGTAGTCGAGGCCGAGATTGACGGTGTACTCCATGAGTACAGCGCCATCGAAGGCGTACAGGAAGACGTAATTGAAATCCTGTTGAACCTTAAAGGTCTGGCTATCAAGCTGCACGGTCGTGACGAAGTTACGCTGACCTTGTCGAAGAAGGGTTCGGGGGTGGTTACCGCTGCCGATATTCAGCTGGATCATGATGTCGAGATCGTTAACCCCGATCACGTAATCGCTAACCTGGCGTCTAACGGCGCCCTGAACATGAAGCTCACCGTAGCTCGTGGTCGTGGTTATGAACCGGCAGACTCGCGTCAGAGCGATGAAGACGAAAGCCGCAGCATCGGTCGCTTGCAGCTTGACTCTTCGTTCAGCCCGGTTCGCCGTATCGCATACGTGGTGGAAAACGCCCGTGTCGAGCAGCGTACTAACCTGGACAAGCTGGTTATTGATCTGGAAACCAACGGTACCCTGGATCCTGAAGAGGCTATCCGCCGCGCTGCAACCATTCTGCAACAGCAGTTGGCTGCGTTCGTCGACCTCAAAGGTGATAGTGAGCCAGTGGTTGTTGAGCAGGAAGACGAGATCGATCCGATCCTGCTTCGCCCGGTTGACGATCTGGAACTGACTGTACGTTCGGCTAACTGCCTTAAGGCGGAAAACATCTACTACATCGGTGACCTGATTCAGCGTACCGAAGTAGAGCTGTTGAAGACTCCGAACCTTGGCAAGAAATCCTTGACTGAAATCAAGGACGTTCTGGCCTCCCGCGGTCTGTCCCTCGGCATGCGCCTCGACAACTGGCCGCCTGCAAGTCTTAAGAAGGACGACAAGGCGACTGCCTGATCGTCGTAATCACCGAACGTCGTGTTTGGTAAGGAATGAACCATGCGTCATCGTAAAAGTGGTCGTCACCTGAGCCGCACTAGCTCGCACCGCAAGGCCATGTTTCAAAACATGGCAGTGTCGCTGTTCGAGCACGAGCTGATCAAAACTACACTGCCGAAAGCTAAAGAACTGCGTCGCGTTGCTGAGCCGCTGATCACTTTGGCCAAGACAGACAGCCTGGCTAACCGCCGTCTGGCTTTCGACCGTACTCGTTCGAAAGCTATCGTTGGTAAGCTCTTCAACGACCTGGGCAAGCGTTACGCTACCCGTGAGGGTGGCTACCTGCGCATCCTCAAGTGCGGTTTCCGCACTGGCGACAACGCGCCTATGGCGTACGTCGAGTTGGTTGATCGTGCTACCGGCGGTGAAGCTGTATCCGCTGAGTAAGACGTCAGTCTGAAACGAAGAACCGGGCCTAGTGCCCGGTTTTTTGTGCCTGATCGAAAAGCATCGCGATCGGCATGCACTCCTGAATGTAATTAGTAATTATCTATCGATGGTCGCAAGTTAATGAATTTGTGGCTGTAACGTTCATGATCAATACTCCCTCTCAGCCGATTAGCCGGCAGTTCAAGACTGACAGAGGAAGAGATCGCATGAGCCAAAATAAAACGCTTACCACCGCCAGTGGCGCTCCTGTCGCCGACAACCAGAATTCCCGCTCCGCCGGCCCTCGTGGCCCGCTGCTACTCGACGACTTCCACCTGATCGAGAAGCTTGCCCACTTCAACCGTGAAAACATCCCTGAGCGTCGTGTACACGCCAAAGGCTCGGGCGCCTACGGTACGTTCACCGTGACTCGGGATATCACCGAGTACACCAGCGCCAAACTGTTTGAATCCATCGGTAAGCAAACGCCGACATTCTTGCGCTTCTCTACCGTCGGCGGCGAGCGCGGTTCGGCCGACACCGAGCGCGATCCACGCGGCTTTGCTTTGAAGTTTTATACCGAAGAAGGCAACTGGGACATTGTTGGCAACAACACGCCTGTATTTTTTATCCGCGATCCGCTCAAATTCCCGGATTTTATCCACACCCAAAAGCGTTTGCCGCAAAGCAATCTGAAAAGCGCGCAGATGATGTGGGACTTCTGGTCGCATTCGCCTGAGGCGCTGCACCAGGTCACCATCTTGTTTTCGGACCGGGGCATTCCAGACGGATATCGCCACATGCACGGTTTTGGCAGCCACACCTACAGCCTGATCAGCGCCAAAGGCGAACGGCATTGGGTGAAATGGCACTACAAAACCAAGCAAGGCATCAAGAATCTCGCGCCAGCAGAGGCTGCACGCCTGGCCGGTACCGATCCGGATTACGCACAGCGTGACCTGTTCGAGGCGATTGAGCGTGGTGACTTCCCGAAATGGCGAGTGTGCATCCAGATCATGTCTGAGGCGCAGGCCGCGGCTCACTACGAGAATCCTTTCGACGTGACCAAAACCTGGTCGCAGAAAGAGTTTCCGCTGATCGAAGTGGGTGAACTCGAGCTCAATCGTAATCCGCTGAACTACTTTGCTGAAGTGGAGCAGGCGGCGTTCGGTCCGAGCAACATGGTCCCGGGTGTCGGTCTGTCTCCCGATCGTATGCTCCAGGGGCGCGTGTTCGCTTATGCCGATGCTCACCGCTACCGTATTGGCACCAATCATCAACAACTGCCGGTGAATGCGCCTCGTAGCCCGGTGAACAGCTACCAACGCGATGGTTCGATGGCGTTTGGCAGCAATGGCGGTGCAGCGCCGAACTATGAGCCGAACAGTTACGTCGAGTCGCCAAAACAGGCCCCTCGCTATGCCGAGCCTCCTCTCGCGCTCAGCGGTGCTGCTGATCGATATGATCATCGCGAAGACACCGACTACTACAGCCATGC
Organism: Pseudomonas sp. IT-P294; assembly: GCF_949767865.1. Classification (NCBI taxonomy): domain Bacteria; kingdom Pseudomonadati; phylum Pseudomonadota; class Gammaproteobacteria; order Pseudomonadales; family Pseudomonadaceae; genus Pseudomonas; species Pseudomonas sp. IT-P294. The sequence continues at coordinate 32,243 of NZ_CATKQW010000012.1, read as the reverse complement.
CGGCGCGCTGTTCCGACTCATGAGCGATGAGCAGAAGGCCCTGTTGGTCAGGAACATTGCCGGTGCCATGGCCGGGGTTTCGGATGACGTAGTCGATCGTCAGCTGCAGCACTTCTACAGCGCAGATCCGGCGTATGGAGAAGCAATCGCGAAGGCGTTGGGCGTACAGCTTAACGAAGTCTAAACGAGAAGCAGAACCGCCCTCATTAGGGCGGTTTTGGCGCTATTTAAACCACTTTTCTCAGAATATCTTCGCTTTTATCGCGCAAACGAAGTGACCAAACAGTCGTGGTGGTTCAAACTACAGACTTTCAAGCAGGGAGATGTAGGGCGATGCAAGGCCACCCAGACGTAATCGATTACCTCAACACGTTGCTGACCGGCGAACTGGCCGCGCGTGATCAATATTTCGTTCACTCGCGGATGTATGAGGACTGGGGATTCACCAAGCTCTACGAACGAATCAACCACGAGATGGAAGAAGAAGCAGGACATGCCGATGCCCTGATGCGCCGTATCCTGATGCTTGAGGGCACGCCGCGCATGCGTCCGGATGACCTGGATGTCGGCACCACCGTGCCGGATATGCTTGCTGCCGACTTGCGACTGGAATACAAGGTCCGCGCTGCACTGTGCAAAGGCATCGAGCTCTGCGAGCAGCACAAAGACTACGTTAGCCGTGAAATGCTGCGTATACAGCTGAACGATACCGAAGAAGATCACACCTACTGGCTTGAGAAGCAGTTGGGTTTGATCAAGCTGATCGGTCTTGAGAACTACCTGCAATCCCACACCTGATTGCACCGGATACAAAAAAGCCCCTGTCACTGATGAAGTGACAGGGGCTTTTTCATGGGCTGGACTCAGGCTTTGTCGCGAGCCAGCAGTGGCTTGAGGTAGAAGCCGGTATGCGACTGCTTCATCTCGGACACTTCTTCCGGTGTACCGACAGCAATGATCTGTCCGCCCTTGGAGCCGCCTTCCGGCCCCAGGTCGACCAGCCAGTCGGCAGTCTTGATGACATCGAGGTTATGCTCGATCACCACCACCGTGTTTCCGTGGTCGCGCAGACGATGCAACACGTCGAGCAGTTGCTGGATATCCGCGAAGTGCAGGCCAGTGGTTGGCTCGTCGAGGATGTACAGCGTCTTGCCGGTATCACGCTTGGACAGTTCCCGAGACAGCTTCACCCGCTGGGCTTCACCGCCTGACAACGTGGTCGCCGATTGTCCCAGCTTGATGTACGACAGGCCCACGTCCATCAACGTCTGAAGCTTACGCGCCAGCGCCGGAACCGCATCGAAGAACACACGGGCTTCCTCGATCGTCATCTCGAGCGTTTCGTGGATGCTCTTGCCTTTGTACTTGATCTCAAGGGTTTCGCGGTTGTAGCGCTTGCTCTTGCAGACATCGCACGGGACATAGATGTCCGGCAGGAAGTGCATCTCGACCTTGATCAGACCGTCGCCCTGACACGCTTCGCAACGTCCGCCCTTCACGTTGAAGGAGAAGCGTCCCGGGCCATAACCGCGTGAACGGGACTCCGGAACACCGGCGAACAGTTCGCGGATCGGCGTGAACAGTCCGGTATAGGTCGCCGGGTTGGAGCGCGGCGTGCGCCCGATCGGGCTCTGGTCGATGTCGACCACCTTATCCAGATGCTCCAGGCCTTTGATGCTGTCGTGAGCGGCGGCCTCAAGCGTGGTTGCGCCGTTGAGTGCAGTAGCGCTCAAGGGAAACAGCGTGTTGTTGATCAGTGTCGACTTGCCCGAACCGGACACGCCGGTCACACAGGTCAACAGTCCGATCGGAATATCCAGGTCGACATTGCGCAAGTTGTTGCCGCGCGCGCCCTTGAGGGACAGCGACAGCTTTTTGTTACGCGGTGTGCGCTTGGCCGGAACGGCGATCTTTACTCGACCCGACAGATACTTGCCAGTCAACGAGTCGGGGTGAGCCATGACCTCGGCCGGCGTTCCTTCGGCGACGATGTGTCCACCGTGGACGCCCGCGCCCGGACCAATATCCACGACATAGTCCGCCAGGCGAATGGCATCTTCATCGTGCTCGACCACAATCACCGTGTTGCCGATGTCGCGCAGGTGCTTGAGCGTTCCCAGCAATCGATCATTGTCTCGTTGGTGCAGACCGATGGACGGTTCGTCGAGGATGTACAGGACGCCCACCAGACCGGCGCCAATCTGGCTGGCCAGGCGAATCCGCTGAGCCTCACCGCCAGACAACGTGTCCGCGCTGCGATCCAGGGACAGATAGTCCAGGCCGACGTTGACCAGAAACTGCAGGCGTTCGCGGATTTCCTTGAGAATCTTGTCGGCAATTTCACCACGACGGCCCGTGAGTTTGAGCACGCCAAAGTATTCACAGGCGTCACCAATCGGCAGATTCGTCACCGCTGGAAGCGTCTTCTCACCCACCCACACGTGTCGCGCTTCGCGACGCAGGCGAGTCCCGCGGCAATCCGGGCAAGGCTGGGTGCTGAGGAACTTGGCCAGCTCTTCACGCACCGATGCCGACTCGGTTTCGCGGTAGCGGCGTTCCAGGTTCGGCACGATGCCTTCGAACGGGTGCGAGCGTTTGACGATATCGCCACGGTCGTTCAGGTATTTGAAGTCGACGTTCTGCGAACCGCTGCCGTGCAGTATGAATTTCTGCTGATCGGCCGACAGGTCGTTGAACGGCACTTCCAGGCTGAACTTGTAGTGCGAGGCTAGCGAGCCAAGCATCTGGAAGTAATAGACGTTACGCCTGTCCCAGCCGCGAATCGCCCCTTCGGCCAGCGTCAACTCGCCATTCACCAGTCGCTTGATGTCGAAGAACTGCTTCACGCCCAGGCCATCGCATGTCGGGCAGGCGCCGGCCGGGTTGTTGAAGGAGAACAGCTTGGGTTCCAGCTCGCTGATGGCATGACCGCAGATCGGGCAGGCGAAGCGTGCGGAGAAGATGATCTCTTCGCCGGGTTCATCGTCCATTGGTGCAACCAGAGCGATGCCATCCGCCAGCTTCAAGGCGGTCTCGAACGACTCGGCCAGACGCTGTTGCAGGTCGGCGCGAACCTTGAAACGGTCGACCACGACATCGATCGAGTGCTTCTTCTGTTTATCGAGCTTTGGCAGTTCGTCGAGTTCGCAAAGCCGTCCGTTGACTCGCGCGCGCACAAAACCCTGGGCGCGCAGTTCTTCGAAGACCGACAGGTGTTCGCCTTTGCGCTCGCGAATCACCGGGGCCAGCAGCATGAGCTTGCTGCCCTCCGGTTGCGCGAGGACCAGGTCGACCATCTGGCTGACGGTCTGCGCTTCCAGTGGAATGTCGTGGTCTGGGCAACGCGGAATACCCACGCGAGCGTAAAGCAGGCGCAGGTAGTCGTAGATTTCGGTGATGGTGCCGACCGTCGAACGCGGGTTGTGCGAGGTCGATTTCTGTTCGATGGAAATGGCTGGCGACAAACCTTCGATGGTGTCGACGTCAGGTTTTTCCATCATCGACAAAAACTGCCGGGCATAGGCCGACAGCGATTCGACGTAGCGGCGTTGGCCTTCGGCATACAGCGTGTCGAACGCCAGGGACGATTTGCCGGATCCGGACAGGCCGGTGATGACGATCAGTTTGTCCCGTGGCAGGGTCAGGTCGATGTTCTTCAGGTTGTGGGTTCGGGCCCCACGAATCAGGATCTTGTCCAAAGTGGCCTCGCTTGGCGGGCGTCGAAAACGTAGGAGTATACGGCCAAATACTGGATGGATGCACACTATCAAACGAGCGGGTTGATGTCTTAGATGAAGAGTCTGTCAGCAGAGCGCGTCAAAGCGTCGCGATATACCCTGTCAATCGATGGGACTGGTAGAATCGCCGCCGGTTCACATGAGGTTTTTCCATGCACGATCCCCACAGCGAACGCATGAGTGGCAGTGAGACCCGCGCAGCAAGCGGTCTGGCCCTGGTGTTCGCCTTCCGTATGCTTGGCATGTTCATGGTGTTGCCGGTACTGGCGACCTATGGGATGGATCTGGCAGGCGCGACCCCGGCCCTCATTGGCCTGGCGATCGGCGCTTACGGCCTGACCCAGGCGATTTTCCAGATTCCTTTCGGCTTCATTTCCGATCGCATCGGGCGACGTCCAGTGATTTACCTGGGATTGATCGTCTTTGCCTTGGGCAGCGTGCTGGCAGCCAATGCCGATTCGATCTGGGGCGTGATCGCCGGACGAATCCTGCAAGGTGCCGGGGCGATTTCCGCCGCCGTGATGGCGCTGCTGTCAGACCTGACCCGGGAACAGCATCGGACCAAAGCCATGGCTATGATCGGCATGACGATTGGTCTGTCGTTTGCTGTCGCCATGGTTGTAGGGCCGCTGCTGACCCGTGCGTTCGGCTTGTCCGGCTTGTTCCTCGCCACTGGCGGCATGGCCCTGTTCGGCATCGTGATCGTGATGTTCATGGTGCCGCGTTCCACCGGGCCGTTGCAGCACCGCGAGTCCGGCGTCGCGCGCCAGGCGCTGATCCCGACGCTCAAGCATCCGGATCTGTTGCGCCTGGACTTGGGTATTTTTGTGTTGCACGCGATGTTGATGTCGAGCTTCGTTGCACTGCCCCTGGCGCTGGTCGAAAAAGCCGGGCTGCCTAAAGAGCAGCACTGGTGGGTCTACCTTACCGCGCTGTTGATCTCTTTCTTCGCCATGATCCCGTTCATTATCTACGGCGAGAAGAAACGCAAAATGAAACGAGTTTTATTGGGCGCAGTGCTGACGCTGATGCTCACTGAGCTATTCTTCTGGCAGTTCGGCGACAGCCTGCGAGCTCTGGTGATTGGTACGGTGGTGTTCTTCACCGCGTTCAATCTGCTGGAAGCTTCGTTGCCATCGCTGATCAGCAAGGTTTCACCAGCAGGCGGCAAAGGCACGGCGATGGGGGTTTATTCCACCAGCCAGTTCCTCGGTTCGGCGCTGGGCGGGATCCTCGGCGGCTGGTTGTTCCAGCATGGCGGTTTGTCGGTTGTATTCCTTGGATGCGCCGGCCTGGCTGCCCTCTGGCTGGCCTTTGCTGTTACCATGCGCGAACCACCTTATGTCACGAGCCTGCGCTTGCCGTTGTCGCCCGAGGCGATCCGCGAAGCGGGTCTGGTTGAGCGCCTGAAGGCCGTCGTAGGGGTAACAGATGCGGTGATCGTTGCTGATGAAGCGGCGATTTACATCAAATTGGACACAGAACTATTGGATCGCACGACCCTTGAGCGCCTGGTGAACAACCCGGCCGAGGCAGCGTGCGTAGCCTAGGAGAACGTTATGGCCCGTGGGGTTAACAAAGTCATATTGGTCGGCACTTGCGGCCAGGATCCCGAAGTTCGCTACTTGCCTAACGGTAACGCCGTGACCAACCTGAGTCTGGCGACCAGCGAACAGTGGACCGACAAGCAAACCGGTCAGAAGGTCGAGAAGACCGAATGGCACCGTGTGTCGATGTTCGGCAAAGTGGCCGAGATCGCCGGCGAATACCTGCGTAAAGGTTCGCAGGTGTACATCGAAGGCAAGCTGCAGACCCGTGAGTGGGAAAAAGACGGTATCAAGCGTTACACCACTGAAATCGTGGTCGACATGCAAGGCACCATGCAGCTGCTGGGCGGCCGTCCACAACAGGGCGACCAACAAGGCGGGGGCAATAACTACCAGCAATCCGCTCCGGCCCCACGCCAGCAGGCTCCACGTCCGCAGCAGTCGGCACCGCAACAGTCGCGTCAGGCTCCGCCTCCACAGCAGGCAGCGCCGCAACCGGCTCCGGATTTCGACAGCTTTGATGACGATATCCCGTTCTAAAAAGCTGCGATCCAGTCAGTAAAAAAAAGCGAAGCCATCTGGCTTCGCTTTTTTTGTGGCCGCTGTTAACGGGATAACGTTGTCACGTTGGTCCGCGCGGTATGCAGTTTTTTGTAGCTCTCGATCAAGCGCAAGTGCCTGTCGAGCCCCTCCAGTTTCATGCTGGTCGGCGTCAAGCCATGGAACCGCACGGTGCCATCTACCGATCCGATCACTGCATCCATCCGCTCGTTGCCAAACATCCGGCGGAAGTTGGCTTCGTAGTCTTCCAGTTCCAGGTCTTCGTCCAGCTTCATCTCCAGCACGGCATTGATCGCCTGATAGAACAAGCCGCGTTCAACGGTGTTGTCGTTGTACTGCAGGAACTGTTCTACCGCCTCTTTCGCCTCTTCGAATTGCTGCAAGGCGAGATAAATCAGCAGCTTCAACTCCAGGATCGTCAGCTGACCCCAGGCGGTGTTGTCGTCAAATTCGATGCCGATCAAGGAGGTGATGTCGGTGTAGTCGTCCAGCTCACTTTCCACCAGGCGCTCAACCAGCGCTTGCAGCTCGTCTTCGTCCAGGCGATGCAGATTCAGGATGTCGGCGCGGAAGAACAGTGCTTTGTTGGTGTTATCCCAGATCAGATCGTCCGCGGGATAGATTTCCGAATAGTCCGGCACCAGGATTCGGCACGCCGTGGCGCCGATATGCTCGTAGACGGCCATGTACGCTTCTTTGCCCATGCCTTTGAGAATGCCGAACAAGGTCGCGGCTTCCTCGGCATTCGAGTTTTCACCCTGGCCGGAGAAATCCCACTCCACGAATTCGTAATCGGACTTCGAGCTGAAGAAGCGCCACGACACCACACCGCTGGAGTCAATAAAGTGCTCGACGAAGTTATTCGGCTCGGTCACCGCATGCCCTTCAAACGTTGGCTGCGGCAAGTCGTTGAGACCTTCAAAACTGCGGCCCTGGAGTAGCTCGGTCAGGCTGCGTTCCAATGCCACTTCCAGGCTCGGGTGCGCGCCGAACGAGGCGAACACACCGCCGGTACGCGGATTCATCAGCGTGACGCACATCACCGGGAATTCACCCCCCAGGGACGCATCCTTGACCAACACCGGGAACCCTTGCTCTTCCAGCGCCTGAATGCCGGCCAGTATCCCAGGGTACTTGGCCAACACGCTGGCCGGCACATCCGGCAGGGCGAATTCACCTTCGATGATTTCGCGTTTTACCGCGCGCTCGAAGATTTCCGACAGGCACTGCACCTGGGCTTCGGCCAAGGTATTGCCGGCGCTCATGCCGTTGCTCAGGAAAAGGTTTTCAATCAGGTTGGACGGGAAATACACCACTTCGCCGTCCGACTGACGCACGAACGGCAGCGAGCAGATGCCGCGCTCTTCATTGCCCGAGTTGGTATCGATCAGATGGGAGCCACGCAGCTCGCCGTCGCGGTTGTAAATCTTCAGGCAGTGCTCATCGAGGATTTCGGTCGGCAGTGCGTCTTTACGGCCAGGCTTGAACCAGCGTTCGTCCGGGTAGTGCACAAACGCTGCATTGGCGATGTCCTCACCCCAGAACTGGTCGTTGTAGAAGAAGTTGCAGTTGAGTCGCTCGATAAACTCGCCCAACGCCGACGCCAGCGCGCCTTCCTTGGTTGCACCCTTGCCGTTGGTAAAGCACATCGGCGAGTGCGCATCGCGGATATGCAGCGACCATACGTTGGGCACGATATTGCGCCACGAAGCGATTTCGATCTTCATGCCCAGGTCCGCCAGAATGGCCGACATGTTGGCGATGGTTTGCTCCAGCGGCAGATCCTTGCCGGCAATGTAAGTGCCCGCCTCGGAAGTCGAGTTAGAAGCGGGCATCAGCAACGCCTGGGCATCGGCGTCGAGGTTTTCCACTTCTTCGATCACAAACTCAGGCCCGGCCTGCACCACTTTCTTCACGGTGCAACGGTCGATGGAGCGCAGAATGCCCTGGCGGTCCTTGTCGGAGATGTCCGCCGGCAACTCGACCTGGATCTTGAAAATCTGGTTGTAGCGGTTTTCCGGGTCAACAATATTGTTCTGCGACAGGCGGATGTTGTCCGTGGGGATATTGCGCGTACTGCAATACAACTTCACAAAATACGCCGCACACAGCGCCGATGAGGCCAGGAAATAGTCGAACGGGCCTGGTGCCGAGCCATCGCCCTTGTAGCGGATAGGTTGGTCGGCCACCACCGTGAAGTCGTCGAACTTGGCTTCAAGTCGAAGGTTGTCGAGAAAGTTGACCTTGATTTCCATGGGGGATTACCAGAATAACGGCTAAACGAATGGCCGCCATTATCCGGCATTTCAGCCATAAGTCTTGTGGGCGTCTGACTATCTGTCCGTTCCTGGTCTTTTTAATGGGCGCTGGGTGGGTCAGTCGAGTATCAGATGCGGCAAGAACCGGCTTGAATCCTTGGTAATCAAACTGTTGTCCTCGCGCACGCCGATGCCGGCCGCCTGATCCCCGATCACCCAGGAACCGATCAACGTAAAGCTGTCACCAAACTGCGGCAGCGGAGCAAACTCCTGAAGGATAAACGGCGCGTCGGTGTAGGGGCCGTCCGCTTTTACGATCAGACCTTCGGCAGTTTGCAGTTCGATGTTGGCGCCTTCCCGAGAGAAGAACGGCTTGCGCACCCAGCCCTTGGGCACCGCTTTGTTCGGCTCGGTATCCAGATGCGCTGCCAGCAGGTTCGGGTGACCTTTGTTGAATTCCCACAGCAGCGGCAGGATGCCTTTGTTGGAAATGATGGATTTCCAGGCCGGCTCGAAAAACTGCGTGTCGCTCTGGGCGATGGCTGCGCCGAAGGGCTCGTGGAAGATGAACTCCCAGGCATGCAGCTTGAACAGATGCGGGATCCAGCGATCTTCGAGATCGACGAAACGACCGTCACTGGTCAGGCCGATGTCTTCGATGTCGATGTGGCGTGATTCGATGCCCACCTTTTTCGCGATCAGGCGCAAGTAATCGGTGGTGCCTTTGTCTTCGACCGAGTCTTTCATCGAGGCGAAATAGAAAGGCTGTTTGAGCTGCAGTTGCGCGAAAGCCTGATGCAGTTTGGTGTCGATACTGTTGAACTGGTCGGCATGCTTGGGCAGCAAACCGCGCTCGATGCATTGCTCCAGCCAGCCCCATTGAAACGCTGCGGCCTCATACAGGCTGGTAGGCGTGTCGTAGTTGAGTTCCAGCAACTTTGCGGGGCCGTTGCCGTTGTAGGAAAAATCCATACGCCCGTACAGGTGCGGGTGGCCTTCGAGCCAAGAGGTGCGAATCAGTTCGAAGAACGGCGCGGGAATGCTCAGGCGCTCCAGCAGCTCCTCGCTTTGGACCACGCGGGCCACCAGGTCCATGCACATTTCATGGATCTCGGTGGTCGGGTCTTCGAGATCGTTTTCGATCTGCTTGAGCGTGAATTGGTAATACGCGCTCTCGTCCCAGTAGGGTTCGTCGTCGATGGTATGGAACAGAAAGCCGAGACTCTCGGCCGTCTGTTTCCAGTCATGACGCTCTGCGCAAAGGATTTTCTTCATGGTCCGGTTTCCTTAACTGCTTGAACCGCCGCCGCCCCAGCCGCTGCGTGCGCTGGCCTTGCTGCCAAAGCCGCCACGTGAGGTGGACGAGGCAACGGAAACCGGCTTGCTGGTGGAAGAACGGACCGAGTCGGCGTAGTTGCTGCTGCCGTACCTGGCCTGGTTGGACCTGGTAAACGTCGAGCCTTTGGAAATCCGCTGGTTGAGCGTTGAAGATCCGTAATTACCGCGATCATCGCGATAACGGTACACCGGCTCGGAGTAGTAGCTGTTGCGGTTGCTGCTCAGCATGTTGCCGATCAGCAGGCCGGTCAGCAGGCTGCTGGTGGAGAACCCCGAGCCACCTGTGTTCGCCGTTTCCGAGGCGGGTAATTGAGCCTTGGCGGCGTCGACCTGGGATTGCGTGACCTGGCCGTCGGCGGTCAGTTCGAAACCACCCAGCTTGGGGATGAACTTGCCAGCGGAATCCTGTTGGCACCAGTCGGCGACAAAGTCGGCATCACAATCGGCCTGGTTGTCGTACACCGGCGCAATACGGCGATGCTCGGCCATGGCGGTCATGTAGGCGTCAGAGCAGACATCCACCGGTAATTTTTCATCGGCGCACTGCTGCACGGACTGGAAGTTGTACTTCTTCTGCACTGCGTAGGTTTTTTCCGTCGGCCCGCAACCGGATATCGCCATGGCGACCGATGCGGCCAGCGAGAGCTGAACGTACTTGCTTCGTTTCATCGGGATCTCCGTTGCGCAATCAGTTCTGGGTAGGGGTCATGCAGGCGGCGTTAAGCATGCCGACGCTGATGGCCACTGCTGCGACGTAGATGCCGGCCGCGATTTCACCTTTCCTGATGCGTTCAGAGGTGCCTTTGAGCACCAGGCTGGTCACCAGGAATGCCAGCAATTGAACGAGGGCTGCAATCACCGCCCAGACAGCGAAGTCCAGAATGCTGATCGAGTAGGCAATCACGTTGCTGGCCGGAATGGCGAAACCGATGATTGCACCGCCCAAGGCGATTGCGGCGGCCACGTTGCCCGAACGGATCAGCTCGAATTCCTTGTGCGGAGTGATGCGGGTGTAGATGAACTGGAACAGGGCGAACAACACCGCGGCGCCGAGCAAGTAGGAAACAAATCCGAGCACGGCGGCTTTGTTCAGGGAGATGGAGAGCGCTTCTAGCATGGACTTGTTCCTTTTTAGAACGTGTTCAGGTCGGTTGTGTACAGCGAGACGCCCAAGGACGTGCTCAAGCTGATGGTGCCTTCAGCGTCTTCTTCAACGGAAAACAGCAGGAATTCCCGGCGATCGGTCAGGCCGGTTTCGCGGGCGTACAGCATCGAACGGTGCTCGATGCTGTAGGACTCGTCCGGATTTTTCAGCTGTTCGCTTAACGCCACCAATTCTGTCTGGCCATTCTCGGTGCCCCATTCGCGGGTGTATTCCACGCCGTTGTGGGTGTAGGTCGGCAGCCCGATCAGACTTTGCGGACCGGCCAGCCGACGCAGTTCCGCTTCACTGCTGATGGTGATGTAGCTGAGGTAATTGAACAGGATCACCGACTCGACCTGCCCGGCGATGTCGCCGGTGGTGTGCACCTGCAGCCAGTAGTCTTCGTCGTTCATGTAATAGCGCGACAGCCAGGTCGACTGCCCGAGGTCAATGGTGCCGTTGCTCCAGATCTGCTGGGAGCCCGGGATGGTCACCGTGGTGTTGCCGTCGAGCAATAATCTCAGGGCCGTGTCGAACATCACGCCCTTGCCCAAGGCCAGACCCAACGGACCGGTGACGGGTGATGCGGTTTCACTGGCCGTCCATTTCGAATCGGTATTCGCGTTCGGGGCCTCAAGCCCCATCAATTGTTTAAACCATCCCATTGGAGATTTCCTTGAGGCGAGTGGAGGCGATTTCACTGTCATTGAAGTGGGCGAGGACTTGCCCGACCGGGCTTAATTGATTGACCGCCAGCACGGTGGTCAGGGTCAGATCGTCTGACGAGGGTTGCAACGGGCCTGCCCAGCCGAATCGGTGGAAGAGGGACGAGGCGTACAGGCGCATTAAAAGGTAAATCGACATTTCGTCCCTGACTCCGTGGGGGCTTATTCCTGGCGACGTAATCGCCTCGGCATATGAAAGCCTGATAGCGGTTACCGGGCGGCATTAAACCTGCTGCGCGGCGCAGAAAAAAGTACCTTGGCCGCAATATATCCGGCGAACGCACCAAAGAGGTGACCTTCGAAGGAAACACCCTGACGAGGCAGGAAGCCAAAAATCAAACCGCCATAGAGCAGCGCCACGACACTGGCTGTAATCAGATTGCCCCAGCTTCTCTGGAACCAGGCACGTGCCAGAAGGTATGCCCACAACCCGAACACCCAGCCGCTGGCGCCGATGTGTACGCCTTTGAAACCGAACAGCCAGACCAGCGAGCCGCCCAGCACAATGATGATGGCGCTGACCGCCAGAAACCGATTAAGCCCTTCGATAATGACCAGCGTGCCCAGAATCAAAAACGGGATCAGGTTGGCGCTCAGGTGCGCAAATGAGGCGTGGAGAAAAGGCGAGGTGAGGATGCCGGGCAGCCCGAAGAGCGTTCTCGGGACCAGGCCAAATGACAAAAGGCTGTAGCCGGTTACGGCGTTGAGCACCTGCAGCGCGACCATGAAAACTGCCACGCCGGCGATTGTCTTGAAACCCTTCAGGGCATCCATCCTTGACCTCGACGTAAAAAAGAAGGGCAATGAATCAGCACCGATCCATGTGGGAGCGAGCTTGCTCGCGATGGCGATGTGTCTGTCAGCATTAATGTCGACTGGCAAACCGCAATCGCGAGCAAGCTCGCTCCCACAGGTTATGCGTCCGGCAACGTTACTCGGCCGACTTCTGCTTCAGGCGTTCCAGGATCGCATTGGCGCTGCCCGAATCCGGTGTGATGCCGGCTTCGCGCAATTTGCGCTCCAGGTCAGTACCGGTCGACGCATCCGCCAGTTCGTCCTGAGCTTGCAGTTCAGCGGCACGTTGCTGCTGCTTGGCTTGCAGACGGTTCAGTGTACCGACGGCCGTTTCCAGCTTGCCGTTGGCGCCGCCACTGGCGATGGACGCGCTGACCTGGGCCTTTTGTACGCTTTCACGCGCCTTGGCCATGTCCACTTGCTGGCGCAGGCTTTTGATGCGGTTTTCGGCCTTGGTGATGTCTTTGCGCATGTTGTCCGCGTAACCACCGAACTCGGTGGCCTGCTTTTGCTCGACGTCCAGCTCGTTGGTCAAAGTCGAAATGGCTTCGGCCACTTCCATTGCCAGGTCTTCACGGTTGGCCTGGATGGCGGCCAGGGCCTTGGATTCCAGGTCCTTGATCTTGGCGTTGTATTCGCTCACGCGATCAGCCGACAGTTTGTGCTTGGCCATGATGGTGACCAGCTCACGCTTGGCGTTGGCCAGGGCGCTGTCAGCATCACGAATTTCCTGATCGAGGATACGCAGGGCCTGTTGGTCGACGATCGATTCGCCGACTTCATTGGCACCGCCGCGCAGCGCGGTGAACAATTTGCTCCAGATGGACTGAGTCATTGGATAATCCCTATTCCTGAAAAATTAATGGAAGAAACGTTCAAAGGCTTCGCTGGCGCGTTGCACATTGTCGACCAGGGTTTTGACCTCGGTCACGACGTTGGTCAGGCTGGAATCGGAGCTCAGCGCGCCGAACATGTTGTAGACGATCTGGCCGTTCGGCATCGACTCGATACCGATCGAGGACAGCGGGAACAGTTCGCGGCTGCGCAGTACGGCATCGTTGAAAGCCGGCACATCCTTGATCGACTCGACGTCTACCAGAACCGTGTCGACGATGATCTGCTCGCCCACCACCGCGATGTAAATCGGCAGGCCACCGAAATCGTTCATTTCCAGCTTGATGCTGGACTCGGAGCCTTGAATCAGAGAAAGCGTGATGTCCTTAGAAACCACTTCGTCCAGTGCCTGAAGGGCGCTGAACAGACGATCGATGTTCCAGTTAGTACCTGCGCTCATGTAATTCTCCGACATGAATGAGCCAGCCAGAATCGGTTGGCGTAGCTGTTTCTCCATCTGCTTGAGCAGGCTTCGGTTTTCGGGAAGCACCCAAGTCTCGTGTTTCACATAACCGGCGCCAGCCAGGCCCGCGCGCATCTGCTTCATATAAAAGCTCGATGGTTTTTTCGCGGACGGTTTCGAGCGCTCTTCCTTCTGGCTCGCTGAATCGGTTACAGGCACGGCAGGCGGACCTGATGGAGAGCGACTTTTCATACTGGTGACTCCGTTGTGAAAATCTCACGCGTGAGAAACACTACAGGCAAATTCCGCCGCTCTCAATAGCTCACGCGTGAGATTTTTTGTCTCACTTTTTTCCGGGCAAACAAAAGACCCGCAGCGCTCAAGCGCGGCGGGTCCATTTCGCAATTCGATCAATCAGTTGAGGCGTTAGTGGCTGGCCGCCAGGAATTCGTCGGTGGAAATCACGCTGGCGTAAGCGAAACCCAGGGCCGACATGAAGGCGGCGTGAACCTGGGCGGCTGGCACGGTGATGCCATTGAATTCCAGGTCACGCGAGGCACAGGCGTCATGGATCACGGTGACGGTGTAGCCGAAATCGGCAGCGGCGCGGGTAATGCCGTCGACGCACATGTGGCTCATGCTGCCAACGATCACCAGTTCCTTGATGCCTTGCTCGTCGAGGATCGATTTGAGCTCGGTTTCGCGGAACGCGTTGACGAAGTGCTTGAGCACCACCGGCTCATCGGCGCGGTTGAGAATCTTGGGATGCAACTTCGCGCCTTCGGAGCCCGGGGTAAAAAATGGCGCCTCGCTGGAGGTGAATTCGTGGCGGATGTACACCACCGAATCACCGGCTTCGCGAAAGGCCTTGAGCAACCGGACGGCGTTGTCCGCTGCGGCGTCGGCTCCGATCAGCGGCCACTTGCCCTGGGGGAAGTAGTCGTTTTGGATATCGACTAGGATGAGTGCTTGCTTGGCCATGACTGTTTCCTCGGCGTGTAGGTTGGTGTGGAATGGAGTATTGGGGCTGGCAGGCCGTCCGGGGATTGGCCGCACCGACAATAGAAGGGGTAAAACTGACAATGGATGCACAAAGGGCAATCGTCGAACTGGGCGTGTTGATGTACCCCGGAGCGCAGATGGCGGCGGTGCATGGGCTGACAGACTTGTTCGGGGTCGCGAACCGGATTGCCGCCGAACATCAGACGGCGCAGTTGCCGTTGCTGCGGGTCAGCCATTGGCAGGTCGAGGGCGATCAGCCGCCCGCGCGTGTTTACGACAGCTATCCGGGGCCCGACAACGCCTTGGTGGCGGTGTTGATTCCGCCGTCGATTGGCGGATTTTCCAAAGGCTTGGCATCGCAGGCGCTGATTCACTGGCTTCGTCAGCAACATGCTGGCGGCGCAACCTTGGGCGGGGTGTGCGTAGGCTCGATCCTGTTGGCCGAAAGTGGCTTGCTCGATGGCCGCAGTGCGACCACTCATTGGACCTCGGCCAAGTCTTTCGCCGAGCGTTACCCGGCGATCAAGCTCAAGGCCGACACACCCATTGTCGACGATGGCGACCTGATCACCACCGCCGGGCTGATGGCCTGGTCCGAGTTGGGTTTGCGCCTGGTTGACCGACTGCTCGGCCCGAGCATCGCCACCGGCACTGCGCGTTTCCTGGTGGTGGAACACAGCGACAGCGCCAGTGAATGCGGCAGCAATTTTTCACCAATCCTGAGCCATGGCGATGCCTCGATTCTCAAGGTTCAGCATTGGCTGCAAAGCACCGGGGCCACCGATGTTTCGCTGACGGCGATGGCGGAGCGGGCGGGGCTGGAAGAGCGCACCTTCCTTCGGCGTTTTCGTTCGGCGACCGGGCTCAAACCGACCGAATACTGCCAGCACCTGCGAGTGGGCAAGGCCCGGGAAATGCTTGAGTTCACCAACGGCACCATCGATCACATTGCCTGGACGGTGGGGTATCAGGACCCCAGTGCGTTTCGCGCGACCTTCAAGAAAATTACCGGGCTGGCGCCAAGTGATTACCGGGCGCGGTTTGGGGTTACGCCGACTGCCGCAATCCGGTAGGCGCAACACCCCAAATCCCCTGTGGGAGCGAGCTTGCTCGCGATGGCGGCGTGTCAGGCGGTATCCATGTTGCGTGTGCTGGCCTTATCGCGAGCAAGCTCGCTCCCACCGGGATTGTGGTTAGCCTTGGTCGTGCAAAATGCAGGAGTCAGATCCTTTGTCGTGCAGAATAATGCAGGCCTGGTGCTATCACTTTCTTCGCAACTGATTGATGTAAAAACTTTTTTACTCAAGCCCCCCATGGCCTGATCCCTGCACCCCTCAAACTACATTCATCAAACGCAGATTGAAGGGGGATGCATGACCCCAACAAACCGCAAAAAACTGGTGGTCGCCCATTCGATCCGCCCCGAAGCGCCCCGGCATGAGGTCGAGACCAATCGCGCGCTGGCCCGCTGGCTGGCGCAGATCCTGGGGCTCAAGTACGGCGGCAGCTACGATCCCGAACGTCATAAAGGCCGAGACCTTTACCTGTTGCCAACCCAGACGCTGGTGGGCGTTGCTGTCGCCCGGCAACTGGGCGTCATGGGGCCGGAGGATTTGTGGGGCGGTTATGTCGACCATGATTTCATCTGCACCAAAGCCATCAGCCACGGCTTGCTCAACAACAAGGCCCACGCCCCGCAAGGCTGGTCATCGCTGTTTTGCGAACGCGTACGCAGCGTGGTGCTCGATGGCCTCAGCGTGTTCGCCCTCGACGATGCGCGCCCGGCGGCGGAGCACTTGCTCGACAGCGGCCCCATCCGCATCAAACCGGTTCATGCCTGCGCCGGACGTGGCCAGGAAGTAATCAAAAGTCTCGATCAGTTCGATGCCGTGCTGGCTCGTCCCGATGCCGAAGCGCTGTTCAGCCAGGGTGTGGTGCTTGAGCAGGACCTCGACAATGTGGTCACCCACAGCGTCGGCCAGAGTTTTATCGGCAACAAAGTGCTGACTTATTGCGGTGATCAATACTTGACCGAAGACGGTCAGGGCGAGCAGGTTTATGGAGGTTCCAACCTGCTGGTGGTGCAAGGCGATTACGACGATCTGCTGGCGCTGCCTCTGCCGGAGGATGTGCAACTGGCAATCCGCCAGGCCCAGGTGTTTGACCGCGCCGCGAACGAAGCCTATCCCGGTTTCTTTGCCTCGCGGCGCAATTACGACATTGCCCAAGGCCAGGACAATGCCGGCAAACAACGCAGTGGCGTGCTGGAGCAATCCTGGCGCATGGGCGGTGCCAGCAGCGCTGAAGTGGCCGCGCTGCAGAGCTTCATCAACGACCCGGGGATGCGTGCGATCCACGTCTCTTCGGTGGAAACCTATATCGATCAACCGCTGCCGGCTGACGCCATCGAGGTTTATCGCGGCCCTGCGGAAAACACTGACTTTCTTCTCAAGTACGTGACGGTCAAATCCTATGACGGCTAGAAGTGAAACCATTCAGATCGACATCGACGATGAACAGATGAGCGGGACGTTTCTGAGCCCCAAATCGAAAGTGCCCGGTGTGTTGTTCGTCCACGGTTGGGGCGGCAGTCAGGAGCGCGACCTTGAGCGGGCCAAAGGCATCGCCGGCCTGGGTTGCGTATGCCTGACATTCGACCTGCGCGGTCACACCGGCGGCACCGGCATTCCGCTGACCCGGGTGACGCGTGAAGACAACCTGCGAGACCTGTTGGCGGCCTACGATCGCCTACTCGCCCATCCGGCGCTCGACACGTCCGCCATCGCGGTGGTCGGCACCAGTTATGGCGGTTATCTGGCATCTATCCTGACCTCGTTGCGACCGGTGCGCTGGCTGGCGCTGCGGGTGCCGGCCCTGTATCGCGACGATCACTGGCACACGCCCAAACGTGATCTGGACAAGGCTGATTTGCGCGATTACCGCAACACGCTGGTGCGTGCCGACAGCAACCGTGCGCTGCACGCCTGCTCGCAATTCACCGGGGATGTGCTGCTGGTCGAATCAGAGACGGACGACTATGTGCCTCACGCAACCATCATGAGCTACCGCGCTGCGTGTCAGCAGACGCATTCGCTGACCCACCGGATCATCGATGGCGCGGATCACGCCTTGAGCGAACCGGTTTCGCAGCAGGCATACACCTCGATCCTGGTGGACTGGATTACCGAGATGGTGGTGGGTGAGCGGTTGAGCATTATTCAATCCAGCTGAGATTTGCAGTGTCTCAGAGATCATCGCGAGCAGGCTCGCTCCCACATTCAGGCAGCGATCACCTGTGGGAGCGAGCCTGCTCGCGATAGCGGCATACGCTCAACGCAAAGCTCAAGATGGTTTTTTCGAGATCCGCAACGACTTCGCCTTGGCCTCCACCACCAGGTACATCACCAGAGTAATCAGCAGCGGCAAAATAAAATAAATCGCCCGATACGCCAGCAATCCCGCCACCAGACTTCCCCGCGAAGCCTCATGTTGCAGCAACGCCACAAACACCGCCTCCAGCACCCCGAGCCCGGCAGGAATGTGCGTGATCACCCCGGCAATGGCGCTGATCAACAAAACCCCCAGCACCAGCGGATAGTCGAGCTTGCTCGGCAGCAGCGTGAAAATCACCGCAGCCATCAACGACCAGTTCAGCGCCCCGAGTGCCAGTTGCAGCACCGCCATGCGCAGCGACGGCAGGTTGATTTCCACCCCGCGTATCGCCCATTCCCGACGTTTGGAAAACCGGCACGCCGCCAGATACCCCGCGCTCACCAGCAGCAACAGCACGCCCACACCCTGCAATGCGTCGCTGCTCAGCTTCCAGCCAGGAGGCATGCGGACCAGCCCACTGCTGAACACCGCGCCGGCAATCAGCATGTAGCCGAACCAGTTCGTCGCCAGACTCAACCCGAGGATTTTCGCGATGTTGCCCTTGCTCACGCCAAGCCGCGAATACAGCCGATAACGCATGGCAATACCGCCGACCCACGCGCTCAGGTTGAGGTTGAAGGCGTAGCTGATAATGCCCACCGGCAGGATCTGCTTCCAGGTCAGGTCCTGGCGGATGTAGGTGCGGCCAATCAGGTCGAAGCAGGCGTAGACCAGAAAACTCACCAGCGTCAGGCCGGACGCGATGATCAGTGTGCGCACCTTGAAATCGGCCAGGGTGTCGAATACTTCGTTCCATTCGATGCGCTGGGCGAGCATCGTGAACAGCACAATCAGCGCCAGGAAAAACAGCATCGTCAGCGGCTTTTTCCAGCGGCTCAAGCGTGATTTCGCTGGCGCGGTGGCGTGGCCGGTCGAGGAGGCTTCAGCGCGGCTCATGGTGGTCGCTCCCTGAATGGGTAAAACGCTTCAAGCGCGGCTTATGCGCTGGCAGCCAACCGGCCCACGCAGGGAAGTGGCGCAAAAAGTGAAACACCAGGAAGCCGACAGTCATGTGCCAGACCCGTCCACGCGGCGCCTTGTCCGGTGACATGGCTTTGCAGTGGTGATTGCTGAGGATGTCGAGGCGTTCGAACAGTTCGCGGTTGAAGGCGCGATCGCGGATCAACACGTTGGCCTCAAGGTTCATCGACAGGCTCAACGGGTCGAGGTTGCTGGAGCCAACCGTGCTCCAGTCTTCGTCGACCAGCGCGACCTTGCCGTGCAGTGGTCGCTCGCAATATTCGTGAATCTGCACGCCGGATTTGAGCAGATAGTCGTAGGTCATGCGCGCCGCAAGTTTGGCCACCAACAAATCCGGCTGGCCTTGCAGGATCAACCGCACATCAACACCACGGCGCGCGGCGTTGCGGATCTCGCGCAGTAGGCGATAACCCGGAAAGAAGTAAGCGTTGGCGATTACCACGCGGCGCTGGGCGCTGCGCAACGCCAGGCGATAAACCTCTTCGATGTCGGTTCGATGGTCACCATTGTCGCGGTACACCAGCCTGACCTGGCCGTCGTGCTCGCTGAACGCCAGTTCGGAGCGTCGTTGCCTGCGCCGCTGCCACCAGTATTTGGCGCGCCTTGGGCGGCCACTCTGCAGCAAGGCGAAATGATGAATATCGGTCACCGCCGGGCCTTGAACTTCAACGGAGTAATCCTGCTTGGCCTCGGGCCCGAAGTCGGCCAGGTGGTCGGCGGAAAAGTTGATCCCGCCGATGAACGCAATCGTGCCGTCCACCACCACAATCTTGCGGTGCAGGCGACGGAACCAGTTGGTGCGAATGCCCAGGCGCTTGGGCGCCGGGTCGAATATTTGCAGGTGCACGCCGGCCTGGCTCAACGCCGCCAAATACGCGGTGCTCAACTCGCCAGAGCCGAAGCCGTCGAGACTGGCAGTGACCCGCACCCCGCGTTGAGCCGCCTCGATCAACACGTGCTGCAGCTCTTTGCCGACCTTGTCCTCGAACACAATGAAGGTTTCCAGGAGGATTTCGCTCTTGGCCTGGCGCATGGCCTCGAATACCCGGGGGAAATACGCTTCGCCGTTCTCCAGCAGTTGCACCCGATTGTTGCCCTGCCAGCCGTATTCAACGTCAACCACGCCGGGTTCACGTACCGGAGGCGTGCTGGATACGTGTTCAACGGTGGCTTGCTCTATTGGCGCGCTGCTCATAACTCGATCTCCACCGATAGCGGTGCGTGGTCGGAAAGGTGTGACCAGGGACGCGCCGTCAGGACTTGCGGGCGGCTGGCCTTGAGGTTGCGCACATAGATGCGGTCCAGACGTAGCGCTGGCAGCCGCGCCGGAAAACTGCGCGCCGGTTTGCCGTGGTGCTCGGCGAAAACTTCTCGCAGCCCACAGGGTTTGAGCAGCGCATCGGCCTGCTGACGCCAATCGTTGAAGTCACCGGCTACGATCACCGGCGCATCGGCCGCAAGCTCTTCGAGGCGTTGCGCCAGCAATTTGAGTTGTGCCGTACGGTGGGTTTCGCGCAGTCCCAGGTGGACGCAAATCGCATGCACCTCAGGCCCGTCGCCCGGCAGGCGCAACACACAATGCAGGAGGCCACGGTTCTCATGGCCGCTGATGGACACGTCGAGGTTGTCGTGACGCACGATCTGGAATTTCGACAGCAGCGCATTACCGTGATCGCCCTCCGGGTAGACCGCGTTGCGGCCATAGGCAAACTGCGGCCACAACGTGTCGGCGAGGAATTCGTACTGAGGCATTGTCGGCCAGTTGCTATAGCGCTGCGGATGATGCTCGTGAGTGCCATGCACTTCCTGCAAAAACACCACATCGGCTGAGACGCTGCGCACCGCTTCGCGCAATTCGGGCAGGATGAAACGCCGGTTGAGTGCAGTGAACCCCTTATGCGTGTTGACCGTCAGCACGGTAAATCGCCGCACGGCGGTGAGGATTTCCGGCTGATCATCGGCATGGCCTAGCGGCTCGGAAATGTTCATGGCAGCACTCCTTCGGCAACCGGTTCACCGGGGGCGGTGGCGAGGCCTTTATCTAGGTGGAAATGCACAAGCAAGCGCCGCGCATCGAAGGGCGCGCGGACTTTGATGTCGTTGTCGAAATAACAGAACACTTCGCGTGACTTGCGCGCCTTGGGTTTTTGCTTTGGCGCGATCAGCTGCGGATCTTTCGGTTGCTGGCCGTGGTTCCAGGCATCGACCCGCTCACCCCAGCGCTCCAGCGCCTCGGGGGTGTAACCGCTGGCATAGAGCTCTTCGGCCCCGTGCAGGCGCAAGTAAACGAAATCACTGGTGAGGTCTTCGCGGTACGGCCATTTACCGGCGGTGTCGGCGATGACCAAGGCAACGTTGTAGCGCTTGAGCAGGTGCACGAACGCCGGATCGACAAAGGTCTCGTTCCTGATTTCGACGGCGTGGCGCAACGGCTTTTTCTTGTAAGTCTTCGTGCTGGCGTGACCGTGCAGGTGCGAATCGTGTTGGCGGGCGAGGGCGGCAGCCTGTTGCGTGTCCTGGGGCAATTGCTTCAAAAAGCTTTCGAACAGTTCGGCGTCGAATTTGAAATTGGGGGGGAACTGCCAGAGGATCGGGCCGAGTTTTTCCTTGAGTTCCAGGATCCCGGAAGCAAAGAAATTCGCCAGCGGTTTATGAATGTCGCGCAGACGTTTGATGTGGGTAATGAAGCGTGGCGCTTTGACACTGAAGACGAAATCGGCCGGGGTTTCGGCGTACCACTGGGCGTAGCGTTCTGGCCGTTGCAGGGCGTAAAACGATCCATTGATTTCAATGCTGTTGACCGCCCGTGACGCAAATTGCAATTCACGTTTCTGGGTCAGTCCCTTTGGGTAGAAACCTCCTCGCCAAGGTGTGTAGCGCCAGCCTGAAATACCGATATGAATCGCCGCCATGTCGCCTCCGTCTAATGGTCTTTGGGCTGCCCCGCTGTCTTTTGATGACTTCGGGGCAGTCGAGAAAGTTTCGACGGGTTTACGGATGGCTTGTACTTTGCCAAACACCACAATCAACTGTGGGAGCGGGCTTGCCCGCGAAAGCGGTTTGTCATTCAGCATTGATGTCGGCTGATAGACCGCATTCGCGGGCAAGCCCGCTCCCACAAGGGTTTAGTGGCTGGCGACGACGCGGGTTGAACCTTCAACCGGCTCGGCATACACCGGACCGAGACGATCCAGGCGACCACTCCAGGCTGTCAACGCCAGCGCCACCAACACCACCAGACCACCAATCCACGCCGTGTGAATCAGGCCCATGTGAGCCACGATCAGGCCACCGCCCCACGCACCACCGGCAATGCCGAGGTTGAACGCGGCGATGTTCAGCCCCGACGCCACGTCGACCGCGTGCGGGGTGTGATGCTCGGCCTGGCGCACCACATACACTTGCAGCCCCGGTACGTTACCGAACGCGACCGCGCCCCAGACCAGCACCGTGGCCAGCGCCAGCCAGGGATTGCCAGCGGTGAAGGTCAGCACGAACAACACAGCCGCCAGCAAGGCGAAGATGATTTTCAGCGCGCTGATCGGACCGCGTTTGTCCGCCAGTTTGCCGCCCCAGATATTCCCCACCGCCACTGACACGCCGTAGACCAGCAACACCAGGCTGACGGTGCTGGCGCTGAAACCGGAAATGTCCTGAAGAATCGGCGCCAGGAACGTGAAGGCAATGAACGAGCCGCCGTAACCGATCGCGGTCATGGCGTACACCAGCAGCAGGCGCGGTTGCTTGAGCACCTGCAATTGCTGCAACAGCGAAGCCGGTTTGCTGTGGGCGATATTTTTCGGCACGTAGAGCAGGCTGCCGATAAAGGCGATCACACCCAGCGCGGACACGGCGAGGAAGGTTTCACGCCAGCCGAAATGCTGCCCGATGAAGGTCCCCAGTGGCACGCCAGTGACCAGCGCCACCGTCAGACCGGTGAACATGATGGCGATCGCGCTGGCGGCTTTTTCCTTCGGCACCAGGCTGGTGGCGATGGTCGAGCCAATCGAGAAAAACACCCCGTGGGCCAGGCCGGTGACGATCCGCGCAATGATCAGCGATTCGTAGCTCGGCGCTTTCCACGCCAGCAGGTTGCCGAGGGTGAACAACACCATCAGCGACAACAGCAGCAATTTGCGCGGGACTTTGCCGGTGAGGGCGGTCAGCACCGGGGCGCCGACTGCAACGCCAAGGGCGTAAAGGCTGACCAGCAGGCCGGCGGACGGCAGGCTGACGCCGAGGTTGGCGCCAATGGTGGGTAACAGGCCAACGATGACGAACTCGGTCGTCCCGATGGCGAAGGCGCTGAGGGTCAGCGCGAGCAAGGCAATGGGCATGACTGCAACTCCGGTGGGTTTGATTGATGGAGCGCAGTGTCGGGGTTTGGGTTGTGCGGAAAAATACAGGGGCGGGCATTTGATATTTGCCTTGTGCGCAAAGATTGTCCTGCCGGTAATGATCGTTCCCACGCTCCGCGTGGGAATGCCTCACCGGACGCTCTGCGTCCGCTCTTGGGACGCAGAGCATCCCTGGCTGCATTCCCACGCGGAGCGTGGGAACGATCAGGCTGGGGAGCATGCTGACTGTTATCTCGCGGGCAAAACCGAACTTGCCCGGCATTTCCCGATCAGTTCCTTACAGACCCTTTCGAAGGAGCTCCCCGTTTTGCTCAAGTTCAAGACCGCGATACTACTGGGGGCGTTGCTGTTCCTTGGCAGCAACGAGCTGGAAGCCGTCACGCTGCCGGGTGTTCCCGCTGCGGTTGCCGAGGAACCGGCAACGCCTGAACCGTTGGTCCAGGGCGGTCTGCTCGGAGCTATCAGTTCCAGCATCGACGATGTCCAGGAAAAGCTCGATCTCAACGAAAACCTCATCGACGCCTGGCGCCTGCGGGCTGATCGAGCCGCCGATGAAGTCGACAAACTGGTCAATCGCCCCTCAAGTCGCTCAGGGTGGAGCGTGATCGGCGACTTCCTGATGTTGTCCGGGGTCTGGCTCGGCAGCTTTGCCTTGCTCACCGTGCTCGGTGGCATCCTGGCCAAGCGCCTGAACCAGGGCCGTTGGTTGCGTACCCGCCAACGCAGCCAGGACCTGCTCAATTATGTGATGCCTTACACGCTACCGGCCGTGATCTGCCTGCCGTTGACCCTCTACGTCAGCCATTTCCTGCCCGCCTCGGTGGGCCGTGCGCTGGCGTTGTGTTTTGCCTACGCCACCAGCAGCGGTATTTTTTCGACCTCGGTGTTGCTGTGTGTGATCGTCATGTTCAACACCGGCCACAAACGCACAGCGGTGCGGATTATCCGCAATTACTGCCCAAAACCGTTGTTCCTGATCGGCTTCCTCGCGGCGCTCAGCGATGCGTTGACCAGCCCGCAAATCGCCCGTCAACTGGGCGGCAACATCACCAGCAGCGCTGCCGTGCTCAGCGGTTTTTTTGTCTCGATCATCTTCGGACTCTTGGTGATTCGTCTAAGGCGCCCGGTGGCGCATCTGATCCGCAACCGGCCGTTGGCCCAACGCCTCAAACAGCCTTCGCTGCAAGAGTCCCTGCGGATTTTTTCCGGGCTCTGGTACTGGCCGATTCTGCTGATGGTCATGGTCTCGGCGATCAACCTGATCGGCGTTGGCGATGACAATCAGAAGGCCCTGCGCTGTGCGCTGTTCACCACCATTTTGCTGATCGCCACGGTGTTTCTCAGCACGATTTTCCAGCACATGTTCAAGTCGCGTCAGATCGAAGCGATCCAGCACAGCAGCGCTTACAAGGAACGTTTCCTCAGTTTGCTGCACGCCTTGCTGCGGATCGTCATGGCCGTGGCCTTCATCGAAATCCTCGGGCGGATCTGGGGCGTGTCGCTGTTCAAATTCGCCGAGCAAAACTCGGTGGGCCGGGCGATCAGTGATTCATTGAGCAGCATGGGGTTGATCTTTCTTGTGACCTGGTTGCTGTGGGTGGTGCTCGATACGGCGATTCAGGAAGCGCTGAAACCGCCAGTCAACAAACGCACGACGCAGCCCAGTACGCGAGTCAAAACCATCCTGCCGCTGCTGCGTAACGCGATCAAAATCATCCTGGTGGTGATCTGCGCGATCACCACCATGGCCAACCTTGGGATCAACGTTGCGCCGCTGCTGGCCGGTGCCGGGGTCGTCGGCCTGGCCATCGGTTTCGGCTCGCAGCAATTGGTGCAGGACGTGATCACCGGGCTGTTCATCATCATCGAAGACACCTTGTCGATTGGCGACTGGGTTGTGCTCGACTCTGGTCACGCAGGCACGGTCGAAGGCCTGACCATTCGCACCTTGCGCTTGCGTGACGGCAAGGGCTTTGTGCACTCGGTGCCGTTCGGCCAGATCAAGGCCGTGACCAACCAATCGCGGCAATTTGCGTATGCGTTTTTCTCGGTGCAGTTCACCTATGACACTGATGTCGACAAGGCCATCGAGTTGATCCGCGAGGCAGGGGATTCGATCCGTGATGACGCCTTTCTCAAGTACAACCTGCAAGGGCCGCTTGATGTCTTCGGCGTCGACAAGATGGACCTCAACGGCGTAGTGCTGACCGCGCAGTTCCGCACGGTGTCGGGCGGGCAATATGCCGTGAGCCGGGCGTTTAACCAGCGTTTGAAAAAGCTTGTGGATAACAGCCCGTGGGTGCATTTCGCGCAGACTTATCCACAGCAGGTTTTGATGCCACATCGGGTGATGGAAGAAGAGGGCGGGCCTGTTGCGGAGAATTCGCCGGTGTTGTTGCCGGATCAGCCGCGTAGCCAGTGATTTTGAGTTGTTGCTGCTGGCCTCATCGCGGGCAAGCCCGCTCCCACAGGGGATCTGCGGCGTTACACAAATTCAATGTGGGAGCGAGCCTGCTCGCGATGGGGCCGGCGAAGAAAACCTCAATGCCGGATCAGCTTGTTGTGAAGCTCGGCAGTCGATTGCTGATCCAGCTCCAGCCAGAACACCTGCTTGCCGGCAATCTCCGCAGCCGCCGGCAACCCATCGCGATACACCAACCGATTACTCGCCAACGCCGGCACTTTCACGCCGGGTAAAAGCGTACCGGCAAGGTTCAGTGGATCAACTCCGCACACCGCGATCAAACTTCCGTCCTGCGGCCGTCGACGCACTTCACGCAGCAGGGGAATGGCCTCTGGCAACGCAAACTGTTCACCAGCCAAGCCACTGACGAAACGCCCGCCACGAATCTCGCCGCGAGCCTCCAGCCGATGGAACGTGCGCAGCAATTCCCGCCAGCTCGGCAGCCAATCTGCTTCGCGCTCCAGCAATCGCCAGAACACTACGCCGTAGCGGCGCAGCAACGTCATGGCGATATGTTCCAGCGTGTCGTTCGGCGTCGCTGCCGCACGTTTGTTATCCACAATCGGCGGCGTTGGCCCGCGACGCAACAAGGCCCAGCGCCCGGCGTCGTCCATCCCGCCGACAAACGCCCCGCGTCCGCGCCGGCTGCTGCGATTCTGCCGTTTGCTGGCCGGGGTAATCAGCGCCCGCAGGCCGGCGAAGCTGTCGGCATTCACCAGCCCGGCGCCGACCAGTTCCTGCAAGGCAATTTCCAGTTCCGCGCGCAGCAGGTGCGCCTCGTGAATCAGCTCATCGAAGAACAGCGCGCCATGTTGGCTCAGCGCCTCATGGACTTTTTGTGTCTTGGCCGAGAGTTCGCTGATCGGCGTCTGCTCGGTCAGGCTGCTCCAGAGCCCGACCTGGCTGCGTGGCAGCAACACAATCGGCGTGCTGCGCAGCGCCGTGCTGGCGGACTTATTGCGCGCGGTCAGGCGCGTCCAGACCAGTTTTCCGCTGCGGCACAGGTCATCCAGCCAACTCGCCGAATAACCTTTGATCCGCGTCGGCAGGATGTCGCTGTCCCAGGCAGACGCGGCGGCGGGGTAACCTTCGAACTGAGCAACGATGGCGGGCAATACCGCGTTGCCCTGGCCTTGGGTGGCGGTGGACAGGTGCTGCCAGTCGAACAGAAATCGCATGAAGTCCTGCAACGCCACCGGCTCGATTTCCCGCCGCAGACGCTTGACCGTGTAGCGATGAATCCGCGCCAGCAAATGCCGTTCGCACCATTCTTCCCCAGCGGCTCCCTGTGTGAATTGGCCGCGCAATACATAACCTTCGCGCTCCAGGCGCGCGAGCGCTTGGGTGACTTGCGACGTGGGCAGTCCCAACGGTTCGGCAATCGCTTCGAGCGGCAGTGGGCCAAAGGCGCTGAGCCGCGCGCGGATCATTTCCAGCACCGCTTCATCCGGCTCCCAGGCTTCATCGAACCCCGGCAACGCCTCAATCGGTGGCAGCAAATCGGCCTGTGGATAAATCGCCCGCAGGCAAGTCAGTCGCTCCAGTGCCAGCCAAAGAGATTGCCCGGCGTCGATCTGCAAACGGCTGGCGCGCCCACTGTTCGCAAGTGCGTTCAGCCAATCGAGCCAATGCGCATTGGCCTGCGCCTCGGTCTCGGTAATGCACGCCAGGCTCATCAACGCTTCATGCATTTCATCGACGCTGGTGGGCGTTGGCCAGGCTTCGTCGCGTACGGCCTGGATCGCTTCGCCATCCAGCGCACCGAGGTCGTCAGTGGACTGCGGGTCGGTCCAGCGCCGGTTGAGCACCGCTTGAGTGCGGCGTTCTTCCAGCGGCGCATCGTCGAGAAAGGTGTAGGGGCGGGCGCTGAGGATTTCTGCCGCCAGTGGCGAGGGCGCCGGCAAATCGCGGCTGATCAACCGCACCTCGCCACGTTCCATGCGTCGTAATAATGCGAGCCAGCCTTCGCTGTCCATAGCCTCGTGCAGGCAATCGTCGAGGGTTTGTTCGATCAGTGGATGCTCGGGGATTTCACGTTCGCCGGCGAGGTTTTCCACACAGGCAATCTGATCGGGGAACACGCTGGCGATCAGGTCTTCACTCTTCATGCGCTGGATCTGCGGCGCGACTTTGCGCCCGCCGGTATAGCGCGGCAATGCCAGCGCGACACCGGCATTCCAGCGCCAGCGCACGCCGAACAGCGGCGCATCGAGCACCGCTTGAATCAGCAGGTGTTCGGCGGTGTTGCTGTGCAGGTAGCGCCAGACATCATTGAGTTCGAAACTGTGGCTGGTGGACAGCGACAGCACGATGGCGTCTTCGCTGGCGGCGGCTTGTAGTTCGAAATTGAAGGTGCGGCAAAAACGCTTGCGCAGGGCCAGACCCCAGGCGCGGTTGATGCGACTGCCAAACGGCGTGTGGATGATCAGTTGCGTGCCGCCGGTCTCGTCGAAAAACCGCTCCATCAGCAGCGTGTCTTGTGACGGCAGCGCGCCCAGGGTCAGGCGCGCACGGGCCAGGTAATCGACCAGTTGTTCGGCGCTGGCGAGGTTCAGGCCGAGGGTGTCGGTCAGCCAGTCGATGGCGGGCTGCAAATCACCGGGCGTGGCGCCGAGCAATTCATCGAGTTGCGCTTGCAGGCGCGCCACGGCAAACGACAGTTCCGCGCTGCGCCCCGGCGCTTCACCGAGCCAGAACGGAATGGTCGGCGGCTGGCCCTGAGCATCCTCGACCCGAACCTTGCCGGTTTCGACGCGCAGGATTCGATACGAGGTATTGCCCAGCTGGAAGACATCTCCGGCGATGCTTTCCACGGCAAAGTCTTCGTTGACGCTGCCGATGTTCAGGCCTTGAGGCTCCAGCAGCACACTGTAATCGGCGTTATCCGGAATGGTCCCGCCGCTGGTGACAGCCGTCAGTTTGGCACCCCGGCGACCGCGCAGGGTTCGGGTCAGGGCATCGCGATGCAGATAAGCGCTGCGCAAACCCTGGCGACCGTTGTAGCCCTCGGCGAGCATCTGCAGCAGCGCCTGGTAATGTTTTTCGTCGAGCTCGGCATAGGGCGAAGCCTTGCGGAACATCTCCAGCAGCGCCTGCTCCTGCCATTCCTGGCAACTGATCTCGGCGATGATCTGCTGGGCCAGGACATCCAGCGGCGCCTTGGGAATCTGCAAGGTGTCGAGTTCGCCACGGCGCACGCAGTCGAGCAGGGCGGCGCATTCGATCAAGTCATCGCGGGTGGTGGCAAACAACCGGCCCTTGGGCGTGCCACCGACCTGGTGCCCGGAGCGGCCAACCCGTTGCAGAAACCCGGAGATCGAGCGCGGCGAAGCGATCTGGCACACCAGGTCGACGTCGCCAATGTCGATCCCCAATTCCAGCGATGCCGTGGCGATCAGCACTTGCAAGTCGCCGCGCTTGAGCCGTTGCTCGGCGTCCAGGCGAAATTCCTTGGCCAGGCTGCCGTGGTGCGCAGCGACGGCGTCTTTGCCCAGGCGCTCGCTCAAGTGCCGGCTCAGGCGTTCGGCCAGGCGCCGGGTGTTGACGAAAATCAGGGTGGTGCGGTGCTCCCGGGCCAGGGCGGCGAGCCGGTCGTACACCCGTTCCCAGACATCATTGGCCATCACCGCCGACAGGGGCACGGGCGGCACTTCGATGCCCAGGTCCCGTGGACGGGCATGGCCGATGTCGATGATTTCGCACTCGCGATCACGGCCAACGAGAAAGCGCGAGACCGCTTCGATGGGTTTTTGCGTGGCTGACAAGCCGATGCGCATCAACGGTTCTGCACACAAGGCCTGCAAGCGTTCGAGGCTCAGGGCCAGATGGCTGCCGCGTTTGCTGGCGGCAATGGCGTGGATCTCATCGACGATCACCGTGCGCGTGGTGCCGAGCATTTTGCGGCCGGAGTCGGAGCCGAGCAGCACGTAAAGGGATTCGGGGGTGGTCACCAGAATGTGCGGCGCGGTTTTGCGCATCGCCGAGCGGTCTTTTTGCGGTGTGTCGCCGGTGCGCACGGCGGTGTTGATCTGCAGTTCGGGCAAGCCCATGACCCGCAATTGCTCGGTGATCCCCGCCAGCGGGGTTTGCAGGTTGATCTGAATGTCGTTGGACAGGGCTTTGAGCGGCGAGACGTAGACCACGAGGGTTTCATCGGGCAACCCGTCTTCGCTTTCCAGGCCACGGTGAACCAGATCATCGATAACAGCGAGAAACGCGGTGAGGGTTTTGCCGGAGCCGGTGGGCGCAGCGATCAGCGTTGAGCGGTGCTGGCGAATGATCGGCCACGCCCGGGCCTGGGCGGCGGTGACCGTCGGGAAGGTACTGCGGAACCAGGCGCTGACGGCGGGGTGAAAGCTAGCCATTGCAGCGTCTGGAGGGATAGGCAGATTCATGGGTTAATTTATGCGGGCGAGGTGGGGAAGATGCAAGTACCGCTGGGGATCTGTGGCATTCCTTATGTCCCCATCGTGAGCAGGCTCGCTCCCACAGGGGATATGTGTACACCCGGGAACCCTTGTGGGAGCGAGCCTGCTCGCGATGAGGCCATCACAGGCACCGCAAATCCAGCGGATCTACACTTTACGGATGACGGTTGCGCACTAAACCCGCAAAATGCAACGATTCCGGTAACTATCGATGGCATTGCCTGCGGGTGGTGTCGATAAACCATTTGTTCCAATCAGACTGGGCCTGCTGACTCTATGCGAATGCGCCTTATGTTACTGGGCGGCGGAAATGCCCTTGGGCAGGCGCTGATTCGCCTCGGTGCAGAGGAAGACATCGGTTTCCTCGCCCCCCGCCCACCGCAAGACGGCTGGGACGCCGCGAGCCTGACGCAGCTGCTCGACGACACCCGTCCAGACGCGCTGATCAACCTCGCCTACTATTTCGACTGGTTCCAGGCGGAGACAGTCAGCGAACAGCGTCTTGCCGGGCAGGAGCGGGCGATCGAGCGCTTGGCCGAACTGTGCCAGCACCACAACATCGTGCTGCTGCAACCTTCGAGCTATCGCGTGTTCGACGGCTCCCGGGCGACCGCTTACAGCGAAAAAGACGAACCGGTTCCCTTGGGACTGCGAGGGCAAGCGCTGTGGCGGATCGAACAAAGCGTGCGCGCCACTTGCCCGCAGCACGTGCTGCTGCGATTCGGCTGGTTGCTCGATGACAGTCCCGAAGGCACCCTCGGCCGATTCCTCGCTCGGGCGGAATTGCCTGAAGAGTTGCTCATGGCCGATGACCGCCGGGGTAACCCGACACCGGTCGACGACGCGGCGCGGGTGATCATTTCAGTGCTCAAGCAACTCGATTGCGCGGCGCCGCTGTGGGGCACCTATCATTACGCTGGACATGAGGCGACGACGCCACTGGCATTGGGACAGGCCATCCTGACCGAAGCGCGCGGCCTGCACCCGCTCGCCATCGAAGCGCCAACCGCCCAGGCTCACGCCGCGCGCCCGGATGCCGCCGAAGAGCCGCAACACGCGGTGCTGGCCTGCAAGAAAATTCTGCACACGTTCGGGATCAAGCCTCGCGCCTGGCGCGCAGCGCTTCCGGGCTTACTGGATAGGTTTTATCGCCATGGCTGACGACCCTGTTCTGATCACCGGCGGCGCCGGATTCATTGGCTCGCACTTGACCGATGCCTTGCTTGCCAAGGGACATTCGGTGCGTATTCTCGATGACCTGTCCACGGGCAAACGCAGCAACCTGCCGCTGGACAATCCGAAGGTCGAGCTGATCGTGGGGGATGTCGCCAATGCGGCGCTGGTGGCTCAGGCCATGGTCGGTTGCAGCGCGGTGGTGCACCTGGCTGCGGTGGCGTCGGTGCAGGCTTCGGTGGATGATCCGGTGAAGACGCACCAAAGCAATTTCATCGGCACGCTGAATGTCTGCGAAGCGATGCGCCAGACCGGGGTCAAACGGGTGTTGTACGCGTCCAGTGCGGCGGTCTACGGCAATAATGGCGAAGGTCAGTCAATCAATGAGGACACACCCAAAGCGCCTCTGACGCCTTACGCTTCGGACAAATTGGCCGGCGAGCATTACTTCGATTTCTACCGCCGTCAGCATGGCCTTGAGCCGGTGATTTTCCGCTTCTTCAATATTTTCGGTCCACGCCAGGACCCGTCTTCGCCGTATTCCGGCGTGATCAGTATTTTCAGCGAGCGTGCGCAGAAAGGCCTACCGATCACCGTGTTCGGCGATGGTGAACAGACGCGCGATTTTGTGTACGTCGAGGATCTGGTCGACCTGCTGGTGCAAGGCATCGAGAAACCGCAGGTCGAAGTCGGGGCGGTCAATGTCGGCTGGAACCAGGCGACCTCGCTCAAGCAGATGCTTGAAGCGCTGGAGGCGGTGGTTGGTGAATTGCCGCCGGTGACGTACGGTCCGGCGCGCTCCGGCGATATCCGCCATTCTCGCGCGAACAACCAGCGTTTACTCGAGCGCTTTACCTACCCGCAGCAGACACCGATGAGTGTCGGGCTGGCGCGGTTGTTGGGGCGCTGACGATCGTTCTTACGCTCTGCGTGGGAATGCCTCAATGGACGCTCCGCGTCCGCTCTTGAGACGCAGAGCGTCTCCGGCTGCATTCCCACGCGTA
>NZ_CATKQW010000011.1:0-1386552 GCF_949767865.1 Pseudomonas sp. IT-P294 | reverse complement strand
GGAGCGTGGGAACGATCAGATGGTCAGCAATCAGTGGATCAGTGGTGAATCACTTACCGAGCTTCACCCGCGTCCAGCCTCGGGTCATTACTCGCTGGACACCAATCGGCATGTCCGGAATCGCATACAGCGTCGCCATCACTTCCTGCGACGGATACGACCCCGGATCATCGCGAATCGCCTCATCCACCAACGGCGTCGCCGCTGCGTTGGCATTGCTGTAGCCAATGTTGTTGGTGATCTCGGCGATGATGTCCGGGCGCATCAGGAAATTCATGAACAGGTAAGCGTTCTCGACGTTCGCCGCATCCCGAGGGATGGCGACCATGTCGTAGAAACTGCCGGCCCCTTCCTTGGGAATGCTGTAGTCGATCTTCACCTTGTCGCCCGCTTCCTGGGCGCGGGCCTTGGCCTGCAGCACGTCGCCGGAGTAACCGACCGCGACGCAGATATTGCCGTTGGCCAGGTCGGAGATGTATTTCGACGAATGGAAGTACGCCACCGACGGCCGGATCTTCATGAACAACGCTTCAGCTTCGGCGATCTGGCCTTTGTCCTGAGAGTTCACCGGATAGCCCAGGTAGTGCAGGGCGGCGGGCAGCATCTCGGTCGGCGAGTCGAGGAAACTGATCCCGCAGGCTTTGAGTTTTTGCGCGTTCTCCGGTTTGAACAGCAAGTCCCAGGAGTTGGTCGGCGCGTTCGTGCCGAGCACTTCCTTGACCTTTTCCGGATTGAACCCAATGCCGATCGAGCCCCACATGTACGGGAAAGCGTGACCGTTGTCCGGGTCGCTGGCGGAGGCGTTCTTCAACAGGACCGGGTTGAGGTTTTTCCAGTTCGTCAGCTTCGACTTGTCCAGCGTCTGATAGACACCGGCCTTGATCTGCTTGGCCAGGAAACTGTTGGACGGCACCACGATGTCGTAGCCGGATTTGCCCGCGAGCAGGCGTGCCTCAAGGGTTTCGTTACTGTCGAACACATCGTAGGTCACGCGGATGCCGGTCTCGTCTTCGAATTTCTTGACGGTGTCCGGGGCGATGTAATCCGACCAGTTGTAGACGCGCAGTACCTTGTCATTGGCCTGGGCGCCCGTAGCCATTGCGCCCAATAAGGACAGTGTCAGCAGAGTCCTGCCAAACATTTTCATCGGTACAACTCCATTCTTTTTATTCACATTACGCAAAGCGTTTGAAACGCGACGGCCTAGGCCGTCGCTTCTACCAATTGCTTCTCAGGTTGCTTCCAGGATTCGCTGGCGGTCTGGTCCATCGCTTCCTGGATCGCCCGTTTACGAGTGGCTTCGGCGCGACGGCTGAAGAACCAGACCATGAACGTTACGATCGAGACGGCGAGCAGAATCAGGCTGGCCACGGCGTTGATCTCAGGCTTCACGCCCAGACGTACCGCCGAGAACACTTCCATCGGCAAGGTCGTCGAACCCGGGCCCGACACGAAGCTCGCCAGCACCAGGTCATCCAGCGACAAGGCAAACGACATCATGCCGCCGGCCGCCAGAGACGGCGCGATCATCGGAATGGTGATCAGGAAAAACACCTTGAACGGCTTCGCCCCCAGGTCCATGGCCGCTTCTTCGATGGACAGGTCCAGCTCACGAAGGCGGGCGGAGACCACCACCGCGACATAGGCGGCGCAGAACGTGGTGTGGGCGATCCAGATGGTGACGATGCCACGCTCCTGCGGCCAACCGATCAACTGCGCCATGGCCACGAACAGCAGCAACAGCGACAGGCCGGTGATCACTTCAGGCATCACCAACGGCGCGGTCACCAGGCCACCGAACAGCGTGCGGCCCTTGAAACGCGTCACGCGGGTCAGCACAAATGCCGCCAACGTGCCCAGCACTACAGCGGCAATCGCGGTGTAGCAGGCGATCTCCAGCGAGCGCACCACCGAGCCCATCAGTTGGGTGTTGTCGGCCAGGCCTACATACCACTTGATCGACCAGCCGCCCCAGACCGTCACCAGTTTGGAGGCGTTGAACGAGTAGATCACCAGAATCAACATCGGCAGGTAGATAAACGACAAGCCGAAAATCAGCATGAACTTTGAAAATCCGAAGCGTTTCATCCCCGTGCCTCCATCTCTTTGGCCTGACTGCGGTTGAACAGCAGAATCGGCACAATCAGGATCAACAGCATCACCACCGCCAGCGCAGACGCCACCGGCCAGTCGCGGTTGTTGAAGAACTCTTGCCACAGCACACGGCCGATCATCAGGGTTTCCGGGCCGCCCAGCAGTTCCGGAATCACGAACTCACCGACCACCGGAATGAACACCAGCATGCAGCCGGCGATGATCCCGTTCTTGGCCAGCGGCACGGTGATTTTCCAGAAGTTGTTGAAGTTGCTCGAACCCAGGTCCGAACCCGCTTCCAGCAAGCTCTGATCGTGCTTGACCAGGT
Source organism: Pseudomonas sp. IT-P294 (assembly GCF_949767865.1). Taxonomy (NCBI): domain Bacteria; kingdom Pseudomonadati; phylum Pseudomonadota; class Gammaproteobacteria; order Pseudomonadales; family Pseudomonadaceae; genus Pseudomonas; species Pseudomonas sp. IT-P294. The sequence goes on along the minus strand of NZ_CATKQW010000011.1, from coordinate 1,384,130 downwards.
TGGCGTACAGCGGCAACACCATGAACGGCAGGTAGGCGTAAACCACACCGATGTACACCGCCGTGTTGGTGTTGAGGATCTCGATCGGGTGATCGGTCAGCCCGGTCCACATCAAGAACGCGTTGAGCAAACCGTTGTTGCTGAGAATGCCCATCCACGCGTAAACGCGGATCAGGATCGCGGTCCAGGTCGGCATCATGATCAACAGCAGCAAGACGTTTTGCGCTTCCTTGCTCGCTTTGGTGATGGCATAGGCCATCGGGAAACCGATCACCAGGCACATCAGCGTGCTGAAAAACGCGACCTTCAACGAACCCAGGTAGGCCGAGATGTACAGCTCATCGTCGGTCAGCAACGCGTAGTTGCCGATGTTCAACAGCAGCTGGAATTTCTGCTCGGCGTAGGTGTAAATCTCAGAGTAAGGAGGAATGGCCAGGGCCGCTTCCGAGAAGCTGATCTTCATCACCAGGAAGAACGGCAACAGGAAAAACAGGCAAAGCCACAGGAATGGAATCCCGATGACGAGCTTTCGACCACTCGGCATCAGCCGCATGAACTGCTGATTGAGTGTTTTCATGAGCGCAGTACCACGCCGCTGTCGTCTTCCCACCACACATAGACTTTGTCGTCCCAGGTCGGACGGGCGCCACGGCGTTCGGCGTTGGCCATGAACGACTGCACGACCTTGCCGCCAGGCAATTCCACGTAAAACACCGAGTGACCGCCGAGGTAGGCGATGTCATGCACTTTGCCTTGGGACCAGTTGTAGCGAGTGTCCGGCTTGACGGTGCTGACCAGCATTTTTTCCGGGCGGATGGCGTAGGTGATCGACTTGTCCTGCACCGAGGTGCTGACGCCGTGACCGACGTAGATCTTCTGTTCCAGGTCCGGGCTGTGAATGATCGCGTGACCTTCCAGGTCTTCCACCACGGTGCCGTCGAAGGCGTTCACGTTGCCGATGAATTCGCAGACCATGCGGCTGACCGGCGCTTCATAAATGTCGACCGGGCTGCCGATCTGGGCAATCCAGCCCAGGTGCATGATCGCGATGCGTTGGGCCATGGTCATGGCCTCTTCCTGATCGTGGGTCACCATCACGCAGGTCACGCCGACGCGTTCGATGATCTCGACCAGTTCGAGTTGCATCTGCGAACGCAGCTTTTTATCCAGCGCGCCCATCGGTTCGTCGAGCAGCAACAGCTTCGGACGCTTGGCCAGGGAGCGGGCGAGGGCGACACGCTGACGCTGACCGCCGGACAACTGATGGGGTTTGCGCTTGGCGTACTGGGTCATGTGCACCAGGCGCAGCATCTCTTCGACGCGGGCGTCGATTTCGCTGGCCGGCAAACGGTCCTGCTTGAGGCCGAAGGCAATGTTCTGCGCGACAGTCATGTGCGGAAACAAGGCGTACGACTGGAACATCATGTTGATCGGCCGCTCGTACGGCGGCATGTCAGTGATGTCCACGCCATCGAGGAAAATCCGCCCATCGGTCGGGCGCTCGAAGCCTGCGAGCATGCGCAGCAGGGTCGATTTGCCGGAACCGGAACCGCCGAGCAGAGCGAAGATTTCGCCTTGATGAATCTCAAGCGAGACATCGTCTACTGCGCAGGTTTCGTCGAACTTCTTGGTGACGCGGTCGACTTTCAGCAACACCTTTTTCGATGTCTGCTGACCTTCAAGAGCCTTCCTGTAAGTGCTGGAGGCGTTTGCCATGTGAAACTCCCAACAGGTTTCAGTCGTCGGGCCAACGCGGCCTGACTTAATAGTTGATTGCAAGCCCAATCCCGGTGAAGCCAGTGAATCCAGCAGTGATCCCCTGTGGGAGCGAGCTTGCTCGCGATGGCGGTGTGTCAGTCGACATCAATGTTGACTGGGCCGCCCTCATCGCGAGCAAGCTCGCTCCCACAGGGATTTGCCTTTGACTCTCTGGCCCCACTGAGCGGGCTAATTCGGCGCCGCCGTCCTGGCTGCCTGGTAGTACTTGTTGTTATCGCAGTGTGTTGTTGTCGCGAGTGCCGGGCGCGCAAAGACGCGCCCGCCTGACTCACGGGGGCAGTAAATGGATCAATTGTGTTTGGCGTCAGCGTGATTTACGCAACGCGGCCCGTCGCCGGCATGCATCGCCGAACGCCTGGAAAATACTCAAATAAGGAGGATTGGAAAGCACCTGCCATTCCGGGTGCCATTGCACGCCGACGGCGAAGGTGGGGCTGTGTTCCACCGAAATCGCTTCGATCAAACCATCCGGCGCAATCGCTTCGGCACGCAGGCCGGGGGCGAGGCGGTCGATGCCCTGGCTGTGAATCGAATTGACCATGAACTCGGCAGGCAACTCCAGCGCCTCGAACACGCCGCCCGGTTGCACCGTCACCGCATGGGCCGGGGCGTATTGCACCGCCAGTTCAGGGCTGTCCGCTTCGCGGTGATCGAGCATCCCGGGCAGTTCATGCACCTTCTGATGCAGGCTGCCGCCGAACGCCACGTTCATTTCCTGGAAGCCGCGGCAGATGCCCAGCACCGGCACGCCAGCCGCAATGGCTGCACGTAATAAAGGAAGGGTCGTGGCGTCCCGCGCCGGATCGTGATCCGTGCCGGGAGCGCTGGCCGGGCCTTGATAGTGGAAAGGTTCCACATTCGAAGGGGAGCCGGTCAGCAACAGGCCGTCAAGGTGTGCCAGCACATCCTCGATTTCAGTCTGTTCGCCCAGGGAAGGAATGATGACGGGCAGCCCCAGAGCCGCGACGCTGACAGCACGCAAGTACTTGTCGCCGCTGACGTGGTAGGGGTGCAGGCCAATCTGTTTGACGCACGCTGTAACGCCGATCAATGGCTTGAATGCCATTTTTATCACCTCGAAGTTTCACACTTGAACGAGCTTTTCCGGAGCTTAGCCTTGTTGATTTTAATTAACAACTCTCATGTAAAAAATTCTAAACGCCGTACGTCCGATCTTGAGGATTTACGCGGTGTGCAAGACCGATGTGGCACTCTCGTCCCCCAAAAAGGCCCGAAAATAAAGGTTGAAAGGTCAAGTGTTCGCTATTGACTTCACTTTGCCGTTCGGGTTGACTGAGCTCGCAACAAGGCAGTGAACATAATAATTAACAGCTAATAGGTGCATCATGTCGGTCCCTCTGCGTGCCGTTCAACTCAACGAAGCAAACGCATTCCTTAAGAAATATCCTGAGGTTTTGTACGTCGACCTTCTGATTGCGGATATGAACGGTGTGGTGCGCGGCAAGCGCATCGAGCGCACCAGTCTTCATAAGGTTTACGAAAAAGGCATTAACCTCCCGGCGTCTCTGTTTGCCCTGGACATCAACGGTTCCACGGTGGAAAGCACCGGCCTGGGTCTGGACATCGGCGACTCGGATCGAATCTGCTTCCCCATCCCCGGTACCCTGAGCATTGAGCCGTGGCAGAAGCGCCCAACCGCTCAGTTGCTGATGACCATGCACGAACTCGAAGGCCAGCCGTTCTTTGCTGACCCGCGAGAAGTGTTGGCCAATATCGTGCGCAAGTTCGATGACTTGGGCCTGACCATCTGCGCAGCCTTCGAACTCGAGTTCTATCTGATCGACCAGGACAACGTGAACGGTCGTCCGCAATCGCCACGTTCGCCGGTATCGGGCAAGCGTCCGGTGTCGACTCAGGTGTATCTGATCGACGACCTCGACGAATACGTCGATTGCCTGCAAGACATCCTCGAAGGCGCGAAAGAGCAGGGCATTCCTGCTGATGCCATCGTCAAGGAAAGCGCCCCGGCGCAATTCGAAGTGAACCTGCATCACGTCAACGACCCGATCAAGGCCTGCGACTACGCGGTGTTGCTCAAGCGTCTGGTGAAGAACATCGCCTACGACCACGAGATGGACACCACGTTTATGGCCAAGCCTTACCCTGGTCAGGCGGGCAACGGTTTGCACGTGCACATTTCGATTCTCGACAAAGAAGGCAACAACATCTTTGCTAGCGAGGATCCCGAGCAGAACGCCGCGCTGCGACACGCGATCGGCGGTGTGCTCGAGACCCTGCCGGCGCAGATGGCGTTCCTGTGCCCGAACGTCAACTCGTACCGTCGTTTTGGCGCACAGTTCTACGTGCCGAACTCGCCGAGCTGGGGCATCGACAACCGTACCGTGGCGGTGCGTGTGCCAACCGGTTCGCCGGATTCGGTGCGCATCGAACATCGCGTAGCCGGTGCCGACGCCAACCCGTACCTGCTGATGGCCTCGGTTCTTGCCGGTATTCACCACGGCTTGACCAACGAGATCGAACCGGGCGCCCCGGTCGAGGGCAACAGCTACGAGCAGAACGAGCAAAGCCTGCCGAACAACCTGCGCGATGCATTGCGCGAGCTGGACGACAGCGAAGTCATGGCGCGCTACATCGACCCGCTGTACATCGACGTGTTCGTGGCGTGCAAGGAAAGCGAGCTGGCCGAGTTCGAGAACTCCATCTCCGACCTTGAGTACAACTGGTACCTGCACACCGTTTGATTGACCTGTTGGTGTACGCATTCTCTGCATACACCACCCATCAAATGTGGGAGCGGGCTTGCTCGCGAAAGCGGTGTGTCAGGCGACGTTAATGTTGAATGTGCCGCCGCCTTCGCGAGCAAGCCCGCTCCCACAATGGATTGCATTTCAAATCCTCAATTGACTGGCATCAATCCAACGATCACTCATTCCCCTGCGTCGAGTCACAACCATGACAAACACTCGCAGCGATTGGGAGCAACGCTTCCAGTCCCTCACCATCGAAGGCCGCGCATTCATCGACGGTCAATATTGCCCGGCACTCAGTGGCGACAGCTTTGAATGCATGAGCCCGGTCGACGGTCGCTTCCTGGCCAACGTCGCCAGCACTGACGAAGCCGACGCCAATGCCGCCGTCGCCGTTGCACGCCGCACCTTCGATTCCGGCATCTGGGCCAACCTCGCCCCGGCCGAGCGCAAGCGCACCCTGATTCGTTTCGCCGATTTGATCCTGGCCAACCAGGAAGAACTGGCCCTGCTCGAAACCCTCGACATGGGCAAACCGATCAACGACTCGATGAACATCGACATCCCGGCGACCGCCAACGCGATCCGCTGGAGCGCCGAAGCCATCGACAAGATCTACGACGAAGTCGCCGCCACCCCGCACGACCAACTCGGCCTCATCACCCGCGAACCTGCGGGCGTCGTTGCCGCCATCGTGCCGTGGAACTTCCCGTTGATCATGGCCAGCTGGAAGTTCGCCCCGGCGCTGGCTGCGGGCAACTCGTTCATCCTCAAGCCTTCGGAAAAGTCGCCGCTCACGGCCATTCGCATTGCGCAACTGGCGCTGGATGCCGGCATCCCGAAAGGCGTGTTCAACGTCCTGCCGGGCTACGGTCACACCGTCGGCAAGGCGCTGGCGTTGCACATGGACGTCGACGTGCTGGCCTTCACCGGCTCGACCGCGATTGCCAAGCAACTGCTGATCTACGCCGGGCAAAGCAACATGAAACGCGTCTGGCTCGAAGCAGGGGGGAAGAGCCCGAACGTGGTGTTTGCCGACGCGCCGGATTTGCGCGCGGCAGCACAAGCGGCGGCCGGTGCCATCGCCTTCAACCAGGGCGAAGTGTGCACCGCCGGTTCGCGCTTGCTGGTCGAGCGTTCGATTCGCGAGCAGTTCATTCCGCTGCTGGTGGAAGCGCTGCAAGCGTGGAAGCCAGGGCATGCGCTGGACCCGGAAACCACGGTCGGTGCGGTCGTCGATCAGCGTCAATTGGAAAACGTCTTGCGCTACATCCAGGTCGGTAAAGACCAGGGTGCGCAACTGATCGCGGGCGGCAGTCGCACCCTTGAAGACACCGGTGGCCTGTACGTGGAACCGGCGATTTTCGACGGCGTGACCAACGCCATGACCATCGCTCGGGAAGAAATCTTCGGCCCGGTGCTGTCGCTGATCACCTTCGACACCTTCGATGAAGCGCTGGCGATTGCCAACGACAGCATCTTCGGCCTGGCCGCCGGCGTCTGGACCAGCAACCTGAGCAAGGCCCACAGCTTCGCTCGCGGTTTGCGCGCTGGCAGCGTCTGGGTCAACCAGTACGACGGCGGCGACATGACCGCGCCGTTCGGTGGCTACAAGCAGTCGGGTAACGGTCGGGACAAATCGCTGCATGCGTTCGACAAATACACCGAACTCAAAGCGACCTGGATCAAGCTCTAATACCTATAAAAAAAGCGACGGTCGCCGGCACGCTGCCTGCGGCCATCGGAGAAACGTATGAAACACACCACACATGTAAACAGCTACTACGCCGCCACCCGTAACTTCACCGGCGAATTCCCGGTGCTTGAAGAGCTGGTGGAATGCGACGTCTGCGTCATTGGCGCCGGCTATACCGGCTTGTCCTCGGCCCTGTTCCTCGCGGAAGCGGGCTACAGCGTGACCGTGCTCGAAGCCGCCAAAGTCGGCTTTGGCGCCAGCGGTCGCAACGGCGGTCAACTGGTCAACTCCTACAGCCGCGACGTCGATGTGATCGAGGATCGCTACGGCGACAAGACCGCCGAAGTCCTCGGCAGCATGATCTTCGAAGGCGCCGACATCATCCGTCAGCGCATACAGCACTACGACATTCAGTGCGACTACAAGCCGGGCGGCATCTTCGCCGCGATGAACAAGAAGCAACTCAAAGGCCTGGCCGAGCAGAAGAAGAGCTGGGAGCGCTACGGCAACAAGAACCTGAAAATGCTCGACACCGCTGACATCAAGCGTGAAGTCGGTTCCGACGCCTACGTCGGCGGCCTGCTCGACATGCAGGGCGGCCACATTCACCCGCTGAACCTGGCCCTCGGCGAAGCCTCGGCCATCATCGGCCTGGGCGGCAAAATCTACGAACAATCGGCGGCGGTGGAAATCACCTACGGCGAACCGATCACCGTACGCACCGCCAAAGGCGTCGTCCGCGCCAAGTACCTGCTGATCGCCGGCAACGCCTACCTGCCGCAGGGCCTCGACAACCGCGTGACCAGCAAAAGCATGCCGTGCGGCTCGCAGATCGTCGTCACCGAACCGTTGTCCGAAAAGGTTGCGCGCAGCCTGATCAAAAACAACTACTGCGTCGAAGACTGCAACTACCTGCTCGACTACTACCGCCTCACCGCCGACAACCGCCTGCTGTACGGCGGCGGCGTGGTCTATGGCGCGCGGGAACCGGACGACATCGAACAACTGATCCGCCCGAAAATCCTCAAGACCTTCCCGCAACTCAAGGACGTGAAGATCGACTACCGCTGGACCGGCAACTTCCTGCTGACCATGTCACGCATGCCGCAATTCGGCCGCATCGAAAAAAACGCCTACTACATGCAAGGCTACAGCGGCCACGGCGTCACCTGCTCGCACCTGGCCGGCAAACTGATCTCGGAAATGATCCGCGGCGACGCCGAACGCTTCGATGCTTTCGCATCGCTCCCGCACATGCCAATGCTCGGCGGCCGCACCTTCCAGGCCCCGCTCACCGCCATGGGCGCCGCGTACTACGCGCTGCGCGATCGCTTCGGCATCTAACCCGACGCAGAAACCCGTGGGAGCGGGCTTGTCCGCGATAAGGCCCGATCAGTCGCCATCAATGTCGCCTGACACACCGCCTTCGCGAGCAGGCTCACTCCCACAGGTGGGATCCCCGTCGATCACAGATGTTGTGGTCGCCAAAGATCCCCTGTGGGAGCGGGCTTGCTCGCGAAGAGGCCCTAATATTCAACATCAACCCAACCGAACGCCCCTGTTTACAAGCCCAATCAACCTTTTCACCCACCCATTCATCGAACCTGCTGAGCAACACCACCAAACGTGATTTAATACCCGCCTTTCACATTTCCGGGACAGGGAAGCGGTACTTTCGCGGCCAAAAGTCGCCCGCCATCCACCCCCATAACCCTTAAGTATTCTTCGCATAAGGCTGTCATGGACACGGGCTCAAGACTCAAATTAGTACGCGAAAGCTATAAACTCTCCCAGCGCGAGCTGGCCCGGCGTAGCGGCGTCACCAATGCCACCATCTCCCTGATCGAACAGAATCGCGTCAGTCCCTCCGTCAGCTCACTGAAAAAACTGCTCGAAGGCATTCCCATGTCTTTGGCGGACTTCTTCACCTTCGACCAACCGCCCCGCGAGCACCAATATGTGTTCCGCGCCAATGAACAGCCGGATCTTGGCCGACATGGCCTGCGGTTGCTGCTGATTGGCGCATCGGTGCCGAGTCGGCAGATGCGCTTGTTGCGTGAGCAATACGCGCCTGGGGCGAGTTCCGGGGAAGAGCCGATTGTGCATTCGGAAGGGGAGGAGTGTGGGCTGGTTACGCGGGGGACAGTTGAGTTGACGGTTGATGGGCAGATCAGTGTGCTGAATGCTGGGGATGGGTATTACTTTCCGACGACGTTGCCGCACAAGTTTCGCAATATCGGCCAGGATGAAGCGGAAATTATCAGTGCCAACACGCCGGCGAACTTCTGATTCAACACGAACGCTATCCTGTGGCAGTTGCAAACAAAAAAGGTGACAGATAAATAGATCTGTCACCTTTATCACGCCGCTGTCGGTGCGCTATTCAACTAGGGCGCCAAGGACTTGCACTGATTGCGCAGACCGTCGTCCTTGATGGCCGCATCGGTTTCGGAATATTGGCCAGGATGAAGCGGAAATCATCAGCGCAAACACGCCAGCGAACTACTAAATCTCAAAACGTGCACTGTCTGTAGCACCCAGGGCACGATATCGTGCAAGTCTATGAAAAACCCGCAGTGATGCGGGTTTTAATGCCTGGAACTTGATCTCGGCGCCTACCTGGTTCGCTCGAAGAACCGCTCAATCACACCTCGAGAGTGCCCCTCAGGCAGCTTTGCTCAGCAATGCCGCAAATTTACGCTTGGCCTCTTCAACGGCATCGGCGATATCGCGGGCTGCGTTGCTCGATTCAGTCCGGTAGGTTTCGGTCAGGCCGTGCATGTCGGTCTGAAAGCTCAGGGTCGCATCGGCCAAGGCGCGTACCGAGTCGACCTTGAGGGTTGAACCGTAGCTGGCTTTGACCGCCGCTTCCAGTTGCTGATTACCGGTTGCGCCCAAGGCTTCGAGGCCTTTGCTGATACCTTCGGTGGTCGCGTTCAACGTGTGGGTGGCTTCGGCCAGACCGCTGTTGCTGGTGAAGGAAACGGCAAGGCCGGTCAACACCACTTCGTTGGTGGAGAAGAACGAAACCATGCGCTGATACTGGCGTTCCTTGATTACATGCACCTGGTTGATCCGGGCAAAGACCATCTCTGCGGTGTTGTATCCGACCTTGAGGTCGTCAGCGATGTCCTTGACGATCTGGTAGCGCTTGTCTTCGTCCTGCAGAGCGCGCACGGCTTCGTCGCGTTGCAGTTCCAGGGCGGCACGTTGGGCCGGCTCCTGTGTCTCGGCTGCAGCCACTTGCGCGTTGGCGTCATTCAACGAGTGAGTGCATTGCTCCAAGGTTTTGCCGGCCAGGGAGAGGACTTGCTGGGCGTCGACCTCAGCCGCTTTCATGGCCATGCGAAAGTCCATGTACGCCTCCAGAATTACGGATTCCCGGGCGATCTGGTCGTTGGCCGATTTACATACTTGCAAGTAATTTTCACGAATGTCGTTGAATCGATCAGGGATGGAACCGCGGCGCAGGTTCATCCAGCTCAGCTTGAGCTTTTCCATGCTGTCGAGGCGACCGTCGTCCATCCAGCCGGCCATCGCCGCAGCGTCTTCGCGGATTGAGGTGAAGCTCTGGGTAATGTCCATGAAACGCGTGGAAATATCCATGCCCTCGATCTGCTCGCGGACCATGCTGTTGAAGGCGGTCGACTGCTGCAGCACGGAAGCGATGGAGGTGACCTTGGTCGTGTCGTACTGAGCTACCCGGTCCAGCAACACAAGTACCGGTGCATCCTGAACAGGTTGAAAAAGATTGATGCCGATAGTGCGCAGGCCGGTGAGGGCACGTTCGAGGTAGTTGCTCATCGAGGGTCCTTTCGTGGTGATTTCAATACAACGTGAAGTGGGGGCGAGTGTACTGTCTGGAGCAGGGCGATTTATCGCGCCCGTTTGCTGTACAACTCCTCGTTGCGTGCCTTCATTGCCAGCAGCATCAATTCGTTCTGGCGATTGGCGGCATAGTTGATCCGCTTGGCCACCAGACCATCCAGCCAACGCTGGATAAAGTTGAAGCGGTAATCATCAGTGCCGTAGCTACGGTCCCGCAGGAACACATACGCCTCGTTATCGTTGTACTCGTTTAGTTTCTCCCGGCATTCCTGACGGATATCCTCATAGTCCTTCGCCAGTTGCGCAGGGCTGCGTGTTGGCGTGAATTCGTCGGCGGTTTGAGTCATGGCATTACCCGTTCAGCATCATGTCGAAGTTATTGGCAACCCGCTGGCGGGTGTCGATCCGTCCGATCCAGAGCATATATCCGGCGGCTTTCATTTTTTGGGTCAAGTGATTGATCTTCCCTTCAGCAGCATCCGTGTCACCCTTTTCCAGATCGGCATCGATCTCGCGAATGATTCCATCCAGTTCGCCGCGCAGGTCATCTGCAATTATTCGGGAATCGAGGCGACTTTTCAGTTCATTGAGGCGCCGGGTCTGGAGTGTCAGCGCATTGGTATCGAGCAAATCATTATTGAGATCGCGGTAGGCGAGGAACGCATCCTGATAGCCAGTATTGTTGTCGATTCGTCCAAGCTGCTGTTCGAGAAGGGCCAGTCGTTGATAAAGATCGCTGGATTGCGCAATGGCGGCTGACTTTTTCGGATTCTGCTGTAGCTCTTCGATTCCCTGGCGCATCCAGATAATCCCGCCGGCAAACTTCATGTCTTCTTCGACTTTGGGGAGGGTACGCCAGAATGTGTCTTGTGCGTTCCTGAACGCTATCACCTGCCGTTCGATCTCATCCACATTGTCACGATTGATAGGTTCGCTTGTGCTGATGCCTCTGAGGTCATCGCCAGAAGGCAACGCTTGCTGTACACGCTTGAGTAGCCGACTGACGTTCGCGTCCGGATGTTCGGCGTTGCTTTGTCGCAAGGTGTCGAGCTTTTTGTGCTGCACTTCAAGCGCTCTGCTCATGTCAGAGGCGAGGCTGTCGAGGCGGCGAGCCTCGCGATTGATTTCCGGCACTTTCACCTGATAACTCGCGTACTTGACGAGGGGCACGAGCGCCAGGCAGAGACACAGTGTCACGGCAAGCAAGAATACGCTGCGGCCGGAAAACCATGGTTCGGCATTCAGGGGACCCCTCTGGCGATTGATCAAGGTCCGGACCAACCAAGCGTTGAGACCGTTGAGCGACGGTGCTTCGAACATCAAGCGATGAGCAAAAAACTGGCGTACGCCTTGCTCGATCAGATCATCGTCGAAAACGATGTCCTGGTTCCGGTAATAGGTGCGAATGCGCTCGGCAATTTCAGCGCGGCGCTGAGGCAGGTCGAGGTGTTCCTGAACCTGCCTCTGCTCGTGACGCAGCTCATCGACGAACGCCATCGCTGTCAGCTGTTCGGAGAGTGGAATGCGGCTCATCGGGTGTCCTTTCTTGATGTTCTCGGCACTGCGTGGCGCGACCGGTCTTTATTGGGACCAGTAACCGGCGGCTTTGAGTCGTTTGGTCAGATGACTGATTTTTCGCTCGGCTGCGTCTGAGTCGCCGTTCTTGAGTTCGGCATTTATCTCGCGCATTTTCACCTGCAATTCCTCACGAAGTTCCTCGGGGACGGAATTTTTTTCCAGGCGTTTACTTAGCGCATACGCACGCTGAGTCTGTAGCTCAAGCAAGTCTTTATCCGGCCACAGGTCACTACTGAGTTCTCTGTATGTGGAGGATGCATCCATGTGGCTGTCAAAGCTGTTGACGTTTTTCAGCTGTTGATCAAGCTCGGCCAGACGTCCGTCCAGGTCACTGAATTGCGCGAGGGCGGCTGCTCGTTTCGGGTCTTGCAACATCTCCTTGATGCCCTCGCGTATCTCGAGGATGCCGCGGGCATACTTGATGTCTGTTTCGGCGGTATACAGAGCACCTTTGATTGCGTTTTTTTCTGCCTTGAGCGCATTGATCTGTGGTTCGATAACAGCCACGTTGGCGCGACTGACCGGTTCGGAGGCACCGACTTCTGTGCGGATATCGCTTGCAGGAATCGCTTTCTGCGCACGTTCCAGCAGTTGGGATACGTGCGCGTCCTGCTGCTGCGCGTTCCTTTTCTGAAGAGCAATCAGCTCCCTGCGCTGCTTATCCACTTCCTTATACAGTTCTATACGTTCATTTCGCACTTCGGCTGCAGTGCGGGCGACGTTACGGATGTCGTCATCACTGTAGAAGGTGGTTATGTAGCGCGAGCTCTGCGAATAGGCGCTCCACACGAAGAACACGATGAACGCTGCCAGGAACGTCTTAATGAACCCACCCCAAAACCGCATCTTTGAACGGTGAGTGAGGGTCTTGACCAGCCAGGCATCGAAGCCGTTTAGTGGCGGCGCTTCAAACTTCAAACGATGGGCAAAGACCTGACGAACGCCTTGCTCGATCAGTTTATCGTCAAAAGCGATGGTGTTGCTCAGGTAATAGGCGCGAATGCGCTCGGCGATTTCAGCACGGCGCCGCGGCAGATCGAGGTGTTCCTGGACCTGCCTTTGCTGATGACGCAGCTCGTCGACAAAGGCCATTGCCCCCAACTGTTCGGAGAGTGGAATGCTGCTCATCGGGTGTCCTTTCCAGATTGGGGCTTGGTGCGAAATGGCGCGCGCAGCAGAGTATACCGAAGCAAAAAAACGAAAATACCGGCTTCATTCAAGAAACTCGAAAAGGCACGCGACAGGCGTTAACCGACGGAAGTTTTTTCACCTCCGTCAGTGCACTATTCAACTAGGGCGCCAAGGACTTGCATTGATTGCGCATCCCGTCGTCCTTGATGTTTTGGCAACCTCCAGAGCCTTGCAGGGCTTTGCAGTAATTGCGCTGGTCATCATTGCGGATGTTTTCGCAAATGGCGTAAACGTAGCTGCTGGACATCAGTATCACTGCGACGATTAGTCTCATCGCACACATCCTTGATTGCCAGGGAGCCGGCTGGCGCGCAATGGTCCAGGATGAATGGGAACTCGTATGAGCCGTGCCCTCAGTGATTCAAGGCATTACATTGGCTGCGCAGGTTGCAGCGGAACTTGGGTGATCGCTTCGTCCCGGCATGCCGGGCACATTCTCAGGAGATAATTGATGAGCGCTGGCGATGTACCTGTGGGGCAAGTGGTACAAGGCTACGTAACCTTTGTAGGGAGCGAGGGGCCGTGGATCGGAGCGCAGTTCATGAGCTTCAGTTATAGCGCCAATGGGAAGTGGTTTCACAAGTCTCTCAACGAAACCATTGACGCTTGGTCAACTGCAACTCTGTGTAAAGCCTCATACGGGCTGAAGGTAGGCGACCCAGTGTCGGTTTGGTGCTCTCTCAGCGACCCGGACGTGTGTTGCATCGGCGAAAAACCAACCGAAAAACCCGCATTGTTGCGTTTGATTGAGGCTCTGGGAGCGATAGGCTATTTAAGTTGATCCACATTGTCCGAGCCGACATGTTTTGAGGCGTTTGCTGTGTAGGCGTGCTGGATAATCCGATGCCTGAATTCTGGCGCTGCAATGGCAGTTTCTGGCCGTTTTCTGCCTCTCGCGACAGGCAGAAAACGGCCAGAAGCGGACGTTCACAAGCGACCGAATACGGCCAGACCACCATATGCATGCTCACGTGCGGACCTAAAGTCGAACCTTGAATAAACAGTCTAAGCTGTTCGGAGTGTTTTAGGTTACCGCTTTCCCCAAAGCAGCCAGACTATTGTATATCCGTAGTATGGCGGGAACGGATAATTACACTGAACAGCGTTGGATGATGGTGTTGAACACTATTGGCTCAGCACACCGCGAAGCCAAGTCAAGGACAAGGCGGATATACAATGAAAGAAGTATGTGTCGATCTGAAAAACTGCTACGGAATCAGGTCATTAGATTATATATTTGATTTTGGCAAGGCCGCTGAGCACAAGAAATCTTTTGCCATTTACGCCCCTAATGGGCTGATGAAAACATCATTCACCAAGACGTTTGAAAATCTGGCCGCGGGCGCGGCTCCGAAAGAAGAACGTTTCAACAGAATCGCCAAAGCCGTGGTACTCATTGATAACGCCGCCATCACATCACAGTGCATTCATGTACTAAAGTCAGAAATCGATTTATCTCAAGAAAGCCCAGAAATGTCGAACATCCTAGTTAATCCTGATAAAAAAACTAGATACGACTCGCTGATTCTTGATATCGATAAGCAAAAGATGAAATCCATTAGCTCGTTACAGAAGCTATCAGGCGTACCTAAAAAAGATATTGAAATAAAAATCCTGAAAGACATTGGCTGGAGCAGTTTTTTCGAATGCCTATCCAAGCTCTCAGAAGACCAACTAAGAATATTAACCGCACCTCCCTATAATTACGCAGCTATATTTGACGACAAAGTCACTGAGCTTATAAACAATGAAGATTTTTTAAGCAATGCCAAAGAGTTTGGTGAGAGATATCAGCAAATTTTTACACAAGATGGAACCATCTTTAAGAAAGATGTTTTCAATCCAATAAAGGCTGAACGCTCATTTACAACCCTTAAAAGCCAAGGATATTTTGAGGGCGGCCACCTCTTATATTTAAGTGGTGACTGCTCACCTGTAGGAATTGATGAGATCGAAGAAAGGGTGAAAGTTCTCCTTGCAAAGATTGAAGAAGACGAACGCTTAAAATCCATTAAAGATAATCTTTCCAATAACGCTCAGACGCAGGCTATAGCAAGGTTGTTTGAGAATCTCCCAATGAGCGATATAGAATCACTATTAGACGGTTTGAAACCTGAGAACCAAGGAGTATTCAAGTCAATCCTCTGGAGATTTTACTTAGAAAATAGCCCCGAGACCATTAGCTACCTGAGCTTGTATTCTGCTGCAAAAGAAGAAATCGATTTAATAGAAAAGGAGGCAGCAGTCTTGGCGCCAGAGTGGAGCGCTGCCGTGAACCTGTTCAATGATCGGTTCACTGATATGCCCTTCCGACTTTTAGTAGAAAATCATGCCCAAGCTGCCCTCGGGAAAGAACGGGCCAAATTGGCATACATGTTTAAGGATGAAGACGGAAAGGAAGTCAAGTTAGGACGCAACGAACTGAAAACCCTTAGCCAAGGCGAGAAGAGAGCACTCTATCTTCTAAATTTTATCTTTGAGGTTGAAGCAAAAACGAAGCTAAATCACGAAACTATTTTTATAATAGATGACATTGCAGACTCATTTGACTATAAAAACAAGCACGCAATAATCCAATATCTTGAAGATATTGAAGAAAAACCCAACGTCTATCAAGTAATTCTAACTCACAATTACGATTTCTTTAGAAGCCTCACAAAATTCGTA
This sequence comes from Pseudomonas sp. IT-P294, assembly GCF_949767865.1. Classification (NCBI taxonomy): domain Bacteria; kingdom Pseudomonadati; phylum Pseudomonadota; class Gammaproteobacteria; order Pseudomonadales; family Pseudomonadaceae; genus Pseudomonas; species Pseudomonas sp. IT-P294. The sequence goes on along the minus strand of NZ_CATKQW010000011.1, from coordinate 1,368,662 downwards.
CATCGAAAAAGATGCCTAATGGCAAACAAACACCCTGACAGGATCGAGTTGGTAACTGCTGAAGGTGTACAAAATTACTTTGTGGGCATCCTGAAAAGAGACTTTCACACAAATTTACGTGCAATGTGCGCCGCTATTCCGTTTACTAGAAACATTATCGAATACACCAAAGGTGACACACACCCTGAATACCTCAAGCTAACAAGCCTGCTACATCAAAAATACGATACCGACACAATAACCCACAAAGACTTTATCGATATTTATAACTCAATATTTTGTTGCCAGCATCCTGGAATGGAAAAGCCCGTCAAAGACATAATTTTTGAACAAGCCGAAGCTATCTCAGACAGTCCTTTACAAACAGGCTTAAACCTTGAGGATAAGGTGGTGATGTCGATGGCAATACGGCTTAAAGCAGAATTTTACATGTTAGATCGGATCAGAGTCGCGCTAAACAACCCTAACTACTGGTGCACTGATCATAGCCAATTTGGAAAGTTAATCGGGCAATATATCAACCACTATTCAAACTCCCTATCCATCCCAACATTAAGAAAGGTTAGCGTAACCGTTAGTTCAAACATACATTTAAACTCGTTTATGTATGAACCGATATTGGACTTATCTATAGGGCATCTATCTGAACTGTATAAAGACGTAAAATCGCTATAACGCAGGAGAGTGGGCGAATCTGTTGCGTCGACCGGTTGAATCCACGGCCATGAGCGGTCACTCACGAGTGACTTGGAGCAACCTTAAGGGGCGGTTGCGAGAGATCGCTTTTTTCAAGTAGCCGTAACTGTAATTCAGTTTCGCCGACCGATTGAAACAGCGGCAGTGGGCGGTCAGGTGATCACGGAAGTCACGATAACCAAATCTACGATTTTGATTCCACGTAATTTAGGGTGCCATCATTACGAAAAAAAGGGCCTCGAATCAGGCTGCTAATTGTCCGTCATCTCAGCGTGCTCATCCTTGTTTTGCAATTTTTTCCTTCCAAAACGAAATCAAAGTCATTGATGATCGATGCTGACAATGCCAATCAACTAGCATACCCTCAAGAGTGGCGATTGGCCATTCCTCTATCGATATGTATACCGTATATGCCCCCCCCCCAACACATCGGAGCGCTATTAACAACATGGAAAATTATCAGCAGTCACCTCTTTGGTGTAAGGCTTTCAATGAGGCGCGCGACGGGTTCGACAAGCAGCGGACCATGCTTGCGTCTGCTTTCATGGATTTTCGCGATCGAGTGTCCATGCTGGTAGCGCAGATTCATAAAGATATGCCTTCACTTACTGTCCATGACATCACTCATATCGATGCGCTGTGGTGGACCGCTTCTGAGATTGCAGGGCCTGATTATTGTCTCAATCCTGCAGAAGCGTTTGTATTGGGCGGAGCATTTTTACTTCATGACTCTGCGCACTGCATAGCGGCGTATCCTGGTGGTATGGACGAGATAATGGCATTGCCTGAGTGGGAAATGTACTGCTCTGTCCTTGGTTATAACAGCAGCGTTCTCATTAAAGGTACTGATCAGTTTCAACAAGTTTTATTTGAAGTTCTTCGTTCGCTGCACCCTAAGCAGGCTAGGGTGCTCGCCCGTCAGTCATGGAGCGTATCAAATGGAAAAGAAAAGATTTACCTGCTTCCTCAAGATGATCTCCGCAGAGCATACGCTGAGGTAATAGGAGAGATTGCAGAGAGTCATTGGCATTCGCATCATCAATTAGAACATTTACATCAGAAAAAAATCATGCCGCCCGCCTATTTAGGACCGGCGCCATGGACAATTGATGTTCTAAAACTTGCCCTACTGTTACGGACGGCGGATGCGGCACATATAGACTCTCAACGAGCTCCACGCTTTCTCCAAGCACTAGTCAATCCGACTGGAGTTTCACTCGCGCACTGGAACTTCCAGACTAAGCTTAATAGTCCTAAAAGAGATCCGGATATAATACGAGCTGAGCTTTGCTATTCTGGCTCAAGTTTTCCAATTGATGAGCAAGATGCTTGGTGGCTCGCTTACGATACAGCGAAAATGGTCGATAAAGAGCTGAGAATGGCAGATAGGCTGCTTGTAGAATTTCATCGGCCCAGATTTGCAGTAAAATCCGTAGCGAACTCACACAGCCCGGAAAATTTTGCCAGAAATGTTGCGACGGAAGGTTGGCATCCTGTCGATACAAGCATAAAGATCACTAATATAAACGATATGGTGGAAAGGTTTGGAGGTGAAAAGCTCTATGGCCAACACCCATCTTCCGCCCTGAGAGAATTGATTCAAAATTCTGTGGATTCAATCCGAGCCTGTAGGAGCCTGGGGGGGCTGGGCGAGGATGAAGGAGAACTAGAAATTGGGCTTGAGGACTCTCCTCAGGGACAGTGGTTACATGTGACCGATACAGGCGTAGGAATGAGTAGATATGTGCTCACGGAAGTCCTTCTCGATTTTGGGAAGTCTTTGTGGCGTAGCGCAGACCTTCAAAGTGAATGGAAAGATCTCTTATCCAAAAAATTCGAGGCAGTAGGGAAGTTCGGGATAGGCTTTTTTTCGATATTTATGCTTGGCGAACACATTAAGATTACTACCCGACGTTTTGAACCTAAGGAAAGTGAAAGCGCTCAATGGCTACTGGAATTTTCCAATGGAACACATCAGCGGCCTACACTACGCCCTCCACTCGAACACGAAAAAATGAAACGTCATGGAACTCGTGTATCGGTATTGCTATTTGATGGTAAGTTGCAAGAGTTGTGTGCAAAAAAACCCCCTAGTCGTCGCGTGGAAATTACATTCCCTGAAGTTTGTGCTCAGTTGGCTCCAGCATTGGACATAAACTTGTTTGTGCGAATCCCGGGTGAAACGCGACATAAAATAGTTACTGCAAACGATTGGACGAAAATTGACAACCTGGATTTACTCCACCGAATCGCTCCAAGTGAATTTGTAAATGCAGACCTGTCGAAGGGTGGGCCGTGGAAAAGCATGACAGACATTGAAAACACCTCCGGCAAAGTTGTAGGGAGAGCTACCGTTTCTTATCCAAGTTATGCAACCAATGTAAGCGGCATAGGTGTCTACAATGGAATATTCGCCGGTTTTATACCTGGCCTTGTCGGTATTGTAAACGTTCGTCCACAAGACGATTTGGCAAGGCAGTCTGCTATTCCTAGCCTGTCTACACTTGAACTTAAAAAGTGGGCCAATCATCAGTCTTCTATATTAAGCAGTTTGAATAAAGGATCTATTTCAATTAAGGATTCAGTAATGCTGGCAGTATATGGAGCAGAACATGATCCGCTGACATTGGGAACGCTAGGAGGTAATCCTTGCACATATGAAGAGCTTCAACAGTACTGCCTTAACTCCGACATCCTCATACTGCACGAAGGAACAATAACGCATGACGATGATGATGAGGTGCTTTTTCGTGATTTTTATAGTTTTTTTGAACGCGACGACAAAGTTCTCGAAGTCGATATGTCCGGCGGAGTTTTTTGGATTAATAAACTAGAACAGAACGGTCCAGACAGGGATACTTGTTCAGTTCTTAACGCAGTACAGCATTTGTTGAGCCAGGCATGGGGTGGGTTTGATGTCGACGAGGACACGCAAGCTTTAATAGGAGAAGTTCTTGGCGCAAATATTTATAGAGACTGCAATATATATACGCGCACCAAATAACCATCACCCAAAGCATTATCAGGCACGCCTGCCTTTTCATAAAAGGTAGGCGTAAATGGCAATGAAATCTGATGCTAGTATTTACACCTATTAGTGCACGGACCAGTCGTCCTGCAATTGTTAAGGGAACAAAGTCGGGTAATTTTTATGTATGACTTGTTTTTCGAAAGCGTGCCCGCCCATGAACGGTTACTTTTGGCTGTGGATTCAACCGGCCGATTGTCGCCTGGCACAATCCTCTGACTTCAGCGTCCAATCAAAAGCCGGAACTACAGCACATGATCAAGTAACAAAAAACCCGCATCAACGCGGGTTTTTTATGAATGAAAATAGATTACTGGTAGTTGGGCGTATCAAACCCACGCTGCTCAATCACCCGAAACACATCGCTCACATCCTGAACCAAAATCCGGGCAATGTTAGTGACGGTGTTGATGTCGTGTTCGGCGTAGTCAGGGAGGCTGGTGCAGGCCATGAGGTTGAGGTATTTGAGGACGGCGTTGAGGCGTTCGCTGACGCAGTTGTGGAGTTCGCGCAGCGGGGCGTCGTAGTCGATGAGCAGGACGGGGTATTCGGTGGCGAGTTGGGACATGGGGGTGAAGCGGCGAGGCGGTTGTTGAGTTGTCATGGTGTAAATCCTAAGAAGAGAAGAATTGCCACCGTTTTGCTGCGAAACAAAGTGGTGGCAGCTGTGCGCGGGTTCGCAGACCGGAGGATTTACACCAAGACCCGGCAGACCCGAAGGTCTCCCACGCACAACCGCCATATAACACGTTGCAGTTGGAGCCGGCTGCATCATGCCTGACGGTACTTTGGTGTCAATATTGAGGGCTGCGAAACCCAATCGCCAACTACAGTCAGCGACGGGTCGAATATAGGCATCGTTTTTACCGCCTGCAAACGGCCGTGTAGGACGCAAAACCGGGTTTCCCGCTCGTGTCCCAGGCAGTATCCAACTGAGGCGCAGACGTGAAATCAGTACGTGTTTAATGTCAGATGAACCGTGCGCGTCGGGATTGCGGCGGCAGTGCAGGCGAACGCTGGCTTCGCTGGTTGTTGCGGGATTTTGGTTTTGTTTAAGCGCTTGGTAGGGAGTGGGGTGCGGTCTTCGGTTGAGGGGGGTTAGGTCCTTCGGTGTAGAGGGTTGTTTCCTACGCGAAATTCGGACGTCAAGGTCAAGAGATCGCAGCCTCGTTTCACTCGACAGCTCCTACAGAGGGCTTGTGGTGGGATGACAACAAAGCTCAGGTTGTCTGGGCTTTGTTGTTTGGAATCACGCGCAGTTTCCAGATCTTTAGCGCAAACGCTCCGACGTCATTGCCCAGCCTGCGGCGCTTGCGGGTTGTGTTCGGTGTGTTTCGGTCCCGCGACTGCCCACGCGATCACCCCAATCAGTGGCACGAACACGATCACCACGATCCATAACAGTTTGTTGCTCGACTTGCCCTGGGCTTTGCGCACCCGGTTGATCGCCCACAACTCGATCAGTAACAGAACGGCTGTCAGTACGATCCAGATTGTTTCGATTTGCATGGGTCACCCTCCAGATAGTCTTTCGTTAGGCGGGCGGAGGTCGGCAGGGTTCATTAAATTTCGGGAGGTGAGACGTTGCTCGCGGTGGCGGGCTGTCGGCCAAACGGATATTGGCTGTCAGTGCGTCATCGCGAGCAGGCTCGCTCCCACAGGGTTCCGGTTGTCAGCCAGCGCTGTCGTCAGTGAGAGAACAACTGCCGGTCACGTTCTTTCTGTGAACCCTGGACGTAGTAATCCTCAAACCAGGCGGGCTGGCCGGTGATGGCGGTGGGTTTGCGCAGCGTCATGGGCGGCGGGTGTCCGGCAACGCCTCCAGCAGATGGTTCGAAGGCCTTTTTCATGTCGGTGCGAAAGTGCAGGTGATCGAATACCAGCAGCGCTTCAATGGCATAGGCCTGCGCAATTCGGCCATCCTCGATCAGGATCAGGTGGTCGCCGTTGTTTTGTTCGCCGGCAACGGAGAGGTTCGAGGAGCCGGTGAAGACTTTGGCGCTGGGCAGGTTGAAGTCGGTGACCACGAATTTGTTGTGCACGGAGACGCCGCTGCCGCCGGCCCACTCGCTGCGGAAGGGTTCCGGTGCGTTCTTGGCCAGGTATTCGAAATCGACTTCAGCCGAGGTGCCATCGGGCTTGGTTACGTCCATGCCCGAGGGTTTGTCGCTGACGCCGTAGCTGAAAATCGGTCGTTTGTAGAGGCGAGTGATCGAATCGAACGTGGGGCCCGAAACGATCAGGTTGAGGAAGGCGATGTTGAACAGCACTGAACTGGTGGCCTGGTCTATTGCGCCTCCTAACGGGCTGAGCGAGAGGTTTGCGCTTTCGTGGGGTGAAAAGCAGAAGTGCAGGCGCGGGCCTTGGGTTTCGATGACGTGCCACTTCTTGGCCAGGTCGCTGTCGGCGAAGTGGTCCGGGTCATTGAAAGAGGCGTCGAAGACTTGACCGAATAGCGCGGCCACCGCCGGTTCAGAGAACAGCAGCGCGTTGTTGTTTTGCACGTAGCAGCCTCGAAAACTGAAGTTGGTCGAGCCGCACAGGACTTTGTAAGGCACGCCATTGCGCCGGGCGATGAGGACTTTATGGTGTTGCAGCCCCTTGAAATGAGTGCGGTGGACGTTGGCCGCGCCAGCGGATGCGGCCAGGCGGATGGCGGCTCTCGTCTCGCAGCTGGTAGGTGCGTGGTGATCGCCAGCGTCGTCGATGATGATTCGCAGACGACTGCCGAGTTTCTCGAATGAACCGACAATGTCGGGCTCGTTGAGGTCATAGGCGAGCACATCGAGCGTGGTGTTGGTGTCCTCAAGGACTTCGTTGAGCACGCCGAAGATCATGTCGACGGCTTCAAAACCCAGCCACTCGTAGATTGCCGGGTCGGTCTTCGGGTGGTCGAGACCGTCTTCGCTCTTCGATGGAATCAGGCTCTTTCCGTATTCATTGACGTTCATGCCGCTGGGCACTCGATCAACAAAGGCCTGGGAAGAGGTGAAGCCCCGGGTAAAACCGATATCGACGATGCCTTCGTAGCTGATGGGGTCCAGATCAATCGCCAGTTCAATGGACGTGCCGGCAACGAGTTGGCCGTCCACGGGCATGTGCATCAGGGTGCCCCGGTAGGTGAACGTGCCGTGCCCGGTTTCGTGGGGAAAGTGAATCCAGCGAAATTTCTGGAACGGTGCAGTGAGCGACGAAAACTTTCGTGCGCCGCTGACGGCTTCTGCGGTGGGTTTGTCGTACTCAAAGGCGATGCGATTGGGTAGGGGCGTGAAGTCCGCGTCGCCGGGGAATTTGCACTCAATGGCAAACCCGACGAAGGTGGCGGCGGGGGCTTCGACGTCGAAGCCGATCATGCACGTGCGCTCGCCGCGCCAAAGTTTCATGGTGAATCCGTCAGTCGTCCTTGCGATGAAATCAGTCATGGTAAGTACTCGAGTGTGTGACGCGAGGTTATCTGGCCTGGTTCAGCGTAGAGCAAGACGGCGATGGCTTCGTGACATTTGTATGGCAGGGAGGGCAGAGCACGGCGTGGTCTGCCCTCGGCGTCCTGGGTTTTACAGGCTGTTGGCGAGTTTTCCGGTCGAGAGACGACGCTTGTACGCGCTGTCACGGTTCGCCAGCCAGTAGTAGAGCGGCGAGGTGATCAGCAGGCCCACCAGCCACGACAGGTCCGCGCCATTGATGTGTTCCGAAATCGGCCCGACGTACAGCGGCGTGTTCATGAACGGAATCTGCACCACGATGCCGATCGCATACGCCAGCAACGCCTGCGGGTTGTACCGGCCATAGATGCCGCCGTCGACCTTGAAGATCGAACCAATGTCGTACTGACCTTTGTGAATCGCATAGAAGTCGATCAGGTTGATCGCGGTCCACGGCACCAGCACCACGAGCAGCACCAGCACCATGTCGACGAAGTGGCCGATGAAGTTGGCCGAGGCGCCGACGGCGGCGAAGCAGCACGCGGCGAGGACGATGACCGAGAGCACGGCGCGGCTTTGGGCGGTGGGGATCCAGCGGTAGGCGAAGGTTTGCACCAGGGTGATCAGCGACAGCACGGCGCCGTAGAGGTTGAGGGCGTTGTGGCTGATGACGCTGAGCAGAAACAGCACCAGCATCAACGGGCCGATGGAGCCGGTGGCGAGTTTGACCGCGTCCATGGTGTCCATGCCCACGGGCGTGGCGAGCACGGCGACGGCGCCGAAGATGAACGAGAGGCTGGAGCCGAGCACGGTGCCCAGGTACGTGGTCCAGAACGTGGCGGCCACGGGCACGTTGGCTGGCAGGTAGCGCGAGTAGTCGGACACGTACGGTGCGAAGGCGATTTGCCAGAGCGCGGCGAGGGACACGGTGGCCAGCCAGCCGGAGATGTTGAAGCTGCCGCGAGTGAGGAAATCGGCGGTCTGCACGTGGGTGAAGATGTAGCCGAAACCGAGCACGATGCCAGCGCCGAGGACCCAGGTGCCGATGCGGTTGAGCACGTGGATGAAGCGGTAGCCGATGATGCCGATGATGCCCGAACCGAGGGCGCCGATGACGATGCCAACGGGCACCGGCACGCTGTCGACCACGCCATGCAAGGACTTGCCGGCAAGGACAATGTTGGAGGCGAAGAAGCCGATGTACATGATGCCGGCAATCAGCACCACCAGCAGGGCGCCGAGGGAGCCGAACTGGGCACGGCTCTGAATCATTTGCGGGATGCCCATCTGCGGGCCTTGCGCTGAGTGCAGCGCCATCAACACGCCGCCGACCAGGTGGCCGACAAGAATGGCGACGATGCCCCACACCAGGTTCAGGTGAAACATCTGCACGCCAAGGGCGCCGGTGACGATGGGCAACGGCGCGATGTTGCCGCCGAACCAGAGGGTGAACAGGTCGCGGGTTTTGCCGTGGCGATCTTCGGGCGGCACGTAGCCGATGGTGTGTTTTTCGATGAGCGGGGCGGAGGTTGTTGCAGGGGTAACCATGACGGACTCCAAGGCAATTTGAGTACGTGGACGTACTTCGGTGAGCGCCACGCGAGGGCGACGCTTTTCTTGTTGGAGTGGATGATGTGCGGTGGGGGCGGATAGATAAATTAGTAAGATTGTGGGTATAGACGTTAAAAAATGTATGCCGTTTGGACGCTGGAAATCTGGGGAGAACAGGGGCTCGAAACGGACGCGATACTGTGGGAGCGAGCTTGCTCGCGATGGCGGACTGTCGGTCAAATCAATATTGACTGTCAGGCCCTCATCGCGAGCAAGCTCGCTCCCACAGGGGATCTGTGGTGTGTGTTGAACTGTGGATCAACTGATCGATAGCAGCATCCGTTGCAGCATGGTGTCGCAGGCGTTGAGTTGTTCTAGGCTGACGAATTCGTCCGGTTTATGGCCTTGATCCATGCTGCCGGGGCCGCAGACGACGGTGGGGATTCCGGCCGCGTCGAACAGGCCGCCCTCGGTGCCGAACGCCACGGTGCCGAATTCTCGGGAGCCGCAGAACGTCGCAATCAATTCAGCCGCTTCACTGCGCGCATCCGTTGCCAATCCGGGGTACGCCGACAACTCGCTGAAGCGGATGTCGCTCTGCTCACTCACGGCGCGCATGCGCGGCAATACGTGCTGCTCGGCATAGGCTTGCAGCGACTGCGCGACCTCGCTCGGATCATGCGCGGGCAGGGCGCGGATTTCGAAGTCGAAGCGGCAATCGGCGGGGACGATGTTCAGCGCTTTGCCTCCGGAGATGACGCCGGTTTGTACGGTGCTGAAGGGCGGATCAAACCGCGCATCGTGGTGCTCGGGCGCTTTGAGCCGGGTGCCGATTCGTCCCAGTTCACCGATCAGTTCGGCGGCGTATTCGATGGCGTTGACCCCGAGCGGCGCGTAGGCGGAGTGGCAGGCTTGGCCGTGAATGTCGCAGCGCATCGCCAGTTTGCCTTTATGCCCGAGCACCGGTTTCAGTTCGGTCGGTTCGCCAATGATGCAGAGCATCGGTTTGACCGGGCGCTGTTGCAGTTCCGCCAGCAGCGAACGCACGCCGAGGCAGCCGACTTCTTCGTCGTAGGACAGCGCAATGTGCACGGGCAACCGCAGCGATGCCTTCACCAGGGAAGGAACGAGGGCCAGCACACAGGCGATGTAGCCTTTCATGTCCGCCGTGCCGCGACCGTACAGTTTGCCGTCGCGCTCGGTGAGTTCGAATGGCGGCACGGTCCAAGGCTGGCCATCGACCGGCACCACGTCGGTGTGTCCCGACAGCACGATGCCCGGCAACTGCGCCGGGCCAATCGTGGCGAACAGATTGGCCTTGCTGCGTTGTTCGTTGTAGATCAGCTCGCACGGCACGTCGAAGCCGGCGAGGTAGTCGCGCACGAACTCGATGAGTTGCAGGTTGGATTCGCGGCTCGTGGTGTCGAACGCCACCAGGGTTTGCAGCAAATCGCGGCTGCTGCTCATCGGTCGTCTCCGGCGACGCCGTAGCCCGGTGATTTATCGGGCGCGAGGGCGCGGTCGATGTAGTCCTGGACCTGTGGGCGATACGCGTCCCAGAGTTTTTCCAACGCGCCGATGGGGTTTTCGTCCGCCCAATCGACCCGCAGGTTGATGATCGGCCAGGTCAATTCGCCGACCACCACCAGCGCTGCCGAATGCACCGGCCCGGCCTCACCGCCGGCGGCGATGGCGGCTTTCATGGCCGCGAGCAAGCGGTCAGCGAGTTGGCCTTCACCGTGCTCGAATGCCTCGACCATCGCCTCGATTACCGAGCGGTCCGCGAGCATATTGCCGGCGGCGACGCACTGCTCGCCGGACACGGCGTTGTGGTTGCCCAGGGTTTGCGCGCCGCTGAAATGCGCGGTCTGGCCGAGGTGGTCGATGGCGGTGATCTGACGGTATTGGCTGTAGCCGTTGCGCGTGAGCACCTTGTCCAGCGCTTCGGCGGGGGCGAGGCCTTGTTCCATCAGGGCGAGGACGTCCGGGCCTAATGACGGCAGGGTGATGTTTTGCGTGGAGACCGCACCGACACCCGGCAGCAGCCAGGGGCAACGGGCGCCGACGGCGATGCTGGAGGAACTGATCGCGATGCCGAACTGACCGGTTTCGGGGCAACGGGCGGCGATGGAGAAGGTCATGGTTTTGCTCCTTGGTTTGGCTTGGAGAGGGTGGTGTCTGCTCTGGCGCCTTCGCGAGCAAGCCCGCTCCCACATTTGGATCGGTATCGCTCACAAATTGTCTGTTCGCTGAAGATCCCCTGTGGGAGCGGGCTTGCTCGCGAAGGCCGCGACTCGGTCTGCCTGCTTACTCAGGAATCACCGCAATCACATCAATCTCCATCAACCACTGCGGCTGCCCGAGTGCCGACACCACCAGCCCGGTGGAAATCGGGAACACGCCTTTAAGCCACTTTCCGACTTCCTGATACACCGGCTCGCGATACCGCGGATCGATCAGGTAAGTCGTGGTTTTGACGATGTGGCTAAGGTCGCTGCCGGCTTCTTCCAGCAACTGCTTGACGTTGCGCATGGCTTGCTCGGCTTGCGCACGCGGGTCACCCAGGCCCACCAGTCTGCCCTCGAAATCGGTGCCGACCTGGCCACGAACATAAACGGTGTTGCCAGCCCGGACGGCCTGGCACAGATCGTTGTCCAGGCTCTGGTTCGGGTAGGTTTCCTTGGTGTTGAACATGCGAATACGGGTATGGGTTGGCGTGGACATTTTTAGCTCCTGACAGAAAAAGGCTTAAGCACTGACGGTGGTTTTATGGGCGACCGGGACGGCTTCCACCGCGCGCTGCGCCGCATCGTGGTAGTCGAGGTAGGAACGCTGGATGGCGATGTGATCCGCCACGTACTTGGCGTCGTGCCAAACGCCCCAGATGAACGAAGACCCGCGACGCGACTGCCACGGCAGCCCGAGGAAATACACCCCCGGCTCGCTCGACACGCCGCGCTGATGCTGTGGCTTGCCTTTGTCGTCGAAGGCATTGACCTTGAGCCAGCTGTAGTCGGTGGCAAAACCGGTGGCCCAGATGATCGAGGTCACGCCGGCCTTGGCCAGGTCGAGCTCAAGAATCGGCTGGGTCACACACTCTGGATCGGGAAAGGTGTGGCGCGCTTCCGGTTCTTCCGGCAGGTCCAGGCCATTGCGTTCGATGTAGGCATCGGCGGCATTGAGCAGCGCCAGATAGTTCTCGTCGCCACGGGCCAGGTTCTCGGCCAGGTTGGGCTGGAAGGTCGCCACGGCGCCGTTGAACGATTGGGTCAGACCGACCAGGGTCATGCCGCGATGCGCCAGCCCTCGGAAGTCCACGGTGCGACCGCCATGGGCGCCGCTCACCGCGATGGTGACGTGTTCGCGACCCGGTTTCATCGCCGCTTGGTCCCACTCGCCCAGCACGCCCAGCCACCAGCAGAAATCCCGGTTGCGATAAGCGCGAGGTGGGCGGTCGTGGGCGCCGACGGAGAGGTAAACCTTCTTGCCGGCGCGCTGTAATTCATCGGCGATCTGCACGCCGGACGAGCCCGCGCCGACCACCAACACAGCGCCTTCGGGCAGTTGCGCCGGGTTGCGGTAGTCCGCTGAGTGGATCTGCAGGAAAGGCTGGTCGTTCGGTGCAATCGGCGGGATAACCGGCCGCTGGAAAGGCCCGGTCGCCGCCACCACGCGGTTGGCTTCGATCACGCCTTCAGAGGTTTCGATGGTGAAACCCGGGCGGCCGACGTTGCGCTCGACTTTCAGCACGTCCACGCCAGTGCGGATCGGCGCGTTGAATTTCTTAGCGTAGGCTTCGAAGTAATCGGCGACGCGTTCTTTGGGCGCAAATTCGTCCGGGCTGAGGTCGTCGAAATCAAGGCCAGGAAAGCGGTCATGCCACGCCGGACCGTTGGCGACCAGCGAATCCCAGCGCCCGGTGCGCCAGCGCTCGGCAATACGGTTGCGCTCCAGCACCAGGTGCGGCACGCCGAGTTTGCTCAAGTGTTCACTCATGGCCACGCCAGCCTGACCGGCGCCAACAATCAGCGTATCTGTTTTTATTGTTTCAGAGGTCATCTCAATACCCTTCGAAGTTGGAGTTCGGTCGCGAACGACCTGCCATTTCTTGGGCTCAAGACTAGGGATGACCCTGGTATCGGTAAAATATTATTAAGCTGGCATTTGAGTATAAATAACTGAGGCAGAGCGTTTGCCTAAGCGCTGCGCGTTATGCGCTAGCCAGGTCGCGCCGCCGCTGAAGGGAATTGCCTCGACTAGGGTTTACCCAGGGTTTCAACCCAGCTGGACAATTCCCCGACCATTTTATGAACCTCACTCGATTCGGGCTCAGAGGGCCGAATGATAGCGTTCCAGGCGATATCCAGGCCTTCATTCAGGGCGGCCCAGGCGAGCTCCCCGCGCTCAAGGCTGGGCGTCACCAAATCCCGTTGCAAGATGCTGATTCCGTAGCCTGAACGTACCAATTCGACAATGGCTTCGATCAACTCCACGGTGATCATTCGCCGGGGCAGAATACTGGCGGGCGCGAAGAAACGGTCATATTCCCAGCCGCTGGCACGGTCCGTCGAGTAGGTCACCAGGTTGTAAGTCTTGAAGTCTTCGGCGTAGATGTTTTTCCTCCCGGCCAGCGGATGATCGGTGGCCATGATCGCAATCAAGTCGTCGCGGAACAGCGGCAACTTGGCGACTCCGCTGGGCACCATACCGTCGTCAATGATCGATACGTCGATCCTTCCCTGCATCAGGCTCGCGTAGACGTCGTTACGGGGCACCGTGACCAGGGTTATTTCGATGTCTGGACGCAGGCTCGAATAGTGTTTGATGAATTTAGGAATCCAGCGAAACGGACCGTATGAGGTGACCCCCATGCGCACGAAGGCGGTGACCCCGCCGGCCATCGACCGAGCCTCGGCCTCCGCTTCGTTGAGAATGGCAATGATGTCTCTGGCGGCGCGTTCGAGGCGCACCCCGGCGGGGCTGAGTCGCAACTTTCCGCCGGATCGCTCCGTGAGGGGCACGCCCAGTCGTCGTTCCGCCTCCCGCATGCGATGACTGACGGCTGAAGGCGTCAGCCATAAACGCTCGGCAACCGCCGTGATCGAGTCGACTTCCGACAGGGTTTGCAGCATGACGAGGTGATCCAGGGTGAGTCTCATAGGGGAGGGCGACCTGAAAAGAATTCACAAATTTGCGTAAAAATATGAGCGTGACTTGTTTTTGCCTCCGATGCAATCTGACTCCAGCAAGAGCCAACGGAGAACAACAATCATGACTTTGCTTCCTCTCACAACCGGCGCAACCCTGGGCGATATCATCGACCTGGAGCGCTATCCCATTACCGATCGAACCAACCCGGCTTATCTGGCGTTGGTCGCTGACAGCCAGGCATTACTGGGCAAAGAAGGCGTTGCAATCTTCCCGGGATTTGTCCGTGACAAGATGGTCGCCACAATGGCGGACCAAACGCTTGCCCTGCATCCACGCATGTTCCATTTTCGGGAAAACCACACGGTTTATTTCAAGCCTCAAGAGGACGGCGTCGACTCAGGGCATCCGCTGCGGCGGTTGATGAAAACCGAGAAAGATACCGTCGCCTACGCGGACATTCCCGCCGACAATGTGATCCGCAACATCTACGAATCCGACGAAGTGCTGTCGTTCATCAGGGATGTCTTGGGTCTGGACACGCTCTACCGCCATGCCGATCCGTTGGCCGCGCTTAACTTGCAGGGCTTTACGACGGGGCAGCAATTGGGCTGGCACTTTGACCGTTCAGATTTCAGCGTCACGCTGTCACTCCAGGCGGCAAGCGCTGGAGGGGATTTCGAGTATGTACGCATGCTTCGCAATAAGGACGACGACTGTTATGACGCGGTCCGGCAATTCCTTGATGATCCCCAGACCCAGACCATAGAAGTCCTGCCTCAAGTGCCTGGAACACTGACGTTGTTTCGCGGCCGCTATTCATTGCATCGGGTCACGCCGGTGGTGGGCGACCGATTGAGGCTCAACGCGGTATTTGCTTATGTGGATCAGCCCAATGTCGAATTCAGTGCCTATGCCCGCCAGTTGTTTTACGGACGGACCAGCGTAGACCCATTGGTTTAAGTGACGCCCCATTAACAATAAATCCATTCATTGACTCCATCGCTTCACGTGTTTGTACAGGCACCTGTCCACGTTAGATCTGATGGCACTCGCTGGCCCCGTTTGTGGCAGGCAAGAGCGCCCCTACTATTGTTTTGGAGCGTCTGATCATGAAGTACAAGAAGAATTTGCTGGCATCGTTAGTCACCCTTGGCCTGCTCGTCGGTAGTGTTTCAAGCCAGGCGTCCGGGTGGTGTGACTCAGGCAAGTCGGTGAAATTTGCCGGTTTGAACTGGGAGAGCGGGATGCTCCTCACCGACATCATGATGATCGTGCTCAAGGATGGCTATGGCTGTGAAACCGACCAGTTGGTGGGTAACACCATCATTCTGGAGACTGCTCTGGCCAGTAACGACATTCAAGTGTTTGGCGAAGAGTGGATGGAGCGCAGCGAGGTCTGGAAAAAAGCTGCGGCAGCAGGAAAGGTGGTGGCGGTTGGCGCACCCATCGTCGGTGCGGTTCAAGGCTGGTATGTCCCGCGTTACGTCGTTGAGGGGGACGCAAAACGCAACAAGCCCGCTCGCGCTCCAGACCTCAAGTCGGTGGCCGACCTGAGCAAGTATCCCGAAGTTTTTCGCGATTCGGAGGAGCCTTCCAAAGGACGCTTCTACAACTGCCCCGCAGGTTGGATTTGCGAGCAGGACAATACCGAGATGTTGAAAGAGTACGGTCTTGAAAGCACCTACACCAACTTCCGCCCAGGCACCGGGGCGGCATTGGATGCTGCTGTGCTGTCGAGCTACAAGCGTGGTGAACCGGTGCTGTTCTACTACTGGTCACCGACGCCGCTCATGGGGCAGATCGATGCGATCAGGCTGGAAGAGAAACCGGGTGTCGACAAGAACGTCATCACTCGAGTCGGCATCTCCAAGGCTTTTCATGAGCAGGCACCCGAACTGGTGGCGGTACTGGAGAAGGTCAACATCCCCATTGACCTGTTGAATCTGAACCTGGCGCGGATGACCAAGGAACGTATCGAATCACCGAAGCTGGCGAGGATCTTCCTCAAGGAGCACCCGGAGGTTTGGCATGCTTGGGTCAGTGAATCAGCCGCGAAAAAAATCGACGCAACGTTGTAATCGGCAATGAAGGCAAGGATGCCTTGCCCGTTGTATGGCTCCTCAACGCGACCCGCGTAAACACACGCTTATGACTGAGTTTTCTTGCTTCCACACAGAGGCGGCGTCTCTTTGCGCCCGGAAATTATGAATATGATCAAATCACGCGCTGCCGTAGCCTTCGCGGCTAACCAGCCTTTGCAAATCGTCGAAGTCGACGTGGCACCGCCGCAGGCCGGGGAAGTATTGGTGCGCATCGTGGCCACCGGCGTCTGTCATACCGATGCATTCACCCTGTCCGGGGCCGATCCGGAAGGCCTCTTTCCGGTGATTCTGGGTCACGAAGGTGGCGGCATCGTCGAAGCAATCGGCGAGGGTGTGACCTCCGTGGCGGTGGGCGATCATGTGATTCCGCTGTACACCCCGGAATGTGGCGAGTGCAAATTCTGCACTTCGGGCAAGACCAACCTCTGCCAGAAAATTCGCGCCACCCAAGGCAAAGGCTTGATGCCGGACGGCACCAGCCGCTTTTCCTACAAGGGCCAACCCATCTTCCACTACATGGGGACCTCGACCTTTTCCGAGTACACCGTGCTGCCGGAAATTTCCCTGGCGAAAATTCCGCAGGAGGCGCCGCTGGAGAAGGTTTGCCTGCTCGGTTGCGGCGTGACCACCGGCATTGGCGCGGTGCTCAACACGGCCAAGGTGGAAGAGGGCGCCAGCGTCGCCATCTTCGGCCTGGGCGGGATCGGCCTGGCCGCGATCATCGGCGCGACCATGGCCAAGGCCGGGCGAATCATCGCGATCGATATCAACCCGGCCAAGTTCGAAATCGCCAGGCAGCTCGGCGCCACCGACTTCATCAATCCGAAGGATTACGACCGGCCGATCCAGGACGTGATTGTCGAGCTGACCGAAGGGGGCGTGGATTACTCCTTCGAATGCATTGGCAACGTCAATCTCATGCGTGCGGCCCTGGAGAGCTGCCACAAGGGCTGGGGCGAGTCGGTGATTATTGGCGTCGCCGGCGCCGGTCAGGAAATCAGTACTCGTCCTTTCCAGTTGGTCACCGGACGCGTCTGGCGCGGCTCGGCGTTTGGCGGCGTGAAAGGTCGCAGCGAACTGCCCAGCTATGTCGAAAAGGCGCAAACGGGTGAAATCCCGCTGGATACCTTCATCACGCACACCCTCGGTCTGGAAGAGATCAACCAGGCTTTCGAGCTGATGCACGAAGGCCAGAGCATTCGCACCGTTGTTCATTTCAATCGTTAAACCCCCACCCACCGTTTTTGAACCCGAGAGATCTTTAAGATGAGCATCTTCACTCACGTCACCGTCGGCACCAACGACCTGGAAAAAGCCCGCCGTTTCTACGACAGCGTTCTGGCTCAACTCGGCCACAAACGCATTGCCGATCTGGGCGAGAACGGCTCGATCTGGGGCGAGAGCGCCCCTTCGTTTTTCGTCTTGAAGCCGGCCAACGGCGCCCCGGCCAGCGTCGGCAACGGCGTCACCGTCAGCTTCGAAGCACCGGACCGCGCCGCCATTGATGCCTTCCATGCCAGTGCTGTGGCGGCCGGTGGTGTCGATGAAGGCGCGCCAGGCCCGCGTGACTGGGCGCCCAATGCCTATGCCGCCTACGCAAGGGATCTGGATGGCAACAAGCTGGCGGTCTATTGCTTCAAACCCGTTTGAATGAAATCTGAGGCATGATCAAGGCCCCGCCAGCAATGGACGGGGCTTTTTTATGCGCTTCTGGTGGTAACCATCAGGAATGCATCAAACTATAGGTTCGTAAACGCAGTGGAGTGATCGGACATTGATCGAACGACGTCAATTCAGCGGGGGCATGAAAGGGAAAAACCTGCGCTATCTGAACGAGCAACCCGGCGAAACCAGGCAAACGGTTCGGGCAGGCTTCCTGCTGCTTGAACATTTCTCGCTGCCCGCGTTTACCCAGGCGCTGGATACGCTGGTCACGACGAACCTGCTGCGGCCGGACACGTTTTCTACGCGCACCTTCGGCCTCAACGAAGGGGAGGTCGTCAGCGACCTGGGCCTGGTCATTCGTCCCGACGCGCGTCTCGATTGTGCGGCGATCAAGGAGCTGGACCTGCTGGTCGTTTGTGGCGGCTACCGGACTGAGCTGAAAGCCAGCGAGGGCTTCATCACCCTGCTGCGCACGGCGGCAGACCAGGGTGTCAGCCTGGCCGGTTTGTGGAACGGTGCATGGTTCCTGGGCAAGGCCGGCTTGCTTGACGGCTACCGTTGCGCCATTCACCCCGAACATCGCCCCGCGCTCGCCGATTTCTGCAAGGTCACGCAGGTCAGCAGCGAACCCTACATCATTGATCGAGACAGACTGACAGCGTCCAGCCCATCCGGGGCCTTCCACATGGCGCTGGACTGGATCAAAAGCCTGCACGGCAAAGCGCTGGTCGAAGGAATCGAAGACATTCTGGCGTTTGAGGAATCGCGCTACCGGCGTATCAAACCGACGGAAAACATCTGCGTGAGCGCGCCCCTGCGCGAGGTGGTGAAGTTGATGGACGCCAACCTCGAAGAGCCATTGGAGCTGGAGCAACTGGCGGTTTATGCCGGGCGTTCACGGCGACAACTGGAACGCTTGTTCAAGGAGCAACTGGGCACGACGCCGCAGCGCTATTACTTGGAATTGCGCATCACCGAGGCACGTCGATTGCTCCAGCACACCGAGCTGTCGCAAGTGGATGTGTTGGTCGCGTGTGGTTTTGTCTCGCCGAGCCATTTCAGCAAGTGCTACAGCTCGTATTTCGGCTACCGGCCTTCCAAGGAAAAGCGACTCGTCAAATAAGAGTCGCTCGCCCAGCCGTCAATGCATCTTGCTGTGATCGGCCATGCCGAGTGCGCGGGCATCGGCTTGCACTTCAATCGTTTCTTTCTCGCCCTTGGCGTTTTCCACGATCAGCGTCAGGGGCACTTTGCTGCCTTCCTGAACCTGGGCGGTCAGGTCAATCAGCATGATGTGGTAGCCGTGGGGATCAAAGCTCACCGGTTTGCCGGCCGGCAGCGCGACGGACTCGACCTGACGCATGCTCATCACGTCGTCTTTCATGGTGGACTGGTGAATCTGTACGGTTTTTGCGACGGGCGACTGCACGCTGAGCAGTGTGCTGTCGCTGTCGGCTTGCAGGGTCATGAAGGCGCCGGTCGACGGCTGGCCGGCAACCGTTGCGCGGACCCAGGCGTCTTGCACCTGGGTTTGCGCGCAGACCTGCCACGCCATGCCGATCAGGGAGCAGCCCAGGACCAGTTGTTTGATGCGTCGCGAGAAGGCGGTTTTTGCGGACATCGAATTCATTAGCAGACTTCCATGACGGTGAGCAGATCGTCTGCACACTCTTGGGCGGTAAGGGACGCGGACAGCCCCAGGCGCAAATTGCCCCGGGAGTCGAAGACGAAGCTGGTGGCGGTGTGGGACAGGGTGTAGCTCGAACCGCTGGGGATCTTTTCAAAGAACACGCCGAACTCCTTGGCGGTTTCAGCGGTTTCTTCGAGCGAGCCATGCAGCGCCTCGAAACTCGGATCGAACGATTTGACGTAAGCGTCGAGCATCTGCGGCGTATCGCGTTCGGGGTCCAGGGTGATGAAGATCACTTGCAGCTTTTCGCCGTCGCGACCCATCAGCTTCTTCGCCTGCGCCGCCCGGGCCAGCGTTGTCGGGCAGACCGCCGGGCACTGGGTGAAACCGAAGAACACCATCGGCATCAGGCCGCGATAGCTGGTCAGCATCTTCGTTTCGCCCTGGGCGTCCTTGAGCTTGAAGGTACGCCCCATGATCTTGTCGCTGAGGTCCTTGCCGTACTTGAACGACAGCTTGCTGCTGCCATCGCAGCCGGCGAGCAAACCCAGGCTCAACAGGCTCATGCCGCGCAGGACCGTGCGACGGGTATACAACGTACTCATGGAAAAGCATTCCTGTGTTGCGACTTGAGAACGACTGCGTCTGATGAGTCAGACGAAAAAAGCGCGTGGATATTAACAAACTGTGCCCGTGCGTAGCTCATTGTTGGACGAGGGGTGGTTTTGGTACAGAGGCAGCCAGCGCACAAAAATACGGATCAGTGGGCAAGGGCAATCCATTTGCAGCGGCAAACAATGCACGACGCGCAGCGGCCAGTGTGACGATCATCACAATATCCGCGACATTGCGTTACGGCTGCTAAGCTTCGACCTTGCAGCGCCCGAGTCACTCATGGGTCGGGCGTTGCGCGTAGCCATGGAGTACGACTTCAGTATCCATATCCACTCCATCGGGGTGGCCAGCGATTGTCGGTAACCTGCACGGAGGCAGGCAATGGTGATCAAACACGTTGGCAATTCGAGTGCCGAGGGGGTTCCCGAGCCGCTCGATCGTGAAGAAATGGAGCGCGTGCTGGCGTTGCTACTGGCCAGTCCGGTGTTTGCCAAGTCCCGGCGAATGGGCAGTCTGCTGCGCTTTCTGGTCGAGCACGACCTTCAATGTTCGAACACGCCGCTCACCGAGCATGCCATCGGTCTGGCGGTGTTTCGCCGAGATCCGGCGGTTTACTGCACGGGCGACGATCCGGTGGTGCGGGTGCAAATGGGCCGATTGCGGCGCAAGCTCGCGACGCATTACACCACCACGGGTCAACTGGACCCGGTGCACCTGAGCATACCGCCCGGTTGTTATCGCTTGGCGTATCAGCGGCTCAGGCCCAAGGGCGTCGCGACTCGCCATCCAATACTGCAAATTCAGCCGTTTACCTGCATCACCCGCGACGGCGATGACTTTACCCGTGGCCTGAGCGAGGAGTTGAGCTGCCGGTTATTCGAGACGTTCGAACAGACGCAAAGCCGCACCAACCACGTGTTGATGAAGGTGGCGCGCAGCCGTGTCAAAGCCTCGGACGTCATGCGGGCCGGGCGCGGCAATTATTCGCTGGAAGGCAGCGTGCGGGTGGAGCCGAGCCGTGTCCGCACCTCGGTGCGCCTGATTGATGTGGCTCAGGGGCGGATTCGCTGGTCGGAGCAATTTGATCGCAATCGGCCTTATGGCATCGCCACTCAGGAAGATCTGGCGGAGTCGATCTGTCGCTCGTTGACCGGGTATTTCTCCCGGGGAGGCGGTGATGTTTCGTGAATGAAAGGGGCAACCGCGAGGTTGCCCCTGGTGTGACTTTTACACCGTTTTCCATTTACCGTCTTCGTAGAGGCGGGTCGCATCGTTAACGGTGGTCAGGTCGATTTCAATGGCCTTGGACCGCGAAGTGCTGAACATGGTGCTGGTCTGCACGTTCTGCTCGAACCACACGAGAATGGTCTCGACAGGGGTCAGAACGGTGTTGCCGGTGACCACCTGGTTGGTGGCAACGTAGATCGGGGTGCTGACTTGCTTGCCGTCGATGCCAACGGACAATTGATTGATGCCGGGGTGGATCGGCCCGTATTCGTTGTCCAGGGTGATGGAAATGTCAGGGCCACCGGTTACCGCCTGCCCCAACAAACCTTCCGCGCTCAGTATCGATTGTTGCCCCAGGCCGATCGTGACGATGTTGGTCGACACCTTCACCGTCACATCAGCCTGAAAAGTATTGGACCCGAACAGCTGGTACTGAGGTGTCCAGCTGAAGCCGTTGTTGCTCAGGTATTTGTCATAGGACTGCCAAACGACGTTGTAGGCTTCGTTGCCGACTTTCTTGGCGAAGCACAGCTTGTAGCCTGACTGCTTGAGCAGCGTCAGGTCATCGGGGGCGATCTCGATCGTGACTGACTTTTGCGTGGCCGCCAGGGTCGACGTCAGCACCTTGCTGTAATCCGACGCTTTCAGGGCCGTGGGGGCCAGACTCTGGAACGATTTGAGGGCCTCTTGCACATCATTGTGAAGTTGCAGAGTTTTCTTGCTTACAGCGCTCGACTTACTCATGGCTTTCCTCTTCCTTGGTTGTGTTAGGCAATCAATGCGCAGCGGGCAACGTATCAGCACCCTCTAAACCCATTGACGGCTTCACTGTAGGCGGGAGGGGCAGGGCGGCGAAGTATCTCGGCGTTACAGGCGGGAGGGGCATGAACCGGGTGCAAATCCTGGAGGTAACAGTCAGCGTAACGAGGTTGTATCAAGTGAGTCGCGGCACGAAACAGCAGGGCGGCCGTTCGACCGCCCCGCCGTGGCCTCAATGCGCCGGTGTGCTCACCTTCGCGTCGGCCCAGACAAAGTTCCAGCTGGTGCGCTTGCCTTTGGCAATCTCGATCAGCTTGTTCTCATACGTGGTGTGATTGACCGTGCCGGTGTAGGTCAGCTTGCGCGCGGCATTGGTCCCGGTGACCTCGCCCGGTTTGCCGCCAGACTCGACCATGGCCTTTTTCAGGTCGGCTTCAGATGGGGCACTGCTCTGGTTTTTTTCAACGGTTACAAAACTCATGGTGTCACCTCTTCCGTGATGGGGGGATCGGCGCACAGCAGGGCCGATGGGACTTCATGTCCCCGCCAGACACCGAAGGCCATACTTTATTGGCCTGCCGAGCGACGCAGAAGTGACAACACGGCCGCTAAGGTAACAACACGCGAACAGGCTGATCGACTGATGTAACAGCGACGTATCAGACAGCGTCGTCACTGCGCTTTCCAGTGACCACCCCCCGATTCGCAATCAATCCTGGCCTGGTTCAAGTGTTCCGCATCGTAGTAATACGTGGTGACTTGAGCATTGTCGGGAATGTTGAACGAGGTGCTGTTTTTGTCCTTGCTGGTGGAATGAGGATTGGCCAGCGATTCCTGAGTCAGCGTCGCAATGCAGGTGGCTTGATAGTGGTCGCCGCATTGTTCGACTTTTTTCTTGGTGCTGGTGAGCATGTCCTTGCTTTCGTTGCTGCATGACCAATCGATGGCGTTGACCGGCATGCCTTCGTACTCATAGCAACTATGGGATTCGATGACCGGAACGGAAGGGCTTTGGGAGTGGGTCAGGACATCGCAACCTTCGGCCATGACCAGGCTGGGGCAAAGGCAGGCGAGCAGAAACAGCCATTTACTGTTCATCGGGATTTCCTCTGCAATGGCGCTGCTCGTGGCGACGATCAGCGCTTTAGGATTTCGAAAACACGATGAGGGCCGGGGTTCAATCGGCTTGGCGATCTGCCGGGTCACTGGCCAATAAAGTGACGGATCGCCGCGATGGTCTGAGTCGGCGCTTCTTCCATCAGCCAATGCCCCGCACCGGGGATCACCACTTCTGTCACGTTGTCCGCCGCGTTGCGCATCACGATGGATTCGTTATTGCCGAAGGATTTCTCTCCACCGACAGCCAGTACCGGCATGGTCAGTCGCGTTTTCATTGACGCCTCGTTGTCCACCGCGTCCTGACGAATGCTGCGGAACTGGGCGAAGGCCGCATGCATGACGCCGGGACGGGCATAGAGTTTGGCGTAATGCTGGCGGGTGGCTTCATCGACTTTGCTGCGGTCGCCCGCAAACTCGTTCCAGAAACGATCCAGATAAATGCGTTCACGACCGGCGACCAGGCGTTCGGCATCCGCTCCGCCGAAGTCGAAATGCCACAGCATTGGTGAACGGACAATGTCGTTCCAAGGCGGAATGCCCGGTACGGGCGCATCCATTACCACCAGGCGGTCAGTCAGCTGCGGATACCGCGAGGCGTAGGCGAAGGCGACCATGGTGCCGATGTCGTGACCGATGATCACCGCATGTTCGATACCCAGCGCGGCCAACACGCCTCGAACATCACCGGCCTGGGTTTTCTTGTCGTAGCCGCCGTCGGGGATCGACGACAAGCCCAGACCGCGTAAATCCGGGACCACGACGGTGTGGTCACGGGCCAGATCGGCTGCCAGCGGCGCCCACATGTCGCCGGTGTCGCCGAAACCATGCAACAGCACCACGGCAGGGCCTTTGCCGCCGACGCGGACATGGATTTTGGCGCCTTCGACCGGGATGTCTTGCGTGCGAAAACCGGCGGGAAATGGCGTCACCCCGGCATGGGCCGGGATGCCTAGCGCCAGCATAAAAACGGTCAACAGGACGCGGATCATGGTGCTGCCCCTCTCGGAGTCCGGGAAGTCCCCAGGCAATGAAGATGAGCGTAGACCGTTTGATCATGTTTGCCGGGCCCTCTCCGGGGGGCGAGAGGGCCCGTTTGCCTTCAGGTGTGATGAATTTCCCGATCCTTGGTTTCCGGCAGGAAGAAGGTACCGAGTATGGCCGTCATCACGGCGATGACGATCGGGTACCACAGCCCGTAATAGATATCGCCCGTGGCCGCGACCATGGCGAACGCCACCGTCGGCAGGAAGCCGCCGAACCAGCCGTTGCCGATGTGGTAGGGCAGCGACATCGAGGTGTAGCGGATGCGCGCCGGGAACAGTTCCACCAGCCAGGCGGCAATCGGGCCGTAGACCATGGTCACGTAGATCACCAGGATCGTCAGGAGCAGCAGCACCATCGGGTAATTGGTCTTGGCCGGATCAGCCTTTTCGGGGTAGCCGGCCTCCTTGAGCGCTGTGCCGAGGGTCGCGGCGAAGGCGTCGTTCTTGGTCTTGAAGTCGGCGGCCGGCATGCCGGTGCCCTCGAAGCTCTGAATGACTTTGTCGCCGATGCGCACCTGCGCGACGGTGCCCGGTTCAGCCTTGAGGTTCTTGTAGGGTATGGCGCGTTTCGCCAGTACGGTCTTGGCGAGGTCGCAGGAACTGGTGAATTTGGCCTTGCCCACCGGGTCGAACTGGAACGAGCACAGCCCCGGATCGGCCACCACCGTGACCGGGTTCTTCTCCTGGGCGAGGAACACGTCGGGGTTACCGTATTGGGTCAACGCATGGAAGATCGGGAAGTAGGTCACTGCCGCCAGGATGCAGCCGGCCATGATGATCCCTTTGCGGCCGATCCGGTCGGACAGGCTGCCGAAGATGACGAAGAACGGCGTGCCGATCAGCAGCGAACCGGCAATCAGCAGGTTGGCGGTCTGCGGGTCGATCTTCAGTGTTTGCAGCAGGAAGAACAGCGCGTAGAACTGACCGGTGTACCAGACGACGGCCTGGCCGGCGGTGCCGCCGAGCAGGGCCATGATCACGATCTTGAGGTTGTCCCAGCGCGCGAAGGATTCGGTCAGCGGCGCCTTGGAGGACTTGCCCTCGGCTTTCATTTTCAGGAACACCGGCGACTCGCTGAGTTGCAGGCGGATGTACACCGAGACGATCAGCAGCAGGATCGACAGCAGGAACGGAATCCGCCAGCCCCAGGCCTCGAAGGCTTCGGTGCCCAGCGCGGTGCGGCAAGCGAGGATCACCAGCAGCGAGAGAAACAGCCCAAGGGTGGCCGTGGTTTGAATCCACGAGGTGAAGTAGCCGCGCCGGCCCTTCGGTGCATGTTCGGCCACGTAGGTCGCCGCGCCGCCGTACTCACCGCCCAGCGCCAGGCCTTGCAACAGGCGCAAGGTGATCAGGATGATCGGTGCCGCCACGCCGATGGTCGCGTAGCCGGGCAGGAAGCCCACCACGGCCGTGGAAAGACCCATGATGACAATGGTGATGAGGAAGGTGTGCTTGCGCCCGATCATGTCGCCCAGCCGGCCGAACACCACGGCACCGAAAGGGCGAACGGCGAAGCCTGCGGCGAAGGCGAGCAGCGCGAAGATGAACGAGGTTGTCTCGTTGACACCGGCGAAGAAGTGCTTGGCGATAATCGCCGCGAGGGACCCGTACAGGTAGAAGTCGTACCATTCGAACACGGTGCCCAGGGAGGAGGCGAAAATGACCTTGCGCTCCTCCTTGGTGATCCCGTGGTTGGACGTGCTGCCCGTGGTTGCGTTGTCGATTGCGGCCATGAGTCTTCTCCGTCTTTCTTGTTATAGGCCGGAGTACCTCACTATCGTTTGCCGCACCCAGGCCCTTGGGCTGATGTCGTCGGATTAAACATTGCGCGAAGCCTGCACACAGGCTGGCGGCCTCGCATCGCTGCAGGGTTTCTAGAAGCATAATCGGCTTCGCGCAGATATCCACTGGCCAACCCGTTCAACCCCGCGCAACCATTCGTTTAATCAATAATCACCATCAAGGAATGCGAGTTCTGTTTTTCTGTCATGAGAGGAAGATAACGTCATACCGAAGTCGCCTCTGAAGGAACCTGCGCGATGAGAATCTCTACCTTGTTGGCGCTTGTCGCCGTATTGACCGCCGGCGTTGCCGCCACCGTACCGGCTTATGCGGCCGATCCGTCCTGTCATTTCCTGCCGATGGGCGACAGCACCGCCAGCTTGCAGCGCACCCAATCGGTGGGCGTGCTGTACAGCGAGAACACCCTCAACACGATCCAATACCTTGAGCAGTACCATGCTGTGGCACTGAACGGCGCGAAGAACCCTGCGCTGGATTCGCGCATCAGCAGCGCCTTCGTCAAGAGCTCCGATCCGACACTGGCGATCAATTGGCTCAAGGGCTCGCTGCAAAAGGAATTTGCCTCGGTGACCGTCTACGATAGCCTCGACGCTGTGGTGCAAGCCCATCCTGACGTCGTGGTGATGCTGGACACCTACAGCCGTCTGGTGTCCAAGCGCAATAACCAGGTCGAAGCACGCTTCCTCGCCAAGTTCTACGATTCGAACCTGCAGTACATCGGCAAGGCCGAAGGATCGCGGGAACAACAGATGCCTTCGGTCTGGGTGCATGGCAAGGCCGCTCCAGAGATCGCTGCGCAGATAGACCAGCAAAACGTGGTGCAGGTCGATGCGTTGAAGCAGTTCGATGCTTCGCTGAAAGTGTTGGTGACGTCCGCAAGCAGGGGGCAGGTTGCCGCTAACTGACCCTCGTTGCGCCGTTTATCCCAACTCTTTTAGAAATGCCGAAGCCGCAAACCCATCGATCAAGCCATCACCCTGAAGATCAATACTCGACCACTCGGGATTGACCGGTTTCGCCACGACCAGCTGCCTGGGCTTCAGGCTACCCAACACGCTGTACTCGGTGCCGGGACCACCCCGCAGTCTCAGACTGGTTCGCGATATCACCTCATGGGTGGGCGCAGAGACAGCCGTCGGGACTGACGACGTTTCGACAGGGACAACAAACGCGCCGAAATCACTCTGTTGAGGATTGATGAGGTTGTAGTCGAGGCCCAAACCGCACAATGTGGCTTCTGGTGCCTTTTGCTGAATGTTGTAGGCGCCATTCCTGATCGCGTCTTTCGTCCCCCTGAACCCCGATGACATCGCAAGCCAGACCAGCGAGCACAAGTTGTTCTTCGACAACGCAGCCGCGGTGGCTCCCGAGCCATAGACGCCGACCCGATAGGCCGGCTGGCTGCCGGATATCTCTTCGAAGGCCCGTTGGATGCCCTGGAAAAAAGGAATGATGCTGCCGGTGATTTCAGCGGGGTTGGCATCGAAGTCCACGGAAAAATAGATCCCCGACCCCTCAGGTTGCCCGATGTCGTTGCTGGCATAGCGGTAGGCCCTGCGTCCTGCTTCATAACCTTTGGCGTCCGAGAAGTCGTCTGCGCTGTTTTGTCGTTGCTGGAACACCACGGCAATGTTCATTCCCTGGGCACAAATGGATTGCGCTTCCATCAGCGTTAAACACTTGTCGGGAAAACTTACCGAGTTGCTGAAGTTGTAGTAGCGGATGATGGTTTGAACGTTTTCTTTTGCCAGGCAGCTAAGTTTTGCCGTCGTTTTATAGGGCGTGTCGATAATGAGCATGATCAATGTCCTTTGGCGAGTCTTGCGCTTTTCCGATGCGGCCGAGTGATATTTATTCGGCCCTTTGGATTAATGAAAAGCGCGTTTAAGAAACTCGTCAATGCAGGCACGTGTTACTTTTTACGAGAGGTGTAATAAGTTTGAGTCAGTGTTAAGCGAGTGCAACAAAGTTTGATAAGAAAATGAGACTGGCGGGTTTTATATTACTGAAGTTACAGGCGCACACGTGTTTTTAAATCTTACCGGGCCCATGACCCGGTAAGTGTCAATTATCATCAGCAGTAACGAACTCCCACCGCGCAACGCCGCACCGTACGCCTTGCCACTCCAGCCACGCTGACCGGTGTGAGAGGACGCCCGACGATGGCTTCGGCCGGAGAAATAACACTGTGAATGCCTGGGATCGACAGGGTTTCTCCGAGTTCGAGTGCGGCGCACAGAACGAACGTCACCGCCAGCAAGCCAGCTGTTTTTATCAAGAGCTTCATTTGGCTTTTCCTCGCACAAAGTTTTTCGGCAAGTCATCCCCGTTGGGCAGGTCCTTCAACTCCATTTTCTTGGCGTTTGTCGTGTTATTGAAGGCAAAGTCGTCTGCGGCCACTTCGGTGCCACTTTTCCAGTCCCTGATTTCAATGCTGTATTGCGGACCGCCCGCCACTTGCTTGGAGGTAATGACGTAGCGGCAAGGGTAGGGACGCTCGCCTTGGGCGATCCAGATCTGCCAATCCACGTCCTTGGCCCTGAACGCCAGGTGGTCGCATTCGACGCCGCCAATCACACCGCTGCCCAAATCCTTGATGTCATTGACGCCCTCCATCAGTTGCGCTGCAGGATTGTCGACAAAGAGGTCGGCGCCCGGTAAGGGGCGGTTGTACTTGTCCCTTAATTCGTTAATCAAATGATCAATCGTGCCAGGGGCTTCAACCTGGGTATAAGCGTTTGCGTTTTTGCCAAACAGGGTCAGGGTCTTGCCGTCGAACAGCATCTCGACATCGGCGAATCCGCCCGTGCGCGTGGAACGGATTTTGTCAGGCCGGTTAATGATGACCGTGCCGGACGCCGCCACTGTGAGTTTCTGTTTTTCTCGGGTGACGACTTCAAGGTCCGTGTCGTAGTTAAACGATATGTTTTTTTGCGCTGACATATAGTCGGACATGTTCTTTAGCAGGCTTTTGGCGCTTGCATCATCGGCCTGCGCAATGACCGGATACCCTAATCCAATCATTAACCCAAGTCCTGCGCACGCTATAAGGGGCGCCGATGAGTTGACTAACTTTCGGGCGATCTTTTCCATGTAGTTCACCACTGCAAAAGGGCTGGATTGGCCAGCTTGGACTTATAACGCTAGTTCAACATCGGCCATCCGCCGGGTATTACGCGACCGCTCATCTGCCTTTTTCCTCCTCGCCAGACAATTCGTTGCGATTGTGTTTACAGGGCTGCTTGGCTAATCTTGCACAAACACGCAAAAACAGGCATGAACATGCAAGATCAGCATTCGACAGTCGAGCTTCCTTCGGTGCGCCGGCAAAAAATCCTTCTGCTCCTGGAGCGTGACGGCAAGGTCATGGCTTCGGAGTTGAGCCAGCATTTTGCCGTTTCCGAAGACACCATTCGCCGCGACCTGGCGGAACTGCACGCGGCTGGCCTGGTGCAGCGCGTGCACGGCGGGGCGCTGCCGCGTCCAAAGGACACCGGCAAGGACTTCTTTACCCGGGTAAACGAAACCGATGAGGTGAAAACCCGCCTGGCGCAACTCGCGGCCAGTCGAGTGCACAACGGCCAGATTGTGATGTTCGATTCGGGCAGCACGACGCTGCAGATCGCCCGGTCGTTACCCTCGGACATTGTCATCACGGCCATGACGGCATCGCCGATGATTGCCATCACGTTGGCCGAATACACGGGCATCAAGGTGATCCTGGCCGGTGGCCAACTCAATCCGGCGACGATGTCTGCCAGCGGACATGAAACGCTGCGACTGATCGAGAGCATAAAGGCTGATCTGCTGTTCACCGGGGTCTGTGCGATCCACCCGGAAGTCGGCATCAGCTCGCTGCATTTTGATGAGGTGCCGGTGAAACTGGCGATGCTCGATAGCGCATCCCAGGTGGTGGCGGTGACAACTGCAGACAAACTGGGGGCGGTCGAGCCTTTTGTGGTGGCGCCGTGCAATCGTATTCACACGCTGATCACCGAGCGGCAAGTCGCCTCGGGCGATATCGGGGACTATCGAAAGCTTGGCCTTGAAGTGGTGCAGGCGGACGATTGAGCCAGGGACGCGCTATCAGCCGTGGCCCAGGGCGATGGCAAAGGACACAACGATCAAGCACGCAAACGCAAAATTTATGTTCATGACGCTATCGCCCGAATTATTAGAAGTCGCGCTATCTTGAACACGCCGCAGAAAAATAAAAAATTCGGCTTCATGATGTAAAAGATCGAGGGAATTGATAGTTGCTCCCCGTAGATGCTTCTACACCAGGTATTTACGAAACCAGGCCACCGTCCTGTCCCACGCGAGTTTCGCTGCGGCTTCATCGTAACGAGGTGTGGAGTCGTTATGAAAACCATGATTGCAGCCGGGATAGATATACGCCTCGTATGTCTTGCCCGCCGCTTTCAACGCTTTTTCATACGCCGGCCAGCCTTCATTGATGGCCTTGTCCAGTTCGCCGTAATGCAGCAGCAGTGGCGCCTTGATTTTCGGCACATCCTCGGACTTGGGCTGGCGACCATAAAAAGGCACGGCTGCCGCCAGCTCCGGATAGGCCACGGCAGCGGCATTGGCGACACCGCCGCCATAGCAGAAGCCGGTAATCCCGAACTTGCCCGTGGCGCCATCCAGTTTCATCAGCCATTCAATGGCGGCGAAAAAATCATTCATGAGCTTTTCAGGATCGACCGTCGCTTGTAACTCGCGGCCTTTGTCATCGTTGCCGGGATAACCTCCCACCGAACTCAGGCCGTCGGGGGCGAGTGCAATAAATCCCGCTTTGGCGACGCGCCGGGCGACGTCTTCGATGTAGGGGTTGAGCCCACGGTTTTCATGCACGACCAGCACCGCCGGCACTTTGCCGGTGGCTTTGGCGGGACGCACCAGATAGCCACGGACATTGCCATGGCCGTTGGGCGAGGGGTAGCTGATGTACTCGGCGAGGATGTCCGGGTCAGTGAACTCCACTTGTTCGGCCAGCGCGTAATTGGGGCTCAGGGTGGCGAGCAGAGCGCTGGCCGTCAGGCCGCCCAAGGTGAACAGCGCCGCCCGGTCAAGAAACTCGCGCCGGTTGATTTTGCCATGGGTGTAATAGTCGTAGAGCTCAAGCAGTTCCGGTGCGAAGTCTTTGGCGGTCAGGCGTTCCATCGGTGCACTTCCCATGGGTCCAGGCTTTGAATCAGTAAAGCAGTATTTAGCGCATTGGACACCTCATCCACACCGCACTGCATCGTTCGCCACAACCCGGCCAGATCGCCGGGCGTGGATCACTCACTGACCTCGGCTCATCAATGCCCACCCACCACCAGATGGCTGAACGGCGCGACATACGCCTGCAACGTGACCAGGCCACCGACCAGAATGGCCAGCACAATGGAGTGGAAGAACACGTAGCGCAGGATTTCCCCTTCATGCCCGTACCAGCGAGTCGCCGTGGACGCCACTACGATTGACTGGGCGTCGACCATTTTGCCCATCACCCCGCCGGAGCTGTTGGCTGCGGCCATCAACACCGGGCTGAGTCCCAGTTGTTCGGAAGTCACCCGTTGCAAGCCGCCAAACAGCACGTTGGAGGCCGTGTCCGAGCCGGTCAAGGCGACGCCGAGCCAGCCGAGCAGGGTGCCGAACATGGGGTAGAAAATCCCGGTGGCGGCGAAGGCCAGGCCCATGGTCGCGTCCAGTCCCGAGTAGCGGGTGAGGAAGCCCAGGGCCAACATCGCCGCAATGGTGATCAGCGAATAGCGCACCACCCACAACGTTCGCAGGTATTGGCGGGCCAGTTGCGGGATCGAATAACCCATCAGCAGTCCGCCGACGATGGCCGCCAGGAGGATGCCGCTGCCAGTGCTGGTGAACCAAGTGAATTTATAGATCGCTTCCTCGGTTTTTGGCGCAGGCACCACCGGTGGAACCTTTTCCACTTGCAGGTGCAAGGTGGTGAAGGTCACGGCCGGGGCGAACACCGGATTGGCTTCGCGCAGCGGTTTGCCTTGTGGGTCGAGCTTGGCTGATTGGGTGGCCGGGTCGATTGCCGGGCGGGTGTCGAACATGTTTTTGAAGCCTTGGGTGCCCCAGGCGAAAACGAAGACGGTGAGGATGATCCACGGCATCCACGCACGCATCACCGCCGGTTTTGCATCGCTGGCAAAGGTGCCGCTGATTTCGGGTTTTTGCTCATGTTCGGCGTCTATTTTTGAAGTGTCGACACGCCCCGACAGCGCGGCGGAGGTGTGCACCGTGGCCGGTTTCCAGACTTTCAGGAACAGGGTCAGGCAGGCCATGGAGATCAGTGCGGCGATCACGTCGACCAGCATCGGCCCGTGGTAGTTGGACACCAGGAACTGTGGCACGGCAAAGCTGACACCGGCGACCAGGATGGCCGGCCAGATTTCCAGCATCTTGCGCCAGCCGGCAAAGGCCCAGATCAGCCAGAATGGCACCAGCACCGAGAAGAATGGCAATTGTCGGCCGACCATCATCGACAGTTCCATTTCATCCAGCCCGGTTACCTTGGCCAGGGTGATGATGGGCGTGCCCAAGGCGCCGAACGCCACGGGCGCGGTGTTGGCAATCAACGCCAGGCCGGAGGCCGCCAGGGGTGAGAAGCCCAGGCCGATCAGGATTGCGCCCGTCACCGCCACCGGCGTGCCGAACCCGGCAGCGCCTTCGAAGAACGCACCGAAGCAGAAAGCAATCAGCAGCAATTGCAGGCGTCGGTCGTCGGTGATGCGCGCGAGGGAATCCTGCAACACTTTGAACGAGCCGTTCTCGGTGGTCAGCCGGTGCAGGAAGATAATGTTGAGCACGATCCAGCCAATCGGCAGCAGACCGTTGGCGGCGCCGAACAGCGCCGCCGTGCCGGCCATGTTCGCGGGCATGCCGAAGGCGAAGATGGCGATCAACAAGGCAGAACCAAGGGCCAGCAATGCCGCCAGATGCGCCTTGATATGGAAAAACGCAAGGGATGCCAGCATCACCACAACCGGCACTGCGGCCATGATGGTTGAGAGCACCGGGTTACCAAAGGGATCGTAGACTTGCTGCCAGACCATGTTCCACCTCTGCTTTTTATTGTTGGTAGTGCAGGCCCCGCGCGGGGTTGGTGGAATGGAGTATAGGTGGCATTGCGCCGCTGTCCTGTGAGGCTCGTGGCCGGTAAACCGCCTGCCGGCGGCCAGTGAAAATCCTGGTCGAAGTTCTACTACGCTCAGAAAGAATGACGGCAAACCCTGCTATCCACGACGAGAGGGAGACAGCGATGACTGAACGCCATGAGGAACACAAGGAAACGCTTTCCAACGGATGCAGGATCGCGGTGACAGCCGAGATATTGAGGGACGGCTCCCTGAAGATGTTCATCGGCGTTTACCGGCCGGACGGCTCGGTAATTGAAGAGGACGAGCATCCGTCCCCACACCTGCTGGACATGGAGGCCGCTTTGGAGTGGGCCATCGAAAAAGCCAAAGAGATCGGCAACAGACAACATACGTTGTAAGAGCGGCGAATCACCGCTCTCGCTATCGCCGTTATTGCGCACCGAACATGGCTGTCCAGTAGATCCCGGCATCACTCTTCGGATCGACTGCGTAGGCGGCGCCCAACTCGCGGTATTGCGGGTTCATCAGGTTGGCGCAATGACCGGGGCTGGCCAGCCAGCCATCGACGACCTTGCGCACGGTGTCTTGCCCGGCGGCAATGTTCTCGCCGACTTGCTGGCCGCTGTAACCTTCCAGTTCGGCACGGTCCCCGGGTGTGCGGCCATCGCGGTCCTTGTGGTCGAAGAAGTTGTTATTGGCCATCGCCCGCGAATGTTTTTCGGACGCAGCGGCCAATGTCGCGTTCCAG
Source organism: Pseudomonas sp. IT-P294 (assembly GCF_949767865.1). Lineage (NCBI taxonomy): Bacteria > Pseudomonadati > Pseudomonadota > Gammaproteobacteria > Pseudomonadales > Pseudomonadaceae > Pseudomonas > Pseudomonas sp. IT-P294. Next base: position 1,334,991 of record NZ_CATKQW010000011.1, on the reverse strand, counting down.
GCCAGCGGCGAGGTTGCGGCGAACGGTTGACCGCCACACTGGCGAGGTTGGCTGCGAGCGGCGTTGAGCATTTCCAGCAGCTTCTGGCCTTCTACCGTGGCGTCGCCCAAACGTGCGGTCAACAGTGGACGCGCCAACACGATGCGCCAGTCGCGCCCCTCATGGCTGACACCGACGTCGATGAATTGCGGGTTGAGCACCACCTGGCAAAAGCTCTCTTTGATCGCCGCCATGGCGGACGCCGCATCACGCGGTCCGGACATGCTGATCGCCTGTACGTTCACCATCGGGTACGACGCACGGGCCATCGCCTGCTGCAGATCGACGTTACCGGTGGGCGACAAGACCAGGCGCGCGTCGCTCGTCAGCGGTGGCAGTTCCGAAGAGGCCTGATTGGCGCAGCGCTGCGCCTGGCTGCGGTAAACGTTGATCGACTCGACCAGTTGCGAATCCTCGGTTGCCACGGCGGTGGCGGCAAATGCCAGGCCCAACGGCAACGCGACAAGATGCAAAATGGATGACGGAACGCGCATGGAAATCCCCTTTGACTGAGTGCGCCCATAATGCGCGAACTCACCCCGTTCAAGGCAATGGCTTTTTGCAGATTGTTGCTTAAGCTTTGACATAATTTGGCTACTACACTGAATCGACGACTTTCGGAGTGTTTTCACCATGTCCGTTAAATGGATCGCAGCATTACTCGCCGTGACCCTGCTCGCCGGTCAGGCCATCGCCGACGACCAGGAACAAAAAAAAGAAGTGGCTCAAGACAAGGCTCAAGTGCTTGAGCAGAAAGCGGCGGAGAAGGGCGACAACGTGCCCGTGCCCAAATCCGAGAAGATTACCCAATCCGAGGTCCAGGCAGTCGACCCGTCCGGCACTGCGCCGTTGGACGAGGCGATTACCTGCCTGGCCCGCTCCATTTACTGGGAAGCCAAAGGCAAGGACAGCGCCGACATGGAAGCGGTCGCCAATGTCGTCATGAACCGCCTCGGTCACGCAGGTTTCCCCGACACGGTGTGTGCGGTGGTCAAGCAAGGCTCCGAAACCAAGAAATGTCAGTTCTCCTGGTGGTGCGACGGGCGCCCGGACACGGCACAGGATGAGACCCAATACGCGATCGCCAAGGAAATCGCGCGCAAGGCCCTCAATAAGCAGTTGCCGGACCACACCGGTGGCGCCATGTATTTCCATGACCGCACGGTAAAACCGGACTGGGCCAAGGAGTACATCAAAACGGCTGAAACCGGGATGTTCCAGTTTTACAAGCCGCATGACGGGTCGGCGAAGTAGGCGCGCAGCGCCCGTGCCGGGCGCTCAAAACTTCGCATAGTTCAACGCATCGACAATCGCCGAACCGCCAATGCCGGTCAGCGACAGCAACAGCGCGCGGATCAGCGGGTCTTCGGAGTAACGCGAGAACGAGCCTTTGTTGAGCGTCGCGACGCGCTCGCGAATGATCTGGAATTTTTCGTAGGGGCCTGGCGCTTTCGGCGTTTGCAGCAGGTAGGCATCGATCCGTTGCAATGCGACCGTGCGCGCTTTTTCCGCTGCCCGTCGTAATGACAGCGCGGAGGCGAGCAGGATCAGCGCCGTGATTAAAAACGAAATGACCACGCTGGGCGGGGTCGGCCAGTTATCGAACACGCTGCTGCGCGCCGCCAACAGGATCAACATGACCACCGTTGGTGCATAGATCAGGCGGCTGACCGCCGAAGTACGGGTGGCGATCAACTGCATGTCCACCCACTCGTCGATGCAAGGGTGTTTGAGCATGCCGAAAATCTTCTGGTGTTCCAGCTGCAACGACTTGGGCCAGATCGCATGATGTTCGCTCAGGTGCCGGATGAAACGCGTCAGCAGCAGATTGGCATCCACGACCCAGAACACCAGCATCTGGAACACCAGGGTGGGGATCAGCCAACTGAGCATCCACACGATTGAATCGCCGCGCACCGGAGAATGCTCCATGGGCCACACCACGAACAGCACGCTGGTGACCACGACGAAAACCCAGGTGGCGAGCAGGGCGCGAAGCAGTCGGGCACCGAACGATCCGCATACGCAGTGTTCACCCCAGAAGCGTGCAATGGAGATCATTTTGCGTCCGTCCTCGCAGGTGGCCTCAGCGGACTGACAGGGTTTTGACCAGTCGTCATTGGCACTCATCAACGGAAAAAAAATCAGCAGCAGGCCGTTCCCCAGTTCGTTGCACCTGCGCCGCAGGTTCCAGCGCTTGCAGTGGCGAAGAAAGCGCAGAACCTGCCCGCATACACCGATCCGGTAGCGGCGCATGTACTGGCGCAAATGGTAGGCGCTTTCGATTTCGGCTCTGTTGACGCGCAGGTTGCGCCAGCCCCAGGCCAGCGCCGAGAGCGATATCAGTACGGCGGCCACGCGCAGCGCCACGGTCGGCCAGGCACTGATGCCTTCAAACAGAAACATCGGTTCACCCAGGCCTTCGCCCGTCAATGTGCTGCGCATTTGATACGCCAGCATCAACGCGAGGATGAACCCCACGAGGGGGACAACGATGTACCACGCCGAGGCGTCGTAAAAGCCGCTGTCGGCGCTGGCCGTCGTGTCTTTGCTGTGGGCCTGTTGCCGGGAACGACGGATCAGGTTCGACGAGATGATGCCCAGCAGGATCAGCACGAACGTGAACCACAGAAACTCGGCATGCCAGAAGCGCGTGGCGATAAATGAACAGGCCACCGCGACCATGTACAACGTCATGGGCACGCCGCGCACCCAGGCCAGCTTGGTATCGGGGTCGATCTTCGGTCCCGAGATCCATCGCCAGGCAATGAACCCGGCCATCAGCAGCAGGGTGAACGTCAGCGGCCCGGCCCAGAAAAACGACTGAATGGCTTTGAACTGCTCGCGCACGGCCTGGGAGGCCTGCGGGTAGGGCGGGGGCGAGGCGTCTTGAAGGCAACGCAACGCCATCAAGTCGTGTGGACGCAAGTCACTGTCCGAGCGCGAAAGCAGTGTCGGGGCTTCGCAACTCAACGGGCGTATGCCGGTCACCGGACTCGCCAAGGGAATGAAACCGCTGATGCCGACCTCGTAGATGCCGGGCGATAGCAGCTCCGATTTCGAATAGTCGAATTTCGCCCGCTTGGCGTCGAAGGACTGTGGCGCCAGCGCCGCGAGGACGGAGACAAACACCGAGCTTTGCAAGCTGTCGCGAAACGGCGGAACGTCTTGTTGCAGGGCTCGCGTCAGCGTCAGCCCGTAAGGCGCTGCCAGTATCAGGTTGCGGGTGGTTTGAGCCTGGCCCCGTTGCAGCATGCGGGCGTCGAGGTCGGTGGAAAAGTACAGCTTGTACGGCATCCGGCTCTTGAGCGCCTGCAACACCAACAGTTTGTCGTAGGCATCGACCCCCAGAATGCCGATGGCGCCGATGCCGCTTTCACCGTTTCGTCGATAAGTCGCGTCTTCGCTGGCGATGTGATCGGCGAGGCGGCGCAAATAATCCAGCTGGGAGTTGCCGTCGGCTTTTTCCAACGGACTCAGATCAATAGCCGTGGCGTCCTTGTTTTTGCCGGCATCGGGGCTGGCTGCCTTGTCAGAGCTGGCGGCTTCCTCCGGGAGGCGTCCGTCCAGGCCACGCAAATAGCTGAAACGCAGAATCCAGCGATCGACAGCAGCCTTCTCCTTGTTCTCGCGCAGGCCGGCATCCGCGGCGACCTGGGTCTTGAAGCTTTCGATCAAGGCACGGCTGTAGAAACTGTCCCACTCGGAAATCAATGCGATGCGGTCGGCGCGCGGCCAACGGGTCCGGGCGCAATCGGAACCCACCCGCCGCAAGCTGCCTTTGTTGCACTTCAAACCGGTTGCCGGATCGACATGACGCAGTTTCAGTTCCTCCAGCATCAATTGCGTCATGGTGCCGTCGTCACTAACGGTGCGCAGCAGTTTCATCGGCTGTTTGTCCGGCGGTTCTTTCGCCGGGAGGTGGAGGCTTTTGGCGAGTGTCTCGTTGTCGGCAGTGGCCAGGGGGGAATAGATCTCGATGTTCGGTGTTGCGTGGGCGTTGGCTTCATCCTGGTACATGCCGCGCAAGACCGTTGAAGTGGCCGGGCCGATGACTTTCAAATTGGCGTCGTCGGGCCGTTGGGGACACGCTTGGGCGGAACACCCCAACTGGAGTTTGGCGCTCAGGGTCTTGTTCAATTTATCCAGCATTTGCAACGGGGTGGTGCCGAGTGCGTCCTGTTTCAGCCAGAACACGATCGTGCGTTTGGGCGGCAGTGGTTTGTCTTGCGGATCGGTCGGTGGATCGAAGGGATTATCGACAAACATTTCGTAGGGAATGTCGGCGAAGTTGGTCTCGCTGGGTGAGTCGGTTGAAAGATCAGCGGAAAGCTTCAGGCACTGGATGTATTGCTCTTGATCCGGCACCCGGTGCGAGTTCTTGAAACCTGCCAGCAACGCGTAACGAATGCGCCGCCGCCTTTCGACTTCATCGGCATAGGGGCCGCCCTCGACCAGCGCCACCATCATGTCTGGAACCGAGGATTCCTCGGGCGGCAGGGCGATCAAGGGGTTGCATAAATGGCCGGCGTCGGGACTCTTGGCGTCGTTGAGTTTTTTGCGATAACGCTCCAGCGCATCAAACGGGTCTTGCCACAATCGCGCTTCGATTGGCAGTTGCGCCTGAAATTGTGCGCCGATGGGACGCGGTTCCATGAACGGTTCGCGGGTCAGGGCGAACGTCGAGACCACCAGACTCAGGATGACCGCACTGCCAGGCAGCCAGAAGGCCAGGTTAGTACCTGAATCCTTAGAGGTATCCATGGCCTTTCCCTCGAATGGCCGACAGTTACACGTTAGGTATAGACCCAATTAGCACGTTGGTTTTTTGACCCGATGTTAGTTCTTCCAGTTGAACCTGAACGTTGTAACGCGGCTAATACACACGGGGGGATAGATATCCGCTGATCGAAGAACTGTTCACCCGAAAGCGCAGAAGCGTAGAGTTCAATCCAATGACTTGAATCCCCTCATGCCACGTTTACGGACACGCCCCGTGCACAACATAGGACTCATCGTTTACCCCGGCTTCCAGGTCTTGGGCCTCGCCATGTGCGCCGCCTTCGAGTTGGCCAACACCGTCGCCGAGGAGCCGGTGTACAGCCTTGCGTTGCTGTCCGAGCACGGTGGGTCGGTGCCGACATCGGCCGGTTTTGACGTGGCAAGCCACGCGTTCGACAAGAGAGCGTTCGATACTCTGCTGGTCATGGGCGACAACCTGATCCGGCCAACATCGCCGGGCATGGTGCAATTCCTGCGCAACGCCCGCCAGACCACCCGGCGCCTGGGGTCAATCTGCACCGGTGCTATCGCGCTGGCCGAAGCCGGTCTGCTGGATGGCAAGCGGGCGACCACGCACTGGTGCCATGCCCCGGCGCTGCAACGGGCGTACCCGAAGGTGAAAGTGGAAGAGGACCGTATCTTCATCAACGATGGCAATATCTGGACCGCTGCCGGCATGAGCGCTTGCGTCGACCTGGCGCTGGCCTTGGTGGAGAAGGACCTGGGCGCCGAAGTCGCGCGCCAGGTGGCCCGGCAACTGGTGGTGTATCACCGGCGCGCGGGCGGCCAGTCGCAGTTTTCCGTGATGCTCGAACTCGAGCCCAAGACCGATCGCATCCAGGCCGCATTGACCTACGCCAAACACCACCTCAAATCGGCGCTGTCGGTGGAAGAACTGGCCAGCGCGGCCCATCTCAGCCCCCGGCAGTTCAGCCGGGTGTTCCATGCCGAAACCGGCCAGACCCCGGCCAAAGCCATCGAAAACCTGCGGGTGGAGGCGGCCCGGCTGATGATCGAAACCGGTCGGCATTCCATCGATGTGGTGGCGACCGACACAGGGTTTGGCGACCGCGAGCGTATGCGTCGCGCCTTTATCCGTGCATTCGGGCAACCACCGCAGGTGATTCAGCGCGCCCATCGAGCTTGATTTTCCCTGTGTCCTAAAAGGTGGCGTATTCGACATTTAAGACAAAATATGATTGCCGTAATTTAGATCTCGTTGAAGCCCATTCCCTCAGTGAGATCACCGCCATGACCATTGTCAAAGCCGCTGCCGTCCAGATCGCCCCCGTTCTCTACAGCCGTGAAGGCACGGTAGAAAAGGTCGTTAACAAGATTCGCGAACTCGGCGAGAAGGGCGTGCAGTTCGCCGTTTTCCCTGAAACCGTCGTACCGTATTACCCGTACTTTTCCTTCGTGCAGAGCCCTTTCAAAATGGGTTCCGAGCACTACAAATTGCTCGACCAGGCCGTTGTCGTGCCGTCGGCAACCACCGATGCCATCGGCAAAGCAGCCAAGGAAGCCAACATGGTGGTGTCCATCGGCGTCAATGAACGCGATGGCAGCACCCTCTACAACACGCAGTTGCTGTTTGATGCCGACGGCACGCTGATTCAGGCGCGTCGCAAGATTTCGCCGACCTATCACGAACGCATGATCTGGGGCATGGGCGATGGTTCTGGCCTGCGCGCCACCGACAGCGCGGTCGGGCGCATCGGTCAATTGGCCTGCTGGGAACATTACAATCCGCTGGCGCGTTACGCCTTGATCGAAGACGGCGAACAGATCCACGCCTCGATGTACCCGGGTTCGTTCGCAGGTCCTTTGTTCACTCGCCAGATGGAAGTCAGCATCCGCATGCACGCGTTGGAGTCAGCGTGCTTTGTGGTCAACTCGACGGCGTGGTTGTACCCGGAACAGCAGGCCCAGATCATGGCCGACACCGGCTGCGAGATCGGGCCGATCTCCGGCGGCTGCTACACCGCGATCATCGACCCTCAGGGTGAAGTCGTCGGCGCACTGACAGAAGGCGAGGGCGAAGTGATTGCCGACATCGATCTGTTCCAGATCGAAATCCGTAAACGCCAGATGGACGGCCGCGGTCACTACAGCCGTCCGGAAATACTGAGCCTGAACATCGACCGTACGCCGCATCGTCATGTTCACGAACGCAACGACCAGCCGAAACCGGGTGTGATCGACACTGCTGAAGAAACCGGGCGTTGAAAACGGCTTGAGACCGAGGCGCTCCCATCGCGAGCAGGCTCGCTCCCACACTTGATCTTTGTCGAACACAAATGCTGTGTACACTGAAGATCCCTTGTGGGAGCGAGCTTGCTCGCGAAAGCGATATACCAGGCACTGCCATGCTGAATGTGCCACCGCTTTCGCGGGCAAGCCCGCTCCCACAGTTGATCTTTGTCGAACACAAATGCTGTGTTCACTGAAAATCCCCTGTGGGAGCGGGCTTGCTCGCGAAAGCGATATACCAGGCACTGCCATGCTGAATGTGCCACCGCTTTCGCGGGCAAGCTCGCTCCCACACTTGATCTTTGTCGAACACAAATGCTGTGTACACTGAAGATCCCTTGTGGGAGCGAGCTTGCTCGCGAAAGCGATATACCAGGCACCGCCATGCTGAATGTACGATCGTCATCGCGAGCAAGCCCGCTCCCACACTTGATCTTTGTTGAACACAAATGCTGTGTTCACTGAAAATCCCCTGTGGGAGCGGGCTTGCTCGCGAAAGCGATATACCCGTCACCGCCATGCTGAATGTACGACCGTCATCGCGAGCAAGCCCGCTCCCACACTTGATCTTTGTCGAACACAGATGCTGTGTTCACTGAAAATCCCCTGTGGGAGCGAGCTTGCTCGCGAAAGCGATATACCCGTCACCGCCATGCTGAATGTACGACCGTCATCGCGAGCAAGCCCGCTCCCACACTTGATCTTTGTCGAACACAAATGCTGTGTTCACTGAAGATCCATTGTGGGAGCGGGCTTGCTCGCGATGGGGCCATCAAAGACGCTGAAAAAAAGGGACTTCCACCGAGCGATGGAAGCCCCTTTTTTTGATTTGCTTTTACAGTTCCTGACCCAAAAAGATCAGTGTATTGCCGTGGGCCTCAGCGGCGGCGCGCTGGTTGTAGCTGTCACGGTGCGAGCAGTTGAAGCCATGTTCGGCTTCCGGATACACAACAATTTCCACGTTGTCGTTGTTCTCGAAACGCTCGGCGATTTTCTCCACGGCTTCCAGTGAAATGTGGCTGTCCTGTTCGCCGAAGTGCATCAGCAACGGCACCTCGATGTCGTCGGCGCGGTCCAGATGGTTCTGGATGCCACCGCCGTAATAGGCGACGGCCACTTCCACCAGGCCGTTGGCGGCGGTGAGGTACGACAGCAAGCCGCCAAAGCAATAACCGATGGAGGCAATGCCGCCGTCCAGCCCTGGCTGCGCATCGAGTGCGTCGATGGCCAGTTTGATGTCGGCCTGGGCCTTGTCGATGTCAGTGGCGTTCATCAACTCGACGGCGCGTTTCCAGCCGGCTTCGTCGTAGCCCAGTTCGATGCGGTGGCCGTTGCGCCAGAACAGGTCCGGTGCGATGACCAGGTAGCCGTCGGCGGCGTACTGCTCGGCGACCGAGCGGATGTGTTCATTCACGCCGAAGATCTCCTGGATCAGCACAATCCCAGGACCTTTGCGAGTATGCGGGATGGCCAGGTAAGCGCCGAATGTGCCTTCGTCGCTGTCGATCTCGATCCATTGGGTGGTCACGCTCATGGTGGCTCCTGTTTTCGCAAGTGAGGTGGAGTGAAGCTTAGTGCGGCTGTGTGGCCTTGAAGCTTGGCAGAGACTGCATGCGTTTCCACCATCCGTCGAACCCTTCCACCGCGAACACCTGCGGCGCATCCGGCGTCATCGCGATGTAGGCGCAGCCCGGCGCGAGGTAAAAGTCGCCGATGCTGGGTTCAAGACCTGCAATACACGGATCGGTGCCTTTTAATTTCATCAGTTCGCGCAGCACCCGTTTTGAATTTTCGATGCCTTTGCGGCGCGCTTCTTCATTCTGCCCGCCAATAAAGTCAGGAAAAAGATGATAGCCGAACACCTGCACCAGGTTGCCATAGCCATAGGTATCGTAAATGCCCTGGGCCATGTGCGTGCGGGCGCGGTCGTGGGCGTTATCGGGTGTGATGGACGGACCGGGCAGGACTTCGTCCAGATAGGCGACGATCGCGCCGGTTTCGATCACCCGGAATCCGTCATGATCGATAACCGGCACCTTGCCGAAAGGGTGACGCACCAAATGCTCGGGCAGGTGGGGCTCGCCCTTGATCACGTTGACTTGCACCTGTTCGTAGTCCGCGTCTTTTTCTGACAGCAGCATTTTCACGGTGCGCACATACGTACTGCCGTCAAAACCGTAGAGAGTAAGGCTCATGGCGATTGCTCCGTTGTTTCAGGGAGTGGAGGACGCGCCCGAGCCTCTGGTCGGTCAAGGGTGAGTGCGACGCCAGATGAATCGGGCCAACAGTGCATCCAGGCTGAGCTTGCCGGCACCCGAGAGCAACAGCGGCATAAGGGCTGCGAGGTAGATCAGCGGCAGCTTGAAGTTGCCGTGCCCCTTGTTGCTGATGGCATAACCCTGAGCAAGCTCACTCAATGTAGACCAATCGGCTGGCCAGTGAACGGCAGCGGTCGCGACGACCGTAACGATGATCAGGATGATTGCCGAAACACGTGTCCCCAGGCCGACGAGTATGGCCAGGGCGCAAATCAGCTCGGCCCACATCGACAGTTCCCAGTTCAAGGTGGCCGGCACGTGGTTGAACGGAAACGGGAAGGCGTCCTGGATGTCGGCGAACCAGTTTTCGCCGTTCCATTTTTCCAGGCCCGACTCGAAAAACTCCCAGGCAATGAACAGCCGTAGCGTCAATGGCGCGAGCCAGTTACCGGCCCGGTCGAGGTTCAGGTGCAGGCCTTTCACGGCCGATGAAATGGCAGAAGTCATGGGCGGGGTCTCCGTTCTGTCAGGGAAGCGGGGCAACGCGTTGCCCCATGCAATGGGTTATTCGCCAGCGCCGCACTTGCCTTCGCCACATTTGCCTTCGGCGGGTTTTTCCGCGGTATCGGCCTGGACCTGGCTGTAGCCGTGGGCCAGTTGTTTCATGCTGAACGCCTCGGATTCGGAGGCCGACGCCACGTTGGACAGGGCCAGGCCGCCTGCGATGATGAGGCCGAGGGTCAGGGAAGAAGTCGAGAGCTTGAACATGGTGATACTCCGTAGCATTGAGTGAGTTGAGCGCTTTGATCGGCGAGGCCAATCGACAGGCACAGTTCATCAAGTGGGTGTATCTGCGATGTGTCGCGGGGGCGGGGTTTTATGGATGGGGTGTGTCGCAGGCGGCTCTGTACACACTCCGATACATAGCCAACACCAATCTCCTGTGGGAGCGAGCTTGCCCGCGATAGCGGAATGACAGTCAACATTGATTTGACTGATCTGGCCTCATCGCGAGCAAGCTCGCTCCCACAGGGGCGCGGTGTTTTTTGAGATTGTGTTTGGGCAATCTGTGATTCTGCGCCGACCCACGGCGTCTAGCCTCCATGTCCCCGCAATCCCTCGGGGCGAGACTTCGGAACCCGGCATGCAAGCGCTGTTGAACGAGATTCTTGACGCCGTCCGGCCGCTGATCGGTCAGGGCAAGGTGGCTGACTACATTCCTGCCCTCGGCACGGTCCCGGCCAATCAGTTGGGCATTGCCGTGTATGGCAACGATGGCGAGCTGTATTGCGCGGGCGATGCCGAGACGCCGTTCTCGGTGCAAAGTATTTCCAAGGTGTTCAGCCTGGTGCAGGCCATCGATCACTCGGGTGAAGCGATCTGGGAACGCCTCGGCCACGAGCCGTCCGGCCAGCCGTTCAACTCGCTGGTGCAGCTGGAATTCGAACGCGGTCGCCCACGCAATCCCTTCATCAATGCCGGTGCCCTGGTGATCTGCGACATCAACCAGTCACGCTTTGCCGCGCCGGCCTTGTCGATGCGCGATTTTGTCCGTCGGCTGTCCGGCAATCCGCAGGTGATGGTGGACGGCAAGGTCGCCGAATCCGAATACCAGCACCGCGCGCGTAACGCGGCGATGGCTTACCTGATGCAGTCGTTCGGTAACTTTCACAACGACGTCGAGGCGGTGCTGCGCAGCTATTTCAGTCACTGCGCGTTGCGCATGAATTGCGTCGACCTGGCCCGGGCGTTCTGCTTCCTGGCCAACGACGGGTTCTGCAAACACAGCGGCGAACAGATTCTCAGCGCCCGCCAGACTCAGCAGGTCAATTCGATCATGGCCACCAGCGGTTTGTATGACGAGGCCGGTAACTTTGCCTATCGCGTCGGTTTGCCGGGCAAGAGCGGCGTGGGCGGGGGAATTGTCGCGGTGGTGCCGGGTCAGTTCACGGTGTGCGTCTGGTCACCGGAATTGAACGCCGCCGGCAACTCGCTGGCCGGGATGGCGGCGCTGGAGTTGTTGAGCCAGCGCATTGGCTGGTCGGTGTTCTAAGGCAATCGGGGCGGCGGGGCTAATGACGCTCCGTGGATTTTCCTATACATTTTCCAGCCGCCCCCTGCATGGTGAAACCGCTTCATGTCTCTTGCGCTCGAACGTCTAGTCGCTGGCACGCCAATCCCTTTTGCCGGTAATCGTGTCACGGTCGTCAGCCCCGAACTGGCTGCGCGCTTTCAGCCCGGGGACCATTTGCTGGTGGAGCAGGTCAGCGGCGAGTTGCTGCTGATCCCGGTGGTGGACCAGCAAGCGGCAGCCGTCGCGATCGAGCGCGCCGAAGCTGCGTTCACCGCGATGTCGAGCGTCCCGGATCAGGCAATCAGCACCTTCTTCGATCTCTTTGCACAACGTCTGGAGAACCCGGACTGCTGGGCCTTGATCGAGGCCGCCAACCTGGCCGACATCGAACGCGCCAAATCCCGTGGTCGTTCCACCACACGGCTGCTGGCGGATGAGCGCATGCGCCGCGACATGATCGCCGGCCTGCGAGCCTGGCGCGATGCGCCGGCCACTCGCGGCAAGGTCATCAGTTGCGTCGAGCACGACGGCTGGAAAGTCGAGCAAGTGGTGTCGCCACTGGGCATCGTCGCGTTCGTGTTCGAAGGACGGCCGAATGTTTTCGCCGACGCGGCTGGCGTGTTGCGCACCGGTAATACCGCGGTGTTGCGCATTGGCAGCGATGCGTTGGGCACCGCCCAGGCGATTGTCACTCATGCACTGAACCCGGCACTCAGCGAGGCCGGGTTGCCGGTCGGCGCGGTGTCGCTGGTCGAAAGCGTCAATCATGCGGCGGGCTGGGCGATGTTTGCCGACCGCCGCTTGTCACTGGCGGTGGCCCGTGGTTCGGGGCGCGCAGTCAGCCAACTGGGCAGCATCGCCCAACAGGCCGGCACCGCCGTCAGCCTGCACGGCACCGGTGGCGCCTGGCTGATTGCCGATAAAGACGCCGACGCCGAGCGCTTCGCCGCCGTGGTGCGCAATTCCCTGGACCGCAAGGTCTGCAACACCCTGAACGTCTGCCTGATCCAGCGTGACCGCGCTTCGGAGTTGGTGCCGTTGTTCCTCGACGCGCTGCAACAGGCCGGCACCGCTCGGGGCCAAGGCTGCAAGTTGCACATCGTCGAGGGCAGCGAACAGTACTTGCCGGCTGAATGGCAAACCGCGAGCGTCCAGGTGTACCGCGCCGAAGGCTATCAGACCGAAGCTTTGGCCGAGCCGTTGCCAGAGGATCAGTTGGGCCGCGAGTGGGAATGGGAAGAAACCCCGGAAGTCAGCCTGAACATCGTCGACGACCTGGACCGCGCCATCGCCTTGTTCAATCGCTACAGCCCGCAGTTCACCGTGTCGCTGATCAGTGAGGATGCGGCGGCGCATGAGCGTTTCTACAATGCGGTCAACGCGCCATTTGTCGGCAATGGCATCACCCGTTGGGTCGACGGCCAATACGCGCTGAACAAGCCGGAGCTGGGCCTTTCGAACTGGGAGAGCGGCCGTTTGTTCGCCCGTAGCGCCATTCTGTCGGGCGACGGGGTGTTCACCGTTCGCAGTCGCATGACCCAGACGGACCTGACGGTGAAACGCTGATCACTTTCCGACCGCAGGCGCCAGGCGCACTATAATTAAGGTGTGTTTGCGTCTGCGTTTCGAGAGAGGTTCGCCATGAAACTTAATTCATTTCAGCATTACTCTCATGATCTGGAAGCGGTCGTGCACGACACGTGGATCACCGGCCGGGTGAAGTCGGCCCTGGCATTGGCCGAACCCAGCCTTGCCATGCAGGTCCATGTCAAAACCCATGCGGGAACGGTGGCGTTGAGCGGTCGTGTCATCACCCATAAACAATGTGAGCAGGCCGTTGCGCTGGCCCGTTCGGTGCCGGGTGTCGTCGAGGTCGATGCCAGGGAATTGCTCACTCACGTGTTCACACCAGGCAGCGTTCCAACGGCACCCAACGCCGAGGAAACCTCTGAGCGTCGGTCGTCATCGTCCTCCAGACCGGACGACAAGTGACCATCACGATCGTCTAAAAGGCAGCGCTTCCGTAAACCGGGAGCGCTGCGTCGATCGTCTTTTCGCCACGTTCTGAAACCCATCAAGCCGCTTCAACGGTCTTGCCATAAACGGCGCAGGTCGTTGGGTGTTCGGCCAGCGACACAAAGGTGCGGCTACTGGCTTCCAGCGCATCGATTGAACCGGTTTCGATGTCATAGACCCAGCCATGCAGGTTCAACTGACCTTTTTCCTGGGCCAGGCGCACGCTTGGGTGGGTCTGGATGTTGGCCAGTTGAGCGATGACGTTTTCGCGCACCATCGAACTCACCTTCGCCGCGTCATCGGCGTGAGGGCGCGATTCGTTGATAACCTTGGCCGACTCGGCGTGTTGCAACCATCCGCTGACGGCAGGCAAGTGATCCATGCATTTACACTTGGCGATGGCGGTCATCGCGCCGCAATCGGAATGGCCGCAAATCACGATGTCAGTCACGCCCAGTACCGCGACGGCATATTCTACCGTGGCCGACACGCCACCCGGATGCGGGCTGTAGGAGGGCACGATGTTGCCGGCGTTGCGGATCACAAACAGCTCGCCGGGTTCTTGCTGGGTCAGCAGTTCCGGCACCACGCGACTGTCAGAACACGTGATGAACAATGTGCCGGGATGTTGGGTGGTGGCCAGGTGTTTGAACAGGTCGGTGCGTTGCGGAAAAGCTTCGTTCTGGAACTTCAAAAAACCTTCGATGAGCGCTTTCATGGTGATTTCCTTTTGAATCGGATCGTTACCCTGTAGCAGCTGGCGAGCAGCGCAAGGCTGCGTTCGGCTGCTACAGGATTGCGTGTTCTGCGGATCGGCTTAGAAAGGACGCAGAGGCAGGAACTTGCCGTCCAGGGTAATCACGGCGCGGGAACCGCCTTCCGGGTCTTCGACTTTCTTCATGTCGAGCTTGAAGTTGATCGCGCTGATGATGCCGTCGCCAAATTGTTCATGAACCAGCGCTTTGAGCGTGGTGCCGTAGATCTGGATCATTTCGTAGAAACGGTAGATGGTCGGGTCGGTCGGAACACCGGAGAGGCTGCCGCGCAGCGGAATGATCTGCAGACGGGCCACGGCGTCGGCGTCCAGGTCCAGTTTCTCGCCAATGACCTTGGCGGCGGATTCTGGCAGTGGGTGCTGGCCGAGCAGGGCGGCGGTGACGTAGGCCAGGCCCAGGCCGGTGCCGTCGGTCAGGTCCTGCCAGGACAGATTTTTACGCGCCTTGGCATCGAGAATCGACGTGGTCAGGGCCAGGCTTGGGTCGTTGTAAGCGTGGGACTGTTGCATGGTGATTCTCCTATCGGGGTGGTATTGCTTGGGTGTGAAGCAATCTTCTGCCGATTGATCCATAGCGTCCAAGACCGATATACAATGCTGCGCATAAGCCCTGCCTATAGATGGTGAGCCCCATGTTGCTGCGACATCTTCGTTATTTGCTGGCGGTTGCCGACCACGGCGGCTTTACCCGCGCTGCCGAGGCGTTGCACGTTTCACAGCCGACCCTGTCCCAGCAGATCCGCCAGCTGGAAGAAACCCTCGGCGTGAGCCTGTTCGACCGAACCTCGCGCACGGTCAAACCGACCGATGCCGGGGCGGCCTACATCGAGTGTGCACGTCGGGTATTGGTCGAGCTGGAAGCGGGGAAACGTGCGCTGCATGACGTCAAGGACTTGTCCCGCGGCAGCTTGCGCCTGGCCATGACGCCGACGTTCATGGCGTACCTGGTGGGGCCGTTGGTGCGCGATTACGTGGCGCAATTTCCGAACATTCACCTGGAGATTTTCGAGCTGTCGATGGACGACATCGAGGCCGGGCTGCTCGATGACTCACTGGACGTTGCCATCGCGTTTACCCAGGTCAGAAATGCCGACATCGAATCCATCCCGGCGTTTACCGAGACGTTGGGCGTGATGGTGGGGCGCGATCATCCGTTGTATGAAAGCCAGGTCGCACTGTCCGCTGAACAGGTGGCGCAACTGGACTTCGCGCTGCTGGCGCCTGGCTTCGTCACCCGTACCCGCATCAATGAGTATTTTGCCCAGGAGCAGATCACGCCGAAGGTGGTCATCGAGGTCAACTCGGTGAACACCTTGCTGGAAGTCATTCGGCACACGGCCAT
The DNA here is from genome assembly GCF_949767865.1 of Pseudomonas sp. IT-P294. Lineage (NCBI taxonomy): Bacteria > Pseudomonadati > Pseudomonadota > Gammaproteobacteria > Pseudomonadales > Pseudomonadaceae > Pseudomonas > Pseudomonas sp. IT-P294. Next base: position 1,319,455 of record NZ_CATKQW010000011.1, on the reverse strand, counting down.
TGCCACCATTCTCCCGGAGCCCATTGCCACCCAGGACCGGGCATTGCGAAAAATCCCGTTGCAAGGAGAGGCGCCCACCCGGGGCGCTGCGTTGCTGCGGCGTAAAAACAACTATCACAGCGCAGCGTCGGTGGCGTTTATGAATCTGGTGTTGGGGACGGTGGCTCGTTAGTCGACAGGATCAATCATCCAGTGTTGGGCACACACCATTCGAGCCCTTGCCGGCGGCTGTCACCTTGACCGTATCGTCATCGATTACTTCAATCGAAACAGTAATACCCGAAGCCTTGGCTTCGAAGTGGCGATCATCGATGGATTTGGTTTCGGCTTCCTTGCCGCCGATGGTGACCGGGCCTCCGGAGTCCGCATGTACCGCTATTTTTCCGGGGCAGTCTGCATCGAATGAAGGCAGGCTGGAAATATCGGCATGGGCGGCATTGGCGATTGCCAACCACAGCAGAACAGTCAGGGTATTTTTCATCGCAAGTCTCCAAGGGCTGGCCGCACGTAGGTGTAACGATAGCTTTATTTAGCGCACACAAGACAAACAAAAAAAGGCCCCGCTCGATCATTCGAGCGGGGCCTTTTTATTGTTCAGAGGCGGGGTAAACCCTTGGCGGATTTCAGTAGAACCGGTCAATCACCCGAACTTCATTCTGGTTCTGCATCGAGGCCCATGCCTGTTTCAGCGTTTGCAGAACGTTACCGATGAAGTCCCTGTCGGCTGCAGCTTTCTTGCCGACATAGCCCTGGCCGCGACGGTACATCTTCAGTCGAGCGAGCAGGTTCTGGTTGTTCTGGTCGAACTCCGCTTCATGAGCGTGAGGCGACAGGCAGTCGATATGAACCTGGCCCGATTTGCTGATCCACAGAATGTGGCTGTCGTGGCTGTCTTTTTGCGCAGCGAAGATACGAGCCAGTTCATCGATAGTAGGTTGATTGTTCAGATTCATAATATGCCCCTTGACCATTTGGTGATCTTTCAAAGTTGATTCGCTAATACAAGTAGCCCATCGGTTAGTTGATCCCTGGCACCGAAACCAGGACGTCAGCGGTCGGCCGTCAAATCGACGGGGTTGCGCGTCTGTTGCATGTAGTCGTGTTGAATAACTGCTACGCGTTAGCGTCACAACGAGGAGAAGCAGCGAAAACCTGGAGGCCACTGCCGACTTTTTCAGGGTCGGCCACAAGCTTCATGAGGATTGATCGCCAGCGCTTCTCGTCCTTGTACTGGACGTTCGGGCCAGGTCAGCTTCTTCAATCTGCCTTGTGGGCAGCGTGTATCCGGGAAAAACAGCTCGGCGGTCAGACGAGCTTGCTCAAACATGTTGCTGTACTCCCGATCGGGGAGATGTCTGCATCATGCAAGGGCAAATCGAAGGCGTCAACCGTTATGTAGTGATTATTTTTGGTCACTACATATTGTCGGACAAAGCCGTTTGGAATTAAAAAAGGGTGGGCGAGGCGGGTCTGTCAGGCCGATGACGGCAAACGCTGGAAGCGGTAGAAGGTGCAGGGATAACCGTCTACCGGGCGCTGATGCAGGGTGAAGTCAGTGCCGGCGAGTTCGGGCATGACGTTGGCCCAGAACAGCCGGGCCGGCTGGTTCGCGTCGATGTGGAAAATCTGCCATTGACCGGGGAGCTGGCTCAAGAGGGTGGAAACGACAAACTTCGCGACACCTTGGCCACGAAAGCGTCGACTGACAAAGAGATAGCCGATGTTGTAGTCGGCACCGTCGATATGGGTGTTGTCGTCCACGGTCACGAAACCGGCCAGTTCTGCGTCCACCCTGATCAGAAACGGCCGGGTCGCGGGTTTACGCCAGTAATCCCAAGCGGGCTGGAAGTTGAAGAACCCGTGTTCACCGAGTTTCAACGGCAGCCATTCGCTCAAGTCGTACAGGTAAAACTGCATCAGGTTTTCGATGGTTTCCACTTCATCGCGGTGCGCGGCGTGCAGCTCAATTGAAGGCATGCGGGTCGCTCCTGATCGCTGGGCCATCCGTGGCCCGTTCGGGATCACTCAGTGGGGCGCGAAGTCGTACTTCCCGCCTTTTTTCAAAGCGGCGGCATAAGCAGGGCGGGCCTGGAACCGTTCAATCCACGCGGTCACATGAGGATAGCTGCCGAGTTTGCCCTGGGCTCTGGCGATCTCGCCGATGAAACTCATCTGGATATCGGCGGCGCTGAACTCGTCGCCGAGCAAGAACGGGGACTGGCTCAGTGCCGTGTCGAGGTAGCCAAGGTAGTTGGCCACTTCCGAGTTGATACGCGGATGCAATGGCGCACCGGCTTCACCGAGGCGCCCGACGTACAGGTTCAGCATTAGCGGCAGCATGGCCGAGCCTTCGGCAAAGTGCAGCCACTGGATGTATTCATCGTAGGCGGCGGTGGATGGATCGGGTTGCAGGCGTCCCTGGCCATGACGGCGAATCAGGTAGTCGATGATCGCGGCGGACTCGATGACTTTCTGCGCGCCGTCTTCGATCACTGGCGACTTGCCCAGGGCGTTGACCGCTTTCAGTTCTGGCGGTGCCAGGTTGGTCTTGGGGTCACGCTGGTAGGTTTTCAGTTCATATGGGATGGCCAGTTCTTCCAGCAACCAGAGAATCCGTTGGGAGCGGGAGTTGTTCAGGTGGTGCACGATAATCATAAATATTTTCCCTGTGGCAGCTGTCGAGTGAAACGAGGCTGCGATGTCTTGTCAGAAATAGGCGGTCGTGAGCTTGAAGAACACTAGACCATCACCGTCCATTCGAAGTGCCCTCAAGCTTTACTGGCCGGTTTTGCCACGCGCTTGGTGCCCGTCGACGGCTTTCGTTTGGTGGGCTTGCGTTTGTTTTTCCACGGTGTGGCGCCACGACCGGCGGGGCTTGCCGGCCCGCTGATGGTCAGGCTCAGACCGGCGCAACGGGCGACCTGCTTGCTCATCCACGCCGCCTGCTTGGTGACGAATTCTTCCAGGCTCATCTCGCCGCTTTGCACCATGTCCAGCGCCTGCTCCCAGATGGCCGTGGTCCCCGGGTCGGCAATTGCGCGCGGCACCGCATCGATCAGGCTGAAGGCGGCGGGGGTAGCGGCGAGGGCCTTGCCGTTCTTGATCAGGTAACCGCGATCCAGCAGACCCTGGATGATCGAGGCGCGTGTCGCCTCGGTGCCGATGCCGGTGGTGTCCTTGAGTTTTTGCTTGAGCAGCGGATCCTCCACCAGTTTCGCGACATTCTTCATTGCCTTGATCAGGTCGCCTTCGGTGAACGGCTTGGGCGGTTGCGTCCAGAGGTCCTTGAGCTTGACCTCGGCGACGGCGCAATCAAGCCCTTCGGCCAATGCCGGCAGCGGTTGCGGCGCCGGTGCCTCGCGGCCTTTCGCCGGGGCGAGCGCCTCGGGCAGGGCACGTTTCCAGCCCGGTTCGACGATTTGCTTGCCGACGGCACGCAAGGCTTCGCCGGCGCAATCGAAGTCGGCCTGGGTGCGGTCGTATTCATGGTTGGGCAGGAACTGCGCCAGATAACGCGCGCGGATCAGCGTGTAGACCGCGCGCTGCTTGCCTACCAGCCGGTCGAGATTCTTGGCGGCGGCGGTCGGGATGATGCCGTGGTGCGCCGTGACCTTGGCATCGTTCCAGGCCCGAGAGCGGCGCTGGGGCTGCAGGTGGTCGTTCAAGGCATTCAGCGACGGATCGGCCTGGCGCAGCGCGGCGAGAATGCCTGGCGCTTCGCTGTGCTGGCTCAGGGGCAGGAAGCCGCAATCGCTGCGCGGGTAGGTGATGACCTTGTGGGTTTCGTAAAGCGCCTGGGCGATGTCGAGGGTTTCCTGGGCGCCGAGCCCGAGTTTCTTCGAACAGACTTCCTGCAGGGTGCCCAGATCGAACGGCAACGGTGCGACTTCACGCATCCGCTCGGTGCGCAGCTTGATCACCCGGGCACTCGCGGCACCGCGCAGTGCGGCGGCTGCTTGCTGGGCCAGCGCCTGGTTCAGGCAGCGATCCTGATCGTCACAGGCGTCGGATGCGGCACGCCATTGCGCGGTGAACGCGGTGCCATCGTGCAGCAGCTGCACGTCGATGGCCCAGTAGGCGACCGGGACGAAATCGGCAATGCTGCGGTCGCGGTCCACCACCAGGCGCAAAGTCGGCGTCTGCACCCGGCCCACCGGCAATACGCCCTGATAACCGGACTGACGCCCCAGTAGCGTGAACAACCGGCTCATGTTCATGCCGATCAGCCAATCGGCCCGGGACCGTCCGAGCGCCGAGTGATAAAGGCTGAAGGTTTCTTCACCCGGTTTGAGCGCCGCCAGCGCCTTGCGTATCGAGGCATCGTCCAGCGCCGACAGCCACAGCCGACGGATCGGCCCACGATAACGGCAATGTTCCACCAGCTCCCGGGCGATCATTTCGCCCTCACGGTCGGCGTCGGTGGCAATCACCAGTTCATCGGCCTCGCCAAGCAGGCGTTTGACCGCCTTGTACTGACTGGCCGTGCGCGGCTTGACGGTCATCTTCCATTTGTCGGGAATGATCGGCAGGTCCGCCAGCACCCAGCGCTTGTAACGTGCGTCGTAGGCGTCCGGCGGTGCGGTTTCCAGCAGATGGCCAATGCACCAGGTAACCGTGACGTCCGTTCCCAGCCAGCAACCGTCGCCACGCCGTTTGGCGCCGAGCACGGCCGCGATGTCTTTGGCCTGGGAAGGTTTCTCACAGAGGTACAGCCGCATAACCACCATCGTTCATCAAGTTGGCAAGAGGCGCACAGAATGGCCGGTGGCGAGCGATGGAGCAATCTTTATCTGTATGGATGTACAGGCAAAGCTGTTGCGTCAGGTTGCGACGACCCAAACGGCCCGTTCAGCTGTGAGATAGTCATTGTCGCGAAAATTGCGTTATACCTGATAAACCCTGGTCTCAGGTTTTGGCGTCGCAGCGCGCCGCACAGGTCTATCACCGTCATGAGGAACGCATTCCATGAAAAGCACTGGTCCCAGTCCTGTCATTACCATCGCGGAACAGCCGGGCACCCTGTTGGTGAAGTATCACGGTATTCAAGTCGCCGCCTCGACACGTGCGCTGGTGATGCTGGAAGCCAATTATCCTCCGGTGTACTACGTTCCGTGGGAGGACATCGCCGAACAATATTTCGCGCGTACCGACCACACAACCTATTGCCCGTACAAGGGCGACGCCACTTACTACAGTTTGAAAGTCACGGGGCATGAGGCCGCGAATGCAGTGTGGCGCTATGAAAACCCCAAAGTGTCCGTAGAACAGATTCGCGGATACGTGGCGTTTTATCCCGATCAAGTCACGTTTGAAGTTCTGAAAAATATCGACTGACGGATTTCCAGGCGAGGGGCAACCCGACCAAGATCGAAAGGAAAAGCCAAAGCATCGCGAGCAAGCTCACTCCCACATAAAAGCGGATCGGCGCAAAGCTGTTGATCTTCACCACTCATCAGGTCGTGCGTTAGCTCGCCTTCAGCTTTTGATCTTGATGCACACGCCCCCTCGAGAGGCCGAGCGTCAGGGGCAAAAGCGCTTGGTTACTTGGCGCCGGGCGGCGTTCCGTTTCTCCAAGTGACCCGCTGTAAAAGCGGAACCAATAGCAGCCATCACCCAAACAACGGATATACACCCAAAGCGTACTCGCTCAACGAACACCAGCCCCCACCAACGTCGACTCATCAATCTGACCAATCGAAGTCACCCCGGTCAACGTCATCGCCACACGCATCTCCTTGGCGAAAATATCCAGCATGTTTTCCACCCCACGCTGGCCATCAGCCGCCAATGCATAAGCCATCGACCGACCGAGCAATACGCCTTTCGCCCCCAACGCCAACATCCGCACCACATCGAGCCCGGAGCGGATCCCCGAATCGACCAGCACCGTCAGGTCGTTCCCCACCGCTTGCATGATCGGCGGCAGTGCCTTGGCAGTAGAAAGCACCCCATCGAGCTGCCGCCCCCCGTGGTTCGACACCACAATCCCGTCCGCGCCGAAGCTCACCGCATCCCTGGCATCCTGAGGGTCGAGGATGCCCTTGATGATCATCGGGCCTTTCCAGAACTCACGAATCCACTCCAGATCGCTCCAGCTGATCGACGGGTCGAAATTGTTGGCCAACCAACCCATGTAGTCTTCGAGGGTGACGGCTTTGCCCAGGTACTTCGAGATATTGCCCAGATCATGCGGGCGCCCCATGAGGCCGACGTTGAACGCCCAGTCGGGTCGGGTCATGGCCTGCAACATTCGCCGCGATGTAGCAAAAGGCCCGGACATCCCCGAATGCGCATCCCGGTAGCGAGCGCCGGGAGTGGGCATGTCGACGGTAAATACCAGGTTCTTGACCCCGGCTGCCTTCGCCCGCTCCAGCGCATTTTTCATGAAGCCCCGGTCTTTCAACACATACAGCTGAAACCAGATGGATTGCTGACTCTGCGCTACGACTTCCTCGATCGAACACACCGATACGGTCGACAGGCACAGCGGGATGCCTTTGTTTTGCGCCGCTTTGACAGCCTGCACTTCACCTCGGCGGGCGAACATGCCGGTCAGGCCGACCGGGGCGAGAATGATGGGCATGGAAAGCGGCTGATCGAAGAGGGTGGTGCCCAGGCTCAGGGTTTCGACGTTTTTCAGAATCCGCTGACGCAGGCTGATGCCCGTCAGGTCGGCGCTGTTGGCCCGCAACGTATGCTCGGCGTAAGCGCCGCCATCAATGTAATCGAACAAAAAACGCGGGAGTTTGCGGCGTGCGGCCTCACGGTAATCCGATGCGGATGAAATGATCATGGGGTGCTGATGCCTCGTTCTGGTCAGTGGCGGGGCTGCGAAGTGCGTTGCTTCAGGTTAACGAAAACGCCCCGCGTGTGCGTAATGCTGTTCACTTAAGAACGTTTTGGGGTTGCGGGTTGCGGGTTGCGGGTTGGGTACATATCCGTTGCTGCGGTAACGACGGCTGGCGGTTCCGCCCTGACGGCGGGTCACTTGGAAGAGCGCCAAGTAACCAAGCGCTTTTGCCCCTGACGTTCGGCGCCTCGCCTAGGCTCGGCATGCCCGTGCTCCGGTCCTGCTCCGTGGGCCCGCCGCCATCGGCCATCCATGGCCGGGGGCGGCTACCGCGGCATCCTTGCCGCGGTGCCCACTGCGCAGAACCTGCACTCGGCCTCTCGAGGGGGCGTGTACTGCCAAAGCAAAACGAGGCGGCCTACCGGCCGGCCTGGTTCCTCAACGCTTGCGCGTCCTGATCATTCTCCAGAGCGTGGGCGCGATCACGCGAAGTAGCCTTCCGGCCAACCTGGCTTTGGCAGATGTACTCAATACCTGTGGGAGCGAGCTTGCTCGCGATGGCGGCATTACAGGCAACATCACAACCGACTGACAGGGCCTCATCGCGAGCAAGCTCGCTCCCACATTTTGACGGTGTACACCCGTGGCTTCTCACCACTCTTCAGGCCGAGCGTTAGCTCGCCTTTAGCTTTTGATTTTGATCTTGATCTGCTCCGTCAGAAGGCCGAACGCAGGTTCTGCGTAGTGGGCAACCCGGCATGGATGCCGGGTTAGCCGCCCCCGGCCATGGATGGCCGATGGCGGCGGGCCCACGGAGCAGGACCGGAGTGAGGGAATGCCGAGCCACAGCGAGGCACCGGACGTCAGGGGCGCTAGCGCTTGGTTACTTGGCGCTTCTCCAAGTGACCCGCCGTCAGGGCGGAACCAATAGCCGCCGTTACCGCAGAAACGGATATGCCCCCAACCCCAACCCAAAAACGGTCTTAAGTGAACAGCATTATCCGCGTGTGCGGGGCGTTTTTTCTGCAGGGACGGTCAGTTTTTATCGAGGTCGACGTTTTTCGTCTCACGCAGACAGATCATCCCCACCACGAGGCTCACTGCGGTGATCACCACCGGGTACCAAAGTCCGTAGAAAATATCCCCGGTGTACACCACCAGGGCGAACGACACCGTCGGCAGGAAGCCGCCGAACCAGCCATTGCCGATGTGGTAGGGCAGGGACATCGAGGTGTAGCGGATGCGCGTCGGGAACAGTTCGACCATCAGCGCCGCCAGCGGGCCGTAGCACATGGCGGAGATAATGATCAGCGCGACGATCAGCGCCACGATCATCGGTTTGTTGACCAACTGGGTATCGGCTTGTGACGGATACCCGCCCAGGGTCACGGCGCCGCGCAGTGCCGCTTCATCGTAGCCATCGATTTTCACTTCGCCGACGCTCACCTGCACGGCACTGCCAGCCGGGGCCGCTTCGCTGGTGTAAGGCAGGCCTTGTTTCACCAGGAAGGTTTTGACCTTGTCGCAGGGGCTGTCAAATTTCGCCTTGCCCACCGGGTCGAACTGGAAGGTGCAGGTGGCCGGGTCCGCCAGCACGGTGATCGGTGCCTGGCGGCTGGCCTGGTCGATGGCCGGGTTGGCGTAGTGGGCGATGGATTTGAAAATCGGGAAGTACAGCGCAGTGGCCAGCAGCAGGCCGATCATCAGCACCGGTTTGCGCCCGACCTTGTCCGACAGCCAGCCAAAGAAAATAAAGAACGGCGCGCCGATGATCACGCTGACGATCAGCAGGCTGTTGGCCAGGGCCGGGTCCATTTTCAGGAATTGGGTGAGGAAGAACAGCACGTAGAATTGCGCGGCATAGAAGGTCACCGCTTGCCCGGCGTTGATGCTGAACAGGGCGATCAGCACCACTTTGAGGTTTTCCCACTTGCCGAAGGAGTCGCGTAGCGGCGACTTGCAGAGCTTGCCTTCTTCTTTCATTTTCACGAAGGCCGGCGACTCGTGCAGGCTCATGCGAATCCAGGTCGAGATGCCCAGCAAAACGATCGAAAACAGAAACGGAATCCGCCAGCCCCAGACTTCGAACTGGTCACCGGTGAAATAGCGGCAACCGAGCACCACCAGCAGTGACAGCAACAAGCCGAGGGTGGCCGTGGATTGAATCCAGCTGGTGTGAAAACCACGTTTGCCGATTGGCGCGTGTTCGGCGACATACGTGGCAGCGCCGCCGTATTCACCGCCCAGGGCCAAGCCCTGAAGCATGCGCAACAACACCAGGATGATCGGCGCGGCGATGCCGATGCTGGCGTAGGTCGGCAGCAGTCCGACGCAGAAGGTTGCCAGGCCCATGAGGATGATGGTCGCCAGGAACGTGTATTTGCGTCCGATCATGTCCCCCAGCCGTCCGAACACCAGCGCGCCGAAAGGCCTGACGATGAAGCCGGCGGCGAACGCCATCAGGGCAAAAATGAACGCCGTGGTGTCGTTGACCCCGGCAAAAAACTGCTTGCTGATCACCGCCGCGAGGGCGCCATAGAGGAAAAAGTCGTACCACTCGAAAACCGTTCCGAGTGACGAGGCGAAGATGACTTTGCGGGTGTCGGGGCTGGTGTCGACGCTAAGCGTGGCGTCCAGCGGCTGAACATGTTCTGACATATCGGTATCCCTCACAGTGATTTTTTTTGTTGTTCCACTGGTGTTGCGTATTCCTTGCAGCGGGGTATTTCTACGTCGGTAAATCTGATGCGATCCCTTGTGGGAGCGGGCTTGCTCGCGAATGCGTCGTGCCAGTGCTCATCAATGTTGATGGTCTACCGCTTTCGCGAGCAAGCTCGCTCCCACAGGGGAGGGGTTAACAGTCAATGGGTTGAGGATCAGCTGTGCAGCCTTTTCGGCAATCATCAGCGTAGGCGAACAGGTGTTGCCCGAGGTGATGCGCGGCATGATCGAGGCATCGGCGATGCGCAGGCCAGGAATCCCGTGAACACGCAGCTCGGCGTCGACCACCGCGTCCACGTCGTTGCCCATGCGGCAGGTGCCCACCGGATGGAAAATCGTCGTGCCAATCCGCGCTGCGGCTTCGTGCAATTGTTCTTCGGTCTGCAAGCTGGCGCCGGGCAGGTATTCCACCGGTTTGAACGCCTGCAGGGCCGGTGCGGCAACGATACGCCGGGTCAGGCGAATCGCGTCTGCGGCGACCCGCAAGTCCTCCGGATGGCTCAGGTAATTGGGTTGGATCAGCGGTGCATCCTGCGCATTGGCCGAGCGAATCTCCACCCGGCCACGGCTTTGCGGCCGTAGATCGCAGACCGATGCGGTGAACGCGGGGAAGGCATGCAACGGCTCGCCGAAACGCTCCAGCGACAGCGGCTGCACGTGGTATTCGAGATTGGCCGAGGTTTGCTCCGGCCCGGATCGGGCAAACGCGCCGAGCTGACTCGGCGCCATCGACAGCGGGCCGCTGCGGTCATACAGGTAACGCAGGCCCATGCCCATCTTGCCCCACACACTGCCGGCGATCTGGTTCAGGGTGCGCGCGTTTTCCAGTTTGTAGATCAGCCGCAGTTGCAGGTGATCCTGCAGATTGCCGCCGACGCCGGGCAGCTCATGGGCCACGCCGATCCCGAGTTTTTCCAGGAGTGGGCGAGGGCCGATCCCCGAGCGTTGCAGAATGCTCGGCGAGCCAACGGAGCCGGCGCACAGGACGATTTCCTTGCGAGCCTTGAAGGTTTTCGCCTGACCCTGATAGCGCGCGCTGACCGCCGATGCACGACCGTTTTCCAGCAGCACGCGATCAACGTCGACGTCGGTCAATATGGTGAGGTTGGGGCGGTTGCGCACCGGTTTGAGAAACGCCTTGGCCGCGTTCCAGCGAATCCCGGCCTTCTGATTGACCTGAAAATAGCCGCAGCCTTCATTGTCGCCCTGGTTGAAGTCATCGATGCTGGCGATGCCGCTTTGCTCGGCGGCACTGCGAAACGCGTCCAGAATCGGCCACGACAACCGCTGACGCTCGATCCGCCATTCCCCGGCAGCGCCGTGAAACTCCGAGTCGCCGGCAAAATGGTTTTCGCTTTTCTTGAACAGCGGCAGGACATCGTCCCAACTCCAGCCCGGGTTGCCGTCGGCGGCCCAGCCATCGTAGTCGCCCGCCTGGCCACGCATGTAGATCATGCCGTTGATCGAGGAGCAGCCGCCCAGTACTTTGCCGCGCGGGTAACTCAAGGCACGACCTTGCAGGCCCGGTTGCGCTTCGGTCTTGAAGCACCAGTCGGTGCGCGGGTTGCCTATGCAGAACAGGTAACCGACGGGGATGTGAATCCACGCATAGTTATCGCGGCCACCGGCTTCGAGCAGCAACACCCGGTGTTGCGGGTTGGCCGACAGCCGATTGGCCAACAAACAACCGGCCGGTCCGGCGCCAACCACGATGTAGTCGAATTCATCAAGGGAAGTCTGCATCCCTGACCTCGTATTGTTGTTCTTGTTGTCGGTCATCCTAGTTGTTAGCTTTCGTCAAAAGAATGTTAGTTTTTGCGCAGCCGCTGTGCGTTTTTAAACAGCGCCTCCAACAGCGTAGACCCAAGGACGACTCATGTTCGACTGGAATGACCTGCGGTTTTTTCTCGAATTGCAACGCAGCGGGCGTTTGCTCACCGCCGCCCGCCGTTTGAACACCACGCATGCCACCGTGGCCCGACACATCGAAGCCATCGAGAAGAGCCTCGGCACGGCGTTGTTCGTCCAGCATGCCCAAGGCTATGAGCTGACCCCGGCGGGCGAAGCGTTGCTCAAACATGCCGAAGCCATGGAAAACGTCGCGTTGCTGGCCCAGGAAGAAATCACCCAGTCCACCGCGCCGCTGGGCAAGATCCGCGTTGGCGTGACGGAAGGGCTGGGGATCATGTTCCTCGCCAGCCGCATGAACGGGCTGTTCGAACGTTATCCCGGGCTGGAAGTAGAGCTGGTGGCGGTGCCGCGCTTCGTCAGCATCCTCAACCGCGAAGCCGAGATCAGCATCCACCTCGAACGCCCGGCCGCCGACATGCTGGTCACGCGCAAACTCACCGACTATCGACTGGCGTTGTATGCCAGCCAGGCCTACCTCGACCAGGCACCGCCGCTGCACAGCCGCGAAGACCTGGGGCGCCACGCCTGGATCGGCTATGTCGACGATTTGCTGTTCAGCCAGGAACTGATGTTCCTCAACAGCTTTTGCCGCAATCCGCGGGTGGTGTTCCACAGCACCAGCGTCATCGCCCAGCAACAGGCGGCCCGTTCGGGACTGGGTATTGCGGTGTTGCCGTGCTACATGGCCAGTGCCGATCCGCAGTTGGTGCCGCTGCTGCCGGATGAAAATATCCTGCGCAGCTACTGGATCAGCACCCGGCGCGAGCTGCACAAATCGGTCAGGCTGCGGGTGCTGTGGGATTACGTGGTGGCGTTGTGCGAGGCGGAGCAGGCGCTGTTATTGAGATAGTCCTCCCGGGGCTCTGATCCGGTTTTTCCATCGTTATCTGCATCTGTTATGCATAACGCCTGCAGCTCACAATGACGCCACGGTCCGCAGTCGCGCAGCCACTGCACCGTAAACTCATTATGTAGGAGGCCCTATGGGCAAGATGGCGATTTTCCTCGGTGGATTTCTGTTGTTAACCATTTTGATTGGAGCCCTGGCCACCATCTCTCCTGCGTAGTTCCTTGGCGCACGCTACGCAGAACGCGACGCCTCCACGTTGGGAGGCGTTTGAACAAAGTCCCTTCAAGCATCTGCCCGCCAGCGCCGCGCCTGCACGACCAATGCCGGTGCAAAGTGCAGCACGACCATGCGCATCAAGTGATGCGTGAGGATGAACACCACGTTCAGACCGCCGCTGAACGCGACGATGGCGATGGTCTCGATGGCGCCCGGCATGTAGGCCAGCCACAACGACAAGGGATCGCTGCCCAGCACCCGTGCGGCCACGCCTGCAAACGCTGTTGCGATCAGCAACATCAGGGCAATCGACATCAGTCCGGCGCGGCCGTGGCGGACCAGTTCCCCGAGGGTGATGTCCTTGAATTTCGAGCCGATCAGCATACCCAGCAGGACTGTGGCCGAGTCGACACTCCATTGTGGCAGGTGGAAGTCCTGAAGATAGCCGACCTTGAGCGAGATCCCGGTGAGGACGATGGCGGTGAGCATGAACGGTGCGGGCACGCCGGCCTTCAACAGCAAGCGCCCGAGCAACAGGCACAAGGCAATCAGCGACAGCAGGGTCAACACAGTGCTCATGACCAGCGGGCTGCTTTGGGCAAGCACCGTGTCGGTGTGTCCGGGAATGCACACACTCACCAGCACGGTGATCGACAGCAGGCGGATCAGGTGCACGACAATCACTTTGCCGGACGCGCGTTCGGATTCAAGCAAGTCGAACACGGCAGCGAGTGCACCGGGGTACACGGCCAATAGCGAGTCTTTCAAATTCCAGCCCGAAACCCGGAACAACCAGAAGCCGGCCAAGCTACTTTGAACCATCAGGCACAGCAGCATGAAACCGAGACTGGGGAGCATGGCGGCGGCGGTGTGGCTGTCCCATGACTTGAACATCAAACCGGTGGCAATGCCCAATACGATCTGCACATAACCCAGACTGAAGGGCAGCGCAGGGGAAAAACGCAGGTTGCTGGCGATTAACGCGGTCGCGAGTATCGAGCCCAGCAACAGGCCGTGGGGGACACCGGCGTATTGCAGCGCCGTGCCGACGCCGATGGCGATCAGCAAACACAACAGGGTTTTCATGGGGGCTTCCTTGATTCGTGAATTAGCCAGCGCGTCCATCCGGGCCATTCACGTTTTCCCATTTAATCAGCCGACGCGTCAAGCACGCCTGTTGCGATGGTGTCATCCCGGTGAATCCTGCAGGAGCCGGATGCTGACGAGGTGCCTTTGGCCGGGGCACTCGCTGGCAGCCAGCTCCAACAGGGGAGAGCGGGTATCAGTCGACGACATGCATCAACTGCTGCACCCCCTCCCACGCTTCAGCGCGCATGCGTTCCAGATCCAGTCCCGGAATCACCCCGTCGTCGACCACCAGCCGCCCACCGATCATGCTGTAGCGCACGGCAATCGGCTCACCGGCAACCACCGGCGCAATCGCGAGATCATGGAAACCAAAGAACCGTGGATGATCGAGACCATAGATCACCAGGTCCGCCGCCTGGCCAATTTCCAGCGTTCCGACCGATCCCAGCCCCAACACCTGCGCGCCGCCGGCCGTGCCCCAATGAATCACCTCTTCGGCGGTGGTGGCTGAAGCCCCTTGTTCGGCCCGATGAATCAACCACGCCGTGTGCGCTTCACCGACCATACTCCCGGACTCGTTGGACGCCACGCCATCGACCCCGAGGGATATCGGCACCCCGGCCTCTTGCATTTGTGGCACTGGCGCGATGCCGCTGCCCAAGCGTGCGTTGCTCACCGGGCAATGAGCAATGCCGGTGCCGGTTTGCGCGAGCATGCGGATTTCCGCCGGTTGCAAATGCACCGCGTGGGCGAACCAGACATCCGGACCGAGCCATTCATGCTCGGCGACGAATTCCACCGGCAGGCAGTTGTATTTTTCACGGCAGAAATTGACGTAGTTCTGTGTTTCCGAAAGGTGCGTGTGCAGGCGCAAGCCGAGGCCGCGAGCGGTGTGGGCAAGCTCTCGCAGCAAGGTCGGCGGCAGGGAGAAGGTTGGAGTCGTCGGCGCCACCACCACGCGACGCATCGCATCCGGGGTGTCCTGGTGATACAGCGATTTGAGCCGTTCGATGTCGCCGACCATCTGATCAAGCGTCTCGGGTTGCAGTGCCGTTTTTGAGAATCCCGGATGAGCGCTGGCGGATTCCAGTGCACCGCCGCGGCACAGAACAAAACGCATGCCGAACGTCTCAGCGGTGTTGAACAGCAGGTCGCCGGTCTCGGTAGTGCCGTTGGCGTGATAAAGGTAATGGTGATCGGCGCAGGTCGTTACCCCCGACAACAGCAGCTCGGCCATGCCCAAGCGTGCGGCGATCTGCGCCAGTTGTGGGGTAAAACGGTTGAGGCGCGGGTAAGGCACGCTGGCCAGCCAGCCTTGCAGGTCTTGATTCATCCCTTCGGGCACGGCTTTGAGCAGGTTTTGAAACAGGTGATGATGGGTGTTGATCCAGCCTGGGTAGACCACCGAGTGGCTGGCATCAATCACCCGTTCGCCGGGGTGTGCCACCAAGCCTGTGGCCATTTCAGCGATGCGACCGTTGACGATGCGGATGTCTACGTTACCGGCCCGGGCGCGCGGACCGCGCAGGCCGGTCATCACCGCGGCCGGGTTTTTGATCAGGATGTCTTGAAGTCGAGTCATGTGCTTCTCCAGTCAAAGGCTGTGGGGGGCAGGCTTGGTGGCTGTGCTGTCGGCAACGCTGACGCCGTTGAGCGCCGCGTTGAGCAGCACCGACACCAGGCAGGCAATCACCACGCTGCTGTGCAGGAACGGCTGCGACCACTCGGGCATTTGTTTGAACAGGGCCGGCGCCAGCACCGGCACCAGGGCGGCAGCGATGGTGAAACCGACGATCAATACGTTGAAACGGTTGTGCTCGTAATCGACTTTGGCCAGGGTTTGAATGCCCGCAGCGGCGACCACGCCGAACATGGCAATCCCGGCACCGCCAAGGGCCGCCGTCGGCATCGACGCGATAATCGCCCCGGCTTTGGGCACCAACGCCACGCAACACATCAATAAACCGCTGATCGCCACCACCCAGCGACTGCGCACGCCGGTCAGAATCACCAGCCCGACGTTCTCCATGAAGGCAATGAACGGAAACGCGGCGAACATCCCGGCGATGGTGCTCGCCAGGCCATTGGCGCGCAGGCCGTTGATCACCTGTTTTTCTTCCACTGGTTTGTCGACGATGTCGCCGATGGCCACGAACAGCCCCATGGACTCGACCATCTGCACGATCATCACCACGATGATGGTGGCAATCGGGATCAGGCTGAAGGTCGGCAGGCCGAAGTAGAACGGGTAGGGCACGGTGAACCAGGGTGATTGCTGCACGCTGTGAAAACTGCCCATGCCCAGGCTATAAGCCAGTCCCGCGCCCACCAGCATTCCGATCAGCACCGCCATGTTGCGCAACATCGGCCCGCCGTAGCGGTTGATCAACAGGATGGTCGTGAGTACCACGGCGGCGACGGCAAGGTAGGCCGGCGCCCCGAAATCGCTGGCGTTGCGGCCACCCCCGACCCACTCATAGGCAATCGGGAATAGCTGTAGACCAATCACGGTGACAATGCAGCCGGTGACCACGGGCGGAAAGTAGCGGCGCAATCGGCCCACGAACGGCGCGACCAGCATCGTAAAGATCCCCGCGCCGATCACTGCCCCGCAGACTCCGGCGAAACCCACCTGCGGGTTGGTGCCGATGGCGATGACCGGGCCGACACTGCTGAACGCCACACCCTGCAAGATCGGCAAACGCACGCCGAATTTCCAGAAGCCGACGGTTTGCAAAAGCGTGGCAATGCCAGAGCAAAACAAGGTGGTGCTGATCAGCACCACGGTATCGGCCTGGGACATTTTCAGGGCGCTTGCGACAATCAACGGCACGGCAATGGCGCCGATGTACGAGACGGCCATGTGTTGCAGGCCGAGGGTGAGCATTTGCCGGACCGGCAGAATCTGGTCGACCGGGTGGACGGTGGAAGGGGTTTTTGATGGGGATGTGGCTGACGACATGGGGAAACACCTCTAGCTGTTGTTATTCGGTACAGAGGGGTATTCGTTCTGCGTGCCCGGAGCCGCCATCCACCGGCTCCGATGCCGTTCTTTCAGCCTGCCAGGCAGGCGGCAAAGCCCTGGTTCAGCGCCGCGCGGTCCAGGTCGCGGCCGATGAACACAATCTTGCTGGAGCGTGGTTCCGTGCCCCATGCGGTGGAGGCCCGGAACTCGACCAGGCTGTGGACACCTTGCAGCACGTAGCGCTGATCCTGATCCGCGACAGCCAGCACACCTTTCATGCGATAAAGGTTGTCGGCCTGCTCAGTGCGCAATGCGCTGATCCACTGGTGGAAGGCGAGCAGATTCACCGCGCCTTCCACGGCAATGCCGACTGACGTCACGCTCGGGTCGTGGTCGTGATCCAGATCCGGGTGATGTTCGTGGGCGTGGTGATCGTGTTCAGCGCCGATTTCCATCAGCTTCTGCGTTGACTCAAAGGCACCTATGCCGAGGATCTTCGTCAGGTCGATCTGCGCGTAGCTGGACGTCACCAGCTGCGCCGTGGCGTTCAACCCGCGAATCTTGCCCCGCAGCGCGGTGACGTCGTCCTTGCTCACCAGATCGACCTTGTTGATCACGATGCGGTCGGCGCAGACGATCTGGTCCACGGCCTGGTTGTCCACGCCGTCGAGGTGCAAATCTTCCAGATGCTGGGCGATGTGCTTGGCATCGACCATGGTTACGATGGCGTCCAGTTCCACTTCATCGGCGATCGGGTCGTTGATGAAGAAGCTCTGTGCTACCGGGTATGGATCGGCCAGGCCGCTGGTTTCGATCAGGATGTGATCGAGTCTTACCGGGCGAGCCACCAGTTCGCGGACGATGCGCACCAGGTCTTCGCGGACTTCGGCGGTGCAGCACACGCAACCGTTGACCATCTCGTAGATTTCTTCGGTCTCGGAACTGAGCACCAGGTCACCGTCGATGCCGACTTCTCCGAATTCGTTTTCGATCACGGCAATCTTGCGCCCGTGGTTTTCCTTGAGGATGTAGTTGAGAAGAGTGGTTTTGCCGGCACCGAGGAAACCGGTGAGGATGGTCACCGGGATTTTGCGGTTCGGGGTCGGGGCGTTGAATGGAAGGTTCATGTAGAGCTCCTTGATGACTGATCGAATTGCCGGGTGAGATTTTTTTTGGTACAGGTTTGCTCGCGAAGCGGTCGATCAGCCGATACCCCTGCGAACTGCTTTGGCTTCATCGCTCGTGCAGGGTTTCGGGGCTTCACCCCAGCGCAGCGCGGTCCCGGCGTCGAGGCCAAACAGGTCGAGGACACGGCCGAGGCTGTGATCGACCATTTGCGAAAGGTTCTGAGGGCGGGCGTAGAACGCCGGAACCGGTGGGGCGATGATCCCGCCCATCTCGGTGACAGCGGTCATGTTGCGCAGGTGGGCGAGGGTCAGCGGCGTTTCCCGGGCCATCAGCACCAAGGTGCGGCGCTCTTTCAAGGTGACGTCGGCAGCGCGGCCGATCAGCCCTGAAGAGGTGCCGGTGGCGATCTCTGCCAGAGTGCGCATCGAGCATGGCGCGACCACCATGCCCAGGCAGCGGAACGATCCGCTGGCGATCCCGGCGGCCACATCGTCGGCGCGGTGGCAGTGGCTGGCCAATGCGCTGACGTCGGCCAGCTTGTAGTCGGTTTCATGGGCCATGGTCAGCAGCGCAGCACGGCTGATGATCAGGTGGCTTTCGATGTTCAGTTCAGCCAGCAACTCCAGCAGTCTTACGCCGTAGATGAACCCTGACGCGCCACTGATGCCGACGACCATGCGCTGGCGGTTCATGATGGATACTTCTTCAGCAGCGTCAGTGCGCGCTCGACCACCTGCTGATCCAGCTGCGCCTTGATGCCGTCGAATCCCGATCCACGCGTGGCGTCCAGCCCCATGCGCGAGGTGGTGCCATTGACCGAGGACGAAGGGTCCAGCGGACTGCCCGGTAGACCGTCGATGACGAAAATATCCTGATGGGGCTGAAAGTGTGTGGCCAGCGCCCAGAGCACATGGCTGTCGTCGCTGATGTCGATGTCGCTGTCCACCGCGATCACGGTCTTGAGGTAGGGGTCCCAGCCGAGCAGGGCGAGCATGATCTGCCGCGCCTCGCCGTCACGGCTTTGGTCCAGTGCCACATAGCAATGAAAATGCGTGCCGGAGTTGGGGTAATGCACGGCAGTGACAGCGGGGAAGCGGGCCTTGAGTTTTTCGCTCATCTCCGCTTCCCGTGGCAGCCGCGCCAGGGTCAGGTGTTCGGCGTAACGCCCGCCGACCACGTCCACCAGCCAGGCGTCCTTGCGCCGCATCAGCGTGTCGACCCGCAGCACGTTATTGGTTGAGCGATCTGAGGAATAGCCACTGAACTCACCGAACGGACCTTCTTCGGCATAGGCCGCCGGGTCGATGGCGCCTTCGAGTACAAACTCGGCAAATGCCGGCACGCCGATACCGTAAAGGGGGGTCTTGACCAATTCCAGCGGGGCACCGAACAGGCCGCCGGCCACCGCGCGTTCATCACTGCCGAACGGCAAGCGTGCAGCGGCGGCAAGCATGAACAACGGATGGGCACCGACCACCATGGCCACACGCAATTCTTCGCCGCGCTCGCGGGCGGTTTGCAGCATGCGCCACAAGTGGCCGCGCGAATGCAGGCTGGTAGCGAGGGTCTGCCGGGCATGGCGCATGGAGCGGTGGTAGCTCATGTTGGCGATGCCGGTGACCGGGTCCTCGGCGATGATGATGGCGTTGGTAATGTACGGGCCACGGTCGCTGTCGAAGTGTTTGAGCATTGGCAGCAGCGCCAGGTCCACGGCTTCGCCTTCGAAGATTTCGTCCAGTACCGGTCCGGTTTCAACGTAACGCGGGGCGATGGGGTTATTGGCGCGTGCCTGAAAGGTTTCGTGCAACTGCGCCGGGGCAACCCCGAACATTCGTGCGATGCGGGTTCGGGAGGCGAACAGGTTGGTTGCGACCGGCACACCGAGATGGCCGACGTTGTCGCAGATCAGCAGCGGATCGCGACCTTGTGAGGCGAGGGCATCGACCAGGGCAGTGACGTCCTGGTCGGCGGACAGTTTTTCGTGAACGGTCAGCACATCGTCCGGGTATTGGCGGCGATAGGCGTCGATGAAATCGTGGAAATCCTGGGTATCGCCGAGCGTGGAGAGGGTCATGGTTTCACCTCGTAAAAAGCAGGCGCGCAGGGGATCGGCGACGTTCGATCGACAAACCGTTGGCCTGCCGGTCGATCGAACGCCGGTTCATCTGTACGCCTGAAAGGTCGCTGTGCGCTTGTTTTAAAAAGCCTGGAGGTACGTCGTGGTCAGACGAATGTCCGCCTCGATCAGGTCCTTGGGTGGCGGTGTCGGTTCGATGCCGCACAACCGGGCGATGTTGTTGCCCAGGTAGTCCTCAAGGTGATCCTCATCGATCCCCAGGCCTTGCGGCGCAGGCGAACAAAGGACTTCGAGCTCGCGCAACCACATGCCCGGTTCGTTCGGCGGCGAATCGGTGCCGAAGACGATCTTGTTGCGTGGCAGATCCTTGGCGAATTCGACGATCCGCGACTGGAAACACCAACCGGATTCGCAGTACACGTTCGGCGTGTCCATGGCCATCCAGAACGCTTCGAAGGAGTAGTTGCCGCCGGTCTGAATGCCGAAGTGACCGATGATGAAATTGACCATCGGGAACTCGCGGATGATCGGGTAGAACATGGTCGGAATGGTGTACGGCCCGTCGCCCGTGTGGATCAGCACCACAATGTTGTATTTGGCGCAGACTTTCATCGCCGGCCGCAGCCAGTCCAGTGCCCGGTCCGGACGATAGCCGTGCATGTTGGCGTGCAGCTTGAGCATCTTGAAGCCGTATTCCTTGATGTGGAATTCCAGCTCTGCTGCGCCGTTTTCCGGTCCCCAGCGCGGGTTGAAGTTGAAGTTGCCGATGAAGCGATCCGGGTATTTCACGCACAGTTCAGCGACGTAGGACATGTAGTCGCGTACGCCTTCGCGGCCCCGACGGTTGCCGTCGCGATAACCGGTGTTGCCCGGTGGCGGCTGGATGAAGCCCATGTCGATGCGCCGTGGCTTGCCGTTGATCATGTACGGGCCGTCCATCAGCTTGAGCATGCGCTCGCCGGTGAACGGTTCGCCGGTGTGGCGCCAGGCCTCATCGACCAGGTTGGTGGGGTGCAGATGGGTATCGATAATCATCGGTTCAACTCCTGGCCAGCTGGGTGGTGACAGGGCGCTTCAACTGCGCCTCGGCTTCGGACACGGTTCGTGGTGGTGGGGTCGGTTCGAGGCCGATCATCCGTGCGGTGTTGTTGCCCAGGTACTCTTCGAGGGTGTCCTCGTCCAGGTTCAGGCCTTGCGGTGGCTCATGGCAGAGCACTTCCAGCAGGCGCAGCCACATGCCCGGCTCGTTGGGAGGGGTGTCGGTCCCGAAGAGGATCTTGTGCGTCGGCAAGACCTTGGCGAACTCGACGATCCGCGATTGCAGGCACCAGCCTGATTCGCAGTAGACGTTGGGCAGCTCCATCGCCCATTGCATCGGTTCGAAGACATAGACGCCGCCCGTCTGTACCCCGAAGTGCGCCATGATGAAATCGACGTTGGGGAATTCCTTGATCATCGGCACCCATTCTGACGGGATGCTGTAGGGGCCGTCGCCGGTGTGCAGCTTGACCGGGATGCCCAGCTCGGCGCATTTCTCGAAGGCTGGACGGACCCAGTCCAGCGCCCGGTCCGGGCGATAGGCGTGCATGTTGGCCTGCATCTGGACCATCTTGAACCCGTGTTCCTTGACGTAGCGCTCGATCGCCTCGACACCGTTTTCCACGCCGCAGCGCGGGTTGTAGACGAAGCAGCCAATGAAGCGATCCGGGTAGGTCTGCACCATCTTCAGTGTGTAAGCCATGTAGGCATCGATGGATTCGCGTCCGGTGAGATCGCCGTCGGTCCAGGTGTAAATGGTGTTGCCTTGGGGCGGCTGGATGAAGGCTTTGTCGATGCGGCGAGGTTTGCCGTTGACCATGTACGGGCCATCCATCATCTCCAGCAGACGCTCGCCGGTGAACGGGTCACCGTCATGCCTCCAGGCGAGGTCCACCAGGTCGGTGGGATAGCAACTGATATCGATGATCATTGAAGTCGATCTCCTGATAGCGGGGAAGGGAACCTTGCGGTTCGCAGCAGCCACGTCCCGGGCAATCGGCCATTTCTATGCGCACTGCTGCGCATTCCCTCGCCTGGTCGCATCCGGCTCGGGACGCTGTCTGCTTGGGGAGGAGTATTGGAAGGGGGGATCGGGTTCGTACAATATTAATTGGGCGAGGGGTTGATACCTGTTCGATATCGGGCAGGTTTTTGGTGATGGATGTGTGGCCCTTTTCGCGAGTGGGCTCGCTCCCCACTGGCGATCTTTTATGGGAGCGAACCTGCTCGCGATGACGTCAGCTCAGTGTCTGCCGAGCCAGCGTCTTGATCACCTCAACCACCGGCGCCACCCGCTCGGCCTGACCCTGCGGCCATACCGCGTACAGGTTGTAATGCGCTGCAATCGTCGTGTCGTTCAATGCCACCAACCGCCCCGAGCGCAACGCATCAGCGGCCAGCAAACCGCGCACCAGGCCCGCGCCAATCCCGGCCTCGGCGGCGGCGATCAGGTTCGCCGCGTTATCGAAAATCACGCGCGCGGCCGGCTCGCTCGGCGCCATGTCAGAGGCCTCGAGCCAGGGAATCCATGACCGGCGCGTATACCCCAACAACGGCAATTGCAACACCTGCGCAGGCGTCATGGGCACCTGTAAACCCTGTCGTTCCAACAGTGCGGGCGAAGCCACCGCGCGGACGCTGTCGCCACAAATCTGCGTCATCTCGCAGTCTTCCCAATCGCCATAGCCGTAGCGCAACGCCAGGTCGACCCGCTCGAATGAACTGCGATCCGAACGTGGCATCGACAGCAGGACCACTTCATGGTCGGGCAGCAAATCAAGCAGTTGCGGTAGCCGCGGATTGAGCCAGCTCTGCGCCAGTTCACTGTCGACATCCAGGGTCAGCCGTTGCGCGACGCTACGGTTTTTCACCGAGGACAGCGCCCGGTCGATCTGCGCGAGGCCATCGGACAGCACGCTGGCAAACAATTGACCGGCATCGGTCAGGTTGCTGCCGCCGCCTTCGCGAACGAACAGCGGCTGACCGATGAAGTCTTCCAGGCTGCGGATTTGCTGGCTGATAGCGCTGTGGGTCAAGTCGAGTTTGCGCGCAGCGCTGGAAAAACTTCCGCTGCGAGCAGCCTGGATGAAGGCATTCATGGACTGCACCGACGGGTATCGCTTGTACATGCTGTTAGTCCTACTTACACAGGATGGCAGAAATCGTCGCTGGCCCGTTTTTGCGCAGGCTTCCAATAATCGGCGACCAGGCCCGCATAAAGACGGGCCGCTCTCTTGGAGCCTGACAATGATCGAATTCACGGTAAACGGCGAACGACACGAGCTGGTCGAGCCATCGCCCTCCATGCCCTTGTTATGGGTGTTGCGAGATCACTTGAAACTCACCGGCACCAAGTTCGGTTGCGGCATGGGCCTGTGTGGTGCCTGCACCGTGCACCTGGACGGTGTCGCGGTACGTTCCTGCCAATTGCCGGTCGCTGCCGTGGCGGGGCACCGCATCACCACCATCGAAGGCTTGTCGCCTACCGAACAGCATCCGCTGCAATTGGCCTGGGTTGCCGAAGATGTGCCGCAATGCGGTTACTGTCAATCCGGTCAGATCATGTCCGCTGCCGCGCTGCTCAACACCGGAGCGGCGGTCACCGATGACTCGATCCGCAATGCCATGTCCGGCAACCTGTGCCGCTGCGGCACATACGGGCGAATCAACAAAGCCATCAAGCGCGCGGCCGCTGCGCCGAAGGAGGCGTGATGCCTTTTATCGACGACACTCAGATTGAACCGCCGCGCCGCATTTTTCTCAAGCAGGCGATTACGCTCGCTTCCGGCCTGGCGATTGCGCTTTATCTGCCTTCGGGCCTCACCGCGACAGCGCCCAAGGCGCCAATGACTGCCGCTGAGTTCGAACCGAATGCCTGGGTTCGGGTGCTGCCCGACGGCACGGTAAAACTGGTGGTGCACAAGCACGATTCCGGCACTGGCACCCACACCGCGCTGGCCGCGTGCGTGGCCGAGGAACTGGACGTCAACCCGATGACCGTGCAGGTGATTTCTCCGGAAAATCCATTCTTCGAGGCCTACCTTCACCCGGTCTGGAAGGTTTACTCGACCGGCGGCAGCACCAGCGTGTCGCTGGAATACGACCGGTTGCGCATGGCCGGCGCCACGGCCCGCGCATTGTTGATGACGGCGGCAGCTCAGCAGTGGAACGTCAGCCCCGACAGTTGCACAACCGAAGACGGTCGAGTGCTGCATGCCGCCAGTCGACGCAGCCTCGGTTACGGTGAATTGGCGGGGCTTGCTGCGCAGTTGTCCGCGCCAGACAAGGTCACCCTGAAGGACCCGGCGCAGTTCAAATACATCGGCAAGTTGCGGCAAAAACGGGAAGCGGCGGCGAAGGTGTGCGGGCGCTTCAAATACAGCATCGATGTCGTGTTACCGCAGATGCTGGTGGCGGTGATTCAGCGCACACCGGTGATCGGCGCGACCGTGCTGAAAGTGGATTCCAGCGCTGCGCTGCAGGTGCCGGGCGTGCGCAAAGTGATCGCGATTCCGGGTCGGCCCGATGTCCTCGGTGGTAACCAGGAGGGTGTCGCCGTCCTGGCCGATAACTACTGGGCCGCGCATCAGGGGCGCGAGTTGCTGAACGTGCAATGGAGCGAGTCGCCACTCGCCGGGTTTGACAGTGATCAGCTGGCAACGGCGCAAGCAGCGGCAATCGACGACAAGGCTGCGCAACGGGTGTCCGCCATGGCGGCGGGGGATGTCGCCGCGCAATGGCCGATTGCCGCGAAGTTGCTCGAAGCCGACTATCGCATGCCGTACAAGGTGCAAAACCCATTGGAGCCGGTGTGCATCACCGCGCAGGTGGCGGACAACGCCATCACCTACTGGGGCGGTGTGCAGGTGCCGTCATCAGCGCTGGAAGCTGCACAAACGGTGTGCAACATCGCCAAGGATAAAGTCACCATCAATGAGACGGTGTCCGGCGGCAGTTTCGGTGCGCGGGAGGCCAAGTATTGGTTGTTCGAAGTGGCGTACCTGGCGCAACAGGCCAAGGTGCCGGTCAAGTTGATGAACAGCCGTGAAGACGAAATGCGTGCGCTGTTCATGCACCCGGCCACGTTGCATCGGGCCAAAGGTGCGTTGGACGCGCAGGGGCGATTGACCGCATTGCAACTCAACGCGGTGTCGCCCGCTTCGCCGGAGCAGTGGGAGCCTGGCTATTTCGAGCGCCCGGACCATATGGATTACAGCACCACCGAAGCCATCACCGCGTGGGATTTCGCCTATCGCCCGGCGAATCTGGACCTGGCCTGGGTCCGGCATGAAAGTAACGTGCCCAGCGGCTGGTATCGCTCGGTGAGCTTCATTCCCAACGTGTTCGCCGTGGAAAGCTTCATGGATGAACTGGCCCACGGTGCCGGGCAGGATCCTTTGGCTTTTCGCCTGGCCAATATGCACGATCGACCCCGGCACGTCGCGGTGCTCAAAAGCGCCGCCGAACGCGCCGGTTGGGGCCAGCCATTACCGCAAGGCACCGCATTGGGCATTGCCACCAATCAGGGCTACACCAGCTTCATCGCGGTGGTCGCCAGGCTGTCGAAAAAGGACGGTGTGATCAAGGTCGATAAGCTCACCTGCGTGGTCGATTGCGGCCTGGCCGTATCGCCTGGCGGTGTCGAAGAGCAGATCTACGGCGGCTTGATGTGGGGTTTGGGTCACGCGTTGTTCGACCGCATGGACATCAAGCAGGGCCGGGTGGTGCAGAGCAACTTCCATGACTATCGGGTGACACGCATGTCCGACATGCCGGCGGTGGACATCCTGCTGCTGGACGGTGAACCGGGCAAACCCGGTGGCGTCGGGGAACTGGGCAGCCCATCAGTGGCCCCGGCCATCGCCAATGCGCTGTTCAGCCTGACCGGAGTGCGCCAGCGCTCGACGCCACTGACCTTGGGATAAGCCGGCATGGACCTGCGATTACTGCGGTATTTCATGGCCCTTGCCGAAGAGCTGCACTTTGGCCGGGCTGCCACGCGCCTGCACATCTGCCAGCCGCCCTTGAGCCAGCAGATTCGTCTGCTGGAAGAAGAACTGGGGACGCCGCTGTTCGAGCGCAGTCATCACCGGGTCGAGCTGACAGCGGCCGGACACATGCTCAAGGAACAGGCGCCGCTGGTGTTCGAACAACTGAACCGCGCGCTGGACCTGACACGCCAGACCGGTCGGGGGCAGTTGGGTGAGC
Organism: Pseudomonas sp. IT-P294; assembly: GCF_949767865.1. Classification (NCBI taxonomy): domain Bacteria; kingdom Pseudomonadati; phylum Pseudomonadota; class Gammaproteobacteria; order Pseudomonadales; family Pseudomonadaceae; genus Pseudomonas; species Pseudomonas sp. IT-P294. The sequence continues at coordinate 1,293,462 of NZ_CATKQW010000011.1, read as the reverse complement.
TGGAAATCGGCATGATCAGTTCGGTGATGGTGGGCGTGCTGCCACGGGCCCTGCACCTGTTTCGCGAGCGTTATCCTCAGGTGTCATGGCGTCTGCATGAAATGACGCCGGCGGCACAGGTCATGGCGTTGAAGGAAAAACGCATCGATGCCTGTGTGTTTCGGGTCGGCTATGACGATCCGCAACTACGCAATGAACTGCTGATCTACGAACCGATTCGCGTGGTCATGCCCCATGATCATCCCTTGGCACGACGCGAAACCCTGGCGCCAGCGGATCTTGCGCAGGAGCCTTTTGTGGCGCTGGAATTGAAGCAGTCGCGGTTTGCCGATTTTCTCTTTCAGTGCTGCATAAAGGCCGGATTCACCCCGCAAATCCGCCAACAGGTGATCGAGGTTCAAACCTTGCTCAGCCTGGTGCGGGCCGGTTTCGGCGTGGCGTTATTGCCAGCCTCCATCGAGCAGATGGCGCCGGCCGGGCTGGTGTTCCGCCGCCTGACGCCAGCGTTGCCGGAGGTGCCGTTGTACGCCACTTACCGCGCAGACGATGACTCGCCGGTGCTCAAGCTGTTTCTCGATACGTTGCGTGAGTTGATCGTTCAAGAGCGTGCTGGCCCAAGCATGGACGGTATCAATGCCAATTCCGTTTCCTGATCAAAAGCCAAAACAGGTAAAAAAATGGCCTATTTCTTTGCCCATTACTCGATTCCCCAGGCTGACCTCGAAGCGCTGATGATGCAGGCGCGCCAAAGCTCTTCTGACCAGGCTGTGGCCGCTTACTACGCGGCCAACAAGCCTCGTTTCGAAGCGATGTTCGAGAAAGGCGGGCAGCCAGTCAGCAGTCGGCAACCTTGATTGGTCGGGCGGAAAACTAATTGGCCGGGGCGGCATGTGACTTGTCGCTTCACCGGCAGCTACAGGGGCGAACGCTGTTCGTCCCGAAAGGCTGATATTGACGAAAGTGACTGTTGAACGACCGGCGCCTTGCAGCTCGGATACCACGCAATCTGAATCGCATGCCGTGCTGCGCATTCCTTTTCCCGCTGAATGACTTTCTGGCCCCACAAGCACTGCAGCTTGTGCATGTGCTGTTCTTAAAGAGGGTCTGCACTCGCAGCCCCTCTGTGTTTCCCTCCTGCACGGCCATTCGTCCGGCACTCGCCTCAATTGCACCACTTACCGTCAATCACTCCATGGCAAAAAATTCACGAGCCCTGTTGACACATCAATTCGTTCAAATCTACTCTGCATACAGCGCTGCATACATGACGGCGCGCTCAGCTTAAACGCTTGAACCTTTCTGCCCAAGAAAAACTAAATATCGGTGAGGTCAACATGACACGGCTCTTCTCTTCCACCCTCCGCAAAATGCTCGTAGGCGTTTCTTTTCTTGGTGCGTTGTTAGCCCAAGCGCCTGCGAACGCAACAGATTCGACACTTTGGCAAGGCATTCAGAAGGCAGGTGTGCTGCGTTGCGGGGCCGCGGTGGCTGCACCGTACGTCATGCGCGATGCGCGTTCCGGTCAATACAGCGGTTACTTTGTGGATCTGTGCCGTGACTTCGGCGAGAGGGTTCTCAAGGTCAAGGTTGAGTTCGTGGACACGAACTGGGACAACCTGGTGGCGGGGCTTCAAGGCGGCAAATGGGATTTGGCCATGGCCCTGAATCAGACACCCGAGCGTGCGATGGCGGTGACCTTTTCGGTTCCAGCAACCGACTACCAGATTTCGCTTCTGACCAACAAAGACAATCCGAAATTTGCAGGCGCGGGCAATGCTGTGGCCGACTACGATAAGCCAGGCGTTTCGATGGCCGTGATGTCCGGCACGGCGGCAGATAAAGCAATCACTGCAGTGGTGAAGAACGCCACGATCATGCGTCTTCCTGGTATGGACGAAACACGCCTGGCCGTGATGTCCAAACGCGCGGATGTGCTGGTCGATGCCAGCGATACGAACCATCTCTTCGCAATCGCCAACCCTGACTGGACGAAGGAAGTATTGCCCGTGCCCGCCTTGGCAAAGCAGGGAGTGGCGTTCGGTCTTTCGCGTAATGCCACACCGTCTGACCTGCAAGTCCTGAATATCTATCTCACGCAACGTCGAGAAACAGGCGAGATCTCCGCGCTTGTTGATAAGGCGTCTGCACTCGCCAACGCTGGCGATAAAACCCCTCAGTAATTTTTCGACGATCCCGAGAACGGCTTTGATTTAGCGTTCTCCTGGAGACAGTTCTATGACCGCTCCTTATCTGGTGGCTGCTCAGCCGCAGGATTCGCTCACCCTTAATTCGGCCAAGGGCGACTTTATCCAGTTGCGTGATGTGTACAAATCGTATGGCGAAGGCTTGGTGGTGATGGATCACCTGGATCTCGACATGCGCTCGGATGATCGTCTGGTGATCATTGGCCCGAGCGGTAGCGGCAAGAGTTCGTTGCTGCGGGTCATGATGGGGCTTGAGAGTATTCAGGGAGGCAAAATCTTCTTTCGGGGCAAGCCGTACATTGACGGCTCAGCCCGAGGGGCCGGTAAGCCTCTGGATGCAAAATTGCAGGCTCAGGTCGGTATGGTTTTCCAGCACTACACCCTGTTCCCGCATCTTTCGGTCTTGGGCAACCTGATTCTTGCACCGATGAAAGTGCATGGTCTTTCCAAGGCTCAGGCGACAGAAAAAGCGCGTGTATTCCTCGCTCGACTGGGCCTGGAAAGCAAACTGAATGTTTATCCGAGTCAGCTATCAGGCGGGCAAAAACAGCGAGTGGCAATCGCCCGCGCCTTGATGCTGGAGCCAAAGCTGATGCTCTTCGATGAGGTCACCTCGGCGCTCGATCCCGAAATGGTCACCGAAGTGCAGAGCGTGATGATGCAATTGGCTGAAGAAAAAATGGCCATGATCATTGTCACGCACGACATGCACTTTGCCCGCAGCATCGCTTCGCGTGTTGTGTTCTGCGCCAACGGAAAAGTAGTGGAGCAAGGGCCGCCAGAGCAGATTTTCACTAAGCCCAGGGAGCCGCGAACCCGCGAGTTCCTGGAAAAAGTCCTGCACCTGGATTGAGGCTCGTGTCCATGAACTATGAATTCGATTTTCACTTTCTGACCGGTAATGCCGCAGCGCTCTGGAATGGCCTGAAGGTCACATTGCAGCTCGCTTTGATATCGAACGTGGTGGGTCTGGTGCTGGGGTTTGGGCTTTGTCTCTTGACGCTTAACCGGTGGTTTTTCATTCGTTGGCCCGCTCAGTTGTTCATTGAGTTTTTCCGTTGCACGCCAGCACTGCTGCAGATCGTGTGGTTCTTCTACTGCTTGCCGATGCTGTTCAACGTGTTCATCGACCCTATCACCATGGGCGTGCTTGCCTTGGGCCTGAATCTCACCGCGTTCAATGCTGAAGCGTATCGGGCGGGTGTGCAGGCTGTTCCAAGGGAACACGAAGACGCCTGTGTAGCGCTGGGTCTGCGTCCGTGGCAGCGAACGATCTATGTGATTTTGCCGCAAGCGGTTCGTACCGCATTGCCGGTGTTGATGACTAATGGCATCTCGATACTTCAACAGAGTGCGCTGGTCGCCATCGTGGCTGTTGCTGACCTGATGTACGTCGGCAAGAGCATTGCCACTGAAGCGTATCGCCCACTGGAAACTTACTCACTCATTGCCTTGATCTACTTCGCGCTTTCACTGCCCATCGCGCAATGGGTGCAGTGGATCGAACGTCGTCAGGACACTGCGCTCGCGCGCTGAGGAGATCGTCATGCAGCTTGATTTTACGGTGGTCTTTTCTTACTGGCAGGTCTTGGCGAAAGGGCTCGCGCTGACGCTGGCGTTCACGGTCAGCTGCGCGGTGTTGGGCAGTGCGCTTGGCTTTCTATTGAGCCTTTTGCGCCTCTCGAAAAACCGCTTTATCAGCATTCCCACAGGGCTTTATGTCGAGCTCTTTCGCGGCACGCCGTTGTTGATCCAATTGTTCTGGATTTTTTTCTGCCTGCCTGTGGTGTTCGGCATATCCGTTGCGCCTTACGTCTCCGTGATGCTGGCGTTGACCCTGTACATGACGGCCATTACCAGCGAGACATTTCGTGGAGCGCTGAAATCCATTCCCAGCGAGCAACACGATGCCTGTACGGCCCTGGGTGTCGCCCAGTGGAACAAGGTGCTTTACGTCATTTTTCCGCAAGCGCTTCTCAGAGCGGTGCCTCCGCTTCTTTCCAACGTAGTAAGCCTGTTCAAGGAGAGTGCGCTGATTTCATCTGTCGGCATCGCTGATCTGATGTTCGTAGGACAAAACATTTCCAACAGCACTGCCCGCCCGGTGGAGTTTTTATCGGCGGTGGCGGTGATCTATTTCCTGGTGGCGTTCCCCCTGACCCGACTGGTTGGGGTGGTCGAGACCCGGATGCTCAAACGCTACGCATACTGACAATCACACTGGAGATTCTCCCATGCAGCAACTTAACGGCATCATGCCAGCCCTGGTGACCCCGTTCGATAAAAATGGCGCAGTCGATTACGACGTGTTGGCGTCCTTGGTCGAGTACCAAATCAAGCAGGGTGTAGGCGGCTTGGTTCCCTTGGGTTCAACCGGTGAATACTACGCACTGACCAATGAGGAGCGGCGTCAGGTGATGGCGACCGTTCGAGAGGTCGCCAATGATCGCGTCATGCTGATTGCCGGTGCGAATGGCGCCTGTACCCGCGAAGTCATTGAGCAGGTCAAGCAGGCGCGGGATACCGGATACAGCAATTTGCTGATTGCTCCGCCGTATTACGCGATCCCGACTCAAGACGAACTCATCGGGCACTACAACGCAATTCTCGACGCGGTGCCCGACGTGAACATCGTTCTGTACAACTACCCGATCCGCACTAATGTGGAGGTGGGATACAGCGTCATGGATGCACTCAAGGACCATGACCGGGTCATTGCCATCAAAGAGAGCGCAGGTAACTTGCTGCGTGCCATCGAAATCGATGACCGCTACAAGGGAAAAATCCAGCTTTCGTGCGGTTCTGATGATCAGGCTCTGGACTTTTTCCTATGGGGCGCCACCAGTTGGATCTGCGCACCAGCGAATTTCCTGGCACCGCAAATCGTGGCGTTCTATGAAAACTACGTCAGCGGGCAACTCGCAGGAGCCCAGCAAATCGTACGCTCGCTGTTTCCACTGATGAACAACCTGGAAAGTGGCAAATTCATTCAAAAGGTCAAGTATGGCTGCGAGTTGGCCGGGTTCAACGTCGGTATCGCCCGCATGCCGTTGTTGCCACTGACCAATGAGGAAAAAGCCGAATTCCGCAAAGAGTTCGAGAGGCTTCAGGGCTGAGATCTATCCCGCATCGGCGATAAGCGCTGATGCGGATTCTTCAGTCACTGATGAATGTCCATGATGGACTCATGCCTGCAGGTTCCGCGCTAATCGAGAGTCTTTATGAACACTATGCAACCGCCAACCCATCAGACCATCAATGGCGAAACGGCCGTCGTCATTGGCGGTGGCATCGTTGGGGTGTGCTGCGCTTTGTATCTGCAACGCGAAGGTTATCGAGTCACCTTGGTCGACCCTCAAGCACCGGGCGACAGCACCGCCAAGTGGAGTTGTGGGCAGATGGCGGTGAGTGAGGTTATCCCGCTGTCCAAGCCGGGCATTCTCAAGAAAATACCTGCCTGGCTGCTTGATCAAAAGGGGCCGCTGGCGCTTCGACCAAGCGCTCTGCCTGGAATCTTGCCGTGGTTCCTGCGCTTCGTTGCTTGTGCTCGTCATTCGCGCATCGTCGAAATCGCCAATGAGATGGCGACATTGACTCACCACGTCTACGAAGACTACGCGCCGTTACTGGAGCGATGCGCAGACAAAACGTTGATGGGCGAACGGCCAATCATTGAGGTATTTGACACCCCTGAAGGGTTAGCCCAAGAGGGGGGGCATATGGATCTGCGTCGATCCCTGGGTTTCAGGTCCGAAGTGCTGGATCGTGCGGCAATATCGGATCTGGAACCTGCATTGGCTGGAAAATTCAGCCACGGTTTATTGTTCCCTGATTGGCGCGCGGTCAGTGATACCAAAGGATTCATCGCCGCCCTGACACAAAGCTTCATCGAGCAAGGAGGCGTCCGCGTTCGTGGTCAGGTCGAAAAGATCGACGAGGTTTCTGACCGCGCCAACGGCGTGACATTGGCCAATGGAGATCGTTACAAAGCTGACCACGTCGTCATCGCTGCGGGCACCGGTTCAAGTCAGTTTTTCTCGCAGATTGGCGGATCGGTGCCACTGGCCGGCATTGCCGGATATCAGGTGTTGTTACCGCATTCGGGCGTGGAAGTACGTCATTCGGTGATCTATGCCGACGGCGGTTTCTGTTTCGCACCGATGACGCGAGGATTGCAGATCGGCGGCACCATCGAATTCTCCGGCCCTAACGCCGAGCCAAATTTCAAACGGGCCGACATCATTTTGGAAAAGGCCCGCAAAATCCTTCCACAGCTAAGACTTGACGACATCGAATACGGCATTGGTTATCGGCCGTTTCTGCCGGACACAAAGCCTGTAATCGACAGGAGCTCGCGCCTCAAGAATGTCTTCCTTGCATTCGGCCATGGCCAGCTCGGACTGACACTGGGGGCAACCACCGCACGCCTCATCACCGACATGGTCGCAGGGCGCCAACCGGCCCAAGACTTGACTCCTTTCAGCGCCAAACGCTTTGCGTTCAACTGAGGTAAATCATGAAATCCTACGACCATCTCTATATTGACGGCCAATGGGTAAAACCTGCCTTGGGCGGCACTTTCGCAACCATCGACCCCAGTCATGAAAAGGTCATTGCGCACGTTGCTGCAGCCACGGCGACAGATGTCGACCTGGCAGTAAAAGCGGCACGCAGAGCCTTCGACGAGGGCCCTTGGCCGCTGATGGCTGGCACCGAAAGAGCAGCCGTTTTACGCCGCATCGCAACGGGTATCCGGGACCGCCTTGACGTTCTTGCAGAGCTTGAGGTGCGTGACAATGGCAAGCCTCTACCGGAGGCTCAGTGGGACATTGGTGATACGGCGGGGTGCTTCGATTTCTATGCCGACCTCGCAGAGGAACTCGATGCTCAGCAAGAGAAGCGCATCAACCTTGCTGATGAGCGTTTCAGCTGCATCGCTCGCAAGGAACCGATGGGTGTGGCTGGGGCGATCATTCCGTGGAACTTCCCAATGCTGATGGCCGCCTGGAAGGTGGCCCCTGCGTTGGCTGCCGGTTGCAGCATGGTGCTCAAACCTTCCGAACTCACGCCTTTGACAGCGCTGGAGTTGGCTGAAATTGCACACGAGGCAGGTCTGCCGGCAGGTGTGCTGAACGTAGTGACCGGCTTGGGGCCTGATGCAGGCGCTCCGCTAAGCGAACATCCGGGCATCGATAAGCTGGCGTTTACCGGCAGTGTCCCGACCGGTTCCAAAATCATGCAAGCGGCGGCGCGTGACATCAAAAACATCAGTCTTGAGCTGGGTGGTAAATCACCCTTTATCATTTTTGATGACACCGATATCGAAGCGGCCGTCGAATGGATCATGTTCGGCATTTTCTGGAATCAGGGTCAGGTCTGTTCAGCCACCTCGCGGGTGTTGGTACAACGCAGCCTATACGAGCCTTTGCTGAAACGGCTGGTCGAGGAGACGAGCAAACTCAGCATTGGTGACGGATTGAAGGAAGGCGTGCTGCTCGGGCCTTTGGTCAGCAGCGGTCAATACCACAAGATTCTGCAAGCCGTTGCACGCGGCCAGGAAGAAGGCGCCACTCTGCTGTACGGTGGCACGAAGCCGGCGCATTGCGAATCGGGGTATTTCATCACTCCCGCTATCTTTGCGGACGTGCCAGTCGACAGCTGGTTATGGAATGAAGAGATCTTTGGCCCGGTGGTTTGCGTACGCCCGTTCGACGATGAAGTCGAAGCGCTTAAAAGTGCCAACAATTCGCGGTTCGGTCTGGCGGCGGCAGTCATGTCAAAAGACCTGGTTCGCGCAGAGCGGATCGCACGCCGTCTGCGCGCCGGTATCGTCTGGATCAATTGCTCGCAACCGACGTTTACCGAGGCACCCTGGGGTGGATACAAGCAAAGCGGTATCGGTCGGGAGTTGGGTGAATGGGGGTTGAACAACTACCTCGAAACCAAACAGATCACCCGATACGACAGCGATCAACCCTGGGGTTGGTACATCAAGTAAGAGAGGGCGTCATGCGCTGGAAGAAAACGCTTCAATTGGTCGATGTGCATTGCGAAGGTGAGATCGGCAAAGTCATCACCGGGGGTGTCCTCGACATCCCCGGCAAGACCATGCTCGACAAGATGAACTACATCAACGAGGTCGATGACAGCCTTCGTCGCCTGGTCGTGCTGGAGCCGCGTGGATGTCTGCAGATGTCGGTCAATCTGTTACTGCCGCCGACACGGCCCGAGGCTCAGGCAGGCTTCATCGTTTTGCAGGCTGACAAGGCCCATCCGATGTCGGGCAGTAACTGTATCTGCGTTGTCACGGCATTGCTTGAACTCGGCATCCTGCCGATGGAGGAGCCGTATACGACGGTCGTGCTGGATACTCCAGCCGGCTTGGTCACCGCACGTGCGCACTGTGCAGATGGCCGCTGTGTGAGTGTCTCGCTGGATATGGTGCCCTCGTTTGTGGAGCATCTGGATGTTGTCATACAGACCGACGAGTTTGGTCCCGTCAAAGCGGATATCGCTTTTGGGGGCGTTTATTACGCCCTGATCGATGTCGAGCAGGTGGGGCTGAGTATCGAGCCCGGCAAGGCCCGAGAACTTGCCGATGCGGGTGTGCGCTTGAGAGGCATCATCAACGAACAGGTGTCGGTGAAGCATCCGCTGATCGATAGTCTGAATGAGGTCGCCTACGTGATGTTCCGCAACCGCATCGATCAATTCACCTGGCAAACCTGCACCACATTGCCCCCTGGTCGGGTAGATCGCTCACCCTGTGGTACTGGCAGTTCGGCGAACCTGGCCACCCTGAGCGCCCGTGGGCAAGTGGTGCCGGGCGATCAACTGACCTCTCGCTCAACCATTGGCGGCGAGTTCAAGGTCGAACTTCTGGGTTTGACGGAAGTTGGAGATCGGGCCGCGGTATTGCCCAGAGTCACCGGCCGAGCATGGGTGTATGGCATGCATCAGATTGGCGTCGACCCTGATGATCCGCTCGCTGATGGATTTATGCTGAGCGACACTTGGGGCGAAGGTTTCTAACTGAATGATGGCTGGTGTTAGGCTTACGTCCGGCCAAACGACCAGCCAGTTCCCTGAGAGCTACTCAATGAGCAACGATACCCCAGAGACCAACGCAAGCGTCAAACGCCATGGTGGGCGCTATATCTATGAAGAGCTTCGTAAACAAATACTGACACTCAAGCTCAAACCAGGATCTCCGCTGGATGAGGTGTCATTGGCTGCGCAGTTCGGACTTTCCCGTTCGCCGGTAAGGGACGCCCTGGCACGACTCATCAGTGAGGGGCTGGTCACTATCCTGCCTAACAGGACAACGCTGGTAACGCCGTTCGAGATTGAAGATTTTCCAAACTATATTTCCGCACTCGATCTTATTCAAAGGGCTGTCACGCGGCTGGCAGCGACTCAGCACGACGAGGAAGATCTGGAGCGGATACGCTCGGCTGATGCGGCCTATCTCGATGCAGTGACCTCGGGGGATTTTCAGGCAATGTCGGAGACGAACAAGGCCTTTCACATTGCCATTGCCCAGGCAGGAAAGAATCCCTATTTCATCAGCTACTACGAGAAACTGTTGGGAGAGGGCCAAAGACTCGCGCATTTGCATTTTGACTACATCATCAGTGCCGCGAGCACGACCACGCGGTTGGGACGCGACCATGATGAAATCATCGACGCCATCGCTGCACGCAATCCCGATCAGGCCGAGCAAGCCGCTCACGAGCATACGATGCTTTTCCAGCGACGCTTTCTTGCCTATATGCAGCAAAATCTGACTAGTGCTGTGTCGGTGAAGTAAAGGAGCGGCAGAGTCGCTGCTTGATCATCAACCGTCGATCCCTTCGCTGAAAGTACAACGCCGGCCATGAGCCGGCGTTGTACTTTTCAATGGCTAGCTGGACAGCGGATTCACCTCCAGCGTGCGTTTGCCCAGCCTCATTAACCCGTAATAACTCAAGGCCGGAACCAGCAGCCCGACGATCCAGGCCACGTCCACACCGTCCAGCGCAGTGGCCACCGGCCCCACGTATAACGTGGTGTTCATGAACGGAATTTGCAGGGCGATGGCCAGCAGGAAACTGCCACACGCGATCCAGTTGATGCGCCCGTACATGCCGTTGAGGTCGAAGATATCGTCAATCCGGTACTGGCCTTTGCGCAGGCAGTAGTAGTCCACCAGATTGATCGCCGTCCAGGGGATCAGGAAATAACTCATGAAGAAAATGAAGTTGAGGAAGAAGTTGATGAAGTCGTCCTGACCGATGGTGCACAGCGCCGTGGCGATCAGGCTGATCACTAGCATGAACACGCCGCGTACCCGTGGCGTGACCTTGAACCGGGCGAAGGGCTCGATCACCGTGATGGTCGACATGAAGGCGCCATACAGGTTGAAGACGTTGATCGACACCTGGCCATAAAGGATGAAGGCGAACAACAACACCGCGCCAGCACCGAATAATCCGGCGACATGGCCGCCGACATTGCTGGAAAAGTCGCCGATGCCGACGCTCAGGATCGCGCCGAGGATCATCATCCACGCGCCGCCACTGACGGTGCCGGCATAGCTGTACCAGAACACTTTTGCCGTGGACGTCGTGCTCGGCAGGTAGCGCGAATAATCCGCGACATACGGGGCGTACGACAGCTGCCAGGTCACCGCGATGCTGACCGCTACCAGAAACTTCGAGAGCGAGAACCCCATCGGCAGCCATTGTTCAGCGGGTATAGGCAATTGCAATGCAAGCAGCGTGGCGGCGAAAAATACCCCCAGCGAGAGCAGCGACAGCCACTTCTGCAAACGGTGGATCAATCGATAGCCATACAGCGCGACAACGAAGCACAAGGCACCGATCAGGTAGACATTGCCGGTCGCCGGCAACGGACTGACGGACGCCAGCGCCTGGGCGGCGAGCAGGGTGTTGCTGACGAAGAACCCAAGGTAGATCAACATCACGAACAGCAGCGGCAAGATGGCGCCGAGAACGCCGAACTGCGCGCGGCTCTGGATCATTTGCGGAATGCCCAGTTTGGGGCCTTGGGCAGAATGCGAGGCCATGAAAATCGCTCCCAGCAGCGAGCCGATGATCATCGCCAGGGCGCTCCAGAAAAGATTGAGCCCCATGACCACCGGCAGCACGCCGCAGGCAATGGTCGTGATGTTCATGTTGGCGCCGAACCAAATGAAAAACAGCGAGCCGGGGTGGCCGTGGCGTTCGGACTCAGGGATGAAATCGATGCTTCTTTTTTCGACTTGCATGGCGATTACTCCTGAGTCCGGGCGAGGTGGGACTGGAAACGGGCGATGGTGCTTTCGAACTCATGAGGCTGGTGGGCAAAGAAGTCCGGCCGCCCCGGGGTCAGGCTCACGTACTCGAGGTTTTCAAGGGCTCGCAGGCATTGCTCGGTGCTCAGGATTTCCAGCGAATAGACCCAGTTGGCCATGATCAACAGGGCCGAATGGTGGCCTGATTGGGTCGTGGTGGTGCAAGCGTCGCTGACCAGGCGGATGTGGTAGCCCAGGGCGAAAGCATCGAACACGCTGCTGAGCACGCAGACGTCAGTCAACACGCCAGTGATGGTCAACGTGTCAATGCCCAGCGCATTGAGTCGGGCATCCAGGTCTGTGCGGTGAAAGGCGCTGTAGCGACTTTTATCCAGCACCCATTCCTCTGGCCGTGGGGCCAGGCGTTCGAGGATTTGCACTTGCCGGGTGCCCGCGCGATAGCTGCTCGGGCCGCCGTCGGTCGCCCGGGGTTCGCCGCGCGGCATGTCGCTGCCGTCGGCCTGATTGATGTGCCGGGTAAAGATCACAGGCACCTGTGCAAGGCGGGCGGTATCGAGCAGTGCCGCCGTATTGGCGACCACGGTGTCGATGTTTTCCAGGACGAAACCGTCCTCCTGTTGCATGTCGATGATCAACAGAGCGTTTTTATTGTTCATTGGGCAAACCTGATCATGAGCCGAAGCACAATGCACCGCAGACGTGCGCCATGGCGGGACGTGAGGTGCGTGGGTTTCTGTTCGGATTGATCAGTTAACTATTTGCCAGAAGCCGTTCTGCTTGGCGGAAACGCTGGCACGCAGACGTTTGAGATGGATATGCGAAGCCGTCCATTCGCCGCGCAGATAAGCCTGCGCAGCGCTGGAGGGAAGGGCGGGTGATGGGCGGCGACTATTGAACATTGCAATCGACCCTACACGTCAGTCAGCCCCCGGGCTTCGCATCCGGGGGCGCAAGGGTGGACTCAGCGGAACGCCGGGACCACGTGTTTGATGAACAGCTCCAGGGATTTTTTCTTTTCCGCATGGGGCAGGCTGTTGTCGCACCAGAAGCTGAATTCGTCGACGCCCAGTTCCTGGTAATACTTGATGCGCGGGATAATTTCTTCCGGCGTGCCGATCATGGCGGTCTTGTGCAGGCTCTCCAGCTGGAACTCCGGACGCTCGGCGAATTTTTCTTCCGGGCTCGGTGCCAGGAAACCGTTGACCGGTGTTTGCTTGTTGCCGAACCAGGCGTCGAAAGTGCGGTAGAACTTCGAGATCGCCTTGGCGCCGACTTTCCAGCCCTCCGGGTCATCGACGGCGTGGACGTGGGTGTGACGCAGCACCATCAGTTGCGGGCGCGGCACGTCCGGGTTGTTGTCCAACGCGGTCTGGAACTTGTTCTTCAGGTCGAGGACTTCTTCGTCGCCTTTCATCAGCGGCGTGACCATGACGTTGCAACCGTTGGCCACGGCGAAGTTGTGGGAGTCAGGGTCGCGAGCGGCAATCCACATCGGCGGGTTGGGCTTCTGGATCGGCTTTGGCACGCTGGTGGACGTCGGGAATTTCCAGATATCGCCGTCGTGGGCGTAGTCGCCTTGCCACAGCGCACGGACCACCGGAACCATCTCGCGCAGTGCCTGACCGCCGGACGAAGCAGGCATGCCGCCGGCCATCCGGTCGAACTCAACCTGGTAAGCGCCACGGGCCAGGCCGACTTCCATACGCCCATTGCTGATCACGTCGAGCAACGCGCATTCACCGGCGACCCGCAGAGGGTGCCAGAACGGCGCGATGATGGTGCCGGCGCCCAGGTGAATGGTGGTGGTCTTGGCTGCCAGGTAGGCCAGCAGCGGCATCGGGCTTGGCGAGATGGTGTATTCCATGGCGTGGTGTTCGCCGATCCAGACGGTGCTGAAACCACCGGTTTCAGCCATCAGGGTCAGTTCGGTCAAGTCTTCGAACAGCTGGCGATGGCTGACGCTCTCGTCCCAACGTTCCATGTGCACGAACAGCGAAAATTTCATGACGCTTACCTCGGATTCTTTTGTTGTCGGCCTGTCGACAGGCTGTTTATTGGAGTCTAGGAATTCGCAATCTACGCAAAAATATTCCTGAGTATTGTCGAATCAGGCGAGCACGGGCAGGGCGCCCATCTTGCCGTGGCAATACACCAGTGGACCGGCGTTCTGCTGGGGCACGATCAGGTTCTTCACCGCGCCGACCATGATTGCGTGGTCACCGCCTTCGTATTCGCGCCACAGTTCGCACTCGATCACGGCCGTGGCATTCGCCAGAATCGGGTTGCCCAGCTCGCTCAAGGTCCATTCGATACCTTGCGCCTTGTCTTTGCCTTTGCGGGCGAACGCATAGGCTTCGCTTTGCTGTCCGCCGGACAGCACGTGGATGGCAAAGCGTTTGTTCTTGATCAGTACCGGATACGAGTCGGAGCTGTAGTTGGGGCAGAACAGCACCAGGGCCGGGTCCATGGACAGCGAGCTGAAGGCGCTGGCGGTCAGGCCGACGATCTGTCCGTCGTCATCGAGTGTAGTGATGACAGTGACCCCGGACGGAAACGAACCCATTACTTGTTTGTAGATGGCGGCATCGATCATGGGACGGTCCTCTGGCGGTGTGGTACGGGTTTTTATGTGTTTGTAGGTCTGATGGTATACCGTAATACATAGTTTGCAAGGGCTTTTTTTGTCGCCCGATAAACGTATTGAATTCTGGTTTAGGCCAATGATTGCTGAGGCTTTAACGATTAAGTGCGATCTCGTATGACTCAGAATAGCGGGGCAGATCGTCGTAAAAAGACCGGATCAGTCTTGTGAAAAAGTTGGAATACCATAATATGCCTGCCATCTGAGGGGCGGCCCAAGAGCTCCCCCGGTTTGGCTTCATACAAATATAAGATCAGACAAACTCGAGTTCATGCACATGTCCCAGATGTCCCGGCAAGACCCCCTGATCGAGAATCATACGGTCGATTACGTCCCTCTCGCGGAACGCCATGGGAAGGCCCGCGATCTTTTCACTTTATGGTTCAGCACCAACATTGCGCCGCTGCCTATCGTCACTGGTGCGATGGTGGTGCAAGTGTTTCACCTCAATCTGTTCTGGGGGTTGCTGGCCATTGCGCTTGGGCACATGGCGGGAGGCTTGGTGATTGCCTTGGCCTCGGCGCAAGGCCCGCGCATGGGCATTCCGCAGATGGTCCAGAGTCGCGGCCAGTTCGGTCGTTATGGTGCGCTGCTGATAGTGTTCTTTGCCGCACTCATCTACGTCGGGTTTTTCATCTCCAACATCGTGCTGGCCGGCAAATCCATCGTCGGCCTTGCGCCTTCGGTTCCGGTGCCAGCGAGCATCCTTATCGGTGCCTTGAGCGCCACCGCGATCGGGGTGATCGGTTACCGCTTCATTCATACCCTTAACCGCATCGGAACCTGGGTCATGGGCAGTGCCTTGCTGGCCGGTTTCCTCTACATCTTTGCCCACGATTTGCCAGCGGACTTCTTCACTCGCGGCAGTTTCAATGTGTCCGGCTGGCTGGCGACGGTATCGCTGGGCATTATCTGGCAGATCAGCTTTTCGCCGTACGTGTCGGACTATTCGCGTTACCTGCCCGCCGACATCGGGATTGCCCGTCCGTTTTTCGCCACTTACCTGGGCGCAACCCTGGGCACCATTTTGTCTTTTACCTTTGGTGCGGTCGCAGTGCTGGCGACGCCGGAAGGCACTGAAGCGATGGCAGCGGTGAAGCAATCCACCGGTTGGTTGGGGCCGATTTTGATGGTGTTGTTTCTGCTCAATATCATCAGCCACAACGCCTTGAATCTGTATGGCGCGGTACTGTCGATCATTACTTCGATCCAGACGTTTGCCAGTCAATGGACGCCGAGCATCAAGGTGCGTGTGGTGTTGTCGAGTGTGGTGCTGACGGGCTGCTGTGTGGTGGCGTTGGGGGCTTCGGCGGATTTCATTTCGCAGTTCATCGGGTTGATTCTGGCGTTGTTGCTGGTGTTGGTGCCTTGGGCTTCGATCAACTTGATCGACTTTTATCTGATCAAGCGCGGGTGTTATGACATCGCCTCGATTTTCCGTGCGGACGGCGGGATTTACGGGCGGTTCAATTGGCATGCGATTGTGGCGTATTTCATCGGGATTGTTGTGCAGCTGCCATTTGCCAATACGTCGTTGTATGTGGGGCCGTATGCCAATCTGGTGGACGGTGCGGATTTGTCCTGGTTGGTGGGGTTGGTGGTGACCTGTCCGCTTTACTATTGCCTGGCAACGCGGGGGCAGGTGCAGGAGGGCAGGGTTTCGCGGTTGGGGTTTGCTGACTGATTACGTTGCTTGTGTGGTTTGGAATGCCCGGCTTTGGTCGGGCGTTTTTTTTTGGTCGTGTACATATCCGTTTTTGGGTGGTGGGAGTGAGCCTGCTCGCGATGCTGTTGATCGTTCCCACGCAGAGCCGGGAACGATCACCATCACCACGCGCAAGGGTTGAGCAAACAGTTTGGCCGGCAGGCGGCCTCGTTTAAACAACCCCAATCAACCCTCAATGCAACGAATACAAACCCAGGCCCTCATATAAGAAGGAAGTGGCCACCGACGCCAACAAGCGAACGATGCCCCAACAGATATTTACCCAGACAACAGGTAATTGTTTCTATGACTGCGGCTGACAAAAACCACGTGACCTGGTTGGTTGAACAATCGATGCTTCATGCCGCCAGACAGCGGGCCAAACTCTACTCAGGGCAAGGTCGGATGTGGCAGCAGCCCTATGCCCATACCCGGCCCCGGGATGCCTCCGCGCTGGCGTCCGTATGGTTCACCGCCTACCCGGCCTCCATCGTCACCCGCGAAAACGGCACCGTGCTCGAAGCCCTGGGCGACGAAACCCTGTGGCATGCACTGTCAAGAATCGGCATCCAGGGCATACACAACGGCCCGCTGAAAATGTCTGGCGGCCTCACAGGCACCCGACTCACGCCGACCATTGACGGCAACTTCGACCGCATCAGCTTCGAAATCGACCCACAACTGGGCACCGAAGCGCAGCTTCAAGCGCTGGTGCGCATGGCCGCCGCGCACAACGCCGTGATCATCGATGACGTTATTCCCTCGCACACCGGCAAAGGCGCGGACTTCCGCCTGGCCGAGATGGCCTACGAAGACTATCCGGGCCTCTACCACATGGTCGAAATCCGCGAAGAGGACTGGCCTCTGCTGCCGGACATCGCCGACGGCCGTGATTCACAAAACCTCAGCCCGTTGCAGGTCGACGTGCTGCGAGACAAGCACTACATCGTTGGCCAGTTGCAGCGAGTGATCTTCTTCGAACCGGGGGTCAAGGAAACCGACTGGAGCGCGACACCGATCGTCATCGGTGTCGATGGCAAGCCGCGACGCTGGGTCTATCTGCATTACTTCAAGGAAGGGCAGCCGTCGCTGAACTGGCTCGACCCGACCTTCGCCGCGCAGCAGATGATCATCGGCGATGCTTTGCACGCCATTGACGTCATGGGCGCGAAGATCCTGCGCCTGGACGCCAACGGATTTCTCGGCGTGGAGCGCAAGCTCGACGGCACGGCCTGGTCTGAAAGCCACCCGTTATCGATCACCGGTAACCAGTTGCTGGCCGGCGCGATCCGCAAGGCTGGCGGTTTCAGTTTTCAAGAGCTCAACCTGACCGTCGACGACATCGCCAGCATGTCCCACGGCGGTGCCGACCTGTCCTACGACTTCATCACCCGACCGGCCTACCAACACGCGTTACTGATGGGCGATACCGAATTCCTGCGCTTGATGCTTCGCCAGATGCACACCCTGGGCATCGATCCGGGTTCGCTGATCCATGCCCTGCAGAATCACGACGAGTTGACCCTGGAACTGGTGCATTTCTGGACGCTGCACGCCCACGACACTTACCTTTTTCAGGGCCAGACCTTCCCCGGCAATATCTTGCGCGAACACATTCGCGAGCAGATGTACGAGCGTCTGTCCGGCGAACACGCACCCTACAACTTGAAGTTCGTCACCAACGGCGTGTCCTGCACCACCGTCAGCATCATCACGGCGGCGTTGGGGATTCGTGATCTGGACGCGATTTCGACGGCAGATATCCAGCAGATTCGCCAGGTCCATTTGCTCTTGGTGATGTACAACGCCATGCAACCGGGCGTGTTCGCACTCTCAGGCTGGGACCTGGTGGGCGCGTTGCCGTTGCCGGCTGAAGAGGTTGCACATTTGATGGGTGACGGCGACACGCGCTGGATTCACCGGGGTGCCTACGATCTGGTCGACCTCAATCCGGAGGCGCCGCTGTCCGCCGGCCAGATGCCGCGTCCGAAGACGTTGTATGGCAGCCTGCCCAGCCAATTGAAGGACCCGGATTCGTTCGTCTCGCAACTGCGCAGAATCCTCGCCGTGCGGCGCTCCTATGACATCGCCGCGAGTCGCCAGATCCTGATCCCGGATGTCCAGCACCCGGGGCTGCTGATCATGGTCCACGAATTGCCGGCCGGCAAAGGCACGCAAATCACCGCGCTGAACTTCGGCTCGACGCCGATCACCGAAACCTTGCACCTGCCCAATATTGCGCCGGGCCCCGTGGTCGACATCATCAACGAGCGAGTCGAGGGTGATCTCACGCCTGAGGGTGAGTTCACCATTACGCTGGATGCCTACGAAGGGTTGGCCCTGCGGGTGGTGAGCAGCACTCCGATGATCTGAGGGAAGGCGTCAGTGCGCTTTCAGGCCGGTCTGAGCTCAAGCACTCACGTTCCCGGACTTCGTCCCTATCATCTGTTGATCGGCATGATAGGACGAGCGCACCAGCGGGCCGGATGCGACGTTCTTGAAGCCCATCCGGGTGCCTTCTTCGGCGAACCAGGCGAAGGTGTCCGGGTGTACGAAACGCTGCACCGGCAAGTGATTGCGCGACGGTTGCAGGTACTGGCCGAGGGTGAGCATGTCGACATCGTGCTCACGCAGTCGCTGCATGACTTCGATGACTTCTTCGTCGGTCTCGCCAAGTCCCAGCATCAGGCCGGATTTGGTCGGTACGTGCGGGACCAACAGTTTGAATTTCTGCAGCAAGTCCAGTGACCACTCGAAATCCGAGCCCGGCCGTGCGGCTTTGTACAGGCGCGGTACGGTCTCAAGATTATGGTTGAACACATCGGGCGGTTCTGTGGCGGTGATCGCGAGGGCGACGTCCATGCGGCCTCGGTAATCCGGCACCAGGGTTTCCAGTTGCACGCCCGGCGACAGCTTGCGGATCTCGCGCAGGCAATCAACGAAATGACGGGCGCCACCGTCGCGCAGGTCATCGCGGTCCACCGAGGTGATCACCACGTACTTCAGACGCAGGTCGGCGATGGCCACTGCCAGGTTCATCGGCTCCTCGGTGTCCAAAGGTTTGGGTCTTCCGTGGCCGACATCGCAGAATGGGCAGCGGCGGGTGCAGATGTCGCCCATGATCATGAAGGTCGCCGTGCCACCGGAAAAACATTCGCCGAGGTTCGGGCAGGAGGCTTCCTCACAGACACTGTGCAGCTTGTGTTTGCGCAACAGCTGTTTGATCCGGTCGACCTCGGGTGAGATTGGAATGCGTACGCGAATCCAGTCGGGTTTGCGCGGGAACTCATCGGTCGGGATGATCTTCACCGGAATTCGCGCGACCTTTTCTGCGCCGCGCAGTTTGATGCCGACTTCCATTTTGGCCGGGCTTTGGCCAGTCGATTCCACAAGTACGCTCATGTGTAGTGGTCTTCTGTTCGAGTGGGAAAAGCGAGATCGCATCGCAACCTGTGGGAGCGAGCAGGCTCGCTCCTACATCGTCAGTGCAGCGGATCAGTCGCGGTACACCGGGAAATCGCTGCACATTGCAGCGGCTTGCCGGGCGACTTGAGCCTCGACATCGGCATCGCCGAGGTGATCGAGGATGTCGCAGATCCAGCCCGCCAGCTCGACGCTCTGGGCCTCCTTGAAACCACGGCTGGTGATGGCCGGCGTGCCAATACGCAGGCCGGACGTCACGAACGGTGATTGCGGGTCGTTCGGCACGGCGTTTTTGTTCACCGTGATACCGGCGCGGCCGAGCGCGGCGTCAGCGTCTTTGCCGGTCAACCCCTGGCGGATCAGGCTGACCAGGAATAAGTGATTGTCGGTGCCACCCGACACCACGTCGTAGCCTCGGTCGATAAAGACCTTGGCCATCGCCTGAGCGTTGCGGATCACTTGCGCCTGATAGGTTTTGAAGGCTGGCTCCAGCGCTTCTTTAAAGCACACGGCTTTGGCGGCGATGACATGCATCAACGGACCACCCTGGCCACCAGGAAACACCGCCGCGTTGAGTTTCTTCTCCAGTTCCGGATTGGCCTTGGCCAGGATCAGGCCGCCACGCGGGCCGCGCAGGGTTTTGTGCGTGGTCGTGGTGACAACATCGGCAAATGGAATCGGATTGGGGTACAACCCGGTCGCCACCAGGCCCGCAACGTGGGCCATGTCGACGAACAGATAGGCGCCAACCTTGTCGGCAATCTCACGGAAGCGCGGGAAGTCCAGGGTTTTGGAGTAAGCGGAAAAACCCGCGATGATCATCTTCGGTTGGTGCTCGACGGCCAGGCGTTCGACTTCGTCGTAGTCGATCAGCCCGGTGGCGGTGTCGATGCCGTATTGGACGGCGTTGTACAGCTTGCCGGAGAAGCTGACTTTTGCACCGTGGGTCAGGTGGCCACCATGGGCCAGGCTCATGCCCAGCACGGTGTCGCCGGCTTGCAGCAGCGCAAGATAAACCGCGGCGTTGGCCTGGCTGCCGGAGTGTGGCTGGACGTTGGCGTAATCGGCGCCGAACAGCTGTTTGGCGCGATCAATCGCCAGTTGCTCGACCACGTCGACGTGTTCGCAACCCCCGTAATAACGCTTGCCTGGATAGCCTTCGGCGTACTTGTTGGTCAGGCCGCTGCCTTGTGCCTCCATCACCCGTTGGCTGGTGTAGTTTTCCGAGGCGATCAGCTCGATGTGATGCTCTTGCCGCGCGTCCTCGGCGTTCATCGCCGCCAGCAGTTCGTCATCGTAGCCTTTGATCTGGTCGTGTTTGCTGAACATGGTGCAATCCTCTGGTGTTCTCTGAATAAGGTGGCCTGGAGCTGTGTTGGCTTTCAGGCGTCTTGATAGTCGGCTATCGATGGACAGGCGCAGATCAGGTTGCGGTCGCCGAAGACGTTGTCGACCCGGCCTACGGGCGGCCAGTATTTGGCGTCGATCAAGGTGTCGAGTGGGTAAACGGCCTGCTCACGGCTGTACGGATGCGTCCACTCGCCTACGATTTCCGCAGCGGTGTGCGGCGCGTTTTTCAGCGGGTTGTCGTCCTTGTCCAGGGTGCCGTTTTCCACGGCGCGGATTTCTTCGCGGATGCGGATCATGGCGTCGCAGAAGCGGTCCAGTTCTTCCTTGGATTCGCTTTCGGTCGGCTCGATCATCAGCGTGCCGGCGACCGGGAACGACATGGTCGGAGCGTGGAAGCCGAAGTCGATCAGGCGCTTGGCGACGTCATCGACGCTGATGCCGCTGCTGTCTTTCAGCGGACGCAGGTCGAGAATGCATTCGTGCGCCACCAGGCCGTTGCTGCCGGTGTACAGCACTGGGTAGTGCTCTTCGAGGCGACGGGAAATGTAGTTGGCATTGAGGATCGCCAGTTGCGAAGCACGCTTGAGACCCGCGCCACCCATCATCCGAATGTACATCCAGGTGATTGGCAGAATGCTCGCGCTGCCGAACGGTGCCGCGCAGACCGCGCCTTCCTTGCGTTCCATGGTGCCGTGACCCGGCAGGAACGGCGTCAGGTGCGACTTCACGCCAATCGGGCCAACACCCGGGCCGCCACCGCCGTGCGGAATGCAGAAGGTCTTGTGCAGGTTCAGGTGCGACACGTCGCCGCCGAACTTGCCCGGCGCACACAGGCCGACCATCGCGTTCATGTTGGCGCCATCGATGTACACCTGGCCGCCGTGGTCATGAATGATGCCGCAGATTTCGCGGATGCCTTCTTCGAACACGCCGTGCGTCGACGGATAGGTGATCATCAATGCCGCGAGATGCTCGCGGTGCTCGATGGCCTTGGCGCGCAGGTCTTCGATGTCGACGTTGCCGCGGGCGTCGCACGCGGTGACGACTACGCGCATACCGGCCATGTTGGCGGTGGCCGGGTTGGTGCCGTGGGCCGAAGACGGGATCAGGCAGATGTCGCGACGGTCTTCGCCACGGCTCTGGTGGTAAGCACGGATCGCCAGCAGGCCGGCATATTCACCTTGAGAACCGGCGTTCGGTTGCAGCGAGATCGCGTCGTAACCGGTGGCGGCGCAGAGCATCGCTTCCAGCTCGTCGGTCAGTTGCTGGTAGCCGGCGCTTTGCTCGGCCGGGGCGAATGGGTGCAGGGCACCGAATTCAGCCCAGGTCACCGGGATCATTTCGCTGGCGGCGTTGAGTTTCATGGTGCACGAACCCAGCGGGATCATGGTGCGATCCAGCGCCAGGTCCTTGTCGGCGAGCTTGCGCAGGTAGCGCATCAGCTCGGTTTCCGAGTGATAACGGTTGAACACCGGGTGGCTGAGGATCGGCGATTGGCGCACCAGCGCAGCCGGAATAGTGCTTTGAACGCTTGTGGCCAATGCCGCGAAGTCCGGTAGCGCTTTGCCGTCGGCCAGCAGGGCCCACAGGGTTTCCACGTCGGCTTGCGAGGTGGTTTCGTCGAGGGACAGGCCCAGACGCTCGGCATCGACCACGCGCAGGTTGATCTGCTGGGTGCGAGCCTTGTCGTGCAGCTTGGCGGTGTTGGCGCCAGTGTTCAGAGTCAGCGTGTCGAAGAAGCTTTCCTGCTCGACGTTCAGGCCGATGGCTTTCAGGCCTTGGGCCAGAATCGCGGTCAGGTGATGCACGCGATTGGCGATCTGCGTCAGGCCTTTCGGGCCGTGGTACACGGCGTACATGCTGGCGATGTTGGCCAACAGCACCTGGGCGGTGCAGATGTTCGACGTGGCTTTCTCGCGGCGGATGTGTTGCTCGCGGGTCTGCATCGCCAGGCGCAGGGCCGGCTTGCCGAAACGGTCCACGGAAACGCCGACCAGACGGCCCGGCATGTCGCGCTTGAACGCATCCTTGGTGGAGAAGTACGCGGCGTGCGGGCCACCGAAGCCCAGCGGCACGCCGAAGCGTTGTGCACTGCCGATGGCCACGTCGGCGCCGAACTCACCCGGCGGCGTGAGCACGGTCAGGGCCAGCAGGTCCGCCGCGACGGCGACCAGCGCGTTGGCGGCGTGGAAGCGTTCGGTCAGTTCGCGGTAATCGAAGACGTCACCGTTGCTCGCCGGGTATTGCAGCAGCGCGCCGAAGAATGGCGTCACGTCGGCCAGTTCACGCTCGTCACCGACCACCACGTCGATGCCCAGTGGCTCAGCACGGGTGCGCAGCACGTCGAGGGTCTGCGGGTGGCAATGCACGGAAGCGAAGAAGGCGTGGCTGCCCTTGTTCTTGCTCAGGCGTTTGCAGAAGGTCATCGCTTCAGCGGCGGCGGTGGCTTCGTCGAGCAAGGATGCGTTGGCGATCGGCAGGCCGGTCAGGTCGCTGATCAGGGTCTGGAAGTTCAGCAGCGCTTCGAGACGGCCCTGGGAAATTTCTGGCTGGTACGGGGTGTAGGCGGTGTACCAGGCCGGATTTTCCAGCAGGTTGCGCAGGATCGGCGACGGCGTGTGCGTGCCGTAGTAGCCCTGGCCGATGAAGGTCTTGAACAGCTGGTTTTTGCCGGCGATGGACTTGATCAAGGCCAGGGCATCGGCTTCGCTCAGGCCGTCTTCGAGGCCGAGGACGCTGGTGCCTTTGATGCTGTCGGGGATGACGCTGGCGCTCAGGGCTTCCAGGGAGTCGAAGCCGAGGCTGTTGAGCATGGCTTGCTCGTCACCGGCGCGTGGGCCGATGTGACGGGCGATGAATTCGTTACGGGTGTCGAGGAGGAGGGTCATACGGAAGTCCTCACGCGTCGTCGTGGGTCAGGCGCTCGTAAGCGGCCTGGTCGAGGAGGGTGTCCAAAGCCCCCACGTCGCTGGGGCGCATACGGAAAAACCAGCCTTCACCCAGGGCGTCTTCGTTGATCAATTCGGGGGAGCTTTCCAGCGTCGAATTGACCTCGACCACTTCACCGTCCAACGGCATGTACACGCTGCTCGCGGCTTTCACCGATTCCAGCACGGCCACTTCATCGCCGGCACCGAAGGTGCGCAATTCGGGCACCTGAACGAACACCACATCCCCCAGGGCCTGTTGGGCATAAGCGGTGATACCCACGGTGATCAGGCCATCGTGCTCAAGACGCAGCCATTCGTGATCGACGGTAAAACGCAATTCGCTCATATCAACTCCTCATTGTTCAGACTCATCCGCTACTGATGGCGGATAGCGATGGACAGGCTCGTGCCGGGGCAGCGAGCGTGGCTTGAGGGTTGATAGCAAGGGTGGTGCCAATCTTGTTTTATCTATTTAAATCAATAGCTTGGTATGAATCCGGGTGATTCGAGGCAATGGGTTTGTATTGAAATCAATACAGGCAGTCGTGGAGGAGGGGGTGAACCCCGGGCCAGACAGGTTGCAAGGGTTTTGTCTTGATTTCGATACACTGTATCGATTGATAGACACGCAGTCCCTGTGGGAGCGAGCCTGCTCGCGATGAGGGCGTGGCAGGCGAAATTTACGTTGAATGACACACCGCAATCGCGAGCAGGCTCACTCCCACAGGGGCAAGTGTCAGGCGAGGGATTGTGTTGTGGTTAAGCGATCAGGTCTTGCAGGGAATGCCGTACTTGCGCAGTCGAATGGCAATCGCGCTGTGTGAAGTCTGCAGGCGGGCAGCCAGCAAACGGCTGGAGGGATAACTTTGGTAAAGCTGCCCCAACAGGTTCTTTTCAAACCCTTCGATGGCCTGCTCCAGACTACCGACCTCGCCATCGTTCTGGCGCTCCATGGCGGTTCTGGCGATGTCCAGGTCGTCGATGTCCACCAGCGGATTTTCGCAAATCGCGGCAGCACGAAAGATCACGTTTTGCAGTTGCCGCACATTGCCCGGCCAGCGGTTGCCCAGCAGCGCCGCGAAGGCCCCGGGGGCCAGTCGACAGACCGGGCGCTGGATCTGCGCGCAGGCCTGCTGCATGAAGTGATTGGCCATCAACAGGATGTCGTGGCCGCGTTCACGCAGCGGCGGTACTTGCAGGTTCAGTACGTTGAGGCGGTAGAACAGGTCCTCACGAAAGCTGCCTTCGCTGACCATTTTTTCCAGGTCACGGTGGGTCGCGCTGAGCACCCGTACATTGACCCGGACCTCACGATCCCCACCGACTCGCCGGAAGCAGCCATCACTGAGGAAGCGCAGTAACTTGGCTTGCAAGTAGGGCGACATCTCGCCGACTTCATCGAGGAACACCGTGCCCTGGTCCGCCAGTTCCAGCAAGCCGAGTTTGCCGCCCCGTTGCGCGCCGGTGAAAGCGCCGGCGGCATAGCCGAACAGCTCGCTTTCGGCCAGGCTTTCCGGCAGTGCCGCGCAGTTCAGCGCAAGAAAGGGGGCGTCACGCCGCGTGCTGATGGCGTGGCAGGCGCGGGCCACCAGCTCTTTGCCGGTGCCGGTTTCGCCCTGAATCAACAAAGGCGCATCGAGCGTTGCCACGCGTTGGGCACGGGCCTTGAGGGTGCGGATCGCCGGCGATTCACCGAGCAGCGCATCAAAGCCTTCGGCATGGTCGTGGTGCAGTGCGGAGAGGCGTTCACCAATGCGGTTCGGTTGATACAAGGTCAGCAGGGCGCCTGCGTCGGTAATCGGCATGGCGTCCAACAGCAACGTTCGGCCACCCAGGCTGACCTCATGCATGGGCAGACGGAAACCGTGCTCGATCAGGGTGTTTTGCAAGGCAGGATCATCAAACAGCGCCGTCAGCGGTTCACCGGCCGGCTCCCGTCCGCACAGTGCAATCAGCGCCGGATTGGCCAGCAGCACATGGCCCCGTGTATCCACCGCCAGCACAGGATCGACGCTGGCCGCGAGCAAGGCATCCAGTTGCAGGCGTCGGCGTTGCCCCGGGAGGATGTCGACCATCGTCACCGCTTGCACGCCCTTCACATCAAGCAAGGCGCCGCGCAATTCTTCCAGGACATCGGCACCGAGCGTCGGGGCGTCGATGTAGACATTCGGCGGCACCATTTCGACGGCGTCCAGATTGAAACTGCGCCCACCGAGCAGGGCCAGCACTTCCTGGGTGATGCCGACGCGGTCGATGAAAGTGACATGGATGCGCATGGGTGACCTGCAAGGTGGTGGATGAAAATGAGTATGACCGGCCTGTGCCGAGTCTGTCAGGTGTTGCCGACGCTGCGCGAACACGCGGCCAAATCCTCAAGAAACGCCTGGAGGATCGGCGGCGGTGCAGTGCCTCGGCGAGTGATCACGTCGAACGGTGACATCAGTTGCAGGCTGGTGGGGGCCAGTTGGTGCATCTCGCCGGTCTTGATCCACTGGGCAGCGAAGTGCATCGGCAGAAATCCCAGGTAGGCGCCGGAGATCAACAGAATCGCCAGCGCTTCGATGTTGTCCACGGTGGCCGCGGCCTTGCTCACGCCCAGGTGTTCCAGGTCGTATTGCTGCATGTAGCCCCGGACGACGATCCGGCTTGCGGCAATTTCTTCGAGCAGTTCATCACCCTCGGCCTTGCTGCCATACAACGGGTGCCGTCGCCCGCAATACAACCCCAGGGCCTCTTGATACAGCGGCGAGTGCAACAGGCCCGGCACGTAGATCGGGAAGTGCCCGATGGCCAGGTGCAGTCGGCCGTCGAGTACGCGTTCTTCCAGTTCCGCCGGGGTGCCGACGTACACGTTCAGGTGCACGTCATGCCCCCTCGACACGAAGCGCTGGGTGGTGCGCGGCAGCGGTGAATCGGGATCGGTGATGGTGGTGTCGATGATCCCCAGATTCAGCTTGCCGCTGATGTGCTGTTTGAGCACGTCGGCATCCATGCAGAAGTTTTCTACCGCCGACAGCAGGCGTTGAGTCGCCTCATGAATCGCCACGCCTTGCTCGGTCAGGCGAAAGCCGCTGCGCCCGCGTTGGCAGAGTTTGACCCCAAGCCTTGTTTCCAGGTGGGTCATCTGTTCGCTGATGGTCGACTGGCCGGCATTCAACGCCGCCTGGGCTGCGGAAAACCCTCCGCACCTGACAATCGTGGCAAACACCCTGAGCAGTTTCAGATCGACATCGTGCAGCTGGATCACCTTGAACCTCCCGCGTGTGGATGCATCGGTAATGCCGATATGAGTATCTGATGTTTAGCATTTTTTCCACGAAAACCTGCGCCCATAGTCATTCCAACAGCAGTCGCCTTCCACGACTGCTTGCTGATAACAAGAATTGGAGATGCCTGAAATGTCGAAGAACGGTTATGAATCCGGTCGCCTGAACCTGCCTTTCGTGGGCCACTGCACCTTTGCCAAATCCCCGGTGTGCACCGATTGGGATGCGCTCGACGCCGACGTCGCGATCCTCGGCGCACCGAACGACATGGGCACCCAGTGGCGCTCCGGCGCACGTTTTGGACCACGCGGCATTCGCGAGGCATCGACCCTGTTTTCGTTCGGCCATGCCGGCGCTTATGACCACGAAGATGACGTCATGTACCTGACCGCCTCGGACGTGCGCATGGTCGACGTCGGTGATGCCGACATCGTGCACACCGACATGGTCACCAGTAACGAGAATACCGAGTACGCCGTGCGCAAGATTCTCGATGCCGGTGTCATGCCCGTGGTGCTGGGGGGCGACCACTCGATTCACGCCCCGGTGATCAAGGCCTTCGAGGGCCGCGGCCCGATTCACATCATCCACTTCGATGCGCATCTGGATTTCGTCGACGAACGCCACGGCGTCCGCTACGGCCATGGCAACCCACTGCGCCGCGCCTCCGAAATGAACCACATTGTCGGCATGACCCAGATGGGCATCCGCAACGTGTCTTCGTCCAATCGCGATGACTACGAAGCGGCTCACGCGGCCGGCTCGAAAATTCTCTCGGTGCGCGATGTGCGCCGTCTCGGCGTGGACGGTGTCTTGGCGTTGATCCCGCAGAACATCAACTACTACATCACCATCGACATCGACGGTTTCGACCCGTCCATCGCTCCCGGCACGGGCACGCCCAGCCATGGCGGCTTCCTCTACTACGAAGTGCTGGAAATCATTCAGGCCCTGGCCAAACGCAGCCAAGGAAACATCGTCGGGATGGATCTGGTGGAGGTCGCACCGGTTTATGACCCTACCGGCATGACCTCGATTCTGGCGGCGCAACTGCTGCTCAACAGCATTGGTTTCATCTTCCACGAACGGGCTCAGGCGCGACACGTCATGAGCGAAACCACCACGGCCTCGGCGTGACCAGACCGCCTGACAGAGAGAACAAAAATGGACGCGATCGTTAAACAGTATTTGCAGAAATTCGGTGTATCCGAAGCCACCCAGACGTTCCTGAGCAAAGTGCAGAAGATGTTCATCGGCGGTGCCTTCGTCGAAGCCAGTGACGGGCAGACGTCCGATGTCATCGAGCCTTCAACCGAGGGCCTGATCACTCGGATTCCGATGGGCACGACAGAGGATCTGGATCGCGCCGTGCAAGCCGCCCGCGCCCAGTTTGACGGCGGTGCCTGGCGTCAGGCCAAACCGGCGGAACGCGAGCGGATGATGCAGCGCCTGGCCGACCTGATTGAACTCAACGCCGCTGAATTGGCGGAAATCGAATCGATCGACATGGGCAAGTCCGCAGCGTTCGCCAAGGATGTTGACATCCAGGGCACAGTCGACACCCTGCGCTATTTCGCCGGCTGGGCGACCAAGCTTCACGGGCGCACCGTCGAGCCCTCGCTGCCGGGCAATTACCTGGCCTATACACGCAAGGAAGCGGTAGGGGTGGTCGGCGCCATCGTGCCGTGGAACTTCCCGCTGCAAACCATGGCCTGGAAGCTGGGTGCCGCCCTGGCCACCGGTTGCACCGTGGTGGTCAAACCGGCCGAACTGACTTCGCTGTCGGCCTTGCGCTTTGCCGAACTGGTGAAGGAAGCCGGCATCCCGGACGGGGTGATCAACATCGTCACCGGGCGCGGTAGCGTGGTCGGTGCCGCGATGGCCACACACCCTGGCATCGACAAACTGACCTTCACCGGTTCTACACCGGTCGGTCGCACCGTCGGGCGCGCCGCGCTGGACGAAATGAAGCGACTCACTCTCGAACTCGGAGGAAAATCACCGGTAATCGTATTGGCCGATGCCGATCTGAAAGCCGCCGCCCAAGCCATCGCCAACGGCGTGTTTTTCAACTCGGGCCAAGTGTGTGACGCCGGCACACGCGCCTATATTCATAGCAGCGTCTACGACGAGTTCCTGCGCGAGTTGATCGCCTACACACGGACGTTGAAGATTGCGCCGGGCCTGGATCCCGACTGCTTTATCAGCCCGTTGGTCTCGGCGTTGCAAAAGGCGCGAGTGACCGATTACATCGAAACCGGCAAGCAAGAGGGCGCCCAGTTGGTCTATGGCGGCCAGCCTGTCGAGGGCCCTGGCTTCTTCGTCGAACCGACGATTTTTGCCCATTGCCGCAACGACATGCGCATCGTCCAGGAAGAGATCTTCGGCCCGGTGCTGGTGACCGCACCGTTCGACGATGAAGAAGAGGCGCTGGCCCTGGCCAATGACTCACCCTACGGCCTGGCGGCCGCGCTGTATTCCAATGACCTTGGAAAGGTGCACAGCCTGATCCCGCAACTGAAAGCAGGTTCGGTCTACGTCAACGCCCACGGCACCCTCGACCCGTCGATGCCGTTCGGTGGCTACAAACAGTCCGGTTTCGGCAAGGACCTGGGTGCGGAGCAGCTCGATTACCTGCTCGAAACCAAAGCGGTCTGGATCACGCTCCCCTGAGTCATGGCTGACTCAACCCCTGTGGGAGCGCGCTCCCACAGGTGCGTCGTTTACTCAAAAGAATGCAGTTATCTCGTCATGATCTTCCAAAAATAAGAGTACATCATGAACATTGACGCCAAAGCCGCCCCAAGCATGTCGCTCCTCGACGACAAACCTATCGTCGAAGCGCATTCGATCGACTTCATACCGGAGGATGAGCGCACCGACAAACTGTCGAGCCAGGGCCCGTTCTGGTTCCTCGGCAATTTCACGTTCTTCACCATGACCATCGGCTTCGTCGGTCCAAGCGTCGGCCTGACCGCGCTCTGGACCACGCTCGCCGGCACGCTGGGCATTATGTTCGGCACGCTGTTCATGGCTTTTCATGGCTCGCAAGGCCCGCACCTTGGCCTGCCGCAAATGATCCAGTCTCGTGCGCAGTTTGGTTACCGGGGTGTGATTCTGGTGTTGCTGGCGACATTGTTCGTGTTCGCCGGTTTCAACATCGTCAACCTGGTGTTGATGATGCAGGGCCTGCACACGCTTTTCGGCTTCAACCCCGTTGTGGTGGCGGTGGCCGTGACAGTGCCGGCGGCAATACTGGCAATCCTCGGTCATGACTGGATGCACCGCAGCTTCAAATGGGCGTTGTTTCTGTCGCTCCCTCTGTATGGCCTTGTGACGTTGGCGGTGTTGATGGGCTGGGTGCCTGACGCCTTGGCG
Organism: Pseudomonas sp. IT-P294; assembly: GCF_949767865.1. NCBI lineage: Bacteria > Pseudomonadati > Pseudomonadota > Gammaproteobacteria > Pseudomonadales > Pseudomonadaceae > Pseudomonas > Pseudomonas sp. IT-P294. The sequence continues at coordinate 1,263,270 of NZ_CATKQW010000011.1, read as the reverse complement.
CCGGTGCTCGCAACCGGTGAAGTGGCGCCAGCGCCGCTGGGCTTCAACTGGACGGGTTTCATTGCCCAGTTCGCGGCGGCAGCCAGTTACAACATCGCATACGCCCCGTACGTGTCCGACTATTCGCGTTACCTGCCGAAGAACACCTCCAGCGGAAAACTGATCGCCGTGGTGTTTCTCGGCGCCTCGTTGTCCGGTGCGTGGATGATTTCCGTGGGTGGCTGGCTGGCCGATCACCTGCACTCCACTGATGTGCTGGTAGCCCTTGGGCAAGTCGGCAACACGGTTTCGCCACTGATGGGCACCGCCGTGGTGGTCGTCACGATCCTGGCCTTCTTGCCGGTGATCGCGATGAACATCTACAGCGCGAAACTGACCACCCTGACCTGCGTCGATTCGATCAAGCACATCAAGCCGACCCGCAAGGCGCGGATCCTGGCCATCTGCTTCGTGATCCTGCTGCAACTGGGGGTCGCCCTGAGTATCCAGAGTTCGGGCAAAGGCTTGTCGGTGCTGGGCATCTACCTGGTCGTGATGCTGTACTTCCTGGTGCCTTGGACTTCGGTCAACCTGACCGACTACTTTTTCGTCCGCAAGGGCCGCTACGCCATCCCGCACTTCTTCATGCCCCACGGCAATATCTACGGCAGCTGGGGCCTGCGCGGCATCGCGGCGTATGCCATCGGCTTCATTTCGATGATTCCGTTCTTCTACATCTATGACGGCGTCGAGCAGCGTGAGGTGTATGTCGGCCCACTCGCCAAGGCGCTCGGCAGCATCGACATCGCCTGGCTCGTCGGTCTGATCGTGTCGGGGCTGGTGTACTACTGGTTCAGCCGCTCGATTGACCTCAAGCGCGAAGAAGCGGTGATCCAGCACATCGAAATAACCTGCCCGCAATACACCACCGGTGACACTTTGACCAAACCGTCGTTGCCCGTTTTCAACGAATCGGCGGTCCGGAGATAATCATGGCTACGCAAAAGTACGACTACATCATCATCGGCGCAGGCTCCGCAGGTTGTGTGTTGGCCAACCGCCTGAGCGAAGACCCGGCCACCTCGGTCCTGGTCCTGGAATTCGGTGGCAGCGATCGCAGTGTGGTGATCCAGATGCCGAGTGCATTCTCGATTCCGATGAACACCAAAAAGTACAACTGGCGCTACGAAACCGAGCCCGAACCTTACCTCAACGGGCGTCGCATCCATTGTCCACGGGGCAAGGTGCTGGGTGGCTCATCGTCAATCAATGGCCTGGTCTACATCCGTGGCCACGCCTATGACTTTGATGAATGGGAGTCTCTTGGCGCACAGGGTTGGGGCTACCGCAATTGCCTGCCGTACTTCAAACGCGCTGAGCACTACGAGGAGGGCGGTGACGGGTATCGCGGCGGCACCGGCCCGTTGCACACCACCAACGGCAATCACATGAAAAATCCGTTGTACGGGGCCTGGGTCGAAGCCGGCGCCGAAGCGGGTTATATCAAGACCGAGGACTGCAACGGCTACATGCAGGAAGGTTTTGGTGCCATGCACATGACGGTGAAAAATGGTGTGCGTTGTTCAACGGCCAACGCGTACCTGCGGCCAGCCATGGGTCGACCTAACCTGACTGTGATCACCCACGCGATGACCCGTCAGATCATCCTCGAAGGCAAGCGCGCGGTGGGCATCAGTTATGACCACGATGGCCAGACCCATCAGGTCTACTGCAACCGGGAAGTCTTGATATCGTCCGGTCCCATCGGCTCGCCGCACTTGCTGCAACGCTCCGGTATCGGCCCGGCGGACGTCTTGCGCAAAGCCGGGATCGAGGTGCGCCATGACCTGCCGGGCGTCGGCGAGAACCTGCAGGATCACGCCGAGGTGTACATCCAGTTTGGCTGCAAGGAACCGGTGACGCTCAACAGCAAAATGGACCCTCTGAGCAAGCTGATGATTGGTTTGCGTTGGCTGTTGTTCAAGGATGGACTCGGCGCGACCAACCATTTCGAGGCCGGTGGTTTCATCCGCTCGGACAAAGGCCTGCGCTGGCCGGACATTCAGTTCCACTTCCTGCCAGCGGCCATGCGCTATGACGGCAACAAGCCGATCAAGGGCCATGGTTTCATGGTGCTGACCGGGCCGAACAAACCGAAGAGTCGTGGTTACGTCCGGGCGCGCTCCGCTGATCCTTACGAACATCCTCAGATCCAATTCAACTACCTGCAACGCGAAGAGGATCGCGAGGGTTTCCGCCGCTGCATTCGCCTGACCCGGGAGATCATCGGCCAGCCGGCGATGGATCGCTTCCGCGATGGCGAGATTGCGCCTGGGCCGTCGGTGAACACCGATGAAGAGATCGACGCCTTCGTCCGCGAGAACCTCGAAAGTACGTACCACCCTTGCGGTTCGTGCCGCATGGGCGAGGACGACATGGCGGTGGTGGATTCCGAATTGCGTGTGCGTGGCATCGCGGGATTGCGGGTGATCGATTCGTCGGTGTTCCCGACCGAGCCGAACGGCAACCTCAATGCACCGACCATCATGCTCGCCGAGCGGGCCTCCGATCTGGTTCGCGGGCGCAACATGCTGCCTGCCTCGGACGCACCGGTCGGTCTTGTCCAGGATTGGGAAACCCGCCAGCGGTCATCGTTGCCCGGACGTAACGTCCGGGTCTGATGCAATCGGGTGTTCGCCCTCAGGTCGATCAGCATCGGCCTGGGGGCGAAGTTTGAAACGGCAGACGTTGCCGCCCCGGACCATGCATTCGGTGTGATCAACGTCTCCACCGCCCAACGCCCCGATCAAGGCCAGATCCAGCTCGCAAACCACCGGATGCGCCGCGGCCAGGCGGTGGAAGACGCAGTTGTGGGCGACGATTTCCGGGGCGTCCGAAGCACGAAAGAACACCTCGGCTTCGTAGCCCGCCTGGTTCATGTGTTGCACGATCCGCGCTTCATCAACAACCTGATGCTCACGGTCCAGGGCCAGTTTGCGGCCCATGTTGCGCATCAGCGTCTTCAGCGCGTCGGGGCCGATGATGTCGGCCACTTCGTCGATCAGCACGCTGGCGAGCATCTGGTATTGGCGCGGGAACTGCTCCTTTCCATGCTCGGTGAGCCGATACAACTGCTCGGGACGCCGACCCGTCGGCCGGGTTTCGCCGCGCAGCACCAGGCCGTCACGCTCCAGCGCCGCCAGATGTTGGCGAATCGCGGTGCGTGTGACCGCCAGTTGGTCAGCCAACTCATCAATGCTCATGCCTCCGGCATGGTGCAGCAACGCATTGAGCAAGTCCTGCTGTGTTCGGCCCAATCCTTCAAGCATGGTGTGCCCTCGCGCGAGATCAGAACTTGTCCGGGAACTGCTTGACCACTGCGGCCGTCAGCGCGTCCGCCAGAGCAAGCACGTGGCTGCGCATCATCTGCCAGGTGTTCGCTTCGCCGGCATAATCGTGTGCGGCGAGTTGATCGACTTGGGTCACATGATGGCCACCGTGAGCGGCCAGCATCGTCACCAGCGTCGCTTCAGGCAGGTTCGGATTGGCCTTGGCCAGGAATGCCGCGATGGCCTTGGCGTTGCTGGTCAGGTCAGTGACGGCGGCTTGTTTGCCTTTGGTGTCTTTGGCGACGGTGGCGTCGCTGTAGTGTTTCACCGCGCCCCAGTGACCGGCAAGCAGCTTGAGCAGCTGGTCGGCGGCGGGCTGTCCATAAAGCGGAGCGAGGCTGTTGGCGATTTTTGTGGCGTTGTCGACGACTTGGTCAGCCGCGACCTTGGCTTGCTGTTTGTCAGCGGCCTGGTTGGCGATCGCGTAATTCCTGATCCAGAAAACATGCTCGACCCAAAGGTCGCGCATCGACAGTCGTGTGCTGAGCGCAGCGCTATCGGCTGCCGGAGGTGAGGCGGGGGGAGTCTGGCTCCAGGCAGGTTGTGCGCAGAAAGCCAACAGCAATAAAGCCAAGGTCTTGATAGTCATGACGGCACCCTCTGGTCGTGGGATTGTTCGACAATATCAATTAAAGCATACAAATATGTTTTTATTGGGCGTGCAGAAGAGACGCAGATAAACGGTGCTGCCGTTTATCGACTGCGTTGCCAGACCTTGACGTAATCGACGCTGAAAGTGGAGGGCAGGTCTGCATCGTCGACCACGCCGAACCAACTCCACATAGCCTCACTGTCGAAGACAATCTGCATCGGGAAGAAGAAGTGGGTGTTCTTCGACTCCCGCACCAGCACGCCATCGACGTACCAGCGCAAGGTGTCGGGCTGCCAGTCGAATCCGTAGACATGAAAGGCGCTCGCCAGACGCCAGGGCGCGACCCAGGTGCTGCCGTTGGCGATATGTTCGGTACTTTGCGGCGTAGCCCACAAGTGGGCGTTCATGTTGTACAGACGGTCGAAGGCGGCGTTTTTGGTCTTGCCGCCGATTTCGAAGATGTCGATTTCGGTGGCGTTGTCGGTCATGCCCGTCCACGCCAGCCAGAAGGCGCTGGAGCCTGCCGAGTTCATCGGTTTGGCGCGGGCTTCGTAGTAGCCATATAAACCGCGCTCATTGGTGCGGACCATTGCAGAGGTGTAGTCCTTGAAACCCAGCTGGACGTATTTCTGCGGCAAGGTTTCCTTGCGAAAGACGATGTTCAGGTGGCCGTTTTCGACGCTGGCATTGTCCGGCTTGAACAGCGCCGGTTTGCGTCCCAGCGATTCGTTGCCGATGGCATTGTTGACGTGCCAGCGCGCGGGATCGAGGGTTGTGCCGTTGAAGTTGTCAGACAGCTTGGTATCGAGCGTCCATTGGCCGGTATTGCTCTGATCGGACAGTGGCAGGTTGGCGTCGGTCTGGCTCGGTAATGGGCCCAGTGGTCCGACCCGGGTCCAGGTGTCGGCTTGTTGCGGGACAGCAACGGACCACTTGTTTGCCAGGTATTGAAAGGCTTGCTGGCGCTGCGCAAGAGAGGCAAACGGCCGGTCGTAGACGAGCACTTCGGCAATGTCGCCGCGAAAGTTGTCGGCGGTGCCGATGGCGTTGCGCCCGACGGCATACGGGCCAATCGGCACATCGTAAAGCTCCAGGACGGAAATGGTCGGCGCATACGCGGTGTCCTGTTCCAGGCTGATGGCGAAATTCGGCAACACGTTATCGTTGCTGTCGGTGTGTGGCCGAGAGCTGAACAGCCGTTGCCAGGGACCGACGTTGGCCTGTTCGGGCGGCCGAAGCGACACGATCAACACCGTGACCGGCCCTTTTTCACGGCGGATGGTTTTGCCAAGAAACGCCGAAGCGCCACTGAACCGCACCACTGGGTGGCCGTTCAGGGCGTTCGCCACCCGCTGCGGTCCCTTGGCGGAATCGTCCGCCGTGGCGTCATTGACCAGGCCGGACTTGTCGCGCCAGAGCTGCACACGGTTCTGCCCGTCGACCGTCATGCTCGATGCGTCGGCCGCGTCGAGCCACAGCACCAGCCCGGTCGCCGGTGGTCGGGAGGGCAGTGGCGCGGCAGTGCAGGCCAGCGCACACCACAACAGCCCCAGCAGCAGACCGGCCCTGACCCCCTGCATTATTTCACCGTCATCAAGGACGGTATGACACAAGGCGACCGATACCCCTGCGGATTGCGTGACTGCCAGCGCCAGGTATCGACAATCATCTGTTCCAGGTCGCGTTGTGCCGTCCAGCCCAGTTCACGTCCCGCCTTGCGGGGATCGGCCCAGCATTTGGCGATATCACCGACGCGACGCGGGGCGAAACGGTAGGGGATGCTGATGCCGGTAATGTCTTCGAAACTGTGGATGATCTGCAACACGCTATAGCCAACGCCGGTCCCGAGATTCCAGGCGTTGACGCCGCCTTTTTCGTGCAACACCTGCAGCGCCTTGAGGTGGCCGTGGGCAAGGTCGACCACATGAATGTAATCGCGCACACAGGTCCCATCCACCGTGGGATAGTCGCAGCCGTACACCGTGAGCTCGGGAATCCGTCCAATCGCCACTTGCGTCAGGCACGGCAACAAGTTGTTCGGGCGGCCGCTGGGGTCTTCGCCGATCATCCCGCTTTCATGGGCGCCGATCGGATTGAAGTAGCGCAGCAGGCCAATGCTCCAGCGCGGATCGGCGTAGCACAGGTCGGTGAGCAATTCCTCGATCATGAGCTTGGTGCGGCCATAGGGATTGACCGGTTTTCCGGTGCCGATGTCTTCCGGGATCGGGGTTTTTACGGGGTCGCCATACACCGTCGCCGAGGAGCTGAACACCAGGTTGAACACCTCATGCCTGGCCATCGCCCGGCACAGATTCAACGTGCCGGCGACATTGTTGGCGTAGTAGTCCAGCGGCTTGCGAATGCTTTCCTCGACGGATTTGAGGCTCGCAAAATGCACCACGGCATCAATGTCGTAGCGGCTGAAAATCTTGTCGAGCAAGATCGAGTCGCCAATATCGCCATTGATGAAATCGACGCGGGTATGGGTCAACAGTTCAAGGCGGGCAATGCACTCTCGACAGCTGTTGCACAGGTTGTCGAGCACCAGCACGCGGTGCCCGGCGTTGATGAGTGCGACGGCTGTATGGGAGCCGATATAGCCGGCCCCGCCAGTGATCAGCGTAGTTTTGCGCATGGTGAGGTGTTCCTGTCTCGGGACTGAATTCAGTGTGCGGTGAAGACCGTTTTGAATTCTTGCGGCCAGCGCGGGTGCAACACGCTATAGGCCACGGCATAGGTCAGGGCGCCAATGCCGATGTTGCAGATCAGGTGCAGATAGCCTTGGAAACTCCATTGCCCGGAGACCCAGACCACGGTCGCGGCCATGACCAGCGAGGCAATCACGCTGCGGTAGTTGGAGTCGAAGAAGCGCCGCCAGCCGTAACCGATGGCCGCGTTCAACCCTCGAATTTGCAGCGGTGTGATGAGCAGCATTCGCGCCAGCAGTGCCAGCGCGGCGGCCATGCCGCCATAGAGGGTGCCGAAGCTGTAGACCAGCGCCAGCGCCAGAACCGTGGTGGCGACTTCGGCCTTGATCGTGAGGTGGCTGCGATTGACCGCTACCAGCGCAGTGGTGGCGAACATCGCGGTATTGCCGATGGCCGCGGTGCAGGCCAGCACTTGCAGCATTGGAATGGCCTCGGTCCACTTGGTGCCGAAGATCAACAGGATGAGGTCGCTGGCCGTGAGCGCGATACCGATGAACAGCGGGGTCAACAGAAAGCCACTGACCGCCGTCGAGTCGCCGATGATCCCCAACAGCCGCGACGGCTCGCTGCTGCGCCGGGCGAACACCGGCAGCGCATAGCTCATCAAGCCGTTATAGATCGCGCTACGCGGCAGATCGATGATCCGCATCGCCATGTTGAACATGCCCACGGCATGGGCACCAGCGGTCATGCCAAGCACCACATTGACCCCGCGCTGCAACGCTTGCGAACTCAGCGCGTTGATCGCCACCGGGAAGCCGGATTTGAGCAGGTCGCGCAGCACCGCACCGTCAATGTGAAAAGCGATTCGGCGCCGGTCGCCGAGCATCAACACAATGATGGAAACCAGTTCCATGAGCAGTGCCTGGGCAATCACGGCCCACGCTCCCAGGCCCCAAAGCGCGACCGCAATACCGCCGGCACCGCCCAACACCTTGCCCAACAACGTGCGCGACGCCAGCATTTTGAAGTTGCTGCTGCGGCGCATCTGCGCCACGTAGACCCTCGCCATCATGGTGAACAGGATTTTCACCGAGGCCACCGCCACCATCCAGCGCAGTACCGGGGAGGGTGAATACACGATCGCCGCGAGCGAGATCATGACGATCGACACCAGGCTCGCCAGCACCGCTGCCCAGAACGCCGTGGAAATGTGTTTGTCTTCCAGGCGTTCAAGCCGTACCAGCGGGTCTTCCAGCACCGAGGAGTAGATCATGCCGATCAACTCGACACTCGCGATGATCACGGTGCCCACCCCCAGCTCTTCCGGTGACAGTAGCCGGGCGTAGACAACGAAGGTGATCATGGACAGGACAATCAGGCCGAATTTCTCGGTGAAGATCCAGATCAATGTCACCAGACGATGATTGGCCATGGTTGAACCGCGGAAGATAGAGGGATGCCGACTCAGGAAGTCCTGCCAAACGTTTTTGCCAGGGCGTAGAGGTAACGCAGGATCGGTTTGCCGTTGAAGAAAAACATCGCCTTCCAGGAATGCTCCAGCATCCGCTGGAACACCTGGATGACCTGCACGTGTTCGCCGCGTCGGGAGAATGCGTTGAGGAAATCGGCGTGATTGGCCAGCACGAAATGGATGCGTTGTTGCTCGCTCAGCCGGTCGCCGTAACGGTCAAGGTACAGCTCGATGAATTTGACTTTGTGCGGATAGTACTTTTGAGGTTGTGCGGTAATGTTGCCGCTGTTGACGCCACGCCGATGCAGGATCTGCGGCACAGTGTGGATCTCCCAATGTTCAGCGATCCGGGTCCACAGCAAGCGATCTTCGGCATAGCGCAGGGACTGGTCGAAGCCGCCGAGGGCCGTCACCACGTCGCGTACCACCAGCACGCCGGATGTGCCGTTGATCACGTTTTCGTGGATGAAATCGGCAAAATGATGACCCGCTTTGCAGCGGTCTTCCAACTGACGTGTGCCGTCACTGAATTCGCTCATCTGGTAACAATCGATGAGCCCGACCTTATGCCCGTCGCGCGTCAGCTGTGCGTAAAGCGCCAGTTGCTTTTCCAGTTTTTGTGGATGCCATTGGTCATCGGCATCGAGAAAGGCAATAAAGGTTTCCCGGGCACTGAACACGCCTTTATTGCGCGCACTGGCCGGCCCCTCGTTGGCCTGGCGCAGCAGGGTCAAGGGAAAGGGCGCGATGTAGCGCTCGACGATCTGCGGCCCTTCATCACTGGAGCCATCGTCGATGACGATGACCTGATCGGGCATGCGTGTTTGTTCTTTCAGGGAGTCGAGCGTCTGTCTGATGCTACCGGCGGCGTTGTACATCGGGATGACTACGCACACCGAGCCTGGGGCGCAGGCGGCTTCGTTCAGCATGGGTGTTTCTCCTTGCGAAAGCTCTGGGCTGCTGCGCCGGGAGACACGCGCTCAGCGCGAGGGGCGGACGTGACCGCCGCAAAAGGGCGCTGCACAGCGTGATGTTTGAAGGACAGCGCCAGCGTGCAAAACACCAGAAACTCGGCGGAGCGATAGTTGGGGATGACGTAGGCCACGTAATTGGTGACGACGAACAAGCCGATGATCACCAGCGCGCTGGCGCGATACTGAGCGGACTGGTTGGCGGTCACGGCCCGGTACTGCTTGAACAGCGCCTCGGCCAGCAACAGTGTCAACGCGGTCAATTGAATGATGCCGCCATTGAGCAGGGTTTCTACATAACCGCTGTGAGCGTTGCCGATGTAGCCCCAGCGGGTAATGAATTCATCGGCATCGATACTGGACCAGAACGCGCCGAAGCCGTAGCCCTTGAGGAAATGATTGTCGACAAAGGGGCCGAGCAGTTCCCAGATCATGGTGCGATCGGTGAGTGACGGGTCGCGTCCGGCCAGTTCCAGCAACACCGCGGAGTAGTGGTAGAGAAACAGGCACACCGACAGGTAGAGCAGGGTGCAACCGAGGAACGCCAGCCTGGAGCGATGGACGCGCAAACGGATCAACGCCAGGAAGTAGCCATAGCTGACCGTCCCGGCAATGATCAGCACCACCCCGGTGGCCGATTGGGCCAGCACAATGGCGATAAACGAAAAGAACGAGCAGAACAGGGCCCAGCGATTGCGCTGGCGAATCATCGGCAGCAATAGCAGGATGGCGACCGCGTTGAGCCGCGCGCCGGCGTTTTTTTCCGTGAATATCCCCTTGAACGCGCCGTCGCGGATGCCACCGGAAATAAACGCCGCACTGGGCATGACCAATGCCAGTATCAAACCGATCAAGGCCGCCACGCCGATGGCGCAGCCCAGCATGAAGGTGATTTTTTCGAGGCTGTAGTTGTAGGCGATGAACCCGGCAAAAAACACCACGCTGAGCATCGCGATGAATCGCTTGAGACTCAGCATCGGGTCCTGGGACCAGCCGATCGATGCGATGACGCTAAGCAAGAACATCAGCAGAAAGAAGTTGCTGCGGTAAAAGGTCTTGCTGAGGAACACCTTGTTGCGGATGAAAAAGAACAACGGCACCAATAGCGTGATGAGGCCGCACACCTGGTTGACAACGTTACCTTCGAGGTCTTTATCGAAGTCGTCGAGGCTGGAGCCCCTGCCCAGCCCGAGAACAAAGGTAATCATCTGGATGTAGAACAGCACGCCGAACAAGGTGAAGGCGTCGCGCAATGTGGAATATCTGATCTCAAGTGTGTTCATGGCGATGGCCTGCGCAGCAACGCGGCGAGGTAGGTTTCTACCGCGCTGGCATTCATGAAGCGCGCAGCGGCATCGATGCGCGATTGACGTTGCAGATCCCGTGGTATCGACAGTTGCAGGTCAATGGCCCGCGCCAGCGCGATCGGGTCGTCGACGGGCACGAGCGGGGCGACCAGGCCTCCAATAAGAATGTCTTGCGGGCCATGGGGGCAGCGGGTCGACACCACCGGCGTGCCGGTGGACAACGCTTCGACCAGCACGTTGGGACTGCCCTCGAAACGCGACGACAGCACAAAGCAACTGGCCGCGGCCACTTCTGCCATGGGATCGGGGGTATAACCCGGCAGGTCGACACGATCAGCCACGTCCAGCTGGCGCGCCTGTTCAAGCAACCTGTCCCTGAGCGCGCCTTCGCCAAAAATGATCAGGCGCACATTGGGGTCCGGCAATGCCGCCAAGGCAGCGATCAAGGTATCGAAGCCTTTTTGCGGGGCCAGTCGTCCCACGGCGACCAGCACCGGGCCGGATTTTTCCAGTAGCCAGGGGTGACTGGGCGGCCCCGGCAGCTTGTCGCGAAAGTCATCGTCCAGGACCGGATTGTCGGCAATGGTCACGTCCTGGCGTCGTGCGATGGTGGTGTTGACCAGATCCTGGGCGACGCCTCGCGAGACGCAGATCACCGGGTTGGGAATCAGCCGGTAGAGCAGCGGCGCTACCCGGTACGCCAGCCGCACCATGAAGTCGGGGTTGACGTGCTTGTCATGGGAAAAGGCGTTGCGCTCGCTGACGTGCAGCCGTGCCAGCGTCCCTGACAGCCAGGCCGCGACGATGGCCACCACGTTGACGTGGGTGAGGGCCGCCAGTTGTGCGTCGAAGCGATTGGCGAGCAGAAATCGCGTGAGGGCCGGCACTGCGCGCGCGGTGCGCGGGCTGCGCAATTCAACTTTTTTTACCCGGGGATCAAGGTGCGTCGCATGCAGGCCTCCCCCGGTGAGCATCAGCAATGTCACGTCATTGCCCGCGTCCACCAGGGCACTGGCGAGGCGCGCCATCATTTTTTCGGCCCCGCCCGCACTCAAGTCATGCAGGATAATCAGCAACTTTTTCATTGATTCCATACCTGGTAATAAGCCTGCGCGGCGTGCCGGCTGGTGTAAGGATGGAGGGCGTCATCGAGCATTTTTGCGCTTGGCACAACGCAACCTCGTGACGTCAGGCTTTGCAGCATTCCATTCGCCAGCGCCGGTACGTCGTTGACGCTGACCAGTTGCCCGAGTCGGCCGTTGTCCAGCAACTCCCGGGGCCCGGTCTCGCAGTCGCAGGCCAGTACGGGCGTGCCCAGTGCCAGGGCCTCGATCAGTGCGGTCGGCATGCCTTCCTGCACGGAACTGAGGATGAACAATCGCGCGTGCCGCAGCAGCGGATAGGGGTTTGCCAGGAAACCCGTGAAATGCACGCGATGGGCAATCCCCAGTTGGCGGGCCTGGATGGTCAGCGCGTCGAGCAACGGACCATCGCCGGCAATCACCAGATCCGGCAGTGTGTCGCTGCGCAACGCCAGGGCGTAGGCATCGAGCAACAGGTCAAAACCTTTGGGTTCCACCAGACGGCCCAGGCTCAACCAGTAATCGTTGGGCAGGCCGGCCAGCGGCGGCGCATGCGAGGCCTGGAGCAGTTGATCGGTGACCACGGCATTGGGGCAATAACGGATTCGCTGCTGACCCCAGGGGAGCAAATCGACCATCGACTGGCGCAGGGCGCTGGAGACCGTTACCACCTTGCCGCCGCCGCACAGGTACAACGCATAGAGCAGACGCAGGCTTGAGGGACCGGTTTTCTGTTCCGTGCAATCGAGTGCCGCGTGGCGGCTATAGATCACTTTGCAGGGGCTGCCCAATGTGGCGAACCAGGTGCAGAGATTGGCTTGCTCCTTGGCGGAAATCACATGCGTGACCCCCGCACGACGAATCAGCCGGCGCACCCGGATGATCGACCTGAGCAGACCACCGCCGCCACTGTTGTGACGGTGAACCCCCTCGGTGTCCGGCGTGTCGCCGTTCATGACGAAAAAGCTCACGCGCTGGCCGTCCTTGAGAAACTGCTCGGACAGCCGCTGCTGAACGCGCTCGACGCCGCCACCCGCCTTGAAATCCTTGAGAATGAACAGGATGTGCATGGTCATTCCCCAACGCTGATAGCGACTTTGCGCTGAAGGATCATCGCCAGCAGCTGCAGAAAATTGCCGGGATAGTCGACGAGGTAGCGTTTGATCGTATGGGGCTCGCGATACATGCGATAAAACGCGCGCAGGTGCAGGCGATTGATCACGGCTGGGTAATAGTTACGCGTGGCCAACGCTTCCTGGCGAATGAAGCCGCCGCAGGAAAAGGCGACCCCCCTGAAACCGGCACGCAACGCCTCCTGCTCGAACTGTTCTTGCAGCCCGGCTCCCAGGCCAACGATCAGGATGTTCGCCTGGCTACGGCAGATGTCGGCCCGAATGCCTTCGGCCTGATCCGGGTTGAAGTAGCCATGGTGATAACCGGCGATGGCCAGTCCGGGGTAGAGCAGCTTGATCTTGCCGATGAACAGTTCCAGTTCAGCTTGCCGGGCACCGACGAAGTACACGCGCTTGCCCTGTTGCTCGGCGCTGCCCAGGACGCGGTCGGCAATCGACGTGAAGTCGAAGCTGACCCGGCCCACTGTCCTGCCCGTCACGCGGGACATGAACGTCGACATCAGCATGCCGTCGCAAAAAAACGCGACGGTGCTGGGGGGCTGTTCGAACAAACTGCCGATGGAGGCAAAGTTAATGAAGGAATAGGCCTGGTTGGCGTCCAGTAACTTCGGTGAGTAATGCCTGACTATTTGCAGCCTGATCATGGAGCGACTCCATTCAGATCAACGGGGAGGTGACACGGATCTACGATGGGGCGGGGCGTCAGTAGATGTTTTTGGAGAACAACGTGAAGGGGGTCTTGATGAGGATCTTGATGTCCAGCCACAGCGACCACTGGTTGATGTAGTTGAGGTCCTGGGCGACGCGCAGCTGCATCTTTTCCACCGTTTCGGTTTCGCCTCGATGCCCGGTGATCTGGGCCAGCCCGGTAATGCCTGGCTTGAGGCGATGACGGGCCATGTAGGCGCGCACTTTGCCGGTGTAGTAAATGTTGTGGGTGACGGCATGTGGGCGTGGGCCGACCAGGGCCATCTGGCCGAACAGCACATTGAACAACTGCGGCAGTTCGTCGATGGAACTGCGGCGCAGAAAGCGCCCTAGCGGGGTGACCCGATCATCGTCACGAGTGGCCTGGCGTACCTCGTTATCATCGTGCTGGCGCATCGAACGAAACTTCCAGACCTTGATCACTTCACCGTTGCAGCCGTGGCGACTCTGCTTGAACAGCACGGGGCCCGGGGAGGTCAGCTTGACGGCAATCGCCACCGCCAACAGCAACGGGCTGAGCACGATAATGGCCGTGGCGGCCAGGCTGCGCTCGAACAGGTCCTTGCAAAACAGGCTGGCGGGATGCGAGCTGATCAGGCTCTCGTTGAGGTAAATGGCCGGCATCCGCTCGATTTCCGAGATCGAGTGATTGAGCAGCACCATGCTGCTGAAATCCGGGATCCACACCACGTCGACGTTCATGTCCAGCAGGTCGATGTAGAGCGCTTCGATGGTGGCGGCATGCGCCATATTGAGCACGATGTAGACGCGGCGCACGTTCAGGCGCGTGATGATTTCGCGGATCGCGTCGACGCGACCCAACAGCGGCAGAATACTGGGTGCCGGGCCGCTGTCATCGGCGGCGGCGATGAATCCCAGCACCAGCGCGCGGTTCGGCCTGTTGAGTTTTTTCGCCAGCTCATGGGCGGTCGGGCAGGTGCCGATGATCACTGAGCGACGCTCGTTGCACATCATCCGCGAATGCAATCGGGCAAGGCAGTGCAGGGGCAGAAAACTCGCGGCCTGCACCACAAAGCCCAGCACCATCCAGACGATGATGACCTGACGCGAGAAAATCGCGCTGGTCTGGGTAATGAAGGCAATGGCCGCCAGAATCGCCAGCAGAATCAACCAGGCAGCGAGTAATCGGCCAAGTCCGACCAGCAGGCCATGACGCTTGTGGTAAACCTGCATCATGCTGTAGACCGGCACTGAACCGAGCACGGTCATGATCATCAGAATGCGGTAGTCGCTGGTCAGGGTGCCGACGCGCCAATACACGAGCAGCGTCAGCAGCGAGATGGTCAGCGTCATCGCACTCAACCATTGCAGCCAGAACGTCAGGCCTCGGCGGTGTGCGATGTGTTGGGTGTATTGCGGTGTCATTTGCTTGACCTCGAGACAGGATGTTCCATAGGCACTGATCGGGAGACATGGCGTGGCTCCCGCCGGGTAGTCCTAAGCTCGGCGCAGGTGATGCAAGTGATGTTGAGGGCGCAAGGAGGTGCAGCGGCAAGCGTGGTCTCGGGTTATCTGGGCACGAAGTCGTAGTTGTAGAACGGGCGTGAATGGTTGTAGCCGTACTTGCGTGCCTTGCGCAGATCGACCTGATTGAGCACGGCTCCGAATACCGGAACGTGGCTTTGCTGCAATACCGCAATGCTTCTCTGCACCTGATTGATCGGCGTGCTGTCGGCCTTGACCACATAGATCACGGCATCCGAATGCCTGGCCAGTAACAACGCATCGCTGATCATTTCTGCTGGGGGTGAATCGATAATGATGTGCCGGTAACGCGTCTTGAGCACCTCAAGCATGCGCGCCATGCGCGGTGAGCTGAGCAGGTCCTGTGGCGGCGGCTGATTCGCCGAATCGTTGGTGTCCGCAGGGGAAGGCAAGCGCGGCGCGCCGAACAGATCCAGGGCGGGAGGCGCCATACTTCCAGCTGGCAACATGTCCAGATTGCCCACCGAGACGATGCAGTCTTCAAGTCGGGCAGTGCCGGCAATCACATTGGCCAGCCCCTGACTTTCCGGTGGGAAATCGAAATTCAGCGAGAGCGTCGGCTGGCGCATGTCGGCATCGATCAGCAGCACCCGCTCCAGCGGGGTGAGCGAGCTGGCCAGGTTGTTGGCGATGGTGCTTTTGCCTTCGCTGGCAACGGTCGAGGTGACCAGCACCACTTGCGAGGGCATATCACTGCTTTGCAACATCAGCCAGGTGCGCAGGTTGCGAATGGTTTCGGAGAAACGCGGGTTGTCATTGTCTTCGAACAACCGCGCCAGTTGCCGGCGACTTTTCTTCATGACCAAAGGCACCACGCTGAGCAGCGGAATGTTAAGCGTGCTTTCGATCGACTCGTCGGTCTTGAAGGTATTGCTCAGTTTGTCCTGAAGCAACGCCAGCGCCACACCGATCATCGCCGCGAGCAAGCCGACGATCCCGACAATCAGGGTTTTGCGCGGTTTGCTCGCTTCCACCGGCACGATAGCCGGGTCGACGATGCGTACTTTGGTGGAGTCCATGTCGGCGGTGGCGGCGGTTTCCTTCAAGCGAGTGACGAAGGTTTCATACAGCGCGCGGGTACTGTCGACTTCGCGCTGGAACTCACGCAACTGGAATTCCTTGCGGGCAATGTCCTGGATCTGCGATTTGTTACTGTTGAAGGATTGGCGCAGCGAGGCCTCACTGGCCGTGGCGAGCTGGTATTGCCGCTCGATCCCGGCGACCACCTGTTGCACCTGCAGTTGCAGGCTGGTGGTGGCGGCGCGCAAATCGGACTGTGCGGCAATCAGGCTCGGGTGTTTTGGACCGTAACGTGCCGACAGCTCATCGACCTTGGCTTGCGCCTTGGCTCGGTCCGCCTGGAATTGCTGGACCAACGGGTTACTCAAGACTGCCGGCACACTGGACAGTCGGCTCAGGTCGCCATTGCTCAGGGCCTTCGCCTGGCGGTATTCGCTCTCTGCTTCAGCACGATTGCGACGGGCGTCGACCATGCGATTGCCGGTCATTTCCAGTTCGTTGGCGCTGATGGTGGCAACACCGCCAACGTCTACCAGACCTTGCTCTTCCCGGTAGCCCTGTAGCTTTTTCTCAGCCGCACGCAAGTTATCGCGCAGGTTGATCAGTCGTGTGTTCATCCAGGCCGTGAGGGTCTGCGATGACTTCTCGCTGGTGTCGAGCTGACTGTCGGTAAAGCTCTGGGCCAGCGAGTTGGCGACAGCGGCCGCGAGATCCGGGTCAGGCAATTCGACGTCGATTTGAAGCAACTGGCTTTTGCCGACGAATTTGACGTTGGTTTTTTGCATGAGGTTTTGTGTGACCTCGTTGAAAATGTCCTCCTCGGTGGGCGGATTTTTTTCCGGTATCAACTTGCTCAACCCTGGCAGCCATTGGTCAAGGTCGAGGTCCGCCAGCCATTGGCGTGGGGTGAACCAGGATTTCGGCTGCTGGCGTGGGTCTGTGATCGGGTTGGTCGTCAGGTTGAGTTTTCTCACCGCGCGTTCGGCAAGGTCCCGCGATTGCAGCAGCGCCTGTTGGGTCTGCAAGTATTCGGTGGCGGTACCGCCTGAATCCTTGACCTGCTCGAAGGACACCACCGGCGGCGTTTTATCGTTGAACAGCAAGGTGGTGCTGCCGATGTACTGCGGCGTAATAAGGGTACAGACCACAATCGTCGCCAACGCACAGCACAGCAGGACCAGCCAGCCGATGCTCCATTTGGCGCGCCAGATCACCCGCCAGACGTTAAGCAGATCAATGGTGTCCTGGTCTTCGCTGTTCTGCTGATGCAGATGCGTTTGAAGAGGACGTTCGACGTAGGTGCTGGGGCTGTTGTCCATGATCAGAAGAACCCTTGAGCAATGGAAATGGTGTCGCCGGGGGCGATCGTGGTGCTACGCGTGACTTCGTCGGTGAGCGTGGTGCCGCCATCACCGCGCACGATGGTCACGCGTTTGATCGAGGCACGCTCCGTCAAGCCGCCGCCCAGGGCGATGGCTTTCTCCAGTGTCAGGCCGGGGACGAATGGGTAACTGCCAGGTTTCTGTACTTCGCCATTGATGTAGAACGAACGGTATTCAATCTGGCTCAAGCTGACTTTCGGGTCGATCAGATAACCTTGTTTAAGTCCGTCGGCGATGATCTTTTCAACTTGGCCGGGGGTCAGGCCCTTTGCGGATATCTCACCCAGGAACGGGTAGGAAAACGTGCCGGCGTCGCTGAGGCGGATTCTTTTCAGGCTCAACTCCGGTTCGCCAAACACGGTGATGCGCAAGACATCGCCGGCGGCCAGTTTGTATTGGGTCCCGGGGTCTGCTGCATACGTATTGGGTAGAACCGCCAGCGCGAACAACAAACCAAGCGTCTGTGAGTTCATGTCTAAACCCTCTTAGAGGCTTACGTTGAAGCTGATGTGCACCACATTGCGGGTGAAACTTTGATTGTCGGCATCGGAGCTGTTATCGCGGAATCGATAACCGAGTTCGATATCCAGCCAGCGGCGCATCGCGTACATCACGGCCAGGTTGTAGTCCTGCAGGTTGTCCGTGCGAGTTTGGCCTTCGTAGACATATCGACCGATCCCGGCTTCGGCCACCGTGGTGATCCGCTCGGTCCAGCCGTGGCGCCAACCGACCTGGGTAAAGGTCGACTTGACGGCCTCGGCACCGTCATCGCCCTCGGCGAGGGCCTGGCGGGCAACGAAGGTGAATGTCGAATAAGTGCGTGGCTTCCATTGCAGGTCTATTTGCCAGGTGGGGTTATTGAGGTCGTTGGATTGGCTGCTATCGAAGTTCTTTTTCTCATAACCGACGCGGACTTTACCGGTGGTGCGAGCGGTGATGTCCCAAACGGCGCCGGCGAGGACGGCATCGGAATTGCTGCTGCGCGGACTGTTGGATTGCAGGTAATCAAAACGGGTGTGATCGTATTCCAGCAGGCTGCGGGTGTTGCTGCCGATGCGGTGATACCAGGTGGTGGTCAGGCCGGTGGTATTGCGCTCTTTGTCGTTGTTGATGCCGTCGGCATTGTCGTAGCGAAGCTCAGCGTAATTGGCGCCGAAATCCAGCTGATTGTCAGCGCTCCTGGCGCCATAGGTGTAGAGGCCGCCCACGAGTTTGTTGTTGATCTTGTCATTGACGCCTTCGACTGCCGTTGATTCCGTGGTCTGGTATTTGTGGTACTCGGCTTCAAGTTTCAGTCGGTGCCTGTCAGTGAACTCCATAATGCTTTCCCCCCGCACCCGTTGAGCCGTGTACGAAGCATCCGGTTCGTCGTGGTAAATATGCCGGGAGGGTTGCCAGATTAATCGCGTGGCGCTGTTGCGATCTTCGGCCTTGAGCTCGAAGGAGGGCAGCAACTGGGTGATCATGGAAGACTGCTTGTTGCTTTCCAGCTCCCGGAAATTATCGTCATAACTTTCTGAAAGCAGGAAGGTCGGTGTGAAGTCCAACCCGTATAGATCGATCGGCGCCGGGCGAATGCTCCAGGCCATTGAGGGATACAGCGAGGCCGTGATCAGTGCAATAAGGCAGCGTGATTTCAAGGCCATGTGATGGCTCCTGGAATAATCAATCAGTCAAATATTGAGCTGCAACGGGGTGTGCTGGCGTTCGAGGTCACTTAAGGGCACACAGATAGGCTGCTCGCGATTCAGAAATTGCAGCAGGATCATCACGCGCTCGGCCCCATGCGACGCGATGAAAACGCCCTCAAGTGTCGACAGCGGTCCGCGGATTATTTGCAGGTGGTCTCCGGGCGTCAGCGGCGGGTCATCATGGGGGATCGATGATTCGAAACAGCGCGCACGCAGGTGCTCGATGACGTTCTCGGACACCGTTGCGGGACCATGATTGAATTCGACGATACGACTGACGCCGCGAGTAGAGCGTATGGGCGCCCAATTGTCGTTGCCGCCAAGATGGATGAACAGATAACCGGGGAAAAGTGATTCGCGCACCCGCTGTTGTTTTCCGCGAATGATGCGATCACTTATAAACTGAGGATGGAACACGACAAAGTTCTGTTGAATCAGGTTGATACGGGCTCGTTCATCCTGGTGAGGTTTGCATTGCAACAGGTACCAGGCGGAACGTTCGCAACTGATCGCAGACATGCTGGTAAACTCCGTAATTATCGAAAGTTTAGGCAGGCAGTGGCTCTATTGGCGTCCCGGAAAGTGTTAAGTTGGACAGTATTATAATTTTTATGTGGTTTGCTTGGGCGTGTATCAATAGTGAGTCAGGCACTGTTGTGTCCATGCAACAGTGAGGTAAATAATCGGGATATATCTGAGGTGGCATATTGGGTATGTGAGGCTGGCAATTGCCGTTGGCAAAGCTACCGCACGGTCCATACAAGGGCCTGAAGACAAGTCATTTTCAAGTTGTCCGGGGAACAGAGAGAAATGAGTAATATGCGCTCGCGCCCTGTTCTAATGGACCGGTGTAGTTATCGACCAGTCTTGGCGCCCTGTCAAACGTTCCTCGCCAAAAAACATGCCTTTTATCCAATAGTGAATTCGCCAGTGCTTAACTGATTGTTTTTAGGTATGAATTTTTTTCCGTCGGATGGTTTAAACTTTTTAAACTATTAATAGTCAGGCGTGGCTGAATGTTGCGTTGCAATCCCCCGATAATGGAGGCTTGGGGTAAAGAGCAAGTCGCTGCTATCACAGCGCTATAACTAATGAGCGGGACTTAATAAGGAACAGGTCTATAAGCGTTACTGTAATTGAGAATCAAACTTGCCATATTGTAATATGTGGTGTGGTAGTAGCGCTGCTGTCAGGTGTTATCACCCCAACACAAAATCCACCGGCTTGAGCACGGGAGGCAGCGGGGTTTCTCCCAGTGCCGCAAGAATCTCCCGCTCGATAGTGCGCACAATGGCATCGATTGGCAGGTCATTTTCATCGCGCCCAAACGGGTCCTCCAGCTCGTCGCCAATCGCATCCAGGCCGAAAAAGGTGTAGCTGACAATCGCGGTGAAAATCGGTGTCAGCCAGCCCAGGGGCTCGGCCATCGCGAAGGGCAGCAAGAAGCAGAACAGGTAGCTGGTTCGGTGCAGCAACAAGGTGTAGGCGAAGGGCAGCGGCGTGTGTTTGATGCGTTCGCAGGTCGCCTGAGCCTGGGTCAGGTGAGTCAGATGATTGCTCATGATCGTGTAGCGCCATTCGTTGATCACGCCGGATTCGCTGAGTGTCGAACACTGCTGTCCGACCTGCTGCAATATCTGTCCACTGAAGTCTGGCGTACTGTCTTCCGGCAACGGGTCGAGCCAGCGGCCACTGGCCGCGAGCTCATTTTCCAGGCGCAGCTTCGCGTTGAGCGCGTGGGCAAACCCGCACAGATGACGAAGGAGTGTGCGACGCTCGTTTGCGTCCTGGATGATTCGGGTTTCGCGGATCATCGAGCGGATGGCGACCATCACGTCGCCCCAGGCTTTGCGGCCTTCGTACCAGCGGTCATAACAGGCGTTGTTGCGAAAACTCATGAAGATCGAGAGCGACAGACCCAGCAACGTGAACGGTGTCGCGCTGACCTTGGAGAAGTAGCTGGGGTGCAAGGTCTCGACGAGCACGATCACTGACGCGAGCAGCGTCACCATCAGGCAGCGCAGGGCAATCCGTTTGGCGATCGAGCCCTTGATCGCACTCATGATGTTGAGGAAGTTCGGTTTGGGTCTGACGATCATGGTGTCCTGCCTACGGAAAATACGTGTGATCCAGATGTTTGATAGCCGGTCGGGCGCAGGCTAAGAGCAAGGGGGCGGGCCGTCCAATCACTGTTTGTGACCGAGTGATCGACGGGCTCTATCACCGCATCGTTTGCCATCACAGCCCTGTGCCCAGCAACGGCAGGTATTGGGGACTTTCGGAGATTGAGTTGTGGCCTACACCATCGATGACCCGCAGCGTGGCCACGCCTTTGGCGAAGTGGGCGTAGAGCTGCTCGGTGCTGGCGCGCGGTATGACTTCGTCGTGTTCGGCCACGATCAACAGCGTCGGTATCGTGATGTGCGCCGCGTACCGCCATGATTCAAATCGTTCCTGTAGCAGCCACCTCACTGGAAACCACGGGAACTGGCGCGCGGCGAGGTCTTCCAGGCTGTTGTAGGGCGTAATCAGAATCAGGCTTGAACCCGGGCGTTGACTGGCGAGGCGCACGGCAACGCCTGATCCGAGGCTGCGACCCACCAGGGCGATTTGCGGGTGGCTGCCGTAGACCTTGTCAAACAGGGTCATGGCATCACGCTGGATCGCCTCTTCCGACGGCGAGCCGGAGCTTGCACCGTAGCCTCGATAGTGCAGCAAGTAGAGGGCATGGTCCGGGAACGCCTGCGCGAACTCGGGCAGGTTACGCGACACATCCTCGGCATTGCCGCCGAAATAGATCAACGCCTTGGGTCCGTCGTGCGACCTGACGGACACCTGCACTTGCGCATCGTCGACGGCCAGCATCAGCACCGATTCCGGCGTCTGGATGGCGCTGGGCCTTGGGTAGTAGATCAGCGCGCGCTGAAACAGGAACAGCGCCGCACACAGCGTCAAGTACAACGCTGCCAGGATGACGACGATGAGCATCAGGATTCGCGACATTCGACTAGCTTTAGTGGGCAACATTGACGGCTCTGGGCTGAGGGATGCAATCCACTGGATCGAAGCCAGAGTCTAGTTCATCGGTCGAGGGCCATTCCATGAGCCACACTGATGGGTACACGCGTCGACAACTGCTCGCGCTGGTTGCCGGTGATTCGGCGGTTTTCACCTTCGATCCGGCCTTTGCAGCATCTGCGCCGGCGACGGAAACAGGAGGCAAGAACATGCTGACCCGGCCCATACCTTCCAGCAACGAGCCATTGCCCATCGTCGGGTTGGGGACGTATCGCGGGTTCGATGTCGAGCCTGCGAGCGCGGCCTACAAACAGTTGCCGGCCGTGCTGCGCGCGTTGTTCGAGAAGGGTGGGACGGTCATCGACAGCTCGCCCATGTACGGTCGCGCCGAGCAGACGACCGGTGAATTGCTGTCGATCCATGAACCGCGCTCGCCGGCGTTTCTGGCCACCAAGGTGTGGACCCGTGGCCGCGAAGAAGGCATCGCGCAGATGGAGCAGTCCTTCAAGCTGCTGCAAACCGACCGCATCGACCTGATGCAGATCCACAATCTGCTGGACTGGCAAACCCATCTGCCGACCTTGCGTGAATGGAAGAAAGCAGGGCGCATCCGCTACATCGGCATCACCCATTACACCGCGTCGGCGTATGACGAGGTGGAAGCGGTGCTCAAGGCCGAGCCACTGGATTTTTTGCAGATCAACTACGCCCTGGATGATCGCGGCGTCGAAAAACGCATCCTGCCCCTGTGCCGCGAGCGTGGCGTGGCGGTGATCTGTAATCGGCCGTTCGGCGGCGGTGGTTTGCTCGCCCGCTTGCAGGACAAACCGTTACCACGCTGGGCGGCAGATGTCAGGGTCAACAGTTGGCCGCAAATGGCGCTGAAGTTTCTCCTGTCCCACCCGGCGGTGACCTGTGTGATTCCCGGCACCGGTAATCCGCGCTACATGGCGGACAATGCCGGTGCCGGTTTCGGGCCGATGCTGACGGGAGCGCAACGCGAGCAATTGATCGATATCGTCAAATGAGTGCGCTAGCGAAACCGCTCCGGGATGGCCTCGGCGAACGGAAACATCGAGAAGTAGGGCTTGGCTTCGTCAAGGACTCGCCGCACTGACGGCCGCGCCATCAACCGCTCGAAATAAGCGTGCAAGTGGTGGTGATCGTCGTGGAACGGTTGAAGTGTGCTGGCATAAAACAAGGCCGGCGCCGCCGCGCAATCGGCCAGGCTGAAATCCGCGCTGGCCGCCCATATCCGGGAGGCCATCTGATGTTCGAGTATGCCGTACGCGGTGTCCAGCGCCGCGCGTTCCCTGGTCAGATCGCCGTGGGCCGAGCGTATGCGATCAAGGACTATCTGATGCATCGGCCCCTGCACATGGTTATCGAAAAACCGGTCCCACAATCGAACCTCCAAGGCGCTGTCCCAATCGCCGGGAATCAGCGCGTTGGCGCCCGGGAAAAGCCGGTCCAGGTATTCGATGATGATGGTGGATTCCGGCACCGTTCGCTGGCGAGCGGCGTCATGGATGACCGGGAACTTGACCAGTGGCCACAGTGCTTGAAGCTCTGCTCGCTGCGCTACGTCCCCCAGATCGATGATTCGCCTGTCGAAGTCGGTAGCGTTTTCATACAGCGCGATCAGCACCTTGTGGCAGTACGACGACAACGGATGGTAGTAAAGCGTCAATGACATCTTCAAATCCTCCCGCAGAGTTTGCCCTCAACAGCATAGTCGCCGCCGGGGTGGTTGACCGAAACGCGGTGCTAGACTTTTCAGGTGGCATGAGTCAGTTGGAGGTATGACATGACGGCTCAAACGCTGGACAAAGAGCTCATCAGCATTGTGGTGCGCAATTACGTGGAAGGGATGGTTTTCGCCGACGAAGTGCTGCTGCGGCAGGCGTTTCATCCCGACTGTCGCATCATCGGTCACTATCACAATGAACTGGAATGGTTGCCGTTGAATGACTTTATCAGCGCGATCAAGGCCGAGGGACCGGCGGCCAAGGACGTCAATCCGTTCTGGCAAACCGTTAGCGTTGATGTGACGGGCGATGCCGCTGCCGTGAAAGTCATTGATGACTATCTCGGCATGCGGTTCACGGATTATCTGTCGTTACTGAAGATCAGGGAGCGCTGGATGATCGTCAACAAGGTGTATTACCTCAACGAATAAAGCGCAGTTGCCTGGGTGTTGAACGACACCCAGGCAACCGGAGGCGATCAGCGGCGGTCCAGCCACACCGTCTGCGCGTTGCAGAACTCGCGAACGCCGAAGTGCGACAACTCACGACCAAAACCGCTTTTCTTCACGCCGCCGAAGGTCACGCGTGGATCGCTGGCGCAGTAGCCATTGATGAACACGCCGCCTGTCTCCAGTTCGTTGGTCATTTGCTCGGCCAGTTCGACATTGCGCGTGTAGATCGTTGCGGCGAGGCCGAACTCACTGTCGTTCGCCAGCTCCAGCGCATGGGCTGCATCACGAGCGGTGATGATCGACGCCACCGGGCCAAACAGTTCCTGTTTGAACGAGGTCATCTGGTCGGTGACGTTTGCGAAGACCGTCGGCTCGTAGAAGTTGCCCGGGCCTTCAGCCTTCTTGCCGCCCATCAACAACGTCGCGCCTTCTTCCAGAGTTTCGCGTACCTGTTGATCCAGTTCATCACGCAGATCGAAGCGTGCCATCGGACCGATGTAAGTCTCGGTTGCCAGCGGATCACCGACCACCAGTTTGCCGGTCGCTTCGACGAATTTGCGTGTGAATTCCTCGACGATGCCTTGCTCGACGATCAGGCGCTTGGCCGCCGCACAGACTTGCCCGGTGTTTTGATAGCGACCAATCACGGCGGCTTTGACCGCTTCGTCGAGGTCGGCATCGTTGAGCACGATGAACGGGTCGGAGCCACCCAGTTCCAGGACGCATTTTTTCAATGCCGCACCGGCCTGAGCGCCGATGGCCATGCCGGCGCGCACGCTGCCGGTGAGGGTGACCGCTGCGATGCGCGAGTCTTTGATCGCCGTGGAAACACCGTCGGGCGTGACGTTGATAACTTCGAACACACCTTCAGGGAAGTCGGCTTGCTTGAAGGCATCGAGCAGCAAATACGCGCTGCCCATCACGTTCGGTGCATGCTTGAGCACGTAGGTGTTGCCGGCGATCAAGGCTGGAACGGCGCCGCGCAGGACCTGCCAGATCGGGAAGTTCCACGGCATCACCGCGAGAATCGGGCCGAGCGGGCGGTATTCAATGCGCGCTTTGCCACCTTCAACCAGTGTCGATTCAGCGTTGAGCATCGCCGGGCCATGTTCGGCGTACCACTCGCACAGTTGCGCGCATTTCTCGATTTCGCCACGGGCCTGGGTGATCGGCTTGCCCATTTCCAGGGTGATCATGTTGGCCATGGCTGCCGAGTTGTCGCGCAAGGCCTTGGCCAGCACGATCAACAGCTGCGCGCGTTGCGCCACCGGCTTGCTGCGCCAGGCACGGAACCCGCTCGCGGCACGTGCCAGTGCGGCTTGCAGCGCCGACTCGGATTCAAACGCATAGTGACCAATCTGCTCGCCATTGGCGGGGTTGATCGAAATGGCATGGGTAAGGCTGGAAACGTTGGTCATGGCACCGTCCTGCGAGGTGGGGATGTGCTCAGATTACGGCGGTGTTAATTTTCTGGAAACTGAATAATACTGAGCATATCGTTCACGTTTGGAGAATGACTTGGATCTGGTTCAGCTCGAGATCTTCAAAGCTGTCGCCGAGCACGGCAGCATCAGTGTGGCCGCCCAGCATATCCATCGGGTGCCATCGAACCTGACGACGCGCATTAAACAGCTTGAGCTGGATTTGGGCGTGGACTTGTTTATCCGCGAGAAAAGCCGCCTGCGCCTTTCACCGGCCGGCTGGAGTTTTCTCGACTATGCCCGGCGCATTCTTGACCTGGTGCAGGAAGCCCGGGCGACGGTCGCCGGTGAAGAACCGCAAGGGTCATTTCCGCTCGGGTCGCTGGAAAGCACGGCGGCGGTGCGCATTCCGGAACTGCTGGCCGCCTATAACCAGAAGCACGCCAAGGTCGAACTGGACCTGTCTACCGGACCTTCCGGGACCATGATCGATGGCGTGTTGTCGGGCCGATTGGCCGCTGCGTTTGTCGACGGCCCGGTATTGCACCCGGCGCTGGAGGGCGTGCCGGCTTTCGAGGAAGAGATGGTGCTGATCGCGCCGCTGCACCATTCCCCCATCCAGCGTGCGCAGGATGTGAACGGCGAAAACATCTACGCCTTCCGTTCCAATTGCTCCTACCGCCACCATTTCGAAAGCTGGTTCGCCAACGACGCGGCGGTGCCCGGCAAGATATTCGAGATGGAGTCCTATCACGGCATGCTGGCCTGCGTCAGCGCCGGTGCCGGCCTGGCGCTGATGCCGCGCAGCATGCTCGAAAGCATGCCGGGCTGCAGCACCGTGAGCATCTGGCCGTTGTCGCAATCGTTCCGTTATTTGCGCACCTGGCTGGTGTGGCGCAGGGGCACGGTGTCGCAGAGCCTGACGATGTTTGTGCGTTTGCTGGAAGAGCGCGGCGTGGTTCAGCAAGCAGCCGCAATTCCTGAATAAACGCAAAACCCCTGTGGGAGTGAGCCTGCTCGCGATAGCGGTTTATCAGTCAAAAAGTTGATAACTGTCACACCGCCATCGCGAGCAGGCTCGCTCCCACAGGGGTAGTCATTCCTCTTTTAATCGATGGGCTGTTCAGCCTGGCCGGCGAACCATTGCATCACCTGCGCGCACCCTGGATGCGACGCCGCCGAAGGTTGCAGGCACAGCGAATAAACCCCTCTAGTCTTCAGCGGCAACCCGAACGGGACAACGAGCACCCCACGATCAATCGATTCTTCCGCCAGGGTCAGGTCTGTCACGGCCACCCCCAGTCCGCGCGCGGCGGCATCCAGCGCCAGTTCATCGAGATTGAAGGGGATGTGTCGATAGGCTTCCAGCGGTTTTCCATCATTGGCCGCCAACCATTCGATCCAGGCTTGCTGGTCTGCCGAACGGTGGAGCAGCGGGAAGTCGACAAGGTCCTCCATCGACGCCAAAGGTCGAATGGCGCTGCCAAGGCCAGGCGCGCAGACCGGCACCAGCGCTTCCTCGAACAGGGTCAGGCAAGCCGGATCGCTGGACGGTTCGGGCAAATAGCGGATGTAGGCATCGCTGTCGCTGGCCGGTTCGACGATCTCCGTCGCGACGGTTTCGATCGACAGGGAAATGTCCGGGTAACACCGATAGAAGTCGCTCAACTTCGGCAACAACCAGCGCACCGCCAATGACACATGCATGCGAATGCGGAACGGGCGTTTTTGCGGCGAGAGCCGATCCTCAAGGTTTTTCAGTTGCTCAAGGATCGTGCGCGCGCTGGCCAGAACCTGTTCGCCTTCCGAGGTCAGCCGAATGCTGCGGCTGCTTCTGATAAACATCGGCACACCAAAGTGACTTTCCAATTGTTGTATCTGCCGGCTGACCGCACTTTGGGTCAGGCAGAGTTTGTGCGCGGCCTGAGTGAAGCTGCCCGACTCAGCGACTTCCACCAGTGCCTGCATGGCTTGGAGGGATGGGACGTGGCGAATCTTATCCATGCGTTTTATGAATAGCTCAATGAGTTTATAACGTTGGTTGTATCACCGAAGACCTAATAGATTCTAGCGCTAGCAGCCGCCGTCACACATCGTCCATGCGACGATTGCATGAGCCGGCTCGCAGAACGACAATCTGGGCAGGTGACGCATGAAGAATGAATGTGGCTGGATCGCGCAAGCAGGGAGTGCTGCGGCGCGTGATCGTCTCAAAGGGCCGCAAGACGCCGATTGGCTGGTCATCGGTGCCGGCATCACCGGTTTGAGCGCCGCCCATGCACTGGCGCAATTGCACCCCGGGGCACGCATCGTGGTGGTCGACCGGCAACGGGCGGCGCAGGGCGCTTCGGCGCGCAATTCCGGTTTTGTGGTGGCCCACGAACACCCGACCCGTGACGAATTGATGGGCAATCCCGGGTTCGCCGGCTTCGAAGTCGATACTTCAATTTCACGTGCGGCCAGCACGGAAGTCCGCACGATGATTGCCCGGCACGGCATCGAGTGTGATTTCAGGGACGCCGGCTATTTTTTCGCGGTCAGCGATCCCGGCAAGCTGACTCACATCGACGCCAAACTCCAGACACTGCGCACACTGGGCGCCTCCGCCGAGTTTCTGGAAGGTGATCAACTGAATCAAAAGCTCGGCACCCGGCATTACCGCGCGGCGATCTGGTGTGGCAAAGGCAATGCGCTGCTGCAGCCGGCGAAGTACGTGAAAGGCTTGCTGGAGGCGCTGCCAGACACCGTGAACGTCTACGAAAACACCGACATCGTAGGGCTGGAACGGCTGGCAAAAGGACGCCTGCGTGCCAACGGCACCGAGGGCAGCATCGAGGCAAAACAGGTGCTGGTCTGCCTGAATGCCTTTGTGCCACGCGCAGGCCTTCATGACAGCGGGACGTTCCCGATGGAACTCAGTGCCAGCCTCACGCGGCCGTTGAGTGATGAGGAATTTCGCCACATCGGTAGCGTGGAGCCTTGGGGCGTGCTGTCTACCCGTCCACTGGGTGCGACGGTCCGGCTGACACCCGACCGTCGTGTGATGATCCGCAACACGGCGGAATACCGCTCGCGGGATTTGTCCGGCAATGAACTGCGGGTTCGTCGACAGCACCATGCGGTGGGTTTGCAACGGCGTTTTCCGTGGCTGACCGAGCAGGACATCCAGCACACCTGGACCGGACACCTGAGCGCCTCGCGCTCCGGGCAGCCGTTTTTTTCCAGAGTGGAAGAGGGCGTGTTTGCCGTGGCCGGGTGCAACGGTTCAGGCGTGGCGCGCGGCACCCTTTGGGGACGACTGCTCGCCGAACTGGCCTCGGATATTGGCTCGCCGATGCTCGATGCGGTGATGCGCAGGGCCCAACCCGGCTGGCTACCGCCGCGCCCCTTGCTCGACATCGGCGCGCTGCTGCGGATGCGCCTCGAAGCCGTTCGGGCCCGCACAGAAATCTAGATTTCCGGTTATCACAAAAGAATAAAAAGGTGATTCAACATGCAGATCAACACTGTTTCCCTGACGCTCGCGCTCGCGGCATTTTCGGCAACCACCTACGCGGCTGAAGCGGTCAACATTTCCAACTGGAACGGCTACATCGCCGACGACACCCTGACCCGTTTCACCGAGGAAACCGGGATCAAGGCGACGTACGACATTCACGACAGCAACGAAGTCCTGGAATCAAAACTGATGACCGGCAATACCGGTTATGACGTGGTCAGCCCTTCGAACCATTTTCTGTCGCGCTTGATCAAGGCTGGCGCCATCCAGAAGCTGGATAAAAGCCAGCTGCCCAACTGGAAAAACCTTGACCCGGCGCTGATGAAAAAACTCGAGGTCAACGACCCGGGCAACCAGTACGGCTATCCGTACATGTGGGGCACCGCCGGTATTGGCTACAACGTCGAGAAGATCAAGGCGATCTTCGGCACCACCGATGTCACCCATTCCTGGAAGCTGATTTTTGATGAGAGCAACATCAAGAAGTTGAGTGAGTGCGGCGTGGCGATTATCGATAATCCGACGCAGATTCTGCCGATCACCCTCAATTACTTGGGACTGCCGCCCCATAGCCACGAGCCGGCGGATTACCAGAAAGCCGAGCAGGCATTACTCAAGATTCGGCCTTACATCCAGTATTTCCATGCGTCCAAATACGTCAGCGACCTGGCCAACGGCAATGTTTGCGTGGTGATCGGTTTCAACGGTGATGTGGTGCAAGCGGCGGCCAGCGCCAAGGAAGCGGGGAACGGCATCGAGATTGCCTATTCGATTCCGGACGAAGGTTCGACCCTGTGGCTCGACATGGTGGTCATGCCCAAAGGTGCACCACACGAGAAGAATGGCTACGCGTACATGAATTACCTGTTGAAGCCTGACGTCATCGCCAACATCAGCAACAGCATTCATTACGCCAACCCGAACCTGGCGGCGGATGCCTTGGTCAATCCGGCGGTGAAGCAGGACCTGGCGATCTACCCGCCCAAATCGGTGATGGACAAGCTGTTCACCGTCGAGGATCTGCCCGCCGCGATTGCACGGCTGAGCACACGTCTGTGGACCAAGTTGAAGACCAATACCTGATGGCATTTGAATAGTCCCCGGGGGCCAACGCCGGCCCCGGGGATTTTTTGCGTCAAGCGCGTTTCGGCAGTTTCCAGTTTGGCCGGATGAAGTGGCAGGTGTAGCCGCTGGGCAATCTTTCCAGGTAGTCCTGATGCTCCGGTTCTGCTTCCCAGAACGGGCCGGCGGGCACGATTTCAGTCACGACCTTGCCGGGCCACAGACCGGAGGCATCGACATCGGCCGCCGTGTCTTCGGCTATCGCTCGCTGGTCTTCATTCAAATAGAAAATCGCCGAGCGGTAGCTGAGGCCGATGTCGTTACCCTGACGATTGGCGGTCGACGGATCATGAATCTGGAAGAAAAACTCGAGGATCTGCCGATAGCTGGTGATGTTCGGGTCGAACACAATCTCGATCGCTTCGGCGTGAGTGCCATGGTTGCGGTAAGTGGCGTTGGGCACATCGCCGCCGGAGTAACCCACTCGCGTCGACAGCACGCCGGGTTGTTTCCTCAGCAAATCCTGCATGCCCCAGAAGCAGCCACCGGCCAGAAGTGCAGTTTCAGTGTGCGTGGTCATTGCTTACTCCTCAGTGTTCATTGATTTGATCAGGTTGTTGCGCAGCGTCACGATCGACTTCTGCAACTGCGTGAACTCCTCTTGTGTCAGGCCCGTCGCTCCTGACAGCCCGGTTTCCGGCTGGTCTTCGCGCAACGCCTTGCCTTGTTTCGTCAGCTTGATTCGCACCTGACGTTCGTCTTCAGGATCGCGCTGGCGTTGCAGGAAACCCATCGCTTCGAGTTTTTTCAGGATCGGCGTGAGCGTGTTCGATTCAAGAAACAGCTTTTCGCCGAGGCTGCCGACGGTCTGATTGTCCTGCTCCCACAGCGCGACGATGGTGATGTATTGCGTGTAGGTCAGGCCCAATCGTTCGAGGATCGGCTTGTAGGCTTTGCCGAACGCGAGGTTGGTTGAATAGACCGCAAAACACAGAAAATCGGAGAGTTTCAGGTCGGCGGGTACGGCGTCTTGTGTGGACTTCATGGGGGCCTCGTTCGTCGAAGACGGCTGTCACGCAATCCTGAAATATACCTCGTGTGCGATGGTGTCGTAAGTGCTCTAAGTCGCTGTGTGATCAACGGCCAGTGACGGGTTCGACACAAAATGTCGAACCCGCCGTGCGCTGCATCAAGCCGTGAGGACCTTCAAGTCCACGTCGATGTTGCCTCGCGTTGCCTTCGAGTACGGGCAGATCTGGTCGGCAGTGTGCGCCAGCGTCTTTGCGATATCGTCCGACAGGCCGGGTACGCGCAGGGTCAAGCGAGCTTGAAGGAAGTAGTCCAGACCCGTTTGGCCTACGTCGACTTCGATGTCGACGGACATATCGGACGGCAGCACCACATTCAGATCATTGGCCACCAACCCGACGGCGGCGGTGTAGCAGGCCGACCAGGCGCCAG
Source organism: Pseudomonas sp. IT-P294 (assembly GCF_949767865.1). NCBI lineage: Bacteria > Pseudomonadati > Pseudomonadota > Gammaproteobacteria > Pseudomonadales > Pseudomonadaceae > Pseudomonas > Pseudomonas sp. IT-P294. The sequence continues at coordinate 1,231,727 of NZ_CATKQW010000011.1, read as the reverse complement.
CAAACAGTTGCTCGGCAGCCGGGTGAGGCTGGGTGGCGGCGAACACGTGCACAGGCGTTGTGTTGCCGGGTGACGAGAGCGCGATGTCGAGGCTGCCATTGTGGCCGCGCGAGGTGTTGCCGGTGCTGCTGGCGGTGGTGTGGGTTTTGCCGGTGGCCAGGACTTTTTCGATCTTGCTCATGGGGGATTACCTGAATGCGTTAATAAGGTTTACGTATCGCATACGCGTGCATCGCATGCGATATATGTGGCGCTTCTAGAAATTCAACGGCTGCTTCAAGCCGTGAGGACGTTCAGCGCCACATTGATGTTTCCGCGGGTCGCCTTGGAGTACGGGCAAATCTGGTCGGCCGCATGGGCGATTTCTGTTGCTACAGCGTGATCCAGTCCAGGAGCGCGCAGTGTCAGGCGTGCTTGCAGGAAGTAAGCGTCACCGGTCTGGCCCAGGTCGACTTCGATGTCGACGGACAGGTCGGAGGGAAGCTCGACGTTGCGCTGCTTGGCGGCGAGGCCGACGGCGGCGATGTAGCAGGCCGACCATGCGCCGGCAAACAGTTGCTCGGCTTTCGGGTGCGGTTGGGTGCCTTTGAATTCATGGACTGGCTTATCGCTGCCCGGCGATGACAGCACGATGTCGAGGCTGCCGTTATGGCCACGCGATGTGACGCCGGCGCTGCTCAGGGTGGTGTGGGTTTTGCCGGAGGCCAGGACTTTTTCGATCTTGCTCATGGGGTGAATCCTCAACGTTAATGTTCAATCAAATTTGTATGTCGTACACGTTTAGATCGCATCCGATTTAAATAATATTCACGCAGGCGCCACGTGAAGTCAAGAGGGCATGGGCGTACTTGGCGACGAATGGTCGAATGGCTTTGAAGAGGGCTGGATACCGATTTTTGCGTCGGCGCAAAACGAAAAGCCCGCACAGGGCGGGCTTTGGAATCGAGTAGGTGGCCAGCGCTGGTCTCTGGCTTACGAGGTTTCTCAGGCTTCTGACAGAACAGTCTTGTGCTGTCTTGCTTCACACGGCGTAAGGGCTGGATCTCACCTTGGAGATCTTTCTAACCGTGTACCCTTAGGAGCGCGCCCCACGCTTCCTCGCTATCCTCTTGCGCATCAGTCTGCGTCTTCACCTACAAAATTCAGATTAGCAAAGCGTGCGAAATGCGCCTCTGGATTTTTAGACCGATTTCATCCTTGAGGTACGCCCGCAGGATGGAAAAATGCTATCGATAACAACGGCGTGCAACCTGCGAGCTACACAGGCTGCATGCGACGTCCTCACTTTTCACCTTCGTTACGCCTGCCAGTTTTTCCGGTGAGCAGGTGCGCCCATGGGTGAACTGGTTGCAGCGCCATCGACGACGATCTCTGCGCCAACCACGTTTGAAGAATCGCTGGAGGCGAGGAACAGCGCGACCGAGGCGACTTCATCGGCTTCACCAATGCGACCCAGCGGAATGGTGGTGATCAGCTTTTCCTCCAGCGCATCCATGCCAACCTTGACGGCGTGAGGGTTCCATACCGGGGTGCGCGTTGCGCCAGGGGTAATCTGATTGACGCGAATACCCCGTGGAGCAAATTCCGCGGCCATCACGCGTGTCATGGCGCGAACCGCAGCTTTACTGGCCGCGTAGGCGCTGTAGCCCGGCCATCCGAGGATGGCATGCACCGACCCGTTCAAGATGATCGATGCACCCGGATTGAGATGCGGCTCGGTCGCTTGCACGGTGAAAAACGTACCGGTGAGGTTGGTCTGGATAATGTTCTGAAAGGTCTCCAGCGAGGTGCCGCCAACCGGGGTTTGCCCGGCAATGCCGGCATTGGCGAAAACAATATCCAGCTTGCCGAAGGTGGCAACAGCTTCGGTGACGGCGCGCTCGATCTCGCTCACATCCGTCAGGTCGGCCTTGATTGCCAGCAGGTTTGGTCCAAGTGCTTCCCTGGCTTCATCCAGGGTTTTTTGACTGCGACCGGTAATCGCCACTTTTGCGCCTTCGGCGATGAACAGTTTGGCGGTGGCCAGGCCCAGGCCGCTGTTGCCGCCGGTGATGAATGCAGTTTTTCCAGCCAGTTTCATGGGTACTCTCCTACGGTTTTATCATGCAACCATTGATGACGAAGTGACTGTGCGTCTGGCACAGCTGCGAGCTACCTGAGAACAGGTTAATGGTTTCATGATGAAACCAAGTGGTGTTATTTCTACCAGCGCTGGTTGTATTATGCAACCACCTGCCGGACCGACGGATGCGCGTCAGTGCCGGCAACCTTTTCGGGTGGAGGTTTATTGACGTGAAACGCAAAAGTTTGCAGGGCAGTCCCTGTCCCGTCGCTCGATCCCTGGATCTCATTGGCGATTGGTGGTCGTTGCTGATCATCCGTGATGCGCTCTCGGGGACGAAGCGCTTCAGTGATTTTCAGAAAAACCTGGATGTCGCGAAAAACATTTTGAGCACCCGCCTCAAAAGCCTGGTGGCAGAGGGCGTGATGCGCATGGAACCGGCGGCTGACGGCAGTATTTACAAGGAGTATGTGCTGACCGAAAAGGGCAGGGCGTTGCAGACTGTGCTGATTGCGCTGTCGCAATGGGGCAACGAATTTTTGTACGAACCCGGCGAACCGGGGTCGGTCATGGTCGATGCAAAAGACCGCAAGCCCATCCAGAAACTGCAGTTGGTTTCGACGGACGGGCGTCAGCTCCAGCCAGAAGATATCGTGACCAAATTGGGCGTACCGCACTGACGTGTACGCCCAGGCTTGTATCTGAACGTATCCCCGGCACGGGCAGACAACCTGGCATACAAATTCAGGCATGTTTGACACTTGCGCGATACACCGCGACTTCTTAATGCAGCGCTCGCCGGCCTTGCCGTGCACCCATTGGAGAGTCGAGATGTCCCGTATCAATCTTCGTAACATCCCTGGCAGGCTCGGCATCGCCCTGGCTGCCGTCGTATCGCTCAGCGCAATCGCGAGTTTCTCTCAAGCCGAAGAGGTGAAGGTCCCCGCACAAGCCGCGCCGGCAAAAAACTGGCAGGCGGGGCTGCATCGCACGGATCTGTTGCGTCAGGACCTCGACGTCTCAGGGCGTGAAGTGATTCAGGTTCTGGTTGATTTCGATGCGGGCGTGGCTTCCCCCAAGCATTCTCATCCAGGGGTTGAAGTGGCCCACGTCATCTCGGGGACGTTCGAGTATCAGCTTGAAGGGCAGGCACCGGTCACGCTCAAGGCGGGCGATTCCTTGTACATCCCCGCCGGCACCGCGCACGTTGCCAAAAACGTTGGTGACGGCAAAGCCTCGGAACTGGCGACTTACATCGTGAACAAAGACGCGCCGCTGGTGGTGCTGGAGCAATAAACGATGGACGCCCGATGCGTTGCACCGGGCGTCTTGTTCAAACCGCGGGTTTAGAGATTGGTTGTTGAATCTCCGGGCCATCCAGCCTGACGCAGGGCCTTGAGCAGTGTTTTCTCATCCAGACCCGGTACGGCGTGACCGTTGCCTTCCGTCGTTTCAGAGGCCAGCAGGGCGTTGATGATGGCTTCTTCGACCGCTTCGGTTGCGGCCAGGAACAACTCGCTGATGTGGTCGTTGTTGACCATGCGCAGGTTGTCGCAGGTTGGCGCCCCTTTGCCTTCATAGGCCGCTGGCGGCACGTGCTGGTTACCGGTGGCGAAGGCGATGAAAATGTCGCCGCTGTGGTCTTCGTTGCCGCCGCCGGTGCGGGCAAGTCCCAGGCTGGCGCGCTGTGCCAGGCGCGTGCATTGGTGCGGCAGCAATGGCGCATCGGTGGCCAGGCACACGACGATCGAACCCATCCCCGGATGAGGCAACGACGCCCTGAGAAACGGCGAGTCGGCCTTTTCCATGTACCGCCCGACGGGATAGCCGTCGACGCGCAATTCGTTGCGAATACCATGATTGGCCTGGACGATAGCGCCGACGGTCCAGCCGCCCTGCGCCTTGCTCAATTGCCGGGAGGAGGTGCCGATGCCGCCCTTGAATTCGTGGCAGATCATCCCGCTGCCGCCGCCCACGGCACCTTCCGTTACCGCGCCGCCCACTGCGTTGCGTTGCGCTTGGGCCACGTGCTCGGGCTTCACATGAAAACCGTTGATGTCGCTGAGCAGGCCGTCGTAGGTCTCCAGCACCACGGGCATGTTCCAGTAAAGTCGACCGTCGTCGGGTTGGGTTTCGCGATCCAGCGCAATCAGCGCATCACGCACCACGCCAAGGCTGTGGGTGTTGGTGAAGGCAATCGGGCTGGTCAGCAGACCGGCTTCGCGAATCCACTCAAGACCGGTGGCGTCGCCATTGCCGTTGAGCACATGGACGCCGGCAAAACACGGTTGCTGATTGGTCGACCCGGCACGCGGTTCGATCAGGGTGACACCGGTGAAGATGTCACGGCCGCTGGCGGTGCGTCCGCGCACATCGCTGTGGCCGACGCGCACGCCAGGCACATCGGTGATGGCATTGAGGGGGCCAGGTTGCAGTTGGCCGAACTGGATGTTCAAGTCGCGGGCACGTGGTTTCATCGTTTCTCTCATGTTCATCGAATGGTTAATTCACAAGGGACAGGATCGGTTGCGTTTTACTGGCCGTTCTTCACTTTGCTCCAGACTCGCGTGCGCACTCGTTCGGTGGCTGGCGGCAGAGGCTGGAGGGTGAACAACGTGGCCAGGGCTTCGGCGGACGGGTAGACGGCCGGATTGTTGCGGGTCGCTTCGGCCACCAGCGGCGTCGCGCTGCGGTTACCGTTGGGGTAGGACAGGTGATCGCTGACCGGGGCGATGACTTCGGGGCGCATCAGGTAGTCGATGAAAGCCAGGCCTTGCTCCGGATGCGGTGCGTCCTTGAGCAACACCAGCGTGTCGAACCAGACCGGCGCACCTTCCTTGGGCAGGCTGTAGGCGATTTTCACGCCGTTGTTGGCCTGCTCGGCGTTTTTCTTGGCTTCCAGCATGGCGCCCGACCAACCCACGGCCACGCAAATGTCGCCGTTAGCCAGGTCGCTGATGAACTTGGACGAATTGAAGTAAGTGATGTGCGGACGCAGCTTGAGCAGCAGCGCTTCGGCTTTTTTGTAGTCTTCGGGGTTAGTGCTGTTGGGCGGCAAGCCCAGGTAGTGCAGGGCGACCGGCAGCATCTCGGAGGGCGAGTCAAGCATCGCTACGCCGCACTGGCCGAGCTTGGTCAGGTTCTCTTCGTTGAACACCAGGTCCCAGGAATCCACCGGGGCCTTGTCGCCCAGTGCGGCGCGGACCTTATCGATGTTGTAGCCGATGCCGTTGGTGCCCCACAGATACGGCACGGCGTACTGGTTGCCCGGATCGTTGTTGGCCAGTTTCGCCAACAGGTCGGTGTCCATGTTCTTGAAATCCGGCATCTGCGCGCGGGGCAGAGGCGCCAGGGCACCGGCCTTGATCAGGGTCGGCAGGCTGAAGTTACTCGCCACCACCACGTCGTATCCGCTGCGGCTGGTCAGCAGTTTGCCTTCCAGCACTTCGGCGCTGTCGAAGGTGTCGTAAACCGGCTCGATACCGGTATCACGCTTGAAGTCGTGCAGGGTGTTGGGACCGATGTAGTCATACCAGTTGTAGACATGAACGGTCGGGCCATCCACTGCGAAGGCCGACAGCGAAACGCACAAAAGGGCGCTCAGTCCGAGATTGATCTGTTGACGGGGACGACTCATGATGCGGCACTCCTGGCCTACTGCAGGCCGGTAATGATCAGGTGCTTGCAGCGTATCGGCAGGCGTAATACACACCCATTCCCATCATGGGTTACTCGAAAGGGGTAGTGCGTGGACGCGTTGTTGAAAGAGTTACCGGTGCATCAGGGGCTGGCGCGGGTATTTGGTGCGTTGGGGCAGGACGGTTTCTGGCGCGCGCTGGTCGACACGCTGCGGCTGCTGGTGCCGATGGACAACGCTCTGGTGGCGCTGCTGCACTCGGGGCGAGTGCCACGGTTGTTGATCGACTTCGACTCAAAAGGCAGCGCCACCGAGCAGGAAGAACTGGCGGATTACAGCGCCGGCATGTACCTGCTCGATCCTTTTTACCAAGCGGTGTGTGCCGGTATTGTCGATGGTTTGCACAGCCTGGATTCGGTGGCCGCCGACCAGTTCCTGCAGAGCGAGTACTACTTGAGCTATTTCCGCTCGGTGGTGGGCAGTGATGAATTGCAATTCATGGTCAACGTCGACGGCGCCGTGCTCGGCCTGTCGATGGGCCGCTCAACGCGATTCACCCTCCAGGAGCAGGGCCGCTTGCTGTGCGTGCGTGACTGGGTGCTGGCGGCGATGCGCCGTCATCTGCAATTGATGCCGCCGCAAGGCGTTACCGCCGAGCCTGTGGCCGGCGATCTGGCAACCTTGCTGGATCGCTTCGATGCGCGCTTGTCAGTACGGGAAATCGAAACGGCGAGACTGATTCTCCAGGGCTTTTCCAGCAAAGCCATGGCCCAGCAAATGGGCATTTCACCGGAGACGGTGAAAGTGCACCGGCGCAATCTCTATCACAAGCTCAATGTGAATGGTCACGGCGAGTTGTTTGCGCTGGTACTTCAGCCGCATTGATCAGCTGATTCTCTGTGGGCGCACTCAGGCCCCCAGCTTGAACACCAGCGCCTTCAACCCGCATTCAATATCAGCGTCCGGAAACTCCGGCGGGTTCTCCAGCCGTTGCACGAAACGCAGGCTCGGCGCTTCTCGCTCGACACCCTCGATCAGGAAGTCGGCACCGAACGCCGGGTCATTCATGCACGCCAGCACTGTGCCCTCGGGGCTGAGCAATTCCGGCAGGCGGCGCAGCACGCGCTGGTAATCCTTGGTCAGCAGGAAACTGCCTTTCTGGAAGGACGGCGGGTCGATGATCACCAGATCGTAAGGGCCTTTGCCAATTACCTTGCCCCAGGATTTGAACAGGTCGTGGCCGAGAAACGTCACCTTGCTCATGTCGTGGCCATTGAGCCGGTGGTTGTCGCGGCCACGGTTCAGGGCCGGGCTGGACATGTCCAGATTGACCACGTGTTCGGCGCCGCCCTCGATGGCCGCCACCGAAAAACCGCAGGTATAGGCGAACAGATTCAACACCCGTTTGCCCTCGGCATTGGCCCTGACCCAATCACGGCCATAGCGCATGTCGAGGAACAGCCCGGTGTTCTGCTTGCGGCCCAGGTCGACGCGATAGCGCAGGCCACCTTCGGTGATGGTCATTTCCTCGATGGCGTCCCCCAGCAACCATTCGGTGGTGCTTTGCAGCAGGTAACGGTGTTGCAGCAGCAGGGTTTGCGCGCCGGATTGTTTCCATTCCGACGATTGGGTGATGTCCATCAGCACGCCTTTCAGCGCTTCCAGCTGCGATGCCTCAGGTTCCTTGAACAGCGACACCAGCACCACGCCCTGCAACCAATCGACGGTCAATTGCTCCAGCCCCGGCCAGCATCGGCCACGGCCGTGGAACAGCCGGCGGGTTTCCGCAGGGGCCGCTGCCAGCGCTGTCAGCAAATGGTTGTGCAGGGTGGAGAGGGCGTCTGAGTTCATCGGGCAGCGTCGGCAATTTTGGGGGGCGGCATTTTAACCACAATTGCGGGGCGAGCACCGCAGTCAGGCATCGAGAGTTATCACGTTTTATTTAACTTTGCGTGAGGATTTGGCGAACAGTCGGCTCGCATAATCGGCTCCAACCAATAACAACAGCCACCGGGAGCCCGACATGTCGAAGTTAACCGCTTCACCCACGGTCAGCACGCATCCTCGCTGGCTGCGACTAACCCACTGGCTGAACGCCCTGGCGGTGCTGGTCATGGTCACCAGCGGTTGGCGCATCTACAACGCTTCCCCGCTTTACGATTTCAGTTTTCCCAAGGCCATCACGCTGGGCGGCTGGCTGGGGGGCGCCTTGCAGTGGCATTTCGCAGCCATGTGGTTGCTGGCCATCAACGGCCTTGTCTATCTGATCATCAACATCACCAGCGGCCGTCTGTCGCGGCGCTTTTTCCCTGTTTCACCCAACGGCGTCCTGCATGACCTGTGGGCAGCCTTGCGCGGCCGGCTGGGTCATGCCGACCTGAGTCATTACAACCAGGTGCAACGTGTGGCGTACCTGTTCGTGATGGTCGACATCACGCTGCTGGTGCTGTCCGGGCTGGTGTTGTGGAAGTCCGTCCAGTTTCCGTTGTTGCGTGAACTGCTGGGTGGGTACGACACGGCGCGGCATGTGCATTTCATCGCGATGTCGCTGCTGGTGGCCTTCGTCGCGGTTCATCTGGTGATGGTCGCGGTGGTGCCAAAAACGTTGTGGGCCATGATTTTCGGGCACAAGGAGCCTGTATGAAAAAGCGCATCGTAGGCTCAGGGCTGGACGAGTCCTCCATCCTGTCCGACGCCCGTAAAATCATTGCCCCGCAGATCGAAGACCGTTCGCGTCGCTCGTTCCTGCTACGCGGCTTGACCCTCGGTGGCGTCGCCCTGTTGTCCGGCTGCGACCTTACCGACAACGAAAGCGTCGATACCGCACTGTCTTCCATGTCCCGGTTCAATGATCGGGTGCAGGGCTGGTTGTTCAACCCCAACGCACTGGCACCGACCTATCCCGAGTCGATGATCACCCGGCCGTTTCCCTTCAATGCCTTTTACAGCGTCGAAGAGGCGCCAAGCGTGGAGGAGGAGAGTTATCGACTGGAAGTCACCGGCATGGTCGCGGACAAACGCAGTTGGCGCCTCGAAGAACTGCGCGCCATGCCCCAGACCGACCAGATCACCCGGCACATCTGCGTCGAAGGCTGGAGCGCGATCGGGCGCTGGGGCGGCGTGCGCTTCAGTGACTTCCTCAAGCGGGTCGGTGCCGATACGGACGCCAAATATGTCGGCTTCAAATGTGCTGACGATTACTACACCAGCATCGACATGGCCACCGCGCTGCATTCGCAAACCCTGCTGACACTGACCTATGACGGCGCGGTCCTGCCGCGCCAGTACGGCTTCCCGATGAAGCTGCGCATGCCCACCAAGCTGGGCTACAAAAATCCCAAACACATTCAGGCGATTTTCGTCACCAACACCTATCCGGGTGGCTACTGGGAAGACCAGGGCTACAACTGGTTCGGCGGTAGCTGACGGCCCTGGTTATTCATCGCGCAGCCTGTGCTGCGCTCAATCGCAACCTGTGCTTCTGGAGTCTCATCATGAAAAAGCTGACCACCGTTGTCCTGTCCATGTGCCTCGCCGTGGGCGCCGCCAGCGTTTTTGCCGCCGAGGCCACAACCAATAACGGCATGAGCAACGACAGCATGAGCAAGGACGCCATGTCCAAAGATGCCATGCAGAAAAACACGATGAAAAAGGACACCATGTCCAAGGACGCCATGTCCAAGGACACAATGAAGAAAGACACCATGTCCAAGGACGCCATGGGCAAGGACACGATGAAAAAGGATGCGATGTCCAAGGACACCATGAAAAAAGAAGCCCCCTCGTACTGACTCGAAGGCCGCCCGTACGGGCCGAAACAGGGCATTAAGGCGCCGAAGCAGACTGCAAGGCGCCTCATTTTGTCGCACTCCTGTATAAAAGTGAATTTCCGTCGAGTCCGCTGCTCATACCTGTAGGCGGCGGATTTGAGTCCGCGAAATCATTTGTGCAATCAGGGAGTGACGAAGTCATGTGTCCAGTATCGATGGCGGGCGAGCACCTTCCAGAAAGGTTGATTCTGGTGGTCGAGGATGACCCGTTGATCCTGGAATTTCTCTGCGAAATTCTTCAGGAAGAAGGTTTCAAGGTTGCACCGCAAACCAGCGCGGACGCTGCAGCACTGTATCTGGAGCAGCATGCCGACGGCGTCTCGCTGCTGCTGACCGACATCACCATGCCAGGGAAAATCAACGGTGCGGCATTGGCCAATCTGTGCGGTGATCGCTGGCCGCAGACGCCAATCATGATCATGTCCGGTTTCGAAACCCCCGAAACCTCCGGAGTGAAGCACCCGGTCACGTTCATCAAGAAGCCCTGGGCAATCGGCCAATTGCTCGATTGCGTAGACGTAGCCTTGAAGTCCAAAACACTCGGCTGATACGTCGTTGTCTCTTTGCAAGTGCTACATTGCTCGGCGAACCCGTCCTGGCTCTTGCGAGAGGAAGCTCATCCTTGTCTGCCCACGATTGCATTTTGAATACGCCGTATCGTGCCTTTCTGTTTGATATGGACGGCACCGTCCTCAACTCCATCGCCGCCGCCGAGCGGATCTGGACAACCTGGGCCTTGCGCCACGGGGTGGATGTCGAATCTTTCCTGCCGACCATTCATGGCGCCCGGGCCATCGACACCATCAATCGTCTGGCCTTGCCGGCTGTTGATGCCGAGGCAGAAGCCAACTGGATAACCGAAGCGGAAATCGAGGACGTCGAGGGGATTGTCGAGGTGTCCGGCGCGGCGAATTTCCTGAACGGCTTGCCGGCGAATCAATGGGCGATCGTCACCTCGGCGCCGAGAGCGCTGGCCTTGCGCCGAATGGCCGCTGCGGGGATTCCCGAGCCTGCCGTGATGGTCACCGCCGAAGACGTCAGCGCCGGCAAACCGGATCCTTCGGGCTATCGACTGGCCGCTGGACGGCTAGGTTTTCAGGTCAACGATTGTCTGATATTCGAAGACGCCGCCGTGGGCATTCTGGCGGCGGAAGCTGCCGGGGCAGACCTTGTGATCATCACCGCGACACATGACCATCCGATCCAGACGCGACATGCGACGTTGGCCGGTTATGACCGGGTGACCGCGCAACTAGATCCCGATGGAAAACTCTGCCTGATGCAATTCTAAGTGTGGGGCGGGCTTCAATAAATTCCGGGAATCAACCGCCAGCTTCTCGCGCAATAAGCTTCGTATTCACTCCCGAACTGCGCCCTCAACAGCGCCTCTTCCGAGTGAATGCGGGCAATCAGCGGAATCACCGTCAGCGCCGCCAGCAGCAGTCCAACAGCCGAGCGAAACCCCAGGGCCCAGCCCACGCCGATCACCATCATTCCCAGGTAACTGGGGTTGCGCAAACGCCGGTAAATGCCGTCGGTGACCAGACGGTGTCCCGGTTGAATCGCCACCAGCCCGCTAAAACGCTTGCCCAGCACAAACACTGGCCACATCCGCAGCGCGCCGCCGACGATAAACAGCAATGCCCCCAGCCAGCGCACACCTTCGCCACCGAAGGTCCAGAAGTCGATCCGGTCGGTATAGGCCGGCAGGTAGCCACTCAACAAACCGATCACCCCGAACGCCGGCAGCACCCAGCGATTAGCCCGGTCTTCGCGTTCGCCGGAACTCAAATTGACCTCGGTGAACAGCGAGGCAATGACCATCGCCAAGGTGGCGAGGGCAATGACCACCAGTGGCGCATGAGAAAAGAACGCCGCCAAACCGCCCAGCCCCCAGATCGCGAGACCGAGGTAGGCGAGGGTGGAGACGATGGCGAAAAACGCCAGTTTGGGCGAGATTTTCATGGGCATCCTTCCGGAGTTGCACCGACTTCTTTAGTGTAGAGGGTCAGGCTGATTCTTCGGCGCAGCCTTCTCACTCGGCATCACGCGGTCATCCGGGACCTGGCGTTGCGCCGAATCACCTGTGGCGGCTGACCAAACGCGCGCAGGAAGGCTTCGCGCATGCGGCGACGGTCAGTGAATCCAGACTCGGTGGCGATTTGATCAAGGGTCAGGCGCCCGTGTTCGAGCAGTTGTCGCGCCGATTCCAGCCGCAGGTTTTCGATGGCCTTGGCCGGGGACTGGCCGGTTTCGGCGCGAAAGGTCCGGCTGAATTGGCGAGGACTCAGGCGCGCGACTTCCGCCAGTTGCTCCACCGATAACGGTGACGCCAAGTGTTCCCGAGCGTAGCCGAGGACGGTCTGTATACGGTCGGATTTGGGCGCCAGTTCCAGCAACGCCGAATGCTGTGATTGGCCACCCCCGCGGCGCTGATACATCACCAGTTTCTGCGCGACGGCGCGGGCCAGTTCGGCACCGTGGTCCTTTTCGACCATCGCCAGCGCGAGGTCGATGCCGGCGGTCATGCCCGCCGAGGTCCAGAAGGCACCGTCGACCACGTAAATGCGGTCTTCTTCAACCTTGATCGAGGGAAACCGCGCTTGCAGTTCTCGCGCGTAAGCCCAGTGCGTGGTGGCGCGCCGCCCATCGAGCAACCCGGCCTGGGCCAGCACGAATGCCCCCGAACAAATCGAGGCGGTGCGCCGTGCGGTTTTCACGCTGGCGCGCAAGTAGGACAACACGCCTTCGGGTGCCTGTTGGAGGACGCAATCGCCACCGACCACGATTACCGTGTCGAACACCCGCTCATCGAACGCCTGGGTCCCGACGCTCAATCCGCCGGAAGCGCGCAACGTGCGGCCGTCCTCAGAGATAACGCTCACGTCATACAGCGCTTGGCCGGCGCTGAAGTTGGCGTACTCGAACACGGGCATGGCGGCCAGCGCCATGGACTGAAAACCCTCGAAAACCACGAACGCCACGGATGTCATCGATGATGCCCTCAAACGGTCATGTCCGAAAAACGTACTTTAAACGTCATTTGAGACGAGCGTAAGTCAATTTATAACAGTTCACACCCGGCGACCTTATCGCCTCACTGTGAAGGAAATTGAACATGGCCCTCTCATCCAAAGGCACCGCACTGATTACTGGCGCTTCTTCGGGCATCGGCGCGGTTTATGCCGACCGTCTCGCGCGCCAGGGTTACGACCTGATTCTGGTGGCTCGCAGCCAGGCAAAGCTCAACGCGCTGGCCAACCACCTGAGCAACGAAACCGGCCGCGTCATCGAAGTGGTCGCCGCTGATCTCAAGCAAAAGGCCGACCTGTTCAGGGTCGAAAGCATTCTGCGCAACGACGCGAGCATCACATTGCTGGTCAACAATGCCGGCGTTGGTGGTGTCATGCCATTACTCGGCAGCCCGGTGGACGACATGGAAGACATGGTCGCGCTCAATGTCACCGCTTTGATGCGTTTGTCCTATGCCGTGGTGCCCGGGTTTGTGGCACGCGGCACCGGCACTGTGATCAACATCGCCTCAATCGTCGCAATCGCCCCGGAAATTCTCAATGGCGTCTACGGTGGGACCAAGGCCTTTGTCTTGGGATTGAGCCAGTCAATGCAGCATGAACTGGCCGACAAGGGCGTTCATGTTCAAGCCGTGCTGCCCGGGGCTACTGCCACCGACTTCTGGAGCGAGGCCGGCAACCCGGTGGAAAACCTGCCGCAAGAGATCGTCATGTCCGCCGAGGATATGGTCGATGCCGCGTTGTTGGGACTGGCGAGAGGGGAAGTGGTGACGATCCCGAGTTTGCACGAGGGCGACAAGTGGGATACCTACGAAAGTCAGCGCCAAGTGCTGTCCGGGTCGTTTGGCCACTCGTCGGTGGCGCCGCGCTATCGGTAGAAGGTAACCTTGGGGGCAAGGTGAACTAAGCTTGAATAAGGACCATTCACACCGACGTGTCGAAAATCCCGACAGGTCGGTGTTGCCCTAGGGAGCGCAAAATGCTGCACATCAGAACGCCGTTGATTCTGCACCCGGGCTTGTCGACGCCGGCCCGACGTATCTGGCTGAAACTGGAAAACCTGCAACCCAGCGGTTCATTCAAATTACGCGGCATGGGCCTGTTGTGCAGTCAGGCCAAGGCACAGGGTAAACGCAAAGTCGTTTGTCCATCCGGTGGTAACGCCGGTTTTGCCACGGCCATGGCGGCCGCGGCCCTCGGGTTGCAAGCCTGCATCGTGGTGCCGCACACCACGCCAGAAACCACTCGCGCGCGGATCAGCAAAACCGGGGCCGAGGTGATCGTTCATGGCAAGGTCTGGGACGAGGCCAATCAACGGGCGAAAGAACTCTCGCAAGAATCGGATACTCAATACGTACCGGCGTTTGACCATCCCGTGTTGTGGGAAGGGCACAGCACGCTGATCGATGAAGTCCTGGAGGACTGTCCTCAAGTCGATGCAATCGTGACGTCGGTGGGGGGCGGCGGTTTGCTGTCGGGCATCCTGACCGGGTTGATTAGGCACAACCGCAAGGACTGTCGGATCATCGCCTGCGAAACCCTGGGGGCGGCATCTTTTGCGGCCGCCATGGAGGCTGGCCATCCAGTCAGATTACCGCGAATCGATACCGTCGCCACTTCGCTTGGCGCTGCACAAGTGGCCGCCTGGCCCGTGCAGCACATTCGCGAGTTTCCCTACGAATGCGTGGTGCTCGGAGATGATGAGGCGATCATGGGCGTGGTGCGTTACGCCAGCGACCTGCGTCAACTGGTCGAGCCGGCATGCGGTGTTTCATTGGCTGTCGCGTACCTTGACCATCCGGCGATTGCCCAGGCCCATGACGTGGTTATTGTGGTGTGTGGCGGGGTCAGCATCAGCGCACAGCTGGTCGCTGGCTGGGCGCGTTCATTGCCGCGGTGAAACGAGGCAGGGCTGCAAACGATCCAGGTGTCGCTAGCCCTACCGCTACATTTCAATCCTTACTGACCCGCTGTGCTTTCCTGAATAAGGATGGCTCTGGCCAACTCTTCGTCGCTGGCTTTGAGGCCTGGATTGTCCTGGCGGATTTTATTCAACACCGATTCGAGATAAACCCCACGAATCGTACCGCCACTGGCCACGAAGCTGGAGGCATCATCACGAGCGGGAATCGCCAGTTTGTGATCCTTGAACGTCGAGTAAAGCGACGCAGAAACCCCTGCTGAGGTGGCGACATCGCCCGCATCCACTTTGGCGAAGGCCGACCCGAAGGGTAAACACAACATGAATGATGAAACGATAATCAGACGGCGCATGGCAAAGTCCTCTGAAGCGTGAAGCAAAAAAGAAGTACCTCATAATTTAGGATGCATGGGGGTTGTCAGGAGTTCCCTGGCGATGCGTTATCCATTCAAAAGCGTCTGCTGGAAGACTCAGCCTCTCGCCGCGCATACGATGATTTCCACCAACAACCGTGGATCCGCCAGTTTCGCCTCACCACAGGCACGGGCCGGCGCGTGCCCTGTCGGGACCCAGGCATCCCACACGGCGTTCATCGCTTCGAAATCCGTCATGTCAGCCAGCCAGATAGTGGTCTGCAGCATCTGCTCTCTGGACGAACCGGCTTCTTCGAGCAAGACATCGATGCGCGCAAGCGCGTCACGCGTCTGGTCGGCGACGTCATGATGAGGTTCGCCGACTTGCCCGGCCAGGTACACGGTTTTGCCGTGGATAACGATCTGGCTCATGCGCTGGTTAGTGTGTTTACGCTCGATGATGTGCATCAATTGTTCTCCTTTGAAATGGAATCGTTCAGAAGCGTTGCACTGAAAAACTGTCCAGCCAGGAGGGGGCTTTACCGGCAATGCAGTCAGCGACCAACTGCCCGGTGGCCCCCGCCAGTGTCAGGCCCAGGTGCTGGTGACCGAAGGCGTAGATCATTCGCGGCTCGTTAGGCGATGGACCGATGACCGGCAGCGAATCTGGCAACGAAGGGCGGAACCCGAGCCAGCGGCGCGCGACCGGTTCAGTCAGGCCCATGACGCGGCGTACATGTCGCTCCAGATAGTCGAAGCGCTTTGGATTGGCCGGGTCGTTGATCGAACCGAGTTCCACTGTGCCCGCCACGCGCAGGCGGCCGGCCATGGGCGTCATGTAGAACGCGCTTTCCACCGGGCAGCAGGGGCGATTGAGCAGCGTGTCTTGCAGATCAAATTCGATGTGATAGCCGCGTTCGGTATCCACTGGGATGTGATCCCCGACCTGACGCGCCAACGCGGCGGACCACGCTCCGCCGCACAACACAACCCGGTCTGCGCGCCAGGTCTTGCCTTCGGCGCTGCTCAGGTGCAGGCCATCGGCCTGGCGTTGTACACCGGTGATTGTTGCCTGATGCAGCACACCTTCGGCAACCAGTGGTGCGGCCAACGCTTCGATGAAGGCGCGCGGATCGTCCATGTGCGACGACTCCGGGAACAGGATGCCGGCCACTGATTTGCCTGCGAGGGCCGGCTCCAGCTGATCGACATCGGCAGCGCTCAGCACCTGTTGCGCAATCCCCAGCGAACGGCGCAGCTGGATCGCGGCCTGGGCGCCGGCGAAACCTTGCTCCGTGCCATAGGCATAGAGGCAACCGTTGTGGCGCAAATGTTGATCGGCCTGCGGGCAGTCAGCCAGCAACGGTGCATAGCCGTCGTAGGTGTGCTGGAGGATTTTTGTCAGCGCCAGGGTGTTCGCTTCACAGCGCGAAGCACGGCATTCATTGAGAAAACGCAACAGCCAGGGCATCAGTCGGGGCAGACGTGCCCAGTTGATGACGAAGGGCGATTCCTGCGAGAACAGCAGCGACGGAATCGCCTTGAGCAGCGACGGCTGCGCAATCGGCATCACACCGTAAGGTGCCAGGGTGCCGGCATTGCCGTAGGACGCTCCGCTAGCTATCGCATCGCGCTCCAGCAACACCACCTGATAACCCTGGCGGCGCAGCCAGAGTGCGGTGGCAACCCCGACAACGCCTGCGCCGATGACGGCGATTTCGCAATGAACTGGCTGTGTCATGTTCCTCAGATCCGGTTGTGCATGTAGAGATGACCCTGGCGCGCCAATTGACTGATGACGTTCAAGGCTTTGATCAGCGAGTCCCGTGACAGGGCCGCCGAGATGTTGATTCGCACCGCTTGCGGCGAGAGTTCCGGACGCAGGGTGAAGGCGCCACCGGCCAGCAGCACGACGCCGCGGTCGTGGCACAGACGGGCAAAGCGTGAGCCGGTCCAGGGTTCCGGCAACACCAGCCAGGCGTGCGTGCCAGTGGCGCTGTGCTGAAATTCGAGGCCTTCAAGGTGAGTGGCCAGCAACGCTTGGCGGATGCGCAGTTCTTCGCGCTGTTCCGAGACCAACTGATCGGCATGACCGTCCTCGATCAACCGGGTGGCGATCAGGGCGGTCAGCGGCGAAGTGCTCCAGCAGTCGATGCGTTGCATGGCGGCGATGTCTTGCACCAGCGGTTGCGGCGCCATGACAAAGCCCATGCGCAACCCCGGCGCGATGCATTTGGACAGGGCGGAAATGTAGATCGTGCGCTCCGGCATCAGCGCCGCAAAGGCGGGCGGCGATTGGTCCAGCAGCGGCCGATAGACGTCGTCTTCAATGACCAGCAGGTTGGTTTCACGGATCACCGCGGCCAGTTCTTCACGGCGCTCGGTGTCCAGGGTGATGGCAGTAGGGTTGTGAATCGACGGCACCAGAAACAGCAGCCGTGGCTGATGTTCGGCACACGCCAGGCGCAACGCTTCGGGCGACATGCCGCGAGCGTCGGCGTCGACCCCGACCAGGATCAGGCCCAGCGAACGGCACAAGGCGTTGATGCCTTGATAGGTCACGCTGTCGGCCAACACGGTATCGCCGCTGTTAGTCAGGCTGCGCAGTGTATTGGCAATGCCATGCTGGGCGCCTTCGACGATCAGCATTTGCGAGGCCTGGGCCTCGACGCCTGTGTGTCGTAACCACTGGGCGGCGGCTTCACGGGCCCAAAGCGGACCTTCGGAAGGGTGATAGTCCTTCATGTCGCCGAAACGCGGATCGCTCGACAGTCGCGGCAGCAGTTGCGCCAGGACCCGATTGAACCCGTCGGTGGCGGGGCGGTTGACGCTCAGGTCGACGGTGCCGGGGTCATTGCTCGGCGCCGACTGGAACTGCGCGGCGGGATGGCGTGGCTGCGCGACTTGTGTGCCACGACCGGGACGGCTTTCTACCAGGCCTTTCTGTTGCAACACCGCCATGGCTTTGGTCACCGTGGTGATGTTCACCCCCAGTGCACTGGCGAACTCGCGATGGGGCGGTAGACGCTCGCCCGGTTTGAGCTTGCCGTTGCCGATCGCTTCAGCCAATGAATCGGCCAATTGGGCGTAAAGGGTCTCGGCCTTGTCGCGCTGCAACGCGGCACTGGCTTTCAGTTCATCCAGCAATTGTTCGAATTGACTCATGGTGCTGTTCCCTGCTTGTCATGCTTGTAGCAAGACAATAAGCAAATTTGTATTGCTTTTTATCCGATACAAAGCCCATTGACAAGCTAAAAATCCGTGATTAGTGTGTGAGTTGTAATGCTTGTCATGCAACACAATAAGAAAATGGCTGCCATGCTCAGCCCAACGGGTACGCACATGACTATCGAAACGTTCCAGCCGGGTTCGTCCCGGCACCACCGACTCTTCAGGCTGTCAGCGGGCGGCACAGAGTATCCGGTGTGTTGTCCCCCTCGCGCAAAGTCTTCGATGAAATTATCCGGTCAATCGACCCCAGACCCTGAAGCGGAGGTCATCCAGTGAACAACGCCCAGCCAACCGATACAAAACCCGGCCAGCAGCGCCTTAGCGGGGCCTTGCGTCAGCGCCATATCACGATGATTTCCCTCGGCGGGATCATCGGTGCAGGCCTGTTCGTCGGCAGCAGTGCAACGATTCAGGCCATTGGCCCGGCGGCGTTCCTCAGTTATCTCGCTGCCGGCATCGTGGTGATGCTGGTCATGCGCATGCTCGGCGAAATGGCCGTGGCGCTGCCCGGCGTCGGTTCCTTTACCGAATACGCCCGAATCGGCCTGGGCAATTGGGTCGGCTTTACCAGCGGCTGGTTGTACTGGTACTTCTGGGTGATCGTGGTGGCGGTGGAAGCGGTGGTCGGCGCCAATATTCTCCAGCAATGGATACCATTGCCGGCGTGGATGATCGGCCTGAGCCTGCTGGCAGTCATGACCGCCATCAACTGCCTGTCCGTGAAGTCCTACGGCGAGTTCGAATACTGGTTCGCTTCATTGAAAGTCTTCGCGATCATCGTCTTCATCTTCGTGGTCGGCGCCTACCTCTTTGGTTTCGCCCCGAGCACCAGCGACCTGCTGGGCAACCTGGTGAATGACCGCGGCTTCATGCCTTACGGCGTCAGCGCGATTCTGGCGGGTGTGCCGACGGTCATCTTTGCGGTCGGCGGCGCAGAGATTGCGACCATCGCCGCCGCAGAGTCCGACGATCCATCCAAGAACGTGGCTAACATGACCCGTTCGGTGATCTTCCGGGTCATCACCTTTTATGTCGGCTCGATCTTCCTGATTGTCTGCGTGGTGCCGTGGGGGCAAATCGTTGCCGGTCACTCGCCGTTCGTGGCGGCGCTTGAAGTCATGCGCATTCCTGGCGCCGCGATGATCATGCAAGCGGTGGTGCTGGTGGCGGTGCTGTCGGCGCTGAACTCCGGGTTGTACGTGTCTTCGCGGATTCTGTTCGGCCTCAGTCAGCGCGGCGATGCGCCAGCAAAACTGTCGATGCTGACCGGGCGCAAAGTGCCCCGGGCGGCCGTACTGCTGAGCAGCGTGATCGGCTACATCGCGATCATGGCGGCGATCATTTCTCCAGAAGGCGTGTTCCTGTTCCTGGTCAATGCCTCCGGTGCGGTGATGCTGTTCGTGTACCTCGCGGTGGCGCTGGCGCAGATCAAGGTTCGCCGCCAGGTAGAAGCCACGGCGCCGGCCCGACTGACCCTCAAGATGTGGCTGTTTCCGTGGCTGTCCTATGCTGTGGTGGCAGTGATTGCGGGTGTTTTGGTCGCCATGGCGTTCCAGGAATCCTTGCGTACCCAGTTCCTTGCCAGCCTCGTCAGTCTTGGCGTGGTCTCCGCCGCTTACGTGGTGCTCAAGCGCCGTCGTCAGCAGGTCAGCAAGCCCCACCTCAGCGCAATCGACATTCTGGCGGGGGTTGCGACACGGTCTTGAAACGCAGGGATATCGAGCCACGGAGGGCTGTTGAGTAGTAAGGCTTGCACCGGTCAAAACAATAATTTGCCCATAGGTGATCTATGTCCGACTTCAAGTTTGATTCCCAAGGTTTTTCCCGACGCGGCCTGCTCAAGGCCACTGGCTACGGCACATTGGCGGCATTGGTCGGGAGTGCGATGGGCCCGATGTCCTTCGCCTTTGCCGCCGGCCAACCGATCAAGACCGTGCGTCCCGGTTATCTGACCGCCGCTTGCCTGGGCGACATGCCTTTGGGGGCGTTGCGCGAAGGTGTTCCGGTCGGCACCGATCTGGAATTGCTCAAGATCATTGCCGATCGCCTCGAGCTCAAGCTCGACGTGCTGACCATGGGGTTCCCGGCAGTGGTCGAGGCCGTAAGATCAGGCCGCGCCGACTGGTTCGGCGGCAACTTCGCCTGGAACCCGATGCGCTCCAAGATCCTGCTGTTGACCGACCCGGTGTTTTACACCGGCGCCTACGTGATCATGCGTGACAGCGAACCGTTCGACACCGCCATCACCGTGAACGACGTGAAGGGCCGCACCATCGGCGCCATCACCGGCTATTTCACCATCCCGGACATGAAGAAAATCGAAGGGGTGAAGGAGGTCAAACTCTACGACAACACCGACTCGTGCCTACGCGACGTGCGGGCCGGGCGCCTGGATTTCGCGGTGCTGGATGCCCCGACCATCGACTACATGATCCTTCAGGACCCGAGCCTCAAGCTCAAACAGATTCCTATGTCCTACGATGAAAAATTCCCCAGCCTGACCGCCAAGTTCGAGGCGATCTGGGGCGTTCATCCGCAGAACCAGGATTTGTTCGACGGCATCAATCAGGGCCTGCGCTGGTTGAAATCCACGGATCAGATCCGCCCGATCCTCGCCAAGTACGGGATCAAGAACCCTGACTACCTTGTGCCTCCGGCCAAGGACCCGCGCATCGGCGTCGACCGTGACGAGAAAGGCAGCCTGATCGGGCCATTCGAACACCCGCCGCGTGATTTCAGTCAGGCCTTTGCCTGAGTCGAGGATATAGCTCATGGCTGAATCAACTCCACTGGTGCGCATCGAGGGACTCTACAAGTCCTTCGGCAGCCTGGATGTGCTCAAGGGTATCGACCTCAGTGTGCAGCAAGGTCAGAAGATTTCGCTGATCGGCCCCAGCGGGTCGGGCAAGACCACGTTGCTGCGGTGCGTCAATTACCTGGAAGAGCCGACCAAAGGTGACATTTACATCGATAACGAACTGATCGGCCAGCGACTGGTGGGCACCCGCAAAGTGCCCATGAGCGACAAGGAACTGGCGCGCATGCGCACCGAAATCGGCATGGTGTTCCAGCGCTTCAACCTGTTTCCACACCTTTCGGTGCTGGAAAACATCATCCTCGGCCCGCTCAAGGTGCAACAGCGCAGCCGCGCCGAAGCCGTTGAACTGGCCGAGGACCTGCTGAATAAGGTGGGCATGTTCGCCAAGCGAGACGTCTACCCGGAACAGCTCTCGGGTGGGCAACAGCAACGCATCGCCATCGCCCGGGCGTTGGCGATGCAGCCCAAGTTAATGTTGTTCGACGAAGCCACCTCGGCGCTGGACCCGGAGCTGGTGGGTGAAGTGCTGGGGGTCATGCGCAAGCTGGCGGAGGAGGGCATGACGATGATTATCGTGACCCACGAAATGCACTTCGCTGAAAGCGTCTCCGATCAAGTGATCTTCATGGCCGACGGCAACATCGTCGAACAGGGGCCGCCCCGGCAGATCTTTCGCGAGAGCCAGATCGAACGCACCCGCTCCTTCATCCGTGCCGTGCAGGAGCATTGATCGATGTTTGATTCCATTGCCCTGCACAAAGCCATCGACATGCTCCCGTACTTTTTGAATGTGCTGGGCCTCGGTGCAGTGACGACGATCGGCCTGACGGCGGCGGCGTTTGTGGTGGCGACGTTGTTGGGATTTTGCCTGGCGTTGATGCGTCTTTCCCGCAGCCGGGTGTTGAGCCTGGTGGCGAGCGTCTACCTGGAGATTTTTCGCAACGTCCCGATCCTCACCCAGCTGTTCATCCTGTACTTCGGCCTGACCTACATCGGCATCACCTTGCCGGCGATTGGCGCGGCGATCATCGGTTTCGGCCTGAATGGCGCGGCGATTCTGTCGGAGGTGTTCCGTTCAAGCATCCGCACCATCGATCGCGGGCAAAGCGAAGCGGCGTATTCCATCGGCATGACCCGTTCCCTGGCGATGCGCATCATCGTGCTGCCCCAGGCGTTCAAGGTGGCGATTCCGGGGATGGCCAACTTCGCCATCGGGCTGCTCAAGGACACCTCGCTGGCCTCGGCGGCGGCGGTGCCAGAGTTGACGTTCAAGGCACGGATGCTGGTCAGCGAAACCTACCAGACCAACCTGATTTACTTTCTGCTGGCGACCATTTACCTGGTGTTGAGCCTGGTGCTGTCCCACTGGGCGGCGCGTACCGAACGCCGTCTCAAAGTGGTCAAGGAGAACTGATATGGGTTATGGCGAGTTGTGGGAAGCAACCCATGTCGAATTGTTGGCCGCGGCCTGGGCGACGTTGCAATTGGCGTTCGGGGCGTTGGTCATCGGCTTGATTGTCGGTTTGCTGGTGGCGCTGGCACGTCTGTCGAACAGCCGGCCATTGCGCCGTGCGGCGCTGATCTACATCGAGGTCTTTCGCGGCACCCCGGCGCTGGTGCAACTGTTCATCGTCTATTTCAGCCTGACCGAAATCGGCGTTCAGTTCAGTTCGTTCCAGGCGGCGATGATCGGGTTGGGATTGAATGCGGCGGCTTATCTGTCGGAGATCTACCGCTCGGGGCTGGAGGCGGTGCCCAAGGGGCAGGTGGAAGCGGCGAAGGCGATTGGCATGCCTCATCTGAAGGTGTTGCGCTGGGTCGTGTTGCCCCAGGCCATTCGTATCGTGCTGGCGCCAATCGGCAACGTCGCGATCTCGCTGTTGAAAGACACTTCGGTGGCCTCGCTGATTGCGGCACCCGACCTGATGTTGCGGGCTCAGGACTTGAGTTCCGTGTACTTTATGCCGTTGGAGATCTACATCCTCGTCGGCGCGATTTATTTTGCGCTGTGTTATCCGCTGTCTCTGGGCGTGCGATTGCTGGAGCGCAAGACGCGACACTGATCAAGCAGCCCCAAAAAACAGCGCTGACGACCACTCAGCGCTGATCTCTTGAAACCTTGCAGTACGCGCGGTGGCTCTACAGCAAGGGAATGCTGTAGCTCACGATCAAGCGATTCTGGTCCTGGTCACGGGACGCTTCGCTGTTGGACTTGCCGTTGCGCCATCCAAAACCCACTCCTTTGAGCGAACCGGACTGAATCACATAGTCCAGGGCAATGTCGCGCTCCCATTCCTTTTGGGAGTCGCCCGAAGTCGTCTTGATGTCGTCCCCGCTGAGGTACATGACGGACGCTTTCAGTCCGGGCACGCCCATGGCCGCGAAGTCATAGGCGTATTGACCGAAGGCGGTGCGTTCGCCCGCGCGGGTGAAGGTTTGAATCAAACGGTCGGTGTACAGGTAAAGACTGCTGCCGCCAGCACCCTTGTTGACCAGGCCGCCCTGATTGAGCTGGGTGAAGCTGCTGCCACTTGAAACGCTCTGATAGCCGGCGGTGATGCCGTGGCCACCCACCGTGTAAATCAGTGCGGCGCTCCAGGTTTTATTGTCGATCTCGCCATCGTTACCTTCGGTGAAACCGCTGATTTTGTAGCCCGAGGTGCCCGAACTGTTTTTGCCGGAGGCATCGGTCTTGAAGTAGCGCAAGTCGGTTTTCAGTGACTGTCCTTCCGAGATCGTCAGCGTGTGAATCAGGCCGAAAAACTGCTGGGTGTAGTAGTCGTCCAGGTTGGCGTAGTAATACTGCGCGGTCAGGTCCTTGGTGATTTTCCAGTCGCCGCCGGCGAAGTCGAACGCATTGCTTTCACGGGTGCCGCCGGTGGCGGCCAAGCCCGTCTGATCGGTTGAACCGCGACCAGTGGCGTGTTCGATTCGCCCTGCGGTGAAGGTCAAATCCTTGAACTCGCCCGAGGTGACCTGGCCACCTTCAAAGGTCTGCGGCAGCAGGCGGCCGTCGTTGGCCACCAGGATCGGCAACTTTGGCAACAGCGTGCCCAGGCGCAGTTCGGTTTTCGAGACCTTGACCTTGCCGGTCAATCCCAGCCGGCTCCATTCGTCGACGGCGCTGTTGTCGCTGTCCGAAGGAATCATCGAACTGCCGACATGCCGTCCTTTGCCACTGTCCAGCGTGACCCCCATCAAGCCCAATGCATCAACGCCAAAACCGACGGTGCCATCGGTGTAGCCCGACTTGTAATCGAGCATGAAGCCCTGCGCCCACTCCTCGGTTTTCGAAGGCGCGGCGGTGCCGTCGCGATTGTCATTGTTGAAGTAGAAATTCCTCAGTCCCAGGGTGGCTTTACTGTCACTCAGGAAGTCGGCGTGCGCCTGGGTGCTCAGCGCAATGGCGCCCAGTGCAATCGTTACCGCCGTGGTTTTAGTGCTCATCGAAATCGCCCTTTTTTTGTAGTTTGAATAGGGGGAGAGTGGCTCCCGCCGTGGCGAATGCCGGCAAGGCAAACGGCCTGCGGGAGCGTGAAACTTGAGTTAAATACCCAGCACGTTGGCGCCGATGCATGGGTCAATGCCGCGTTCCAGGCGACGTTGATGGACGATCACGGTGATTTCCATCGAACCGGTGGTGACCTCGAAGTCGAGGATGTGGCCGCCGTATGCCTGGAACGTGGCGTCACCGGCGACGCCGTGCATATGGATCGAAGGTTGATCGTTCTTCCATGCCACGGAGCCGGTGATGCTCGCCATCTCGACGCTGTTCAAGGTCTTGGCGTCGAAGTCTTTCTTGTCCTTGTTCCAGAAACCGAACTTCACATTGCCGAAACCGATGCCGGTGATGGAGGCGCTGGGGATTTTTTCGGCGATGGCCAGCTTGGTCAGTTCCTTGAAGGCGTTGTCGCCCATGCGCAGGACCATGAGGTAGCCGGTGGGGGTCTTGGTGTAGCGCGGTGTGGCTTCAGTGGCACATTGCATGGGGGCTGTCGTCGCGGCGGGAGTGGTTTCGGCGGCGGCCAGTTGCATGCCTGTGGTGTTGATCATCACGGCGGCGGCCACGGCCAGCATCAATTTGCAAACGCGGTATTTCGGGTGAAGTTGAACGTGCATGAGACTTCCTCTGTTTTTGTTGTTGTGGGGTGTAGCGGTTTTCGGGACGAGCGAATCCGGCGCCTGTTGTTCAACAGGCGCGGGAGTTGTTGTTAACAATCGGTGTTAGTTGAAGCCGGGTTAGCGCGACTTACAGCGCATCGCGACAACTGATGCCGTCAACCAGTCGAGCAATGCTCAGCGGATTGGCATTCTTCAGGGCGTCCGGCAACAAACTGTCGGGGCAGTTCTGGTAACACACGGGGCGCAGGAAACGATCGATCGCCAACGTCCCGACCGAGGTGCCGCGCGAATCCGAAGTGGCCGGGTAGGGGCCGCCGTGAACCATGGCATCGCAGACTTCCACACCGGTCGGATAGCCGTTGAACAACACACGTCCGACTTTCTGTTCCAGCAGCGGCAGAATATCGCCCAGGGTCGCGGTGTCCGAGTCTTCGACAATGAGCGTTGCCGTCAACTGGCCGCGCAAACCCTGCAAGGCCTGGAGCAATTGGGCGTGGTCGGCGACCTCGACGATCAGGGTGGTCGGGCCGAAGACTTCCTCCTGAAGCAACTCGTCACCGTTGATCAACAGGCTGACGTCGGCCTTGAACACTTGCGGCTGCGCCTGATTGCTCTGTTGCGCGGCGCCGGCCAAGTGCGTGATGCCGGGGTGAGCTCGCAGGTTGTCGAGGCCGTGGCAATAGCTTTTCAAGGCGCCGCTGTTGAGCATGGTTTGCGCCGGTTGTTCACTCATCAGAGCGCTAAAGCGTTCAAGGAAAGCGCTGAATTCGGGCGAGCGAATGCCCAGCACCAGACCGGGATTGGTGCAGAACTGACCGGCACCCAAGACCACGGAAGCGCTCAGTTCGGCCGCGATCTTGTCACCGCGCGTCTTGAGTGCGTCGGGCATCAACACCACCGGGTTGATACTGCTCATTTCGGCAAACACCGGGATCGGTTGAGGGCGTGCTGCCGCCATGTCACATAAGGCCCGGCCACCGCGCAACGAACCGGTGAAACCAACGGCCTGGATCGCCGGATGCTTGACCAGTGCCTCACCGACGCTGCCGTAAAGCAGGCTGAAAACGCCATCGGGCATCCCGGTCTTGCGTGCGGCACGGGTGATTGCATCAGCGACGTAATCGGCGGTGGCCATGTGGCCGCTGTGGGCCTTGAACACCACCGGGCAGCCCGCAGCCAGCGCCGAGGCGGTGTCGCCGCCAGCGGTCGAAAAGGCCAGCGGGAAGTTGCTGGCGCCGAATACTGCGACCGGACCGAGCCCGGTGCGGTACTGACGCAAATCGGGGCGCGGCAACGGTTGGCGGTCCGGCAGTGCTCGGTCGATGCGTGCGCCGTAGAAATCGCCGCGACGCAGCATCGTGGCGAACAGGCGCATCTGGCCGCTGGTGCGGGCGCGCTCACCCTGAATGCGGCCGGCGGGCAGGGCGGTTTCCTGGCACACCAGGGCAATGAACGTGTCGTCCAGCGCCTCAAGCTCGGTGGCAATGGCGTCCAGGAACTGAGCACGGCGTGCAGCTGACAGTTGACGAAAGCGCGGGTAAGCCGTGGCCGCTGCTTCTGCGGCCGCATTCACTTCATCGATAGTCGCCTGATGGAAGTGATACGGCAGTGCTAAGCCTGTGCGCGCGTCGTGGCTTTGCAAGGTGGTCGAACCTTGGGCGGAACGCGCGCCGGCGATGTAGTTGTGGCCTGAAACTTCAAACATGGGAACTCCTTAAGGGCTGTTCAATGAGGGTCAAGCAAGCCGGTAAATGCGCCGGGCGTTGTCATGAAACAGGGCGAGCCGATCGGTTGGGGAACGGTCGCGGGTAATCGTTTTGAAACCGTCGAAGATCTCGCTCATGCCGTTGACGACGCCGTCCACCGGGTAATTGCTGGCAAACGCGCAGCGGCTGACGTCGAATATTGAAATTGCATCGTTGACCACAACCCGGTTCGCCTCCACGGGCCACGCCTTGCCCGGCAGGCAGATGCCGGAAATCTTCAGCGCGACATTCGGCTCCCGCGCCAGCAAGGCGAGGTTTTGTCGCCAGCCAGCCAAGCCTTCTTCCGAACGATCCGCCGGCAGCGCCGTGTGATTGACCACGAGGGTCACGTCCGGGAAATCCCTGGCCAGCTCGGCGGCTTCGGCCAGATGCCACCAAGGCGCCTGCAACTCGAAGTGCAGGCCATTGGCGGCCAGTTGGGCATAACCCTCGCGCCAGCGCGGATCGCGCATCGAACCTGGCGCGACGAAATCTTCGCGCCAGGCTTCAAGGCTGGTCACCGCCGGTTTGTGGCGAACGCCGCGCACCAGCGGATGGTCAGCGTATTGGCGCAAGAGCTGCGCGGCGTCCTCACGATCGAGCCAGGCCTGCGCGACCATCGCCGCGAGCGTGGGTTCGTCTTGAGCCAGCGACTCGACAAACCTCACCTCATCGGCGGGCGTGGCCGGGTCCCATTCACCTTCGATGACGACGGTTTGGACGATGCGATGGCGGCCCGTCAGCCGGCGATAGTCCTGAGGCAGGAAGTTGCGGCAGATCGACGAATAATCGCCGTAGCGAAAGGGCCGCAACGGCCGGTCGTTCAGCCACGGGTAGTAATGCTGTTCGATGTCGAAGTAATGCTGGTGAGCGTCGACGATGGGCAAGTCCGCATCCTCGCCGCTGGCCAGAAAGCGTGCGCGGTTATCCATGCTGTTCCTCCAGGCGATAAAAACGTCGTGCATTGCCGGCGAACACCGCTTCCTGTACAGCCCGGCCCAGGGGCGCGAGCATCGCGGCCATGCCGTCGGCAATCGTGTCGTAGGACGCGCGCAATCCGGCGACCGGGAAGTTGCTGGCGAACATGCAGCGCTCGGGGCCGAAGATCTCCAGCGCGGTCAGCACCACGATCCGGTTGTCGTCGTAGTGCCAGGGCGAGTCTTTCAACCCAAACTCCGAGAGCTTGATGTGCACATTGCTCTGCAGGGCCAGGGCTTCCAGGCCTTTGCGCCAACGGGCCATGCCTTGCGGGCTGCGATCCCAGGCAAAACCGGTGTGATTGAGCGCGATGCGGATCTGCGGAAACATCGCCGCCACTTCAGCGGCCTCCACCAGATGCCACGGCGGCACGCGCAAATCCCACGACAGGTCGTGATCGGCCAGGCGCGCAAAGCCTTCCAGCCATTTCGGGTCCTGCATGGTGCCCTTGGCGCCCGCAATCGACACCTCGGGCGACGTCGACGTGACGGGTTTGGAGCGTATGCCTTTGACCAGCGGCCTGGCGGCCTGGGCCGCAAGAATCTCCGCGCTGTCCTCACGGTCGAACCAGGCATGGGCCACGATGGCATTCGGGAAGCCGTAACGGGCATTCACCTGTTCCAGCCAGCGTGTCTCGGCCACTTGCTCATCGCGGGCCCGTTCGGCTTCGACGTGCACCGTGCCCACCAACCGTTGCCTTGCGGTCAGGGCGAGAAAGTCTTCCGGCAAGAAATCACGGCAAAGGCTGCGATAGTCGCCGAGGAAAAAATCCTCGTGATACTCGTCTTGCAGCCACGGATAACGACCGTTGCCCAAGTCCCACAAGTGGTGGTGAGCATCGACAATCGGCAGCGCATCCTCGGCCGCAAGGTTGGGCAAGCCATTGCGTTCGTGCAGCGTGATCATGACGTAGGCCCTTGTTCAGCGCGAGGCGGCGAATTGGGAAGGGCTGAGCACGCCGTCTTCGACTTCGCCGGCGGCGGCCGCATCAGCCTTGGCCTGGACGCGGCTGCGCAGTTTGGCGACGTTCACCACAACGCGGGTATGGGCCGCCGTCGCGACCAGTTCGACGTCATCGCGTACCTCGACGTTGAACGTGACGCTGCGTCCCTCGATGCGGGTGACCGTGGCGACGATGCTGACGGACATGCCCAGCAGCGTTGCGCCGACGTGTCGGATATCGACTGCGGCCCCAACGGTGTTTTCGCCTTCGTCGAGGAAGGTCAGCAGGTAGTCCAGGCACGTTTGTTCGATGTCGTTCACCAGGCGAGGCGTGGCGTAGATGCGCAAGTCTTCACCCAGAAACGAGATGGTGCGTTCCTTGTCGACGATCAGTTTGTGTTCGGTGGCGGTGCCTGCTTCGAGCGTGGAGAAATTCATGAGAAACCTCGTATTTGAGTGCTGTCAGTCAAAGAGTGATTCAGGTGGCGGGCAGGAAACCGATGGAGATCCATGGCACGGCGATCAGCACCCCGAGGGCGACAACGAGCGCGCCCAGATACGGCCAGACTCGACGCATGGCGCCGCTGGGGTCGACCTTGGCGATGGCGCACGCGGCATAGAAGCCCACACCAAACGGTGGGGCGAACAAGCCCAGGCCCATGGCAAAGATCGCGACCATTGCGTAATGCACGTCGTTGATGCCCATGGCCTTGGCAATCGGAAACAGCAGCGGTCCGAACAGCACGATGGCCGGGATGCCTTCCAGGAAGCTGCCCAGGAGGATGAACGCCACGGCGGAGATGATCAGGAAGCCCAGCGCACCACCCGGCACGGTCGACATCACTTGCGCCAATTGGTGGGAGAAGCCCGATTGGGTCAGCGCCCAGGCCATCGCAGTCGCGCTGCCGATGATGATCAGGATCGCGCCGGACAGCGACGCGGTGCTGACCAGGATCGGGTACAGCCGACGCCAGTCAAAGCAGCGGTAGCACAGCAACCCGACGATGAAGGTGTAGGCCACGCCAATGGCGGCGACTTCGGTGGCGGTGGCCACACCTTCGACCACAGCGGTGCGTATCACGAAGGGCAGGGCCAGGGCCGGTAACGCCACCAGCAGTGAATGCCCGATTTCCTTGGTCGAGGCGCGTTTGCCGGTGGTGACCTCGCCTTTGCGGTTTTTCCACCAGATCACTGCCGCCATCGCGATGGCGCCCACCACTGCTGGCATGAAGCCCCCAGTGAACAGGGCCGAAATCGACACCCCGGTCACCGAACCGATGGTGATCAGTACCAGGCTTGGGGGAATGGTTTCCGACATCGCGCCGGAGGCATTGAGCATCGCCACCAGTTCGTTTTCATCCTCGCCGCGTTTCTTCATTTCCGGAAACAGCGCCGGGGCGATGGCCGCCATGTCGGCAGCCTTGGAGCCGGAAATGCCGGAGATCAGGTAGATCGCGCCGATCAGCACATAAGACAGACCGCCACGCACATGGCCGATCAGCGAGCAGAGGAAGTGGATCATCGCGCGGGCCATGCCCATCGCTTCGATCAACGCACCCAGGAACACAAACAACGGAATGGCCAGCAGAATCAGGCTCGCCATGCCTTCGTCCATCCGCCCGACCACCAGGGTCAGCGGTGTGCTGGTCATGGTCGACAAGTACGCCACGGTCGCCAGGCCGAACGCGACCATGATCGGCACGCCGATGACGATCATGGCCATGACGCCGATCATGAAGAAGACCACCAGGTTCCAGTTGCCCATCAGCAGCAGAGGACCTTCAGCCGCCCACAACAACCCGGCCAGGGAGGCCAGCATCGCCACCGACACCGAGAAATCGATCAGCCGGGCGCTGGTCAGCAGCCGCGCGACACACGTCATCAGCATCAGGCTCAGGCCGACCGCGATGGCCGACACGCGAAAGGCGTTGGGGATTTCCAGGGCCGCCGTGGTGATGATCCACTCGTCGCTGACGTATTCCCAGGCGGGGGTGAACAGCAACCCGATGAACGTGATGACGATCACCGCGCCCAAGGTGTCGACAAAGGCGCGCTTCTCGAGCGGCAAGCGCCCGATGAACGAGGTCAGGCGCATGTGCTCGCCGCGCCGCATCGCCACCACCGAACCGAGCATCGCCAGCCACAGAAACAGCAGCGAGGCCAGTTCATCACCCCAGACAATGGGTTGATTGAGTACGTAGCGCGAGAACACATTGCAAAACAGCAGCGAGACTTCGATAACCACCAGCAACGCCGCGCTGCCTTCAGTCAGCCAGCGCAGCCCGGTGTCGAGTGCGCGGCCCAGACGAAATGTGGCCTGGTGTGGGCTGAGTCCTTCAGCGGGAGAAACATCCGTCATTGGTAGTTGGCTTTTCATGACTTTGTCTCCGGCTTAGGACAGTTGACCCGCGTACTGCTCGAGCAAGCTCCAGGCTTCGGGGCCGTACTTTTCCTTCCATTGGGTGTAGAAGCCTTTGGATTGCAGGTCCGCCCGGAACAACGAACGGTCGACTTTGTTGAAGGTGATGCCGTGGGCGGTCAATGACGGTTCCAGGCTGGAGTTGAGGTCGATGACCTGCTGGCGCTGCACCAGGGCGGCGGCGTTGATTTGCCGGGAGACGATTTCCTGTACGTCCGCTGGCAGTTTCGGAAAGGTCTTGCCCGAGGCGACAATCCAGAAGCCACCCCAGATGTGGTCAGTCATGGAGCAGTATTTCTGCACTTCATAGAACCGTGCGGACTCGACTACCACCAACGGGTTTTCCTGGCCGTCGACGACTTTGGTCTGCAACGCCGAGTAGGTTTCGTTGATGCTGATGCCGGTCGGGGAGGCGCCGAGTGCGCTGAACATCGAGGTCCACAACGGGCTGACCAGCACGCGCAGTTTGAAACCGGCGAGGTCTTGCGGGGTGTTGATCGGTCGGGTCGAACTGGTGATCTGGCGGAAACCGTTGTTCCAGACTTTCTCCATCGGGATCAAACCGACTTTCTCGGTCTTGGCCCGTACGTGCTCGCCCAGCTTGCCGTCCAGCGCGGCCCAGACACTGTCGTAGTCCTTGAAGGCGAACGGCATGCTTTCAATCGACATGGCCGGCACCAGCGTGGAGAGGATCGCACCTGGCAACGGAATGAAGTCGATGGCACCGGCACGCACCTGGGACAGCATGTCAGTGTCGCCGCCCATGGCGCCGTTGGCGTACACCTGCAGGTCCACGGCGCCGTTGGTTTCGGCCTTGATGGCTTCGGACGCGGCCTTCATCTGTTTATTCAACGGATGGGTGTCGGGCAGGCTGCTGGTGTAGCGCAACACAATCGGTTTGGTCGCGGCGAAGACGCTGGAGGGCAGCAGGTTGGCGGCGAATGCACCGCCCACGGTGACGCCGGCAGACACTAGAAATGATCGGCGGCTGACGGACTCGGTCAAGATACGGCTCATGATGTTCACCTTCTTGTTTTTGTTGTTGTTCAAAAAAACTGCGGATCAATGCTGATCCTTGTGGGAGCGAGCTTGCTCGCGATGGCGGCGTATCAGTCACCACTTATGTCGTTTGACACGACCTCATCGCGAGCAAGCTCGCTCCCACAGGTTTGCGTTATGCCAATGCCACCACGGCTTTGCTTTTAATCAGTTCGTCGATTTCATCGTCCGCGTAACCACTTTCCTTCAGCACTTCGCGAGTGTGTTCACCCAGCAATGGAGCGGGGCGGCTGGTCGGTGGCGCGGCGTTGTCCATGTCGGAGAAGTGGATCGGCAGCCCCATGCCGCGCACTCGGCCTTCGGTAGGGTGTTCGGTTTCCACGACCATGCCGCGTGCGATGGTTTGGGGGTGGGCCAGTGCGGCGGCGATGTCCAGGACCGGCCCGGCAGGCAGGCCGAGGCTGTCGAACAGCACCATCCATTCGTCCGTGGTGCGCGCAACCAGCACTTCGTTGAGGATCTCCACCAGGGCCAGGCGATGCTCCATGCGCAACGCGTTGCTGGCGAAGCGCGGGTCGGCTTTGAGTTGCGGCACGGCAAGCGCTTCGACCAGCCGTTCGTAGTTGGCCTGGTTGGCGGCGCCAATGTTGATCCAGCCGTCGGCGGTGCGGAACACCTGATACGGCGCGCTGGTGGAGTTGGCCGAACCCATCTTCGGCAGGATGGTGCCGTCGGCGAAATACGCCGCCGCCGGCCAGTACATTTGTTGCAGGCCGGCTTCGAACAGCGAGGTGTCGACCATCTGCCCAAGACCGGTTTTCTGCTTGGCCGCGTAGGCCGCGCAGATGCCGAGGGCGGCGAGGATGCCGGAGTTGATGTCGGCCACCGGCGAACCGGCCTTGACCGGCTCACGCCCGGCTTCACCGGTCATGCTCATCATGCCGCTCATGCCTTGGGCGATCAGGTCAAAACCGCCTTTTTCGCCGAACGGCCCGCTGCGGCCGTAACCGGAGATCGCGCAGTAGATCAGCCCGGGGTTAAGGGTTTTCAGGGTTTCATAACCGAGGCCGAATTTTTCCATGGTGCCGGCGCGGTAGTTTTCCGTGACCACATCGGCGTCCATCAACAGGCGGCGCAACACGTCGCGCCCGCCCTCGGTCTTGAGGTTCAGGCCAATGCCGCGCTTGTTGCGGTTGACCACCATGAACGAGGCGGATTCACCGCTGGCCATGATTGGCGAGAAGCGGCGCGAGTCGTCACCGTCCGGGACTTTCTCGACCTTCACCACGTCGGCGCCCATGTCGGCCAGCATCATGCCGCACACCGGGCCGGACATGATGTGAGCCAGTTCTACCACGCGCATTCCTGTCAGCGGTCCCATGTTATTTCCCCTTGAATTGTGGTTTGGCTTTCGCGATGAAAGCGTTCAGGCCAATCTGAAAATCGTCGGTGTCGTAGCAGCTGTAACTGCTGTCGATCTGCTCGGCGGTGGGCGCAACGCCGGCCTCAAGCTGGCGTGCGGCCTGGCGGTGCCAGCGGGCGACGAGGGGCGCGCCGTTGGCGATGCGCCTGGCGGTGGCGAGGGTTTCGGACTCGACCTCGCTATCAGCGACGACGCGGGTCACGAGGTGTTTCACGTAGGCGTCGTTGGCGTCGAGAATCCGCCCTTCGAGAAGGATTTCGAGGGTGGTCGAACGTCCGGCCAATGCCACCAGACCGGCCATTTCGTCATAGGACATGACCAATCCCAGCTTGCCGACCGGCGCGCCGAAGCGACTGGAGGTGCCGCAGATGCGCAAATCGCACAGTGCGGCGATTTCCAGGCCGCCGCCGACGCACACGCCGTGGATCATCGCGATCACCGGGTGTGGGCAGTCGGCAACGGCGCGCATGGCCCTGGACGTGACGTCGGCATAGACCCGGGCTTGCGCCTGATTGGCGCGCACAGCGGGAAACTCACCGACATCGGCGCCGGCGGCAAACGCTTGCTCGCCAGCGCCGCGCAACACCACGCAGCGCACGCTGGTATCGGCGGACAATTCGCTCATGACGTCACCCAGGTCCTGCCACATGGACAGGGTCAGGGCATTCATTTTTCCCGGATGACTGAGGGTGACGATGGCAAGGCTGTCTTGCCGGTCGATAAGGACGGTGGGCTTCATGATTGTTCCGCTGGCGTCGAATCGCGTTCGACGCTGCGGTTGCCTCCTGATTTATTGTTGTTGGATAGCGGCTGCTTACAGCGATTGTTCGAGCATCGACAGGTAGTCCGCGGGCGATGCTTCGCGGGGATTGGTCTTGTGGCTGTGATCGTGCAAGGCGCCTTCGACAATGCCGGCGAACAGGCTTGGGTCGACGCCGATCTCGCTCAGGCGGGTTGGCAGGCCCAGGCGTCGGGTCATGTCTTCGATGGCCTCACCGATATTGGCGCCGGCCGCAAGGCCCATGGCATGGCGCAGGCGTTCGAGCTTGCGTTCGTCGCGAACGGTGGGTGCGTTGGCGTTGAAGTCGACGACGGCGGGCAGAAAGATCGCGTTCAAGGTGCCGTGGTGCAGTTTCGGATTGATGCCGCCCAGGGCGTGGGACAGGCTGTGCACACAGCCCAACCCTTTCTGGAAGGCCAGCGCGCCTTGCATCGACGCGCTCATCATGTTCATCCGGGCTTCGCGATCACCGGGTTCGGTGGTGGCGCGCTCGATGTGTTCCCAGGCGCGCCACAAGCCATCGAGGGCAATGCCATCGGCGGCGGGGTTGAAGGCCGGTGCCATGAACGTTTCGATGCAATGGGCGATCGCGTCCATGCCGGTGGCGGCGGTCAGCATCGCTGGCAGGCCCAGGGTCAGTTCCGGGTCGCAGATGGCCACGCGAGGCACGACATAAGGCGAGATTACGCCCACCTTGCGACCATCGTCGAGGATCAGAATGGCGCCCCGGCCGACTTCGCTGCCGGTGCCTGCCGTGGTCGGAATGGCAATCAGCGGCGCGGTGGCAGACGTAATGCGATCCAGCCCGCCTTCGATCACCGCAAAGCTTTGCAGGGGGCCGTCGTGGGTGGCGCAGACCGCGACACCTTTGGCCAGATCAATCGAAGAACCGCCACCCACCGCGATGATGCCGTTGCACTCGCCCAGGTGGTATTGCTCGACGGCGTCACGCACCGCGTGTTCGTTGGGATTGGGCGGGGTGGCGTCAAAAATCGTCGGTGTACGTTCAGCGCCGAGGGCTGCGATGACCTTGTCGACGATACCGGCGCGGCGCACGCCGACGTCAGTGACGATCAGCGGCCGGGTGATACCGGCGCGCTCGGCTTCGGCGGCCAGATGCTGCAGGCTGTCGTAGCCGAACTGGATTTTGGTGACGTAATTGATGAGGGACATGATTCACCACAAGTTATACAGGATTGTTATTGTTGCAATCGGTTGGGGGCAGGAGAGCTTTCGATCTCGGGTCAAACCCATTGCATTGCCTGGTCGTGGGGTGGACTATAGGGCCGTCGTGGCGAGCCTCGATACTGACAACTTTCGATACCTCTATAACTTTTAGTTAACCCTGATGACGCCCTCACTCAACTCGATCATGTCCCGCCTGCACATCAAGCAGCTGCGTTTGCTGATAGCCCTGGATGAGCACGGCTCCTTGCTGGGCGCGGCCAAGCAGGTCGCGCTGACCCAACCCGGCGCCAGCAAAGCCCTGCAGGAAATTGAAACCACCTTTGGCACGTCGCTGTTCACCCGCACTAACCGCGGGCTTGAACCGAACGATGCCGGACGCTCGGTGATCCGCTACGCCCGGCTGATCCAGACCGACCTCGCACACCTGCGCGAAGAGATCATCGGCATCATGAGCGGCGAGGGCGGACGGGTGTCCGTCGGCACCATCATGGGCGCCGTGCCGCTGTTGACCACCGCTATCAGCCGAGTCATTGCCGACAACCCGAAACTGTCGATCGAGATCGTCGAAGACACCAGCGCCGCGCTGCTCAGCCAGCTCGACGCCGGGCGCCTGGACCTTGCGATCTGCCGTACCACCATCAGCACCACGCCCTACTTGTATGAGAGCTCGACCTTCGTCGAAGAAACCCTGGCGGTGATCGCCAGCACCCAACATCCGTTCGCCTACGCCCGGCAGTTGTCGCTCAAGGACCTAGTGGATTACCGCTGGGTCGTCTACCGCGCCAACATGCCGATGCGCTTGTTGCTGGAACGCGAATTTCACGAGGCCGACCTGCGGTTCCCGGTGCACCTGCTGGAAACCACCTCGGCGTTTGCCACGCTGTCGCTGCTCCAGGAAAACCCGACCCTGGTCGCGCTGGTGTCGACCGATGTGGCGAAGTTCTGCTCCGGCTACGGCTTCACCACCACGCTGCCGCTGCCCATCACCTCACGCAGCGAACCCTATGAGCTGGTATCGCGCAAAGGCGTACCGGACTCGCCGGCGGCGCGCTTGCTGCGAGAGGCTTTGTTGAATCCCTCGGGATAATGCCTGCGTCTGCAAGTGAGCATTCGTGCGATTAAGGCAAATGTGATTTGCCGTGGAGGCGGTGTTTGAAAGGATGTCTGCGCCGCAATACTTCGCGGGATTTTGCCTGCCCAATAATTGGCCCATGGATGGCCACTGCGAGGTTCCAACATGAATGTGCCCAACCGGCTCGCGCTCTTGATGACCACTGCCGCGCTCCTCACTGCCTGTGGTGAATCTTCCAAACTGCCGCCACAGGCGGGCGTCGGCCCGGCCCCGCAGTTGCCCGAGCCCGTCACGTCGCTGATCCCCACCTTGAAAGTTTCAAAAGCGGTGGGCTGGTCGGGTCAGGACCGCCCCAAGGCGCCTGCCGGTTTCACCGTGGCCGCGCTGGCTGAAAACCTCGACCACCCGCGCTGGATCTATGTCTTGCCCAACGGCGATGTGCTGGTCGCCGAAAGCAATCATCCGCCGATGCCGGAAGGGGCCACCGATGGCGGCACCGGTCCGATTGCCTGGGTACGCCGCACGGCGATGGGGTTCGTGATGGGCCGCGTGGGGGCCGACGCCCCGAGCGCCAACCGAATCACCTTGTTGCGCGATGTCGACGGCGACGGTCACGCCGAGGTTCGAACCGAGTTCATGACCGGTCTGACCTCGCCGTTCGGCATGGCGCTGGTGGGCAATGAGTTGTTCATCGCCAACGCCGACGCCTTGGTCAAGGTCCCATACAGCGAAGGTCAGACCGAGATAAAGGCAGTACCGGTGAAAGTCACCGACCTGCCGGCGGGCATCAATCACCACTGGACCAAGAACGTGTTGGCCAACCCTGAAGGGACGCGGTTGTACGTCACGGTGGGTTCCAACAGCAATGTCGGCGAAAACGGTCTCGATGCGGAAGAAGGCCGCGCCGCGATTTGGGAGGTCGACGTCAAGAACGGCAGCAAGCGTCTGTTTGCCAGCGGTCTGCGCAACCCCAACGGGCTGGCCTGGAAGCCGGGTACGACGCAGCTGTGGACGGTAGTCAACGAGCGTGACGAAATCGGCAGCGACCTGGTGCCCGATTACCTGACGTCGGTGAAGGACGGCGCATTCTACGGCTGGCCGTGGAGTTACTACGGCGCCCACGTCGACACCCGTGTCGAGCCGCCGCGCCCGGACAAAGTGGCCCAGGCCATTGCCCCGGATTACGCGCTGGGCACGCACGTCGCGCCGCTGGGCTTGGCATTCTCGGACTCGCGGGCCATGCCGGCGAACTTCGCCCAAGGTGTTTTCGTTGGCGAGCATGGCTCGTGGAACCGCAACCCGCAGGCGGGCTATAAAGTGGTGTTCATCCCGTTCAGCGATGGCAAACCCAATGGAATGCCGGTTGATTTCCTGACCGGGTTTCTCAATGCCGACGGCGAAGCGCAGGGGCGTCCCGTGGGCGTAACGCTGGACCAGCGCGGCGCGTTGTTGGTCGCTGATGATGTCGGGAACAAGATCTGGCGTATCGCCGCCGTGAAACCCTAGTCAACATCACAATTGTCAGGAGCACGATTATGGATTTGGGTATTTCAGGTCGTTGGGCGATTGTCTGCGCCGCCAGCAAAGGCTTGGGTCTGGCGTGTGCGCGAGCCTTGGCGATGGAGGGCGTCAATCTGGTGATCAACGCACGCGGCGACGAAACATTGCAGGCCGCCGCCGGACAATTACGCAACCTGGCGCCGGGAATTGAAGTGCGCACGGTGGCCGGGGACATCAGCACCCCTGAGGTGCGCGAGCAGGTGCTGGCGGCGTGTCCGCAGGTCGATATCCTGATCAATAACGCTGGCGGACCACCGCCGGGCGACTTCCGTGACTGGCAGCGTGAAGACTGGTTGAAGGCGCTGGACGCCAACATGCTCACGCCCATCGAGCTGATCAAGGCCTGCGTCGATGGCATGGCCGAGCGCGGTTTCGGGCGCGTGGTCAACATCACGTCGGGCGCGGTCAAGGCCCCCATCGATGTGCTCGGCCTGTCCAACGGCGCGCGCAGTGGCTTGACCGGTTTTATCGCCGGGCTGGCGCGTCAGGCGCGGCTGGCCGGGCACAACGTGACGATCAACAATTTGCTGCCGGGCCCGTTCGAGACCGAACGCTTGCACAAAACCCTGAGCGCGGCCGCCCAGGCCAATGGCACCGATGTCGAGCAGATCAGTGAACAGCGCCGCCGAAACGTCCCGGCCCAGCGCTTCGGCCAGCCCGATGAATTCGGCGCCTACTGCGCGTTCATTTGCAGCGCCCACAGCGGTTTTCTGACCGGGCAGAATTTGTTGTTGGATGGCGGCAGTTATCCCGGTACGTTTTGATGGATCGTCAGGCGTAAAAGGAGCACAAGGCAGGTGAGCGTCGATATTCAATGCGTGGTGGTCGGGGCCGGCGTGGTCGGCCTCGCGGTGGCCAGGGCGCTGGCCCGGACCGGGCGCGAAGTGATCCTGGTCGAGGCTGGCGACGGCATTGGCGTGGGCATCAGTTCGCGCAATTCCGAAGTGATCCATGCCGGGATCTATTACCCGAGCGCCAGCCTGAAAGCGCAGTTGTGCGTGGAGGGCAAGCAACGCCTTTACGCTTTCTGCGATGAGCGCAGCGTCGATTACCAACGCCTGGGCAAGCTGATCGTGGCCACCGATGAGCGTCAGTGCGTGGCGTTGCAGGCGTTATTGGAACAGGGCCAACGCAACGGCGTCGATGACTTGCAATGGCTCGACGCGGGGCAAGCACAAGCGCTTGAACCGGCGCTGTCCTGCGTCGCGGCGCTCTGGTCGCCTTCCACCGGTATCGTCGATTCCCATGCCCTGATGCTGGCGCTTCAGGCAGACGCCGAAGCCCTCGGCACATCGATTGCCTTTCACACGCCGCTGGCATCTGCCCGATGCACCGAGCAAGGTTTTGAACTGCACATGGGCGGTGCGCAGCCGATGACGTTGAACTGCCGCGAGTTGATCAATTGCGCCGGGTTGTCCGCGCCGGATGTGGCGAGCCGGATTAAAGGTTTGCCATCGCAGCACGTTCCTGCGGCGCGGTTGTGCAAAGGCAGCTATTTCAGTTTCAGCGGTCGGGCGCCGTTTCGGCATCTGGTGTATCCGGCGCCGGAAAGTGCCGGGCTCGGGGTGCACATGACCCTCGACCTGGGTGGACAGGCGCGTTTCGGGCCGGATGTCGAATGGGTCGATCAGGTGGATTACCGCGTGGACTCGCGCCGGGCCGACGGCTTCTACGAAGCGATCCGGCGTTACTGGCCCGGTTTGCCCGATGACAGCCTGCAACCGGCCTACAGCGGCATCCGCCCGAAAATCACCGGCCCGAACGAGCCGGCGGCTGACTTCATCATCAGCGGTCCGACCGAACATGGCGTGCCGGGGCTGGTGAACCTGTTCGGCATTGAATCCCCAGGCCTCACCAGTTGCCTGGCGCTGGCCGAACGGGTAGTTCAGCGTCTGGCACCGCACTCCTTTTAGTCGCTGGCGAAACTGCCGGTTATCAGTGTTTACGCTGCTTTGCGACGAGAGGGCTATGCTTGGCAGAGTGCCCATTGTCATGGGAGAGCTGTGATGATCAACGTACGCACTGCCCGCATGCTTGCCGAATACAAGCAATGGGCCGACAAGCGCCTGTTTGACAGCCTGGCCGAACTGCCGCCGGGAGAGGTCGACAAAGAGCGGGTGTCGGTGTTCAGGAACATGATCGGCACCCTGAACCACATCTATGTCGTGGACTGCATCTGGAAGGCTCACCTCGAAGGCCGAGGGCACGGCTTCAAAACCTCACACGATCTGTTGCATCCCGACCTGTCTGACTTGCGCATGGCGCAAAAGGACATCGATCACTGGTACTGCGACTGGAGCGCCCGGCAGACCGAGTCCTCGCTGGACAAACCTGTCGAGTTCACCTTCGTTTCGGGCGAGAGCGGCTCCATGAGCGCCGGCGCGATGTTGCTGCACGTGGTCAACCACGCCAGCTACCACCGGGGCTGGGTGATCCAGATGTATTTCGACATTCCCGCCATGCCGCCGATGACCGATATGCCGATCTTCCTGCGCGAAACCGATCCCGCGTCTTTCCAATCGATCAATACCCCGGTAGCGGCGCCGACCTGTATTGGACGATTCTCGAGTGCAACCAACGTTCTGCCGAATCGTTATCGTTGACGGTTGGCTGATCGTTCCCACGTCGAGGCGTCGAACCGTCCGCGTGGGAATGCCTCTAGGGACGCTCCGCATTCCAGCTTTCGAAAGGGACGCGGAGCGTCCCGGGCTGCATTCCCACGCAGAGCGTGGGAACGATCATTGCGAGCCCGATTTGGTCAGTACTTTCCTGAGCGTCTCCGGAAAAGGAGGCGCATTTATTTTTCAGTCTGGTCCGTGGTGTATGGGCGCGGGGGGAGTTTTAAACGTCGATGTTTAATCGACATCTCCAGACACTCTCTCAGGCTACACATCCTTGCGTCGTTGCCTACGTCTGCGCCAGAATCCGCCGGCTTGTGCGCCTTGGGCCTGGACTCTATCGTTTCCGGGTCGCTGCCAATTCAGCGACCGGACTTGACCGTCCGAATCGATCAAGGCGTACCAGTGGCCAAAAAAAGCTCCAGGCTTTTTGCGGTGGCTGTGCGAGGGACACTTTCGAGTGTGCCGGATTCCTTGATTTCCGGTCGGTCAACCCGCGTACAGCTGCCACCTTTCGTTTGACCGCGTCAGGTCGCAGCTCCGCCAATCAAGGAGCTTCACTGTGTTCAAAACCACCCCCAATCCTCCGGATATAAACGACGTTTCTCCGTACGAATCCCCCGATTCCAAAAAATTCAACGAAGCCGCCGACCGCGCCCTCGACCATTACCTCAACCCCGCCAAGGCGCCACCCCCAAGAAAACCCAGCACGATGTTCCTCATCGCGCCCGATATCGATTCGGAAAGCCTGTTGGCTCACGCCTGCGAGTCCCTGGCCTCGGCAAGTGTGATGGCGAGTGATTTTGCCGGGGAGCTGCAAGGACCGCAGCGCCACAAGATGCTGGCGTTGCAGCAGATCATCATGCTGGGCGAGCTGGCGGTAAACCGGGCGCTGGATAACGTCGATCCGCAGAGCGCCTGATCAGATCGTTCCCACGCTCTGCGTGGGAATGCAGCCCGGGACGCTCCGCGTCCCTTTCCCGACCTGGAACGCGGAGCGTCCCTAGAGGCATTCCCACGCGGACGGTTCGACGTGGGAACGATCATGGCGAACCTGGCTCTGTCAGCACTTTCCTGAACGTCTCCACCAGCGGCCGCAGATTGATTCGGTGCCACGCCGCCCACAATGGCGTGGTAAACGAAATCCATGGCACTTCCCGCAGCACCACGCCCGGTGGTGCATTGCGGCTCAAGCCTTTTTGAATCATCGCAATCCCCAGTCCTGACGCTACCAGCCCCAACGCGGTGAAGGGCTCGGTGGCTTCCATGCGGATGTCCGGGGTGAAACCGGCGCGGATGCAGGCGCTGATGAAGTCGTCGCGGCTGGCACAGTTCTGCCGGTGTTGCACGCCGATCCACTCCTGATCGGCCAGGTCTGCCGGGCTCAGTGTCGCTTGCTGGGCGAGGGCATGGTGCTCGGGCAAGGCCAGTAGCATCGGGTCGTCGAGCACCTGGAAACCCAGCAGGTCCGGATCGTCGGCAAGGGGCGGTTCGCCTACCAGGGCGATGTCCAGACTACGCTGACGCAGGCCTTCGAGTTGTTCGGCAGAGCTCAGGTTGTACAGCGCGACGTGCACGTTCGGCCGGTCGCCGCGCAGCACGCGCAGGGCGTTGGGCAACACGCCGGCGTGCATGGCGTTTTCGATGTAGCCGATGCACAAGCCGCCTTCTTCGCCACGGCCCAGGCGCTTGCCCAACGATTCGAGGCGGTTGGCGTGGGTCAGCAGGGCGCGAGTTTCGGCGAGGAACGTCTGGCCGTCGCGGGTCAGGCGGATGCGCTGCTGGCTGCGCTCAAACAGGGTCAGGCCCAGACGTTCTTCGAGCTGGGCGATTTGCCGGCTCAGGGGCGACTGGGAAATGTGCAAACGTTCGGCGGCGCGACCGACGTGTTCTTCTTCGGCGACGGCGACGAAGTAGCGCAATTGGCGGATGTCGATCATGTCAGACCTATCGGGACTTAAGTGCTGCGCATTATGTCTTGGACGGTCCGATCATCGCAATCTAGGATCTGCTCAACGGTCACCCGTACTACTTGATGAAGGGCGACCTCTGAAGCTGACGAGGATTGAACCATGAGCTTGAAAGACAAACTGCCCGGCGCGCTGGGTTTCGGTACGGCGCCACTGGGCAACATGTTCCGCGCCATTCCTGAAGAAGAAGCGCTGGCCACGGTGCACGCCGCGTGGGATGCCGGCGTGCGCTACTTCGATACCGCGCCGTTTTACGGTTCGGGCCTGTCGGAGATCCGCCTGGGCGCTGCGCTGGCCCACTACAACCGCGACGATTACGTGCTGAGCAGCAAAGTCGGGCGGGTCATTCTTGATGAAGTCGAAGACACCGCTGCCCGCGACCTCGGCGAGAAGAGCGGGGTGTTCGAGCACGGTCGCCCGAACAAGATCGTCAACGACTACAGCGCCGACGCCACCCTGCGTTCCATCGAAGACAGCCTCAAGCGTCTGCAGACCGACCGCCTGGACATCGTCTGGGTGCACGACGTTGCCCAGGACTTCTACGG
Organism: Pseudomonas sp. IT-P294; assembly: GCF_949767865.1. Lineage (NCBI taxonomy): Bacteria > Pseudomonadati > Pseudomonadota > Gammaproteobacteria > Pseudomonadales > Pseudomonadaceae > Pseudomonas > Pseudomonas sp. IT-P294. The sequence continues at coordinate 1,188,481 of NZ_CATKQW010000011.1, read as the reverse complement.
CGATCAGTGGCTGGAATACTTCAACCAGGCCCGCACCGGTGCGTTCAAAGTGCTGACCCGACTGCGCGAAGAGGGCGTGATCAAGGGCTGGGGCCTGGGCGTGAATAAGGTTGAACCGTGCGAGCTGACCCTTGATCTGACTGAAGCGCAGCCGGACGGTTTTCTGCTGGCGGGTCGCTACACTCTTCTCGACCACGACCGTGCCTTACAGCGTCTGATGGACGCGGCACTGGCGCAGAACGTCGAGATCGTGGTTGGCGGTCCTTACAGTTCGGGCATTTTGGCCGGTGGTACGCACTTCGAATACCAGAAAGCCAGCCCGGCGATCATCAACAAGGTCGAGCAGATCAAGCGCATCGCGGCTGCCCACGGTGTCGACATCAAGGCTGCTGCGTTGCAGTTCTCGTTGGCGAATCCGGCAGTGGCTGCGGTGATTCCAGGGTCCAGCCGTCCGGACCGAATCGCTGAAGACGTGGCCGCACTGTCGGCGGTGATTCCCGCCGCATTCTGGCAAGCGATGCGTGAGGCGAAACTGGTTTCTGACCGTGCGCCATTGCCGATCACAGGAGCATGAGCATGAGCATGAAAATCGATTTGACTGGAAAACTTGCCATTGTCAGCGGCAGCACCGCTGGCATTGGCCTGGGCATCAGCAAGGCACTGGCCGAATCCGGTGCCACGGTGGTAGTGATCGGCCGCGAGACGGCCAAGGTCGAACAGGCGCTGGCGAGCATCCGCCAGAGCGTGCCGGACGCGCAACTGCGTGGCCTGACCGCCGACCTCGGTACGGCTGAAGGCGCTGAAAAGCTGTTCGCTGCCGAACCCCGCGCCGACATCCTGGTGAACAACCTCGGGATCTTTAATGATGTGGATTTTTTCGACACGCCGGACAGCGAGTGGACGCGATTCTATGAGGTCAATGTGATCTCTGGCGTGCGCCTGTCACGGCATTACGTGCCGGACATGGTCAAGCAAGGCTGGGGGCGGGTGATCTTCGTGTCCTCGGAATCCGGCATCGCGATTCCCGCCGACATGCTCAACTATGGCGTGACCAAGAGCGCCAACCTGGCGGTGTCCCACGGCCTGGCCAAGCGGTTGGCGGGCACCGGCGTGACGGTCAATGCGATCCTGCCCGGCCCGACGCTGACCGATGGCCTTGAGCAGATGCTCAAGGACGCCACTGTTGCGTCGGGGCGTAGTATTCGTGAAGAAGCCGATGCGTTCGTGCGCAAGGCCCGGCCGACTTCTATTATCCAGCGCGTGGCGAATGTCGAGGAAGTCGCCAACCTGGTGGCCTACATCGCTTCGCCGCTGTCCTCGGCCACCACGGGCGCGGCGCTGCGGGTCGACGGCGGTGTCGTTGACAGCATGGCGATTTGAACCTTTTTGATTAAGAGCGAGGACTACATGGCAACTGCATCAGCGTTTATTGATATCCCGGCGTCGGCCGATCAGGTGTGGCAATTGATTGGCGGCTTCGACACGCTGCCGGACTGGCTGCCGTTTATCCCGAAAAGCGAACTGAGCGAAGGCGGGCGGGTGCGCAGCCTGCAAACCGCGGACGGCGCGGTGGTGGTTGAGCGCCTGGAGGCGTTTGATAACGCCGGGAAAACTTACAGCTATTCGATTGTGCAGGCGCCGTTTCCAGCGACCGAATACCTGGCGACTATCAAGGTAGAAGCACAGGGCAAGGGCACCCGGGTGACGTGGTCGGGCCGGTTTACACCGGTCGGGGTGAGCGAGGCAGAGGTCGAGGCGTTGTTTGCCGGGATTTATCAGGGCGGCCTTGAGGCCTTGAGGGCCAACTACCCAGCCTGAGAAGCACCGTAGATCCCTGTGGGAGCGAGCCTGCTCGCGATAGCGGTCTATCAGTCAACATCTATGTTGAAGCTGAAGACGCAATCGCGAGCAGGCTCACTCCCACAGGTGTTGTGTCAACTCAGGTGAGGCGGCTCAGGTCTGGGGAATCAGGCTTTGCTGGCAATCGAGTGTCAATCGTGCGCCGCCGAGTTCGCTGGTGCCCACTTCAAGCGCAAAGCCATGCAGGCTGGCGATCGCCGCAACGATCGAGAGACCCAGGCCGAAGCCGTTTTTCTGATTGCCACTGTCCGCCCGATAAAAACGCTGGAACACCGCTTTGCGTTCGCTTTCCGGGATGCCGGGGCCTGAATCGAGCACTTCGATTCGCGTGTGCCCAGCCACATTGACCCCACGCAAAATCACTTCGCCGCCCGGTGGGGTAAATTTGATCGAGTTGCTCAACAAGTTCGCCACAGCCTCAAACAACAGCGCGCGATCGCCAATCAACGGGGGCAGCGATGCAGGCAATTGCAGCGTGAACAGCAACTCGCCTTCCTCCGCCAGCGGCAAGTAAAAGTCGTGTAATTCCTGCAGCAGCGGCACCGGGTCCAGCTGCACAAATCCGGAGCGGCGCTGCCGGTCCTCCAGTTCGGAAATCCGCAACAATCCACGAAACCGCGCCATCAAGGTGTCGGCTTCAGCGAGCACTGAATCCAGCTGCACGGCCAGCGTCGAGCCTTCATCCGCTTGCTGTTGAATCCGGTACAACTGCGCGCGCAGGCGGGTCAGTGGGGTGCGCAGGTCATGGGCGATGTTGTCGCACACACCCTTGACCTCGTTCATCAAGCGTTCGATGCGTTCAAGCATGGCGTTGACGATGGCGGCGAGCATATCCAGCTCATCGCGGCGATTGGACAGGGGCAGGCGCCGGGTCAGGTCGCCGGCGACGATGGCTTCGGCGCTCGCTTGAATCGCACGAATGCGCCGCAACGGGCGCCGCCGCAGCAGGTGCCAGCCGGCAATGCCGGGCAGAATGGTCAGCGTCACCCCCCAAAACAAGGCATGCAAAATGATGCGGGTCACGGCGAACAACGAACCGTTGTCGCGTACCAACACTAGCCAGCGACCGTCCCTGGTCTGGGTCGCCACCGCGTCACAACTGTCGGCGGGCAGGCTGGGGTCGTCGGATTCGGCGCAGTCGCTGAGCATGTGGATCTTGCCGTCCAGCGGCAAACCTTCGGGGATGCTTTGCATCGCACCGCTGAGGTAGCGGTGCTTGGCATCGAACAGGCCGTAGGCGTCGATGCCGCGAATGTCGAAGGTCATGCTGACGGCGAGGGCGTCCACCAGTTGCTCGCCCTGAAAGTGCGAAAACAGGTGCTGGCGTTGCATCAGCGAGTGCTTGGCCAAATTGTCCAGGTAAGCCGAAACCTCGAAATACATGACCCCCATGAGAATCCCGCTCCAGAGCACGAACAGCGAACTGTACAGCGCGAGCAGGCGGCTGCTGGACGAGCGCCAGCCGTTAGAGGGGTTCAGCAATGACATATCCCGAGCCTCGCACGGTGCGGATCAACGGGACTTTACCGGGTGGGTCGATCTTCTTGCGTAGACGACCGATGTGCACGTCGATGAGGTTGGTGCCAGGGTCGAAGTGATAACCCCAGACTTCCTCGAAAATCATCATCCGCGACAGAATCTGCCCGGTGTTGCGCATCAGGAATTCCAGCAGCTTGTACTCGGTGGGCAACAGCGTCAGCAACTGATCGTCGCGGCTGGCTTCGTGGCTGATCAGGTTCAGCTCAAGGTCGGCGACGCGCAACGTGGTCGCCTGTGCGGTCACGGTGTTCTGGCGGCGCAGCAGCACTTCAACGCGGGCGGCCATTTCATCGGTGGCGAACGGCTTGGTCAGGTAATCGTCACCGCCAGCGCGCAAGCCGCGCACCCGCTCGTCGACGTCGGACAGGGCGCTGATCATCAGAATCGGCGTGGCCACGCCCATGGTGCGCAACGTGGTGACAATCGCCAGGCCATCGAGCTCGGGCAGCATGCGGTCCAGCGTGATCAGGTCGTAGTTGCCGCTGACCGCACGTTCAAGTCCTTCACGGCCATTGTTGACCCAATCGACATCGAGGCCGTGGCTGCTCAGTTCGGCGACGATTTCCCGGGCGGTCACGGCGTCGTCTTCGATGGTCAAGATGCGGGTCATAGGGCGTGCCTGATAGTCAGTTCATGGCGGAGTGTGGGGGCATTTTGCCAAGAATTACCGGGGTCTGAATAAATTAACTTTCATGTTGCTTGAAGAGCTTGTGCAGAGCATTGATATCATACGGCCATAACTCATTCAGGAAACTGCGCTGTGCTTACTTTGATTCGTCGCGGCGGGATGCCGATTACATTGTTGTTGCTGTGCATTGCCAGCACTTCCAGCTGGGCGGGTAATACACCGTGCTCGGGAAAAAAGGGCGGAATCGATCGCTGTGACGGCGATCTGTTTCTGTGTAATGACGGATCTATCAGCGGTTCGAAGAAAAGTTGCTCGGCGGTGTATGGCGGCCAAAGCCAAGCCCGACCGCAAACCGTGTTGCAGCGTAATGATGGCTGCGCCTGCGGCACCGGCTCGTTCTGCACTGGGCCCAGAGGCGGGGTCTATTGCCTCACGCCCAGCGGTAACAAGAGCTACAAGCGCAAGTAGTTAATCGCAGTGCATAAAACCCGCTGCAATTGCCCCTACCTTGCAAATTGCAATAAAACTGGAAGTTCAAACTTTATAAGTTGTTGAAATAAAACAATTTATTTAAATATTGCGACTGGCACGGTGACTGCAATTCTCCCTCCGAAGAGTTGTAACACCATCTTTCTGCCTGGAGCGAAAACAATGAATAGATCCTCTGATGGTTTCTATCCCGATATAGAAGAATCAAGCACGCTGTCGGGGGTGTCCTGGGGCGCGATCTTCGCCGGGGCTGCTGCGGCAGCGGCGTTGTCGCTAATTCTGGTACTGCTCGGCTTCGGTCTGGGCTTTTCGGCGGTTTCACCTTGGGCCCATGAAGGCGTGAGCGCCAAAGGCCTGGGGATTTCCACAATCGTCTGGCTGGCGGTAACGCAAATCGTGGCTTCAGGGCTCGGCGGTTATATCGCCGGTCGCTTGCGGGTGAAGTGGGCCAACATGCACGGCGATGAAGTTTATTTCCGTGACACTGCCCACGGCTTCCTGGCCTGGTGCGTAGCCACGCTGGTGACGGCGACGCTGGTCGTCGGTTCGGTCAGCAGCATCGTCAGCGGTGGCGTGCAAGCCGGCGCAAGTGTTGTCGGTGGTGCTGCCAGTGTCGCGACTCAAGCCGCTGGTACCGCCGCGGCTAAAACCGACAGTGACCAGTATGGTTACTTCGTCGACACCCTGTTCCGCGATGATCGTCCTGCCGCTGTCAGCGATGACGCGGCTCGCAGCACCGTGACCCGGATCTTCGTACGCTCCCTGAGCGATGGCCAACTGGCCGCCGCAGACCGGACTTACCTGGCCCAATTGGTTGCCCAGCGCACTAACCTGACCCAGGCCGATGCCGAACGGCGTGTCGATGAAGTCTATGCCCGCACTCAAAAAGCGGTTGCCGACGCCAAGCTGGCGGCCCAACAAGCTGCTGACACCGCTGCCAAAGTCGCTGCCTGGACGTCGCTGTGGATGTTCGTTGCCTTGCTGATCGGTGCATTTTTCGCCAGCTTCGCCGCCACCTTCGGCGGTCGTCGTCGGGATGCCGTGGTGTATCTGGAATCCGACACTTACGTCACCACCACTACATTGCCTGTTCGCTAACCCAGGAGAATCCTCATGCGCTCATTACTTCTCTTTTTTCTCGGCGTGCCTATCCCGATCATCATCCTGATCGCCCTGTTCATGCATTGATACTCTGAGGCTTATGCCTCTGCCGCTTCCGCCTCTGGTGGAAGCGGCTTTTTGCTTTCCGGGCTCCAATAAAGCGACACTGATCTGCGGCAGCAGGCTTGCTCGCACATTTTTGATTTGGGTTGCCCAGGAGAGAAGTACGTTGGACAAAAAGGAAATTAAACGGCAACTGGTGGAAATGCTGGAAGCCGGGCGTTCAAAAACCGAGACCTTCAAGGCGTTTTCGGGTGGGACGGTAAAGGACCGGGTGCTGGCTTACTGGATTGGAGCCAGGCCGGATCCGGCGTTGCGCGAAAAGCATTCAGGCAAGATCAACGTTCTGATTGCATTGACCTGTGTCCAGGCATTGCTGGGCGCGGTCACCAGTTTTTTCATGGGTTTGATGATCGGGCCCGGTGCAGCGGTGTTCTTCACGCTCTTTGCAGGGCTGGTGCCATTGGCATTTGCGTGGGGTTTTTACAAGGGCTCGGCGAAGGCCTACACGATCTACATGATTCTGAGCGTCAGCCAAATCTCGCGAATGTTCAAGGGGTATGAAGAAGACCCGGTGATGACCGTGGTCGGCGTGGCGATCACCCTGGGCATGGTGTTTTTTGCCACGTGGATCAAAAACCTGTTGTTCCCGGACCTGGGCTTTGTGGGTTCGAAAAAGCTCAAGGGACAGTACGTGTTCTCCAACTGATTGACGGGGTAGGGGCCAGCTCCCACCGGGTTCTTGTGCTCGACACAAATCCCTGTGGGAGCGGGCTTGCCCGCGATGGCGACAGACCTGCCGCCACAAGACTCAAACCTTACCCGCTTCCCGCTCCTCCATCTGATCCGCCTCAAACAATCTGGCCAATTCCGCCCGCGCTTCCTGTGCCGTCTGCAAGACCTTCGCCGCATCGTCATACACCGCATGCTGGGCTTCCAGCACTTGTTCATCGTGGTGCTTGAAGCGCTTGATCCGCGCATCGGCCTGCGCTTGGGTCAACCCCAGGCCGACCAAGGTGCGCCGACTCATTTCCAGGCTCGAATAATAGGTTTCCCGAATCGCCTCGGCGCCAAGGTCCACCAGCCGGTGCACATGCTGACGGTTACGGGCCCGGGCGATGATCTTGATGTGCGGATACAGCTTTTGCACCACCTCGGCGGTCTTGATATTGGTGTCCGGATCATCGGTGGCGATGACAAAGTATTCCGCTTGCTCGACCTTGGCCGCGCTGAGGATTTCCGGGCGCATCGGGTCGCCGTAGAACACCGGGACGCCGCCGAAACTGCGAGACAGTTCGATGGTTTCCACCGAGGTGTCCAGCGCCACGAACTTGATGTTCTGTGCGCGCAGAATCCGCGCCACGATCTGCCCCATCCGGCCCATGCCGGCAATCACCACGCGCGGCGCGTCGGTGTCGATGTCGCGAAATTTCTCCGGCACCTCGACGGGCTGCACCTTGGGCGTATACAGCCGCGCGCACAGCAGCAACAACAGCGGCGTCACTGCCATGGACAAGGTGATCGTCAGCACCAGCAAGTCGTACAGGCGCGGCTCGAACAGCCCCTGGTCGCGCCCGATCTTGAACACCACAAACGCAAATTCACCACCCGCCGCCAGCACGATACCCAGGCGAATAGCGCTGACTTTGCCCAAGCCGCCGGCCAGTCGACCGACCACAAACAGCAGCGGCAATTTGAGTGCGATCAGCAGCAGGGTCAGCCCCAACACCGTGATCGGCGCGCTGAGCAGCAGACTCAAGTTGGCGCCCATGCCGACGCTGATGAAAAACAACCCTAGCAACAGGCCCTTGAAAGGCTCGATCTGCGCTTCCAGTTCATGGCGGTATTCAGAGTCCGCCAGCAGCAACCCGGCGAGGAATGCGCCAAGGGCCATGGACACACCGACGAGGTCCATCAGCCACGCCGTGCCAATCACCACCAGCAACGCGGTCGCTGTGGAAACCTCGGGCAATCCGGTCTTGGCCACCACGCGAAACACCGGTCGCAGCAGATACCGTCCGCCGACCACCACCACCGCAATGCTGCCCAGTACCCGCAAACCGTGGTTCAAGTCGTCGGCAGCGGTGGAGGTGTGATCGCCACCCGCCAGCAGCGGCACCATGGCGATCAACGGGATCGCGGCGATGTCCTGGAACAGCAGGATCGCAAACGCCAGGCGACCGTGAGGACTGGTCAGCTCCTTGCGCTCGGCCAGGCTTTGCAGGCCAAACGCGGTGGAAGACAACGCCAGGCCAAGGCCGAGTACGATGGCGGTGTTCAAGGGTTGGCCGAAGACAAACAGCGCCAGCACGCCGATCACCGAACCCGTCAGCAGCACCTGCGCCAGTCCCACGCCAAACACTGATTTGCGCATCACCCACAAGCGGCGCGGTGACAATTCCAGGCCAATGATGAACAGCAGCAACACCACGCCCAGTTCGGAGATATGGCTGACGCTCTGCGGATTACCGATCAACCCCAGCACCGACGGCCCGATGATCACCCCGGCAAACAGATAACCCAGCACGGCCCCCAGTTGCAGGCGTTTGGCCAAGGGTACGGTGAGCACGGCCGCGAACAGAAAAACAACGGCGGCTTGTAAAAGGTTGCCTTCGTGGGGCATGACGAACTCCAGACACTCGATACGGCGGGGCGACAAGGATAAAGGCTGAGGCCTCAGGCGTCAGCCTGAACATGAAGCGTTTCAGCTTGCAGTGAAGGCCAGGTGAATCTGGTTACAGTTAGCACCAATTAGTTACATTCATAGGATAAGCTAATCAATCTGCCTGTTCCCCGAGTACGCATTATGGCCATCAACTTCGACCTCAACGATCTGCAAGCCTTTCGCGCTGTGGTCGAGCAGGGCAGTTTTCGCAAGGCCGCGGACACCGTGCGTATCTCCCAGCCGGCACTGAGCCGACGCATCGAAAAACTGGAAGACGCCCTCGGCGTACGCTTGTTCGAGCGCACCACGCGCAAGGTCAGCCTGACCCAGGCCGGGCGCGGTTTTATGCCGAGTGTCGAGCGCCTGCTCGATGATCTCGACATCGCGCTGCTGGGTATCAGCGAAGTCGCTTCGACCCGACTCGGCCATGTCACGGTCGCGTGTGTGCCGTCGGCGGCGTATTACTTTATGCCGCGAGTGATCGCCCGTTACCACCGGCAATTTCCCCGGATCAAAGTCAAAGTGCTGGATTCCAGCGCTCACGACGTGCTTGGCGCGGTGGTCAATGGCGAGGCGGATTTCGGCCTGAGTTTCATGGGCACACTGGAGGCCGAAGTCGAGTTCGAACCATTGGTGCAGGAAGAGTATGTGGTGGCCTGTCGTCGCGATCACCCGCTGGCGGGGCGTAGCAGCGTGACTTGGGATGAGTTCTATCAGCAGGATTACATCTCGCTGGACAAGACGTCCGGCAATCGCTTTTTGCTGGATCAGGCGCTGGTCGGTATTGTCCCGCAGCGGCCGAGTATCTGCCAAACCCGCCATGTGACGACGATGATCGGTCTGGTGGAGGCGGGGTTGGGCGTGGCGGCGGTGCCGTTGATGGCGATGCCGGCGGCCGATCACCCGATTCTGACACGGGTTCCGCTGACCAATCCTCAGGTGATGCGCAGTGTCGGTTTGATCAAGCGCCGGGGTCGAACCCTGACCCCGGCGGCGTTGGAACTGGAACGGTTGGTGGTGGAGATGAAAGTCCAGCCGTCCGCGGTCAGCGGCTGACCGAATCCAGGCCGGTGGCCTTCACGTCCGACTGAGCAGCCGAGGAGGCCAGGTATTCAAGCAGCGCCTTGGCTTGCTCCCGGTGCTGCGCGCCCACCGGAATGCCGGCCGCAAAACGCGTCACCGATTGCACCGACTCCGGAATTTTCGCCACAAAACTCACCCCCGGCACGGGCAGCAGTTCGCTGACTTGCTGGAAGCCCAGTTGGTAATCTCCCGTGGCAACCACCGAACCGACCGGGATTTTTGGAATCATCTTCGATTTGGGTTTGAGTTGATCCTCGATGCCCAGGCGCTTGAACAGTTGCTCCTCGATGTACACGCCGCTGGCGCTGTCGGAATAGGCCACGGACTTCGCGTCGAGCAAGGTCTTTTTCAGTCCGTCGACGGAACTGATGTCCGGCTTCGGCGCGCCTTCGCGCACCACCAGGCCGATTCGTGAATCCGCCAGTTCAACCCGGGACGCCGGGTCGACTTTGCCTTGCTTGATCAAGTCGTCCAGGGCGTAGCCCACCATGATCACCACATCGGCCTGCTCACCACGCGCGAGTCGATTGGGGATCGCTTCCGGCGCCTTGCCCATCGAAGGGCCAAGGGCGGTGTCCAGTGTGTTGCCCGTGGAGGCAGCGAATTTCGGGCCGAGGATTTTATAGGCGGCGGTGAAACCACCGGACGTCATCACGCGGATCTCTTCGGCCTGGGCGAGGGTGCTCAGACCGAGACTGGCCAGCAAAGTCAGGGCAGCAAAATTGAATAGTTTCTTCATGGTCATGTGTTCTCGAAGGGTTCAGGACATCGCCGGTTGCAGGCGACCGGTCGAGCGGCGGTAGAGATACAGCGTCGCGCACAACGCACAGAGCGCGGCGAAACTCATCCAGTAACCGGGCGCGGCTTTGTCGCCGGTGTACTGAATCAGGAAGGTCGACATCGCCGGGGTGAAACCGCCAAACACTGCGGTGGCCAGGCTGTATGCCAGGGAGAACCCCGCGACCCGGACCTCGACCGGCATGATTTCCGTGAGCGCCGCAATCATCGCGCCGTTGTACAAGCCGTAAATGAACGACAGCCACAGCAATACCAGCAGCATGTGCATGAAGCTCGGCGCGTTGACCAGGAAGGTCAACGCCGGATACGCGGTGGCGAGGGTCAACAACGCCATGGCGATCAGCACCGGACGACGACCGATCCGGTCGGACAATGCACCGCCAATCGGCAACCAGAAGAAGTTCGAAACACCCACCAGCAAGGTCACCAGCAAAGCATCGGACGTGCTCAGGTGCAGCACGGTTTTGCCAAACGTCGGTGCGTAGACGGTAATCAGGTAGAAGGCGGTGGTCGTCAGCGCGACCATCATCATGCCGGCGAAGACGATCACCCAGTTCTGCGCCAGTGTGCGGAACACATCGCCCATGCTCGGACGGTGTTTACGCGCGGTGAACTCCTCGGTTTCCTCCAGGTTACGGCGCAGGAAGAAAATGAAGGGCACGATCATGCAACCCACGAAAAACGGAATTCGCCAGCCCCAATCGGCAATCATCGCCGGCGCCATCCACTGGTTCAGTCCATACCCCAGCGCGGCGGCGACAATGATCGCCACTTGCTGGCTGGCCGATTGCCAACTGGTGAAGAAGCCCTTGTCGCCGGGCGTGGCGATCTCTGAGAGGTACACGGAGACTCCGCCCATTTCCGCTCCGGCGGAGAAACCTTGCAGCAGTCGGCCGATCAGCACTATGGCAGGAGCGAACAGTCCGATGGTTTCGTAGCCGGGTACCAGCACAATCAAGATCGTGCCGCTGGCCATGATCGACAGTGTGACAATCAAACCTTTGCGCCGGCCCACATCATCAATGTAAGCACCCAGCACCACGGCACCCAACGGACGCATCAGGAAGCCCGCGCCAAATACCGCAAAGGTCATCATCAGCGAGGCGAATTCGCTGCTGGCCGGGAAGAACACGGCAGCAATCTGCGTGGCATAGAAACCGAAAAGGAAGAAGTCGAATTGTTCGAGAAAGTTGCCCGAGGTGACCCGGAAAATCGCACTGGCGCGGGAGCGCCCGGAAGGGATTGATGTTGTCATTGATCAGTACTCCACCGCTTTTATGACGTGTATTGCCTGGACGCAATGCACGGTTCTTATTGGGGCGAATGGTGGATCAGGGGCATCGATATGATAAGTGCATTGTTGACATGCATTAATGCGTGAAGCGGATCAATGGTGGATGCAGATAGGCGTTTAGCCGCTGTAGCGCCTGTTTTCGATTTCGACGTGGCTGATAATTTTTCGAATGATCGAGCGTCTCGGCGGTCCCACTTCAGCTACCAAGCATTTACTGGAGGTTCATCAATGAACAACAAGACCCTTATCGCCAGCCTCGCCCTCGTTGCCGGCCTGGCCGGTATCGCCCCGATCGTTCAAGCGGATGACCCACCCCAAAAAACCGTTCAGCCCGGCGTCAACAATTCCCGCAAGCTGGTGGTCGGCGACCGCGCCCCGGACATTTATCAACGCAGCGAAAAAGCCTTGGGCAACTGGAAACAGAAGGGCCTCAAAGCCCCGAAAAGCCAGGCGCAATGGGTGCAGATCAATGACAAGTACATGATGGTGATGATTACCAACGGGACGATTGTCGATATCACGCCAGTGGAGCGATAGGCCGAAGAGGCTATTCGCTGTGAGCACGCGTCAGGCTTTCGGTGCCCAACCGATATTGATTATTCCCACTGCGTTTAGCCTCATACATCGCCAGGTCGGCGATGTGAATCAGCCGGTCCATGCTCGGCGCATGGTCCGGGAATACCGCGACGCCAAGGCTGGTGCCGATGTGGCGTTGGTCATTGCCGATGGTGATGGGCGGTGACAGTTCGACGAAGATTTTCTGGCAGATGTTGCGCGCTTCATCCTGCAGACTGATGCCCAGGGGCAGCCCCTGCAGGATCACCACGAACTCGTCGCCACCGATCCGCGCGACGGTGTCGGTCGAGCGCAGGATTCTCTTCAGGCGTGTGGCGGTCGTGATCAGCACCCGGTCACCCGCGGCATGGCCGTAGTGATCGTTGATGGCCTTGAAACCATTGAGATCGACGAACACCAGCGCCACTCGGGTCGCGCTGATACGTGCCTGTTCCAGTGCGTCGGACAAGCGTTCTTCGAGCACCAGGCGGTTGGGCAGGCCGGTCAGCGGATCGTAATGGGCCAGGTGTTGCAGGTAGCTGGCCGAGGCTTTTTCCTCGGTGATGTCGCGCACCACCCCCATCATCTTGACGGTGGCGTCATGGTCGTTCTTGACCACGTTGCCTGTCTCGCGCAACCAGCGAATGGTGCCGTCGGGCCAGACCACGCGGTATTCCTCGTCATGGTTTTCACCGGTTTGCAGGCAACGCAGTTCCCCGGCCCGCACCTGAGCCCGGTCATCGGGGTGTACGCAGGCGCAAAATAGTGCGTAGGAGGGCGTCACCTCGCCGATCTTGAAGCCGAACATGCCGTAGATGGCGTCCGACCAGTAGAGCTTATCGGTGTCGACATCCCAGTCCCAAGTGCCGATGCGGGCGAAATACTGGCTGCGCTTGAAGCGTTCGGCATCACCGTCCTGGCGCAGGGTCTGGCGCTCGGACAGGTTGGCGATCAATGCGCGTTGCTCGGCCAGCTGCCGTTGCAGCGAGCGCTCGCGGTAGATCAGCACGACGATCAGGGCAATCATCACCGAGCCGATGGCGGCGCTGGTCCAGACGAAACTCATTCAGGCGTTGCCATCGTTTGTGTGTTAACCGTGAGGGGATATGCCCCATAGATTAGTTCAGACGCGCGCCAAGTAGCAGTCGCTTTCTCTTCAGCGGACGCTAGACTTTATAGGCACGCTATCAGCATCGTGATCGTCCGCCCGGCAGGGAATCATCACCATGACTCAGGTCAACGCATCTGCCGCTGTGCCTCCGCCTGCGCCGGAGAGTTCGCAACTGTCGACCCACTTCGGCGGTCCGACGTTGCTGTTTGGCGCTTATCTGTTTTTTTATTCGTGGCTGCACCTGTTTTATTACTTCAAGACGTTCGGCATACCGTTGGTGTCGCTCGATATCTCGTTGTACTTCTATCTTGCGTTTGCCTGGACAGTCGCGAAACAGTTTGGTGTCTGGTACCTGATCGGCGGCGCCTTCGTTTATGTCTTGCTGAACAGCCGCTGGTCTTGGGATGAGAAGCCCATTCGCTACCTCCTGCACAAAGTGTTGTTTGCGGTATTTCTGATTGCCGGCCTGTGGGGCACATCGGTGCTGGCCGAGCACTTCGGCACTCTCCAGGCTCAGCAAGTGCGCGACGGCGGGGTATTGCGCCCGATTCGCCTGCATTTCAAAGAACAGTACGCAAAGGTTTATCCGCCTGAGCTGATGATGGCCACGGCCAGCAAGGACGGCGGGGTAAAAGAGGCGGTGCTGCTGATTGAAACAGCCGCGACCTATTACGTGCTGGTGCAAAAGGTACTGGTGAAAACCGATAATCGGCCACAACGTTACGATTCATTTGGCACGGTGTATCAAGTGCCGAAAAAGCAGGTGACTTATATTGAAATCGACGTTCCCAACATGCCACGGGTAACCCGAACGTTGTTTTTTGACGAGTTCCTGTAATGACTCATTCTGGACTTATGGCAGGTGCGCTATGACCAGACGAATGATGGTGCTGTCGCTGGTTTTATTAGCCAGCGCGGCAAAGGGCGAGGAAATATTGTTGATGCCCAGTGGCGAGCAATACCTGGGCAATCAGACGGTGGATCATTCGGGCATCTTCGTCGATTGCGACAAGCGGCCCCACAGTTCGGCGGACGGCAAGATCCAGCCGACCAGTCAACGGTGTACGACCAGCCAGGAGATTATTGTGGCGACGCCACCGCTGATCACCCGTTCTCCGCTGGAAGTGGTAAGCGTCAACCCGAAAGACAAGAAGATCGAAGTCATGGAAGGGAACATGCTCAAGACCCTCGACCTGAAGGGTTTTACAGACTTTCATTGGTTTGATTTCAACAAAGGCGACCAGATCGGCATTGTCACCGACCAGAAAAGCAGCCTGGGCAAGTGGATCTTTCCAGAAGCCATTTTCGGCAAGGACTTCGCCGTCGATGCCAAGGCCAAGGAAGAAAAAAAGGTCGAGGCGCAGGTGCCAAACCCTGACACGGGTGCGTGAAGAGTTGCCAGCCGGATGATTTTCTGGGAAAACCACGTCCCTCGAAAACCGCCAACAGATAAAACATTGCCATGACCGAAGAACTGCAAATCATCGACCTCGAACCGGGCAACGGCAAAGCCGTCGTCAAAGGCGCGCTGATCACCACCCAATACCGCGGCTGGCTGGAAGACGGCACTGAATTTGACTCTTCCTACAGCCGTGGCAAGCCGTTCCAGTGCGTGATTGGCACGGGAAGAGTCATCAAGGGATGGGATCAAGGGATCATGGGGATGCACGTCGGCGGCAAGCGCAAGCTGCTTGTGCCGGCGCATCTGGCCTATGGCGAGCGAACGATGGGCGCGATTCCCCCGAATTCGAATCTGATTTTCGAGATTGAATTGCTGGAAGTGCTGACGCGCGATGATTGATTTGTTGGGAGTAGTCTGAAATGGCGAACCCCGCCATCTATGTTAGAAGAAATGGTGGGGTTTTATGTGTTGGGAGAGTGATTTCTGGTTTTGATTTAGCAAGTCAGGTGAACATTTCAATATCGCCGAGCATGTCAGCAACTGTCGCTTCAAGTGCAGGGAATTTTCCTTTTACGGAATCAAGGGCAGACATCACGGTTTGCATTTCAAGCTCACCGAATCTGCGGGCTACATGGCCGAGTGCGATGATTGCTGCCGCAGCCACCGACTGAGTCCCACTCTCGAGATGTTTCAGACAAGTAGTCTGAGCCCACACACTGTCTTGCTCATTTAATCCTAAGGAAATCAGCGCGGTGACAATGTTCTTTTCTAAGCCGCTATCAAAGAGACTGACTGCTTCGTCATGGCTAATCGACGGATCGTGGTAGGTAAGTTTCACTATTTGGCCGAATTTCCGCATCGGCCCTTAGTTTGGCTAGCGACGCCTGACATCGAGTTTGATTGAAGCAAAATTCTACTCCCGCACACCGATGAACAGCTCCAGTTCTGTCGGTAGCTGTTGATTGAGAACTTCAGCTATTTTTCGAGCTTGCTCACCATTCAGGTGCGTTTCGCCGTCCGCCGCTTCATCAAGACTTTTCCAGCCGAACGCATCCATTACTGCGCTTTCATACTCCGGTTGAACGGTGTGCTCGAATTTCAGGAAGTCACCCGCTTCATCACCTTTCAAAAAACCGCTTATCCATAAAAACATGAAAAACCCTCAATTGATTTCAAAGCGATGCGGACGCTATATCAATAGGGATTGGATGGATGTAGGACGGTTCTGAAATGTGGGCCGTTTTTTCCAGTTGGCCCATTGTCTTCGCCATGCCAGGTGAACAAACGCTTTTGTCGGGCGAGAGGACTAGCCCCTCGCCACGTTAGTTTTCTGACCGCTCAGCCCGTTCATGTAAATGCGTCAATATCGTCAAGCGTGTCCGCGACAACTCCTTCCAAAGAAGGAAATTTTTTCTGCACGATTTCGAGTGCCGGAAGGACTGCCTCCAGCTCCAGGTCACCATGCCTGCGAGCGATATGACCAAGAGCGGTGACTGCGGACGCGGCTACCGATTCAGTCTCGCTGGTGAGGTACTTGAGGCAAATGTTTTGGGCCCAGGTTTTGTCTACTTCATTCAGGCCTATGGAGATCAATGCCGCGATAACATCTGTATCCACGCCACTAGCTAGCAGCTGGGCCGCTTTTTCGTGGCTCATTGATGGATCTTGATAGAGGACGCTCACTTTTTTACCCCCAGAATATTTCCCTTGTTGTCTACTTTCTTAGCTTTGATAAGCGCATTTTTCATATCTTGATGGAGTTTATCCCAAGGCCTAACGTGGCCGTGGTAAACGTCTCCTCCGGTACGGTCAAAGACAACTAGCTCATTGGTATCGGGGTCTATGCCAATCCTGCGTGGCGATGTAGGTTTTACCTGAATTGAGTTGTCTAGGGTTTCTTGTCCATTCGTCGGCCCCTTACTTTTTATCGGGGTATCCGTTTTGCCATGATAATTCGCGGCATCGAACTCCAGCGCCAAGACAATATAGAGAGGTTTGATACCGGAATCAGCCGGAAAAACCAGGATGAAATCCTTGTATTCCGGAGGGTAGATCGGATCAACGATGATTTTATCTGCCTGTTCGGTAGGCGGGTAAATCCAGATCTGCGGGGTTTGTGGGGCGCCTTCTAGTGATGGAATTCCTTTAGAGCTGGACGGGTTTACGGCTGGCGTCCATATCAGGGTTGCCCCATTTCCGAAATCAGCTACTTGCTCAGAGCCTTGAGCTACAAACTGCACGACAGGAATCAGCTCCCAATCGCTGCGCTTTTGGGTGTTGTATCCGTATCCCTTTAGGGAGCCATCGGCCTGTTGTTCGACATGCAGTCGGACACGAGTGCGGCCTTCCTTTAATGACTTGAGATGTTCTTCGGTGTACAGCGAACTGTCTCCGAGACTCGACGGCCAGAGCAGTGCAACCATTCCCACCAATGCGCCAGCAGCAACACCACTTGTCACTGCACCAGCAGTTCCAGCCGCGCTTGTCCCAGTGGCAGCGACACCGACTCGGCTCAAGATAAGCGAGCCCAAAGACGTAGGCAGCACGCTACCGCTGATTGTTTTGAGCGGGATGTTTCCCGCCTCATCTATTTCGCGGCCACCCAGTAGGCAGAATTTTCCGTAGTCGGCAAGTCTCTCAACTGGGACAAAACCTGCAGGATTGTCATGGTTGATGACGCCATTGGGAAGGTTGCAGCTTTTAGCGAATACACAACCCATGGAGCTGGAAAGGTTCTGTTTTTGAGGTTGTGTGATGAAGCGGTCTTCGTATGCCTGTTGTCGGGCCAACATGTCTTCATATCTTTTTTGCCTGGCGTCCCGCTCCGCCAGTTCAGTGGTGGTCATGTAGCGGCTGGTAACGTGGTGCCCGTCACCTGACGGTCGGTTTTGAACCCGAGGTATGTCTGTTTTACGAACCATGAGCGTCCTTGTTTCATCTTTTTAAAGCGATGCAGGACGCTAAATCAAAGGGCATTTGATAGATGTAGGACAGTTCTGAAACTCTGGGTGTTGTTACAAAAGGCGCTGCTCGCTTTAGCTCAGCTGGTCAGAAAAAGCTTTTGTGGCGAGAGTGCACGCCCCTCGCCACATATCCCACTATTCGTGCGGATCGATATTATCCAGCGCCCGGTTGACGGCCAGTTCACCGAGCATGACGACCTGAGCGATTCCAAGCACCTTATTGCGATGTGGGCCTTCGAGAAGGTCGGCGAAGTCACTGAGCATGACGCTGGCGCAGGCCAAGGATTCGCAGGCGTTGCCCAACAGACTTTCGGTGTCTATGTCGGGGGCGACCATGAACATGGTGCTGGGTTTGCGCGGGGTTTTGGCTGCTTTGAGGGCGGAGAGGGAATCGGTTACTGATTCCGGGGGATTTGGTGTTGCTTTAAACATGCTGATGCTCCTTGGTCCATGGGGAGCTGCCAACAACACTTGCAGATGATGGGTGGCAGCCATGCGCGGGTCTGCAAGACCGGGGAACCAAGGAACCCGGCAGACCCAAAGGTCTCCCGCGCAAAGCCGCCATCAAGGTGGACACAATAAAGCGTCCTTTTGGCGTTGCTATGCGTTCAGTTCCGGCGGGCTTGCAGACCCGATCACTGATGAGCAGTGACGAGAGTCAAGTTACCGACGAGCCCCAAGGCGCACAAGCCGGCGGATTCTGGCGCAGTTGTAGGCAACGGCACAAGGTGATGTAGCCTCATTCGGCGGCTACAAATGATGTAGGAAATTTGCTTTCATCCACCCCTGCAATGGCTCACCGTCAAGCCTGAAAAGTTTCCCGATACGCATACAAACCCGGTGTTCCCCCGGTCATGACAAACAGCACATTGTCCCCGGAACGGAAGTGCCCTTGCCGGATATCGGCCAACAGCCCGGCGAAGGCTTTCCCGGAATACACCGGGTCGATCAACAACCCTTCGGCGCGAGCCATCAGGCGTACGGCTTCTTGCATGGCCGGTGTCGGCAAACCGTATCCGTCGCCCAGCTGATGGCCGTCAATGTTGATCGCTTCAGCCGTCACAACGGCGTCGCTGCCCAGCAATGTCAGGGCGTCCTGGGTCAATGTCAGGGTTCTGGCCGCTGACGTGTCGCGGTCGGACAGCACCGAATACGACTTGACGATTGAAGTGCCGCGATCCAGCAATTCAAAGCCTGCCGCCAGCCCGGCGTGGGTGCCCGCGCTGCCGTTGGGCACCACGACCTGGTTGAACGTCAGGCCGAGTTCGGTTTCCTGCTGCGCGATTTCCGCCGCGCAGCGTGCATAACCGAGACTGCCCCGCGGCGTCGAACCGCCCGTGGGTATGACCAGCACTTTGCGTCCCGAGTCGCGAAGTTGCGCGGCGCGAATGTCGGCTTTTGCGAGCGCATCGCTGCCCTTGGCGAGCACCTGGATGTCTGCGCCGAATAACTGATCGAGCAGGACGTTGCCGTTCAGCTCGTAGTCCACTTCGTCTTTGGGCACCGCGCGGGTCAGGATCAATTCGCAGGCAAGGCCCAGGCGGGCGCACACCGCTGCGGTCAGCCGCGCATGGTTGGATTGCAGGCCGCCAACGGTAATCACCGTGTCGACACCGGCCTCAAGCGCGGCGCCAATGTGAAATTCGAGTTTGCGCAATTTGTTGCCGCCACCGCCGATTAGCATGTGATCGTCACGCTTGAGATACAGGCCGATGCCCCGCGACTTCAAATCCAGCCATTGCTCCAGGCGTTCGGCCTTCTGAATCGGCGTAGGACCTTGCAACAGGTCGACCCGCGCAAAAGAACTCAGCGACTTGTCCAGTAGGGTTTGCATCAATGGCGCCTCGTTGTTCACTTTATTAAAGTGACTCTAGGGAGAAAGCCTCGGGTGATAAACGCACCGCCGGTTATTACTCCTTTAACCTTGTGTAATTAATGCAAGGCAGGGACACGAGCAAACTCAGGCGAATGGGAGTCTCCGTCGCCAGGCGTTTGTCGATTTTTATCGCGCAACGACTGGCGTAAAGGGCACTCCACGTTTGGATATTCGTCTTGCCAGTTCGCTCAGGATCAGTGACTATGCGCGCCTGATAGGGGTAGGGGGTATAGGTATGTCGCATATTCACGAACACAAAGATGATTTGCTCAACCGGGTGCGGCGCATCTCAGGCCAGGTCCAGGCTGTGGAGAAGGCGCTTGAGTCCGACGCTGATTGCGCGAAGACCCTGCACCTGGTCGCCGCCATTCGTGGTGCGGTCAACGGTTTGATGGATCAGTTCATCGACGCCCACGCCCGTGAACACGTGGCCCGTCCAGGCCTGAGCGACGAAGAGCGCGCCGAAGGCCTGGAAGAGTTACTGCAAGCTATCCGTCGTTACTCGAAATAAGGCCTGAAAAGACATGACACCGTTACCGCAGGCTTCGAATTTTGCCCACGACCACATGTTCCTGGGCGCTTCCCATGATGAAAACGCCCGCCGCACCTGGTGGGTGGTGGCGCTGACCTTCGTCATGATGATCGGCGAGATTGCCGCCGGTTACCTCACGGGTTCCATGGCGTTGCTGGCCGATGGTTTCCACATGGCGACCCATGTCGTTGCCTTGGGCATCGCGGCGGCGGCCTATGGCTTTGCCCGGCGGCATGCCAGCAACGCCCGCTACAGTTTTGGCACCGGCAAGGTCGGTGATCTGGCCGGTTTTGCCTCGGCCATGGTGCTGGGGCTGGTGTCGCTCGGCATTGCCGTGGAATCCGTCCTGCGACTGTTCGAGCCGACCACCGTAGCCTTTACAGAGGCGACAGTAATTGCCGTAGTCGGGCTGGCGGTGAACATTGCCAGTGCTTTTCTCTTGATGGGTCACCATGGGCATCACGGCCATGATCATGGTCATAGCCACGACCACGGCCATCATCACGACAACAACCTGCGCTCGGCCTACGTCCACGTGCTCGCTGATGCCTTGACCTCGGTGCTTGCAATCGCGGCGCTGCTGGCCGGCCGTTACCTGGGCTGGGTCTGGCTGGACCCGGCGATGGGCATCGTCGGTGCCATTGTCATTGCCAAATGGGCCTATGGCCTGATGCGCGACAGTGCGGCGGTGTTGCTCGACACCACCGATGAGCCCGTGGCTGCTGAAATCCGTGAGTTGCTGGCGACGGATGATGTGCGCATCAGCGACCTCCACGTCTGGCAGGTCGGGCCTGATGCGCGGGCGGCGATTGTCAGTGTCGTCGCCAATGCTCCCGTCAGTGCCGACACCATTCGCGAACGTCTGGCGCCGGTTCATGAGCTGTCTCACTTGACGGTGGAGTTTCGCAACGCTTGAAGCCGCGTGCGGGGTCGTCGTTGAAATGCGGCAGGCGGCTGTTGAGGGAAGGGCGGTAGTGCCAGCTCAGGCGGTCCCAATCGGGTCGATGGGCCAGAATTTCCTCTAGTGTCGCCCTGGCAATCTCCAGCGCGAGCATTTGCCCCGGACATTGATGACGCCCCGCGCCGAAGGTAAAACTGCGGCGTTGCGGGCGTTCCAGCATAAACGCGTCGGGACGCTCATTGAGCTGCGGATCACGATTGGCCGACGCCAGCAGCACCAGAATCACATCGCCTGAACGCAGGCTGACCCCCTCGATCTCACACGGTGCGGCGACGAACCGCCGGGTATTCTGCACTGACGGATCGAAGCGCTGAACTTCCGCGATCAAGTGGTCAATGTGCGTCGATTCGCTGCGCAACGAAGGGTTTCGAATCAACGCCAACAGCGCATTGCCGATCAGCCCGGCGGTGGCCTCATAGGTCTGGGAAAACAGCCCGATCAGGTTGGCTACCAGCGTTTCATGGTCGGCGGCGAAACGCTGGCGAATCCCGGCGAGCAGTGTGCTTTTGTTGTCCGGATCCTCTTGCAGCTCAATAAAATAACCTCTCAATTGCTCTGCCGCCGCCTGCGCCGCGTGGAGTTGCGCCTGATCACTGAGCGGCGACAGGCACGCGACGAAATCTGCCGTCAGTTCGCTGATCGCCCGACCCTGAGCCGGTGTGAACCCCAGCAATGCCGCCACCACGCAGACCGGCCCGCGAAACATGGCGTTGTACAACCCCGCAGCGTCCGGCGTGATCAGCCGCGCGCTCACAAGCGTCTCGATTTCGCTGACATCAATCAGCGCCAGCCCTGGCTCGATCGCCGACCTCGGACAAAGGTGACGTTCGCCCTCGTTCATGCGCATCAATTGCGCAAACACTTGGCCGGCCATGCCGCCGACAATCGCTTTGGGCACTGGCTCGTGAGGAGGTCGCACATGGCAATCGGGATGCGCGAGCACGGCAGCGACCGCGCGGGCACTGCTCGCCACCCACAGTTTCAGCCCTTGATGAAAAACCAGCCCGCCCTCGGCGCGCAGTTGGGCGTAATAAGGATAAGGATCGACATGAGTTGCAGCGATGATCGGGTCCATGGGTCGCAGCCTTGTTCGTGGTGGGGAAAGTGTTGCTACTATCTCCAGTCCGAAAAGGCCTTGATTCGTTCGGGAGCGAAATATGAACGTTGAACATCACGACATCGGCGTCTCACAGGTGGCGGCGGCCATTGCAGAGCCGGCGCGGACGAAAATCCTCTGTTCGCTGATGGACGGCCACGCCCGCACCAGCACCGAGCTCGCGGCGGTTGCCGAAGTCAGTGCCTCCACGGCCAGTGCACATTTGGCCAAACTCAAGGAACTGGCGCTGGTGCGGTTGCACGTGCAGGGCCGCCATCGTTATTACAGCCTCGCGGACAAACGCGTCGCCCAGGCGCTGGAAGCGCTGATGGTGATCGGCCAGAACACTGCGCCGACCTTCAGCTCACGGACGCCGGATCGGCTGCAATTCGCCCGCACCTGTTACGACCATATGGCCGGCACCTTGGCCGTGTTGCTGCATGACCGGATGATCGAAGCCGGATGGTTGCTGGAAACCGACGAGCAGGTTTATCAGCTCAGCACCAGTGGCGAGGCCCTGTTTGCCGGGCTGGGCATTGAGGTCAAGGACCTGAATACGCTGCGCCGCCGGTTCGCCTGCCCGTGCCTGGACTGGAGCATGCGGCGCCCGCATCTGGGCGGCTCATTGGGTGCGGCGTTGCTGCAAACCGCGATCAAGCGCAAATGGCTGACCCAGGACCTGGACAGTCGGGCGCTGGCGTTGACGGCGGTCGGACGCAAGGAGTTCGGCAGCCGCTTTGCCGTTGAGTTGCCGACTCAAGTCGCGATCGCTCGACCCACACTAGCCGAGTCCCGCCGCCGTGCGAGTGCCAGCCCGACGACTTAGCGGCTGGCCGAGGCCATGAGCACGCCAAAACCGGCAAAGGTCACCCCTGAGACTTTGGCGGCCAGCCACGCACCTTTCGGGCTCGACAGCCAGCCTTTGGCGGCATTGGCGAGCAGCGCATAACTGCCATGCACCAGGATCACCAGCACTGCGTAAGAGGCGACCAGTTTGAAAAACTGGCTGGAGAAGTGCGCCGAGGTGTCGATGAATTGCGGAAACACCGCCAGGAAAAAAAACACGGCCTTGGGATTGAGGAACTGGATCGACGCCGCTTCCAGAAAGCGATAGCCCGGGCTTGAAGGCCGGGTTTGCAGCAACGAGCTGAAACGGTCCGAGCGCCAGCTCTTGAACCCCAAATACAACAAATACGCGGCCCCTGCGTATTTCAGTACGGTAAAGGCATGGGCCGAGGTGCTGAGGATCAGGCCCACACTGGTGGCGCTGATGGCGGCGACGATGAACGCCCCCGAGGCGATGCCGAAAATGCCCGGCAATGCCCCGGCCCAGCCGTGTCTGGCCGCATTGGACAGGGTCAACAGTACGCCAGGCCCGGGGCTCAGAATGGTCAGCGTGGCAAAAAGCAAAAACAGTCCGTAGTTGTTCATGGCGTGCTCCGTCAGGTGGCGCTGGCTGCGTGCGGGCAGATTGGCGTGGCGCAATGCGCGTGACAAACGCTTTAATTTCGGCGCATAGGTGACTAAATTAGACGCATGAAAAATCAACTACCGCCGCTTAATGCTGTTCGCGCCTTTGCTGTCGCTGCTCGTCATCAGAGCTTCGCCCTGGCGGCCGAAGAGCTGCATGTCAGCCACAGTGCGGTCAGCCGACACATCAAATTGCTTGAAGAACATCTGGGCGTGTTGCTGTTTGAGCGACGCATCCGGCAATCGCTGCTGACGCCGGCCGGCCAGCGGTTTTATGGGCAGGTGAGCGCCGGGTTGGCGCAAATTGCCGACGCTGCCGCCGAACTCAAGCGGCATGCCGCGCTGCCGGTGGTGAAGATCAATGTCCGCCCGTCCTTTGCCCAGCTGTGGCTGGAGCCCAGGCTCGCGGATTTCATGGCGCAATACCCGGGCATCACGCCGCAGGTGATGACCCAGACCCAGGCCCCCGACCATGCCCGCGACGGGTTTGACGTCGTCATTCGCCGTGGTCGCGACGACTGGGCACCGGCGATTGAAGCGCGGCCCTTGTTTGAAGACGAACTGCTGCTGGTCGCGGCGCCCTCGCTGATCGAACAGCAGCCACTCGAAGACCTTGCTGGACTGGACCGGCACACATTGCTGACCGCCAAGGCGCGCCGCGAAGACTGGCACAACTGGGCCATGCATTTTGGCCAACGCCAGTCAGCCCCTCAGGCCACCCGTCAATTCGATCACATGCACCTTGTGCTGCAGGCCGTCGTGGAGGGGCAGGGCATCGCCTTGTGCCCAAGCTCTTTGCTGGGCACCCATCTTTCGAGTGGACGCCTGATCTGCCCGTTACCCGAATTACGCATGCCGCTGCCGCGCTATTACTACGGTGTAGCGCCAGATGTGACAACGTCTGCTCGGGTCTTTGTGGAGTGGTTGTTTAGCCGGATTGCTCAGGATGAGCACCAGGCGACCAAGGGTGCGTTCTCGACTTGAACCACGGGCATCGACGCTATACTGTGCATCCATCCAGTATAAGGCGTGCCCCATGGAACTCATCGACAAGCTCAGCATCCTCGCCGACGCCGCCAAATACGACGCGTCATGCGCCAGCAGTGGTGCGCCCAAGCGCAGTTCCGAGGGCAAGAGCGGACTGGGCTCGACCAACGGCATGGGCATTTGCCACAGCTATACGCCGGACGGGCGCTGCGTTTCACTGCTGAAGATTCTGCTGACCAACTTTTGCCTGTACGACTGCCAGTATTGCGTCAATCGTCGTTCCAGCGATGTGCCGCGCGCACGCTTCACACCGGAAGAAGTAGTGACGCTGACCCTGGATTTCTACCGGCGCAACTGCGTCAGCGGGCTGTTTCTCAGCTCCGGGATCATTCGTTCGGCGGACTACACCATGGAGCAATTGATCCGTGTGGCCAAGCTGCTGCGCGAAGAGCATGAGTTTCGCGGTTACATTCACCTCAAGACCATTCCCGAAGCCGATCCGGCGCTGATCGAGGAGGCGGGGCGCTACGCCGACCGCTTGAGCGTGAACATCGAATTGCCCACTGACGCCAGCCTGCAAACCCTGGCTCCGGAGAAACAGCTGGGCTCGATCAAGCAAGCGATGCAGACCATCTACACCGGCGTACAAACCGTGCTCAACGAGCCGCGCGCGCCGAAATTTGCCCCGGCCGGGCAGAGCACGCAAATGATCGTCGGCGCCGATGACACCGATGACAGCACCATTCTCCATAGCGCCCAGGCGCTGTATGGCAACTTCCGTTTGCGTCGGGTCTATTACTCGGCGTTCAGTCCGATCCCCAACAGCCCGAAAAGCGTGCCGTTGGCCGCGCCACCGTTGATGCGTGAACATCGTTTGTATCAAGCGGATTTCCTGTTGCGCAGCTACGGCTTCACCGCCGGCGAGCTGTTCAAGGGCCCCGGGCACCTGGCGCTCGACATTGACCCGAAGCTGGCGTGGGCACTGGAGAATCGCGACGTCTTCCCGCTGGACCTCAACCACGCCGAGGCATCGTTGATCGCGCGCATTCCCGGCATAGGCTTGCGCACCACCGAGCGCCTGGTGGAACTGCGTCGCCAGCGCCGCATCCGCTACGAGGACCTGACCCGAATGCGCTGTGTCCTGGCCAGGGCCAAGCCGTTTTTCATCACCAGCGATTACCACCCGCAGCAGGCCGAAGTCACCAGTCATCTGCTGTATCAGCAATTGCGCGACCGACCCGCCCCACAACAGATGGGGTTGTGGGGATGATCCATCTCGATTGCGACGACTTGTTCGATACCTGGCGCCAACAGGCACGCTGGCTGCTCAGTTATGAGGTGGACCCCAGCCTGGTGAGTTGGGCCAGTGAGGGTGTGGCTGACCTGTTCGCCAGTGACGATGCGCCGCCCGAAACCCAGGGGCCGTTTCAGGCCCGGATCCCGCGAACGCTATTGGACACCCTCGAACGCGCCGCCCGTTATCGCGGTGATCAGCGCTGGAGCCTGTTGTACGAAGTGTTGTGGCGAGTCAGTCATGGCGACCGCACCGCGGTGTTGGCAGGCGACAAGCTAGGCAGTGAATTACAGAGAAGAATCAAGCAGATACAGCGTGAAGCTCATCATCTGCATGCATTTGTGCGTTTCGTCGCGATGCCTGAAGGCGAGGGTCCGCACTATGTCGCCTGGCACGAACCGGCCCATGACATCCTGCACAGTGCCAGCGAACATTTCATTGGCCGCATGGGCCGCCATCGCTGGTTGATTGCGACACCTCGGGACGGGGTTTACTACGATGGCGAGCGGTTGATCCACCACCGTCGCTGCCCGATTGAATGGCAGCAACTGGCACAAAACGCCGACGATCCACACAGCGACATGTGGTTGACCTACTACAGCCATATCTTCAATCCGGCGCGATTGAACCCGACGGTGATGCAAGGGCATTTGCCGATGCGGTTCTGGAAGAACCTCCCGGAAGGCGCGCTGATTCCGGGGTTGATCATTCAGGCTCGCACGGGCAAACAGCAGGACGGCCAGGCCAGCGGGATCAAGGGCAGGGGCGGTAAACGCATTACGCTGGGAGACGCCGAGCGTCTCCAGAATCCATAAAAAAACCCACTGGACGCGCAGGCGCCCAGTGGGTTTTTGTTGTGGCGGATGTCAGGTCAAACCTTAACGATCCAGCCCGCAGGTGCTTCGATGTCGCCAGTCTGTACACCGGTCAGCTCTTTGTAGAGCTTCTGGGTGACCGGACCGACTTCGGTCTCGCTGTGGAACACGTGCAGATGGTCGTTGTAGCTGATGCCGCCGATCGGAGTGATCACGGCAGCGGTACCACAAGCGCCGGCTTCCTTGAAGTCGGAGAGCTTGTCGATGAACACGTCGCCTTCAACCACTTCCAGGCCCAGACGCGATTTGGCCAGTTCGATCAACGACAGGCGGGTGATGCCTGGCAGGACCGACGGCGAGTTCGGCGTGACGAACTTGTTGTCGTGGGTGATCCCGAAGAAGTTGGCCGAGCCGACTTCTTCGATTTTGGTGTGGGTCATCGGGTCCAGGTAGATGGCGTCCGCGAAGTGCGCCTTCTTGGCCTGGGAACCTGGCATCAGGCTGGCCGCGTAGTTGCCACCGACCTTGGCTGCGCCGGTGCCTTGTGGGGCCGCACGGTCGTAGCTGGAGATCAGGAAGTTGTGCGGGGTCAGGCCGCCCTTGAAGTAGGCGCCGACCGGGATGCAGAAAATCGAGAAGATGAATTCCGGTGCGGTACGCACGCCGATGTTGTCACCCACGCCGATCACGAACGGACGCAGGTACAGCGCGCCGCCAGTGCCGTAAGGCGGGATGAAACGCTCGTTGGCACGGACCACTTCCTTGCACGCTTCGACGAACTGCTCGGTGGACACCTGCGGCATCAGCAGGCGACCGCAGCTGCGTTGCATGCGTGCGGCGTTCTGATCCGGGCGGAACAGGTTGATCGAACCGTCCTTGCAACGATAGGCCTTCAGGCCTTCGAAGCATTGCTGGCCATAGTGAAGGGCAGTGGAGCCTTCGCTGATGTGCAGCACATTGTCTTCGGTCAGGGTGCCTTTGTCCCACTCGCCATTACGCCAGTGCGACAGATAGCGCTTGTCTGTCTTGATGTAGTCAAAACCCAACTTGTCCCAATTGATGCTTTCGTTACCCATGACACCCTCTATCACTTAACAACCGCCGAAACGGTTCAAGGCTTCTGACGTTTTTTGGATGGGGACAACAATACTTCATTCCGGGCCTGTTTCGCAGCCCGGACTATCGGATGGCAGACAGATAAATCGAGTTGACCTCAAGAAATCGCCAGCAGGCTAGCTCCCACAGCAGAACGCATTCCAAATGTGGGAGCTAGCCTGCTAGCGATGGGGCCATCTATGCCGCCATCCATAGTTCTGAATCACATATGCAGAGCATGGCCCAAGGCTCGCAGCGCCGCTTCCTGTACCGCTTCGCCCAGTGTCGGGTGTGCGTGGATGGTGCCGGCGATGTCTTCCAGTCGCGCGCCCATTTCCAGGCTCTGACCGAAAGCGGTCGACAACTCCGAAACGCCAACCCCGACCGCCTGCCAACCGACAATCACATGATTGTCACGGCGAGCCACGACCCGCACGAAGCCGCTTTTGGATTCCAGCGTCATCGCCCGGCCATTGGCCGCGAACGGGAAGCTCGACACGATGCAGTCCAGCCCCGCAGCCTTGGCCTCGTCCGGGGTTTTGCCGACCACCACCAGTTCCGGGTCGGTAAAGCACACGGCGGCGATGGCGGTCGGGTTGAACTCGCGGTGTAGACCGCTGATCAGTTCAGCGACCATCTCGCCCTGGGCCATCGCCCGGTGCGCGAGCATCGGTTCGCCGCTCAGGTCGCCGATGGCATACACGTTGCGCATGCTGGTCTGGCAACGGTTGTCGATCTTGATCGACGAGCCGTTCATGTCCAGGTTCAGCGCTTCGAGGTTCCAGCCCTGGGTGTTGGGTTTGCGACCGACGGCTACCAGCACCTGATCCGTTTCGAGGTTCAGGGTCTCGCCGCCCGGCTCCAAAACTTGCAGCGTATTACTAGCAGAATCAAAGCCTTGGACGCTGTGTTTCAAGTAAAGCTTCACACCAAGTTTTTTCAGTTCGTCGTGCACCGGTTGGGTCAGTTCAGCATCGTAGGCCGGCAGGATGCGTTCCTGAGCCTCGACCACGCTGACCTCGGCGCCGAGCTTGCGATAGGCAATCCCCAGCTCCAGACCGATGTAGCCGCCACCTACCACCACCAACCGTTTCGGCACCGACTTCGGTGCCAGGGCATCGGTGGAGGAGATGATCGGGCCACCAATCGGCAGCATCGGCAGGTTCACGCTTTTCGAGCCGGTGGCCAGCACCAGGTGCTCGCACTGAATCCGCGTGTCGCCCACATCAACGGTCTTGCCGTCGACCACGGTGGCCCAGCCTTGGATGACCTGGACTTTGTTCTTTTTCAGCAGGGCCGCGACACCCGTGGTCAGGCGATCGACGATGCCGTCCTTCCACTCGACACTTTTGCTGATGTCGAGGGTGGGTGCCGAAACACTGATGCCCAGCGCCGAATGCTGGCTGTGATGCTGCGTCTGGTGGAACTGCTCGGCAACGTGAATCAGCGCCTTGGACGGAATGCAGCCGATGTTCAGGCAGGTGCCGCCCAGGGATTGGCCTTCCACCAGAATGGTCGAGATGCCCAACTGGCCGGCACGGATCGCCGTCACATAACCGCCGGGGCCGCCGCCGATGATCAGCAGCGTGGTATTCAAAGTCTGTTGCATGACCTACTCCACAAACAGCGTAGCGGGTTGTTCGAGCAAGCCACGAATGGCCTGGATGAATTGCGCCGCGTCCATGCCATCGACCACGCGGTGATCGAAAGAACTGGAGAGGTTCATCATCTTGCGAATCACGATCTGGCCTTTGACGACCATCGGGCGTTCGACGATTTTGTTCACGCCGACGATTGCCACTTCCGGCAGGTTCAGCACGGGTGTGCTGACGATGCCGCCCAACGCGCCGAGGCTGGTCAGGGTGATGCTCGAGCCGGAGAGCTCATCGCGGGCAGCCTTGCCGTTGCGTGCGGCGGTGGCGAGGCGAGAGATTTCAGCGGCGTTGTCCCACAGGCTGCGGGCTTCGGCATGACGCACCACCGGCACCATCAAACCAATGTCGGCCTGGGTGGCAATGCCCACGTGCACGGCGCCGAGGCGGGTGATGACCTGGGCTTCGTCGTCGTACCGGGCGTTGATCTGCGGGAAGTCACGCAGGGCGACGACCAGGGCACGGACCAGAAACGGCAGCAAGGTCAGCTTGCCGCGTGTCGCGCCGTATTTTTCGTTCAGGTGCGCGCGCAGTTCTTCCACGGCAGTGACGTCAATTTCTTCGACATAACTGAAGTGCGCCGCGCGCTGGGTGGCGTCCTGCATGCGCTGGGCGATCTTGCGGCGCATGCCGATCACCGGAATCTGTTCTTCGTCATTGCGCTGGGCGTAAGCGGCGCCGGCAGTCGATTGTGGCTGCTGACCTTGCTCCAGATACGCGTCGAGGTCTTCGTGCAACACGCGACCGGCAGGGCCGGTGCCACGCACCAGACGCAACTGAATGCCCAGATCCAGTGCATGTTTGCGCACGGCTGGTGAGGCCAGCGGGCGCTCGTCGGCTTCGCGAGCAACCACCGGGCCTTGGCACACGGCGGCTGGACGCGGTGCAGCAACCGGTTTGCTGACGGCCGACGCTTCAATTTTCGGCGCCGCCACTGGTGTCTCTTTCGCGACAGCGGCCGCAACAGCGGGCTGAGCCGACTCTTTAACGTTGCCCGCGCCTTCGACTTCAATGCTGATCAGGATGCTGCCAACCGCCATGACTTCGCCCGGCTGTCCGCCCAGCGCGATCACTTTGCCGTGCACCGGCGAGGGGATGTCGACCATCGCCTTGTCGGTCATGACATCGGCCAATACCTGGTCCTCGACGACCATGTCGCCGACCTTGACGTGCCACACCGACAATTCAACTTCTGCAATGCCTTCGCCAATGTCCGGCATTTTAATAACGTGCGTGCCCATTCAGACCTCCATAACCCGTTTCAACGCCGCGCCCACACGGGACGGCCCTGGGAAATACGCCCACTCTTGCGCGTGCGGGTAGGGGGTGTCCCAACCGGTGACGCGTTCGATCGGCGCTTCCAGGTAGTGGAAGCAGTGCTCTTGCACCAGCGCGACCAGTTCGGCGCCAAAGCCGCAGGTGCGGGTCGCTTCGTGAACGATCACGCAGCGGCCGGTTTTCTTCACTGACTTGACGATGGTCTCAAGGTCCAGCGGCCACAGGCTGCGCAGGTCGATGACTTCGGCGTCGATGCCGGTTTCTTCAGCGGCCACTTGCGACACATACACCGTGGTGCCGTAGGTCAGGATGGTCACAGCCTTGCCCGGACGGGTGATGGCGGCGACGTCCAGCGGCACGGTGTAGTAACCGTCCGGCACTTGTGCGGCCGGGTGCTTCGACCACGGCGTTACCGGGCGGTCGTGGTGGCCGTCGAACGGGCCGTTGTACAGGCGTTTTGGCTCGAGGAAGATCACCGGGTCATCGTTTTCGATGGAGGCGATCAGCAAGCCCTTGGCGTCGTACGGGTTGGATGGCATGACGGTGCGCAGGCCGCAGACCTGGGTGAACATCGCTTCGATGCTCTGGCTGTGGGTCTGGCCGCCGTAGATGCCGCCGCCGCAAGGCATGCGCAGGGTCATCGGGGCAGTGAACTCGCCAGCGGAGCGATAACGCAAACGGGCGGCTTCGGAAATGATCTGGTCCGATGCCGGGTACACGTAGTCGGCGAACTGGATCTCGGCCACCGGGCGCAATCCATAGGCGCCCATGCCCACGGCGACGCCGACGATGCCGCTTTCGGAAATCGGCGCGTCGAACACGCGAGAGGTGCCGTATTTGGTCTGCAGGCCTTCGGTGCAACGGAATACGCCGCCGAAGTAGCCCACGTCCTGGCCGAACACCACGACGTTGTCGTCACGCTCAAGCATCACATCCATGGCCGAGCGCAGGGCCTGGATCATGGTCATGGTGGTCGTGGTCATGGCGGTTTCCAGCTGGATATTGTTGTTGTGGTCGTTCATGTCAGATCCCCAACTCTTGACGCTGGCGCTTCAAGTGCTCCGGCATCTCTTTGTAGACGTCTTCGAACATGGTCGCGGCGCTTGGAATCTGGCCGCCGGCGAGGGTGCCGTACTGCTCGGCTTCTTTCTGCGCGGCAATCACCAGGGCTTCGAGTTCGGCGCTGACGGCGAGGTGTTCCTCTTCGGACCACTGACCGATCTTGATCAGGTGCTGCTTGAGGCGGGCAATCGGGTCACCCAGCGGGAAGTAGCTCCAGTCGTCGGCGGGACGGTATTTGGACGGATCATCGGAGGTCGAGTGCGGGCCGGCGCGGTAGGTGACCCATTCGATCATGGTCGGGCCGAGGTTACGGCGAGCGCGTTCGGCGGCCCAGGCGGAGGCGGCGTAGACCGCGACAAAATCGTTGCCATCAACCCGCAGGGAGGCAATGCCGCATCCGACGCCACGGCCGGCAAACGTAGTTGCTTCACCACCGGCAATCGCCTGGAACGTCGAGATCGCCCATTGGTTGTTGACCACGTTGAGGATTACCGGTGCACGGTAAACGTGGGCGAAGGTGAGGGCGGTGTGGAAGTCGGATTCAGCGGTGGCACCGTCGCCGATCCAGGCCGAGGCGATTTTGGTGTCGCCCTTGATCGCCGAAGCCATGCCCCAGCCCACGCCCTGCACGAACTGGGTGGCGAGGTTGCCGGAAATGGTAAAGAAACCGAAGTCTTTGACTGAATACATGATCGGCAGCTGACGGCCCTTGAGCGGATCGCGCTCGTTGGACAGCAGTTGGCAGATCAGGTCCACCAGCGGCACGTCTCGCGCCATCAGGATGCTTTGCTGGCGGTACGTCGGGAAGCACATGTCATCGACGTTCAACGCCAGGGCCTGGCCGCTGCCGATGGCTTCTTCGCCGAGGCTCTGCATGTAGAACGACATTTTCTTCTGGCGCTGGGCGACCACCATGCGGTTGTCATAGATCCGTGTCTTGAGCATGGCGCGCATGCCTTTACGCAGGATCTCGACCGGTACGCCTTCAGCCCATGGGCCGAGGGCGTTGCCCTGGTCGTCGAGCACGCGAATCAGGCCCTTGGCCAGATCGGCGGTGTCGGCCGGCTCAACGTCGATTGGGGGTTTGCGCACCGTGCCGGCGTCGGTCAGACGCAGGTAGGAGAAGTCGGTTTTGCAGCCGGGACGGCCCGAGGGTTCGGGAACGTGCAGTTGCAGCGGTTCGTACGCTTGGTTCATGGCTTCTACGCTCGATCTTGTGAATTTCTTGTAGTGAGCTGACCGTCTTTCTTCTGTGGAAGAAATCTTGTCCTACAACAATCATAGGCCCGGCGAAGAAGAATATTTATCTCTGTTTCGTTGCGCCGGAGATCATTTGAGGATAGAAAATCTGCATAAACATAAAAAACAGGTGGTTTTGTCTCATGCGCAAACTGGACCGTACCGATATCGGCATTTTGAACAGCCTTCAGGAGAACGCCCGCATCACCAACGCCGACCTTGCCCGCTCGGTCAACCTGTCGCCGACGCCATGCTTCAATCGGGTCAAGGCGATGGAAGAACTGGGGCTGATTCGTGAGCAAGTGACGCTGCTGGATGCCGACTTGCTGGGGCTGCATGTGAATGTGTTCATTCATGTAAGCCTGGAGAAACAGGTGGAGGAGGCGTTGCAGCATTTCGAGGAAGCGATTTCGGATCGCCCGGAGGTGATGGAGTGCTACCTGATGGCCGGTGACCCGGATTACCTGATCCGCGTACTGGTGCCGACCATTCAGTCGCTGGAGCGCTTCATGATGGACTTCCTGACCAAAGTCCCGGGCGTTGCCAACATTCGCTCAAGCTTTGCGCTCAAGCAGGTTCGCTACAAAACCGCGCTGCCGTTGCCGGCCAACGGCCTGACCCTTGGGGTTTAACGCCTCGACGTGATGATCGTTCCCACGTCGAGGCGTCGAACCGTCTGCGTGGGAATGCAGCCCGGGACGCTCCGCGTCCCCTTCCGAAGCTGGAACGCGGAGCGTCCCTTGAGGCATTCCCACGCAGAGCGTGGGAACGATCAACGTCAGAGTTTATTCAGAGGGATTTTCAGGTAGCTGATGCCATTGTCCTCGGCCGGCGGAAAATTCCCCGCCCGCACATTCACCTGGATCGCCGGCAGCAACAGCGTCGGCATGCCCAGCCCCGCATCACGATGGGTGCGCATGGCGACAAACGCCGCTTCGTCGACGCCGTCATGCATATGGATATTGCTTTTGCGCTGTTCGCCCACGGTGCTCATGCACTGGGATTGGCGGCCTTGGGGCGGGTAATCGTGGCAGACAAAGAGGCGCACGCTGGCCGGGAAGGCCAGCAATTTGCGGATCGAGGCGAACATCTGGTTGGCATTGCCACCGGGGAAGTCGCAGCGCGCGGTGCCGACGTCGGGCATGAACAGCGTATCGCCCGCCAGAATCACATCCCCGTCGATCAAATAAGCCATGTCGGCCGGCGTGTGGCCAGGCACATGCAGGGCCGTGGCCTTGAGATGGCCGATCATGAACGATTCGTCCGGCGCGAACAGATGGTCGAACTGCGAGCCGTCACTGCGAAACGCCGGCTCAAGGTTGAACAGACTCTTGAACACGCCCTGAACCTTGCTGATCGATTGACCGATTGCAATCTTGCCGCCCAACTCGCGCCGCAGATACGGTGCCGCGGACAGGTGATCGGCATGGGCGTGGGTTTCCAGCAGCCATTGCACCTGCAACTGATGTTCGCGCACGAAGGCAATGATTTTATCCGCCTGGGTGGTGGCGGTGCGCCCGGCGGCGGGGTCGTAGTCGAGCACCGGATCGACGATTGCGCACTGGCCGCCATCGTCTTCGTAGATCACGTAACTGTAGGTCGACGAGGCAGGGTCGAGGAAGGCTTCAATCAAGGCAGGCATGGTGGCGGATTCTGTTGGGACATGCCTTGAGGGTAGTGGCATTTTCCCTGTGCTGACCAGTCCCGCGTGAATTGATGAAGGAAATTTTCCACGCGGGCTCTATCCTGTCAGGCATCGATACCGGGCGTTCCCGGCTTTTTTCTCGGACGACGAGCGTTTTATGTTGTTGGCAAGTTTCTTTGGCGTGGTAATGGGCCTGGTGCTCGGTTTGACCGGCGCCGGTGGCGGCATTCTTGCGGTGCCGGCCCTGGTGCTGGGGTTGGGGTTGACCATGACGCAGGCAGCGCCAGTGGCGTTGTTCGCGGTAGGCAGTGCGGCGGCAGTCGGTGCGATTGACGGTTTGCGTCACGGGTTGGTGCGCTATCGCGCCGCGTTGTTGATTGCGTTGCTGGGGGCGATTTTTTCGCCGGTGGGCATCTACTTCGCCCATCAGCTGCCGGAAAAAATCCTGATGATTCTGTTCAGCCTGCTGATGGTCATGGTGGCCTGGCGCATGCTGCGCCGTGAGCGTCAGGAAGAAGGGCCGAGCGACCACGGCCACGCCAACTGGGGTCAGAAAAACTGCATGCTCGATCAGCAGACCGGGCGCTTTTCCTGGACCGCCAAATGCACCGCGACCCTGGCGGCGCTGGGTGCGGTCACCGGCGTGGTTTCAGGATTACTCGGTGTGGGTGGCGGCTTTCTGATTGTGCCGGCGTTCAAGCAACTGACCGATGTGCAAATGCGCGGCATCGTCGCCACGTCGTTGATGGTCATCAGCCTGATTTCCGCCATCGGGGTGATCGGGGCGTTCCATGCCGGCGTGCGGATCGACTCGCTGGGCGCGGCGTTCATTGTCGCCAGCATCGTCGGCATGATCATTGGCCGTAAGCTGTGCGCACGCGTTCCGGCCCGTGCCTTGCAAGTCGGCTTCGCCAGTGTCTGTGTCGTGGTCGCCGTTTACATGCTGTTCAGAGCAGGCATCTAGAGCGTACCGGGTCTTCTGGCCGCCAGTGCGCCAGACCCGGCGTACACCCTTCGATCCGGGTCCTGGCGCGACCCGGTCGTACACCGAATTCGCCGCGCATCACCTGCCACTCCAAAGCACCTCACAACCGGCTCCAAGGCAGCGTAGGCCGCCGCCGGTCACCTTTCGATAATCGCCTCCGACATCCAGTCCCCCCGCTGCGGAGCGCGTCATGCACAACAATAAGAACTTCAAGCATCGTTTCTTGCCTGCCTTCATCGTCGGCCTGTCGTCCCTTGGCCTGAGCGCAATGGCCGAAGCCGAGATCGTGCTGTACGACAAGGACCAGACCACGTTCTCCACGGACGGCTACATCAACGCCTTCTACGTGAACAGCAAAGTCGACCGCGCCGGCGATCAATTCGACCGGAGCCAGGCACGGGTCAAGATGGGTTATTTGCCCAACTACCTGGGCTTCAATATGAGCAAGCAGATCGATGACCTGAAGCTCGGCGCACGGTCGTCGTTCTGGGTGACCATCAACGACAGCCAGACCAACGGCACCGACACCGCCATCGACGTGCGCCAGTTCTACGGCACCGTGGCCAATCCTGAGTGGGGCGAGGTGCTGATCGGCAAGGACTTCGGCCTGTTCGCCCGTTCCAACATTCTGCTCGATGAAATGCTCGCCGGTTATGGCCAGGTCAGCGACACCCTGGGGTTGGTGGACGGTGGCGGGGTGTCGTTCGGCAATATCGGCACGGGGTATCCGTATCCCTTCCCGACATCGCAGATCACCTATCGCACTCCGGTAATGGATGGGTTGCGGGTGGCCGTGGGCATCTTCGACCCGGTGGACACCAACGACAGCAGCCCTTTGGGCAAGGCGTATCAGGAAAATCCGCGCACCGAGAGCGAGATCACTTACCAGTTTGATGTGGGCGGCGCGAAGATCTACAGCTGGGTCAACGGCAGCTACCAGACCTCGGACAACACCGACTCAACCGTCCAGTCCATCACCTCCAAAGGCGTCGGCTACGGCGTGCAGGCGAAGATGGGCGGCGTGACCCTCGTCGGTTCCGGCTTCCAGGCCAAGGGCATCAACCCGTTTTTCACCAACAACGCCGGCGAGCCGACCCTGCGTAACGTCGACAGCGACGGCTACTTGCTGCAGGGCTCCTACAAACTGGGCAAGAACCGCCTGGCCTTGTCCTACGGCAAGACCAACGACGACGGCAACGGCGTGGTCGGCAGCGGCGCGGATTACGAGACCCGTGGCATTGCGCTGTTCCATGACATCAACGACAACCTCAAGCTGGTGGCCGAGTACAACCAGTTCGAAATCAACGGCCACGACACCAGCGCCCAGAACGAAAACACCGACACCTTCGCGGTGGGTGCGGTGTTGAACTGGTAACAAAGCTGATCGGTGAACCCTAGCCCTGTGGCGAGGGAGTTTGCTTTCGCTGGACCATAGCGGTCCCGATTCTGGTCGCGCATCGGCCGGTTGAGGGACTGCTGTTCAGTCCAGCGCAAGCAAGCTCCCTCGCCACAAAACCTTCAGCCATCAAGCGCGCAACCCACCGACTCTCATCCCATCGAAGCGGCTACCCGCTACCCAAGTAGCATACGTCGCAGCGCGCAGGCTTCGTACACTCGTGCCTCATACAGGCGCACCTGCGGGAGGCGACAATGCAGCAGGTCCAGAGTGAAGGTGTGGTCAGTGCAATGTCCCAGGCCACCGATGCCCAACAGGTGGCTCAGGAGCTGGCGCGGCAGTTGTTGCATCCGCATTTGGGGTTCGTGTTGTTCTTCTGTTCCGCCGAGTACGACTTGCAGGCGCTGGGCCAGGCGTTGCAACAGAGCTTCGGCGGGATTCGCCTGGTGGGGTGCACCAGCGCCGGGGAAATTACCCCGTTGGGCTACGGTCGTAACTGTGTGACGGCGGTGGGGTTCGACCATCGGCATTTTTCCATCGACGCCGAACTGATCTGCGAGATGGAGCGCTTCAGCCTGATCGATGCCCAGCAAATGGTCGAGCGGCTGGTCAGCGGTTGTCGCAGCAATACCCTGGCGCCGATCAAGGGCAACAGCTTTGCCCTGACCCTGCTCGACGGGCTGTCCAGCCGTGAAGAAATGGTCCTCGCTGCCTTGAGTGCGGCGTTGGGCGACATCCCGCATTTCGGCGGTTCGGCGGGCGACGACAATTACCTGACCCACACCCACGTCTATTTTGGTGGCGAATTCCACAGCGGCGCGGCCGTGGTGGTGCTGGTCAACACCTGGCTCGACTTTGAGGTGTTCACCACTCACCACATCTTGCCGAGAGCAGAAAAACTGGTGGTCACCGGGGCTGACAGCACCTCGCGCCGAGTCTTCGAACTCAACGCCGAGCCCGCCGCCGAGGAGTACGCCCGGCACATCGGCGTGCCGGTGACCGAGCTCGATCACCGGATTTTCGCCGCGCACCCGTTGGCGGTGCGCTTCAACGACCAGTATTACGTACGCGCCATCCAGCAGGTGCATCCCGACCTGAGCCTGAGTTTCTATTGCGCGGTGGAGAACGGCATCGTCCTCACCGTCATGACGCCCGGGCCGATGCTGCCGAACCTGCAAAACCTGTTCGAAGGTTTGCAGGAACGCCTCGGCGACCTGTTGCTGACCATCGGCTGCGATTGTTTTCTCAGGCGGCTGGAGCTGGAAGGCAACGGCAATCTGGAGCAGATCGGCACGTTTTTGCGCGACCAGCGGGTGATGGGTTTCAACACCTACGGAGAGCAGTTCAATGGCATGCACATCAACCAGACCTTCACCGGGGTTGCCATTGCCCGAGGCCGGTCCCCTGGACACCGCTGAGCTTCTGGCCCAAATCGCCAGCCTGCAGCATGACAATCACAAGTTGCAGCGCATCAATGGCGCGCTGATCGAACGGATCGAATCCGGCATCACCCGTGGCAATGATCCGTACGCGGCGTTCCAGCACTCGGTGGTGCTGGCCGAGCAAGTTCGTGAGCGCACCGATGCCTTGAACCAGGCCATGGCCGAACTCAAGTCGGGCAATCACTTGCTCAGCGAAGCGCGCCTGCGTGCGGAAACCGCGCACCAACATTTGATCGACGCCATCGAGAGCATTTCCGACGCTTTTGTGTTGTTCGATGCCGATCAGCGAATCGTCTTGTTCAATAGCCGGTTCAAGGCGTTCTGGGGCAACAGCCGGGTGCGGATCAACGCCGGCATGCGTCTGGCCGAGGTCAAGCGCCTGATGAGTGTCACCGGTTTGTTCACGGAAGAACCGCGTGGGCAGGCCGATGAGAACCTGCTGTATCGCCTGCAGAACGGTCGTTGGCTGCAAGTCAGCGAACGGCCCACCCAAGAAGGCGGGCGGGTGATCCTGTTCACCGACATTACCGACGTCAAACTCAGTGAAACCGTGCGCCGCGAACAAGCGGTGGCGCAGAAATCGCATCTGCTGCAACGGGCGGTCGACAACCTGTCCCAAGGCGTGGCCATGGTCAATGCCGAGGGCGTGCTGGAATTGTGGAACCGGCGCTTTCTGGAACTCAGCGGCCTGGCGCCGGTGGCGGCGCATCGGCCGTTTGCCGAAGTGATCGCCGACAGCGAGTTGAACCTGCTGACGCCAGCCAGTCGCGACGCCAACGGGCGCCATGTGCAGGAACTGGAACAGCGCCTCTACGATGGCCGGGTGCTGGAAATCCGCACCCACCCGTTGCCCACCGGCGGTTTCGTCAACACCTTCACCGACATCACCGAGCGCTATCAGCACGCCGAAGCGTTGAGCGAAAGCGAGCGCTGGATTCGCCTGATCACCGACCATGTTCCGGCGCTGATCGCCTACCTCAACGCCGACCTGGTCTACGAATTCACCAACAAGGTCTACGAAGAATGGTACTGCTGGCCGCGCGGCGTAATGCTCGGACAGAGCCTGCGCGAAGTCCACAGCGAACAGCATTACCAGCGCCTGGAAGCCTACGTGGCCCGGGCTCTGGCCGGGGAAAGCGTGACGTTCGAGTTCGCCGAAACCAACATCAACAATCAGGAGCGCTACATGCTGCGCTCCTACGTGCCTAATCGCCTGGCCACCGGGGAAGTGGTGGGGATTTTCGTGCTGATCCGCGACATCACCGAACGCCGGCGCACTGCCGAGGCGTTGCATCAGGCTTACCAGAATCTCGAGTTACGGGTGCGTGAGCGCACGACGGAGCTGACCACCCTTAATGACCAGTTATTGCGGGAAATCGACGAACGTCGGCGCGTCGAATCGCGGTTGCGCGAGGCCAAGCTTGAGGCCGAGCAGGCCAACCTGTCGAAAACCAAGTTTCTGGCTGCCGTAAGTCACGATCTGCTGCAACCACTCAACGCTGCTCGGCTGTTCACCAGCGCATTGCTGGAACGCCGCGAGCCGGTGGCCAATGCGATTCTGGTACGCAATGTCAGCAATTCCCTGGAAGACGTGGAAAATCTGCTGGGCACACTGGTGGACATTTCCAAACTCGATGCCGGGGTGATCAAGGCCGACATTGCGCCGTTCGCCCTGAGTGAACTGCTGGAAAACCTCGCCACCGAGTACACCCAGATCGCGCGCAGCGAAGGGTTAGAGCTGCATTTCATCCCGTGTTCGGCGTTGGTGCGCAGCGACATCCAGTTGCTGGCGCGGATCCTGCGCAATCTGCTGAGTAACGCCATCCGCTACACCTACAGTGGTCGTGTGGTGCTGGGTTGCAGGCGCCATCATCAGCGCTTGACGATTGAAGTCTGGGACAGCGGCATGGGCATTGCCGAAGACCGACTGGAAGAGATTTTCCAGGAGTTCAAGCGTGGCGATGTACAGCGACCGGATCAGGATCGCGGCTTGGGCCTGGGACTGGCCATTGTCGAGAAAATTGCCGGAATCCTCGGCCACCGCATTCACGTGCGTTCGTGGCCGGGCAAGGGGTCGATGTTTTCCGTCGAGGTGCCTTTGAGCGCCACGGCCCCCAAGGCTCAGCCGACGCTGCTGATGAGTGAACCGATGCTGGAACGTCTGCGCGGTGCGCGGGTGTGGGTGCTGGATAACGACGCGGCGATTTGCGCCGGCATGCGTACGTTGCTCGAAGGTTGGGGGTGTCGGGTGGTCACGGCGCTGTCGGAGGACGACCTGGCGCGGCAGGTGGACAACTACCACGAAGAAGCGGATTTGCTGATCGCCGACTATCACCTGGATAACGACCAGAACGGGGTCGACGCCGTGGCCCGCATCAACGCCCGTCGCGGTTCAGCGATTCCGGCGATGATGATTACTGCCAATTACAGCAACGAACTCAAGCAGCAAATCCGCGAACTGGGTCATACCCTGATGCACAAACCGGTGCGGCCGATGAAACTCAAGACGGCGATGAGTCATTTGCTCGGCAGGCCTTGAGATGATCGTTCCCACGCTCCGCGTGGGAATGCAGCCCGGGACGCTCTGCGTCCCTTCCGGAGCCGAACGCGGAGCGTCCGTTGAGGCATTCCCACGCGGACGGTTCGACGCCTCGACGTGGGTACGATCAGTCTTCAGCGCCGCAGATACGATCCGAAATCAATATCCCCAGCACTCAAAATCGCCTGCACCCGGTTGTGCACGTTGAGTTTGCGCAGAATCGCCGAGACGTGCGCCTTGACCGTGGTTTCAGCGATTTCCAGGGTGTAGGCGATCTGTTTGTTCGATTCGCCCTTGGTCATGCGCTCCAGCACCAATAACTGTTTGCGTGTCAGTGCCTGGAGCAGCTCCGGCGGAAAGCTCGGGTTGTCGTTCATCCGGCGCTGGGTGCCGCATTTTTGCGTGCGGATGATGTCCGGCGGCAGGTAGACGTTGCCGTTGAGAATTTGCTGGATCGCTTCGGTCATCTGCACCCGGGGCGAAGATTTGGTGATGAAACCGACCGCGCCATAGGTGATGGCTTGCAGCACGATCTGTTTGTCCTGTTCCGCCGAGACGATCACCACCGGAATGGTCGGCGCCTCGTTGCGCAGGTTGATCAGACCGTTGAGGCCGTGCATGCCTGGCATGTTCAGGTCGAGCAGGATCAAGTCCAGGTCGTCATGGTCCTGGGTCAGCAGCAGGGCGCTGTCGAGGTCGGCGGTTTCCATCACTTCGCTGCCCGGAAAACCGTCGCTGATGACGTTATGGATGGCTTCGCGAAACAGTGGGTGATCGTCGGCAATCAGAATTTTGTACATGGCCTTTCACCTCATTATTTTGATTATGGTGTGGCAACAACACGCACGCGTAAAGGTCAGGGGAAGGGCTCGGGCCGGGACGGCGCAACGGGCAGGTTCGCGGCTTGCCAGGCATCCAGGCCATCGCGATACCAATACAGTGTTTTATAGCCCATGGCGGCGGCGCGTTTCACAGCATTCCAGCTTAGCCAGCAGTCGGAGCGGCAGTAGAAGACCAGCGGTTGCGCCAGGTCGCCGTCGGTCAAGCGGTTCAGGTTGCGCGCAAAGTAGTCCTGCCAGTCAGGTGTCAGGTCGCCGTCGCCGGTATTGGCCAGCCAATGACTGCCGGGCAGGTTCTCGTGGGGTTGGTCTTCGATGAAACGTCCTTGCAGCCATTGGCGGCGGTAGACGTCGATCAGCACCGGGCGCGGTGTCCGGGTGAGCAGGGTTTGCAGGGCGGCGGTGTCGATGATGGACGCGCCTTGCAACTGATTCGGGGTCGGGCTGCGGTAAAGGCCGATGCGATAACCCTCGGCGGAGAACAGCGGTGTTTCGGCCTGCGCGACACCCAGCAACAGGCTCAGCGATAGCGCGGCAAGGGCAGGGCGCAGCAGACGACGTCGGGCACGCGGCATGGGGTCGATCCTTATAGTTATGACCCCATTACATGCCAGTCCCGGCGCATTGGGAATGCGACGATAGACAGGTAAACCAGTACTAAAGTAGTAATTTTGAGGTGTTTTACCGATCGTTCCCACGCTCTGCGTGGGAATGCAGCCCGGGACGCTCTGCGTCCCAAAAGCGTGACGCAGAGCGTCACATGAGGCATTCCCACGCGGAGCGTGGGAACGATCGAGTACCGGGGGGATGTGCTGTCAGGTGGCTTTGCGCAGAGCCGCGTGTTGCGGGTTGAAGGTGAGTACCGCGAGCAGGGCGAATATCAGTGTCAGCGCCATGCACACCGACAGCGCCAACAAATTGAAGCGTT
Source organism: Pseudomonas sp. IT-P294 (assembly GCF_949767865.1). Lineage (NCBI taxonomy): Bacteria > Pseudomonadati > Pseudomonadota > Gammaproteobacteria > Pseudomonadales > Pseudomonadaceae > Pseudomonas > Pseudomonas sp. IT-P294. The sequence continues at coordinate 1,145,802 of NZ_CATKQW010000011.1, read as the reverse complement.
CATACAAGGCAAACCGCACCAGCTCCACCGCATGAGTGAACGGGTTCAGCGCGCACAGCCAGTACAACCACTCGCTGGACTCGCGCATCTTCCACAGCGGATACAGCGCCGACGACAGGAAAAACAACGGGAAGATCACGAAATTCATCACCCCGGCAAAGTTCTCCAGCTGGCGGATCGCGTTGGACAGCAACAACCCCAGAGCACTGAGCATCAACGCCACCAGCAACAGCGCCGGCAAGGCGATCAACAGGCCCATGGCCGGCGGTTGCACGCCGTACAACCAGGCAATGGCCAGGAAGGCGTACACCTGCAACAGCGAAATCAGCGACGTAGCCAACAGTTTGCTGCAGAGCAGAAAGGTCCGGGGCAGGGGGCTGGTCAGCAGCACGCGCATGCTGCCCATTTCCCGGTCGTACACCATCGACAGCGAACCTTGCATGCCGTTGAACAACAGGATCATGCAAGCCAGGCCCGGGATGATGTAGACCTCGTACGGAATGTAAGTGTCATACGGCTCGATGATCGCGATCCCGAGTGCCGCGCGAAAACCGGCGGCAAACACCAGCAGCCATAATAGCGGTCGTACCAGGGCGCTGAGAAACCGCGTGCGTTGCAGCACAAAGCGCAGCCATTCGCGCAGCACGATGCCGCTGAAACATTGCCAATAAGCGTTCATCAGGCAGCTCCCGAAGTAGTCAGGCGAGTAAAGGCCGAACCGAGGTCGCCGCCATGTTCCAGGCTCAGCGCATCCGCTTGCCCGCTGGCCACCAGACGGCCCTGATGGAGAATCAGCAGGTCGTCGCTCGGTTGCACTTCGTCCAGCAAATGGGTGGTCCAGAGCACGCTGATGCCGTGCTCGCGACACAGACTGCGGATGTGTTGATTGAGCGCCAGGCGGCTGGCCGGATCAAGGCCGACACTGGCCTCGTCGAGTAACAACAACCGTGGCTGATGCAGCAAGGCGCGGGCGATTTCCACCCGGCGACGGTGGCCGCCGTTGAGTTCACGCACCCGCTCCCGACGTCGTTCGGTCAGCGCCTGACGCGCCAGCTCGGCCTCGACCCGCAGACCGGTCTGACGCCGGGACAGGCCGTGCAGCGCGGCGTGATAACGCAGGTTTTGTTCGACACTGAGGTCCAGGTCCAGCGTGCTTTGCTGGAACACCACACCCAATTGCCTGAGCGCCGCGCGCGGCGTCTTGCGCAAGGAGCAGCCGCCCACCTGGATCTCGCCGCGTTGCAAATCATAAAGCCGGGTGAGCAAGGCAATGAGTGTCGATTTGCCTGCGCCATTCGGCCCCAGCAACGCCGCAAACCGCCCCGGCACCAGGCTGAAACTCACCTGGCGCAAGGCTTCGCGTGCGCCGTAGGCAAAGCTCAACTCACTGACATCGAGTGCGTTCATGGCGTCACCACCACGCCCCACGGATAGCGCCCAACCTTCACCGACTTGATGACTTTGAGGCTGTCGACATCAATCACCGAGACATCGCCGCTGACGCCGTTGGTGGCCAGCAACTGCTTCTGATCCGGGGTGAATGACATCTGCCACACGCGGCGGCCCACCAGCAGGTAATCGAGGATTTCGAACGTCTTGGCATCAACCACCGCCACATGGTTAGCAGGGCCGAGCGCGACGAAACCGTACTTGCCGTCGGCGCTGAGTTTGATGCCGACCGGCTGGACCTTATCCGGGTGGACGCCCTTGATCTGGAAGGTCAGGGTCTTGAGAATTTTGCGCGTCGCCACATCGAGAATCGTCACCGTGCCGCCGATCTCTGCCGAAGCCCAGAGCTTGGAACCGTCAGGGGCAAACTCGACAAACCGTGGCCGCTGATCGACCAGGGTGCTGTCGGCCAGGGTCTGGGTGCTGGTGTCGATCCAGTGCAGCATGTTGGTGGTTTCGCTGGTGTTCACGGCCCACTTGCCATCGGGGCTGACGGCCATGCCTTCGGGCTCGACACCGACATTGATCTGGCTCAGCACCTTGGAGGTTTCAGTGTCGATCACTGTCACCAGCGCATCGTCTTCATTGGAAACGTACAGCCAGCGATTGTTGGGGTGCAGGGCGAATTGCTCAGGGTCTTTGCCCGACGGCAGTTCCTTGATGATCTTGCGCGTGGCCACGTCCATCACCTGAACCCGGTCCGAATCGCTGGCGCAGATGTACAACAACTTGTTGTCGTGGGACAGCAGCAAGCCGCGCGGGCGCTGGCCGACGGGCAGGGTGTCGGTCACTTGCAGGGTCTGCATGTCAATCAGGCTCAGGCTGTTGTCTTTTTCGTTGGAGACCCAGGCGGTGCTGGCCACGGCGTGCCCGGCGGCAAGCAGCAGGGCGCAAGAGAGCAGGGTGTGGCGCATGGCGGATTCCTTTTTGTTGTCGTTGTTGTGAAGTGCCAGATCAGGGAAAGCGGCAAGTGACCTCGGGCTTGTCGTAGCCCAGGCTGTCCATTTCATTGAAGGGATGGAGGAAGCCGTCCTGGGGTGAGGTGCTGACCAGCGCCCGGGGTTGCACGATCGGGATCGGCTGGCGCAACTGGCCATTCCACGGGCGATAGCTGAGCTTGCGGCCCTTGAAACCGTCGAGGGGCAATTGATCGCTGATTTCCAGGGTGCGGATCGCCATCGGATCGACCTGGCGCAACTTGCTCACCGCGCTGGCGATGCTGCGCACGGCCATCCAGGCAGCGAAATCGCGGTCATTCATCCAGCGCCCGGTCAAGGCTTCGAAGCGTTTTTGCAGTTGGGCGGCGCCGTAGGTCTCGACGGTTTTGTGCCAACCCACCGGGGTCAGGCCCTGAGTGCCGGCGACCGGCCGTGGGTACCAGGTCTGGTAGGGCACGTATTCACCGAAATCGCCGCGCTCATCCGCCACCAGCACCACGTCGTACTCGGCGGTCTGGGTGAACAGCGGCATGTCGGCCTGGGCGCTGCGGCGCTGGTCGTTATCGAAACTCCAGGCTTTTTCCGCCACCAGTTTCAGGCCGAAACGTTTGGCGGCGCGGCGCAGGGCAGCGGCATAGGCCTGATCGTCCGGCGTCGGGCCGACGATCAGCAGCGCCCGTTGCCATTTGCGCACCACCAGAAATTGCGCCAGCGCATCGGCCAGCATCGCCCGGCTGGGCAGGCTGTGCAGCACGTTCGGCAGGCAGTCGGTGGTGCGCAGGCTGTCGTCGGGGCTGCCGGCGTTGAACAGCAAGCTGTCGGGCAGCACGGCGCTGAGTCGGCGCAGGGTTTCCACCGGCGCATTCACCACAAACAAGCGAAGGCCCTGTTCGTGCTGGGCCTTGGCCGCTTCAACCAATGCATCCGGGCTGTCGGCACTCGCGCTGACCAGGCTGTAGCTGTGGTTGAGAAAACGCCCGGTGCTGTTGCTGTCGGTGACCGCCAGTTCCGCGCCGCGAAGTCCGGCATCGACCGGTTCGGGAATGACGTTCGACAGCAGCGGGCCGGTGTCGGGGCGATAGCCCAGGTAACCGATTTGCACCTGTAGCGGCGCGTCGGCGGCCTGGCTCTGTGTCGCCACCCCGGCGGCGCAGGCGATGGCCAGCAAGTAGATCAGGGCGTAAGGGGCAAGCTGGCGCATAAGGCACTCCATTACAGGTAGCGCCAGCATAGGAAGCCTGCGAGGCAGAATGAAATATGCAGAAAGTACCAGTGAGCCAGTACCAAGGTAGTAGCTCGCCCGGCAGAGGGCGGTTTCAGCCAGGGGCGACGGTATTCAGGCGTGCGCCACAAAGCCTACTACCAAGGGACTAGACGGCGGCCACCAAAGCAGCATGGGGATTGCTCGGGACGGTTCCTAAGATGGGTGCCATAGCCTCTTCAAAGAGGTTTTGCGTGCAATCCTGAGGGCAGAACAATGACAACAAAACGCAGCGCCTTACTCGTTGCCGGACTGCTGGCCGGCTTTATCAGTGCAGGTTCGGTCTGGGCCCACGGCAACGTGGTGCCTCAGGCGGTCGCCACCCCGGGCCTGACCCCGATCAAGGATTCCGGCGTTTCGGTCGATGCCGATGGCTGGGCCTCGGTGAACCCTTACCGCACGTCCCCGGAACACGACAAGGCCGTGGAAATCGGCTCCTCGGCGTACAACCAGAACTGCGCCGCGTGTCATGGCCTGGAAGCCAAATCCGGCGGTATCGCCCCCGATCTGCGCCTGCTCGACGTCGGCGACGCCGGTGATGAATGGTTCGTCGAGCGCGTGCGCCATGGCGCCGTGCGTGACGGTCGGGTGTACATGCCGAAGATGGCTGACTACCTGAGTCAGGAAGCCTTGTGGGCCGTGCGCTCCTACCTGGACAGCGTGCACGTCGAGGAGTAACCCATGCGCCTGCTCACTGTGTTGATCAGCGCCGTGTTGCTGTGTTGCCAGGCCGCGCAGGCGCAAGTGCGTACCTTTGACGAGATGATCGCCGCCGGGGAGCTGAAAGTCGCGGTCTACAAGGACTTCGCGCCTTACAGTTTTGAGCAGGCCGGAAAGCCTCGCGGGGTGGATGTGGAACTCGCCGAGGCGCTGGCCAAATCCTTGGGCGTGCGCCTGACGCTGATCTGGGCGCCTGCCGGGGAGAAGCTCGATGACGACCTGCGCGATTACATCTGGCGCGCCAGTCAGCTGCACGATCTGCAACTGGCCGACCTGATGATGCGGGTGCCGTACGACCGCGACTACGCGCAAAAACGCAATGAACTGGGTGAGCTGGAAAACGGCCATGTGGTGATGTTCGGGCCGTACCAGAACGAGCAATGGCAAGTGGCGTATGACCGCCGTCGGCTGGACAAGGTCGCCAGCGTCGCGGTGTTCGAGCAGCACCCGATTGGCGTGGAAGTCGACAGCGTGCCGTCGTTTTACCTGACTTCGGTGTTCAACGGCATGCTCGCCGCCAAGACCCATCACTATCCCGGCGTGCCCCAGGCGTTCGCGGCCATGAAGGCCGGCGAAGTCGACGCGGTAATGGCCATGCGCGGCGAGATCGACTGGCAAGTGCATGAAGCGGCCGACCCGCAAGTGGCCCTGGCGGAAAACGCCTACCCGAACATGGGCAAACAGCTCTGGGAAATCGGCATGGCGGTGCATGAAAGCAACCACCAACTGGCCTATGCCGTGGAAGAAGCGTTGGAAACCCTGATTCGTGAAGGCTCGGTCAAGACCATTTATGAACATTACGGCCTGCGTTATGACGTGCCCGAGATGTATCAATGAACTGGCGCGCGGGTTGCCTGTTGGCCTGCTGGCTGCCTTTGGCGGCACAGGCTGCGGACATTCTTCCGGGCAAAGACCCGGTGCCGTCGGTGATGTGGGAGTTCTACCACAAGCAAATGCTCGGTGATGCGCCGTTCGTGTTCGACGAGCGGGTCAAGCTGCTGGCGCCGCCATTCGCCGAAGACGCCCGGCAAGTGCCGCTGGAAATCGATGCCCGGGCGTTCAAGGGCGAGGTGGTGAAAATCCTCGCCTGGGCCGAGCTCAACCCGCTGCCGAAAATCGTCGACTTTCAACCGCTGGACCGCGTATTGCCGTGGCTGTCGATCCGCATCCGCATCGAGCAGGCCACGCCGCTGCGCGCAGCGGTGCTGACCCGCGACGGGCTGTGGCATGTCGGTTCGACGTTGATCGATGCGGCGGGCGGCGGGTGCACCGCGCCCAGCGTCGTGCGTACTCAGGCCGGCTGGGAAGAACACATCGGCGAGGTGGTGGGCGGTCGATATCCGCGCGACGCCTTCAGCCGCGTGCGCTTGCAGGTAGCGCACCCAATGGACAATGGCATGGTCAGTGGCATTCCGGAATTTTTCATCAACCATGCCGAGCTACGCGATCAAAACGATCAGTTGTTGGCCCGTCTTGAGTTGTTCCCGGCGGTCAGCGAAAACCCCAGCCTGGCCTTCGATATCGAGGGGGCAGGGCAGACGCGCTTGTTACTGCGCGACAACAGCGGCAATCAATTCGATGCGGCCATACCCTGAACCCAAGGAGCGTCTCATGCGCTGGATGCTGCTGTTGTTGATGGGCCTGGGCCTGCCGGCTCTGGCCGACCTCGACTACGTACTCAAACCTCGGCAGATCGCCCAGGACACCTGGCTGCTGGAAGGCAGTACCGACAATTTCGCCCAGGCCAACGGCGGCAATATCGTCAACACCGGGTTCATCGTCACCGAACGTGGGGTAGTGGTGATCGACACCGGGCCGTCAAAACGTTACGGCGAGGCGATGCGCAAGGCGATTGCCGCGACCACCGATAAACCGGTGATTCAGGTGCTGTTGACCCACCATCACCCGGATCATGTACTGGGCAATCAGGCTTTCAGTGACGTGCCGATCGGTGCGCTGGCCGGCACCACCGAGCTGCTGCAGCAGCAGGGTAATGCGATGGCCGAGAACATGTATCGATTGGTGGGGGACTGGATGCGCGGCACCGAAGTGCTGTTGCCAACCCAGGTGCTGACACCCGGCGTGCACAGTTTTGGGAATCACGATCTGCGCCTGCTGAGCCTGGGTGGGCACACCGGCGCGGATCTGGCTATTCTCGACCAGACCACCGGCGTGCTGTTTGCCGGGGACCTGGTGTTTTATCAGCGGGCGTTGACCACGCCTAACAGTCCGGGGCTGTCGGTGTGGCTGGCGGACATCGCCACCCTTCAAGGCCTGCCGTGGACGTTGATCGTGCCGGGGCACGGTCCGGTGGCCAGCGACCCGCAACCCTTCGAACAAATGCGCGACTACCTGACCTGGCTCGACCAGCTCATGCGGGATGGCGCGGCCAATGGCAGCGCCATGACCGAGATGATCCGCAGCCCCATCCCGGAGCGCTTTGCCGGAATCAACCTGAGCCGCTATGAGCTGATTCGCAGCGTCAGTCACTTGTACCCGCGCTATGAGCGCGCGCAGATGACCCGAGTCGATTCCGCCACGCCCCAGTGAACAACACAAATCCCCTGTGGGAGTGAGCCTGCTCGCGATGAGGCCCGCACATTCAACATTGATGCTGCCTGATACACCGCCATCGCGAGCAGGCTCGCTCCCACAGGAGGGCAGTGTCGACCACAGGATTGGATACTCATCTCCTCCGACCCTGTACTAAGGAACTAGCAATCTCAGCACTGCGGGCAATTGTTGCAAGGGCGGCGGCGGCCAAGAATCTGCACTAGACCGGGAAAATTTCCCGGGTATAACAAAAACCGCAGAGGTAGCCGTCATGACCCAACCCGCACGTCGCCAACCCTTCGTCTTGAGTGTGCTGCTCAGTGCCATGCTGCTGTCCGGCACCGCGCTGGCCGGTGTCACCGACCAGGACATTCTCCAGGACCCCAAGAACCCGGAGCAGATCGTCACCAACGGTCTGGGCGTCCAGGGTCAGCGCTACAGCCCGCTGGACACACTCAACGTCGACAACGTCAAGGATTTGCGTCCGGTCTGGGCGTTCTCCTTTGGCGGTGAGAAACAGCGCGGTCAGCAAGCGCAGCCGATGATCAAGGACGGCGTCATGTACATGACCGGTTCCTACTCGCGGGTGTTCGCGGTGGATGCACGCACCGGCAAAAAACTCTGGCAATACGATGCGCGCCTGCCCGATGACATCCGTCCGTGCTGCGACGTGATCAACCGTGGCGTGGCGCTGTACGGCGACCTGGTGTTCTTCGGCACCCTCGACGCCAAGCTGGTGGCATTGAACAAAGACACCGGCAAAGTGGTGTGGAGCAAGCAGGTCGCCGACCACAAGGAAGGCTATTCCATCAGTGCCGCACCGTTGGTGGTCAACGGCAAACTGATTACCGGCGTGGCCGGTGGCGAGTTCGGCGTGGTCGGCAAGATCTCCGCCTACGACCCGAAAAACGGTGAGCTGCTGTGGACCCGGCCGACCGTTGAAGGTCACATGGGTTACACCTACAAGGATGGCAAAGCGATAGAGAACGGCATCTCCGGCGGTGAAGCCGGCAAGACCTGGCCCGGCGATCTGTGGAAAACCGGCGGCGCGGCCCCTTGGCTGGGCGGTTACTACGACCCGGAAACCAATCTGTTGCTGTTCGGCACCGGCAACCCGGCGCCATGGAACTCGCACCTGCGTCCTGGCGACAACCTCTACTCCTCGTCGCGCCTGGCGCTCAACCCGGACGACGGCACGATCAAATGGCACTTCCAGAGCACGCCCCACGACGGCTGGGACTATGACGGCGTGAACGAACTGGTCTCGTTCAACTACACCGAAGGCGGCAAGGAAATCAAAGCGGCGGCCACCGCTGACCGTAACGGTTTCTTCTACGTGCTGGACCGCACCAACGGCAAATTCATCCGTGGCTTCCCGTTCGTGGACAAGATCACTTGGGCCACCGGCCTGGATAAAGACGGCCGGCCGATCTACAACGAAGCCAGCCGACCTGGTGCGCCAGGCACCGAAGCCAAAGGCAGTTCGGTGTTTGTAGCACCGGCATTCCTCGGTGCGAAAAACTGGATGCCGATGGCCTACAACAAGGACACCGGGCTGTTCTACGTGCCGTCCAACGAATGGGGCATGGACATCTGGAACGAAGGCATCGCCTACAAGAAAGGCGCGGCATTCCTCGGCGCCGGGTTCACCATCAAACCGTTGAATGAAGACTACATCGGCGTATTGCGCGCCATCGACCCGAAAACCGGCAAGGAAGTCTGGCGCCACAAGAACTTCGCGCCGCTGTGGGGCGGGGTGCTGACCACCAAGGGCAACCTGGTGTTCACCGGTACGCCGGAAGGTTTCCTGCAGGCGTTCAATGCCAAGACCGGCGAGAAAGTCTGGGAATTCCAGACCGGCTCCGGCGTCCTCGGCTCGCCAATCACCTGGGAAATGGACGGCGAACAGTACGTCTCCGTTCTTTCCGGTTGGGGTGGCGCGGTACCGCTGTGGGGCGGCGAAGTGGCCAAGCGCATCAAGGACTTCAACCAGGGCGGCATGCTCTGGACGTTCAAGCTGCCTAAAGACCTGGTAGTGGCCAAACACTGATTGCTGCACTGATCGTTCCCACGCTCTGCGTGGGAATGCAGCCCGGGACGCTCTGCGTCCCTTCCAAAGCCGAACGCGGAGCGTCCGTTGAGGCATTCCCACGCGGAGCGTGGGAACGATCATCTACTACCAAATAACGAGAGTCCCCCTGCCAACGGCGCATTCGTCTGGCGCGCGGGGCTCTCTACTATCGGTTCATCGCCTGTTTGCCGACAGGCATCGACCCAGACAGAGGCTCACCATGATCTACGCACAACCTGGAACACCTGGCGCCGTCGTGACCTTCAAGCCGCGCTACGGCAATTTCATCGGCGGCGAATTCGTTGCCCCGGTCAATGGCGAGTATTTCACCAACACCTCGCCGGTCACCGGTGAAGTGATCGCCGAATTCCCGCGCTCCAGCGCCGCCGACATCGACAAAGCCCTCGACGCTGCGCACGCTGCCGCAGACGTCTGGGGCAAGACCTCGGCGCAGGACCGCTCGCTGGTGCTGCTGAAAATCGCCGACCGCATCGAGCAAAACCTGGAAATCCTCGCCGTCACCGAAACCTGGGACAACGGCAAGGCCGTGCGCGAAACCCTCAACGCCGACGTGCCGCTGGCCGCCGACCATTTCCGTTACTTCGCCGGTTGCATCCGCGCCCAGGAAGGCGGCGCCGCTGAAATCAACGAACTGACCACGGCCTATCACTTCCACGAGCCATTGGGCGTGGTCGGGCAGATCATTCCGTGGAACTTCCCGCTGCTGATGGCCGCGTGGAAACTCGCCCCGGCCCTGGCCGCCGGCAACTGTGTGGTGCTCAAGCCTGCCGAGCAGACGCCGCTGTCGATCATGGTCTTCGCCGAGCTGATCGCCGACTTGCTGCCGGCTGGCGTGCTGAACATCGTCCAGGGCTTCGGTCGCGAAGCCGGTGAAGCCCTGGCCACCAGCAAACGCATCGCCAAGATTGCGTTCACCGGTTCCACCCCGGTCGGTGCGCACATCATGCATTGCGCCGCCGAGAACATCATTCCAAGCACCGTCGAGCTGGGCGGCAAGTCGCCGAACATCTTCTTCGAAGACATCATGAACGCCGAGCCGCAGTTCATCGAGAAAGCCGCAGAAGGTCTGGTGCTGGCGTTCTTCAACCAGGGCGAAGTCTGCACCTGTCCGTCCCGGGCGCTGGTGCAGGAGTCGATCTATGACGACTTCATGAAAGTGGTGATGCAGAAGATCGTCAAGATCAAGCGCGGCAACCCGCTGGACACTGAAACCATGGTCGGCGCCCAGGCGTCCGAGCAGCAATACGACAAAATCCTCTCGTACCTCAAAATTGCCCAGGAAGAGGGCGCCGAGCTGCTCACCGGTGGCGCGGCCGAGCGTCTTGAAGGTGACTTGTCCAGCGGCTATTACATCCAGCCGACGCTGCTCAAGGGTCACAACAAAATGCGTGTGTTCCAGGAAGAAATCTTCGGCCCGGTGGTGGGGATCACCACCTTCAAGGACGAAGCCGAAGCCCTGGCGATTGCCAACGACAGCGAGTTCGGCCTCGGTGCCGGCCTGTGGACCCGCGATATCAACCGCGCCTACCGCATGGGTCGGGCGATCAAGGCCGGGCGTGTCTGGACCAACTGCTACCACCTGTACCCGGCCCACGCCGCGTTTGGTGGCTACAAGAAATCCGGTGTCGGCCGTGAAAACCACAAGATGATGCTCGACCATTACCAGCAGACCAAAAACCTGCTGGTGAGCTACGACATCAATCCGATGGGGTTCTTCTAACCCTGCGCAAGAACACTGAAGAACCTGTGGGAGCGAGCTTGCTCGCGATGAGGCCAGTACAGTCGACATCTCCGTTGACTGATACACCGCCATCGCGAGCAAGCTCGCTCCCACATTGGTTTTCGGGTGTGTTCAAGACTGCCGTATACCCCCTACCAACGCACGCCGCCGCCTCGTTCCAAAGTAGCATTCGGTCACTTGGCGCCCCGTGCATTAATGGCTTTACCGGAATTGACCGGCACAAGAAGAGGATTGACCCATGTGGCATAAACCCGCGTTTACCGATCTGCGCATTGGCTTCGAAGTGACGATGTATTTCGCCAACCGTTGATTGATCACCCGGCCAGCTAATGGGTTGGCCGGGCCTGCTTTCTGGAGCCTGCCATGCACATCCGCGTTCTCGGTTCTGCCGCCGGTGGCGGTTTTCCGCAATGGAACTGCAACTGTCGTCAGTGCGCCGGTGTGCGCAATGGGAGCCTGCGCGCGCAACGGCGCACGCAGTCCTCGATTGCCCTGAGCGACAACGGTGTGGAGTGGGTGCTGTGCAACGCTTCACCTGACATTCGCGCGCAACTTGAAAGTTTCGCGCCCCTGCAACCGGCTCGCCGCTTGCGTGATACGGCGATTGCCGGGGTGGTGCTGATCGACAGTCAGATCGACCATTGCACCGGCCTGTTGAGCCTGCGCGAAGGGTGCCCGCATGACGTGTGGTGCACCGAGCGGGTGCATCAAGACCTGAGCAGCGGCTTTCCCTTGTTCCCCATGCTCAAGCACTGGAACGGTGGCTTGCAGTGGCAACCCATCGGGCTGGACCGCGAACCGTTCACCATCGCGGCCTGTGCACACCTGCAATTTCGTGCGATTCCCTTGGTCAGCAACGCACCGCCGTATTCGCCCAATCGCGGCAATCCGCAGCCGGGCGACACCATTGGTTTATTTATCGAAGACCGGCGCAATGGCGCCAGCGTGTTCTATGCCCCGGGTCTTGGGCAGATTGATGACGAAGTACTGAGCTGGATGCAACGCGCCGATTGCCTGTTGCTGGACGGCACGCTGTGGCGCGACGACGAGATGCGCGTGAACGAAGTCGGCCAGAGCCTGGGCAGTGAAATGGGCCATATGGCGCAAAGCGGTCCTGGCGGAATGCTTGAGCTCCTTGAGGGTTTTCCCCGCCAGCGCAAGGTGCTGATCCACATCAACAACACCAATCCGATCCTCGATGAAGACTCGGCCGAGCGCGCGTTGCTGGAGCGGCGGGGGATTGAAGTGGCTTATGACGGCATGAGTATTGAGCTGTAGCGGCTGACCCCATCGCGAGCAGGCTCACTCCCACAGTGGACCTGCTTAGCACAGAAAATCGGGTACGACCCGGACTCCTGTGGGAGCGAGCCTGCTCGCGATGGGGCCAGACCAGACACCGCAGCGCTTCCAGGAGAACCGCAATGACTAACACCCCCATGACCCCCGCCGAATTCGAACAGGCCCTGCGCGCCAAAGGCGCCTATTACCACATCCATCACCCCTTCCACCAAGCCATGTACGCCGGCCGCGCCACGCGCGCGCAGATTCAGGGCTGGGTCGCCAATCGCTTCTATTACCAAGTGAACATCCCGCTCAAGGATGCCGCGATTCTCGCCAATTGCCCCGACCGCGACGTGCGCCGTGAATGGCTGCAACGCATCCTCGACCATGACGGCGCGCCCGGCAGCGAAGGCGGCATCGAAGCCTGGCTGCGCCTGGGGGAAGCGGTGGGGTTGGACCGCGAGCAAATCCTCTCTCAGGAACTGGTGCTGCCTGGTGTGCGGTTCGCCGTGGACGCCTACGTCAATTTCGCCCGTCGCGCCTGCTGGCAGGAAGCCGCCAGCAGTTCACTCACTGAACTGTTCGCGCCGCACATTCACCAGTCCCGCCTCGACGCCTGGCCCACGCATTACCCCTGGATCGACCCGGCCGGCTATGACTATTTCCGCACACGCCTGAGTCAGGCGCGGCGCGATGTCGAGCATGGCTTGCGCATTACCCTGGCGCACTACGTCACGGTCGAAGGCCAGCAGCGCATGCTGGAGATTTTGCAGTTCAAGCTCGACGTGCTGTGGAGCATGCTCGACGCGATGAGCATGGCCTACGAGCTGGAACGCCCGCCGTATCACACCGTCACCACCGAGAACGTCTGGCACCGGGGGATCGCGCTGTGAACCCGATCGTGACGCCACCCGGTCCGCCGCTCTGGCTGTTGGCGGAGCTGACTTATCGCTGCCCGCTGCAATGCCCGTATTGCTCCAACCCGCTGGATTTCGCCCAGCAGGGTGAAGAATTAAGCACCGAAGAGTGGATTCGGGTATTTCGCGAAGCCCGGGAGATGGGCGCCGCGCAGTTGGGTTTTTCCGGCGGCGAGCCGCTGGTGCGCCAGGACCTGGCCGAGCTGATCAAGGCCGCGCGGGATATGGGCTACTACACCAACCTCATCACCTCGGGCATTGGCCTGACGGAACAGAAGGTCCGCGATTTCAAAGTTGCCGGGCTTGACCACATCCAGATCAGCTTTCAAGCCGCCGACGAGCAGGTCAACAACATGCTGGCTGGCTCGCGCAAGGCCTTCGCGCAGAAACTGGCCATGGCCCGGGCGGTGAAAGCCCAGGGCTATCCGATGGTGCTGAACTTCGTTACCCATCGGCACAACATCGACCAGATCGCGCAGATCATCGACCTGTGCCTGGAGCTGGAGGCTGACTTCGTCGAATTGGCCACGTGCCAGTTCTACGGCTGGGCCGAGCTCAACCGTGTTGGCCTGTTGCCGACCCGCGAACAATTGCAGCGTGCCGAGCGCATCACCAACGAGTACCGCGAACGGCTTGAGGCCCAAGGGCATCCCTGCAAACTGATCTTCGTGACGCCCGACTACTACGAAGAACGCCCCAAGACCTGCATGAATGGCTGGGCCAACCTGTTTCTCGACATCACCCCGGACGGCACGGCGCTGCCGTGCCACAGTGCGCGGCAGCTGCCGGTAGAGTTTCCCAACGTACGCGAGCACAGCATTTCGCACATCTGGACCGAGTCCTTCGGTTTCAACCGCTTTCGTGGCGATGACTGGATGAAGGAGCCGTGCCGCTCCTGCGATGAAAAACATAAAGACCTGGGCGGCTGCCGTTGCCAGGCGTTCATGCTGACCGGCGATGCCGAAAATGCCGACCCGGTGTGCAGCAAGTCGGCGCACCATGGCGTCATCCTCAAGGCCCGCGATGAAGCCGACGCGCCTGGGCAGGGCATGGAACACCTGACGTTGCGCAACGAGAAGGCTTCGCGGTTGATCTATCGCGGATAAACCACCAAACACGAATCCCTTGTGGGAGCGAGCTTGCTCGCGATAGCTGAGTGTCAGACAACATATCTTTTGACTGGCAGTCCGCTATCGCGAGCAAGCTCGCTCCCACAGGGATCTTCAGCGGTGGAGAACTTGGGTATACCACGGCGATTTCTACCCATTGGTCTGATTGCATTCGTGTCGGGATGGGGTAGTGTGGGTTCTACCTTCCAAAACAATAAAAACAGGCTTTCCAATGAGCCAGAGTCTCAGCCAGCTGCGTAAATTCGTTTCGCCTGAAATCATCTTTGGTGCCGGCTGCCGGCACAACGTCGGCAACTGCGCCAAGACCTTTGGTGCGCGCAAGGTGCTGGTGGTCAGCGACCCCGGGGTGATTGCCGCCGGTTGGGTCGCCGATGTCGAAGCCAGCCTGCAGGCCCAGGGTATTGAATACTTTGTTTATAGCGACGTATCCCCCAACCCAAGGGTCGAAGAAGTCATGCTCGGTGCCGAGCTGTACAAGGAAAACCACTGCGACGTGATCGTCGCCGTCGGTGGCGGCAGTCCGATGGATTGCGGCAAAGGTATCGGCATCGTCGTCGCCCACGGGCGCAGCATCCTTGAGTTCGAGGGCGTCGATACCATCCGAGTGCCCAGCCCACCGCTGATCCTGATCCCGACCACCGCCGGCACCTCGGCGGATGTCTCGCAATTCGTGATCATTTCCAATCAGCAAGAACGCATGAAATTCTCGATCGTCAGCAAGGCCGTGGTGCCAGACGTTTCGCTGATCGACCCGGAAACCACCCTGAGCATGGACCCGTTCCTGTCGGCCTGTACTGGCATCGACGCCTTGGTGCATGCCATCGAAGCCTTCGTTTCCACCGGGCACGGGCCGCTGACCGACCCGCATGCGCTGGAAGCGATGCGCCTGATCAACGGCAATCTGGTGCAGATGATCGCCAACCCGGGGGACATCGCCCTGCGCGAGAAAATCATGCTTGGCAGCATGCAGGCCGGGCTGGCGTTCTCCAACGCGATCCTCGGCGCGGTGCACGCCATGTCCCACAGCCTGGGCGGGTTCCTCGATTTGCCGCATGGCTTGTGCAACGCGGTACTGGTGGAACACGTGGTGGCGTTCAATTACAGCTCGGCGCCGGATCGCTTCAAAGTGATCGCCGAGACGTTTGGCATCGATTGCCGTGGCCTCAATCACCGGCAGATTTGCGGACGTCTGGTCGAACACCTGATCGCGCTCAAGCACGCCATCGGTTTCCATGAAACCCTGGGCTTGCACGGGGTCAGCACCGCCGACATTCCGTTCCTTTCGCAACACGCCATGGACGACCCGTGCATCCTCACCAACCCGCGTCAATCCAGTCAGCGTGATGTCGAGGTCGTCTATGGCGAAGCCCTCTGACGAGCAGCAACGGGCGCTCGCCGGGTTATTGGGATTAGGCAGCCACTCGGCGCGCAAGAGCCATTACCCGGAGCTTGCAGCACGGCTGGACGAGCTGGAAGCGGAGCGCAATCGCTACAAGTGGCTGTTCGAAAACGCCGTGCACGGCATCTTTCAGGCGAGCCTGCTGCAAGGCATGCGCGCCGCCAACCCGGCGCTGGCGCGGATGCTCGGTTATCAGGACCCGCAAGAGGTGCTGTTTTCCCTGGCGGACCTGGCGAGCAACCTGTTTGTCGGCGGCGCCAAGGAGCTGGCCAACATCGGCGAAATCCTCCGGCATCAGGGCAGCCTGCACGGCTATGAAACCCAACTGCGGCGCAAGGACGGCAGCAGCCTCGACGTGCTGATGAACCTGCTGCTCAAACCCGATCAAGAAGGGCTGGTGGAAGGCTTTGTCGCCGATATCACCGAACGCAAACTCGCCCAGCAACGCCTGCAGCAACTCAATGACGAACTGGAGCAGCGCGTCACTTCGCGTACCGACGAATTGCTGGAAGCCAACCGCAACCTGCAACAACAGATCACCCAGCGTAAACAGATCGCAGAGGCCTTGCGCGATGCCCGGGACGCCGCCGAGGCCGCCAATCGCAGCAAGGACAAATACCTCGCCGCCGCCAGTCATGACCTGCTGCAACCGCTCAACGCTGCGCGCTTGCTGATCTCGACCTTGCGCGAGCGCAAGTTGCCGGAGGTCGAGCAAGTGTTGGTGGAGCGAACGCACCAGGCCCTGGAAGGGGCAGAGGATTTGCTCACCGATTTGCTGGACATCTCCCGGCTCGACCAGGCGGCCGTCAAACCGGATGTCGCGCTGTACCGCCTCGACGAATTACTCGCGCCGCTGGTCTCGGAGTTTCAGTCAGTGGCCGAGGCCGCCGGATTGAACCTGCGGGTGCACATGGGCGATTACGCCATTCACACCGACTTGCGCCTGATGACGCGCATCCTGCGCAACTTCCTCAGCAATGCCTGCCGTTATACCGATGAGGGCAGCATTCTGCTGGGTGCCAGACGGCGCGGGGACATGCTGCGCCTGGAAGTCTGGGACACCGGGCGCGGGATCGCCGCGGACCGGCTCGATTCGATCTTCCTGGAATTCAATCAACTCGATGTCGGCCGCGCCGCCGACCGCAAAGGCGTCGGATTGGGGCTGGCCATCGTCGAACGAATCGCCAAGATCCTGGGTTATAAAATCGGTGTTCATTCGCGGCCGGGGCGCGGTTCGATGTTCAGCATCGACGTGCCGATTTCCCATGAGATTCCGTTGCCGATCAGTCTGGCGGCCCCGCAGCCTGGCGCGGGGAATCCGTTGCCGGGCCGGCGCCTGCTGGTGCTGGACAACGAAGTGAGCATCCTTGAAAGCATGAGCGCATTGCTCGGGCAGTGGGGCTGCGAGGTGGTCACGGCGACGGATGAATCCTCGGCGCTGGCCGCCTTGAAGGGACGGGCGCCGGAGTTGATTCTGGCGGATTACCACCTCGATCACGGGGTAGTCGGCTCTGACGTGGTGCGGCATTTGCGTGAGCATTACAGCGAGTCGATTCCGGCGGTGATCATCACGGCCGACCGCACCGACCAGTGCCGGCGCGCGCTGCAACGACTCGATGCGCCGCTGCTGAACAAACCGGTGAAACCCGGCAAGTTGCGCGCGGTGCTGAGTCAGATGCTCGGGTAGTCGAGCGGCCGATAGTGCAGGCTGAATCCGAGTTCGCCGGATTGGCCTTTTTCCAGCAGACGCAAGCCTGGCCGTCCGGGCAGGTGGTGTGCGTTGACCGGGTGGCTCACCGGTTCGATGCAGAAAAAACCAAGGCCCGGCGGGCAGTAGAGCAGGTAGGTGTCGCTGCCGCTGGCCTGGCAATCCAGTTCGTAACCCAAGTCGGGTTGCTGGATCAGGCAATGGCCGTCCCATGCGCAGAAACCGTTGTCGACCAGCGTGGCCGGCAGGGCATTGAGTTGATCGAAGTCCCACTCGGCGGGCCGTTCGACCCGCGCTGTCGGCAGTCTCGCCTCATCGCATAACCAGACTTGCTCAGCCTTGGCCTTTAGCCGGGTGTTCGCGGTGCGCGGAAAGTAGGGATGTAGCCCGAGCCCATGCCACGCTGCGTGTTCAGCCAGGTGAGTGACTTGCAGATCGATGCTCAATCGGCCCTCGCTCAAGTGAAACCGTTGCCGGGCGCGATAAGCGAATGGCGTCGAGCTGTCGAGTTGCAGCACCACTTCGTTCTGCGTCTGCGAGACCACCTGCCACGGTTGTTGCCAGGCGCTGCCGTGAATCGGCAGCGGATCGGTGAGGCTGTTGGGTGTCAGGGCAAGCCAGCCATCAGGGCAGTCGAAACCCCCGTGTGCGATGCGGTTCGACCACGGCACCAAAGGGTAGCAACCGAGCTTCCCCGGCAGGCCGGTGTTCAGCGCCTGGTTGTCGTTGTGCCGTAACAACGGCTGCCCGGTGCTGCGAATCGTCCAGTTGACGAGGCTGCCGCCGAGTTCAGGGGCGAGGGTGAGGCGGGTGAATTCGTCTTCGAGTTCGAGAAGGTCTGGCGTCATATCGGTTGAGCTCTGATGGAAGGACACGGCGGATACGGCAGGTGTGTGCCCCTCGTTTTACCGAGGGGCACCTTTATCACAACACCAGATGCGGCAACCACAGCGACAGTGCCGGAATGTAGGTCACGGCCAGCAGCACCAGAAACAGCACGCCGTAGAACGGCAGCAGCGCCTTCACGGTTTTTTCGATGCTGACTTTACCCACCGCCGACCCCACGAACAGCACCGCGCCCACCGGCGGCGTAATCAAACCAATCCCCAGGTTCACCAGCATGATCATGCCGAACTGCACCGGGTCCACGCCGATGCCGAGAATCACCGGCATCAGGATCGGCGTCAGGATCAGGATCAGCGGCGCCATGTCCATTACGGTGCCGAGCAACAGCAGCATGACGTTGATGCACATCAGGATCACGTAACGGTTGTCCGACAGGGTCAGGAACATCGTGGTGATTTTCGATGGGATCTGCATCAGGGTCATGATGTAGCCGAAGCTCGCCGCGAAGCCGATCAAGATCATCACGATCGAGATGGTTCGCACGGTGCGGTGCATCAGTTTCGGCAGCTCGCTCCACTTGTAGTCGCGGTAGATGAACATGGTCACGAAGAACGACCACAGCACCGCAATCGCCGCCGATTCAGTGGCGGTGAAGATCCCCGACAAAATGCCGCCGAGGATGATGACCATCGCCATCAGGCCCCACATCGCTTCGCCGCAGATCTTCAGGGCTTCGCGCAGGGGAATGACTTCGCCCTTGGGGTAGTTGCGCTTTTTCGCGAAGATCAGGCACAGCACCATCAGGCACGCGCTCATCAACAGGCCCGGCACCACGCCGGCCATGAACAGCGAGGCGATCGATACCGTGCCGCCGGCGGCCAGCGAGTAGAGCACCGAGTTGTGGCTTGGCGGGGTCAGCAGGGCTTGTACCGAGCCACTGACGGTCACGGCGGTGGCGAATTCCCTTGGATAGCCGCGACGTTCCATTTCCGGAATCAGCACCGAGCCGACTGACGCGGTGTCTGCCACCGAGGAGCCGGAGATCGCGCCGAAAAAGGTCGAGGCCATGATATTGACCAGCGACAAGCCGCCACGGACAAACCCGACCAGTACCCCGGCGAACGCCACCAGCCGACGGGACATGCCGCCCTCGGCCATGATCGCGCCCGCCAGGACGAAGAACGGAATCGCCAACAGGGAAAATTTGTTCACGCCACCGGCGACTTGAATCATCAGTGCCTGGAACGGGATGTCGATCCACCAGGCACCGATCAGGGCGGAAAGCCCCAGTGCATAGGCGACCGGCATGCCGATCAGGATCAACGCAATAAAACTGCCCAACAGAATCAACGCGTCCATTCAGGCAGCCCCTTCGCTTTCTTCAACCAGGTCGAAACGCACGACCCGACGGTTGCTCTGGTCACCGAGCAGGAGTTTTTCCAGCACAAACACCAGCGTCAGCACGCCGCCAATCGGGATCGGCATGTACGTGATGCCGACGCGCAACGTCGGCATGGCGCTCATGAACTGGTTCCAGGTGGACAGGCACAGCTTGGTGCCCCAGATCGCCATGAACAGGCAAATGGTCGCCATCAACAGTTGGGAAAAAACGCTTAACGCCTTGCGCATTGGCGGGGCCATGCGGTCGGTGAGCATCGCCACCGCCATGTGTGCCCCGGCGCGGTAACTGGCGGCGGCGCCGATGAAGGTGAACAACATCATCAGCAAAATCGCGGTGGGCTCCGGCCAGCTTGAGCCGGTGCCGAGTACGTAACGGGCGAAGACGCCCCAGGGGATGATTAATGCAATGGCCAGGACGGAGAGTCCGGCGACCCAGATACAGGTCATGTAAAGCGTGTCATTGATGCGCAGCAGCAGATTCTTCATCGGGTTCCACCGTAACCGGGCGCGCGCAGACGTACACCAACGTCGGCGGCGCCGGGCCTTTCATGAGTGCAGGGAGGGTTACTGAACGGCTTCGATGCGCTTGATCAAGTCGGCGTAAGGCGCGCCGTACTTCTCGCGGATCGAGGCGGTGGCCTCATAGAAAGGTTTCTTGTCGACGGTGATGAACTCGACACCGGCCGCCTTGAGTTTTTCCTCACTGCTGGCCGATTTGGCATCCCACAAGATGCGTTCCTGGGCCTGTGCGGCTTTGGCGGTTTTCTTCACCAGCACCTGCTGCTCGGGGGTGAGTTTGTCCCAGGTGATTTTCGACATCACGATCGGCTCGGGCAGGATCAAATGCCCGGTCAGGCTGTAGAACTTGGCGTTCTGGTAATGGTTGTGTTCGAGCAGTGTCGGCGGGTTGTTTTCCGCGCCGTCGATCACCCCGGTCTGCAAGGCGCTGAAGATTTCGCCGGTGTCCATCGCAATGCCGTTGCCGCCCATGGCGTTGATGGTCTCGATGAACATCGGGTTGCCTTGTACGCGGATCTTCATGCCCTTGAGGTCTTCGAGTTTGCGCACCGGTTTCTTGGTGTAGATGTTGCGCGTGCCGCCGTCCATCCAGGCCAGGGCGACCAGGTTGAATTCGGATTGGGTGATCTTGTCGAGGATCTCGTCGCCGACCTCACCGTCGATGACTTTGCGCATGTGCGCCTGATCGCGAAACACGAACGGCATGTTGAACACGTTCACGTCCGGCACTACCGGCCCGACGATGCCGAGGCTGACCCGGGCCATTTGAATGGCGCCGACCTGCGCCTGTTCAATCACTTCCTTTTCCGAGCCGAGCACACCGCCGGCGAACATCTTGAAGGTCAGCTTGCCGTTGCTGTCGGCGACCAGGGTTTTGCCCAGTTGCTCTTCGGCCACGACGGTGGGGTAACCAGCGGGGTGGATATCGGCGAATTTGATTTCCAGTGCCTGGACGGCACTGCTGAGGGAGAAGGCCAGGGGGAGTGCAGCGGCGAGCAAGGTGCGTTTGAAGTCCATGGGGGGGTGTCTCCAGTATTGTTATTTTTTTTGTATTCAAGGCGCAGCGGTGCAGCACGAACGGTCAAGGTAAAGCGTTGAAAAGCGGTTCCGGTAAACCTTTGACGCCGGGATTGAGGGCGAACACCCCACCGGCCAATGAGTGTTGATCCTGGTCGTCGCCGGGGCGGATCGAGGTCACGAACAGCGTGTCCAGTCGACTGCCACCGAAGGCGCACATGGTGGGTTTTTTCACGGGGACGGCGAGGGAACGGTCGAGTCGGCCATCCGGGGTGAAACGGTGAATCAGTCCCGCGTCGTTGGCGCAAATCCAATAGCAGCCTTCGGCATCCACCGCGGCGCCGTCGGGGCGCCCTGGGAACTGATTCATGTCGACGAACAGCCGCCGGTTCGATGGCGTGCCACTGTCGATGTCGTAATCAAAGGCCCAGATTTGCTGGACCAAGGGATGGGAGTCGGACAGGTACATCGTGCGGCCGTCGGGGCTGAAACCCAGACCGTTGGGCACGATGAACCCAGAGAGTTGCGGCGCGAGCGGCCCGCGCTGGCCATTGCTGTAGCGGTACAGCGTGCCCTCGGCGGCATTGGCGCCCATGTTCAACACCATGCTGCCGGCCCAGAATCGGCCCTGGCGATCACAGCGCCCGTCGTTCAGGCGCATGTCCGTGCGAGCGTGGTCGACGTGCGCCAGCCGTTCACTGTCGAGGCTGCCATCGTTGTGCGGGTGCAAATGAAAGAAGCCGCTTTCCATGCCGGCCACCCAGCTGCCGTCGCTGTGACGGGTGATACAGGCAAGCATTTCCGGCGCGGTCCAGGCGTGAACATGACCGGTTTCGGCGCTCCAGCGCTGCAGCCCGCCAGCAGGAATATCAACCCAGTACAGGGCATTTTCCTCGGGGACCCAGACCGGGCTTTCACCGACGGCGTTACGGGCATCGACAATCAATTCGGCTTGCATGGCAACTCATTCCCTTGGGTTTTTGCGGTGGGGAGGGGCGATGACTCAGTCGCCGAACGGGCCGGACGCCACAAACGCGCCCCCCTGGTAAACCAGGGCCGGGTCATCGGCGGCTGGCATCGGCTGGGCCTCGACTTTTTCGCGGAACACTTCGGAGCTGTCCTGAGGCTGGTAACCCAGGCCGGCGGCGTAGCGGTTGTCCCACCAGACGTTGTTGTTGTCGGAGGCGCCATAGACCACGGTGTGACCGACGTTCGGTGCGTACAGCGCGCATTCGAGCAAGTGAGTCAGGTCGCCGAAGCTCAGCCAGGTGCTCATCATCCGGCGGTTTTGCGGTTCCGGGAACGAAGAGCCAATGCGGATGCTGACGGTCTCGATGCCGTAGCGATCAAAGTAGAAACTGGCCATGTCTTCGCCGTAGGACTTGGACAAGCCGTAGTAGCTGTCGGGGCGGCGAGGGGAGTGGGCGTCGATGATTTCGCCCTGTTTGTAGAAGCCGATCACATGGTTGGAACTGGCGAAAATCACTCGCTTCACGCCGTGGCGGCGTGCGGCTTCGTAGATGTGGAACACGCCGCAAATGTTGGCGCCGAGGATCTCTTCGAACGAACGCTCCGTCGACACGCCACCAAAGTGCAGGATCGCGTCCACGCCTTCGACCAGTTGATGCACGGCTTGCTTGTCCGAGAGATCGCAGATGATGACTTCTTCACGGTCATCGAGGGCCGGTGCCATGTCGACGATGTCCGACAGGCGAATGACGTTGGCACAGGGGCGCAGCGTTTCGCGCAAGACTTTACCGAGGCCACCGGCGGCACCAGTCAGCAGCAGGCGATTGAAAGGGGGAGTAGGCGTGGCGGTCATGGAAGTCCCTGCGCGCAGTTATTGTTGTAGGTTGTCGTATGACTTTGCCAAAGTATCGTTAGGCTTTCCAAGTCTTGTCAACGCGACTTTGGTTGAAAATGACGGAGGGTCATCGGTTAAGCGCCGATCCTCGAAACACACCAACCTTGTGGGAGCGAGCTTGCTCGCGAAGAGGGAATGTCAGACGACCTAAGATTGTCTGGCACACCGTTTTCGCAATCAGGCTTGCTCCCGCATTGGTTGGGGTAAACCGTTACAACAAGGAAATCGGATAGCTGATGAAGACGCGGTTTTCGTCGAACTCGTTGGTGCTGAAGTTTTTGCGGATGGTTGCGTTGCGCCATTTGACGTTGAGGTTTTTCAGCGCGCCGCTTTGCACGGTGTAGGCCAGTTCCGTTTCGCGGCCCCATTCCTTGCCATCGGTGATGGCCCCGGTGTGCACGTTATCGCCGCTGATGTAGCGGTTCATCAAGGTCAGGCCGGGAATGCCGAGGGCGACGAAGTTGTAGTCGTGGCGCACCTGCCAGGATTTTTCCCGGGCGTTGTCATAGCTGGAGTTGTAGCTGTCGTTGGCCAGTGTGCCGCCGCTGGTGCCGTTGACGCGCATCCAGACCGTGTCGCCCGTCAGCTTTTGCAGGCCGACATAGAAGGTGTTTCCGCCGTATTTGGCCGAGAGCAGGGCGAAGGCGGTTTTGTTGTCGAGGTCGCCGGCCAGCGCGCTGCCATCTTCCTTGCCGATGAAGTAGCCGAGGTTGGCGCCCAGGGTCCAGTCGCCCAGCGGTTGGCTGTGGCTCAGGTTGAAATACTGCTGCTGATAAATGTCGCTGAGCTCTGCGTACCAGACGCCGACCTGGGTGTGCTTGTCGTTGAACGCGTATTCACCGCCGCCGAAGTTGAAACGGTCCGAGGTGATGGCCGCCGATTTGCCGTTCATGAACATGTCTTCCATGCTCGCATCGTTGCGCGGGCTGTTCTGGCGGAACTGGCCGCCGTAGAGCGTCAGGCCGCTGATTTCGGTGGACGTCACCTGACCGCCACGGAATGTCTGTGGCAGCGAACGGCCGTCGTCAGAGCGCAGGATCGGCAACACCGGCATCCATTCGCCGACCTTCAATTCGGTTTTCGAGATTTTGCTTTTGAGCGCCACGCCCAGACGGCCGAAGTTATCGGCAGGGCGCCCGTCGCTACCGATCGGCAGCAGCTGGGTACCACCGGTGCCTTTACCACCGTCGAGTTTTTGCGAGTACAGGCCCAGCACGTCCATGCCGAAACCTACAGTGCCCTGGGTGTACCCGGACCTGGCGTCGAGGATGAAGTTTTGCGTCCACTCTTCAGCCTTGCCCTGCGGATAGGCCGGGTTGATGTAGTTGCGATTGAAGTAGGCGTTGCGCAGGTTGAGCGTGGCCTTGGCGTCATCGGCAAAACCTTCGGCGTGGCTGGTCATGGGCAGCGCGAGGGCGGCCAGGCTGCTGCAACCGATCAGGCTCAGCGTATGACGGCGGATGAAGGTGAGGCGAGGGGTGCAGACGGAGGAATTGCGGACGAGCTTGCTCACTGTGACGCTCCCTTGTTTCTTGTTGTTTTTATTGTTTGTCATACGTCGTCGTACAACATTGGGGCGATTATTTGCGAGGGATTCAGGGAATGTCAATCAGAAGTTATACGATGACTTGCCGGGAGATGGACAAAATCCTGTGGGATTGTGTTCAGCTGGCGATCATCGGGGGCATGGTGCCCAGGAGGGATACGGCGGCCACTGCGCCCATGCCCAGCAACCATTCGATGATCACGCTCAATCTCAGCGTTGCCAGGTGTTGCTCGCAATCCTTGACCCGCAGCCGATTGAACAACGCCAGCCCCAGCATCACGGCCACCAGCATCACCTTGATCAGCAGGATGAGCGCGAACCCTGACAGCAACGGCGTCGGCCAAAATTGCCCGGTAAGGACCCGCACGTTGATCAGCCCGGTGATCAGCAATCCTGCCACCAACCCGTAACCGAAACCGCTGAAGCGGCGCAAAATCGGATTGATCGCAAGGCCCGTCGGTTGCCGCAGGATCATCACCAACAGCATCAACCCGCCGAGCCAGATGCCGACGCACGTGAGGTGAACGAGTTGGTTGAGGATCAGCAAATGACCCTGGAGGCCATCGAGCATGGCGCCGTGGCCGACTGGGGCCAGGGTTGCCAGCAGCAGACTTGCGAGCCCCAGGCGCAGCGGCGCGCAGGAGCGCCAGGGCGTCAATAGCAGCGCCACCAGCAAGGCATTGAGCAGCAAATGCCAGAGCCACACCTGGCCGAAAAACGTGCTGCCCAGCACCAGCCGCAGGGTCGACGGATCGAATGCCGCGTCCCACGCCCCGGCCATGCTCGCGGTGATCAGCAGCAACCAGCCGACGCCACTGAGCAGGGCGACTGCCGCGAGCAGGCGGGTCACTCGCAACAGTGGTTGACCGAATGCGTTGCTACGCCCTAAAAGCAGCGGCCTGAACACCCAGGCCCCGAACAGCATCAGCACCACAGTGAAATGCAAAAAGCGGCACAGCACCATCGCGCTCGTCATGAATTACTGGCCGACCTTGAAGCTGTACGCGCCTTCGCTTTTGTGGGTGTCGACCGACACCGCGTGCCATTCGACTTTGTACGCACCTGGCGCCAGAGGGGATGCCGGGGTGACGATCAGAGTTTTCTTGTCACTGCCTTCGTTGGCCAGGCTTTTGACCGGCACATCGGCACCGTCCTTGCTGATCGTGACCTTGGTGAAGGTCGCTTCGACCCCTTCGGAAAACACCAGGCGCAGCTCCGAGGGCGCGCTCACGGTGCTGTTCGCCGCCGGGGTCTGGTCTTTCAGATGGGCATGGGCCCATACCGACGAAGCGGCCAGCAGCGAGCCGAGGAGGGCGGCGGTGGTCAGGGCTTTCTTGAACAGCATCGTGAATACCTCTGAGGCAGGGTCGAAGTGGCGGCCAGTTTACCCGTGAGCTGGCGGGTATACGAAGTTTCGTTTTCGCTTGTCGCCGCGGGGTAGAGCGGATGCTAGTCTTGGGCAACGCTGTTGTCAGGGAGCCCTCATGGGCAATCACAAGATCGAAATTCGTCGCAGTAATGTCGAGAAGATTCTGTTGGGCGCCGAAAAGGTTTTCGCCGAAAAAGGTTTCGCTGGCACCGCCATGGCCGACATTGCCGCCGAAGTGCAACTGCCTCGCTCCAACCTTCATTACTACTTCAGTACCAAGAGTGAGTTGTACAGCGCCGTGTTGCTGGGTTTACTGGACGTGTGGAAGCAGGACGCGCTGTGCTTCGAGATGTTCGACGATCCGCGCGTGGTGCTCAGCAGCTACATCCGCGCCAAGATGAACCACTCCCGCAGCCGGCCTTATGGCTCCAAAGTCTGGGCCAACGAGATCATCCATGGCGCGCCGACCCTGGGCGAAAAGCTCGACGTGAGCCTGTATGACTGGGCCAAGATGAAGGAAGCGAAGATCCGCCAGTGGGTCGACGACAAACGCATCCTGGCGGTGGAACCTTCAAGCCTGCTGTACATGATCTGGGCCTCGACCCAGCATTACGCCGACTTTGATCATCAAGTGAATATTCTCAACGACCATCAGCCGCTGTCGGACATGCAGTTCGAACGGGCGGTGCAGACAGTGACGAGTGTGATATTGCGCGGGATCGGACTGGAGCCTTGAGACCCCGATCGTTCCCACGCTCTGCGTGGGAATGCCTCAATGGACGCTCTGCGTCCGCTCTTGGGACGCGGAGCGTCCCGGGCTGCATTCCCACGCAGAGCGTGGGAACGATCGGTCAGGGAGCGACGTGGTACGGATTCCTCGGATCATGATTCCAGTCCAGAAACGGCTTGCCGTTGTCTATCGGCACCATCTCGATGCAATCCTCCACCGGGCAGGTGATCTGGCACAGGTTGCAGCCCACGCACTCGTCATCGATCACTTCGTACTTATGCGTCCCGTCCGCCTGTTTCAAGCTGGCAATCGCTTGGTGTGAAGTGTCTTCGCAAGCGATGTGGCAGCGCCCGCAACCAATGCACGCCTGCTGATCAATCCTGGCGATGACTTGATAGTTGATGTCCAGGTATTTCCAGTCCGTTGTGTTGCCCACCGCGCACCCGGAAAAATCCGCGATGCTGGCGTAGCCCTGACTGTCCATCCAGCGTGACAAGCCGTCCTTCATCTCTTCGACAATGCGAAAGCCATGCAGCATCGCCGCCGTGCACACTTGCACCGAGCCACTGCCCAAGGCGATGAACTCTGCTGCATCACGCCAGCTGCCAATGCCGCCGATGCCGGAGATGGGCAGGCCTTGGGTCTGTGGGTCGCGGGCGATTTCGGCGACCATGTTCAACGCGATCGGCTTCACCGCCGAGCCGCAATAACCGCCGTGCGTGCTTTGGCTGCCCACGGCTGGGTTGGCAACCATGCGCTCCAGATTGACGCTGGTGATCGAGTTGATGGTGTTGATCAGCGACACCGCATCGGCACCGCCTCGATGGGCCGCGCGGGCCGCGACGCGGATGTCGGTGATGTTCGGCGTGAGCTTGACGATCACCGGCAGCGAGCAATAGGTCTTGCACCAGCGGGTGACCTGCTCGACGTATTCGGGCACCTGGCCGACCGCCGCGCCCATGCCGCGCTCCGGCATGCCGTGGGGGCAACCGAAGTTCAGCTCGATGCCGTCGGCACCGGTGGCTTCCACCAGCGGCAGGATGAATTTCCAGGATTCTTCGACGCAGGGCACCATCAGCGAAACGATCAGTGCGCGGTCCGGCCAGTCTTTTTTGACCTGGGTGATTTCCCGCAGGTTGATCTCCAGCGAACGGTCGGTGATCAGCTCGATGTTGTTGAAGCCCATCACTTCACGGTTGGCGCCGAAATGGGCGGAGTAGCGTGACGACACGTTGACCGCCGCCGGGTCTTCACCCAGGGTTTTCCAGACCACGCCGCCCCAGCCCGCCTCGAAAGCGCGAACCACGTTGTAGGCCTTGTCGGTCGGCGGCGCGGATGCCAGCCAGAACGGATTGGGGGCTTTGATACCGGCGAAGACAATCGAGAGATCGGCCATTTACGCAGCCTCCACGTTGAGCATCAGTTGCGCGTTGATGGCCTCGGCGGCCCGTTTTCCGTGCTGCACGGCTTGCACGGTGAGGTCCTGATCGAGGCTGGTGCAGTCACCCCCGGCATACACACCGGGAATGCTCGTGCGAAGGTTTTCATCCACCTGGATCCGCTCGCCCTGACGTTTGAGTTCGCGGGCCAGCGGGTCGGCGAGGGCGCTGGCGTCAAAGGCCTGGCCGATGGCTTTGAAGATTGCGTCAGCGGCCAGTTCGAAGGTTTCGCCGGTCGTTTGCAGGCGGCCTCCGATGGAATGCGTGCGGGCGAAGCGCATGCCGCGCACGTGGCCGTGGGCATCGAGCAACACTTCTTCAGGCTGGGCCCAGGTCAGCAAACGCACCTGATTGGCCTTGGCGATGTCCTGTTCGTGGCCGGTGGCGCCCATGTCTTCAACGCCACGGCGGTACACCAGATTGACGTCGCGCGCGCCGAGGCGAGCCATTTGCACGGCCATGTCGATGGCCGTGTTGCCGGCACCGAGCACGATGCAACGGTCGGCCAACGGCAGTTGCGTCAGGTCATCGCACTGGCGCAGTTCGCGGATGTAATCGGTGGCGGCGAGCAGGCCGGGTGCATCCTCGTGGGGCAGACCCAATTGTTTGCTGGCGGCCAGACCGAGGCCAAGGAACACCGCGTCGTATTGCTGATGCAGTTCGCTCAAGGTCAGGTTCTCACCAAGTTTTTGGCCGTGACGGATTTCGATCCCGCCAATCTGCATCAGGAACTCAAGTTCCTTCTGCGCGTAATCGTCCACCAGTTTGTATTTGGCGATCCCGTACTCATTGAGGCCGCCAGCCTTTTCCCGCGCTTCGAAAATCACCACGTCATGGCCGTGCATCGCACTGCGATGAGCGCAGGACAAACCCGCCGGGCCTGCGCCGACCACTGCGATGCGCTTGCCGGTAGCGGCGGCGCGCTGGAACGGATGTTCGGCGAAGTGTGCGTTGTCGACGGCGTACCGCTGCAACAGGCCGATCAACACCGGGGCGCACTCTTGTTCGTTGTTACGCACGCAGGCTTGCTGGCAAAGAACTTCGGTCGGGCACACCCGGGCGCAACTGCCTCCGAGAATGTTCGCCGAAAGGATTTTGTGCGCGGCACCTTGAACGTTTTCCTGATGAATGTTGCGAATGAACGACGGAATATCGATCTCGCTCGGGCAGGCGTTCACGCACGGTGCGTCGTAGCAATACAGGCAGCGCGAGGCTTCCAGGTGCGCCTGACGAGCGTTCAAGGGTGGCGCCAGGTCGGTGAAATGGCCGGCGAGGGCGGCCGCATTCTCATGGGGATGCGGGAGGTGGTTCAGGGTCTTGATCACGGTGTTGGCCTCACGGTTATTGAGGTACTGCCTCTGGTGGGCTGATCGTTCCCACGCTCTGCGTGGGAATGCCTCAAGGGACGCTCCGCGTTCCCCTCTGGGACGCAGAGCGTCCCGGGCTGCATTCCCACGCAGAGCGTGGGAACGATCGGGGGTCAGCGTTTCACGGCAACAGGCCTGGTCAGTTCAGCCCGCTTGCTCAGCAAATCAAACACCGCCGGATACGCCGGCCGTTCGACATACCGTCCGGCCCCGCGCTCGGCGCGCAGATCACCGTCGGCCCACACCACTCGGCCCTGGCTCACGGTATGGCTCGGCACGCCGCGCACGGTCTTGCCTTCAAAGATGTTGAAGTCGACCTGTTGGTGGTGCGTCTTGGCCGAGATGGTCCGCGTACCTTGCGGGTCCCACAGGACCAGGTCGGCATCGGCGCCGACGCGAATCGCGCCTTTTCGAGGGTAGAGGTTGAAGATCTTTGCGGTGTTGGTGGAGGTCAGCGCAACGAAATGTTGCATCGACAAACGCCCGGTATTCACCCCTTCATCCCAGAGCACGGCCATGCGGTCTTCGATACCGGCGGTGCCATTGGGGATCTTGCTGAAGTCATCGCGCCCGGCGGCTTTTTGCTCGGCGCAGAAACAGCAATGGTCGGTGGCAGTGGTGTGCAGGTTGCCTGATTGCAACCCATGCCAAAGCGCTTCCTGGTGGCCGCGAGGACGGAAGGGCGGGCTCATCACGTAACCGGCGGCAGTCTGCCAGTCCGGGTGTTGATAGACGCTGTCGTCCAGCAGCAGATGCCCGGCCAGGACTTCGCCATAGACTTGTTGACCCTTGCTGCGGGCGTAAGTGATTTCGTCGAGGGCTTCCTTGGTCGACACATGTACTAGGTACAGCGGCGTACCCAGGGTTTCGGCGATGCGGATCGCCCGGCTCGCCGCTTCGCCTTCCACCTGCGACGGTCGCGACAATGGATGCGCTTCCGGTCCGGTGATGCCTTGGGCCATCAACTTGCGTTGCAGGTGATACACCAGCTCGCCGTTTTCCGCGTGCACGGTGGGGACGGCGCCCAGTTCCAGGCAGCGCTCGAAGCTCGCCACCAGCGTGTCATCGGCCGCCATGATCGCGTTCTTGTAGGCCATGAAATGCTTGAAGCTGTTGACCCCGTGCTGGCTCACCAGCTCGGCCATTTCCTCGCGGACCTGTTCGCTCCACCAGGTGATCGCGACATGGAAACCATAATCCGACGCCGACTTCTCGGCCCAGCCGCGCCACTGGTGAAACGCTTCCATCAAGGACTGCTGCGGATTGGGAATCACGAAATCGATGATTGACGTGGTGCCGCCGGCCAGTCCCGCCGCCGTGCCGCTGAAGAAGTCTTCGCTGGCCACCGTGCCCATGAAGGGCAATTGCATGTGTGTGTGCGGATCGATGCCTCCGGGCATCAGGTATTGGCCGCTGCCGTCGAGCACTTCAGCACCCGCCGGAACATCAAGATTCTCGCCAATGGCTTTGATTACGCCGTCGGCGCAATAGACGTCGGCGCGATAACTTTCATCATGGGTAATAACGGTGGCGCCACGGATCAACAGAGACATTCCGAGTTCCTCGCAGGCAATGACCGACTGATGCCGGTTCTAACTGTTTTATATGAAGCCAACGCAAACAGGTGTATTCCTGTCAGCGCTGTCAGGAATAGAAGCTAGTCTGAGTTTATGGAATCGGCAAGAATATTTTTTATAAGCATATATCTGATTTAAGTTACTGATAAATAACGATTAAATAATTAAATCACCAAAATGGTGAGGTCGTTCACCATTTTGACGCACTTGACAGGTTCCAAAAATAGACGAGATTTCTTATGTGAAATCAGCCGCTTGAGTATGGTCTATGGTTGATGCGCAACATTTGAAAAAAGTGAGACGCACCACATTGAGTCCTGACTGTTCGGACAACTTGCCTGTCATTCGGCTTGAGTGAACACGCCAGCCTCCGAGGATTCACTGGGTATATAAATAAAACTGATCAACATCAGTTAGTTGCAACGTTTTTATGGAACTGCCCGATGCGCAAAAGGGGTGCCCGGCACACTTATTGATGCCCACAGCCCCCGATGAGCAAAAAATAATTCAAAGAACAGTGGAGCGGCCATGCAACAGATCAGATCGCAAGTGACCGAGCGCGACGGCTTGTTCGAGCTCGAAGCCGGCAGCGATGTCCTCGACAGTCCCCGTTACAACCACGACATGGCACCGACCAAGGTGCGAGAGCGAACCTGGAACAAATGGCACATCACCGCGCTGTGGGTCGGCATGGCGATCTGCGTGCCGACCTACACCCTCGGTGGCGTGCTCACCGCGTATTTCGGCTTGAGCGTTGGCGAAGCGCTGTTGGCGATTCTGTTCGCCAACATCATCGTGTTGATTCCCCTGACGTTGAACGCCTTTCCCGGCACCAAGTACGGCATTCCGTTTCCGGTGTTGCTGCGCTCGTCCTTCGGCGTCCTCGGTTCCAACGTTCCGTGCCTGATTCGCGCCTTGGTGGCGTGTGGCTGGTTCGGCATCCAGACGATGTTCGGTGGTCTGGCGATCCACCTGTTTCTGGGCTCGGTATTTGACGGATGGAAAGCCCTGGGCGGGACCGGTGAAGTCATCGGCTTCATGATCTTCTGGGCGCTGAACCTGTGGGTGGTGATACGCGGTGCCGATTCGATCAAGTGGCTTGAAACCCTGTCTGCCCCCTTATTGGTGCTGGTCGGTGTGGGGCTGCTGGTATGGGCCATGCCGAACGTGTCGATGACCGAGCTGATGGCCATCCCGGCCAAGCGTCCGGAAGGTGCCAGCGTCGTCAGTTACTTCGCCGCCGGGTTGACCGCCATGGTCGGGTTCTGGGCCACTTTGTCCCTGAACATCCCGGACTTCAGCCGTTATGCGAAAAGCCAGAAGGACCAGATTGTCGGGCAGATCATCGGTCTGCCGCTGACGATGTTCCTGTTCGCCTCGCTGGGCGTGGTGATGACCGCCGCGTCGGTGAAACTGGTGGGCGTGACCGTCTCCGACCCGGTGACGCTGATCGGCCATATCCAGAGCCCGGTCTGGGTCGCGCTGGCCATGGCGTTGATCATCATCGCCACGCTGTCGACCAACACGGCGGCGAACATTGTTTCGCCGACCAACGACTTCCAGAACGTCGCGCCCAAACTCATCAACCGCACCAAAGCGGTGTTGCTCACCGGGCTGGTCGGTTTGGCACTGATGGCTCACGAGCTGCTGAAAAAGCTTGGGCTGATTGTTTCTGACGTGAGCCTGGAGACGGTGTATTCGAACTGGCTGCTGGGTTATTCAAGCCTGTTGGGCCCCATCGCCGGGATCATGGTGGTGGACTATTTCCTGATCAAGAAACAGCAACTGGACCTGGCCGGGCTGTATCGCGATGACGTTTACCCGGCCTGGAACTGGTACGGGTTTACCGCGTTTGGCGTGCCGGTTGCGTTGACACTGTTGTCGCTGGGCAGCGATGCATTCAGCTGGTTCTACAGCTACGGCTGGTTTACCGGTTCGGCGCTGGGCGGGCTTATTTACTACGGCCTGTGTTCGATGCGGCCCAGTCCATCAGTCGCGAAATCTGCGGTGTAGAGGATGGCCCAATCGCGAGCAAGCTCGCTCCCACAGGATTTTGTGAGCACTGAAAATCCCCTGTGGGAGCGAGCTTGCTCGCGATGGCGGCCTCAAATTCACCCAAAAAATACCTGAAGAAATCCATAAGAACTGCCTGAGGAGATCACCATGAACGCAGCGGTAGACGTTCTGCAATCCACCCATCAGCACATCAATCGCGACCGTTTATGGCAGTCGCTCATGGAACTCGCCAAGCTCGGTGCGACGGTCAAGGGCGGCGTCTGTCGCCTGGCCCTGACCGACCTCGACCGCCAGGCCCGGGACATTTTCGTGCGCTGGTGCGAGGAGGCAGGCTGCACCGTCAGCATCGACGCCGTCGGCAACATCTTCGCCCGCCGCCCAGGCCGCAACCCGAATCTGCCTCCGGTGATGACCGGCAGCCACATCGACACCCAACCCACCGGCGGCAAGTTCGACGGTTGTTTCGGCGTCCTGGCCGGCGTCGAAGTGCTGCGCACCCTCAACGACCTTGGTGTGGAAACCGAAGCACCGCTGGAAGTGGTGGTCTGGACCAACGAAGAAGGCTCGCGCTTCGCTCCGTGCATGATGGGCTCCGGCGTGTTCGCGGAAAAATTCACCCTGGAAGAAACCCTGGCCAAGGTCGATGCCGATGGCGTCACGGTCGGTGAGGCGCTGAACGCCATCGGCTACGCTGGCCCGCGCCCGGTCAGTGGCCATGCCGTCGGCGCCTATTTTGAAGCCCATATCGAACAGGGGCCGATCCTTGAAGACGAACACAAGACCATCGGCGTGGTGATGGGGGCCCTGGGCCAGAAATGGTTCGACCTGAAACTGCGCGGCGTCGAAGCGCATGCGGGCCCGACCCCGATGCACCTGCGCAAAGATGCTCTGGTCGGCGCCTCGGTGATTGTCGGTGCGGTCAACCGCGCGGCACTCGGTCATCAACCTCATGCCTGCGGCACCGTCGGTTGCCTGCAAGCCTATCCTGGCTCACGTAACGTCATTCCCGGCGAAGTGCGCATGACCCTCGACTTCCGTCATCTGGAACCG
This sequence comes from Pseudomonas sp. IT-P294, assembly GCF_949767865.1. Taxonomy (NCBI): domain Bacteria; kingdom Pseudomonadati; phylum Pseudomonadota; class Gammaproteobacteria; order Pseudomonadales; family Pseudomonadaceae; genus Pseudomonas; species Pseudomonas sp. IT-P294. Next base: position 1,111,872 of record NZ_CATKQW010000011.1, on the reverse strand, counting down.
GCACGCCTGGACTCGATGATCGCCGAAGTCCGCGAAGTCATCGAAACCACCTGCGAGGAACATGGCCTGACCTACGAACTGACCCCAACTGCCGATTTTCCACCGCTGTACTTCGACAAGGGCTGCATCGAAGCCGTACGCAATGCGGCGCAAGGCCTGGGGTTGTCGAACATGGACATCGTCAGCGGAGCAGGGCACGACGCGATCTTCCTCGCCGAACTGGGCCCGGCCGGCATGATTTTCGTGCCGTGCGAAGGCGGCATCAGCCACAACGAAATCGAAAACGCCGCGCCGGATGATCTGGCGGCGGGATGCGCGGTGTTGTTGCGGGCGATGCTGGCGGCGTCAGCGGCGATTGCCAGCGGGCAAATGGCGGCCTGAGCGGCGCAACGATCGTAGCTTTCGGCAAGGCCTGCGCCGCGAAAGCTACGGTCTATCCAGGGTGAAGCTTGCCGTGGCTTAACGGCGCGCCTGCAATGCCTTGAAGATCAACATGCCCGCCAGCATGGCGATCACGAACACCCATGCCTGCCAGTGCCCGGTCGGCAACAACACCAGCGCCGGTCCGGGGCAGATGCCGGCAATGCCCCAACCGACCCCGAACAACACGCTGCCCCCAATCAACCGTCGATCCAGTTCACGACTGACTGGCAATTGCATCGGCGCGCCCAGCAACGACGTGGGGTGTTTCATCGCCCAATGAAACGGTGCCCAGGCCACTGCAATGGCCGCGACCATGACCAGCGCCAAGGACGGATCCCACGCACCGGCAATATCGAGAAACCCCAGGACCTTGGCCGGATTGGCCATGCCTGCCAGCAACAGGCCGATGCCGAACAACAGCCCGGCGACAAAAGCCGTCAGTTTTTTCATGCTCAAAACCCCAACAAATGACGCAGCACAAACACCGTCACAAACCCTGCGAACATGAAACACACCGTCGCGACGATGGAGCGCGGTGACAGCCGCGAAAGACCGCACACGCCATGGCCGCTGGTGCATCCCGAGCCATAGCGGGTGCCGATACCGACGCACAATCCAGCGACGACCAGCCCCACGGCACCGGTCTTGAACTCAATGGCCGGCCATGCCTGAAACAATGCCCATACCAGTGGCGCGGCCAGCAGACCGACGATGAACAAGGCTTTTTCACCACGACCCGAATCCGTCGGCGACATCAGGCTGCCCAGCAACCCGCTGATTCCGGCCACCCGTCCATTGGCCACCACTAGCAGACTGGCGGCCAATCCGATCAACGCGCCGCCTGCCAACGCGGACCACGGGGTGAAGTGAATCGTATCTAGCATCACGGCGACTCTCCTGACAGGTCATAAACAGCATTAAAACACTTAGTTGTTTGAGCTTGGGGCTGCATCTGTAATGTCACGCACCAAGAACACGGGCAGGAAATGTTTGCCGCACTATCCCATCCCCCTGCGGTCGTAATCTTCACAGCTCGGCGCTAATGCGCCGCCGAACACGTGGAGATCCAATGAGCCAGGACGTCCTGACCACCGAAACCAATCGCCGCCAGTTGCAGCAAATCATCGCCGGGTTGTCTGACGGGGTGATTCTGCTGGAACTCGACCAGACGATCCTGTGGGCCAATGCCGCCGCGCTGGCCATGCACGGCGTCAGCGAGGTCGGCGAGTTGGGAGTCAACGCCAAGGCGTACGCCAAGCGCTTCGCCTTGCGTTACCGCAACAATCACCCGTTGCCGCCGGAAAACTACCCGATCAGCCGCGTCGCCAAGGGCGAGACTTTCAGTGATGTGCTGGTAGAAGTGACGCCAGTCGACGACGAAGAGCGCTCCTGGGTGCACAACGTGCGCAGCATGGTGTTGGCTGACAGCGCCGGGGAACCGGAGTCGCTGGTGCTGATTATGGATGACGTCACCGAGTGGGCCAGCGCTGAGCAGCGGTTTGAAAAGACCTTCAACGCCAACCCCGCGCCAGCGGTGATCTGTCGTCTCAGTGACTTGCGTTACATCAAGGTCAATTCCGGCTTTCTGGAGATGACCGGCTATACCCGTGATCAGGTTATCGGAGTGTCCACGTATGAACTGGACATTCTTGAAGGCGCTGAAAAGAAAGACCTGGCGATCGAGCGACTGCGCGAACACACCACGATTCCGCAGATGCAAGCCGAGCTGAGAGTCGCCGGAGGTGGCAGCAAACAGGTGATCGTCGCCGGGCAACCGCTGGAGTTGCACGAAGAAGATTGCATGCTGTTTTCCTTCGTCGACATGGAACCACGGCACAAGGCCGAAGTTGCCTTGCGCCAGAGCGAGGAGCGCTTTGCCAAAGCCTTTCGCTTGATGCCGGTCCCGACGCTGGTCTGCAACGCAGAGGACCAGGTGGTGATCGATGTCAATGAAGCCTTCCTCGATACCCTCGTGTACAGCAGTGAAGATGTCCTCGGTAAAACCGTCGCGGAGATCGATTTTATCGAGGACAAGGTCGCCCGCTCCCGGCTGTTTGCGGTGCTGGAGAAGTCCGGAAGCCTGGACCGGGTCGATGTCAGGATCCGCAAGAAAGACACGCAGTTGATCGACTGCGCGGTGTCAGCCGACATGGTCAACATTCAAGACAATCCCTGCTATCTGTTGGTGTTGATGGACATCACCGAACGCAAACGCACTGAACTTGAGTTGGTGGCGGCGATTGAAGAGGTGATGAAAGACGCCTCCTGGTTCAGCCGGACACTCATCGAAAAGCTGGCCAATGTGAAGAGCGTCAACTCGCCGCAATTGCCCAGCGTGTCCTTCACCGACCTGACCGCCCGGGAGCGCGATGTACTCGAGCTGATTTGCGAAGGACTGGCCGACAAGGAAATCGCGGCGCGTCTGAAGCTGGCGCCCAATACTGTGCGTAATCATGTGTCGACGGTGTATTCCAAGCTCGACGTGCACAGCCGCAGCGAAGCGATTGTGTGGGCGCGGGAACGGGGATTGTTCGCCAGCGAACGGCGACCCAAGCCACCGCGATAGGGTGCAAATGCACTAGTCAGGCCAGTGCAAATGAATGTTTTGGCTAGTGCTCAGTGTTTTTAATCTGTGAGGGTGCGACATGGGGTTTTTTGACCTGTGCCGCGTCCTCTATGAAACAGATTAAGGAACAGTCGCATGCTTCCCCAATTCCACACCGTTGCAGTTGACGGGATAGCCAGCCAGCCCAAGGGTGAGTTGTGATGATTCATATAGCGCAATTGCGCGCGCAACTGGAGCAGCAGTTTTCTCCCCGTGCCTGTGAATGCAGTGTTTCGGGCGATAACTCGGTGACGGTGAAGCTTTATCATCCCGTCTCGGGGCAGGTAGACCTCGTGGTCAGCGGACTGAAGGTCACGAACCTCGGAACACCCCAAGCGATTCAGGCGCTGGTTGAAGAGTTGCGCTATGAACTTGAAAGTAACAGCTTGCACCGCTCGGACAAAGGGTAGTGGAGGCTGTCGTTTTATACGTTGAACAGGGCCAAAGTGGCTTGTTTGCTGGCATTGACGGGTGACTGGGCTATAAGAAATGCGAGGGTATAATTTTCTGTGACCGGTCCGCGGGTTCGCGGTGTTGTCGTCGGGTCGCGGAAAGTGTCGATTACTGACCGCGAGTCCGCCTATGAACAGTTTTGGTAAACGTGTTTTTTCGCCTCTGTCGCTCGCTTTCAGCGTGGCGATTCTCGGCGGTTGCGCCAGTCCACCGCCTCCACCGCCAGCCGCTCCGCCGCCGGCTCCTCAAAGCACTTGTGAAACCACCGATAAAACCGATGTACAAGGCGATGCACGGGTTGATGCGCAAGTCACCCGCACGACCACACTGACCCGTTGCGTCACCCAGTAGGACCGGGCGAAAGCCTCTTTCAAACCATGGGCGACGGATCGCCCGTGGCATACCTCGCGGGCGATTTGAATCGCTTACGTGCCTCAAACTTCTTCTATTGCGACCCACCGTGACTCGTTCGCAGCCAAGCGAATCGCTGTCGCCAGGCGTTCGACTTCCCAGGCTTGCTCAAAGTCAGTGCCTCCTTGGGAAAGGCCGGCGAGGGCCAACACCAGGTCATGCACTTCCAGGGTCTTCAATTCGTTGTAACCCAATTGGTGACCCGCCGCCGGGCTGAATGCTGCGTAACCTGGCAGTTCCGGCCCCGCCAGTAAACGCTGGAAACCGTCCTGGCCGGCGCGATACAGGTGCAATTCGTTCAAGCGCTCCTGATCAAACGCCAGCGTGCCTGCGGTACCGCTGATCTCGAAACTCAGGTGATTCTTGTAACCTTGCTTGAGCCAACTGCTGCTGAATGTCCCTTGAGCGCCATTGGCGAATCGCAGCAGCGCATGGACGTGATCGTCGACCGCAATGGGCCGTTGTTCGTGACTGCCGGCCGTAGCGGGACGCTGGCGGTGCACGGTTTGAGTGCTTGCACAAACCGCTTCGACGTCACCCACCAGATACCGCGCCATCGCCAGCAAATGGCTGCCCAGATCCGCCAGCGCGCCGCCTGCATGACCGGCATCGCAACGCCACGACCAGGGTGAAGCAGGATCGGCCATGAAATCCTCGCTGAACTCCCCCTCAAAACTGATGATCTGCCCCAGCTTGCCGCTGTCGATCAATGACCGCGCCAACTCGATTATCGGGTTGTGCTGATAGTTGTAACCCACCCGCGTCACCACACCGGCCGCTTTGGCCGCCAGGCGCATGGCGGTGGCTTGCTCCAGGTTCACCGCCAACGGCTTTTCGCAATACACCGCTTTGCCGGCGGTGAGGGCGGCCATGGCCATGGGGTAGTGCAGATGATTGGGCGTGGTGATGGCGACGACATTGACCTTCGGGTCATCGATCAACTGTTGCCAGTCGGAGTGAGCCGTTTCAAAGCCCCAGGCCTCGGCACAGTGCCGGGCGCGCTGCGGATCGGCATCGGCGAGGGCGGCAAGCTTGAGTTTGAGGGGAAGTTCGAAGACGGCGCTGACGTTACGAAACGCCAAGGCGTGGGCACGGCCCATGAAGCCTGTGCCGATGAGTCCGATACCGAGTTCGCGCATAGCTGGGGCCTTTTGGAATTTTATTTTTGATAGTGCTATATATGGAATAAAAATTCCCAATGCGCAACAGGTGGAATAAATATTCTTGATGCGAGGGTGTGCACAGGGATCAGCGAAATGGCTACAGCGCTATGCGTCGTTGCCTACAACGCTGCAGGAATCCGCTGGCTTGTGCCTTATGAGAGGGGCCTATATCGTTTTCGGGAGAGCACATTGGAGACAAAACACGGGCTTTGATGACGGGACATAGACCGCAGACTATATTGGCCGCTAACTAATCCAGTTCGAGTAATGCTACGACGCTCGGACAGAGGTGGCCATGTCGAAGGATCTCGAAAAAACAACCAGTCTTTTCGTTAAAGGTGATCGTCACGAAGCCAAATCTGTGCGTGATGCTGCCGGGTTTCAGCGCGGAGGCATCATCCGGTTATCAAGCGGAAAAATAGTGAGCGGTCGTACCAGCACGGCGAAAACAACCCCCCGTAAGTCATACGGACTTATCGCGGCAGCTATTGCAAAAAGTGGATCAGGAGTGACATTCAATATGGATAGTGTAGGGCTCAAGACATCGGCTGAGGCTGGCTGGATCATGGTTGGATCAAACGGAGTCAGGATATCGGCCGCCACATACGCGTCGGCACGTATCGATGAGTATGCAACTGAGATGCTTAAGGATCCCAACAAGGTTAGGGCGTTTTTCAAGCGGGTGAACGGGGAAGCCAAGGCTCGCTGATGTATTGCATTTCTCCTTCTTTCGTTCTTGGTTTCCATGGGTGTGAACGGGACATCGGCGAGCGCGTACTGGCCGGTGAAGAAACGCTTCTGGATAGTACCAATGACTATGACTGGCTTGGTCGCGGTGCCTACTTCTGGGAGAACAACCCGCAACGCGCACTCAGTTTTGCGACTAATGCACAAAAGCAGCGCTCGATCAGAAATCCATTTGTGATCGGAGCTGTGATTGATCTGGGCCGTTGCCTGGATTTCACGACTGAGAGTGCTTTACGTGAGATCCGTCAGACTTACCTCTGGCTTGAAGCCGCCTCAAAGGAAAAGGGCGGCCAGCCACTCAAGAGAAACAAGCCATATCTACGCCGTCTGGATTGTCAGGTCATCGATGCTTTACATACTTTTCGGGAGTTTACGGAAGCGCCTGCGTACGATTCTGTTCGTTCGCCGTTCTGGGAGGGGGAAAGTTTGTACCCAGACACGGATTTCATGCATGAAACGCACGTTCAGCTGGCGATCCGGAATGTTAAGAGCATCAAGGGCTATTTTAGGGTTCTGGATTTGACTGGGAAGCCCGTTGAGTTCGTGCGTGATCAGTAGTTTCTGTCACTGGCCCTGAATTGATCCGTGGGACGCTTGGCTCTGGGGTGAAAAAAAGGCAGCCAAGGCTGCCTTTTTTGTTCATCCGGTGAAATGGATCAGGACAAGAACCCGCCATCCACATTCAGCGAAACCCCGGTGGTGTAGCTGGACGCATCGCTCGCCAGATACAACACGGCGCCGGCCATTTCACTCGGGTCTGCTACACGCTTGAGCGGGATCTGCTGCAGCGCGGTGTTCAAAATGGTCTCGTTCTTCACCAGCGCGGAAGCGAACTTGGTGTCAGTCAGGCCTGGCAGCAGGGCGTTGCAGCGAATGCCAAACTGCGCGCACTCCTTGGCGAACACTTTGGTCATGTTGATCACCGCCGCTTTGGTCACCGAGTAGATGCCCTGGAAAATACCCGGCGAGATGCCGTTGATCGACGCCACGTTGATGATGCTGCCGCCGCCCTGTTCGCGCATCAGCTTGCCGGCTTCGACCGACATGAAGAAGTAACCGCGAATGTTCACGTCGACGGTTTTCTGGAAGGCGCTGAGGTCGGTGTCCAGTACGTTGCAGAACTGCGGGTTGGTTGCCGCGTTGTTGACCAGGATGTCCAGGCGCCCGAACTGTTCGCGGATGCCGGCAAAGACCTGGCTGATCTGCTCCATTTCACCAATGTGGCAAGCCACGGCGGTGGCTTTGCCGCCGGCGGCGATGATGGCGTCGGCCACGTGTTGGCAGCCGTCGAGTTTGCGGCTCGAGACGATGACGTGGGCGCCTTGCTGGGCCAGGAGTTTGGCGATGGCTTCACCGATGCCACGGCTGGCGCCGGAGACGAAAGCGATCTTGCCGTCGAGGTCGAACAACTGAGTCTTGGACATGGGGTTCTCTTTTAAAAAGTCTTGTTATTGGGCCAGGCGCGTAATCAAAGGCTGGATTTCTGGATGACTTGCAGGCTCATTTGCTCCAGCAGTTTGTTCATGTGAATGAACTGCGCGAAGCGTTTGTCCTGGGTCTGACCATGAAAGAAGCGGTAGTAGATCTGTTGCACGATGCCGGCGAGGCGGAACAGGCCATAGGTGTAGTAGAAATCGAAGTTGTCGATCTGGATGCCTGAACGCTCGGCGTAGTAGTCAACGAACTCGCGTCGAGTCAGCATGCCCGGGGCATGGCTGGGCTGGCGTCGCATCAGTTGCACCGGCGCCGGGTCGGCGGCTTCGATCCAGTAGGCGAGGGTGTTGCCCAGGTCCATCAGCGGGTCGCCAAGGGTGGTCAGCTCCCAATCGAGCACGCCAATGATCTGCATCGGGTTGTTCGGGTCGAGGATCACGTTGTCGAAGCGATAGTCGTTATGGACGATGCTTGAGGTCGGGTGATCGGCTGGCATTTTGTCGTTCAGCCACGCCTTGACCGCTTCCCACTTTGGCGCATCCGGTGTCAGGGCTTTTTCGTAGCGATCGCTCCAGCCCTTGATTTGCCGTGCGACGTAGCCTTCGGGTTTGCCGAGGTCGCCCAGACCATAGGCGTTGTAGTCGACGCGGTGCAGTTCAACGAACTTGTCGATGAAGCTCTTGCACAAAGCTTCGGTTTTCGCCGAATCCAGGCCCAGTTCCGGGGGCAGCTCGGAGCGCAGGATGATTCCCTTGACCCGCTCCATCACATAGAACTCGGCGCCGATCACTGATTCGTCGGTGCAATGCACGTAGGCTTTCGGGCAATACGGAAAACCGTCGCGCAGTTGATTGAGGATGCGGAATTCGCGGCCCATGTCATGGGCGGACTTGGCTTTGTGGCCAAACGGCGGGCGGCGCAGGACGAACTCCTGTTCCGGGTATTCCAGCAAGTAGGTCAGGTTCGACGCGCCGCCGGGAAACTGGCTGATCCGGGGTAAACCGCTCAGGCCCGGAATGTGGGCCTTGAGGTACGGATCGATCAGGCTGGCATCGAGTTCTTCGCCGGAGCGGATACGGGTGGACTGGTCAGTAAGCGCCATGCTTATCCCTTCTGCTTATTCTGGAGGCCTGCGATTATTGGCTAATCTAATGCGCACACCCGGCCCCCACAACCAACATCGGGCCTTATAGGTGAGCGTGTTGCCGGGCAATCATTGTATTTGATACACCTGTTTGAATGGCTTCAAGGCTCCACGCTGCTCAGTGCTGACGGCAAGGTAATGGGCGTCAGCACCGGATGTCCGGAGAAGAACGCCACCAGGTTTTTCCCCACCAGCTCAACAGTCCCTTGAGTCGCCTCCGGGGACAATCCCGCGACGTGGGGCGTCAGGATCACATTAGCCAACGTCTTCAAGGCATCGGGCACTTGCGGCTCGGCATCGAACACATCCAGTGCGGCACCGGCGATGCGTCGTTGTTCCAGTGCGCTGACCAGGTCGGCGGTGGCGATCACAGAGGCCCGGGCAATGTTCACGACAAAGCCTTTCGGGCCCAGGGCGTCGAGTACTTGCTTGTTGATCAGGTGTTTGGTGCCCAGCCCGCCGGGTGTGGCGACGATCAGAAAGTCCGAGGCGCGCGCCAGTTCGGTTGGCGTCGAGCAGAAGGTATAGGGAACGTCACTGCGATGCTGGCGATTGTGGTAACTGACGGTCATGTCGAAGCCGGCGCTGGCACGCTTGGCGATGGCCATGCCGACGGCGCCGAGGCCGAGAATCCCCAGGCGTTTGCCGGCCAGGGACGGGCGCATGATCTTCGGCCACTCGCCTCGGCGCACGGCGGCGTCGCAACGGGGAATATCGCGCACCAGCGACAGCAACATCGCCATGGCATGGTCGGCGACCGAGGAGGCATTGACGCCGGCGCCATTGGTCACGGTGATGTCCCGGTCGGCAGCGGCTTGCAGGTCGACGTGTTCATAACCGGCGCCGATCACGCAGATGATCTTAAGGTGGGGCAGCGCGGCGATTTCATCGGCATACAGGCCCAAGGGGCCGCGGGTCAGCACGGCATCGATCTGACTGCCGTGCCGAGTGATAGCTTCTGCGCGTTCGGCAGGTGTCGGGGCCAGGATCAGGTGAAAACCCTGATGCTCGAGAATCGGCAAATAATCGTTGATGGTTTCAACCAGTACCAGAACGGTTGCAGGCATGCTGGGCTCCTGTAGGCATCGGAATGTCGGTTCTAGAATGTTGCTTCAGATTGCTGATTCCAGAGGAGTTTAGCAACGGCCGGGGATTGCACACGCGATTGATTACACCGTTGATCCTTGCGCTGTCAAAAATGTCCGGGCAGCGTCGAGAATTTCATCGGATAACACGTCTCCACGGGTGGCGCGGGCCAGGGTCAGCGCGCCGACCATCAGCGAATAGTCCACCAATGCTTTTTGCCGATTGGCTTCAGGTGAGTCGCCTCCCATCAACGGCGCAAGCATCTGCAGCAAGGCTTCCAGCCCTTCGGTGTAGGTCTGGTGCAAACCGCTCTCAGCCGTTTCGTGGCACATGTCGCCCGCAAACGCGGTCACCGGGCAACTGTCGCCGGGGTTGTCGCGATTGGCCGCAGAGAGGTAGGGCGCGATGATGCCCGTGCGCGCCGAGAGGGTGTCGTCGTTGGCGTCTATTTTCTGCTTCCAGCGCTCCATCGATTGAGTGAACGCCCGAGTGCAAGCCTCTTTCGCCAGCGCTTCCTTGGACTCGAAGTGTCCATAGAATCCGCCATGGGTCAGGCCTGCTGCGCCCATCACATCGACGACGCTGATGCCATGCAGGCCGCGCTCGCGAAAGAGCCGCGTGGCGGCCTCGACGATAATCTCGCGGTTGAGTTCGGCTTGTTTACGGGAGACTCGAGGCATGGCGGCTCACAGGTATTGAGTAACTGGCATCATAGGAAACAGTGGTCGTGTGTCAGGACTTCACTTTCGCCGTAACAGTCGGGGTTGTAGTTGGTTTTTGTGTGCCCGATTGCAGGACGTAAACGCCGCCCAGGATCAGCAGCATTGCCAGCAAGTCGAGGAGTTTGAGCGGTTCACCGACCAGCAACGTGCCGATCAGCAAGGCAACCACTGGCGGGATGTACGTGACACCCGAAGCGGCGAGGGCGCCCAACCGTTGCACGATGTAGTAATAAAGGATGTAGGCCACGCCGGTTCCGGCCAGTCCCAGGCCCAGGATGACCCCGGCCAGCGCCACCGGATCGAGTGAAATGTGCGCGATGCCATGCATGTCGGTGACAAGCGTGATGAGCACCAGGGCGAAACCGATCTGATAGGTCGACAGCGCCAGCGGTGACAACCCCAGCGGTGTGATGAATCGTCGGGCGTAGACGAACGAACAGCCAACGCTCAGCGAGCCGGCGATCATGTACAGCACGCCGCTGGCGTCTACGCCGGCCGCCAGGCTGTTCCAGGGACGTGCAATCAGTATCACGCCGATAAAGCCAAGGAAAATGCCGAAAGCCGTGCGGGCGTTCAGGGGTTCGGCACGCAGGAAAAGCCACGCAGTGACGAATGCAAACAAAGGGATCGCGCCGCTGAGCATACCGGCCACGCTGGACAGCAATAAAGAAGTGCCTTTGGCGAAGGCGTAGTAATAAATCGCCGTCGCTAGCAGAGCCATCACCAGGAAGTGATGGCTATAGCGCATGTGCGACCAACTCAAGCTTCGACGCGCAAGGGCGAATGCCAGGATCGGCAAGAACCCGAACAGCACCCGCAGGAACACGATTTGTGTCGGCGAAATCCATTCGGCCGCCCACTTCATGAAAATGAAGTTAGTGCCCCAGATCAGGCCGAGCAATGCGAACGCGATATACGCGGCCTGTTTCATGGGTGTGCTCCCGGGGTTGGTGCAAAGGGGGTATCAACCATCAGACCACTCAAATGGCGTATTGAGCGATCCCGTTGCCAAATGACCAGTTCTCTTTCTTGACCTCCACCAGATTGATGAAGACATCTTCCAGGCGTATCGCCAGTTCCGTATTAAGGCTCTCGGCGATGGTTTTGTAGAGCAGTTTTTTCTGTTCGACGGTGCGGCCTTCGCTCAGGGTGATCTGGATGACCACCAGAGCGTCGGTGCGGTTGATGCCCAGATAGCCGGGATCAAAGATGAAATGCTGCTCGTCGTGTTCGGCAAGGATCTGGAAATTATCGTTTTCCGGCACACCAATGGCGCTGTGCATGGCGGCGTAGATCAACTGCCCGACACGCTTGGCGAACGTGGGGTCTTGATGCTGTTTGATATCGACGCGAACGAGTGGCATGGGAGGGCTCCGTGATGGGGGCTGCCGGTCAGCAGTCAGGACTGAAAGTACATGACGCTCATCTTTTGTTAAATAGATTTTTTTTAACATCTATTTAATGTGACGCCTGAGAATCTGATCCGTACAACCACTCCTCAGCTAAGTCTTTGCTTCTGTTGATTAATCCCGGACAATCGCGCCCCTGTTTCGGCCAGGGCGCTGCCCGTCGGATTTTTCCGACTCGTCCTGACCGGGTAGCAAATGACCGGAATGCGGAGATCCCACCGGATGAATGATCAGGCCAATAGCGTCGACGAACGCTATGTAGCGGCGACACCAGCGACCCTCACAAGCTGGAATCGCCATGACACCACCTGGATGCTGGGCCTGTTTGGCACGGCCATCGGCGCGGGTACCCTGTTTTTACCGATCAACGCAGGTCTGGGCGGCTTCTGGCCGTTGCTGATTCTGGCGGTGTTGGCGTTTCCCATGACCTTTTACGCGCACCGTGGCCTGACACGCTTCGTGTTGTCCGGCCGCGAAGGCGCCGACATCACCGAAGTGGTGGAAGAACACTTCGGTCTCAAGGCTGGCGCGCTGATCACCTTGCTGTATTTCTTTGCGATCTTCCCGATCCTGCTGATCTACAGCGTGGCTCTGACCAATACCGTCGGCAGTTTCCTTGAGCATCAACTGCACATCATGCCGCCGCCACGCGCTGTGCTGTCGCTGGTGTTGATCCTCGGTCTGCTGGCCGTGGTGCGGTGTGGCGAGCAGGCGATCGTCAAGGCCATGAGCCTGATGGTGTACCCGTTTATTGTGGCGTTGCTGTTCCTGGCGGTGTTCCTGATTCCTCACTGGAACGGTGGCATCCTGGCCACCGCGTCGACCTTGCCCGAGCCGTCGGCGCTGTTGCACACGTTGTGGCTGGCGATTCCGGTGATGGTGTTTTCGTTCAACCACTCGCCGATCATCTCGGCGTTCGCGGTGGACCAGAAGCGCCGCTACGGTGAACACGCCGAGGAGCGCAGCTCGCAGATCCTGTCTCGCGCCCACGCCTTGATGGTGGTGATGGTGCTGTTCTTCGTCTTTAGTTGCGTACTGACCCTGTCCCCGGCGCAACTGGCCGAAGCCAAGGCACAGAACCTGTCGATCCTGTCGTACCTGGCCAACCACTTCAGCAACCCGACCATTGCTTTCGCAGCGCCGTTGATTGCGTTCGTGGCCATTTCCAAGTCATTCCTGGGTCACTACATCGGCGCCAGCGAAGGCCTTAAAGGCCTGATCGTGAAAAGTGGCAAGCGTCCTGCGCCAAAGACGCTCGACCGTCTGACCGCCGCCTTCATGCTGGTGGTGTGCTGGGTGGTGGCCACGCTGAATCCGAGCATCCTGGGCATGATCGAAACCCTCGGTGGCCCGGTCATCGCGGCGATTCTGTTCCTGATGCCGATGTACGCAATCCGCAAGGTGCCGGCAATGGCCCGTTATCGCGGCCAGGCGTCCAACGTCTTCGTGACAGCGGTGGGGCTGGTGGCGATTTCGGCGTTGATCTATTCGTTGACCGCCTGACGCATGATCGCTCTCGCGCTCTGCGTGGGAACGATCAACGCTAAAAAACGCTGCTTCTTGAAAAAGGGGTGGCGTTTTTTTATGGCGTAGGCCATGACCCAAAGCACACACCCAACCGGATTAACGGTTAACCTAGAGCCATCTTGGCGCGTCGTAGACGGCTTGTTGATCTTTTTCTGGAGACGCTCCATGGCTCGTGCTCAAGGCGTATCGGTGCAACCCCTTGCCGATTCCCCCAACCGTTGGCGAGACCTGTTGGCCGGGCTGTCGATTGCCGGTTTGCTGTTGCCGGAGGCGGTGGCCTATTCAAGCATCGCCGCGGTGCCGCCCCAGGCCGGGGTCATTGCATTGTTCGCCGGTTTGCTGTGCTACGCGTTGTTGGGCACCAGTCGCTTTGCGATTGTTTCGGCGACGTCTTCTTCGGCGGCGGTTCTGGCTGCTGCCACCGCCACCTTGGCTAATGGCGATTCGGGCCTGCGCATGACGCTGGCGATCGGTCTTGTATTGGTCACCGGCGGATTCTTTGTGTTGGCCGGGCTGTTCAAGCTCGGCAGCGTTACCTCGTTTATCGCCAAACCGGTACTGCGCGGCTTTGCCTTGGGGCTGGCGCTGACCATCATCATCAAACAGTTCGCGAGCATCGTTGACGTGCACCTGAGCAACGGCAACCTGATCCATTTTGTCCCGCAATTGCTGGAGCAGTGGTCGCAATGGAATCGCGTTGGTTTGCTGGTTGCAGCGGTCGCATTGCTGGTGTTGGGGCTGTGCGCGCGGTTGCGGCATGTCCCGGGTGGTTTGCTGGTGGTGGCGCTCGGCATCGCCGCCGGTCAGTGGCTGAACTTGCCGGCTTACGGGGTGGATCTGATCGGGGTGATAGACCTGAGCCTTGAAGTGCCAAGGCTGCCGGTGTTGCCATTTGCCGATTGGTTGCGCCTGGGGGAGTTGGCGTTTGCCATGGTGATGATTCTGTATGCCGAATCCTACGGTTCGATTACCTCTTTTGCGCTCAAGCATAACGATCGGGTTTCGTCGAACCGTGACCTGCTGGCCCTGGGGGCGGCGAATCTGCTGTCTGGCCTGTTCCATGGCATGCCGGCAGGCGCCGGTTATTCCGCGACGTCGGCCAATGAGGCGGCGGGTGCTGGTTCACGGCTGTCCGGTGTGGTCGCGGCGGCGGTGGTGTTGTTGATCGTTCTGACGGTATTGCCCTACATCGCCTTGACGCCTGAACCGGTGTTGGCGGCCATCGTTATTTATGCTTTGGCGCGGGGGTTGAGTCTTCAGCCATTGGGCCGCTATTTCATCTGGCGTCGTGATCGCTTGTTGGTGATTTGTGCGGTGGCGGCGGTGCTGGTGTTGGGCGTGCTGGACGGTTTGCTTGTGGCGGTGGCAATCAGTGTGGTGTTGATGCTCAAGCAGATGTCGTCGGCGGATATTCAGGTGCTGGGGCAGATGGGCAGCAGTCATGATTATGTTGATGTGCAGCGTCATCCGGATGCTCATGTAATCCCTGGCGTGCTGATTGTGCGGCCTAGCGAGGCGCTGTTTTTCGCTAACGTGGAGCGTATTTTGGGTGGCGCGTTGCGTCTGGCGCGGCATGCGGAGCCGCCGGTGCATACGATTATTCTTAGTCTGGAGGAGTCGCCGGATCTGGATGGCACCAGTATCGAGGCGCTGGAGGTGTTCTTTTTGCAGGTACGGGCGTTGGATAAGTTGTTGATTCTGGCGCGGCTTAAGCATGAGGCGAAGGCGGTGCTTGCGGTGTTGCCGACGCGGGAGTTGGAGCAGGTGTTTCTTAGTGGGTTGAGTGTTGATGATGCTGTGCGGCAGGCTCTCAAGCCTTCTGTTTAGTGGCGGCCTTTGGGCCGACCATGTTTTGGGTTGGTTGGGTGTATATCCGTTGCTGCGGTAACGGCGGCTTAGGGTTTCGCCCTGACGGCGACTCACTTTTTTTGACAAACGCCTCAAAAAAAGTAAGCAAAAAAAAGGCTCGCCCCGACGTCCGGCCCCTCGCTTAGGCTCGGTGTTCCTTCGTTCCGGCATTCATCTGGGGGCATCGCCTCCGGTCTGCTTCGCGACGACCTCCTCTCGATGTGTTCGACTTCGTCGAACGGCGCTACGCGCCTACCCCCCAGATAAACGCCTCCACTCAGCCTGCCGAAGGGGCGGGTAGATCAAAAGCTGCAGGCGAGCTAACGCTCGGCCTGTTGAGTGGTTAAAAGCGGGCGGTGTACCTTGGTTTTTTATTGTGGGAGCTGGCCTGCCAGCGATGGCGGCCTGCCAGCCGACCAATCTTCTGCAGATGTACCCATTCCCCTGTGGGAGCTGGCTTGCCAGCGATGACGGCCTGCCAGCCGACCAATCTTTTACAGATGTACACCGAACCCTGTGGGAGCTGGCTTGCCAGCGAAGGCAGCCTAACAATCGACCAATCTTCTGCAGATGTACCCATTCCCCTGTGGGAGCTGGCCTGCCAGCGAAGGCAGCCTGCCAGCCGACCAATCTTTTGCAGATGTACCCATTCCCCTGTGGGAGCTGGCCTGCCAGCGATGACGGCCTGACAGCCGACCAATCTTTTACAGATGTACACCAAACCCTGTGGGAGCTGGCCTGCCAGCGAAGGCAGCCTGCCAGCCGACCAGTCTCTTGCAGATGTACACCGAACCCTGTGGGAGCTGGCCTGCCAGCGATGACGGCCTGCCAGCCGGCCATTATTTTGCAGATGTACACCCTTCAATTGAAACATTGCAGGCATAAAAAAACGCCGCTCATCTCTCGATGGGCGGCGTTTTTTATGGCGTTGCTACGTTAGGCTTGAACGACCGGAATGTTGGCGTTCGCAGCAGCTTCACGGAACTCGGCGATCTGGTCGAAGGACAGGTAGCGGTAGACATCGGCCGCCATGCTGTCGATCTTGCCAGCGTATTCCATGTATTCCTCGACGGTCGGCAGGCGACCCAGGATGGAAGCAACGGACGCCAGCTCGGCCGAGGCCAGGTAGACGTTCGCGCCGTCACCCAGACGGTTCGGGAAGTTACGGGTCGAAGTCGACACCACAGTCGAGTTCGGCTCTACGCGTGCCTGGTTACCCATGCACAGCGAGCAGCCTGGCATTTCCATGCGTGCGCCGGCTTTGCCGTAGATGCCGTAGTAGCCTTCTTCGGTCAGCTGGTGAGCGTCCATCTTGGTCGGAGGCGACAGCCACAGACGGGTTGGAAGCTGACCTTTGACCTGTTCCAGCAACTTGCCGGCAGCGCGGAAGTGACCGATGTTGGTCATGCACGAACCGATGAACACTTCGTCGATCTTCTCGCCAGCAACGCTGGACAGCAGACGGGCGTCGTCCGGATCGTTTGGCGCGCAGAGCACAGGCTCTTTGATGTCGGCCAGGTCGATTTCGATGATTTCAGCGTATTCGGCGTCAGCATCGGCAACCATCAACTCAGGGTTGGCAACCCAGGCTTCCATCGCTTGAGCACGACGTTCCAGGGTACGCACGTCACCGTAGCCTTCGCCGATCATCCAGCGCAGCAGGGTGATGTTGGAGTTCAGGTACTCGGTGATCGACTCTTTCGACAGCTTGATGGTGCAACCGGCAGCCGAACGTTCAGCCGAAGCGTCGGACAGCTCGAAAGCTTGCTCGATGCTCAGGTTGTCCAGGCCTTCGATTTCCAGGATGCGGCCGGAGAAGGCGTTCTTCTTGCCTTTCTTCTCGACGGTCAGCAGGCCAGCCTGGATCGCGAAGTAAGGAATGGCGTGAACCAGGTCACGCAGGGTGACGCCCGGTTGCATTTTGCCTTTGAAGCGCACCAGGATCGATTCCGGCATGTCCAGCGGCATGACGCCGGTGGCTGCGGCGAACGCTACCAGGCCGGAACCGGCCGGGAACGAAATGCCCATTGGGAAACGGGTGTGCGAGTCACCACCGGTACCGACGGTGTCCGGCAGCAGCATGCGGTTCAGCCAGCTGTGGATGATGCCGTCGCCCGGACGCAGGGAAACGCCGCCGCGGGTCATGATGAAGTCAGGCAGGGTGTGGTGGGTGGTCACGTCGATCGGCTTTGGATAGGCCGCGGTGTGGCAGAACGACTGCATCACCAGATCAGCGGAGAAGCCCAGGCACGCCAGGTCTTTCAGTTCGTCACGGGTCATCGGACCGGTGGTGTCCTGGGAACCCACGGTGGTCATTTTCGGTTCGCAGTAGGTGCCAGGACGAACGCCTTTGCCTTCTGGCAGACCGCAAGCCTTGCCGACCATTTTCTGCGCCAAGGTGTAACCCTTGGTGCTTTCAGCCGGAACTTCCGGCAGTTTGAACAGGGTCGAAGGTGGCAGGCCCAGTTCGGCACGGGCTTTTTCGGTCAGGCCACGGCCGATGATCAGCGGAATACGACCGCCGGCACGGACTTCGTCCAACAGCACCGGAGTCTTCATTTCGAAGGTGGTCAGGACTTCGTCAGTGCCGTGTTTGCAGACTTTGCCAGCATGCGGATACAGGTCGATCACGTCGCCCATGTTCATGTTGGTTACGTCGAATTCGATCGGCAGTGCGCCAGCATCTTCCATGGTGTTGTAGAAGATCGGAGCGATTTTGCTGCCGAAGCAGAAACCGCCGGCACGCTTGTTCGGGACGTAAGGAACGTCGTCGCCGAAGAACCACAGCACCGAGTTGGTCGCCGATTTACGCGAAGAACCGGTACCCACCACGTCGCCGACGTAGGCGATAGGGAAGCCGGAATTGCGCATTTCTTCGATCTGCTTCATCGGACCGGTGACGCCTTGTGCGTCTGGCACGATGCCGTCGCGAGCCATTTTCAGCATGGCCAGGGCGTGCAGCGGGATGTCCGGGCGGGACCAGGCATCAGGGGCAGGGGACAGGTCGTCGGTGTTGGTTTCGCCGGTGACCTTGAACACGCGCAGGCTGATCTTGTCGGCCAGTACAGGGCGGTTCTTGAACCACTCGCCGTCAGCCCAGGATTGCAGCACGCCTTTGGCGTGAACGTTGCCTTGTTTGGCGCGTTCTGCGACGTCGTGGAAGGCGTCGAACATCAGCAGGGTGTGCTTGAGTTCCTTGGCAGCGACTGGCGCCAGTTCGGCGTCGTCCAGCAGGTTGACCAGTGTCACGATGTTGTAGCCGCCTTGCATGGTGCCGAGCAGTTCAACAGCGCGTTTCTTGTCGATCAGAGGGGAGGTTGCTTCGCCTTTGGCCAGGGCAGAGAGGAAACCGGCCTTTACATAGGCTGCTTCGTCCACTCCAGGTGGTACGCGATTGGTGATCAGGTCAACGAGGAAAGCTTCTTCGCCAGCCGGGGGATTTTTCAGCAGCTCGACCAGGCCTGCAGTTTGTTCGGCGTTAAGCGGCTGGGGAACGATACCCAGTGCTGCGCGCTCTTCGATATGTTTGCGGTAGGCTTCAAGCACAGTTATTACCCTCATCAGTGGTCCCAAATGGGTGTCCGGGACGCTCATCCCGAAATTGCCGTACTCATGCGCTGCATGGCGTTGTGGGCCACTTAGCCAGAATTACCGACAATTCCTTACAGAAGCTGCTTTCAAAGTTTTACGCCTGCAGAACGGGAGCTGATGAGGGTTGGCGTTGGGTTTTTCCCCGCTGGAAAAACCCGTCGCCAACACCGCTCTGAAGGAACGACTGTGCTCGTGACGCTTTGAAAACAGCTTCTAACGGACATTGGCGCCTTAAAAGGCTGGCTGATTCTACGGCAAAAAAAAATTAAAGGTAAGTTAGGCCATCAAGATTGAGGGGTGATCAATGTTAGACAAAGGGCTAACATGCCGGCCTGTTCTGCTTTCCCGTGTTTTGCCTACCTATGCCCAATCAGACCATCAAGACCCCCTGCGTCGGCCTCTGTTCCACTGTTTACGGTGATCTGGTGTGCCGTGGCTGCAAGCGTTTCCACCATGAAGTGATCAACTGGAATGGTTACAACGAGGAAGAAAAGCGCGCGGTGTGGCTGCGTCTGGAGCTGTTGCTGTCGCAGGTGATGGCCAGCAAGCTGGAAGTGTTCGACCCCCAGCGCCTGCGTCTGCAGCTGGAGCAGCGCAAGATTCGCTTCGTGCCGCACCAGTCCGAGTATTGCTGGGCGTATCAGCTGATCGCCCGTGGCGCGCGGGTGATCAACAACCTGGAAGCCTACGGAATGGTGCTGATGCCGGAGTTTCGCGACTGGAACCTGCCGGAGCTGCGCGATGCCATTGATCGGGAGTTCTTTCTGTTGTCCGAGGCGCATTACCAGCGCTACATCGCGCCGGGCTTTCTCAAGGACGCCTTCGGCGGGTAACCCTTGCCCGCGAAGGCGATCTGCTTGACGCCGAACATCTCAATGCTGGCTCACGATCTCTTCCAGATGATCCATGATCTCTTCCGGCTTGAGCACCAGCACATCGCTCTCGACCGCATCGAGCACCACTTCGGCGGTATTGCCGATCAACGCCCCTGATAACCCGGACCGCGCGACAGTGCCAATCACTGTGACCGCGGCCTGAAGCTTGTGCGCCATGTACGGGATCAACACATCCGCAGGCCCTTCGGCGATATGCAGGTGTTCGTCATCAATGTCGAACTCGGCCTGAAACGCCTTGCACTGCTCGCGATAACGCGCCTCGATGGTTTCGCTGAGCTGTAGCGTTGGATCGGACGCCGACAGCATCGGTGACGGATGGGCGCTGATCACATGCAGCTTGGCCTTCGCCAGGCTGGCAATGTCATAGCCGTAATCAATGATGGTGTTGTGCAAGTCGCGGTGTTCGTCATCGGTATTGCCGACATCGATCGCCGCCAGAATCACCTTGTCCTTCCAGGAACCGACGGTTTTTACCAGTAGCACCGGGGACGGGCACGTGCGCAAGATCTTCCAGTCCTCGGGCGTCAGCAGCGCCTTTTTCAGCGGGCTGTCGGGGTAATGCTGTTTGATCACCAACCCGCAGCCTTCCGCCTGCTGCACATCGTTGATGGTTTCATGCAGGCTCTCGTTCCAGGCCTGTTCGGTGGTAACGCTGTAGCCGTCCGCCACCAGCGCCGCCTTGAGCACGCCCAACATCGCGCTATGGTCATGCTTGCGGTCGCAAACCAGCAGGTGCAGATGAGCCTGGGTGACCCCAGCAATCAATTTGGCCCGCTTGAGCGCCAGGCTTTCCGAGTGTTCGGGTTCAATGATCACCAGAATGCTGCGTATGGCTTGCATGATCGGACCTCCATCAACGATAAAAAAGCATGGCGTTGGACAACTATAGTTGCTGGTCGCCAACCGGGTACTTGATGCATATCAACGGTCGCGACTGGTGGTCTGCCGGCAGGCCGGTATAATCGGCGCCCTTCGTTTTGAACCTTTTATCCGTGAGCCCCATGATCCTTCCCGAAATTCACGAGTTCCTCGGCTGCCGCACCCCCGATGGCTGGGTCCAGGCCGCGCTTGCCGATCAGGAAACCCTGCTGATCGACCACAAGAACTGTGAGTTCAAGGCGGCCAGCACGGCGTTGAGCCTGATTGCCAAATATCACTCTCACGTCGACCTGATCAACCTGATGTCGCGCCTGGCCCGGGAAGAACTGGTTCACCACGAACAAGTCATGCGCCTGATGAAAAAGCGCAAGATTGAGTTGCGTCAGCTCTCCGCCGGACGTTACGCCTCGGGGTTGCGCAAAGTGGTGCGTAGCCACGAGCCGGTGAAACTGGTGGATACCCTGGTGGTGGGCGCGTTTATCGAGGCCCGCAGTTGCGAGCGTTTCGAGGCGCTGGTGCCGCATCTGGACGAAGAACTGGGCAAGTTCTACTTTGGCCTGCTGAAAAGCGAGGCCCGGCATTTTCAGGGTTACCTGAAACTGGCTTACCAGTACGGTGATGCCAAGGACATTGCTCACGTCATCGACAAGGTTCGCGCCGCCGAACAGGAACTGATCGAATCGCCGGACGTGGAGTTTCGTTTCCACAGCGGCGTGCCTGTCGCCGCATAACTCCGATAGATGTCATGTTTTGATTCAATATTGTAAAAAACTCTTAAGAGTATGAAACATCGCCAAAAACCGGCCCTTGAGGCCGGTTTTTGCTGCCTGCAATAACCGTCCCGTCATTGATTGGCGCCATAATGCCGCCCACTTCACACATGGGTTGGCAGACGGTCGATATGGATAGCCTGGGTTTTGGCAAAGTATTGCTGGTGGAAGACGACGAGAAACTGGCCGGGTTGATCGCGTATTTCCTGTCCCAACACGGCTTTGAAGTTCGGCAGGTGCATCGCGGTGACCTGGCGTTGGCCGCGTTTCTCGAATTCAAACCGAAAATGGTCGTGCTCGACCTGATGCTGCCGGGCCAGAGCGGCCTGCAGGTATGCCGCGAAATTCGCAGTGTGTCCGATACGCCGATCGTCATCCTGACGGCCAAGGAAGACGACCTCGATCATATTCTCGGCCTGGAGTCCGGCGCCGACGATTACGTCATCAAGCCGATCAAACCGCCAGTGCTACTCGCACGTCTGCGGGCCTTGCAGCGCCGTCAGACACCCGAGAGCAGCGTGTGCAGCGCCCTGGAGTTCGGCCACCTGAGCATCGACCGCAGCTGTCGCGAGGTCAGGCTGGCAGACGAAGTCATCGACATGACCACCATGGAGTTTGAGCTGTTGTGGCTGCTCGCCAGCGCCGCCGGCAAGATCCTGTCCCGCGACGACATCCTCAACCGCATGCGCGGCATTGCCTTCGATGGCCTCAACCGCAGCGTTGACGTCTACATCAGCAAACTGCGCGGCAAGCTCAAGGACAACCCGCGCGAACCGATGTGCATCAAGACCGTTTGGGGCAAGGGTTATCTGTTCAATCCGTTTGCGTGGGAGCTGTAGATGCTGCGGTTATTTCTGGGGTTGTACCTGGTACTGGCGGTGGGGTTGGTGCTGGCATTACAGACGGTCGAGCATACGTTCAACGTGCTGCTCGATGGGCAGATGCAGGCCTATAACCGCGAGGCGGTTCGGGGTCAGGCGTATTCGCTGGTCGAGCAATTGCACGGCCTGGAAGGCTCGCAACGCGAGCAACAACTGGACACGCTACGCCCGCACTACGGTCTGGGACTGAGCCTGGTCGAGGCCGATCATCTGAGCCTCGACGAACATGAAAAAGCCTTGCTGGCCGAAGGCAAACTGGTGATTCGCGAGAAGTACACCCAGTTCATTTCGTCGATCGATGGCGGTGCCCAGCTATTGAGCATCAAGCTGCCGCCCGAGCCGAGCCTGATGCCGTTCTACATTTCTGCGGCCTATCTGATGCTGGCCGTGCTGATCGGCATCGTGCTGTTTTTCTGGGTCCGACCGCACTGGCGTGATCTGGAAAAACTGCGCCTGGCGGCCGAGCGCTTTGGGGATAACGACCTGTCGTCACGCATTCAGCTGTCCAAGCGCTCGAACATTCGCGACCTGGCCGAACACTTCAACCTGATGGCGGCTCGCATCGAAGGCTTGATCGCCAACCAGCGTGAGCTGACCAACGCGGTGTCCCACGAGTTGCGCACGCCGATTGCCCGACTGTCGTTTGAGCTCGATCAGCTCAAGCAGCAACCCGATCCGACCCAGAGCGGCGAACTGATCGCCGACATGTACGCCGACCTCGGCGAGCTGGAGGAAATGGTCTCCGAGTTGCTGACCTACGCCAGCCTGGAGCGCGGCGCCACGGTGATCAACCGAGAGAATATTCAGGCCATCAGTTGGCTGGACAGCGTGGTGGGCAGTGTGGCGCTGGAAGCCGAAGCCGCCGGGGTGCAGTTGGTGATTGTCGAGTGCCAGGTCGATGAGGTGCGCATCGAACCGCGCTTTATGGCACGAGCAGTGATCAACCTGTTGCGCAATGCCATTCGCTATGCCGATGAACGAGTGGAAGTGTCGTTGGTGCGCACCGGTGATCACTATGAAGTGCAGGTCAACGATGATGGGCCGGGCGTGCCGCTGGACGGGCGTGAGAAGATTTTCGAACCGTTCTCGCGACTGGACGCCAGTCGCGACCGTCGCACCGGTGGTTTCGGCCTGGGATTGGCGCTGGTGCGCCGGGTGTCGCAATCCCATGGCGGCCAGGTGGAAGTGGCGGATTCGCCGTGGGGCGGGGCGTCGTTTCGCATGACCTGGGCGCATCTGGATTAGGTCGGGGGCTCTCACTGGCGCCATCGCGAGCAAGCTTGCTCCCACATTGGGTCTGTGTCGTTCACAAATCCCCTGTGGGAGCGAGCTTGCTCGCGATGGCGTCATCAGCAACACCACATCGTTAAAAGCTGAACACCACCAGCCCAACCAATGAGGTCTGTATCCTTCTCAGCGGCACAAACCCAATCGTTCATGCCAGTCGGCGATGGATTCCTCGGGATAGACGTCGAACTGCAGGTCCTTGGGATGCACCTCGACCTCCACCCACGGCGCTTTGGAACCGAGCATCAAGTGCGTGTGTTCCGGCGGCACGGGCAGCGGGGTGTCGATGGCGGATGCAAACGGATGAATCAGCTCCGGCCATTCAGGGCTGAACAGCCATAATCCGGAACCGCACAAAGAACAGAAATGCCGCTCGGCGCTGCTGCGTCGGGCGCGCTTATCGCCTTCGCCCTTGAGTCGTGCATGGTAAATCGAGATGTGCTTGCGGCCACGCACGGTGAGGCTTTGGGCATCGCCACCGAGGTTGATCGCATACCCGCCACCACCCTGGGTCTTGCGGCAGATCGAGCAGTAGCAGCGCTGGTAAGGGTAGGGGTGGGCGCTGGTCAAACTGAACGACACGGCGCCGCAATGGCAGGAACCTTCGAGCTGCATGGGAACCTCCGACGAGTCTGGGACTGACTCGGTACAGCCTAGACCGTCAGCGCTCCTCGACTGGTGGCAGCATCACATCGTCGGATCACCTGTGTCAGGTCCCGCTGGACGCCTATCGATCGCCAAGGCAGCATGGGCGCCTTCATCACAGGGGCTGAACCCATGCGACGATTGCCTTCTTTGGCAGCACTCAGAACGTTCGAATGCGCCGCCCGGCACGCCCATTTCGGTCGCGCCGCCGCCGAGCTGTGTGTCACCGACAGCGCCGTCAGTCATCAGATTCGCCAACTCGAAGAACACTTGGGTGTCTCGTTGTTCATCCGCGAGGGTCGGCAAATCCGTCCGACCATGGCCGCTGGCCGTCTGATGCAAATTCTGCAGCAAGCGTTCGAACTGATCGGCGATGCCTGCGATGAATTGCGCGATCCGTCATCGCTGGCCGTGTTGCGCCTGGCGGTCACCGCCGAGTTGACGCAAAAGTGGCTGATGAGTCGCCTGACAGACTTCTACGCCCGCTACCCGCACATCACGCTGCACCTCTACGAACAACCGATCGACGCCACGGCGCCGGGAGAAGACATCGACCTGGCGATCACCTACGGCACTGGCCCGGTCGACAGCAGCGCGTACTTCGTGCGCCCCTTGCCCGCGTTGCAGTTCTTCCCGGTGTGCAGCCCCGGCCTGTTCAACCAGGGCACCCTGAAAACGCCCAAGGATCTGGTGCGCCACTGCCTGCTGCACGACGATCAGGACGGCAAGACCTGGACCGCGTGGCTGACCAGCCATGCCGGCGATCAGCGTCCCGAACGCCAACTGTATTTCGCCCATGCGGGCCTTGCGCTGGAAGCGGCGGCCCAAGGCCAGGGCGTGGCGATGGGCGATAACCTGACGGCGCAGGAGGATTTGCTCAGTGGCCGTCTGGTCCGGCCGTTCACCTCAAGCATGACAGCGCTCGGCCAATACGCGCTGGTGTGCGAGCGGGTGCGCCTGGAGCGCCCAGCCGTTGCGCAGATGCTTGAATGGTTCAACGATCAGTTAATCGATTGATGAGTTGAATTCAACTATTCCGAAATAATCATCGTTGGTGAGCAGGGCGCTCACCCCCTTAGCCTGTGGTCATTCCAATCCCCGCTGATGAGGTTTGACCATGGCACGTTTGCTCGATTCCACTCCCAAACTCGACGGTTTCCGCCTGCCTGGCGAGTTTGAAACCAAGTCCGGTTGCTGGCTCGGCTGGCCGGAGCGCACCGACGTCTGGCGCAACGGCGCCAAGCCCGCGCAGAAAGTCTGGGTGCAGATTGTCAGCGCCATTGCCCAAAGTGAACCGGTGACGGTGTGTGCCTCTGCCACCCAGTTCGCCACCGCCCGCCGCCAGTTGCCGCCTCAGGTGCGTGTGGTGGAAATGACCTGCAACGACACTTGGTTTCGCGACAGCGGCCCATGCTTTGTGGTCAACGACGACAGTGGCGAGGTGCGCGGCGTCGACTTTGAGTTCAACGCTTACGGTGGCCTCGACGGTGGCTTGTACTACCCGTGGGACAAGGACGACCAGATCGCCAGTAAAATCCTTGAAATCGAACGCTTCGACCGTTATCGCGCGCCGCTGATTGCCGAACTGGGCGGCATCCAGAGCGACGGCCAGGGCAGCATCCTGACCACCGAACAATGCCTGCTCAACCGCAATCGCAACCAGCATTTGGGCAAGGACGAAGTCACCCGTCGCCTGACCGATTACCTCGGTGCCGAACAGATCATCTGGCTGCCGCGCGGTTGCAAGTTCGACGAAACCGATGGCCACGTCGACGACCTCGCGTGCTTCGTGCGTCCCGGCGAAGTCGTGCTGCAATGGACCGACAATCGCGATGATCCGCAGTGGGAAATCTATCAGGAGGCCTACGACATCCTGCGCAGCACCCGCGACAGCCGTGGCCGTGAGCTGATCGTGCACAAACTGCCGCAACCGGATGTACTGGAATGGACCGCCGAGGAAGCCGAAGGCCTGGATCAGCAAGACAGCACCCATACCCGCCAGGCCGGGACGCGGATCTGCGCGTCGTACATCAACTACTACGCCGGCAACTCCTCGATCGTTGTGCCGTTGTTTGGCGATCGCAACGATCAGGCGGCCCAGGCGACCCTCGCCGAACTGTTCCCGCAGCACAAGATTGTCGGCATCGAAAACTCCCGGGAGATCCTCCTCGGTGGCGGCAATGTCGCCTGCATCACCATGCCGCAATACGCGGCGCCTGCCGGCAAACAAGGAGTGTGAACATGGGCCTGCACAAACTGACTCAAGCGTTATTGCTGGTGCTTGCACCCTTGTGTGTGCAGGCCGCCGACACTCCGAAACTGGTGGTGAACCTGTACATCTGGGGCGAGTACCTGGCCCCGGATACGCTGAACAACTTCGAGAAAAAAACCGGCATCCATGTGGTGGCCGATCACTTTGATTCGCTGGAAACCGTCGAGACCAAATTGCTGACCGGTCGTAGCGGCTATGACCTGGTGCTGACGGCGGGGCAGCACTTGTCCCGGGCGATCCAGAGCGGGGCAATTCAGACATTGAACCACCAACGACTGCCGCACTTTGCCGGTGTTGGCGAAGAGTTTCGCCAACACATGGCGGCGTTCGATCCAGGCAATCGTTACGCCGGGATTTACGCCTGGGGCACCACCGGCGTCGGTTATCAGGAAGAGGCGATCAACAAGCGTTTGCCCGATGCGCCACGGGACAGTTGGGCGATGCTGTTCGACCCGGCCGTGGTGTCCAGATTTGCCGATTGCGGGGTCAGCCTGCTCAACGATCCCAACGAGGTATTTGCTGCGGTCATGAAGTACATGGGCCTGGACATCAACCGTCAGAACCTCGATGACCTGAAACTGGCCGAGCAGCAACTGGCGAAGATCCGGCCGTACATCCGCTACTTCGACAACGACCTGAACATCAGCGACCTGGCCAACGGCAACACCTGCGTGGCGATGTCGTGGAACGGCAACGTGGGCATCGCCGCCACACAGGCCGAGGCTGCGCACAAGCCATTCAAGCTCAGTTACCGGATACCGAAGGAGGGCACGTTGATCTGGTTCGACGCCATGGTCATTCCCAAGGATGCGCCCCACCCTGAGGCCGGGCTGGCGTTGATGGACTACCTGATGACGCCGGAGGTGATTGCACCGATCACTGACACCATCCACTACGCCAATGCGATTAGCGCGGCGGACGGGTTGATTGACCCGGCGATTCGCAATGATCCGGGGACGTATCCGTCGGCGCAGGTGAGGGCTTCTTTGTACAGCAAGAATGACAATGACAAAGCGTTCAACCGGGCGCTGATTCGGGCGTTCAGTCGGTTGAAGTCGGGGTTGTGATTGGCCTTGAGTGATGAGGTGGGCTTTCGGCCGCCATCGCGAGCAAGCTCGCTCCCACAGGGGATTTGTTGTGGGCGCGGGCTGGTTCCGGAGCTACTTGCCGGTCATTCGCCACAAATACCAGGACGCCACCGTTCGATACGGACTCCACGCCAAGCCAATCTCGACCATCTGCTTGCGCGTTGGCTGCACCTCCAGTCCCTTCAAGCGCCGATATCCCTCGCGCACCCCGAAGTCATCGGCAGGCAAGATGTCCGGCCGCTCCAGGCTGTAGATCAGCAGCATCTCGACCGTCCAGCGGCCAACCCCGCGCAAGGTAATCAAGCGTTCGATCAGCGCTTCATCGTCCATGGCCAGTGCCGTTGCGTAATCCGGCACTACGCCGTCGAGGGTGGCCTGTGCTATTCCCTGAATGGTCGCAATTTTGCCGGCGGAAAACCCGCAACTGCGCATCTGGTCAAAGTCAGTGGCGATGATCTGTTCCGGCCTCGGAAACGCCACCGACGGAAACAACGCCAGGAGCCGCCCGACAATCGCATCGCCGGCCTTGGCGTGCAGTTGTTGATAGGCAATCGCCCGCACCAGCGATTCGTAAGGATCGCGAGCCGGGTGCGGTTGATGCAGGCAGGGGCCGATGGCCGCGATATGGCGCCGCCAGTCGTCATCGATGGACGCCAGGAATTGCGTCGCGTCCTGATAAGGATCGGCCATGTCGATCAAGCTTTTGCCGCAGGTTTTAGCAGGGCGTTGACTTCGCCATAGGTGAAGGCCTTGAGGTGGCTGCTGTCGAGCTTGCCGGTTTCCAGGAAGCCTTTGGCCAAGGAGGCCATTGCCCCATAGAGAAACTCGGCGATGCCCGAACCGGCACTCAGGCGACGCACGCCGAGTGCTTTGAGTTCCTCAAGCGACGGCAGCCCCGGAAGTCCGAGCACGTTCACCGGCAACGAGGTGCCTTGGCACAACGCAGCGATCTCGTACTCGGCCGTCACGCCCGCAGCGAACAAGCCGTCAGCGCCCGCTGCCTGATACAACGCGGCGCGTTTGAGGGTTTCGGCGACGCGGTCTTCAGCAGGCACCAGGCCTTTGAGGTAAACATCGGTGCGGGCATTGATGAACAGCTTCACTTGGCGTAGTTCGGCAACCTGGCGGGCGATTTCGATCTTGTGTGCCAGCAACTCGGGCGGCGAAGCGCCGTCCTCGATGTTGATCCCGACTGCGCCGGCCGCGATCACCGCATCAATGACCTCGGCAACCCGCGCCAGGTCGTCGGAATAACCCGCCTCGATGTCCACGGTCAACGGCACCGAAATCACGCGGGCAATGGACTCGACGGTCGATATCAGGCGTTCGAGGGGCAGGGCATTGCCGTCCGGGTAGCCATGCGCCCACGCCACCGCGGCGCTGCTGGTGGCCACGGCCTTGCAGCCCAGTTGCTCGACGATGCGCGCGCCGGTGGCATCGGCGACGTTGGTCAGGATCAACAGGCCGTCGTGGTGCAGTTGATGAAGTTGGATGTCCATCGTGTGTCCTTCCTTAAGACGTTTGGTGAAAAGCAAGGGATCAGAATGCGAGCTGTTCGGTCACCTGCACGGCGGCTTTTTCCAGCCGGAGCAAAAATGCCTTGCGCGGTTGTCCTCCACCATAGCCCGTCAGTGAGCCGTCTGCACCGATCACCCGGTGGCAGGGCAGCACAATCGAAAGACGGTTATGCCCGTTGGCCAGGCCCACCGCACGGCTGGCGCCAGGCTTGCCCAGTTTTGCGGCAATGGTGCCGTAGGTGCTGGTCTGGCCGTAAGGAATCTTCGCCAGTTCAGCCCACACCTGGCGGGCAAATTCGCTGCCGGGCAAGTGCAGCGCAACGGTGAACCCGGTGAGTGTGCCGGCGAAATACTGCGCAAGCTCGGCTTCAATCCGCTGCAGATGCGCGTTGTGTCCGGGCGCTACGGCATAGCCATAACGGGTTTGCAGCTCTTCGACTTCCTTGGTCAGCGCCGGTCGATCGAGAAACTCCAGCAGCACCAGGCCGCGACGCTCAGCCATGGCGATCATCGGCCCCAGCGGCGTGGTCAGTCGGGTAAACAGCAGCGGCTCACTGTTGGCCGCGCGGCCCGGAGTGATGTGAAAGGATTTTTGAAACGCATCGCGGAAACCGCTCAGGGATTCGTAGCCCGAGTCGAACGCAGCGTTGTCGATGGAATTCCCCTGTTTGATGCCGCCCAGCGCCATGCCCAGGCGTCGGGTGCGCAGCCAGGCGTGGAAGGTCG
This sequence comes from Pseudomonas sp. IT-P294, assembly GCF_949767865.1. Lineage (NCBI taxonomy): Bacteria > Pseudomonadati > Pseudomonadota > Gammaproteobacteria > Pseudomonadales > Pseudomonadaceae > Pseudomonas > Pseudomonas sp. IT-P294. The sequence goes on along the minus strand of NZ_CATKQW010000011.1, from coordinate 1,082,348 downwards.
TGCCGAAATGCTGTTTGAACCAACGGCGCAGTTTCAGCGGCTCGATGCCTTGCGCCATGAGCTGGGCGTCGGTCCAGCGCAGGTCGGGATCGGCGTCCACGGTCTTGAGCAACGCCTGCACCCAATCCGGCGCAATGGCGGCGGCGTCGAGGGGCTTGCAGCGCAGACAAGCGCGATAACCTGCCGACAGGCACTCATCGGCATGGGCGAAAAACTCGACGTTCTCCGGCTTTGGTTTGCGCGCCGTGCAACTGGGGCGGCAGAAGATCCCGGTGGTCTTGACCGCAGTGAAGAACACCCCCTCGTAGGCGGTGTCCCGTTCGAGCATGGCGCGGACCATCTCGGCGTGGGGCGGAAGCAAAGCGTTCTGTAGGTTCATGGACTGAGCATAAAACGCGTTGGCCGACGCCTCCACCGGAAAATCGACAGAGAATTGTGCCGCCTCAGATCGAGCGTTGATTGACCCGTTTCGACAATTCTTCAGCGCTCTCTTTGCGCTCCGAATAACGATCGACCAGAAACTCCTCACGACCTCGCACCAGCAGAGTGAACTTCATCAGTTCTTCCATCACATCCACCACACGGTCGTAATACGCAGAAGGCTTCATCCGGCCCGCTTCATCGAATTCCATGAAAGCCTTGGGCACCGACGATTGGTTAGGGATGGTCAGCATGCGCATCCAACGGCCCAGCACGCGCAGCTGATTGACGGTGTTGAATGACTGGGAGCCGCCACAGACCTGCATCACCGCCAGGGTTTTGCCCTGGGTCGGACGAACCGCGCCCATCGCCAGCGGGATCCAGTCGATTTGCGCCTTGAACACCGCCGACATCGAACCGTGGCGTTCCGGTGAGCACCAGACCTGGCCTTCGGACCAGAGCACCAGCTCGCGCAGTTGCTGGACCTTCGGGTGGTCGCTGGACGCATCGTCGGGCAGCGGAAGGCCGCTAGGGTCGAAGATCACCGTTTCGGCGCCGAGCAGACGCAGGATCCGCGCGGCTTCTTCGGTCAGCAGGCGGCTGAAGGAGCGCTCGCGAGTCGAGCCGTAGAGCAGCAGGATGCGCGGTTTGTGGGCGCTTTGATCTGTAAGTGTCAGCAGTTCCAGATCCAGATTGGGCAGGTCGTCGTTCATCACAAGGTTCCAATGCGGTCCAGTTCGACCTTCAGTTCTGCGTGCGAAAGGGTGTTCAGGTCCAATGCGAAGAAGGCCGCAGAGCGTCGTTTGATTGTTTCGACCGTGTGGTCAAAAGCGGCCTGGATCGCTTGCTCGGTGCCATGCACCTCCGATGGATCGGCCAGTCCCCAATGGCTTTTGAGCGCTGGCCCGAAGTAGACCGGGCAGGCCTCCCCAGCGGCCTTGTCGCAAACAGTGATGACGATATCCGGCGGTGAATCGGCGAATACCGAGGAGTCTTTGCTATAGAGGCCGTCGGTCGAGATACCGAGGGTGTGCAGGGTTTGCACGGCTTGGGGGTTGAGCCGCCCGCTGGGGAAGCTGCCGGAACTCACTGCGGTGAAACCGGCAGGTGCCAAATGATTGAACAGTGCTTCGCTCAACACGCTGCGGCAGCTGTTGGCGGTGCACATGAAAAGAACCTTGGTGGGGCGTAAGTTCATTGCGACGGCTCGAATATATGGATATTCGAATATACGTATGCTCGCTGAAAATGCCAATCCACTTTTTTCGACCTTTTAATGTTTGTGCCGGTGATGGATGTCCGGAAAGTGTGGATGACTGTGGCGGATCGGCGTGTGCTGATGTTCATGACTGTGCGGCTCGACTCCGTCCCACTGGAACGCGTGTTCATGCTGATGATGTTCGTCATGAACGTGTCGGTGACTATGAAGGAGGGCGAGGTGCTGATGTTCATGGGCATGACGTTCCTTGAGGTGTATCCAGACGCCCAGCCCCATCAGCAATGACGCCCCCCAGAACGTCAGGGTGACCGGCTCACCGAACAGCACAATGGCAATCGCCGCCCCCAGGAAGGGCGCCGTTGAGAAGTAGGCCCCCGTGCGTGCGGTGCCCAGCCCGCGCAGCGCCAGGATAAACAGCACCAGACTGATCCCGTAGCCGAGGAAGCCGACGATCAACGTCGGCCCGAGCACCGCGATGTGCGGCAGTTTGGCGCCCAGCGCCAACGCCAGGGCGCAGTTCACCAGTCCTGCGGTCAGCCCCTTGATGCCCGCGATGAACACAGAGTCGGAGGCCGATACTTTGCGCGTCAGGTTGTTATCGATGGCCCAGCAGACACATGCCAGCGCCACGGCCAGCGGTCCGATCCAACTCTGCGATTGCGCCGAACCCTGCGGCCAGGCCAGCAATAATCCGCCGGCGACAATGGCCAGCATCCCGGCGACGATCCGTCGGTCGGCGTTTTCCTTGAACACCACCCACGCCAGCACGGCAGTCAGCACCGATTCGAGGTTGAGCATCAAGGACGCGGTGGCGCCGGAAGTCAGGGTCAAGCCGAACATCAGCGCGACCGGTCCAAGCACGCCGCCAAACGCGATAGCACCGATCAGCCAGGGCCATTCTGATGCTTTGAGGCCGCTGGGCTGCCAGCCACTGTCGCGGATCAGCCTGAGGAGTGTCAGGCCCAGTCCGCTGCCCAGGTACAACAGCCCGGCCAGCAGGATCGGCGAGAGGTTCAGGCCCAACGCCTTGGCCAATGGCGTGCTCGCTCCAAACAGCGCAGCGGCGCCCAAGGCATAAACAACATTCAGGTTCATTCGAAGCTCGACAGGTATTGAAGCGGGATGCTTCGCAGTGTGAACCCGTGTCGAATCCCGTCAATCCCCTGAGCTCAGGCTCGGCGCGCCATCAACAGCACCGAAGCCGCTGCCGACAACAACCCCGCGCAGCAACGGTTGAACATTCGTTTGCCCCGAGGCTCGGCAAACCAGCGACGCATGTGCAGGCCCATGTAGGCGTAGGCGCTGATGGCGATCCATTCCAGCATCAGAAACAACGCACCGAGCAGCGCGAATTGCGGCGTCACGGTGTGAGTCGGGTCGACGAACTGGGGCAGGAACGCGGTGAAGATGAGGATGGCCTTGGGGTTGCCGGCCGCCACCAGAAACTCCTGCCGCGCCAGCGCCATGATGCCGACTGGCGCACTCGTCACTACGTTTTCGGCGCCGGGGTCGGCTCGCCACAATTGCCAGGCGAGGTAAAACAGATACGCCGCACCCACAATCTTGATGCCGTAGAACAGCAATTCAGACGTTTGCAGCACCACCGCCAACCCGGCGGAGGCGAGGGCGATCATCCCGGCAAACGCCAGCAGCCGACCGATGCCGGCCACGCAGGCCATGCGGTAGCCGTAGCGGGTCGAGTTGCTGACCGACAGCAGATTGTTCGGGCCGGGCGCCATGTTCAACGCGAAGCAGGCGGGCAGAAACAGCGAAAGGGTGGCGAGGTCCATGACAGGTCTCCAGAAGCAAGAGAACGCTAGTTTTATCACGGACGACGAAGGCTTTCCCGGTACAGCGGTGCGCGCAGGCCGCAGTACAATTTGGCCGAGGTTATTTGGCGAATCTTCTCGCACCCACCACACACAGGATCACCGCCACGGTAACCCCGAGCATGCCGAGGCTGACGTGCTCGTGCAGCAACGTGGCCGCCAGTGCCAAGCCAAAAAAGGGTTGCAGCAGCTGCAGCTGTCCCACCGCGGCAATTCCTCCTTGGGCAAGCCCGCGATACCAAAATACGAAACCAATCAGCATGCTGAACAGCGAGACGTACCCCAGGCTCAACCAGGCTGGTGTGCTGATGCCCGAAAAAGACACGGGGGCCAGCCACCAGGTCAGCGGCGCCACTACTGGAAGCGACAACACCAGCGCCCAGGAAATCACCTGCCAGCCGCCGAGTGTCCTGGAAAGCTTCGCTCCTTCGGCATACCCGAGCCCGCAGGCAAGGATGGCCAGCAGCATCAGGACGTCGCCAGCGGGGGAGGCCGTCAGCCCCTGAGCAAGGGCAAACCCCACCACCAGCAAACTTCCCAGGACCGAGAAGCACCAGAACGCCGGTCGCGGACGTTCACCGCCGCGCAACACACCAAACGCAGCCGTGGCGAGCGGCAACATGCCGACGAAGACGATGGAGTGCGCCGACGTCACGTATTGAAGTGCCAGTGCCGTCAGCAGCGGAAACCCGATAACAACGCCCATCGCCACGATAACCAAGGGCAGGATCTGGTGCCGCGCAGGACGCTTTTCCTGCAACAGCAGCACAAGGCACAGCGCCAGAACCGCGGCGATGGTCGCGCGTGCGACCGTCAGAAAGACCGGATCGAACTCCAGGACGGCCACCCGGGTAGCGGGCAGTGAGCCGCTGAAGATCAGGACGCCGATGAGCCCATTGATCAGCCCGCTCGCGTTCTTTTCCAGTGACTGGTGTTGCAGGTTCGATGCGCGTTCCATGGGAGTCCACTCACAGTTCGGGGGTTGCCTTGTGGGCATCGTATGGCCGAGTATCGATACAATCAAAAAATTGTCATGGATACATTGTGTTATGCCTCGCTCTCGCTACAAATCGCTGGTGGACGCGTTTGCCGCCGATATCCGCGCCGGGCGTTTGCCGCCGGGTACGCGTTTGCCGACACACCGTCAGCTCGCTACCACGGAAAAACTGGCCTTGGTCACGGCCAGCAGGGTCTATGCAGAACTGGAGGCGATGGGGCTGGTCAGCGGTGAAACGGGGCGCGGAACGTTCGTCAGGGAGACGTCGCTGCCACCGAGCCAAGGGATTCACCAGCCGGCGGTGGCGGTCGGCATGGTCGATCTCAACTTCAACTATCCCTCTGTGCCGGGGCAGGCCGACCTGCTACGCAATGCCTTGCGCCAGCTCGCATTGTCCGGTGACCTGGAGTCGCATCTGCGTTACCAGCCGCATGCGGGCCGCCTGCATGAGCGGGCATCGATTGCGCGCCATCTGCTGACACGCGGGCTGAGTGTTCAGGCCGAACAGGTGTTGATCGTCAGTGGCGCCCAGCATGGATTGGCCGTGACCCTCATGGCGCTGCTGCAACCCGGTGAGGTGATCGCGGCTGATGCGTTGACCTATCCGGGGTTCAAGGTGCTGGCCGAAACGCTGCACCTTGAAGTCGTACCGATTCCGCTCACTGATCAGGGGCCAGACCTGGAGGCGCTTGAAAAACTCTGCCGCAGCCGTTCGGTGCGTGCCGTCTACAGCATGCCGACGCTGCACAATCCACTGGGGTGGGTGATGCCCGCCGATCAACGGGATCGCCTCGTGTCGATTGCGCGCCAGCATGACCTGCACATCATCGAAGACGCTGCCTACGCGTTTCTGGCACAAGATCCGCTGCCGCCGATTGCGCACCTGGCGCCCGAAAGAACGGTGTACGTGTCGGGCTTCTCCAAGAGCGTCGCCACCGGTTTACGCGTCGGATTCGTCGCCGCCCCCGCGCACCGGGTGGCGGCGCTGGAGCGCACGATCAGGGCGACCACCTGGAACACGCCCGGAGTGATGACCGCGATTGCCTGCGCCTGGATCGATGACGGGACTGTCAGCGCGCTGGAAGCGCAAAAACGCGCCGATGCGCAGGCCCGACAAGCCTTGGCTGACACCCTGCTGACGGGGCTGCCCTACATTCGTCATCCTTCTTCCTACTTTATCTGGCTGCCCTTGTCGGAAGACGCGAGAGCCGATCAGATCGCCGTGGCGTTGCTGCGTGAACAGGTGGCGGTTTCAACCGCCGAACCGTTTGCGACCTCTGTTCATGTGCCGCACGCGATCCGGTTGGCGCTGGGGTCGGTGGACATGGACTCGCTCGCGGCGGCACTGGTGAAAGTGAAGCGGGTGGTGGGGGCGTTTACCTGACTTAGGCAGTTTTCTTCAATACGCAGGGTAGGGGGATCAGTACGTTGAGCGCTGATTTTCCTGAATTGAAGAAGGTGTGCAATGAATCTGATTATTTCCATGGCCACATTTGCCCTGGTGGCTTCGATAACGCCTGGGCCGGTAAACATTGTCGCGTTGAGTTCGGGGGCGCAGTTTGGTTTTCGCGCCAGTCAACGGCACGTCGCCGGGGCCACGTTGGGGTTTGTTCTGTTATTGGTCTTGATGGGGCTGGGCTTGCATGAGGTGTTGCTCCTTTGGCCGGAATTGACGCGTGTGATGCAACTGGCCGGCGTGGCGTTTCTGTTGTTCATGGCCTGGAAACTGGCGGCGGACGATGGTCGTATCGATGCCAAAGAGTCGCACCGGGCACCTTCAATGTTGTACGGCGCAGTGATGCAGTGGCTCAACCCAAAAGCCTGGCTGGCCTGCGTGGCGGGCATGGGCGCGTTCGTCGCGGACGGCGAGGCGCGGCTGGTCTGGCAGTTTGCGGCGGTGTATCTGGTGATTTGCTACGTGTCGGTGGGGTGTTGGGTGTATGCCGGTACATGCCTGCGGGGTTACCTCAGTAACCCTGCAGGGATGCGGTTGTTCAACCGGGGTATGGCGATCCTTTTGGCGCTCTGTGCGGTTTACCTGCTATTGCCTTGACACTCAGGACAGGCCGCTAAGGGCATTTTCGGTTGTAACGGACAGGGCAGTGAAACGTCCCTTTCGCAACTCCGAGATGGCAAAAACAATTCGGGCGGCCCTGCCATTGCCGTCGGCAAAACTGTGATACCCCAGCAAGGCACCGAATAACTGCTTGTTGAAGTGTTCGGAACTCGCGTCCAGTTTTGCTACGTGTTTTTCCAGTAGATGAGCACCGGAAATGCTCGCGGGGTATTTAGCCAGTCCTGTCGGAGAGCGGTAGGTTTTTTCGGGGTTCGCAATGGCTTTTTTATGTATCTGTCTCAACACCGACGGATCATTAAGCGAGTCGCTACCGGCGGCGTATTCACGAAGTAACGTCTTTAACGTTTCCAGGTCATTTTTGGAACTGGAGGCGTTGAAAATCCAGGCTGCGGCACGTTCCACATCATCGATCAGACCACCAGGATTGAAGGTGCTTTCGTTCTCCATGCCAATGTAGGGGGGCTTGCCAAGGTCGAGTTTAAGCAAGGTGTTCTGATGTGCGTTCATGAAGTTGATGTTTTTGACCTCCACCTTCAAGACGTTACTCAAAATGTCCGGTAATGCTGAAGGGACATCTTTGTAGAGGTGCAGGTGCGACAGATTATATTTTTGCACCTCATGTTTAACGATGCTGTCGACAGCGTCCGCTGGCAGAACGGTTTTTAAATTTTCCGCACCCTCGGATCTGAGCACAATGTCGCTCAGCGAGCTCTCCAGCAAATGCTTGATTTCAACATTGGAGAATTCGTTCGCCAGCATGCTCTCGTTACTCTTCGATAAGCGTTGCAGAACGTTCTCTGCATCGAGTAAATCAGGGTCTTTAAAAACGAATCTGCCATGCTCCAGCATGGGAAGAGCCAGACGGGATTCGGCCGCAGAATTGAGTTGCGAGGCCCGGACAAAATCGTAAGCGTCCGCGCCTCCCGTCAATTTTCGCAGTTGACCGGTAGCCAGTTCGAATCCGCTACTGCCCAGCTTGCCAATGCGCACGGCACCTTTACCCAGCAGGGTGGGAATGCCATCCACGGGGTTAAACAGTGACAGCGAAAACTTCAAACTCAGCCGGGTAACGGACGAAATTTTTGAACCCAGGCTGCCTGCCTTGAAAAGCAGGTTGGCTGCGGTGCCTGCAAATCCGATAAAGGGCAGCAACACGGCGGCACCATCCAGTAAACAACCCCATATTCCGCTGGTCCTGCGGTCCTTGTCCCCGGATTCGAGGTCTTCAATACAGCTTTTGAATGGAATGATGATATTGGAAATGGTGTCCGCCCATCTGACGTCCTCTTCTAAACGCAGCTCAAATTCTGTTTTGTCGAAACCTGCCGAGATCAGTGAGTTTTTTGTCACGTACAGCGCTTCGGACGCGATGAAGCGAGCGATATCCTTGAATGCCATAGAACGGAAAGCCAGCAGTGGAGACCGGTAATCAGCTGTGCTCCCTGTTCGTCTGGGCAGCAAAGACAACAGGTCTACGTTGAAGAACTGATGAACCACATGCTTCGATGGCTTGCCGTTGAAATATGCATCCAGATCGATCGCCGCATGAAGCGATAGTGCTCCACGGTCATTCGCAACCAACGCTTGAGGTATGAAATCGTCGATTTCATCTACGAGCCCGGAAACTCTGAAAGCTTCTGCCAGGGACTGATTTTTTTTGCAGTCGCCGGTAAGTGTATTCAGTTCGTAGCAATGGAGTTCGTTGCCCAGTGTCGCGGTGATGATCACACCAAATCGGGCGCGGTCCGTGGGCTGTATGGGCTGGCTGTTGAAAGGGTCTCTCGACAAGTATCGGCGAAGCGAAAATACACCGATCTCGCCAACGCCCAATTGGCCGCGGTCTTGTTGTGGAAGAGATGCGAGCGCATGGCGAATGACAGTGGATGTCGCTTCTTTCAAGCGTTTGAGATGAGCGTCAACTGCCTGGTGGTAAATCTCGTTTATCAATGGCAGCGTCAACAATTGTGGAAACAGCGTGTAAATATCCATGCCGACCCTATGCCATTTCCTGTCCGCCAGGTTATTGGAGAGGTAAGCGTCCAGGATCGATAAGGTCATGGGGTGTTGGCCGGAAAATCCCGCGCTCGTCTTGAGAACTTTCGTTTCTAGAAAGTCGCAATCAGGTACGTGAAGTTTCAGTGTTTCAAGTGCGAGTTTCTTTCGGCTGGGAAACGGTGTCGACAGCGTGTTTGCGCAATGACTCAGTTCGTCCAGGTAGTGATTGTATTGTGTGCTTGCAGCGTTGATCGCTTCCTGGCTGAAGTGACTGTCCGAATCTCGAGGTATGGATTCGTTGATCAGTGCCCAGTACAAAACTGGTTGAACCGTGGATGCGTTATGTAGTAACTGCTGTCGATGACTAATGGGTGCGATCATCGCCCGCTTTAGTAGTTCCTCATAGGTTAATAGTTGAGATGAACCTGCTGCATTGAACTCAGCCAGCAGGACGGCGCGATTCAATACGACCCAGGCAGTCGAACCCATTTGTAACCCGGTCGGTGCATCTTGTACCAGAAACGCTGGCGCTAGTTCAGTCAACAGAGCGTATACAATCATTGGCACAGCGACAGGATCAATATATTTTCCGTTGCTGGTCACATTATTCGCAAAATGACTTTCCAACTCCGCGCGGACCTCCAGCCAGCTCTTTTCGACATTGGCGGTGGCGTATAATTTATATCCAGCAATATTGATTTCAGACGTCTTGTTATCAAGGCTGATTCTGAGGTCGAGCATGATCGCTGCCAACAATACCTGTCGGCCCAATACAATGTTCGATACGGCGTCCATCCTGGCGTCATACCAACCCAGTGCCTCGGTGTAATGACGAGCGATCGCGCGGGTTTCCGGTTGACTTAACAACCACTTCAAGTCGTCGTAAGTTTGCGGCTGGATCGCGTTCGGCGAAGGCTGGGTGCCATGCCAGGAAATGACGCTCATCAAGTGGTTGATAAGCAATTCATTACCATCGAGCAATTGGTCGGTTACTTTCCACAGTGTCGAACGATGTTCGGCCGTCAGCTCATATCTGGAGTGGGCAGCGCTGGCGAATACTTCACAGAAATTGCTGCGCCCTTTGGCGTCTTCAACGCTGAAAAAATCCAGCAAATTTGCTGCCTGGTCGGCCGTTTGCGGTACGTCGACTTCATGAAAGCGCAACCATTGCGCAACGCTGACCAGCGAAGTCGAGCTGATGCCCGAAGTGGTTCGCGCTTGTGTTTTCAGGGTGTTCAGCTCTTCTTCAAGCTCTGCAACGTGCTCGATCTCACTCGTGATGTCGTGTCGCTCGAACACGTTACGAAAGCGAACACCCAGAGCAGAGTGAAAAATTTGTTTGTGAACTTGTTTTAATGCCAGGAGGCGGCCATGGGTATCGGTGTGAAAGATGGTTTCTTCCGGTAATGATAGTTTTGCACGGGCATCAATAAATGCTGGATGTTGAATAAGACCTGTCAATAATAGTTTTCCGGGTCTGTGTGCTTTATAAAACTGCGAGTCCTCGGTGATGTGAAGATAAAAATTATCAAAGCCGCCGAGGTTGAAGAAGTCTGGCTGATTGGTTGAGATGCCCAAGGCTTCAGTCGTCTGATTCTTTTCGCTGAGTTCCGGGTCGGAATAACTAGTGCTGAAGTTGGCGGCGTTATAAATAACGAGGTTGTCATTCATCGGTGGGCAATCCTTTGCGCATTGATATATTAATAAGTTGCACACCCGGGGCGGGCTCGGAGTAGGTGGTGTTGAAAGGTTAGCGAACAACACTGTTCACTCACAACGGCTATCTGTTGTCCTGATGTGTCTGCTAATAGCGCTGTTATACGGGATAGTAAAGTTGTTCGATGTTTTATTTGTCGAGTGGTCAGCCGCGATACTGTCCTGGTGTTGCCGCCAAATGCTGTTTGAATGCTCGTTGAAAGTGCGCCTGATCAGCAAATCCCGCTTCCAGCGCTACATCGGCTATCAACTTGCCGTTGCGCAGTTGTTCGCGGGCGAACTGGATACGTCGGTTAACCAGATAGGCATGGGGCGTCATGCCGTAATGCTGCTTGAAGGCACGGATCAGGTAGGACGGCGACAGCTGCGCCGCCTCGCAAATACCCTCGAGCTTGAGCATCTGCGTGCAGTTGTCGCGGATGTAGTCGGCTGCCCGTTCCAGCTTGAAATTGGGCTCGCGCAATGGCTGCTCAATCGGATTGAGTTGCTGTTGGACCTCAGTGAAAAACTCCACCGCTGCGCTGTGCTTGCTCAACACGTCCTGCAAAGGATCAACCAGTATTGCGTACAGATCACTCAGGCCCGCGAACAGGTTGCCATTGCGGGTATGGGTAACGGAAAACCGTCGATACGCCGAGTCCTGACTGAAGCCGAGCTGATGCTGCAAGTCGGTCAGCCATGGCGTCTCGACGTACAGCATCAGGTAAGACCAGGGCTGGTCGTCGATCGGGTTGCAGGCGTGAACATCACCGGGATTCATCAGCACCACGGTGCCGGCGCTGACCTCAAAGGCCGATTGCTCATGAACGTAGGTGCTGCGCCCGGCGGTGATGGCACCGATGGAGAAGTGCGCGTGAGAATGCCGGGCGTAACAGACCTCGCGGCCATCGGCGATGGACCGGGCTTCGATGAAGGGCAGGGCATCATCGCGCCAGAAGCGTGGGGCTTTGTCTGCGTATTTGGCAACGGTGTGCTTCATCGTTCATGTTCTCGGCGGCCAGAGCGCGAGTGTATTAGCTCTCGCCGTTAAAGGCTCGCTGCAAGGCGGCGATGTCGAGTTTTTTCATCTGCATCATGGCTTGCATGGCGCGCTGGGATTTGGTCGTGTCGGGGTCTTTGAGCATGTCCATCATGGCGACCGGCACGATCTGCCAGGACAGGCCGAATTTGTCCTTGAGCCAACCGCATTGCTCATTCTCTGGGTGAGCGGAAAGTGAGCCCCAGAAGTAGTCCACTTCTTCCTGGGTCTGGCAATTGACCTGAAATGAAACCGCTTCATTGAACTTGAACACCGGGCCGCCATTGAGTGCCGTCATTGGCTGTCCGTCGAGTTCGAAACTGACCGTCAACACCGATCCTTCAGGCCTGCCATGAACCTCCTGACCGGCTTTGCCATAGTGGGTGATGGCACTGATTTTGGAATGATCGAAGATCGAACAGTAAAACTTCGCAGCCTCTTCAGCCTGATCGTTAAACCAGAGGCAGGGAGTCAGTTTTTGCACGCGTTGCATGGTCGATGCTCCTCTACGGGTTGCTCATGCCGGATTATCAGCGTAGCCAGCCTGTGGTCGATTGGCCGGACCGTAGATCGACAAACAGCCAAGTGGAATTGGTTGCAAGGTGAGTCTGTATGACTACTTTGTGTGTCATTAAGACTCCTTTTCGGTGTTGTCGATATGACTCTTGTTGGCGTAGATGATTGATTTTTTGGGGTTTAAAAGGTGGCACGGGACTTGATACATCTCCGGTACAACTGACCTGTTTCAGGAGTACGGAAAATGTTCGATTTCTTCAGCAATCCCCTGAACGTACTGCATCTGTCGAGCAAAGTGCTGGGCGTCGGCCTGGCCATGCTGCTGGCCGGCATCTATGGCGCCTACCTGTACAACGGCCATCTGCCGATTGTCGCGCTGGTGTCGATGCATGCCATGACCATCATCGGGCCGACCTTGCTCAAAATCGGTTATGTGATGCGTCTGCTGGCCCAGCATCGTCTGGGAATACGTCTGGCAAGGGTGGTGGCGTAATGCGCAGACTTGCCGCTGCCCCGGTCTTCAGTCTTGGTTTTCGTCCCTTTTTCCTGGCCGGCGCCGGTTTCGCGGCAATCGCGGTGGCGATCTGGGCGTTGTGGTTGTACGGCCGACTGCCCGGCGCGCAACCCGTTGGCGGCATGCTCGCCTGGCACCGGCATGAAATGCCGTTTGGTTTTGCCACGGCGATCATCGCCGGGTTCCTGCTGACGGCCGTGCCCAACTGGACAGGGCGTCCCGGCCTTAATGGCTGGCCGCTGATCGGCCTGGTACTGGTGTGGCTGCTGGCGCGACTTGCCTGGTTACTGCCCATTCCCGAGGGGCTGTTGTTGCTGGTGCAAGTGCCTTTTCTTCCGCTGCTGGCCTGGGCGATCGGACGGGACTTGGTCGCAGCGGGGAAGCGAGACAACTATCCGGTGTTGTTGGTGATTGCATTGATGGCCGGCGCTCAAGGCATGACCTTGTGGGGCATCGCTGTGGATGATGCGGGCCTGCAACGGCGTGGTGTACTGGCGGCTTTGTGGTTGGTGGCGGCGTTGATGACCGTGATTGGCGGGCGGGTCCTGCCGTTCTTTATCCAGAGGGGCTTGAACCGGGCTGCAGCGCCCGCCGCTCACGCGCTGCCCACCCGGGTTTTGTTGTTGAGCAGTTTGCTCGCTGCCGTGTCTTTTGCAGGTGGGTTGAATGACGTTCCCAGGCTCTGGTTGGCGCTGTTGTTTGGGGTGATGGGGGTATTGCACTTGCTGCGATTGTGGCGCTGGCATGATCGGGGCATCTGGCGGGTGCCGCTGCTCTGGTCGCTGTTTCTGGCATACGCCTGGTTGATGGTTGCGGCGCTGGCGATGGCGCTCTGGCACGCGGGCGTTATGCCGCAACAAAGTCTGGCTACCCATGCGCTGGCGGTCGGGGGGATCGGGGGATTGATTCTGGCGATGATTGCGCGGGTCAGCCTTGGTCATACCGGGCGCTTGTTGCAACCGTCGAGTGTTGTGGTGCTGGGGTTTGCGTTGTTGTTGATCGCTGCTGTGTGTCGGGTATTTCTGGTGCCGTTTTCTGGGGTCGGGCTGGGGCTTTCGGCGGTGTTTTGGAGTGGTGCTTTTGTGCTGTTTCTGGCGAGGTATACCGGTATTTTGCTTAAGCCCAGGTGCTGATTTTTTGAAGCTTGAGGTTGGGTTGGGTTGGGGTTGGGTACATATCCGTTTTTGGGGTAACGGCGGCTTATGGTTCCGCCCTGACGGCGGGTTACTTGGAAAAGCGCCAAGTAACCAAGCGCTCGCGCCCCTGACGTACGGTGCCTCGCTAAGGCTCGGCATTCCCTCACTCCGGTCCTGCTCCGTGGGCCCGCCGCCATCGGCCATCCATGGCCGGGGGCGGCTAACCCGGCATCCATGCCGGGTTGCCCACTGCGCAGAATCTGCGTTCGGCCTTCCGACGGGGCAGATCAAGATCAAAAGCGGAAGGCGAGCTAACGCTCGACCTGATGAGTGGTGAGAAGCAAAAGCTGTGCGCCTGCCTGCTCTGCTTTTTGTGGGAGTGAGCCTGCTCGCGATGCTGTTGCTGTTGATCGTTCCCACGCTCTGCGTCACCCTTGCGCAAGACTCAAGCAGGATGTCGACAGCGGAACGCAGAGCGTCCCCGGCGGCATTCCCACGCAGAGCATGGGAACGATCACGTCACTCTGGAGAACGATCAGGACGCGCAAGCGTTGAGCAATCAGGTCGGCCCGTAGGCCGCCTCGCTTGGCTTTGGCGGTGCTCGCCCCCTCGAGAGGCCGAGCGCAGGTTCTGCGCAGTGGGCAACCCGGCATGGATGCCGCGGTAGCCGCCCCCGGCTACCCGGCATGGATGCCGCGGTAGCCGCCCCCGGCCATGGATGGCCGATGGCGGCGGGCCCACGGAGCAGGACCGGAGCGAGGGCATGCCGAGCCTTAGCGAGGCACCGAACGTCAGGGGCAAAAGCGCTTGGTCACTTGGCGCTCTTCCAAGTGACCCGCTGTAAGAGCGGAACCAATAGCCGCCGTAACCGCAGAAACGGATATACCCCCAATCCCAATCCCAATCCCAATCCCGAACCCCATCAAGACCGACCCGTGACCGATGGTCGATGAACCCTTCTCCCCCGGCATTTTGCGCTTAGCTGTATGGATAACCCAAGCGCGCATCGCCCACTTCATCACCCCAGCGACGCCCCTCCAGAACACCGTGAGTCTGAGGAAATTCACAATGCTGACCCTGAACATCAACGGCAAGGACCAAGAACTCGATGTCCCCGCAGACATGCCATTGCTCTGGGTCCTGCGCGATGTCGCGCACCTCACCGGGACCAAATTCGGTTGCGGCATGGCCCAGTGCGGCGCCTGCACCGTACACATCGACGGCGCACCACTGCGCTCCTGCATCACCCCCGCCACGGCAGTCGCCCACGGCCAAAAAATCCTCACCATCGAAGGCCTCTCCACCGACGGCTCGCACCCGGTGCAGCAAGCCTGGGCCGAACTCGACGTGGTGCAGTGCGGTTACTGCCAGTCGGGACAAATCATGTCCGCCGCCGCGTTGCTGGCCAAGATCCCCAAACCCACCGACAGCGACATCGATCAGGCGCTCTCCGGCAACATCTGCCGCTGCGGCACCTACCCAAGGATCCGTGCGGCGGTCAAGCGCGCCGCCGAGATCGGTTGATGCCACGTTGAAGGGAGTCTGAACATGAACAGCATCACCCCTGTATCACGACGCAGTTTCCTCAAAGGCAGCGCCGCCTTGGGTGCGGGTCTGGTGGTGGCGTTCGTCATCCCCGGCGCTCACCGCTTTGCCCTGGGTGCGGAGAATGAAGGCAATGTTTTTGCACCGAATGCGTTCTTGCGCATTGGAAATGACAACACCGTCAACGTGCTGCTCGGCCATTCGGAAATGGGCCAAGGCATCTGGACCGGCCTGACCATGTTGATCGCCGAAGAACTGGACGCTGACTGGTCGAAGATCCGCGTCGAGCATTCACCTGCCTCGGCGGCGGACTACGGGATGCCGGGGTTCGGCGGGATGCAGATCACCGGCGGCTCGACCTCGACCTGGATGGAATTCGACCGCTACAGGCAAGCCGGCGCGGCGGCGCGCTTGATGCTGATCCAGGCGGCGGCCAAGCGCTTCAACGTCGCGCCCTCCGAGATTCATACCGAATCAGGCGTGGTGTTTGCCGGCGACAAGCGCGCGACCTACGGCGAGCTCGCGGATGACGCCGGCAAGCTGCCCGTGCCGGATCCAGCGTCGATCACGTTCAAGGACGCCAAGGACTGGAAAGTCATCGGCAAACCCACCAAACGCCTGGACACCCCGGAGAAAATCACCGGCCGCGCCAAGTTCGGTATGGACGTGCAGTTCGACGGCTTGATGACGGCCATGGTGGCCCGTTCGCCGGTGTTCGGTGGTAGCGTCAAGTCTTTCGAAGGGGCCGAAGCGCTGGCGGTGCCGGGGGTGCATAGAGTGGTGCAAGTGCCCACGGGCGTGGCGGTGATTGCCGATCATTACTGGGCTGCGAAGCTTGGGCGCGATGCGTTGAAGGTCGAGTGGGACCTGGGGCCGAACACCGGCCTCGACAGCCAGCAACTGCTGGAAAGCTTCCGCAAGCTCGCGGCCACTCCCGGCACCTCGGCCAGCAAGGCCGGCGATACGACCGCCGCATTGGGCAAAGCGGTCAAGACCATCGACGTCGAGTACAGCGTCCCGTACCTGGCCCACGCACCGATGGAACCGCTCAATTGCACGGTGAAAATCAGCAAGGACAAGTGCGAGATATGGACCGGCACGCAATTCCAGACGCTGGATCAGATGATCGCGGGCAAGATCACCGGGCTCAAGCCGGAACAGGTGGAAATCCACACCGAATTTCTCGGCGGCGGTTTTGGCCGCCGGGCCAATCCGACCTCGGATTTTGTCGCTGAAGCCGTGCAAGTGGCCAAGGCCGCAGGCGAACCGGTGAAAACCGTGTGGTCGCGGGAGGACGACATTCGCGGCGGCTATTACCGCTCGGCGTTTTTGCATCAGGCGCGAATCGGGCTGGACGCCGACGGCATGCCCCTGGCATGGAAGCATGTGATGGTCGGCCAGTCGATCATGGCCGGCACCATGCTCGAGGCAACGATGGTCAAGGACGGCATCGACAAGACCTCGGTCGAAGGCGTCGCTGACAGTCCGTACCTTGAAGGCCTGGCCAATCACCAAGTGGAACTGCATTCGCCGAAAACCGGCATCAACGTGCTGTGGCTGCGTTCGGTGGGGCACAGCCACACGGCGTTCGTCATGGAATCGTTGATCGACGAAATGGCGGAGGCGGCCGGCAAGGACCCGGTGGAGTATCGACGCACCTTGCTCAAGGCGCATCCGAGACATCTGGGCGTGCTCAACCTTGCCGTCGAAAAAGCCAACTGGGCGGCGCCTCTGCCGGACGGCCACGCCTTGGGTGTGGCGGTGCATGAGTCCTTCGGCAGTTACGTGGCGCAGGTGGCTGAAGTGTCCCAGGACAACCTGGCGATTCGAGTGCATCGGGTGGTCTGCGCAGTGGATTGCGGGATTGCCGTCAACCCGATGAGCATCGCCGCGCAGATGGAATCCTGCATCACCTTCGGTCTCGGGTTCACCTTGCACAGCAAGCTGACGCTGAAGAACGGGCAGGTCGTGCAGTCCAATTACCATGACTATCAAGTGCTGCGCCTGAACGAAATGCCGGTGGTCGAAGTGCACATCGTGCCGAGCACCGAAAGGTCCGGAGGGATAGGCGAGGCTGGCGTCCCGCCCACGGCGCCAGCGGTGGCCAATGCGGTGTTCGCCCTGACCGGGCAACGCCTGCGAGAACTGCCGTTGCAACTGTCGGGGGTGTGACATGAGACGACATCTGATTCTGGGCGCGGTGGTGCTGGTCGGTCTGGTCAGCTACGCCGAAGACCTGTTTGCCGATGACAAGGAAGCCATCAAGGCCTTCGAAACGGTGCAGAAAGTGTTCCAGAGCCCGCGCTGCCAGAACTGCCATATCCCGGGCGACTCACCGCTGCAGTTCGACGCGGGCACCCCGCATGCGATGAATGTCGTACGGGGGATGGACGGCAAGGGCGCGGCCGGCTTGCCCTGTGCGACGTGCCATGCCGATAGCAACCCGCCCGCCAGTTACGGGCCCCATGCTCCACCGGGAGCGCCGCATTGGAGCTTGCCGCCTGCGGCGCACAAAATGGCCTGGATCGGGCTGCCGGCCGACCGCTTGTGCGCAATGATCAAGGATCGCGCCAGCAATGGTGATCGGGATTTCGCCGCGCTGATCAAGCATGTCAGCGACGACAAACTGGTGCTGTGGGGCTGGAATCCGGGAGAAGGAAGGGCACCGGTGCCGGTGCCGCACGACATTTTCGTCACCCAGTTCAAGCTCTGGGCGGAGGCGGGAGGGCCATGTCCGGTGGTGGGCAGCTGACCGGCGGTCCGTTATCAGGGAGTCATACCGGGTATGCACCACTCTAAAGTACATACCCGTCACTGGAGTGAGTCATGCTGATCCCAGGCAAACCGGTCAAAAACGGCGCGAGTGCAGACACATTGCGTTCGCCACAACAGGAACGCCAACAGCTGCGTGACCTGGCCCGTAAGGCCGAGCAAGAATTGATGGGCGTGCAGATGGCGAGCATGGACGAGTTGACGCTGCTGCCCAACCGTCACGGCTTCACCGTGCTGGCCGAACAAGGGCTGAACGCCTGCCAGCAGTTGGGCAGGCCGGCCACGCTGCTGCTGTTCAATCTCGATGACTTCAAGCACATCAACTACCTCTACGGACGCGCCGAGGGCGACAATGCGCTCAAGACCTTCGCGGATGTGCTGCGGATCGCCTTTCGCGAAAGCGATGTGATCGGCCGGCTCGGCAGCGACAAATTCGTGGCCTTGCTGACCGGCTCGAGTGCCGTGGAAATAGCGGCTATCAGGGCGCGCCTGGAAGAAATACTCGACGAGCGCAACGCCACGGTGCATCGCGCTTATGACCTGCACTTCAGAATCGGCCAGATCGAGGTCGACCCGTTGCTGCATGACACGGTGGATCAGCTCCTGATCGCGGCGGATGCCTTCACTTGGCAAACAGTTGGCTGATGTCTTTGAATGCCTTGAATTCCAGCGCATTGCCGCAGGGGTCGAACAGAAACATTGTCGCTTGCTCGCCCACCAATCCCTGAAAACGAATGCCCGGTTCGATCACGAATCGGGTGTCGCGGGCTTTCAATCGCTGCGCTAGGGCTTCCCACTCTTTCATTCCCAGCACAACGCCGAAATGCGGCACGGGCACGTCATGACCGTCCACGGCATTGGTGTGCGCCGCTTCCTGAGAAGCGTTTTTCGGCGCCAGGTGAATCACCAGTTGATGGCCAAAAAAGTTGAAGTCGACCCAATGGTCGCTGGAGCGGCCTTCTTCGAGTCCAAATACTTCGGCGTAAAAATGCCGGGCGGCGGCCAGGTCATAGACCGGAATGGCCAGGTGAAAAGGGGAGAGCTGCATCGGTTTTGCCTCGGATGTGTCGGGAGTAAGGCTGAGTTTAGCGCTGTGCTTTTTGATTGAAAGACGATAGTTTTTGCGTCGAGCTCAAATTATTTTGATCAATCGAGAACGCCATGCTGCGCGAACTGAAAACTTTCATTGCCGTGACACGCTTCGGCACGTTCGCGGCGGCCGGAATGCACATCGGGTTGACCCAGTCGGCGGTCAGTGCGCAGATGCGCAATCTGGAACAGGCGTTGGGCATCCGTCTGTTCGATCGCACCGGGCGCCAGGCGATCCTCAATGCGGCAGGGCAACGGGCGTTACCGATGGCGCGGGAGATCCTCGAAACGTTCAGCCGGATGGCGGTCAGTGATGATGTCAGTGAATACCGCGGCGAATTGAAAATCGGCGCGGTAGCCACGGCGCAGACCGGCTTGTTGCCTCAAGCATTGTTGCGATTGCGTCAGCAGGCGCCATTGCTGGAGCCCAAGCTGGTGCCGGGTGTGTCGTTGAATTTGTTGAGCCAGGTGGACACCGGAGAGGTGGACCTGGCGATTCTGATCAAGCCGCCGTTCGACTTGCCCAAAGAACTGTCCGCGCAGGTGATCCGCCGGGAAGCCTTTGTATTGATCGTGCCGCCGGACCTCGAAGGCGATGACCCGTTGCAGATTCTCGCGAGTCATCCTCATGTGCGTTACGACCGCAATTCGTTTGGTGGGCGCCTGGTCACGCGGTTTCTACGTGAACAGCAGATTGATGTGCAGGTGGCGCTGGAGCTGGATGAGCTGGAAGCGATCGTGAAAATGGTCGAATGCGGGCTCGGCGTTTCGCTGCTGCCCGAAGCGGGGTTGTGGCTGGACTATGGAGCGAAGGTCAGGATCATCCCGCTGGGCGGTTTGACGTTCTATCGCGAAATCGTCCTGTTGCAGCGCTACAGCCAGCGCACACAGCCGATCCAGCAGCTGTTCGCCGAGTGCCTGAGTGCTGCATCAGTCAACCATGATGCTGCCATCGGCCTGCTGACGGTAGAGGGTGTAGGGCAGCAGTAACGTATCGAACGCACCGGATAGAACCACATCGATCAGCACAATGGCCGGAGCGTTGTCATGCACTTCGCCATCCCGGCCTTTTTCCAGGGGCGCATTCAGTATGCAGAAATCATAAGTCACACCGCTGTAGATTCGCGGAACGGCGCCGCAGTAGCTTTTGCGCTCCTTGAGACTCTTCGCCGCCACTTCGTCACCGCGCATCACTGTTTGTACCGTACCGCAACCCGCGAGCAGCAACGCCGCGAGTAAAACCGCCTGAGTTTTCATACCGCCAATCCTTCGCCGGAAAACCGTCAATCTACGCGTTTCACATCAAAACATCACTCACGCCATCGGGGGCAAGCGGCGTTTGACCGGGGTCTTTTTGACGATGGCGGTGTTGGTTTCGGCGTGGGTGTTGAGGCGGTCGAGCAGGGTGTCCAGTTGCTCCATCGAACGCACATGCAGGCGGGCGATGAAGCAATCGTCGCCTGTGACTTTGTCGCATTCGGTGAATTCGGGGATCGCCTGGATTTGTCGCTCCACTTCCTGCAACTGGCCCGGCAGCGGGCGGATGCGCACGATGGCCTGGAGTTGATAGCCAAAGCATTTGGGATCGATCTCGACGGTGTAGCCCTTGAGCACGCCACGCTCTTCAAGACGGCGCAGACGCTCGGCAACGCTGGGCGATGACAGGCCGCTGATGTTCGCCAAGGCCTTGAGCGAGCGGCGTGAGTCTTCCATCAAGGCGCTGATCAGCACTTGGTCGATGTCGTCGGTCATGGCAAAACCCCTGTTAGGCGATTGACTGAATATGCCTTGATAAAAAAGGCAGAAACCGAGTTTAGCCTGCTTTTTGCGCTGGAGAGGCCCTCTGCCGGATTGGCATACTTTGGCCTCAAACAGAGGAGTCTGGTGATGGACAAAACAATACGTCGCGGTTCATTTGAAATGACCGCCGCCATGCTGATTTCCGGGACCATCGGCTGGTTTGTGCTGGTGTCCGGGCAACCGGTGCTGGACGTGGTGTTCTGGCGTTGCGTGTTCGGCGCCGGCACGCTGTTGCTGATCTGCGCGGCATTCGGCTTCCTGCGTCCAGGCATTCTGACCCGCACCACATTCTGGCTGGCGGTGCTCAGCGGCGTCGCGATTGTCGGCAACTGGTTGCTGTTGTTCGCCTCTTATTCCCGTGCTTCGATTGCCATTGGCACGGCGGTTTATAACGTTCAGCCGTTCATGCTGGTCGGATTGGCCGCGCTGTTCCTCGGCGAGAAGATCACCTTGCAGAAACTGTTCTGGCTGAGCGTTTCGTTTCTGGGAATGCTGGCGATTGTCAGCGCTCATGGTGAGCAGGGCGCAGGCGGTAACGATTACCTGATGGGGATCGGTCTGGCACTGGGAGCGGCGTTTCTTTACGCGATTGCAGCTCTGATCATCAAGCGCCTGACTGGCACGCCACCGCATTTGATTGCGCTGATCCAGGTCAGCACCGGCGTGCTGTTGCTGGCGCCATTCGCGCACTTCTCAGCGTTACCGCAAGCACCCAGTGCCTGGGGCAGCCTGGTGACGCTGGGCATTTTCCACACCGGCATGATGTATGTGCTGTTGTACGGTGCGATCCAGAAACTGCCGACGGCGCTGACCGGAGCGCTGTCGTTCATCTACCCGATTGCGGCGATTTTCGTCGACTGGTTTGCCTTCGGCCACCGCCTCGATCCGCTGCAATGGATCGGTGTCGCAGCGATTCTGCTGGCCGCCGCCGGCATGCAGCAGGGCTGGGGCCTGAAGGTTCGCCGGACGGTCACCTCATAACCGGGCATCAGATGCTCCAGCGCGGCGCAGTCTTCGCCAGGCGCTGGCGCATCTCGCCGATATTCAAGGCGAACTGGCGGATCAGTAACCGATAGCCATCCAGCGGGTTGTACACCGGTGCTTCGAGACTGGAATTAACCGGCAAGTCGATAGGGCGATTCAGTCGCTGCGACGCGCCGGTTTTCAGCGCCCGGGCCATGCCGATCAACTGCACCCGAATTTGCCGGTGTTCGGCTTTCAATGACGATTGCAGGTGCGCCATGGCCTCGGGGTCATTGGCATCCGGTCGGGTGTTGCCGAGGATTTCCAGGGTGCTCACGCACATCCGCAAGTTGCGCTGGATGGCATCGAGTTCGGTCATGGAAATCTTCACTTCCTTGGACACCGACGGCATCAGCGAGCGCAGTTGCACCATCACGGTGTTCAAGCGATTCATGAGTTTTAGGTGTTCGTCGTCACTGACCGGTTGGCCATTGATGATGCGCCCGTAAATCGTCGCGCAATCGCGCAGCGAGTCGGCCAGGTTGTAGCGCCAGGAATAGACCGCATACAGGGGCAGGGCGAAGGAGAACGCCAGGGCCAGGGCAATGCCGATCAGAATATCCACCCCGCGCCACAGGCCATCGGTGACAGGGTTATCACCGTGCCCGGCGACGATAAACACGGTAATCGCCGACAGCAGCGCCGTGTAACCGCCCTTGCCAATGGCGTGGTACGAGAAGAACCCGCACACCACCGACATCGCAAAATAGGTCAGCCACGGCATGCCAAGCCAGGCCTGTTGCGCCACCAGCAAAAGCCCGACCCCAGCACCGATCAAAGTACCGATGGCGCGTTCAGCGGCTTTTTTGCCGATGTTGCCGTGGTGCTGCAAGCCGCCGATCACCACCAGCATCGTCACCGACGCCCACTCACCGTGGGGCAGGTGGATGCCAGTGGTCAGCAGGATCGTCGCCAGCAACCCGAGTGAAACGCGCACCGCGTGGATCAGTTTCGCGTGGCGATAGCGCCGATACGGGTCCAGCAACGGACGTAGTAAACGGCGCAGCAGCGGTGGGAATCGGTTGGCTCTGAACGTGCTCAGGCTAGGTGTCCTCAGAAAATGTAATCGGTGGTCAGGAAGCTTGAGCTGCGTCCGCTGATGATCTCGCTGATGAGTTCCTTGTTGGTTTCCTGGAACTTGGTGGCTACCAGCGTGCGGATCGAGAACACCCGCAGCGCATCATGTACCGACAGCGTGCCTTCGGCGGAGTTCTTGCGGCCGTTGAACGGGTAGGTGTCCGGGCCGCGCTGGCACTGGGCGTTGAGGTTGATCCGCCCGACCTGGTTGGCAAAGGTGTCCACCAGGCGCCCGACGGCCACCGGGTTGGTGCCGAAGATGCTCAGCTGCTGGCCGAAGTCAGATTCGAGGACGTAGTCGATTACCGTGTCCAGATGGCGGTAAGGCACGATGGGCACCACCGGACCGAACTGTTCTTCCTGATAGACGCGCATCTGCGGCGTCACCGGAAACAGGACGGCCGGATAGAAGAACGACGCCCGTGCCTGGCCGCCGTTTGGATTCACCACGGTGGCGCCTTTGCTCACCGCATCCGCCACCAGCGAATGCAGGTAATCGACCTTGCTCGCTTCCGGCAATGGCGTCAGGGCCACGCCGCTGTCCCATGGCATTCCCGGCTTCAGGGTGGCCAGTTTGGCGTTGAATTTCTCGATGAACGACTCGACCACATCTTCATGGACAAAGAGGATTTTCAGCGCCGTGCAACGCTGGCCGTTGAACGACAGCGAGCCGGTCACCGCTTCGCTGACCGCGTTGTCGAGGTCAACCTCCGGCAACACGATGCCCGGGTTCTTCGCATCCAGCCCCAATGCCGCGCGCAAACGGTGCGGTTTGGGGTGGAGTTTTTTCAAGTCGCTGGCGGCTTTGTTGGTGCCGATGAACGCGAAGATATCGATCTTGCCGCTGGCCATCAGCGCGCTGACGGTCTCGCGACCACTGCCGTAGATCACGTTGATCACGCCTGCCGGGAAGCTGTCACGGAAGGCTTCCAGCAAGGGTCGAATCAGCAGCACGCCGAGTTTCGCCGGTTTGAACACCACGGTATTGCCCATGATCAGCGCCGGGATCAACGTGGTGAAGGTTTCATTCAGCGGATAGTTGTAAGGCCCCATGCACAGCGCCACACCCAACGGTACGCGGCGGATCTGCCCGAGGGTGTCCTGCTCCAGCTCGAAACGGCTGGAGCGGCGGTCAAGTTCTTTCAGGGCGTTGATGGTGTCGACGATGTAATCACAGGTGCGGTCGAACTCTTTTTCCGAGTCCTTGAGGTTCTTGCCGATCTCCCACATCAGCAACTTGACCACGGCCTCGCGTTGTTCACGCATCCGGCTGAGGAAGGTTTCGACGTGCTGGATGCGTTCGGCCACCCGCATCGTCGGCCACAAACCCTGGCCACGGTCATAGGCGCGGACGGCGGCATCGAGTGCGGTCAGGGCGGTCTCGGCGTCTAGCAGCGGCGTGCTGCCGAGGATCACTTGTTCGTCGCCATTGGCTCCGGTCAGGTAAACCGGGCTGCGAACCTGGGCGAGGGGCCCGGACCAGGTTTTCAGTTCGCCATCGACCAGGTATTCACGTTGCTCGGTCTGGCCGTCGAGGCGGTATTTTTCCGGAATGTCGGCGTGGCTCGGAAACAGGTTGTCGAGAATATTGGCTGTGCTCATGTCGCTACCCCGTCTGGATTGGGTGACTGATGAATCGTTTTAGCAGACCTCGGCCCCGCTTGTCATGACTCATCTCATCGATTTGCGGCTCAGGGTTCCAACCCTCAACCCACTCGCGTCGGTGCCTTCGTGTTGACCTGTGCTTGAGCACAATGAAAAAGGTGGCCCCGTCGAGGGATGCCGTCAACCTGCAAATCCCCTATGGGTGCACACAAATGCTCATCCCCCGGTTAAACTCAGCGCTCTTTTTAAGGAGTTCATATGAGTAATTACCAGCCGGGCATTCTCGCCACCCCTGTTCCGCCACAAGCCCGTCATATGTTCTTCGCCCTCGAATCCGCCGAAGCCTTGCCGGCCGCGCTCGATAACCTGACGCAACTGGTGGACGGTAAATCGGCGGTGGTCGGCTTCGGTGAGTCCCTGGTCAAGGCGCTGCACGCTGAAGTCGAAGGCCTGCGGGCGTTCCCGGCGCTGGCCGGTGTCGGTGTCGATAACCCGTCGACCCAGCACGCGCTCTGGTGCTGGTTGCACGGCGTCGACCGGGGTGAATTGCTCAATCGCAGCAACGCCATCGAAGCCGCGCTGGCACCGGCCTTGCGCCTGGTGCAGATGAACGAAACCTTCCGCCACCAGACCGGCCACGATTTGACCGGTTACGAAGACGGCACTGAAAACCCCCACGATGAAGCTGCCGTGGCTGCCGCGCTGTTGGGCGAAGGTGCAGAAGGCCTGGTCGGTGGCAGCTTTGCCGCGATCCAGCAGTGGCAGCATGACCTCAAGGGCTTTCACGCCATGCCACCCCATGAGAAGGACAACATCATGGGCCGCCGCCTGATCGACAACGAGGAAATCGACGATGCGCCGATTTCGGCCCACGTCAAACGCACCGCCCAGGAAAGCTTTGCCCCCGAGGCGTTTGTGGTCCGTCGTTCGATGCCGTGGATCGAAGGTGATCGCGCCGGCCTGATGTTCCTGGCATTCGGTTTTTCCCTCGACGCCTTCGAAGCCCAACTGCGCCGCATGAGTGGTCTGGAAGACGGCATAACCGACGGCTTGTACCGTATCAGTCGCCCCATCACCGGCGGCTACTACTGGTGCCCGCCGCTCAAAGACGGTCATCTGGACCTGCGCGCCCTGCGCATCGGCTAACCATGCTCGGCATGTTGAAACCGATTGGGTGATGGACCAGATCCTCAAACGCACCTGAACCTGTTGGAGCGAGCCTGCTCGCGATGAGGCCCAGACAGTCAGCACGCCAAGTTGCCTGTTATGACGCCATCGCGAGCAGGCTCACTCCCACAGGGGATGTCCGCGCGAATCTAACCTTATGCTTAATCAGTATTTCTCAATCGCCGTACCGGCTCACTAAGATCACGTCATAACTCGTTATAACAAGTGATCTTCATGACCGATAACGTTCTATCCCTCAGCCCGCTGTCCCACAGCAGTATTCCTCTTCACACCCAACTGCGTGATGTGCTGCGCGCCCGTATCCTCGATGGCGAATACCGCAAGACAGCCAGATGCCCTCCGAAAGCGAGCTTGGCACGCTGTTCAAAGTCAGCCGCATCACCGTGCGCCAGGCCTTGGGCGATCTGCAAAAGGAAGGGCTGATCTTCAAGATCCACGGCAAGGGCACTTTCGTCGCCAAGCCCAAAACCTTCCAGAACGTCAGCACCTTGCAAGGCCTGGCCGAGTCCATGACCGGTCGCGGTTACGAGGTGATCAACCGCCTGCGCAGTTTCAAATTCATTGCCGCCGACAAACTGGTCGCCGAGCGTTTGCAAGTCGCCGAAGGTGAAACCGTGGCGCAGATCAAACGGGTGCGGCTGATCAATCGCGAGCCGATTTCACTGGAAATCACCTACCTGCCCAAAGCCATCGGTGAGCGGCTGGAGAAGGCTGATCTGGTGACCCGCGACATCTTTCTGATCCTCGAAAACGACTGCGGCCTGGCCCTCGGCCACGCCGATCTGGCTATCGACGCGGTGCTGGCCGACAGCGACCTGACCCAGGCGCTGAACGTCGAACCCGGTTCGCCGATCATGCGCATCGAGCGCCTGACCCACGACGCCAGCGGCCACCCCGTGGACTTCGAACACCTTTACTACCGCGGCGATGCCTTCCAGTACCGCTTGCGGATCGACCGGCAAAAAGGGGATCAGGCATGACCCACAGCTCTATCACCAGAAGCACTCTTGAGCAGGAATACGACATCGTCGTGATCGGCGGCGGCACCGCTGGCCCGATGGCGGCGATCAAGGCCAAGGAACGCAACCGCGATCTGCGCGTCCTGCTGATCGACAAGGCCAACGTCAAACGCAGCGGCGCGATCAGCATGGGCATGGACGGCCTGAACAACGCGATCATTCCCGGCCATTCGACGCCGGAGCAGTACACCAAGGAAATCACCATTGCCAACGACGGGATCGTCAATCAGGCGGCGGTCTATGCCTATGCGACCCACAGCTTCGAAACTATCGAGCAACTGGACCGCTGGGGCGTCAAGTTCGAGAAGGATGAGACCGGCGACTACGCGGTGAAAAAGGTCCACCACATGGGCGCCTACGTGTTGCCGATGCCGGAAGGGCATGACATCAAGAAAGTCCTGTACCGCCAGTTGAAGCGGGCGCGGGTGAACATCACCAATCGCCTGGTCTGCACGCGATTGCTGACGGATGAAGAGGGCGCGGTCAACGGCGTGATGGGCTTCGATTGCCGCACCGCCGACTTCCATGTGATCAAGGCCAAAGCCGTGATCCTGTGCTGCGGCGCGGCCGGGCGCCTGGGGCTGCCAGCCTCCGGCTACCTGATGGGCACCTACGAAAACCCGACCAATGCCGGCGACGGCTATGCCATGGCCTATCACGCCGGGGCCGAACTTTCGAACCTCGAATGCTTCCAGATCAACCCGTTGATCAAGGACTACAACGGCCCGGCCTGCGCCTACGTCACCGGCCCGCTGGGTGGCTACACGGCGAACAATAAAGGCGAGCGCTTCATCGAATGCGACTACTGGAGCGGCCAGATGATGTGGGAGTTTCACCAGGAGCTCGAGAGCGGCAACGGCCCGGTGTTCCTCAAGCTTGATCACCTGGCCGAGGAAACCATCCAGAACATCGAAGAGATCCTGCACAGCAACGAACGCCCGAGCCGTGGCCAGTTCCACGCCAATCGCGGCACCGATTACCGCACGCAAATGGTCGAGATGCACATCTCGGAAATCGGCTTTTGCAGCGGTCACTCGGCGTCCGGCGTGTGGGTCAACGAGAAGGCCGAGACTTCGGTCAAGGGCTTGTACTCGGCGGGGGACATGGCGGCGGTGCCGCACAACTACATGCTCGGCGCGTTCACGTATGGCTGGTTTGCCGGCACCAATGCCGCGGATTTTGTCGCTGGGCGCGAGTTTTCGGCGGTCGATGCCGAGCAGGTCGAAACGGAAAAACAACGGGTCTACGCACCACTGGACCGAGAACACGGACTGCCGCCCGCGCAGGTCGAGTACAAGCTGCGGCGTTTTGTGAACGACTACCTGCAACCGCCGAAAGTGACCAAGAAGATGCAGATCGGCCTGCAACGCTTCAGCGATATCCAGCGCGATCTCGATCAGATCAAGGCCCACAACGCCCACGAACTGATGCGCGCCATGGAAGTCAGCATGATCCGCGACTGCGCCGAAATGGCCGCCCGCGCGTCCTTGTTCCGCGCCGAAAGTCGCTGGGGGCTTTACCACTATCGCGTTGATCACCCCCAACGCAACGACAGCGACTGGTTCTGCCATTGCAACCTGAAGAAGGATGAAAACGGCTTGATGACCAGCTTCAAGAAAGCCGTCGAGCCTTACATCATTGCCCTCGATGCCGAAGAAATGCAGGCCTATGACCGGCTGCGGGTCGGTGCATTCGCGGCCTGAGCATCACTAAAAGAGAGACCGCCAAATGGCCTATCAACCCCAGGAAATCTTCTTCCGCTCCAACGCGCCGGTCACGGTCGATGAAGACCTTTGCATCGCCCATAAAGGCTGCACCGTGTGTGTCGACGTCTGCCCCATGGACCTGCTGGCCATCAACCCGGCCACGCAAAAAGCCTACATGGCCTTCGATGAATGCTGGTACTGCATGCCCTGCGAAAAGGACTGCCCGACCGGGGCGGTGAAAGTCGAAATACCGTATTTGCTTCGCTAACTGAAAGGACGCTATCGCTGGCAGGCCAGCTCCCACAGGAATTTGCAGTGGGACACAGATTTCGCTGGCGACAGAGAACCTTGTGGGAGCTGGCCTGCCAGCGATGAGGCCCGCCCAGACAACTCAAAGCCATCCGGAAACACCGGACGCTGGATTCACCCAACACCCCTCGTTTCCCACCACGCCCTGATCGTGGCGGAGACGAACATCCTATAAATGATTCGAGGGGATTCACTATGCTATTGCGCGCAGCATTTGCCGGTCTGGTACTGGCTTCATTCACCTTGTCGGCCTCGGCCGAGACCATCCGCATCGCCATCGGCACCCAGGACACCACGATCAATTGCGCCGCCGGCGGTCTGTTGATTCGCGAACTCGGCCTGCTCGACAAATACCTGCCCCACGACGGCCCCTACAAGGACGCCAACTATGAAGTGGAGTGGAAGAACTTCACCAGCGGCGCGCCCCTGACCAACGAGATGGTCGCCGGCAAACTCGACTTCGGCGCCATGGCCGATTTCCCCGGTTCGTTCAACGGTGTGGCGTTCGAAACCGCCGGCAAGCACAGCCTGTTCATCAGCGTGTTGTCGGGCAGCATCAAGGGCAGCGGCAACGGCATCGTGGTGCCAAGCGCTTCAGGCGTGCAGTCGCTGGCCGAGTTGAAGGGCAAGACCATTTCCGTGCCGTTTGCGTCCACTGCCCACGGCATGTTGTTGCGGGCCGTGGCTACGCAAGGCTGGGATCCGCTCAAAGACGTGAACATCATCGCCCAACCGCCGGAGGTGGCCGGTTCCGCATTGCAGGCCGGGAAGATCGACGCCCACGCCGACTTCGTGCCCTTCGCCGAACTGTTCCCGAGCCGAGGTTTCGCACGCAAGATTTATGACGGTTCACAGGCCAACACACCGACATTCCATGGCGCCTTGGTCGATCAGGCCTATGCGAAGAAGTACCCGGAAATCGTCGTTGCCTACCTGCGAGCGAGCATCGAGGCCAATCAACTGCTGGCGGCCGAGCCGGAGAAATACAGCGAGCTGATTGCCAAGGTCTCCGGGGTCGACGCCGAGGTCAATTACCTGTTCCACGGTCCGCTGGGCGTGCAAACCCGCGACCTGAGCTGGAAGCCGGAATACCGCCAGGCCGTCGGCACCGCCATCGATACGCTCAAGCTGTTGAAGAAGGCGGATCGCGGTCTGGATCTGAATACCTTCATCGACGACCAGTACATCCGTGCCGCGTTCAAGGCCTCGAACCTGGACTACACCGCGCAATTGGCCAATTACGGGCAGACGCCGCTCAACGCGGTGGATGCGGCCAGTGGCAAAGCCATCACCGATTTTAGTCATGTGGCCGAAATCTGGGTGCGCGGTGAACCGAAAGTCCGTCAATACGCCTCGGCCGAATCGGCGTTCACCGCATTGGCCAGTTTGAAGCAGGAAGGCAAAAACATTCGCGCGGTGTATGCCCAGGCGAGCGACAGCGGGATCAAGTTGCTGGCGGATCAGGCGTGGTTTGCCAGTGATGCGAAAGGCCGCTTGAGTGCCTTCCTGCTCAAAGGCCAGGCCCAGCAATTCGCCACGGCCCAAGGTGGAAAAGTCTTCGACTTCACCGACGCCACCACCCAGGCAGTCGCCATCCGCTGATTTTTAGATATAGATCGTTCCCACGCTCCGCGTGGGAATGCCTCAATGGACGCTCTGCGTCCGCTTTAGATGTGACGCGGAGCGTCACGGGATGCATTCCCACGCGGAGCGTGGGAACGATCAGAGGTGATATATGTTTTTGCGCTGGATACCAAGAGCCGCTTCATTGCTGCTCTGCCTTTTATTCTGGCAATTCGCCGCCAGCCACCACTGGAACCTCGGCCTGGTGACCTTTGCCAACGTGCCAACGCCGCTGGCGGTTATCCAGGCTGCCTTGGGCCTGGGCGATTCCGGCAAGCTTGCCCAACACCTGAGCAGCAGCCTCGGCCGGGTCTTCGCCGGTTACCTGGTGGCGATGATCATCGGCATCGCTTTGGGCCTGGCCATCGGACGCTCGAAATGGGCCGAAGATGTATTGCTGCCACCGCTGGAAGTCCTGCGCCCGATCCCGGCCGTCGCCTGGATCCCCCTGGCCATCCTGATGTTTCCGTCCTCGGAATTGTCGATGGTTTTCATCACCTTTACGGGCGCACTGTTCCCGATCCTGCTCAACACCGTACACGGCGTCGAAGGCGTCGACCCGCGCCTGATCGCCTCGGCGAAAAGCCTCGGGGCAGGGCGCCGGGCGATGCTGTGGGAGGTGATTGTGCCGGGCGCCGCGCCGAGCATCATCACCGGCCTCGCCATCGGCATGGGCACCTCGTGGTTCTGCCTGGTGACCGCCGAAATGATCTCCGGCCAGTACGGCATCGGCTATTACACCTGGGAGTCCTACACCCTCCAGAACTACGCCGACATCGTCGTCGGCATGTTGCTGATCGGTGTCCTCGGGATGGGCAGCAGCCTGCTGATCAAACGTCTCGGCGGCCTGTTCACGCCGTGGCACCGACCACGAGGAAAAGCCTGATGAGCATGCTGCAAACCCCTGAAGGGCGGATCGACATCCGCCAGTTGTCCATTGTCCTCGGCGAAGCGCAGCACGCCTTCGAAGCCGTGCAAGGCCTCGACTGCCAGATCGAACCGGGGCAATTCGTGTGCATTCTCGGGCCGTCCGGTTGTGGCAAATCGACCTTGCTCGGCGCGCTGGCCGGGCACTTGCAGCCGAGCGCCGGCAGCCTGAAAGTCGATGGCGCGCACGTCAGCGGCCCATCGCCGCAACGGGGCATGGTGTTCCAGCACCACACGCTGTTCCCATGGCGAACCGTGCGCGACAACGTGGCGTTCGGTTTGAAAATGCGCGGCATCGGCAAAGTCGAACGCCACCAGGCCGCCGACGACATCCTCGCGCTGGTGGGCCTTGAAGGTTTCGCCGAGCGTTGGCCGGATCAGCTCTCCGGTGGCATGCAGCAACGGGTGGAGATCGCCCGGGTGCTGGTCAACCGTCCGCGCCTGTTGCTGATGGACGAGCCTTTCGGCGCCCTCGATGCGTTGACCCGGTTGAACATGCAGGAGCTGCTGCTGGACATCTGGACGCGGATTCGCACCACCGTGGTGTTCGTCACCCACGACATCGACGAAGCGCTGTTCCTCGCCGACCGCCTGTTGGTCATGAGTTCACGGCCCGGTCGAATCATCGAGGACCTGCGCCTGGACTTCCCTCGGCCACGCACCACCGAATTGGTCACCAGCCCTGAGTTTTCCCGCTTGAAACGCCATTGCCTCGAATTACTGCGTCACGAAGACGGTCGGCAGTTGCCACGCCTGAACCCTCTCGGACTGCCTCCTGAAAACAATCTGCCGCGATTTGCCCTATGACCTCTCTATTCGATGTAACCGACAACGACGACATTCTCGCCCTGCAACCGCGCTTGACCGATGACGACCCTGGCGTGCGCCGGATCGCCTTGATCGAACTGGCCGACCTTGAAGAACCGGACGGTCTGCTGTGGCTGGTCAATCGACTGGCTGAAGACCCGACCGAAGAAGTCCGCGCCGAGGCCGCGCGCCTGCTCGAAGCCTGGGAGGACACGCCGGTGGTCGAGGCGCTGTGCCAGGCCCTGACCGATCCCTCTTTGGCCGTGCAAGCGGCCGCCGCGCAAAGCCTGAGCCTGCTCAAGAGCGAGGCGGCGGGCAGGGTGGTTCTGCCGTGGACCGGGCATGCTGACGCCAATGTGCGCATCGCCGCGTTCAGGGCGCTGCGTGAATTGCGTTTCCCGGGTGCCGCGGGCGCTGCTGCAGCGGCATTGAACGATGAAAACGCCAGTGTCCGGCGTGAAGCTGTGGGCGTACTCGGCTGGCTCAAGCAACTCGATGCCTTGCCCGCCCTGGCCAAACGGGTCAGCGACGACCCGGACACCGAAGTCCGCCGCGCCGCCACCGGGGCCTTGGGCCTGGCTTGCGATGCTCAAGTGCTGCCAGCGTTGCGCCAGGCGTTGCAGGACCCAGCCTGGCAAGTGCGTGAAGAAGCCGCTACCACCCTTGGCAAAGTCGGCCACGCTGAGGCCGGTCCCGCCTTGGTCGAAGCTTTGAGCGACGATTACTGGCAAGTCCGCCTGCGCGCCACCCGCAGCCTCGGTCGTTTACGTTACGTCCCGGCGCTCGACGCGCTCATCGACACCCTCGGCCACCGCATCAGCAACCTGCGCAAGGAAGCCGCGCTGGCCCTTGGCGAATTGAACGATAAAGGCGCCATCGCCCCCTTGCAGGCCGCGCAAGACGACGGCGACCCGGAAGTGCGCAAAGCCGTGCGCATCGCGTTGAGTCAACTGCAATGAGTCCGGTGGCGGTGGGCAACTCACAAAGCAAACAGCAGCTGCGATTGAGCTGGCCGGATGGTCGTGAGCAGCGGCTGGATCATGTTGAGTTGCGACGCCAGTGCCCATGCTCGCAGTGCCGGGCGTTTCGGCTGCAAGGGTTGACGGTCAAAATCGACGAGCGCATCCGCGTCATTGAACTCAACCCCCAGGGCTACGGCCTGCAACTGATCTTCAGCGACGGCCATGAGCGCGGTATTTATCCATGGCCCTACCTGGCACAACTTGCCGGTGAGATCGGGTGAACCCCTGTGGGAGAGAGCCTGCTCGCGAAGGGCCTTCGGATCCGTCGCGGTTTATTTCAACGCAGGGTCTCCCATGTTCATTTTCTTCCAGGCCTGCAACAACACTTGCGCCTTCGGTTCCTGCCCGCTGTCGAGGTAGTACTGGATCAGCGACAACCGCGCATTGCGATTGGCAGGTTGTACTTTCAGCAGTCGTTCCAACTCTGCGCACGCTTCATCAACCTTGCCGCTGTCATGCAGCGCCACCGCAAGCACATAGCCGTACTGGCCGTTTTGCGGCTCCAGTTGCGCCGCTTTGCGCAAGGCCGGCATGGCTTGGGCCGATTTCCCCGCACGTACCAGTGACAAGCCTTGGGTATGTTGCAACAGGGCGGCGTCGGGATGTTCCTTGAGGCTCTGCGCCAACAGCGTTTGTGCCTCTTGACCGCGTCCGTTGGCCTCCAGCCATTGCACCAGCGTGACGAGGGCCGGGTAGAAATCCGGATCACGCTTGAGTGCGCTACGCAGCAGCGGTTCCACTTCGCCATTGCGGCCGCTGGCCTGATACAGCATCGCCAGATTGAGGTTGGCCTCGGCGCGTTCCAGCAGGCTTTTTTGCACCGCCTCGTACTCGGCGATGGCCGCTTCCCAGTTCGCCTGGGTGCTGCCAAGACCGTTGCGGGCGGCGCCAAGCAGATCCCGAGCCGCGCCAATGCGCACAGCCTTCACCGGGTCTTTCAGCAAGGGTGTCAGCAACGGTGCACGCTCAGGTGGCGGCAGCAATGCGCTGATCGCCCGCACCGCGCTCTCACGTACTTGCGGTGCGGAGTTGCCAAGGTCTTTGGTCGCCAGTTTCAGCGCCTGCTCGCTCGGATACAGCGGCAGTTCACCGAGCAGGGTCGCCCGTTGGATCGCCGGCAAATTGCTGCGCTGCAGTTGCTCGTACAAGGCTTGCGCGGCACCGGGCTGGCCGTTGCGAATCAACCACAGGCTTTCGTCGTAGCGCGGGGCGGCTGGCGCCGACGAGCTGCTGCTCCACAGCTTGAACTGCTCGGTGACCTTATCGCCGGCCTTGCCCTGGTGACAAGTCAGGCACGCATCCGGTGTCCCGAGTTTTTGCGCCCGTTCCGGGTTGGGAATGCTGAAGCTGTGGTCATGTCGAAAGTCGTTGCCCATGTAGAACTTGCCGGGCATGTGGCAATCCACGCATTGCGAACCTGGCTGGCCCATGGTGTGGCGGGTGTGTTCGATCGAGTCGTAGTTCTTCGCTTGCAAGCCCTTGCCGTCGACACCGGCCACCGAGGTCTTGCCGGCGCTGTTGTGGCATTGCAGGCAAACGCCGTTGCCCGGCGCCTTGAGCTCGGTGCTGTGGGGGTTGTGGCAGTTGCTGCAGCGCACGCCCTTGTCGAACATTTTGCTTTGAGCGAAGGAGCCGTGCTCGAACACCTCGTCCTTGATTTTGCCGTCCAGCGCGTATAGCTCGCGGGTCAATGTGCTTGGCAGGTAGTCGTCCATCAAGCGTTTGCCGACGGTGTAACCATCGTCCAGCGGCGCGCGGCGGGAGTGGCAGCGGGCGCAGGTTTCGATTTCGACGGTGGCGTCCTTGTCCTTGAGGTCCACTGCAAAACCCGCGTGGATCAAGTCAGTCTTTTTCGCCGTCCATTCCAGGTGATTGGAGGCCGGGCCGTGGCATGCCTGACAACCAACACCGAGGCTGTTCCATTGACTGTCAAAGGAGTTTTTGGCGGCATCGAAATTGCGCTTGTAACCGGTGGTATGGCATTCGACGCACATGAAGTTGGCGTTCTGGCTCGGTTTGCTCCAGTGCAGAGGATTCTTGAAATTCACGCCCTGGCCCGGATAGAGGTGAAACCAGTGGTGTTTCTCGGTATCCCAGGCCACGCCCAGCGCTTGCAAGCGCCCGTCGCCGACCTCGATCAGGTATTGCTGCAACGGCGCGATACCGAAGGTATAGGCGACCTTGAAGTCGGCATTCTTGCCATCGATGCCCGGCGTGTTGACCCAGAATCCGTCGTCCTTGCGCGAGAAACGGCTGGTTTCGTTTTCTGCCTTGAACGTGACGTTATTGAAATCACCCAGCATTGTTTCGGCATTGGCCGGCTGCATCGCCAATTGGTGATGGGAGCCTTGCCAGTCTTTCGTCTGCTCGCTGTGGCAGCCTTGGCATTGTTGCTCGTCGACCATCTTCGCCGGCGCCAGGGCGACGGGTTGTGGCTTGGCCGGCTGAGCGGCCGGCGCGCTGACGGGCACGGGTTTGGGCAGCACTGGCGAACTGCTGAACAGGAACCAGCCGATCGCCGCCACCGCCACCAGCAATAGGCCGATGGTGACGGGAAACAGATAACGATGGATCAGGGATTTTGGCGAATCAGGGGTTGGCTGTGCTGCTTTATTTTTATGAGTCGGCATTACGACTTCCGTAGTCCAGGTGCGTTTGCCGTCAGGCGCGCGTTCAAGCATGTTGCAGCTTTGCCGCAGGATCGGCGTCTGTCAAATGGCGGTTGTGAGCGAAACTGCAGCGAGCAATGAATTTTGTGAGTTTTCAACAACTGCTCCAGTGTCGATAGACCCAATCCTCAATACTCAGCCCGCCCCAGTCGGTTGTAATAGCTGATCAGCGAGTCATACGCTCGCGTCACCGCAAAAAAGTCATCGCTCAATCGCTGTGGTTCAGCCTTGTTCTGCCAGTCCTGGTGCAGAGCATTCAAGGTATCCAGATACGTCTGGGTCGGCCGGGCAATGTGTGACCAGAGATAACTGGGGACTTCGTTACGTTTTTCCGTTTCCGGCAACTGACCGTGGTTGAACTGCTGCCGATAGTCCCAGGCCAGTTGCAGTTCAGCGGTGGTTCTGGCCAGGGCCTGGGGTGTCAGGGTTCGATTTTTAACGCCCTCGGTGACCAGGTTCAGGGTATCTCTGGCCTGGATCATGTAAGCCAGCAAATACCAGTGAATGTCCTTGCCCAGACGCGCTTCGATCAGATTGAGCTGCGCGCGTCGCTGTTCAAGGTCCAGTGTTTCGACGTGCTGTCTGAGCAGCGCCGACGCCGCGAGGTAGTCGTCGGCCTTGGGTCTGAACTGGTCGGCAAACGCAGGCTGCACCTCGTTGATGACGGTCGAAAAGCGCGCCTGCCGGTAAAAAGTGATTTGCTGCGTCAGGGGCATTACTTGCTGTAACGCCTGCGCGTAGGCATCGGCTTTTAACGCCAGCGGCGGGTCGTATTCGAGCAGCTTGAGTTTTTCGCTGATTTTTGCCGAGCAGATGTCCCTTTGGAGGTAGGTCGCATCACTGGCACCGTTGTCGTCGAAGTCATGCTGGCGGGTGATCCAGTCAAGCACCGGCTGCTCAGATTGCTTCGGCGATTTGTACAGTTCGTATGCCACTCGCCAATGCACGTCGACACGATTGATGCAGTCGATCACCGGGCTGAGCGCATTGGCCTGGGCGGTGAGCGGCGCGTCGTGTTTATCCAGCCACAAGTCGATGCGGGCGACGAATGTCGAGGAGCCGGCCAGCCCCATCAAGATAAGCATCACGACAGTGGCGATGGGGAACAGCCATTTCGGGTTCATGGCTGTTTCTCCTGGCCGTACCACTGCTTGACGGTGGCCGGTGCGTTGCATTCGCTGGTGGTAACCGGCATGCGGCTGCACAAGCGTTCGGTCCATTGTTGCAGGCCCTGGTTGCGATTGACCGTGCCTTGGCTCGAGATCACTTTGAACACGCCGAGTATCAAGACCAGAACCAAAATGCCCGCGCCCATCAAACAGCGTTTGAACAAGGGGCTGGCGTGCTGCCAGGAAACGCGCGGCTTGACCTCTCTGCGGCGTATCAGCCCGACGGTTGCCAGCGTGCTCACGTAAACGAGGCTGCCAGTCACGCCATAAGCGTATCCGATGCCTGCCGTCATGATCGCGCAGGGAATCAGGTCGCGCAGCACGCCAAACGGCAGCGGGCCGCGCCAGGGCGAAAGGCGCGCACTCAATCGATCGTCCAGCAGCCAGAAGCGATGGGCGACTTGTCCTGTCATCCAGTTGAGTACCCAGCCGCCAGCGGCGAATATCATCGACCAGAACACCGTGACGCCGATCAATGCGCCCAGCCGTGTGCCTAACGGCGCGAATTGGATAAAGGAGCCGACCAGACAGGCGAGGACAATGGCCAGGTACATCGGCCAACTGTCGTAGACGAATTCCCAGTCCCGCCAGAAGAACGGCGTGCCGCCGGGCAGATTTGCGCAGATATCAGGATGATTGGCGTGCAACGCAGAGCTCAGCTTGCGGCATTGCACCCAGTCTTCGTCGCGTAAGCGCCGAGCCAGGGCGCGGCGCTGACTGAACGTCAAGGGGGCCAATAACAGGCGCGCGGCGCGATGCTGCGGCGTGGCGGCGGGTTCTGCCGCCAGGCTCTGGTGCCAGGCCAGAAAGATCGGTGCTTCACGACGCTCGGCGATACGCTGGCGCTGCTGCTGCAACTGTTCGATCAGGACTTCATCCAGTTCCAGCCGCTGCTGATAGCTGAACCAGTGAAAGGTCTCGATCGCCCACTCGATCAGGTCTTCGCAGGTGTCAGCGTGCTCGACGCAATGCCTTAGCACCGCGTCCTCCATGACATCGACGGCGCCATGCGCTACGGCGGTGGCATGCCGTTGTTCGAGCTCGTCACGGCTGACGTTATGCAATGAGCGCGTGACCACGTGCAGCGCATCAACCTCGACCACTGACAGGCCACTCAGGTCCCACGACTCTTCAACGCTGGAGTCTTCCTCGCGCAAGCGCTCCCATTGCTTGAAGTTCAGCGCTTGTTCGTAGGCCTCACGCAGACGCTGAAAACCTTCCGGGTCTTCGTCTGGACGTGTCTGTTTGAGCAGTGCCGCGTATTGGCGTTTGATTTGGCGCGTATCGGCGTCGGCCGACAGGCCAAGGACGGTCCAGCAACTCATTGCGTGTGCAACTCCATGAAAACCTGCGACGCGGCAACATCCCTGTAAACGGGGCGTAGTGGCAATTTGATTTTGCGCACACTACCTGTTTCGCGTCGAAAAGTCCTCGGGTCTCACCGTCAATCGCCGTCAATCGCCGACAAACCAGCGGTAATACGGATTGCCACCGTCGCCACGCATCACTTCGCGTACGTCCCTGGCCCAGGCATCGCGGTCACCGTCATAGGCATGCAGGCTCGCCCGATAGAACTGCATCAGACGCTGCTGATGGGCGTTCATGCGTTCGATGAACGCGGCATCGGCATTCAACAGCAACGGCGGCTGGCGCAGGTCGAGCAGGGTCGGCAACACGCGACTGATTTCCCCTGCGCGCACCCATGGCGCGTACTCGATACGCGGCTGATCGTCGGTCACCGGCAGCGCATCGCCGGCGAACCTTTCCAGGCCGGCGCGATCGGTTACCCAGGTCGCGAGCAGTGCGGCGGCGGAGCCGATGCCGACGTCCTGTAAGGTGCTGCGTACGCTGTCCTGCTGGAAGCGTTGGCTGATTTTCGCTGCATCCAGTTCGATCGGTTCCAGCGAACCCACCAACAGCATTTCGTGGAACTCGCTGGTCCACAACGTCGCGTAGGGAAAGACATCAAGGAAGCTGCGCACCAGCGAACGTGAGTCGTCGATGTTCTGTGTCGGCAACGGCAACCACTGTGCGACCAGGCCTTTTTTCTCCAGGCGGTTGGCGGCGAGCTGGTAGAAGTCGCGCGAATAAAGATTCACCACGCCAGCGGCGGAGGGCGGTGGTGGTTCGAGGGTGATCAGGTCGTAATGTTGCGGGTTGCGCAGCAGCTCCTGGCGACCGTCACGCAGGCGGACGTCGACAGCCGGGTCGGCGGCAGCATTGAAGTTACCCTTGAACAACGGTGCGGCTTTGATCACTGACGGCAGCAGTTCGGCGACCACCCGATGTTCCAGCCCCGGATAGCGGGTCAGGGCACCGGCGGTGATGCCCGTGCCGAAACCGATGACCAGCGCCGAGCGCGGCTCGCCGTTATGGATCAACAATGGCAACAACGCCTGAACACGCATGTAACGCAGCGATGGCATGGCGTCGCCGGTGTTGGAAACGCCCTGGATATACAAGCGTTGAAAGGTCTTCTGGCCCTTGCCCTGGGTGACCACGGCCACGGTGCCGCCGCGTCCTTCTTCGTAGAACGCCAGCGTGCCGTTACGGGCGCCGGGGAGCAGGCTGGCCAGTTTGTCGACCGGGGTGAAAATCGCCACCATTACCGACAACAAGCCGATGGCGACGACGCCCTGACGCCGGCCTTTCTTGACGTGATGCCCTTTGCGCACGGCGAAATAACCAATCCCGGCGGCGACGATCGCCAGCAGACCCAAGGTGCGCACCAGCCCCAGCAGCGGAATCAGCAAGAAGCCGCAGAGCATCACGCCGATAATTCCGCCCAGGGTGTTGAAGGCGACCACGGCGCCGACATCCTGACCGATTCGCTCACGGCCCACGCTCAATCGCAACGCCAACGGGAACGCAGCCCCCAGCAGCAGGGTGGGCACGAACACCATGCTCAATGCCGCCACCGCAAAGCGTGCGCTCATGCCCATCAACTCGCTGCCACCCATGGCCAATGCCACGGTCTCGGCTTGGGACTGCAAGAACACCAGCCAGCGCCCGAGAAAGGCGACTTCCAGCAGCGCGATCAGCCCGGCACCGGCAATCAGCAAACCAAACACGCCCCAGGGATCGCGAATACGGTCAACCCGACGGGCCAGTAGCGCACTGCCGAGGAACAGTCCGGTGAGGTACGTCGCCAGCACCACGGCAAAGGCATAGGTGCGGGTGCTCATGAATTGCACGATGGACTGCGACCAGACCACTTCGTACCCCAGCGCCACGCCGCCGGCGACGGAATACAACCACAGCGCCAGGCGATCCGGGGCTTTCTCTGCGTGGTGTTTCACCGGCGTATCGATGGGCGATATACGGTGGCGTTGAAACCACAGCGCACCCGCGGCCGCCAGCAGGTTGAGCATTGCCGCCGCCAAGGCACTGCCGCGCACACCGAGGGTGGCAATCAGCACGAATGCGGCGAGCAGGGTGCCCGCGATAGCACCGGCGGTATTCGCGGCATAGAGTTGGCCGCCAGCCTTGCCTGAGTGCTGCGGGTCCGCGGCCAATGAGCGAACCAGCACCGGCAGCGTGCCGCCCATCAGCAGCGCCGGGATACCGACCAGTGCAAACGGCAGCACCCAGGCAACCAGGCCGACGTGCTGTTCCAGCCAGGCGAACGGGCTGGCGGCGAGGCTCATGGCGAAGGTCGCGCCGACTCCGAGCACGGCCACCAGCACTTCCAGCCCGGCATACAGCAAAACCGGTTGCTGCAAGCGATCGGCCCAGCGCCCGAACAGCCATCCACCCAAGGCCAGGCCGGCAAAAAACGCGCTGATGCCGGTGGTGATGGCATACACCTCGACGCCGACCACCAGCGACAGCTGCTTGATCCACAGCACCTGATACACCAGTGCTGCAGCACCGGAGACGAACAGCAGCAGGGCGGGGATCAGCAGCGCCGGGGACGCAGCGGCGTGGGAAGAAGGGAGGGCCGACGACTTGCTGGCGACACGTGAGGACATTGCGGATTGCCTTGTTCCAGTTCAAAAAAGCCTGTGACGACACTGGCCTCATCGCGGGCAAGCCCGCTCCCACAATGGATCTGCGGTGCGACACAAATCCCTGTGGGAACGGGCTTGCCCGCGATTGGATCGACGCGGTCTCAAGCCCAAAATAAGTCCGCTCGCCGGTGAGGGCGAGCGGCGGTCAAGCCGTCTTACTGTGCAGGCTGGTTTTTCATTTTCTCGGCGATTTTTGCATCCACGGCAGCACGGACCTGGTCAATGCTGAAGCTGGCCGGTTTCTGGCTAGGTGGGTACTCGACGAAGGTTTCCAGGAATTTCGCGGCCTGGAAAGACGCTAGCGAGATGAGATACGCATTCTTGCTTGTCCAGTCGTAGTACTGGTCGGAAACCACGTCGGCGCGTTCGTACGGATCCATGCGCAAGTTGAAAATTTTCGGCACGCGCAGGCAAACGAAGGGCTCGGCCCACACCTCGAAACCACCCGGCTTGCGCTGTTCGCAGAACACCGCTTTCCAGTTTCCGGAGCGCATGGACACCAGCACGCCATCATCGTTGAAGTAAAAGAACTCCTTACGCTCACTCTTAGGTGACTGGCCCATCAAGTACGGCAGTTGGTTGTAGCCATCCAGATGCACCTTGAAACTGGTGCCGCCCGACGTCGGTGCCCAGCCTTTGAGCAGCTTGTCTTTCACGCTGGTGTCGCCAGCGGCGGCCAGCAGCGTCGGGAACCAGTCCAGCCCCGAGAACAACTCGTTGGAAACCTCGCCCGGTTTGATCTTGCCCGGCCAGCGCACCATCGCAGGCACGCGGTAAGCGCCTTCCCAGTTGGAGTTTTTCTCGTTGCGGAACGGGGTGGTCGCCGCGTCCGGCCAGGACCATTGGTTCGGACCGTTGTCGGTGGTGTAGACGACGATGGTGTTGTCGGTGATTTTCAGGTCATCAAGGGTTTTCAGCAGTTTGCCGACGTCACCGTCGTGTTCAAGCATGCCATCGGCGTACTCGTTGCCCGGCATGCCGCTCTGGCCTTGCATGGATTCACGCACGTGTGTGAAGGCGTGCATGCGCGTG
Organism: Pseudomonas sp. IT-P294; assembly: GCF_949767865.1. NCBI lineage: Bacteria > Pseudomonadati > Pseudomonadota > Gammaproteobacteria > Pseudomonadales > Pseudomonadaceae > Pseudomonas > Pseudomonas sp. IT-P294. The sequence continues at coordinate 1,040,519 of NZ_CATKQW010000011.1, read as the reverse complement.
GTGTTCATCCAGACGAAGAACGGTTTATCCGCCTTGGCTTGTTTCTCGATGAACGCTTGCGCGGCAGCAGTGGTTTCGTCGTCGATGGTTTCCATGCGTTTTTTCGTCAACGCACCCGTGTCCTCGATCTTGCCGTCGGCGAAGCTGTGGATCACGCCGCGCGGGGAGTTGGCCTTGACCCAGTCGGGATCATCCTTGGGCCAGTACGGACGCTCGGGCTCTTCTTCGGCGTTGAGGTGGTAGAGGTTGCCGAAGAACTCGTCGAAACCGTGGTTGGTCGGCAGGTACTCGTCTTTGTCGCCCAAGTGGTTCTTGCCAAATTGTCCTGTCGCATAGCCTTGGGATTTAAGCGCCTGGGCAATGGTGATGTCTCGTTTCTGAATGCCGACAGGTGCGCCCGGAACGCCGACCTTCGACAGACCGGTACGCAACGGTGTCTGGCCGGTAATGAACGACGAGCGTCCCGCCGTGCAGCTGTTCTCCGCGTAATAGTCGGTGAACATCATGCCTTCCTTGGCAATCCGGTCGATGTTGGGAGTCTTGTAGCCCACCACCCCCATCGAATAGGCACTGATATTGGTCTGGCCGATGTCGTCGCCAAAGATCACCAGAATGTTGGGTTTTTCAGCGGCCCCGGCTGTTGCCGAAATCGCCATCACCGAGGCTGCCACCAGGGCAAATTTCGGTAGCCACTTGTGCATGCGAGTCATCTGACTTGCTCCTTTGCTCTCTAGCGTCGCTCATGCGCGACAAACGTTTATCGCAATCCTGCATTACGCTTTCTTACTGCACTTGCTCGGGTGTGGTGGCATCGAACGGGTAGATCCGGCGCCATTCGGCGGCCATATCCACGATAGTCCAGCCACGGGATTTTGCTTCGTCCAGGGCCTTGTCCAGACGACCGATGTCGGATTGGCGGTCATAGGCCCATTCGCGTTTGGCGTCGGTGTGATGCACCAGCCCCATGAATCGTTTGCCCGGCCCTGCGGCCGTCCACTGCAGCATTTGCAGATCGCCATCGGAATTGCCGAAGGCGAGGATCGGCCGCTTGCCGATGACGGCATCGATGCTTTCCGGTTTGCCCGGGCCATCGTCGTTGTGCGCCAGTTTCGGCGTGCGCACGATCGAGGCTTTGCCGTCCTTGTACTGGAACGCGGTGACGAACGTGGTGCCGATGACCTGCTCCGGCGGGATGCCGTAGACCTTCTCGGCGAAGGCGCGCATGAAGCCGGTTTCGCCGCCGGAGACGATGTAAGTCTTGAAATCCTGGCTGCGCAGGTAGTCGAGCATTTCCAGCATCGGCTGGAAGATCATCTCGGTGTACAGCTTGCCGGTCTTGGGGTGTTTGGCCTGGCTCAACCAGGTTTTTGCGTAGTCATCGAAGGTCTCGGTGGTCATGCCGGTGTGGGTGGCAGCGAAGATTTTCATGATCCCGCCCATGCCGGAGGCCGCCAGCGCCTTGTGATCGTTTTCCAGTACGGCCTGGAACGGCTGGGTGGTTTTCCATTCCGGGTGCTGCGGCGCGGTGCGCTTGACTTCTTCCAGGGCAAACAGCAATTCGAAGTACATCGGCTGCTCACTCCAGAGGGTGCCGTCGTTGTCGAACACGGCAATGCGGTCCTCGGGCTTGACGAAATCCTTGCTGCTTTGGTCGGTGACAGCCTGGACGAACTCGATGATGTTTTTCTTCGATGGCCCGTCGTTCCACGACGGCAGGGGCTCGGCGGCCAGTGCCAGCAGCGGCAGGCTCAGGGCCAGTGCAAACAGCAGTTTCCACCCGTGGCGTTGGCGGATCGATATCGGATTCGTCATGGGAAATCCTTCTCTTGGACAGGGTTTAGTGGTCGTAATGCTGGACGGCAGGCCGCATTGCGAGGTTCGGCCTGCTTTTGCAGCGTAGCCAAGGATTTCTTCAGTTGGCGCAGCGCCTGATCTTCGGTTGATTGCCGGCTGTAACAGCCGCGCAACAGGTCGTGCAGGCGCGGGTCGAGATTGCCCAGTTTCAGGCCCAGTCGACGGCGTCTGGCCCAGAGGTACAGCGCGCTGAGTTGCGCGGGTTTGCCATCGATCTGCGCCGGAATCTGGCGCCAGGCGCAGTCGGCGGATTGCAGCCAGGCCGTTTGGCGGGCGTGGCGTCGGGTCTGTGCGGCGAGGTAGGCACGTTGGATGAACGGACGGCTAAACCAGCCTGCCAACCCCACGAGCAACAGCAGCGCCAACAGCCCCAGCCAGTGCCCGGAAAGATGCAGCCGGCCTTGCTGGCCAAGCTTTTTCAAGTCATCGGTGATCGAGAACACCGGTTTGTAAGCGCTGCTGGCAGTCGCCTCGAAGGTCACGGCCGGGACTTGGGCGGTGCGGGTTTGCTGATTGTTGGCATCCCACCATTTCAGGGTGATCGGCGGCAGTTCATGGTGTCCATCGGTGTCAATCCGATAGGTCACCGTGTCGATCCGCTGGCCGCCGATGAAATTGCCGCGACCATCGTCCAGAGTGCTGATGTGTGGGTTTTTCGGGTAACGACTCAGCCCGGTGACATCGGCCAATGAGGGTGCAGGCAATGCCATGGCCAGCGCCCCGTCAGCCTGAAGTGTGAGCTGGCGGGTGATGCTGTCGCCAACCTTCAGGGGCGTCGCCGAGTTGACGACGGTTTGGGTGAAGCGCAGCCCTTGGGCCACCAGCACCGGTTCCCCCGGGTTGAATCCCGGCGGCTGCGCGGCGGTGAAGTGCAACGGCTGGCTCTGCGCGCTCAGCTGAGTGCTGGCCTGCCCAGGGGTGGCCTGCACCGTCAGCGGCGGAATGTCGAAACCCTGGGCCAGATTCGGGGTGATCCGATAGCTATAGCGCATGCCGTTGAACGACTTGCCATCGAGCGTCTGGTTGATGTGCTCGGCATGACCGTCCGGTGGCAGCACCAGTGCACCGGGCAGTTTCAGGACGGGCAGGGTGGGGGCGTCGGTGAACCAGCTGTCGGTGAGGACGTCGAGTTGCAGTTCGAGAATGCCGCCGACCATGACCGAATTAGCGGGTTGCAGGCGGGTCTGAATTCGCAGATCAGGTTCGGCGGCCAGGGTTATTGTGGTGATCAGGCAGAGGAGCAGGCCTGTGAGTGTTGTGGTGGATGATCTGTCGCTATCGCGGGCAAGCCCGCTCCCACAGGGGATTTGTGGTGTGCGCAAACTCAATGTGGGAGCCAGCCTGCTGGCGATGGCCGCGACTCGGTTCATGGCTGGGCCCCCGCCTGATCCTGCAAACTGAATTTATGCTTCAAGAACTTCGCTGGCGATGTACTCAAGTTCTGCAACCATTGCGCATCCGAAGCCGCTTGCTGGGTCTGGACCGATTTGCTCCGGCCCTTGCCCGGTGCCTTGTCCATTTTGATTTCGTCTGGCTTGACCCTGGGCGCGTTCTGTTCGGCGCTTTCGGTGTCTTTCTGCAAGGCAATCGCCAGGGCCAGATTGGCCGTGGCCTGCGGGAACTGCGGCTGCAACTTCAAGGCCTGCGTGTAGGCGGCTATCGCCTGATCAAACTTGAAGCGGCGCACGTAAATATTGCCCAGGTAGAAATACGCCTGCGGCGTTTCCAGACGGGCGAAGCTCGCCAAAGCCAAGTCGAAATCAGCCGCATTGTAGGCAGCAATGCCTTTCCAGTACGGGTCGGAAAAATGCGCGGCCGCCTGCGGAAAATGCTCATGCTCGAAGGCCCAGCGGCCTTGCTGGTCGGGGGTGAAAAACGCGTCGGTCAATCCGTTGGCTTCGGCGGGCATCGGTTGAAAGCCGAGCCCCATCGCCAGCAACAGGCCAGCCATCCAGTTCAGGCTCCAACCCTTGCGCACGCTGAAGAAAGCGAGCAGCAGCAACGGCCAGCACAGCCAGTAACCGGCGTCTTTCCAGTGCAGTTCGCGCTGTTCGTCGCTGGCACTCTGGAAGTGTTGCTGGGCGTGCAGTTCGATCCAGTCCAGATCATCGTCATTGAGGCTCAGGCTGCCCAATGGTGCATCGACCGCCGACGCCAGTTGCTTTAGCGCCGCCGGGTCGAAACTGCCAAGCGCGGGACGTCCGTTGCTGTCCGTGCGCGGCTGACCATTGGCGTCGCGGATGATCCCGCCGTCCTCGCTGCCGACCGCCAGAATCAACACTTGCAGCTCACTGTCGGCCAGTTGTTTGTCCAGCGCGGCGAGCTGGGTCGTGTCGGCGCCGTCGGTGATCAACAGCAGCGTCCCCGGAGTTTTCTCGGCGGCCAGCAGACGTTTGGCTTGTTCTATGACCGCCGCAACATTTTTCCCCTGCCTGGCGATCAGGTCGGTGCTCAGGGCTTGAATGAACGTGTCGAGCAGGGTCGGGTCGTCGGTGGGCGGCAACACCAGATGCGCGCTACCGGCATACGCGATCAAGCCGCTGCGCGCACCGGAGCGCCGTGCGATCAGGTCGTGCAGCTTGTGTTTGGCGGCTTCCAGACGACTCGGTTGCACGTCGCTGGCGTCCATGGACGGCGACAGGTCGACGGCAATAATCAACGGCGCGCGGTTTTCCAGGAAGTCCGGGCGATCCTGTTCCCAGGTCGGGCCGGCGGCAGCAAAGGCGCCCAGAATCAACACGGCGCAGACCAAGTGCACCGGCCGCAAACGCTGGTCGTCCTGCGGGGTAATCAGCAAGTGCGGCAGCAAGTGCTCGGCAATGTTACTGCGCAAGAGCCGTTGCAGGTCGCGGCTGTGTCGCCAAAGCATCGGCAGCAACGCGGCGAAGGGCATCAGCAACAGCCACAGCGGACGCAGGAAATGCAGGTCACTGACATTGATCTCCATCTCAAGCCTCCTGCCGCTGGCGCGCAAGTGCCAGGTGCGGACGCAGCAGGGCGCTCAAATGGTAGAGCGCGAGCAACGCGATGGCGGCGCCCAGCGGCCACCAGAACAGGTCCTTCTTCGGCTGATGACTGAGGGTTTTGACTCGATGCGGGGTCAGTGTGTCGAGGGTGCTGTAGACCTGATCCAGCGCCGTGCGGTCTTCGGCGCGGAAGAATTTGCCGCCGGTGGTGTCGGCAATCTGCTGCAAGCCTTGGAGGTTGACCCTGGCTTCACCTTCGGCGCTCGGATCGCCGATGCCGATGGTGTGAATAACCACCCCTTTGGCTGCGGCCATTTCGGCAGCGTGATCCGGGGTGATTGCACTGCTGGTGTCATTGCCGTCGGTGAGCAGGATCAGCACTTTCTCTTGCTCGTGGGCCTGGTCGAGCAGCTTGAGGCTCAGGCCAATCGCATCGCCAATCGCGGTATTGGGGCCGGCCATGCCGATGCCGGTGTCGTCGAGCAACAGTGACAGGCTGGCGTGATCCAGGGTCAGCGGCGCCTGTGGATACGCACCGCTGCCGAACACGATCAGTCCGAGGCGATCGTCTTTGCGTTTGTCGATAAAGCCCTGCACGACGTCCTTGACCGCTGCCAGACGATTGATCTTCTGACCTTTGGCGTCGGTGAAATCGGTGGTCTCCATGGATTGGGAAAGGTCGATGGCGAGCATCAGGTCACGCACCGGTTGCTGGCGTTCGATGGGTTTTTCCACCAGCACCGGGCGAGCGGCGGCCACCAGCAACAGACTCCAGACCAGCAGGTTCAAGGCCAGCTGCCAGCGATTGCTGCGGGTCCCGGCCTGGCTCGGTGCCTGCCCGACCGCGCGGCTCATGGCGCCGAAGAATGGCACCCGCACGGCGCTACGAGCCTCGCGGTATTCGGGAAGAAAGCGGTAGCCCAACCACGGCAACGGCAAGAGCACCAGCAGCCAGGGGTAATCAAGCTGCCACATGGTGATGCTCCACCCAATGTTTGCAGGTGTTGAACAGTTGCTCGCGTTGATCGGCGGGCAATGCCTGCACTGTCGCGTCGGGTGCGTAAGCCAGCAGTGCCAGTTGTTGACTGAAGTCCGCCGGCAACGGCTGCGCACTGTGCCGCACCAGAAACGCTTGCCAGTCTTCACCCCCAAGCGCCCCGACAGTCCCCTGTGGGATCGCGGTGGGCATGGAGAGGGCGACTCGTTTGAGTAACTCCGGAAGTTCTCGCAGGGCGCCAAGTTGACCCGCGCTGCTTTGCAACTGTGCCAACCGCACCAACGCCTCACGCCGATACCGATCACGCCGCCACTGCCAATACCGCCGCGCGCCGACCAGCAACACGGCCATCAACACGACACCGAGCAGCACCCACCAACCCCATGTCTGCGGCGCGTAACTGACCGGCGCCGGCAACGCGATTTCCTGGAGTTGATCGATGCTCGGGATATTCGGATTCATCGCCGCCCCCTGCCCAGTTCGGTGCGCAGCTGTTCCTGGGCATCGGTTGCGGTGCTGAACATCATCAGTGGCACCTGACTGCGCCGCAGCAACGTGGCGACATCCTTGAGCCGACCACCGAGAAAATCCCCCAAGGGCTGATGAACGCTGCGTTGCTCGACCGCCAGTTCCACCTGCAACTGGCCCTGAGTGATCAACAAACGGCCATTTTTCGGCACATTCAACGCCAGCGGGTCATACACCTGCATGGCGATCACATCGTTGTGCGCCGCCAACCTTCGCATCAGCTGCAAAGTGCGCTCGCCGGCACCGGCAAAGTCGCTGACGATACAAATCAAATGATCGTGCCCGGCTACCGCCAGGCAATGTTGCAACACTTTGTCGAGTTGATCCTCACCTTCAGCGTCTGGATTGGCCGCATTGAGTTGCTGGTTCTGCTCGGCAATGCGGCTGCAAAACGCTTCGATCCGCTTACGGCTGCGCAGCGGGGCGATGCTGTCGATCCTCTGATCGTTGAACACCAGGCCGCCGACCCGATCACCGGCGTTGAACACCATCCACGCCGCCAGGGCGCCGAGTTCGGCTGCGATGGCCGATTTGAAGCTGCGCTGGGAGCCAAAGAACATCGACATGCGCTGGTCGACCAGAATCAATGCCGGGCGGTCGCGTTCTTCGGTAAAGGTGCGCACCACGGGTTTGCCGGTGCGCAAGGAGGCACGCCAGTCCAGGTGGCGCAAATCGTCCCCCGGTTGATAGCGGCGCAGCTCATCGAAGTTCAGCCCTCGGCCACGCAGGCGCGAGGCGTGGTTGCCGGCAAGGATGCTTCCTTGCGGCTGACGCGCCACAAAACTCAGGTCATGGGCCTTGAACTCCAGCGCCATCAATTGCGCCAGAGAGACATAGACCAGACCGTCGGCATTCATGCGGGAATGGCTACTTTATCAAGCAGGCGATCAAGCACCTGATCCGCCGTCACACCATCGGCCACCGCGTCATAGCTCAGTTGCAAACGATGACGCAGCACCGGATGCACCACGGCGCGAACATTGTCGGGCGAGACGAAATCCTGCCCCTGCAGCCAGGCATCGGCACGGGCGCAACGGTCAAGGCCAATGCCACCCCGAGGACTGGCACCGAGGGCGATCCAGCGGCCCAGGTCGGCGTCGTAGTCGGCGGGATGGCGGGTTGCGTTGATCAGGTCGATCAGGTAACGGTCGATGGCTGGCGACACATGCACGGCGCTGACTTCCCGGCGCGCGGCGAAGATCACGTCTTGAGACAGTGAAAACCCTTGGACCGCTGCCGTTTTGGCGCCCAGGGCAAACTCTTCTTCACGCAACAGCCGCAGCACCTGGCTCTCATTGTCGGCGCTCGGATAATCGAGCAGGACCTTCATCAGAAAGCGGTCCATCTGCGCTTCCGGCAGCGGATACGTGCCTTCTTGTTCAATCGGGTTCTGAGTCGCGACGACGATGAACAATTCCGGCAGCACATGGCTGTTGCCGGCCACGGTGATTTGTCGTTCTTCCATCGCCTCCAGCAAGGCGGCCTGGACCTTGGCCGGGGCGCGGTTGATTTCATCCGCCAGGATCAGGTTGCCGAACAGCGGGCCGGGCTGGAACTGGATTTGGTTCTTGCCATCGACCTGGTGCAGCACCTCGGCGCCGGTAATGTCCGACGGCAGCAGGTCAGGGGTGAACTGGATGCGACTCATCTTCGCGTCCAGGTGCCTGGCCAGCGCCTTGACCGTGCGGGTCTTGGCGAGCCCGGGCAGGCTTTCGAGCAACAAGTGCCCGTTGGCCAACAAGCCGAGGAGGATTTGCCGGATCACCTGGTCCTGGCCGAGCACGGCTTCGGCGATGCTGGCTTGCAGGGCATTGAGGTCTTGGAGCGCAGTCATGGGATGTTCCTTTTCTCAAAGGCATGCTCAAAGGCATCCTCAAAACATGAAAGTCGGAATCACGGGGATGAACGACAAACGAAAACTCCAGCGGCTGCTGATCAGGTCGTCCGGGTGAATGGCCGAATACTGGATTTCCCCTGAGATACGCACCGGCCGCTAAAAAAATGCCAATGTCAGGCTGATAGCAACACCGTTGCCTTCCGGGCGGTTCCTGGTGTCGAATTCCGGCACCCAGCGTGCGCTGACGCTGGCCTGTGCATCGTTGAATTTGCCGGCCCATCCCACCACTGGCCCGGCACCCACGGAGCGGCCGCGAAAACCATTCAGCGAATCGGCGGTCTGGCCTTTGTCGTCGGTAATCTGCTGCACGTAGCCGCCGACCAGGCCGGCGCTCCAGCCATTGCCGAAGCCATGGGTCCACATCGCGTCGAAGGTGAATATGTTGCCGTTGCGATAATCCGTGGCGTCGTTCTCGGTATAGAACTCCAGGCCGCTCGACAGGGTGAATTCACCGCCTTTTCCGTCCAGGTGCGTGAACGCGACGGTGGGCATGAAGGTGTAGGTGTTCTGGCCGGGATTGGCCAGACGATCGACGTTGTAAGCACCGGTCGGCACGTAGATCGGCAGGGACAACGAGAGGTGGTTGACCTCGTCGAAGTGATAGCCCGCCGCGATTGGCGTGATCAACATGTCGGCGAACTGTGTGCCGGTATCTCCGGTGCCCAGCGTTCGGCCACGCGGGCCGGTGATGCTGATGTTGACGTCGGTGTACTGCACCGGCACGCCGATGGCCGAGGCGTAGTTCCAGGAGCCTTTGCCGGTGTCCCAGACATGCGTGAAGTTGGCCATGGTGTACGAGACTTTCATGTCCAGGTCGGCGCCGATCTCGCCGGAAATCGGCACGCCCTTGCTGCCCTTGAGAGCGCCGTCATACCAGATGCTGCTGAAGGACATGACCCAGCCCGGTTCAGGCGGCACGATCCCCGCATTGGAAAACACCAGTTGCCCGGTGATCGGCCGACCGACACCGCCCTCTGCCGCCAGGACCAGAGGGCTGGTGCCGATGACACAGAGCGCCAGTAAAGGACGCATTACAAAAAACCTGACCATGGGCGGCTCCGCTTATTGTTTTTGCAGGTTGACGGGTGTCAGCGGCGGAATTTGCCACTGGCCACTGCTCACTTCCGGTTTTGGCAGGTACAGGCGCAAGACGCCATAGAACGGACCATCGGGGGCCGGCAGCCAATTGCTTTGCAGGTCGTTGGTCGGTGCCTTGTTCTGCAGGTACAGCGTCAGGCCGCCGTCGGCGTCGCGCTTGAGATCGGGCAACATCCGCGAGTTGATCAGGTAGCGATTCAGCGGGTTGGCCACCAGCAATTTGTTCTTGCCGTCGTACATCGTCAGCGACCAGAACGCGTCGGCCGGGGGCAGGGCGCCCTTGTCGAAATGCAGGGTGTAATCGTGTTTTGCAGCGTCGACCGGCTGGCCGTCCTTGTCGACGAAATAGCCGATGTAATTCGCCTCTTCGGCGGAGTTGCCGAAAATTCCCATGTTGGCACCGGCATAGCGGTACAGGTAATTGCCGTTGAGGTGATCGCGGCTGCCGAAGAAGTCGCCGCTGGTGACCTGATGCGTATCGACCTTGTCTTTTTTAAACCGGGCGAATTCGGCCTTGGCATCGCTGATGCCGTCTTCCAGGGCCTGGCGCTGTTCAGCGGTGTAGTTGTGCAGCTTGAAAGGCTTGCCGGCTTCAATGCCGATTTTCTTGAAGCGCGCGAGCAGGTCCTTTTCGGCGTCCTGCGCCGGGGCGAACGCCAGCATGAAGTTCAAGTAGCGGAACAGGTCCGGGGTGTCGCTCATGGTCGGCGTCGGTTTCGGCCAGGCGATCTTCGGTGCCGGCGGCGGGGCCTTGTGTTTGACGTAGTGGCTGAGCGTCTCGACCTTGTAGCCTTTCTGGATCTGCTTGACCTTGTCCAGGTCCTTTTCATCGAACAGCTGCGTGCGATACAGGGCATAGGCGATGTTGGTTTCGCTGCGCAGCAATCGATCCATGTTCACCGGTTGCTGACCTTGCCAGTTGGGGCCGGCGATCATGAAATGGCCGCCGTTATTGCCTGTGCTGCGGGTGCCCAGATAGGCAAAGTTCTGCGTGTAGGCGTCGATCAATTGCACTGAGTAGTAACGGTTTTCGTCGATTTTCGGCAGGGTCAGTACCAGCGGTTCAGCGCGCAGGTCCATCCAGATGAACGAGTAGGGTGTGTCGGCGTTCGGCGTGACGAAGGCGCTGTCCTTGGCGGTGAACGCCTTGGCGGTGTTGCCGATTTTGTTGAACGGCGCTTTGAAGTTCGAACCCTTCTTGTCCACGGCCTGGGTGTACAGGGTCTTGTACATCTCCACCACCGGGAAACCGTACAGGTAGGCTTCCTTGGCGATACCCCGGGCTTCTTCGGGGGTGGCGGTGAAGTCGGCCCAGGCGCTGGTGCTCAGGGTCAGTGAGAGTGCGGTGAGCATCAGGCGTTTATTCATAGAACATCCTTATTGAATCCTGAACGTCATTCCACGGCCGTGATGCCGTCAAGCGTCGCGCGTTTGTCAAAGTGAGCTGCGGTCGGGACGGATTGCTTCACAGAAATGTCGTTATTGTTTTTCAAATCCTGAGCCCCGACGCCGCAGCTGGCGAACATCGTCATCAGGCTGAAACCGGCTACACGAATGAGAAGACGCATGGGAAACTCCTTATTTACCTAAGGTGAAGTTGATCGCGCAAAATCATGGAAAGCGCGGCAGGCCGTCGCCTGTGTGCTCCACGTTGCGCAGCGGTTCGATAGAGGGGTTGAGCGTATTTAAGCTGAAAGCCTGGGCGTTGCCGCCACCCGAATCGAGTGGTACTCAACGGGCCTCGTTTGGTGGTGCAGTCGTCATGAAGGTTGGCACGGGGGGGCAGGTTCTGGGGGCTGTTACTCGTGTTGGCTGCCTCGGCGTTATCCGCAAAGGCACAAACGGCAGGCGCAAACCATGCCGCCGGCAAAAAGGCGCGCACTCCTGGATTCTTCGACATGATTCCCCGGTTCCTTCGTGGCTCATTGGACGACTCGGCACTTGGCGGCCGTTACTGCGTAATCTCTTTCCTATCAAGCCTGTAGGACACGTCTGATGAAGTTAGCAGCTAACGCCGGGTTCGCCAGTCGTAGCGGGCGATTCCTTGGTTTTTGTACAAGTTTTTGTTTTTCTCTGTGTACTAAAAAGTTAATACGGATCAGGGGGTTGTCCGTTGAAGCTGATAGTCGGTTGAACATTCCCGCGCACGCACGTGGGAATGTTCGGCTGTTCAGCTCTTCTTCATTTGCGACCGCACCCACTCTTCCTGCTCGCGCAACTGCGGGGTGAACTCCGCGCCGAAATCATCGGCCTCGAAGATCTGGCGTATCTCGATTTCAGCTTCGGTGCCCGGCATCGGGTTGGGGCAGCGCTTGACCCATTCGATCGCTTCCTCCCTGGATTTCACTTGCCAGATCCAGTAGCCGGCAATCAGCTCCTTGGTTTCGGCGAACGGGCCGTCGATGACGGTGCGCTTGTCGCCCGAAAAGCGTACTCGCGCGCCTTTGCTGCTCGGTTGCAGGCCGTCGCAATCGATCAGGATGCCGGCCTTGGCCAGTTCCTCGTTGTAGTTGCCCATCGCGCTCAACAGTTCCTCGCTGGGCATCACGCCGGCCTCGGAGTCCTGGCTGGCTTTAACAATGATCATGAATCGCATGGTCTTATCTCCGCTGTAGGGTGGGTGATTCATTGTGTAGTCGAATGACCGAGTGCCGAATCGACAACGTTGCTAAAGAAAGCCTTCGAATGTGCAGATTAGTATTCAGCTCACCGTTCAGATAGCGGCCCACCTTGGCTGGAAACCCCACCCGATAACTATGTACCGCACCAGACCACTGCTGCGTCGACATGCTGTGCCCTACAGACAAGGAGTGACTGTATGGCACCACAAATATTCAACGATGGATCGTCGGGAAGTGTCGTCATCAGGTCGGGCCCGCCCGCTTCAAGCGGTGGTTCAGGTGGAGGGACTGGCGGCGGAGGGGTTTCAGGCGGGTTTGGCGCGACCAACAAGAAAAAGCAAAGGGCCCGAAAGCGCGCCATAGAGGCCGCTCGTCAGGCAAAGGAAAAAGAGCGTGTACAGGCTGGGGCCCAAGCCCAAGCCCAAGCTGCAGCACAAGCACAAGAAAAAACCCAGGCTCAAGCCGACGCGGCGCAGGCTCAAGAGTTGTCTCGTCTCCAGGCCTTGCAGCAGTTTCTCGCTGGGCTGACGCAGCGCCAGGACACCATCAGAGCTGAGGTTGACCGCCATTTTGCGGCCAAGATCGGTCAACTCGCGCCATCCCTTGAACATGAGATATCGGGCGCTCGAAGACCGCCGAACAGCGGTTCGAGCGAGCGTTGGCAGCTCTACACCATCACCAAGGAAAAAAACGAAATCGACGGGCTCATCGCCCGTAAAGCCGCAGAGCGCAATGCAAAGAATGCGGTTGCCCGATCCTTCGACGGGCACGATCCATTTACCCGTACTTCGAGCGATTACCTGACACGACTGGGGGCGTTCGGCCAAGCGCTCAATGACGGTCATCAGATTTGGGAAAACGCCTATAACGCGGCCCACGAAGCCAGGCACCTGTCCGCGCAGATAAATACGCTCACCGATCAATCCAACTCCCTGGCCAGGCATCATGCCGAGCAGACCGTTGTCTGGCGTGAAAGGGAAGCCGTCTGGGAGCGTAACCGGCAGTATGCCGAGCAGCGTGAGGCGCGAGTTCGATTCAAGCAGCAGGCCGATGAAGACGCGCGCGTCGAGCGGGTCAGGCGGGCCAACACGCTGACTGTGCCCGTATCGACAGCGGCTGCCGGCGGGATGTTGTTGACCCGCGAGGGTGTACTCGTTGCTCAGGACGTAGCGGCGGTGATTGAGGCCGCTTCGCGAGCTGCAGGCAGGCTCCTTGGCGATTTTGTTCGTATCGGAGCCAGAACGGCGCCGGTATTCGTTACCGCCATGGTCTACTCGCCGACGCTAGGCAATGGCGAGCTGACACCCGACCAACGCAGGCGACTGTTCCATTCAGTTGGCGTTCCGGCGCAAGCGATGGGGCTTTCTGACAGTAGCGTTCTGCAAACGATCGCTGATGCGGGTGGGTCGGTGGAAGTGGCCTATCGGCTCAAGCCCGAAACGGTGCCTGAAGGCACCGCGATCATTGCCGTCAGCACCGGCGGCGAAATTGGCGCACAGGTTCCGGTTGTCAATGCAGCACTCGATCCACTGACCGGAACCTATAACGCCCAAATTCCGGGATACCCCGGCAGGCAATTGCAGTTTGTTCCGGAGGCGCCGGCGCTGGCTGCGATGGTGAGTCAGGGCGGGTTGGCGGTGATCACGCCGCAGATCCAGAACATCCCGGCAGGCGTCGATCTACGCATTCAGGATTGCATCGTGTGCGTGCCGGACCTGCCACCGACTTATTTCTCATTCGGCTTGCCCGCGATGGGTTCTGGCGTCGTCACCGGCACCGGTCAGCCCGCTGGCCTCGATTGGTGGAAAATCGCCAGCCAGGCGAGCGGGGTGGCTATTCCAGTACAGATCGGCGATCAGTTGAGAGGCCGGCAGATCAACACGTTCGGGGCCTTCGATGAAGCGCTTTGGCGAACGGTCGGCGAGTCCCCGGCGCTTGTCTCCGAATTTGATGAGGTGAACAAAAAGCGCATCGAACAAGGCTTTGCACCCTATGCGCCGAAAAGTACCTGGGTGGGGGACAGGCGTGAATTCGAACTGCGTTATCAAGAGTCCGCAGCATTCGGTGAAAACCCCTTCAACCTCGACAAAATCAGTATCACCGCGCCGCAAAGCGCCTTTGGAGAACGAGGGATCCTGCCTGCCATTGAGGCCTGGCCAATTCGCCCTGTTGGTGCGGGCACCTGGACGCCCCTCGTTCCTCCGGGTATCGACCACCTCGGTCCTACAACATTACCGCTCACTCCGCCGATTCCAGCGGTTTATCCCGGCACTCCTGCCATCCCGTTCCTACCGCAAAACGAGACGTTTCCGGCTGTTGACGAAGGGCAGATCGGTGCCAGTATTCCTGGGTATCCGGTGGATATGGAGTTGCCTTCGCCGGATGTGCTGTTTCTTGATCGGCGCGATGATCCGGGTGTCGCAACCGGGACTGGGCAGTCGGTGTCAGGAGTGTGGCTCGGTGAAGCCGCTAGAGGGGAGGGAGCGCCTATTCCTTCACAGATTGCAGACCAGTTAAGAGGAAGGGAGTTTGCTAATTTTCATCGATTCAGAGAGGCGTTTTGGAAGGCAATTGCGGCTGACTTAACTTTAAGCACTCAATTCAATGCCACAAACATAAGGTTTCTGCGCAAAGGTACCGCGCCTTTTCCTATTGAAAATGATCAGTACGGAGGACGAGTTAAATACGAGCTCCATCATCAATTGGAGATTGCCCAAGGAGGTCCGGTGTATGACATGGACAACATTGTTGTAATGACACCGAGACGACATGTTCTAGTGCATAAAGGAGGTCAGCAGCTATGAAAAGTTATTCACGTATCGAAGATTACACAGAGTCTGAGTTTCTGGAGTTTCTTCGAGAGCTTTTTGAGGGCGGAGAGGATTTGACGGCTGATGAGTTTGATCAATACATGACCGAGCGCGTAAATCATTTCGAGGAGATCACCGAACACCCCGGCCGTTCCGACGTCATCTTCTACCCCAAGGAAGGTCAGGAAGACAGCCCGGAAGGCATCCTTAAGGAAGTCAAGGAATGGCGAGCACTCAATAACAAACCCGGCTTCAAACCGGATTAATGTCCGGCCATTTATACAAAGGATGAACAAGGCGCGCGCATCTGCCGAAATCAAATGAACAGATGCGCTGTGCTGGAAGTTTTCAAGTGGTCAAAAGGAAGCATTAAAGATGGATCTTAAATCGACACTCAAGGATTACACCGAGCCGGAATTCCAGTCCTTGGTAAACAGGATTTGGGCAGTTGATCTGCCTAAGCGTACTCACGATCAACTGATCAATCATTTCGACCGTATCGTTGGCCATCCTGACGGTGCCGACCTGCTGTTTTACTCAAAGGATGAGTACAACGTGAATTCCCCTGAGTGGGTCGTCGGCTATGTGATCGAGTGGTGGCAAAAACAGGGTTTGGCCGCGTTCAAGGGCCAAGGTGTGTCTGTGAGAACGCCAACGCCGTATGTGCCGCTGAATCCCGCGCAAATGGAGCAGCAACGAGCGACTTTGAGTCTGGCAAGTGTTCAAAGAGTCGTCGCTGGAGTGTTAGCGTCCGAGCAAACGGTTGAAGTGTCTCTTGCTCTTCTTGAGCAACGGACCAAACACCTGCATGACCAACAGGCTGAAGCAGTGAACATCATCGAGCGCGAGGCGAGTCTCCGAGCGCTGGAAGCGGCCGAGTACGAGGCGCGGACCTCCGTGCGCCAGTATGAATTCTGGAAATCGAGCATCGAGTTGACCAGGAGCGCGGTCATGCGTGACAAGACCGGCGCTCGGTCAGAGCAGGTGCTGTGGCAAAGTATCGCGCAACAGATCAACACCGCCCATGAACGGTACGCAGGCAGTTTGATCGCCATCAACCAGCGTCTGCTTCGCTTGCAAGTTCAGGCAGAAGCATTGCTGGTCCTCACACAATCGCGACTTGTCCGTCAGCGCCATAAAGAGGGTATCGGCCCGACCCAGACGCCAGGTCTGCTTCTCGCAGACCTTGCCTTTGCCAAGGTACGCCCGAGTATCTTGCTCAACGGTGCGTTGTCGCAGCCACTGGATACTCATTGGATGGCTCTGCAAAAATCCATACGTTCGGTTATGGCAGAGTTCACCTGGCAGCTCACTGCTGCAACCGAGGCTCATACAGGTCAGTACGCAGCGGTCCTGCAACTGGAGTTTGTCAGTCGTGCGGAAACCGGGATGTATGGATTGAGTGTGCCCCTTGCCGAGCTTCACCCTGTCGAGGGGCAGGACTGGCAAGCTCTGGCGAAGTCTCAATCCGGGGTCGAGATGCGCTTCAGAATGAACAGCGGCAGCTATTTCGTTCCACCCGGAACCTTGTCTCGGGGATTGAAACGGATAGAAACGCTGCTTCAGATAGCTATTACCCCGACCAATGGAACGAAGGTACGAGTGCGCGAGGCCGTTTGGGATGAGCGTCTGGAAGCTTTCTGCTTCACTACTGACGCAAAAGTACCGGTTACCGTTAACTGGCATTCGCCGGACGTACTTCAAACCACTTCGGACCTGGCACCAGACTCCGCGAGCAGGTTGGGATTCCTCATCTCGTCACCCGCGCCCTCGCTCGAGGTGATCGACGATATTGCAGGCATTCGGTTTGATGACTATGTCGTAGTCTTTCCGGCAGATTCCGGGATGGGGCCCCTTTATGTCATGTTCAGGGATTCGCGCGAATATCCCGACATGTCGATCGCTGAGATCGCGTCATGACAGGACTTCGTTCACGACCTGCTAATCCACCCTCCGGCCAGACAAAGGAATGTTGCCCCCTATGCCTGTTTTGCAACTGACGACCCTGATCCCAAACCGTACACCGGACTTTGTTCTCGACTTTTGTCTGGAAGGCCTCAATTTTCCGAATATCTTCCCGGAGCGAATCACGCTGCTGAGCGATATCGACTTGAGCAACCTGCGCATTGAAGCCGGGCGCCAGTTCCGTTTTCGACACTGGATGTTCAATGTCATTCCGGCGAACTGGACCGTGGTGATCCGCGAAGTGGGCGAGCAGCATTTCATCGATGAAATGCTCGAGGGGCCGATGGCTGCCTTTCGTCATGAACATCGGGTGGAGGCTGGGGAGGGCGGTACGCTATACACCGACCGGGTCACTTACGCGGCCATCGGTGGCGCGTTTACGGAAACGCTGTTGGTGAACGCGTATATGCGCCGGATTTTTGCGGCACGGCACCGCAATATGTTGCGGTTATTGGCTTGAACACGACCTTGTGGGAGAGGGCTTGCCCGCGATAGCGGTGTGTCAGCCGACATTTATTTTGAATGTCAGTCCGCAATCGCGAGCAGGCTCGCTCCGACAAAGATTTATGTTGTATACAAGTTTTGTATCGGGGATAGGTCGAAGGCCTCGTTTCGTGGTTAACTTCGGCCTCTTCAAAATTCTCTACAACAACGTTCAGAAGGACTCCGTTCATGGCTCAAGTCACTCTTAAAGGCAACCCGGTTCAAGTCAACGGTCAACTGCCACAAGCCGGTTCCAAGGCGCCAGCCTTTTCCCTGGTTGCTGGCAATCTGTCCGACGTGACCCTGGCGAGCTTCGCCGGCAAGCGCAAAGTGCTGAACATCTTCCCAAGCGTCGACACCCCGACCTGCGCAACGTCGGTTCGCAAGTTCAACGCCCAGGCCAACGATGTCGCCAACACCGTTGTGTTGTGCATCTCCGCTGACCTGCCGTTCGCCCAGGCACGCTTCTGCGGCGCCGAAGGCCTGGAAAACGTGCAGAATCTGTCGACCCTGCGCGGTGCCGAGTTCATCGAGAACTACGGCGTGGCCATCGCTGACGGCCCGCTCAAAGGCCTGACCGCCCGTGCGGTTGTTGTGCTGGACGAAAACGACAACGTGCTGCACAGCGAACTGGTCAAGGAAATCGCTGAAGAACCGAACTACGAAGCGGCACTTGCTGTTCTGAAATAAGCTTACTTTTTACAATTGTTAACGGCCTGGCCCTGTCCAGGCCGTTTTCATTTGTGCTTCAGTGTCTTAGATAAATCTCCTGTTACGTAAGCCAAAGGTAAATTGCCGGTAAAGGCGCTTTGCTTAATACCCGCCAGTGCTTATCGTTCAGCCTCCCGTAGAAAAAAGCTCACGCGCCCAATGGTTGATCATTCCATGCAATCCTCTGCTTCCCGTAATCCTCGTCGCTGGCTGCTCGGCCTGCTTGTCCTGTTGGTCATCGCTGGGCTGTGCTGGAAATTCTGGCCTGCCGGCAGTCACCAGAAGGAAAGTGCAGCTCCGAAAGCCGTCGCCGGGCACACCGGCAAGTCGGGAGGCATGCGTCCGGGCTTTGGCGGGGCGACCGGGCCGATCCCGGTGCGTGTTGCGCCGGCGGTCAAAGGTGATTTCCCGCTGTACTACAGGGCGTTGGGCACGGTCACCGCACTCAACACCATTAATGTGCGCAGCCGCGTTGGCGGCGAGTTGATGAGGATTGCCTTCGAAGAAGGGCAGATGGTCAAGGCCGGCGACCTGCTGGCTGAAATCGACCCGCGTCCTTACCAGAACGCCTTGCTCCAGGCCGAAGGCACGTTGCTGCAGAACCAGGCGCAATTGAAAAACGCCCAGGTCGATGTCGAGCGTTATCGGGGTCTGTTCAAGGAAGACAGCATCGCCAAGCAAACCCTGGACACCGCCGAAGCGCTGGTCGGCCAGTACCAGGGCACGGTCAAGACCAATCAGGCGGCAGTCAACGACGCCAAACTCAATCTGGAATTCACCAAGATCCGCGCCCCGATTGCCGGGCGTGTGGGCCTGCGGCAGCTGGACGTCGGTAACCTGGTGGCCGCCAACGACACCACGGCGCTGGCGATCATCACCCAGACCCAGCCGATCAGCGTCGCCTTCACCTTGCCGGAGAACAGCCTCGACGTCGTATTGGCGCGCTATCGCACCGGCGCCAAATTGATCGCCGAAGCCTGGGACCGTGGCGACACGCAGTTGCAGGCCACGGGCGTGTTGCAGAGCCTGGACAACCAGATCAACGTCACCACCGGCACCCTGAAATTCAAGGCACGCTATGAGAACCGCGATCAGGTGTTATTCCCCAACCAGTTCGTCAACGTCCACCTGCTGGCCGACACCCTGAAAGGCGTGGTGCTCGCACCGTCGGCGGCGATTCAGTTCGGCACCAACGGCACGTTCGTCTATGCAATGGACGGCGACAAGAAGGTCACGATCCGCCAGTTGAAGGTCGGCGCCAGTGACGGTCAGAACACCGTGGTCACCGAAGGCCTCGCTCCGGGGGATCGCGTGGTCCTGGAAGGCACCGACCGCCTGAAGGAAGGCAGCGAAGTCGAAGTGGTCAACGACACCAAGGACGTACCGGCCACCCCGACCGGCCACTTGCAGGGCAAATCGGCGGCCAGCTCGACTGAGCCTGCGACCACCACCGACAAGGCGAAAAAGGACGGCGCATGAACATCTCGCGGCTGTTCATCCTTCGCCCGGTCGCCACGACCCTGAGCATGCTGGCGATTATCCTGGCCGGGATCATCGCTTATCGGCTATTGCCGGTGTCGGCATTGCCGCAAGTCGATTACCCGACCATTCGGGTGATGACGCTGTACCCCGGCGCCAGCCCGGACGTCATGACCAGTGCCGTCACCGCGCCGCTGGAGCGTCAATTCGGGCAGATGCCCGGCCTGACCCAGATGGCGTCGACCAGCTCCGGCGGCGCCTCGGTGCTGACCCTGCGTTTCAGCCTCGACATCAACATGGACGTTGCCGAGCAGCAGGTGCAGGCCGCGATCAACGCCGCCACCAATTTGCTGCCCAAGGACCTGCCGGCACCGCCGGTGTACAACAAGGTCAACCCGGCGGACACCCCGGTGCTGACCCTCGCAATCACCTCAAAGACCATGCTGTTGCCCAAGCTCAATGACCTGGTCGACACCCGCATGGCGCAAAAAATCGCCCAGATCAGCGGGGTCGGCATGGTCAGCATTGCCGGCGGCCAGCGTCAGGCAGTGCGGATCAAGGTTAACCCGGAGGCCCTGGCGGCCAATGGTTTGAACCTGTCCGATGTACGCACCTTGATCGGCGCGTCCAACGTCAACCAGCCCAAGGGCAACTTCGACGGCCCGACCCGGGTCTCGATGCTCGATGCAAACGATCAACTGACGTCGCCCAAGGACTACGCCAACCTGATTCTGGCCTACGCCAACGGCGCGCCGTTGCGGCTCAAGGACGTCGCGGAAATCGTCGACGGCGCCGAGAACGAGCGCCTGGCGGCGTGGGCCAATGAAAACCAGGCAGTGCTGCTGAACATTCAGCGCCAGCCCGGCGCCAACGTCATCGAAGTGGTCGACCGGATCAAGGCGTTGCTGCCAAGCATCACCGACAACCTGCCGGCGGGCCTCGACGTCACGGTCCTCACCGACCGCACCCAGACCATTCGCGCCTCGGTCACTGACGTGCAACACGAGTTGCTGATCGCCATCGCGCTGGTGGTGATGGTGACATTCCTGTTCCTGCGTCGAGCCAGTGCCACGATCATCCCGACGGTGGCCGTGCCGCTGTCGCTGATCGGTACGTTCGGCGTGATGTACCTGGCCGGGTTCTCGGTCAACAACCTGACCTTGATGGCCCTGACCATCGCCACCGGTTTCGTGGTGGACGATGCCATCGTGATGCTGGAGAACATCTCCCGGTTCATCGAAGAAGGCGACACGCCCCTGAATGCCGCGCTCAAGGGCGCCAAGCAGATCGGTTTCACCCTGATTTCCCTGACCCTGTCGCTGATCGCGGTGCTGATCCCGCTGCTGTTCATGGCCGACGTGGTGGGGCGGTTGTTCCGCGAGTTTGCGATCACCCTGGCGGTGGCAATCCTGATTTCCCTGGTTGTCTCCCTGACCCTGACGCCGATGATGTGCGCGCGCTTGCTCAAGCGTGAGCCGAAGGAAGAAGAGCAGGGCCGCTTCTACCGCGCCAGTGGCGCAGCAATTGACTGGATGATCGCAGGCTATGGGCGCAGGTTGCAGTGGGTGCTCAAGCACCAGCCACTGACCTTGCTGGTGGCCATCGGCACGCTGGCGCTGACCGTGTTCCTTTACATGGTCGTGCCCAAAGGCTTCTTCCCGGTGCAGGACACGGGCGTTATCCAGGGCATTTCCGAAGCACCGCAATCGATTTCCTTTGCGGCGATGAGCGAGCGCCAGCAGGAACTGGCCAAAGTGATCCTGGCCGATCCGGCGGTCGAAAGCCTGTCGTCCTACATCGGCGTCGACGGTGACAACTCGACATTGAACAGTGGTCGCCTGCTGATCAACCTCAAACCCCACAGCAACCGCGATTTGGGCGCGACCCAGGTGATCGCGCGCCTGCAACCGGAATTGGACAAACTGGTCGGTATCCGGCTGTTCATGCAACCGGTGCAGGACTTGACCATCGAAGACCGTGTCAGCCGCACGCAATACCAGTTCAGCATGTCATCGCCGGATTCGGAGTTGCTCAGCCTGTGGAGCGGGCGTCTGGTGCAAGCCCTGGCGCAACGGCCAGAACTGACTGACGTCGCCAGTGATTTGCAGGACAAGGGGTTGCAGGTTTACCTGGTGATCGACCGCGATGCGGCGTCACGGGTCGGGGTGTCGGTGTCGAACATTACCGACGCGCTGTACGACGCCTTCGGCCAGCGGCAGATTTCCACCATTTATACCCAGGCCAGCCAGTACCGCGTGGTGCTGCAATCGCAGTCCGGCGAGAAGATCGGCCCGGATGCTTTGAACCAGATTCACGTCAAGACCACCGACGGCGGGCAAGTGCGCCTGTCCAGCCTGGCGCACATCGAGGAGCGACAGGCGCAACTGGCGATCACCCACATCGGCCAGTTCCCGGCGGTGATGATGTCGTTCAACCTGGCGCCCGGCGTGGCGCTGGGGCATGCGGTCGAGATTATCGATCAGGTACAGAAAGACATCGGCATGCCGATTGGCGTGCAGACGCAGTTCCAGGGCGCCGCCGAGGCGTTCCAGGCTTCCTTGTCGAGCACCTTGCTGCTGATTCTGGCGGCGGTGGTGACGATGTACATCGTGCTTGGTGTGTTGTACGAGAGCTATATTCACCCGATCACCATTCTCTCGACCTTGCCCTCGGCGGCGGTCGGCGCCTTGCTGGCGCTGCTGTTGAGTGGCAATGACCTGGGGATGATCGCGATCATCGGCATCATTCTGCTGATCGGCATCGTGAAGAAGAACGCGATCATGATGATCGACTTCGCCCTCGACGCTGAGCGCAATCAGGGCATGGACCCGCAGACTGCGATTTATCAGGCGGCGTTGTTGCGCTTCCGGCCCATTTTGATGACCACGCTCGCTGCGTTGTTCGGCGCCGTGCCCTTGATGCTGGCCACCGGTTCCGGCGCGGAATTGCGTCAGCCTTTGGGTCTGGTGATGGTCGGCGGTTTGCTGGTGAGTCAGGTCCTGACGCTGTTCACCACGCCTGTCATCTATCTGTATTTCGACCGCCTCGGCCGGCGCTGGGGTCGCAAGCCTCAGTCCGTGGAAGCGGTAGAGCAGCCATGAACCTGTCCGGACCTTTCATCAAGCGCCCGGTCGCGACCATGTTGCTGAGCCTGGCGATCATGCTGCTGGGCGGTGTGTGCTTCGGCCTGTTGCCGGTGGCGCCATTGCCGCAGATGGATTTCCCGGTGATCGTGGTCCAGGCCAGCCTGCCTGGCGCGAGTCCTGAAGTGATGGCCTCGACCGTCGCCACGCCACTGGAGCGCTCGTTCGGCGCGATTGCCGGCGTCAACACCATGAGCAGCCGCTCCAGCCAAGGCTCGACCCGGGTGATTTTGCAGTTTGACCTCGACCGCGACATCAACGGCGCGGCCCGGGAAGTGCAAGCGGCGATCAACGCCTCGCGCAACCTGCTGCCCAGCGGGATGCGCAGCATGCCGACCTACAAGAAGGTCAACCCGTCCCAGGCGCCGATCATGGTGCTATCACTGACCTCCGATGTGCTGGAAAAAGGCCAGCTCTACGACCTGGCGTCGACGATTCTGTCCCAGAGCTTGTCCCAGGTGCAGGGCGTGGGTGAAGTGCAGATTGGCGGCAGCTCGTTGCCGGCCGTACGTATCGAACTCGAACCCCAGGCGCTCAACCAGTATGGCGTGGCCCTGGACGATGTGCGCAACACCATCGCCAACGCCAACGTGCGCAGGCCCAAAGGCTCGGTCGAAGACAGCCAGCGGCTGTGGCAGGTTCAGGCCAATGATCAGCTGGAAAAAGCCAAGGATTACGAGTCGCTGATCATCCACTACGCGGACGGCGCAGCGTTGCGCCTCAAGGACGTGGCCAAGGTCAGCGACGGCGTCGAGGACCGCTACAACAGCGGTTTCTTCAATAACGACGCGGCGGTACTGCTGGTGATCAACCGCCAGGCCGGCGCCAACATCATCGAGACGGTCAACGATATCAAGGCCCAGCTCCCGGCATTGCAAGCCGTGCTGCCGGCCAGCGTCAAACTGAACCTGGCGATGGACCGTTCGCCAGTGATCAAGGCGACCCTGCACGAAGCGGAAATGACCCTGCTGATCGCCGTGGCGCTGGTGATTCTGGTGGTGTTCCTGTTTCTCGGCAATTTCCGCGCTTCGCTGATTCCGACCCTGGCGGTGCCGGTGTCGCTGGTCGGCACCTTTGCGGTGATGTACCTCTACGGGTTCTCGCTGAACAACTTGTCGCTGATGGCGCTGATCCTGGCCACCGGGCTGGTGGTGGACGATGCGATCGTGGTGCTGGAAAACATCTCCCGGCACATCGATGAGGGCGTGCCGCCGATGAAGGCCGCATACCTTGGGGCGCAGGAAGTCGGCTTCACCTTGCTGTCGATGAACGTCTCGCTGGTGGCGGTGTTCCTGTCGATCCTGTTCATGGGCGGGATCATTGAAAGCCTGTTTCGCGAGTTTTCCATCACGCTGGCGGCGTCCATCGTTGTGTCGCTGGTGGTGTCCCTGACGCTGACGCCGATGCTCTGTGCGCGTTGGTTGAAGCCGCACACGCCGGGCCAGGAAAACCGTTTGCAGCGCTGGAGCCAGCGCGCCAATGAGTGGATGGTCGGTAAATACGCGACCAGTCTCGACTGGGTGCTGCGTCATCGTCGACTGACGTTGCTCAGTTTGTTTTTGACAGTCGGCGTTAATATTGCGCTGTATATCGTTGTTCCTAAAACCTTTATGCCTCAGCAGGATACCGGTCAGCTGATCGGTTTCGTGCGCGGCGATGACGGTTTGTCGTTCAGCGTCATGCAGCCGAAAATGGAAATTTTCCGCCGCGCCGTTCTCAAAGACGATGCGGTGGAAAGTGTCGCCGGCTTCATTGGCGGCACCAACGGCACCAATAACGCGTTCATGCTGGTCCGCCTGAAACCGATCAAGGAACGCAACATTTCCGCGCAGAAGGTGATTGAACGCCTGCGCAAGGAAATGCCAAAGGTGCCTGGCGCGCAATTGATGCTGATGGCTGATCAGGATCTGCAGTTCGGCGGCGGTCGCGAGCAAACCACGTCGCAATATTCCTACATCCTGCAAAGCGCCGACCTCGGCAAGTTGCGCGAGTGGTATCCCAAAGTCGTGACAGCCTTGAAGGCGTTGCCGGAACTAACGGCGATTGACGCTCGCGAGGGACGCGGCGCGCAACAGGTGACGCTGATTGTCGATCGCGATCAGGCCAAGCGCCTGGGCGTCGACATGAACATGGTCACCGCGGTGCTGAACAACGCCTACAGCCAGCGGCAGATTTCGACGATTTACGACAGCCTCAACCAGTATCAGGTGGTGATGGAGGTCAATCCGAAATATGCCCAGGACCCAATCACCCTCAAGCAGGTTCAGGTGATCACTGCCGACGGCGCGCGGATTCCGCTTTCAACCATCGCCCATTACGAAAACAGCCTGGAAGACGACCGCGTCAGCCACGAAGGCCAGTTCGCATCCGAAAGCATTGCCTTCGACATGGCCGAAGGCGTGACGGTGGAGCAGGGCACGGCGGCCATCGAGCGGGCGATTGCCCGGCTCGGCATGCCGGAAGACGTGATCGTGAAAATGGCCGGCACCGCCAACGCCTTCGCCGCCACCCAGAAGAGCCAGCCGTTCATGATTCTCGGCGCGCTGGTGGCGGTGTATCTGGTGTTGGGTGTGCTGTATGAAAGCTATATTCACCCGCTGACCATTCTGTCGACATTGCCATCGGCCGGGGTTGGCGCGTTGCTGTCGATCTATGCGCTGGGTGGCGAGTTCAGCCTGATTTCGCTGCTCGGGCTGTTCTTGCTGATCGGCGTGGTAAAGAAAAACGCCATTTTGATGATCGACCTCGCATTGCAACTGGAACGGCACCAAGGCCTGACCCCGCTGGAGTCGATCCGCAGCGCCTGTCTGCAACGTCTGCGACCGATTTTGATGACCACCCTGGCGGCGATCCTCGGCGCGCTGCCATTGCTGCTGAGCCGTGCCGAAGGGGCGGAAATGCGGCAGCCGCTGGGCCTGACCATCATCGGCGGGCTGATTTTCAGCCAGGTGCTGACCCTTTACACCACCCCGGTGGTTTACCTCTACCTCGACAAACTGCGCCATCGCTTCAACAAATGGCGTGGAGTGCGTACCGATGCTGCTCTGGAAACTCCGCTATGACTGACCGATCGCTTATCAATCTGGCCACCCCGTTGGCGGCGGCCCGGGGCTCGCGTCTGCTGAGCCTGACGCTGTGCGTGGCGATGCTCAGCGCTTGCGCTGTCGGCCCGGACTACCAGCGTCCGCCCGCCGCGACGCCGGTGCAATACAAGGAAGCGGCAGGCTGGCGTCAGGCCAAGCCCAGCGATTCCCTGGCGCGCGGCGCCTGGTGGGAGTTGTATGGCGACCAGCAGCTCAATGGCCTGATCGAAAAACTCAACAGTTCCAACCAGACCGTCGCCCAGTCCGAAGCCCAGTACCGTCAGGCCCAGGCGTTGGTGCGCAGTGCCCGGGGCGCGTTTTTTCCGACGGTGGACCTGACCGTCAGTAAAAGCCGCTCCAGCCAAGGCACCGGCAGCAGTAATTCGAGCCTGACCAGTTCCTCCAGCGGCATTCGTGACACCTACACCGCGCAGGCCGGTGTCAGTTGGGAAGCCGACATCTGGGGCAAGTTGCGCCGAGGGCTCGAAGCAGACACCGCCAACGCCCAGGCCAGTTTTGCCGACCTGGCGGCGATGCGCCTGAGCCAGCAATCGGAGCTGGTGCAGAATTACCTGCAATTGCGGGTGATCGACGAGCAGAAACGCCTGTTGGAAGCGACCGTCGAAGCTTATCAACGCTCGCTGAAAATGACCGAAAACCAATACCGCGCCGGTGTCTCCGGCAAGGACGCGGTTGCCCAGGCGCAGACACAACTCAAAAGCACCCAGGCGGACATGGTCGACCTGATCTGGCAGCGTGCCCAGTTCGAGAACGCCATTGCCGTACTGATCGGGCTGCCGCCTGCGGAGTTCACCCTGGTCGAGACCAAGGACATCCCGGCGTTGCCCGAAGTGCCGCTAAGCCTGCCTTCGCAGTTGCTTGAGCGCCGCCCGGACATCGCTTCCGCGGAGCGTTCGGTGATGGCGGCCAACGCCAACATCGGCGTGGCCAAGGCCGCGTACTACCCGGACCTGACCCTGAGCCTGAATGGCGGCTACAGCAGCAGCACCTTTTCCAACTGGATCAGCTTGCCGAACCGGTTCTGGTCGGTCGGGCCGCAGTTGGCCATGACCCTGTTCGACGGCGGCCAGCGTTCCGCTGAAGTCGATCGCAGCGAAGCGGCCTACGACGAAACCGTCGCCAAGTACCGCCAGACCGTGCTCGATGGTTTCCGCGAGGTGGAAAACTATCTGGTGCAGCTCAAGGTGCTGGAGGACGAAGCGGGCGTGCGTCAGGAAGCGCTGGATGCGGCGCGTGAATCATTGCGCCTGATCCAGAACCAATACAAGGCCGGTTTGATTGCGTATCTGGATGTGGTGGTGGTTCAGGCCACGGCGTTGAATAACGAACGCAACGTGCTGAGTTTGTTGCAGAGCCGCCTGATCGCCAGTGTGCAGTTGATCGCGGCGCTGGGCGGTGGCTGGGACGGGCAGCTTCAGGTCAGCAATAAGGATTGATCCGGCTTGTTGCAGCGGGTCTTGATCGCTCCCACGCAGCGTTCTGGCATGGGACGCGGAGCGTCCTTGGCTGCATTCCCACGCAGAGCGTGGGAACGATCGGCAAGGGACGGCGAAGATTTATCAAACAAGCGTTTCATCGGCTTGATGGCCATTTGACCATTATTGTCAGTGCGTTCTTTTGCGTAATCAGTACAATCGCCGGATTTGCCCTGTCGAGAACGGAAGCAGTACGGTGGGGCGGTCGCGAGAAGTCACATGCTCATCGGTAGCTATTCACCCACGCTGGTCATCATTTCGCTTTGTGTGGCGATTCTCGCCTCCTATACCGCGCTCGACCTGACCGAGCGCATTGCCACGGCCAAAGGCCGGGCCGTGTTCCTATGGACCGCGGGTGGCGCCTTGGCCATGGGCGTTGGCGTCTGGTCGATGCACTTTATCGGCATGCTCGCGTTCACCTTACCCATCGATCTGGGGTACGACTTCGTCCTGACGGCCCTGTCGCTGTTGACCGCGATCCTGTCCTGCGGCTTTGCCTTGTGGCTGGTCAGCCAGCCACGCCTGCCCGCCTGGCAACTGGGGTTCGGCGCGTTGATCATGGGCGCGGGGATCAGCGCGATGCATTACACCGGCATGGCCGCCATGCGCATGCAACCGGGTATCGATTACGACCCGACGCTGTTCAGTGCTTCGTTGCTGATCGCTGTCGGCGCATCCGGCGCGGCGTTGTGGATTGCCTTCCGCCTGCGTCAGCACACACCGTACGTAGGCCTGCTGCGCGCGGGGGCCGCGGTCATCATGGGCCTGGCCATCGTCGGCATGCACTACACCGCCATGGCCGCGGCGCGTTTCCCGGATGGCAGCTTCTGCGGCGCCGCGATCACGGGCTTGAACGGCAAGGGCCTGGACAACCTGGTGCTGATCACCACGCTGGCGGTGTTGAGCATCGCCTTGTTGACGTCGGTGCTGGATGCGCGTCTTGAAGCACGCACCGCCGACCTCGCACGCTCTCTGACGGAAGCCAATCGCGAGCTGACCCAATTGGCCCTGCACGACACCCTGACCGGTTTGCCCAATCGCATGTTGCTCGCCGACCGCATCGAGCAAGCCATGTCCAAGGTGAACGAGCAGGGCGGTTGTTTTGCGCTGATGTTCATCGACCTGGATGGGTTCAAACCGGTCAACGACGCCTTCGGTCACCACATGGGCGATCAGTTGCTGCGGGAAGTCGGCCTGCGCCTGCGCGAGGATTTGCGCAGCCAGGACACCCTGGCGCGAATCGGTGGCGATGAGTTTGTGCTATTGGTGCGGCTCAGCGAGCCGAACGATGCATTGGACCTGGCGGCTCGGCAGGTCGCGTTGATCGGTAGTTCGTTCCGGGTCGCCGAACATGATCTGCAGATTTCCGCCAGTGTCGGCATTGCGCTGTTTCCGGGCAACGGCCAGACAGCCCAGGAATTGCTGATGAACGCCGACGCGGCGATGTACCACGCCAAGGGTGCCGGGAAAAACGGCTACAGTTTTTTCGATGCCTCGATGAACAGTAACGCGCGCATCCAGCTGCAATTGCTGCAGGACTTGCGCAACGCCCTCGATCAGCAACAGTTCAGCCTCTATTACCAACCCAAATTCGACGCCGGCAATGGTCGCCCGGTGGGCGCCGAGGCGCTGCTGCGCTGGGTGCACCCGACCCAGGGCATGCTGCTGCCGGACAGGTTCATCGACCTTGCGGAAAAAACCGGGCTGATCATTCCCATCGGTGAATGGGTGCTGAACGAAGCCTGCCGTCAGATGCGCGAGTGGTATGTGCTGGGCTACACCGACTGGCGCATCGCGGTGAATCTCTCGGCGTTACAGTTCTGCCACAAGGGCCTGGTCAATAGCGTCTCCAAAGCCTTGGCTACTCATCAGTTGCCGGCGAACAGCCTGACCCTGGAAATCACCGAAACCACCGCCATGAGCGATGCTGACGCGAGCATGACGGTGCTTCAGGAACTCTCGGAAATGGGTGTCGATCTGTCGATCGATGACTTTGGCACCGGCTACTCGAGTTTGATGTACCTCAAGCGTCTACCGGCCAACGAGCTGAAGATCGACCGTGGTTTTGTCCGCGATCTGGAACACGACAGCGATGATGCGGCCATTGTCTCGGCCATCGTCGCCCTCGGTCAGGCGTTGGGCCTGCGCATCGTTGCCGAAGGCGTGGAGACCGGTGTCCAGCAGGATTTCCTGACTCAGCTGGGGTGCGACTCGTTGCAGGGTTACCTGTTGGGGCATCCGCTGCCCGCGGATCGCTTCATGATCGACATTCATCGCGGGGAGCAGCGGGCAGTCGGTTGAAACGACGTGTGATTGATGTGAGTCCATGCAAAAGCCGGCAATGGCGGTTATTCTTGGCCCGGACTGCTTAGGTTTGTTAGGGGACGCACGCATGGACAAAGTCATTCTCATCACTGGCGGCAGCCGTGGCATCGGCGCCGCAACCGCGCTGTTGGCCGCCGCGCAGGGCTATCGGATCTGCATCAACTACCAGGCCGACGAAGCGGCTGCGCAACGTGTGCTGGAGCAAGTCCGCGCGCTGGGTGCCCAAGCCATTGCGGTACGCGCCGACGTCAGCATCGAAGACGAAGTGATCGGCTTGTTCCACCGGGTGGACACCGAACTGGGCCGGGTGACGGCGCTGGTGAACAATGCCGGGACGGTGGGGCAAAAGTCCCGCATCGACGAAATGTCCGAATTCCGCATTCTCAGAACCCTTAAAACCAACGTCCTGGCACCGATCCTCTGCGCCAAGCACGCGGTCCTGCGCATGTCGCCCAAACATGGCGGGCAGGGTGGCAGCATCGTCAACGTCTCCTCCGTGGCCTCGCGCTTGGGTTCGCCCAATGAATACGTGGATTACGCGGCATCGAAAGGCGCGCTGGACAGCTTTACCGTCGGCCTGTCCAAAGAGGTGGCGGGCGAGGGCATTCGCGTCAACGCGGTGCGGCCGGGGTTTATCTACACCGACTTCCATGCGCTCAGCGGTGACCCGGACCGGGTCAGCAAGCTCGAATCGGCGATTCCGATGGCTCGCGGTGGACGGCCGGACGAGGTGGCAGAGGCGATTATCTGGTTGTTGTCGGACAAGGCGTCTTATGCGACCGGGACTTTTGTTGATCTTGCGGGCGGGCGTTAACAGGCTCGTTCCCACGCTCTGCGTGGGAACGATCAGTGTCAGAATGACCGCACAATCCGCCCCAACGTCTCCATCGCCTTCTCCGACTCTTCGGTCCACGGGCTCCCGTAATTCAGCCGGATACAGTTCCTGAACCGCTGGGTCGGTGAAAAGATCGGCCCCGGCGCGATGCTGATCCCCTGCGCGAGTGCCATCTGAAACAACTTCAACGAATCCATCTGCGCCGGCAGCTCCAGCCACAGGAAGTAGCCACCGGCCGGTTGGCTGACGCGTGTCTGCGCCGGAAAGTAGCGGGCAATTGCAGCGAGCATGGCGCTTTGCTGTTCTTCCAGGGCGTAACGCAGTTTGCGCAGGTGCCGGTCGTAGCCGCCGTGTTGCAGGTAGTCGGCGATGGCGGCCTGGGCCGGCATCGAGGCGCACAGCGACGTCATGAGTTTCAGCCGTTCGATTTTCTGCGCATAACGCCCGGCGGCGACCCAGCCGATGCGGTAGCCGGGGGCAAGGCTCTTGGCGAACGAACCGCAGTGCATCACCAACCCTTCTGTATCAAACGCCTTGGCCGGTTTCGGCGCTTGCTGGCCGTAATAGAGTTCGGCGTAGACATCGTCTTCAATCAGCGGCACTTGGTGGCGGCGCAATAATTCGACCAGTTCCTGCTTCTTGGCCTCGGGCATGGTCGCGCCCATGGGATTCTGGAAGCTGGTCATGCACCAGCACGCCTTGATCGGATGGCGTTCCAGGGTTTGCGCGAGCACGCCAAGGTCGATGCCGTCGCGTGGGTGCACCGGAATCTCGACGGCTTTGAGCTTCAACCGCTCGAGTATTTGCAGGCAGGCATAGAACGCCGGCGCTTCGATAGCCACCAGGTCGCCGGGTTCGGTGACGGCTTGCAGACACAGGTTCAAGGCTTCCAGCGCGCCGTTGGTGATCAGCAATTCTTCCATGGGCAGCATCAGCCCGCCGACCATGTAGCGCAGGGCGATTTGTCGGCGCAGTTGCGGGTTGCCCGGCGACATGTCGGTGACGACCATGCGCGGGTCCATGTCCCGGGCGGCGCTGGCCAGGGAGCGCGACAGCCGTTGCAGCGGGAACAGGGTCGGGCTGGGAAAAGCCGAGCCGAAGGGCACCGTGGTCGGGTCCTTGATCGAGTCGAGCACCGAGAACACCAGTTCGCTGACGTCGACTTCAGTGGATTCGTTGACCTGGCTGCTGATCACCGGCTCCGAAAACGGGCTCGGCGCATGGGCGTTGACGAAGTAGCCGGAGCGCGGCCGGGCGCGGATCAGGCCCCGGCGTT
The DNA here is from genome assembly GCF_949767865.1 of Pseudomonas sp. IT-P294. Lineage (NCBI taxonomy): Bacteria > Pseudomonadati > Pseudomonadota > Gammaproteobacteria > Pseudomonadales > Pseudomonadaceae > Pseudomonas > Pseudomonas sp. IT-P294. The sequence goes on along the minus strand of NZ_CATKQW010000011.1, from coordinate 1,008,952 downwards.
CGAGCAGGTAGTAGGCCTGGAACACCGTGGACGGGCTGACCCCGTAGGTCTGGCTGGCGTAGCGCACCGACGGCACGCGCTGGCCGGGACCAAGGACGCCGGAGCGGATCAGTTCTGCGATGTCGTCGGCGAATTTTTCGTAGCGTTTCATCAAGTGCCTGGATGTGATTCAGTCAGAAAAATCGAGGTGACTGCATCGCGAGCAAGCTCGCTCCCACAGGTATTGCAGTGTCCTTGTGGGAGCGAGCTTGCTCGCGAATGGCGCCCCGCAGTCTAAAGCCTTAACGGTTCATCGGCGCCACAAACCGGCTTTTTGCCACGCTATAAATGCCTGGTTCATCGCTGTCGACAATCTTGAAACTGATCGTCTGTGAACTGCTGCTCGGACGTTCTGCCAGCAGGGCCACCGACACCGGTACATCGACAATCTCCCCCGGTGCCAGACTCAGTTCGGTCTTGCCTTGCAGCTGGAAACCGTCGCCCTCCACCAGGCTCAGTCGATAGTCCTGGCGCACCTGAGTCTTGTTGATGACCTTCAGGCTGTAGATGTTTTCGATCTGCCCCTGACTGTTCTCACGGAACAGACCGCGATCCTTGCTGACATCCAGCGACACCATCGGCCGTTCGACCAGGGCAAGGACGAGGGCGCCGATCATCACCAGCAGCACGGCGGTGTAACCAATCAGCCGTGGCCGTAACAGGCGGGTCTTGCCACCCTGCAACTCACGCTCCGAGGTATAGCTGATCAGGCCGGGGGCGTAGCCCATTTTGTCCATGATCGAATCACAGGCGTCGATACACGCCGCGCAGCCGATGCATTCCATCTGCAAGCCGTCGCGAATATCGATCCCGGTCGGGCAGACCTGCACGCACAGTTGGCAGTCGATGCAATCACCGAGGCCCACTTCGGCCGGTTTCACCTCGCGTTTGCGCGGGCCACGGTTTTCGCCACGGGCCACGTCATAGGAAATGGTCAGGGTGTCCTTGTCGAACATCACACTCTGGAATCGCGCATACGGGCACATGTGCATGCACACCGCTTCACGCAGCCAGCCAGCATTGATGTACGTCGCGCCGGTAAAAAACAGCACCCAGAACAGGCTGACGCCGCCCATCTGCAAGGTCAGCAGTTCTTCGGCCAGGGGCCGGATCGGCGTGAAGTAGCCGACAAAGGTCAGGCCCGTCAGCAGGCTGATCGCCAGCCACAGGGTGTGCTTGGCCGAGCGGCGCAGCAGTTTGTTCAGGCCCCACGGCGCGGCCTGCAGCTTGATGCGCTGGTTGCGCTCACCTTCGGTGATCTTCTCGCACCACATGAAAATCCAGGTCCACGAGCTCTGCGGGCAGGTGTAGCCGCACCACACCCGGCCGGCAAACACCGTGATCGCGAACAGGCCGAACGCGGCAATGATCAGCAACGCCGAGAGCAGGATGAAATCCTGCGGCCAGAAGGTCGCGCCGAAGATATGGAACTTGCTTTCCGAAAGGTCCCAGAGCACCGCCTGACGATTGCCCCAGTTCAGCCACACAGTGCCGAAGAACAGCAAAAACAGACATCCGGCGCCACTCAGGCGCAGGGTGCGGAACAGGCCGGTAAAGCTGCGGGTGTGAATCAGGTTGTCGCTGGACTTGGCCTTCATCTTTGGACGCGAAGGCTCATAGGTCTGGACTGGCGGGACGCTTTCTATGGTTCGGACGGGGATTCTATCGCTCATGGTCTTTCGCTCATCAGCCTCCATCAGGCATGAGCACTATGACCAGCGATCTGTTTGCATAACAGACTCAGGTATTGGAATAAAAAGCGGATCAGATGGGTATCGATGCGCTACCTGCGACAACTTGATGCACCCGGCGTTGCAGGATGCAGGCGCCTGTATCGGTCGCCTGCGGGAGGTGTTGATGCAGGTCAGTCAAATAACCGAATCACTCTCGGTGGCCTTCAAATGCCTGCGACCGTCAACGGCGCCTACTACGGTCAATGCGTCGGCTTCTGCTTCGGTGATGTAGACAAGCTGGCCGTCGAGCTCCACCGCTGACATGGCTTTATCCGGGTCAGTGATGATGGTGACGTCGGGGCACAGGCGAATTTCTTCACCGTTTTCCGTTGTGAAAAAGCATGTCTGGTTTTCGATGCGCACAGTCATGAACGTGTCCTTTTCTCTGCGGGTTCTACAGTGTTAGGGCTCAGCCGGGGATCATCGTTCGGTGCAACCGATTAATGGTCGGTGCGGTCCATGCTCTAACGAGCAATCACAAGGATTTGCACCATGAACGCCTGGTGGCATGAGGTTTGGGTGACGCTGCAAGCGGAATTCTCCGACATTGGCGATGCGTCGCAACTGACGCGCATCACCGTGCGGCTGCTGATTGCTGCGTTGCTGGGCGGCATTCTCGGCTTTGAACGCGAGCAAATGGGCAAGGCTGCCGGGGTTCGCACCCACATGCTGGTGGCATTGGGCGCGGCATTGTTTGTCCTGGTGCCACAGATGTCCGGGTCCCAGGCCGACGCCATGAGTCGGGTGGTGCAGGGCGTGATCGCCGGGATCGGTTTTCTCGGCGCCGGCACGATTCTGAAAAACCAGGAGGGCGATGAAGGCCACGTCAAAGGCCTGACCACCGCCGCCGGGTTGTGGATGACGGCAGCGATCGGAGTGTCGGCCGGCCTGGGGCGCGAGGCGACGGCGGTGCTCAGTACGTTGCTCGCGCTGGGGATATTTAGCTTTATGCCGAGAGTTGTCCGGATGTTTGAAAAACAATGACGCTAATCAGTCGATGACGCTGCACGGATGAATGCATCATCCACGTTCGTTGCTTCATAGTAGCTGGTGAATTCCTGTCCGCTGCTGAACTTACTGAATTGGCGATTACTGATCATATAAAAGTAGTCGCAGTTGTCGACCACTTCTTGGGTGTTGTGAGATGACACAAGAATTGCAGTTCCGTCCTTTACTGCGCCGTGCAGGCACTTCCATATGTAATGGCGAAATTCAGGGTCGACCCCGGCAGTTGGCTCGTCAAGTATTATAAGGTCTGCGTTCAATGCCAGTAGTGTCAGTGTGAAAAACCAGCGTTTTTCGCCGTAACTGCATGTTGATGATTTTCTTTTCCAGATTTTTTTGTAGCGCTCGACTACTTCAGGGCTCCACGTTTCAAGTTTTGCCAGTACGTTGTCCTGTGTGACATTGTCTGGTGAGCAAAGTAGGGCAGTTATTTTAAAGATGTCAAACATGTGGAGCGTGTGCGGAGTGGTAATTGTCTGCGACAGGTAGAGTTTCTTTATGAAGGTGTTAGACATAGTTGAGTCTTTTCGGTTGTGCAGGCCACAGACGATGTCAAAAAAAGTCGTCTTTCCACTGCCATTCGGCCCGAGTAAACCTACGAGGTTCCCAGGCTCCACCTTTAATGTCGCATTTTCAAATAAAGGATGTTTAAAGTGGCTAAATGTCAGTTTGTCAACGGTTAACGAGTTCATTAATATCTGCTCCATACCGGATTGATTCTAAGTTGATGGGTCGTTAATGCAAAGTTAAATACAAATAGGAGTGTGGTACAAATAACGATGCTCGGAGTGTGCCAAATACCCAGTATCATCGTGTTCTTGGCGAGCCAGAGGGGATTCAAAAGATGAATTAAACTTGGTGCGTCTTGCGGCATGTCGGCACCATAGATGCCGAGAATTAACATGGAAAATGATAAGATCGAAAACAGTGTGTTGGCACCTTGGAAGTTGCAAGGGAGCAGCGTTAACAACAGCGCGGGTATGCTGAAACAGAGGAAGCAGGAATAAAATCGAAAAACGATCAGGTACAACTCTTCGAAGTCCGGTGTGCCAAACGCCACTCGTGTAAGGCAGTAGAACGCTACGCAATAAAAAATCGAAATACAGGAGTAGGCCATTAACTTGGCTATCAGAAAAACAACTCTGGATTCGAGGGTGTAGATGAATGAGCGGATATATCCGCTTTCTCTGCGACCAATTATATAAAATGCCAGTCCGAAAAGCGCTACGTTCGATGCGATGTACGCATAGAACCAGGAGGTGGTTTCTATATAGTTTGATTCGAATAGAAAGGTGCGATTTCTTGTGTAGTTCAATAGATAGAAGATGGCGGCTGGAGAAAGTAATGTCCAAAAGAAAGCGGTTGGCTCCTTGAGTTGCTCCTTAATAAAAATGAAGGCTAGTTGAGTGGCACGTCCGAAAATATGGGTAGGTATCATTTTTATTCTCAGGGAAAAGGAACCATCATGGTGAGTCGATCGTTATGGATTTCGTGTGAAAAATATTGGGAGTAAAGATTGTCTGTGTTTATGTTTTGAGCATTGTTCATGTGAAGGAATAAATCGGGAGAGATGTACTTGGCGGCGTAATAGCAGTCGGTTTCTATTGTTATTGGTTTTATATAGAAAAAGCCCGTAATGCCTAAGCTCTTGAGTGAAGACAGTAAGCCGTTTACGCTAAATTTTGATAGGTTGTCGCGCTGTTTGTGGTTTTGGCTGTATACCGTTGTGATGTTTTGGTAAGTGATATATGAATTGCAACTTAAAAAATACCGCAAGTAGGGGTCTTCTATGTCCGTAATTTTACGCTGGAGAGCACCGTGCAGATCGATATAGCGATAAGTTTGCCATAGCTCCAGAATCGACTTGCTCAGCGCTTCTTTTGCAGTTGCTGCATAGGCCATCCCCGCGCAATATCTGACATGCCTTGTTGGATCTTTGTTTCCGTAGATCGTAAGCAAACACGTTCCAGGAAAGTCTGAGTCAGAGATGTCAAGTATAGTGACGTCTCCCGACACGTTGAGTGACTGATAGAGCTTATAAACATCTGATTTCGTCAGTAGCTCAGTTGCATCCTCATGTTTTACGATTTTTGAACATGTTTTGGTCAGCCAGAATTTGGCGAGGAACTGTCTTTCAAGTTGTTCTTTTAGCGAGCCGAGCATTGCAAGAATCGGGTCTGAATGAAAGCAACATCCACACGTGTCGCGTAAAGGGTATACCCAACTATCGCTTGCTATTGTGTGTGCGCTGAGGGATAGGCAGGCACTTGGAATGTAACAGGCAGAAAAATCTTCGCATCGGTACGCTTTACTCAGGCTGAATGTGTGCTGTCGAATATCCTTGTCAATTATTGCCCGGTCAGCGGTTTGTCTAAAAGCGCGTACAAATTTTTCTACTTCGGTTGGAGATAGAGCGGTCTCCAGTACACCTGAGCGCTCAGGAAAAACCTCCATATAGAAGTGTCGGCGCTCGAAGTACTCACCCAATGCTGCGTGCGACGCGTTAGCGTTACTGATGCCTGAACCGCCATTATTCCACTGGTCGGTTATTTCTACTGAAGGAGGAAAATGTGAGACCCCAGCTGGCTGGAGAACACATTTGGAAGGCAATGCAGAGGTGTTTTTGGTGTTATAAAAATTCATGCGGATTTACCTATAAGGTGCACGCTGACAGGCAAAAATAGCGCTGGGTTTAAACCGATCGACTTACAGATCAGGGTATCGGTATACGCTGACCATTGACGACTCCCTAGGCCTAATTTTTTACATTGAAGTTCGATTATGGTGTAAATGGATCCTGCTTCCATTAGCGCCATTCGATATCCTCTGTATCTATATTTAAAGAATGTTTTTGGCAGGTATGCAACGTAGATAATTGCAATGCTCGGCATGCCGATTGTATGGGGCGCAGAAAATATGGACTTTTTCAGGTCTTGAATCGAGTGCGAGCTCGTTACCCTTTCGAATTTTCTTGACTGCGGTAACAAATGCAGGATCCGCTCGCTACACGGCCACGTCGGATGTTCATCTATTAGTGAGCATACAAATACTTCCACGGGGTAAAGGGCGCCTCCACTTGGATAACCACGCTTGTGACTGTCTTTTGTTGTAGAGGTTAATGGGTTTATCATTTTCTCGACAATGTCGAAAGGTATAGGGTCGTCCAGGAAACTCTCGCATGATTCGTTTCGGTTTAAATCCGAGGTCTGCGATTTCTCACTTTTTATTGGAAGGCATAAATCCATGTCAGGGTGCAATCTCAACTCGTTACCCGTTAGATCTGATAAGTCTTTATTGTTGATGAAGTGCAGCGCTGTGCGGTTTTTAAAAGCTTCGTGTATGAAGAAGTTTCCTTTTGTGTGAAAGTCTATGGTTTCGCTGTATGCAATCGGATCCAGGAATCGGAGATAATAGTCGTGCGGTATTTTCCTCACTTGATATTCCTTAGGCAACTGCATAGGCACCAGTGTGAAGTTGTAGATTCTGATAGTTGTCCGTTAACCAGCGATACACTTGTTTGTTGAAGAATATTGTCCTGGTATCTAACGCTTTCGCCTTGGCCTGTTAGTAATTTTATTTTTTGTATCAGAGCTCCAATGATCAGCGTTTTTTGAAAGATCGAGAGAGAGGGTGCGGGTATGGATGTTCTTTTGGCATGACAAAAATTTAAAAAATTAGACCAGGTGTTGTTGCTGGGTCTGTATTTTTCGTTTTCGATAAGCCGATCTACCGTGCAAAAATGACACGGGCTTCCCAGTGCCGGAAGATAAGGTTGGCTAATGATGAACTGATCCCCTGCGGTATATCCAACTATTATGGCGTCGTCAGGGTGGTCTTCTGCATGCTTGAAATACGTTTTTTTTATTTTTTCGTAGTTGTAGTTTTCGCACAAGAGGATTGTGATCTGCTTTGTCTCTTTTCTGCATTCCTGATCAAGTTCTGGAACAGAGGCAGTGACAGTGATATTCGTAAGCTCGGTCTTTATCAGTGACGTTAATTGATCGTGGTCTTTCCAGTCATGAATTATCGTTGTTTTATCAAAATAAATATCTTGTGGTTCATGATGAAGGCCGAGCATTGCCTCCAGCGATAAATAGGCGTCCCCTTTATCGAGATTGTGTTGGTGGAATAGATCATACAGTTCATGATCTGAGATCGATGCTCTACCTTTAAGCGTTGTGATTATCTTAAGCAAAGAGGGTGAGTTGACCTTTGTTACTCCCGTTTCAGAAATAAGGATGTTCTGATTTTCGAAGTTAAGTATGTTGTAATTCTGTATTTTCAGTTTCATTGCGCTTCCCATAGAGGCTTTTCGCCTGTGCGAAAAGCCTCTTATCATGTGCGTCAGAATTATTGCTTGGCGACTGCCTCATCGAAATGACGTGTTACTGCATTACCGCCAGAACCACCTGAACCACCACTGCCGCCACTGCAACCACCGCCCCCGCCGCAACCGCCACTTCCACCACATCCACCGGCACCACCCGAGCCGCCTGCTATGTTGGGTCCTGAAGGCGCATTGAATTTATCGTTAAAACTAAAAAGCACTTCAATCATGTTTGCGTCTTTCATTTTTTAACTCCATATCGGAAAGAAGTCACTTTTTCGCAAGTGACATCCAAGTTGTAGTTTTTTGTGGGTGGAGTTGCAAGTTTGTTATTTTTTTAGTGTCGGAGTATTCCCACAACAGGAAGTAATGATTCGGACGTCAGAAGTTATCTAAGTCTATTTTGCAGTAGGTCCATGTAAACGGGGGGCTTGAGCGGCGTGGTGAATGCTGGCCGGCCTTGCGGGGAGTAGTGCGCGGTATATAACAGTGTGCGAAGCCGAGAAATTTCTGAGGAAAGGTGTAGTACATTTCGTAAATGTGTGTGGGCTTGGTTTTAATAGTTACTTTGTAATGATAAAGACATTCCGACAGACGGTAAGGTGCCCGAAGCGTTCGTAGTCACTGGATAGACCGATTCACATTTTTTGCGTACATATTTATTGGATATTCCCACGCAGAGCGTGGGAATGATCTTCACTGCGGGCTGACAATGACAGGCGGCATGGTCTCCGGAGGCTCTTCCCGAGGCGGCGGGGTGGTTCCCGGCGGCTCTTGTTCGGGCACCGGTGTCGGGTCCGTCGGCGGGATGGTCGGCTGGTCGATGTTCGGGTCCGGTGTCTCGGCGGGGATAGGGATACTCATGATTGAAACCTCAGTGTGGTACATGGCGTAAGTCGTGCTTAAGTTTGTTGACCCACAGGTCACGGAATTGATTCCCGGTAAATGGGCGTGAACTTTTCCCCGGCGCTGTCGCTCGGAACCTAAGTGAGTTCATTCCGGAGCAGACGATTGCGTGTGAATGAAAACCAGACACATGAGCGTCCATGGGGCGTAAAGGAGAGATGCTCGATGACTGCTGAAAAACCGACTGAGTTGAACTACAACCCGCACATGCCGCTATCGCAGGCGTTGCTGCTGCCGCGCATCGCCATTGAAAACGTCATGCCGACCCTCGACGGTGGCCAATTCGCCGTCAAAGCGGTGGTGGGGCAAGACGTCGTGGTGACCAGCAAAGTATTCGCCGACGGTCACGACAAACTGGCCGTCAGGGTGCGCTGGCAGGCCGATGGTGACGATATCTGGCATAGCGAGACCATGACTGAGCTGGGCAATAACGGCTGGCAAGGCCAGTTCCGTGTCGAGCGCCAGGGTCGCTATGCGTTTTGTATAGAAGCCTGGATCGATCAGTACGCCAGCTTCTGTTATGAGATCGAGAAAAAGCATGTGGCCGGTGTGCCCGTCAGCCTGGAGTTGCAGGAAGGGCGGCATCAGGTTCAGCAAGCGGCCGAGCGTTCCGAAGGGCCGTTGAGCGAAGAACTCGCGGGGTTGCACCATGAATTGTCCGGTCTGCTCGAAGCCGAACAGGTCGCGCTGTTTCTGCACCAACATAGTGCTGACCTGATGTCGCAGGCCGATCATCGCGCTTATTTGAGCCTCAGCCCCGAGTACCCGGTTGATGTCGAGCGCGAGCTGGCCCAGTTTGCCAGTTGGTATGAGCTGTTTCCGCGCTCGATCACGGACGACCCTGCGCGCCACGGCACCTTCAATGACGTTCACTCGCGCCTGGCGATGATCCAGGACATGGGTTTCGACGTGCTGTATTTCCCGCCGATCCACCCGATTGGCCGCAGCTTCCGTAAAGGCCCGAACAACTCCCTGACGGCCGGCCCTGACGATCCGGGCAGCCCGTATGCGATTGGCAGCGAGGAGGGCGGGCACGAGGCGATTCATTCCGAACTCGGTACTCGTGAGGACTTCCGCCGATTGGTCGCGGCGGCGGCTGGCCATGGGCTGGAGATCGCCCTGGACTTCGCCATCCAGTGTTCCCAGGACCATCCATGGCTCAAGCAGCATCCGGGTTGGTTCAACTGGCGCCCGGACGGCACGATCAAATACGCCGAGAACCCACCGAAGAAATACCAGGACATCGTCAACGTCGACTTCTACGCCAACGACGCGATCCCCAGTTTGTGGGTGGAATTGCGCGACATCGTTGTCGGTTGGGTCGAAGAAGGCGTGAAGATCTTTCGCGTGGACAACCCACACACCAAACCGCTGCCGTTCTGGCAATGGTTGATCGCCGATGTGCGGGCGTTGTACCCCGAGGTGATTTTCCTCGCCGAAGCCTTTACTACCCCGGCGATGATGGCGCGGTTGGGCAAGGTCGGTTATTCCCAGAGCTATACCTACTTCACCTGGCGCAACACCAAAACGGAGCTGGCGACTTACTTCACCGAGCTCAATGAGTCGCCATGGCGCGAATGCTACCGGCCGAACTTCTTCGTCAATACCCCGGACATCAACCCGGCGTTTCTGCATGAGTCCGGCCGTGCCGGTTTTCTCATTCGTGCTGCGCTGGCCACCATGGGCTCTGGCTTATGGGGCATGTATTCGGGCTTTGAGCTTTGTGAGGCCGCGCCGGTGCCGGGCAAGGAGGAATACCTCAATTCCGAGAAGTACGAGATTCGCCCTCGGGACTTCAATGCCCCCGGCAACATCATTGCCGAGATCGCCCAGCTCAACCGCATCCGCCGGCAAAACCCGGCGCTGCATACGCACCTGGGCTTGAAGGTCTACAACGCGTGGAATGACAACATCCTGTATTTCGGCAAGCGCAGTGCGGACGGCAGCAACTTCATTCTGGTGGCCGTCAGCCTCGATCCGCATAACGTGCAGGAGGCGAACTTCGAATTGCCGCTGTGGGAAATGGGCTTGCCCGACGACGCCATCACCCAGGGCGAAGACTTGATGAGCGGCCACCGTTGGACCTGGCACGGCAAGTACCAGTCCATGCGGATCGACCCCGCTTATCAGCCGTTTGGCATCTGGCGCATCACCGTTTAGACGCAGGACCTGTGGGAGCGAGCTTGTTCGCGATAGCGGTGCGTCAGACAACAGAAGTGTTGAAGGCAATGCCGCCATCGCGAGCAAGTTCGCTCCCACAGGTAATCATCGCGTTTGAGGTTGGTGATCGGCTCAGCGTTTTTTCGAATTCAACAGGAGTTACAAATGGCGAAGAAACCCAAGGCTGCCACCTTTATCAAAGACCCGCTCTGGTACAAGGATGCGGTGATTTACCAGGTTCACGTTAAGTCTTTTTTCGACTCCAACAATGACGGGATCGGCGACTTTCCCGGCCTTATCGCCAAACTCGATTACATTGCCGACCTGGGCGTCAACACCATCTGGCTGTTGCCGTTCTACCCATCGCCGCGGCGCGACGATGGTTACGACATTGCCGAATACCGTGGCGTGCATCCTGACTACGGCACCCTGGCGGACGCCAAGCGGTTCATCTCCGAGGCCCACAAACGCGGGCTGCGGGTGATCACCGAACTGGTCATCAACCACACCTCCGACCAGCACGCCTGGTTCCAGCGCGCCCGTAAAGCCAAACCCGGTTCGGCGGCGCGGGACTTCTATGTCTGGTCCGATGACGATCAAAAATACGACGGCACCCGCATCATCTTTCTCGACACCGAGAAGTCCAACTGGACCTGGGACCCGGTCGCCGGCCAGTATTTCTGGCACCGCTTCTACTCCCACCAGCCGGACCTGAATTTCGACAACCCGCAAGTCATGAAAGCCGTGTTGTCGGTGATGCGCTACTGGCTCGACATGGGCATCGACGGGTTGCGGCTGGACGCCATTCCGTACCTGATCGAGCGCGACGGCACCAACAACGAAAACCTGCCAGAGACCCACGATGTCCTGAAGCAGATCCGTGCCGAAATCGACGCCAATTACCCCGACCGCATGCTGCTGGCCGAGGCCAATCAGTGGCCGGAAGACACTCAGTTGTATTTCGGTACCACTGATAAAAAGGGCCTGAGCGGCGATGAATGCCACATGGCCTTTCACTTTCCATTGATGCCGCGCATGTACATGGCGCTGGCTCAGGAAGATCGTTTCCCTATCACCGACATCCTGCGCCAGACGCCTGAGATTCCGGCCAACTGTCAGTGGGCGATTTTTCTGCGCAACCACGATGAGCTGACCCTGGAAATGGTCACCGACAAGGAGCGCGATTACCTGTGGAATTACTACGCGGCCGACCGTCGGGCGCGGATTAACCTGGGCATTCGCCGTCGCCTCGCACCGTTGATGGAGCGTGATCGTCGCCGTGTGGAATTGCTCAACAGCCTGCTGCTGTCGATGCCTGGCACGCCGACGATGTATTACGGCGATGAAATCGGCATGGGCGACAACATCTACCTCGGTGACCGCGACGGCGTGCGTACGCCGATGCAGTGGTCGATCGACCGTAACGGCGGCTTCTCCCGCGCCGACCCGGCGAGCCTGGTGTTGCCGCCGATCATGGATCCGCAATACGGCTACCTGTCGGTCAACGTCGAAACCCAGGCCGGTGATCCGCATTCACTGCTGAACTGGACGCGGCGAATGCTCGCGGTGCGCAAGCAATCCAAGGCGTTCGGTCGCGGCACCTTGAAAATGCTTTCGCCGACCAACCGGCGGATTCTGGCCTACACCCGGGAATTCACCGGGCCGGACGGCAAGCACGAAATCATCCTCTGCGTGGCCAACGTGTCACGCAGCGCGCAAGCGGCGGAACTGGACCTGTCGGCCTACGTCGGCATGGTGCCGGTGGAGATGCTTGGCGGTAATGCTTTCCCGCCGATTGGTCAGCTGAATTTCCTGCTGACCCTGGCGCCTTACGGTTTCTATTGGTTCGGACTCGCAGCGGAGAATCAAATGCCAAGCTGGCACGTTGAACCGGCACAAAGCCTGCCGGACTTCACCACCCTGGTGTTGAAGAAACGCATGGAAGAACTGCTCGAAGCGCCGTCACGCGGCACGCTGGAGCAGAGCATCTTGCCGAACTGGTTGCAGCACCGTCGCTGGTTCGCCGGCAAGGACGCGGCCATCGAGAAGGTCAACCTGGCCTACGGCGTTCGCTTCGGTGACGCACAGCGTCCGGTGTTGCTGAGCGAGATCGAGGTCACCAGTGGTGGCCAGACCAGCCGCTACCAATTGCCGTTCGGCTTTATTGCCGATGATCAGGTCGGACCGGCACTGCCGCAGCAACTGGCGCTGTCGCGGGTGCGACGAGGGCCGCAAGTGGGCCTGATCACCGATGCGTTCAGCCTGGAAAGTTTTATCCGCGCGGTGGTGCTGGGCATGCAGGAGCGCACCGTATTGCCGTCGGATGGCGGCGAGATCCGCTTCGAACCGACCGCCGAGCTGAACAAGCTGGGCCTGACGGCCGAGTCGGAAGTGCGTTACCTGTCTGCCGAGCAATCCAACAGTTCGGTGGTGGTGGGCAAGAGCATGGTGCTCAAGCTGATCCGTAAAATCGCCACGGGCGTGCACCCGGAATTGGAGATGAGCGCCTATCTGACCCAGGCCGGTTTCGCCAACATCTCGCCGCTGCTGGGCTCGGTGATTCGCCGCGATGCAAACGGTGAAGACAATCTGTTGATGATTGCCCAAGGCTATCTGAGTAATCAGGGCGACGCGTGGGAATGGACCCAGAACAACCTCGAGCGGGCGCTGCGCGATGAACTGGCCGACGCTATGTCGGAACAGGAGCAGCATTACAACGCGCTGGGCGAGCTCAAGGACTTCGCCGGCATGCTCGGCCAACGACTCGGCGAGATGCATCAGGTGCTGGCTGCGCCTACCGATAACCGCGATTTCGCCCCGCAGGTCACCACGCAAAAAGAGGCCTTGGCCTCGGCCAAGGACGTTGCGGCGCAGGTAGACCACGCGTTGAAACTGCTCAAAGAGCATCAAAACGAACTGAACCCTGCGGACAAAACCTTGGTCAGTCGTTTACTGGACAACAAAAAAGCCATCCTCAGCCATGTTCAGGAATTGGGCAAAAAGGCAGTGGGTGGTCTGCGCATTCGTGTCCACGGTGATTTGCACCTGGGGCAAGTGCTGGTGATCAAGGGCGACGCTTACTTGATCGACTTCGAGGGTGAGCCGGCGCGGCCGTTGAGCGAACGCCGCGGCAAGCACAGCCCCTATAAAGATGTGAGTGGCGTGTTGCGCTCCTTCGATTACGCCGCGGCAATGGCGATCAATGTGCAAAACGTCGACAACACTGCCCAAGCCCGCGCGGCACGACAACGGGTAGCCGACCGTTATTTGAATGATGCAAAACTGGCATTTGTCGACGCTTATCGGCTGGCGGCAGCTAGTCTTGCTCATGCATGGCAAGATCCGGAAGGCGAGGACGCTTCGCTGGCGTTGTTCGGTCTGGAGAAGGCGGCCTATGAGGTGGCGTATGAGGCTGAAAATCGCCCCACATGGTTGCCGGTGCCGTTGCATGGTTTGTTTGGATTATTGAGTGGGCTTAAACCCTTTTCCGATCTTGGTGGAGAGTAGTTATGGGTTTCTCGAACAAGGAACAGGGTCACGCTAAAGAGGCGCTGCTGCCCAGGTCGCGGGATATCGACGCGCTGGTGCGCGCTGAACATCACGACCCCTTTGCAATTCTTGGCCCCCACGGCGATGGCGCCGGTGGGCAATTCATTCGTGCTTATCTGCCGGACGCGCTCAGCGTGCACGTGCTGGCGAAGGACACCGGGGAAGAGCTCGGTATCCTTGAGGCCACGCAGACGCCGGGCCTGTTTGTCGGGCATTTCGACCGGGCTCAGCCGTACGTGCTGCGAACCCGTTGGGCGGGTGGCGAGCAGGTCTCCGAGGATCCCTACAGCTTCGGCCCGTTGCTTGGCGAAATGGACTTGTACCTGTTCGCCGAAGGCAACCACCGGGACCTGAGCGCTTGCCTCGGCGCGCAGCTGAAAAACGTCGACGGTGTCGATGGCGTGCGTTTCGCCGTGTGGGCACCGAACGCCAAGCGCGTGTCGGTGGTGGGCGACTTCAACAATTGGGACGGTCGCCGGCATCCGATGCGCCTGCGTCATCCGACCGGGGTCTGGGAGTTGTTCATTCCGCGCATGCAGGCAGGCGAGGCCTACAAGTACGAAATTCTGGGCGCCCACGGCATCTTGCCGCTGAAGGCTGACCCGATGGCTCTGGCCACCTCGCTGCCGCCGGACACGGCATCGAAAGTCGCACCGCCGCTGACCATCGACTGGCAGGATCAGGCGTGGATGGAGTCACGCGTTGAGCGCTCACGTCCGAGTGCACCGCTGTCGATCTACGAATTGCACGCTGGATCCTGGCAGTGCGAACTGGATGATCTGGGCGAAGTGGCACGCCAGTACACCTGGCACGAACTCGGCGAGCGGTTGATTCCGTACGTGAAAGAGCTTGGGTTCACCCACATCGAACTGATGCCGATCATGGAACACCCGTTCGGCGGTTCGTGGGGATATCAGCTGCTGTCGCAATTCGCCCCGAGCGCGCGTTATGGTTCGCCCAATGACTTTGCGGCCTTCGTCAACGCCTGCCACCAGGCCGACATTGGCGTAATCCTCGATTGGGTGCCGGCGCATTTCCCTACCGATACCCACGGCCTGGCGCAATTCGATGGCACCGCGTTGTATGAGTACGGCAACCCGATGGAAGGTTTCCATCAGGATTGGGACACGCTGATCTACAACCTTGGCCGCACCGAAGTGCACGGCTACATGCTGGCGTCGGCGTTGCACTGGCTCAAGCATTTCCACATCGATGGCCTGCGGGTCGATGCCGTGGCCTCGATGCTCTATCGCGACTATTCGCGCAAGGCCGGCGAGTGGGTGCCCAACCGTCATGGCGGCCGCGAGAATCTGGAAGCCATCGACTTCCTGCGTCACCTCAACGACGTGGTCAACCTCGAAGCCCCCGGTGCAATGGTGATCGCCGAAGAATCCACCGCGTGGCCGGGCGTGAGCCAGAGCACGCAACAGGGCGGCCTGGGTTTCGATTACAAATGGAACATGGGCTGGATGCACGATTCGCTGCATTACATCCAGCAAGACCCGGTGTACCGCGCCCATCATCACAACGAGCTGAGTTTCGGCCTGGTGTATGCCTGGTCCGAGCGTTTCATCCTGCCGATTTCCCATGATGAAGTGGTGCACGGCAAGCACTCACTGATCGACAAGATGCCTGGCGATCGCTGGCAGAAATTCGCCAACCTGCGCGCCTATCTGAGTTTCATGTGGGCGCACCCGGGCAAGAAACTGTTGTTCATGGGTTGCGAATTCGGCCAGTGGCGCGAGTGGAATCACGATCAGCAACTGGATTGGTACTTGCTGCAGTACCCGGAACACCAGGGTGTGCAGAAACTGGTTGGCGACCTCAATCGCTTGTACCGCGAAGAACCGGCGATGCATGAGCAGGATGATGCGCCGCAAGGCTTCCAGTGGCTGATTGGCGACGATGCCATCAACAGCGTTTACGCGTTCATGCGCTGGAGCAAGGATGGCCGGCCGGCGCTGGTGGTGGCGAACTTCACGCCGGTGCCGCGTGAGGCTTATCGCATCGGCGTGCCGATCGCCGGACGCTGGAGCGAGGTGATCAACAGTGACGCCGCGATGTATGCCGGTTCCAACTACGGTAACAGCGGCGGAGCGTTTACCGAGGAAGAACCAAGCCACGGGCAACCACTTTCGCTGGTGTTGAATCTGCCGCCGCTGGCGGTATTGATCCTGCGCCCGGAAGGCTGATCTAAAACCGCGTCGCCCCCATCGCGGGCAAGCCCGCTCCCACACCGGTTCTGTGTACCACACAAACCCACTGTGGGAGCGGGCTTGCCCGCGATGGCGTCAACCCAGACCATACATGTCTCGAAACTGCTTCCTCACCAGCGCATCCGCACACCCAGACTCGCAATCAGCCCGTTCAAATCATTTTGGTCCACGACACTGCTGTAATCGGCGCTGACGTACAGGCTCACCGCAGGCGTTACCCGCGCCACCAACCCCAAGCCCACATCAACGGTCGATGAGTTGCGACTGCTGCTAATTTTGTCGACTTGATCGAGGGTCACGGTATTGCCGGTATAAACGGTGTGCCACAAGTTGGTCCGCACATAGGGTTCGACCGGCAGGCCGTTGATATCGTAGCTACCTTTCAAGCGTGCGCCGACCCGGCCGCTCCAGGACGTCACATCGCTAGACGACGCATTGCCCGAGCCTGCATAAGGCGTATCGAGCGTGATGCGCTGGTTGATCAACTGCGCTTGCGGTTCGATCACCCAGTTATCGCTCAGACCGATCGGGTAACCGCCTTCCACCGACAACGTCACCGCGCTGCCTTCAGTCGCCTGCCGCGCGCCCTGATCGTTGCGGCTATAGCCGTTGACACGGCCACCGCTGGCGGTCAAGTCCACGTGCCAGCCTTGTTCACCCGTCAGGCTCCAGTAGGCGCCGAAGCTCTGGCCTCGAAGGATGAGGGTGTCATTGGCAGGGTCGGCCAGCGCCCGATTGGTCAACAGTCCGTTGCTGTTGCCTTGTACCAGCGTCATGCCGCCGATCAGCCCGACCTGCTGGGTGCGCCCGCTATCGCTTCGAAGGGTCAGGATCGCCGGACCTTTGAGTTCGGAGCTGCCGGAGATTGAAGAATTCTGTGCCATAAAATCGGTTTGCGCTTGCCGTGACGCTTGCCCATACACCTGATCCCACGCCGATGGTGCAGCGTCTTCGATCGTCAGGTGTGAGCTTCGGGTATCGGAACCGGCGCTGAAGTGGCCCGGGTAGAGCGCGGAGAGAGCGTTGGCAGGCAAACTCAGGACTGGAACATCCTGGCGATACCAAGGTGTGGATTCATCCTCGGTGGGACCCGCCTGAACCTCGATGGATGAGCACAACAGCAGTGAGCTGGAGACAGTGCAAAAGGTAACTTTGATCTCTTGTCGGGTGAATGAAGTTTTCATGGCGGTCTACCTTGCAATCGCATGCCGTATCTCGCTTTGGCGTCTCTCCTACCCCGAATGAGGGGCGACCGAATGGATTGAGGCAAGCCGCTGACCGCCCGATTTCGCGGGAGTCTTCGGGTTGCCCCGGGTGGTATTTCCGGGGGTAGTAACGTGAAGCTAAGAAGACCGAAGGCATTGCGTCAAGAAAATGAACGATGAGTGGTATGCCTAAATCAGTGGGTGCAACTATTTGTTTTTTGGTGCTTATCTAAGTTCTTGTTTGTACGAAAAATCATCTTCTAAACCGCGAGCCAGAGGTCTCTGGCAGCCGACAATCGGTCTTTTTCCAGCCTGTCAGCAGCTGATTTCCTGTTCTATTTCGCTGGGGAAATGCTGTCAGTATTACGGCTATCCCTGTTGAGGGCAGGGCGACTGTCGGCGTGTTCATCCAGGGTGGAACGCCTTGGAAATCTGACAGGTTTGTTTCGCTCAACTACGCTGCGACACGTAGCGATTCCGGGAAAAAGGAGTTCAAAGATGCGCAGCAGAGCGCTGGCAATGCTGGTTGTTGTTCTGGGCGTGCTTGGGTCCGTTGCTTCGAATGCCGCACAGGCCCCGAAGACCGATGACTCACCACCGGCTGAGCTCAAAGTGGCGAATCGCAGCATTATGGTGTTGCGTGCCACATTGCTGGGAGAGGTGCCGGCGTTGCGGGCCAAACGGGCGAAAACCGTGATCACTGAAGCGCTCGAAGACATGGATGATTTAACCGTTACGCTCGATCCGGTCCAGAACAGTTATCTGGTGTTATTAGGTGCCAAGCGCGCTTTTATCGTCTCGCCCAACGATGTCGACACGCTTGAATACGCTTCCGTCCGCCAGGCCGCGGAAGGCGCCGCTGAAAATCTGAGGCGGGTGGTTGCCGAAACCCAGGAGGCGCGAAGCCTGCACTTGATGTTCAAGGCACTGGGCGCCGCTGCACTGGCGACATTCATCTATTGCCTCCTGCTGTGGGGCATGGCTTGGCTGCGGCGCAGTCTGCTCAAGCAGTTGCCCGACTTGATGCACCGTCATGCCCAAACCTTGAAGGTTGGGCGAGTGCAGATTATTGATGCCAATTATCTCTATCCGCTGGTCACTCGACTGCTTTGGCTGCTGCGCTGGCTGGTGGTGCTGCTCCTCACTTATGAATGGCTGGGGTTTGTCCTGTCACGATTTCCCTACACCCGGCCCTGGGGTGAAAGCCTCAACAACTATTTGCTGGACGTCGCCCGCTATTTGCTCGAAGGCATTATCGGTGCGATCCCGGGACTTGGTGTCGCCGTCGCGATTTTCTTCATTGCACGTGGCGCCACGGCGTTCAGTCGGCGAGTGTTGCGGCGCATGGCGACGCCGGGCACGTTCAGTTGGTTGAATCATGAAACGCTGCAACCAACGACGCGCCTGACTTCCCTGGCCATCTGGCTGTTCGCTTTGGCGATGGCTTACCCTTATCTGCCGGGGGCGGGCACTGACGCCTTTAAAGGCCTGTCGGTACTGATCGGCCTGATGATTTCCCTGGGCGCTTCCAGTGTGGTCGGACAAGCCGCGGCGGGTTTGATCCTGACGTACACCCGCACTCTACGCCCCGGTGAGTTCGTGCGGATCGGCGAGTATGAAGGCACGGTGACGGAGCTTGGGATGTTTACTACCCGTATCCGCACGGGGCTGGGAGAGGTGCTGACCTTGCCTAATTCGATGATCACCAATTCCGTCACAAAGAATTATTCCAGAACAGTGCAAGGCGCCGGCTATGTGGTCGATACCACGGTCACCATCGGTTATGACACGCCGTGGCGACAGGTCGAAGCGATGTTGCTGGAGGCGGCCAGGCGCACTGCCGGAATTCTTCGAGACCCCGTACCCCAGGTGTTCCAGACTGCGTTGTCGGATTTTTATCCCGAGTACCGCCTTGTGGCCCAGGCGATTCCCAGCCAGCCGCGTCCGCGCGCGGAGCTGCTCAGCGTGTTGCACGGCAACATCCAGGATGTGTTCAACGAGTACGGAGTGCAAATCATGTCGCCGCATTATTTCGCCGATCCTCAGGAGGAGAAATGCGTGCCCCGGGATCAGTGGTACGCCGCACCTGCGCAGCCGCCGAAAGAGCCTTAAAAGCCGCTTTCTCGCATCGTAATGCGGTTCACTTGATAATGTTTTGGGGTTGGGTACATATCCGTTTCTGCGGGCATGGCGACTATTGGTTCCGCCCTGACGGCGGGTCACTTTGAAAAGCCTGCGCGGCCCGGCGCCAAGTAACCAAACGCTTGCGCCCCTGACGTACGGTGCCTCGCTGTGGCTCGGCATTCCCTCACTCCGGTCCTGCTCCGTGGGCCCGCCGCCATCGGCCATTCATGGCCGGGGGCGGCTAACCCGGCATCCATGCCGGGTTGCCCACTGCGCAGAACCTGCGTTCGGCCTCCCGACGGGGCAGATCAAGATCAAGATCAAGATCAAAAGCGGAAGGCGAGCTAACGCTCGGCCTGATGAGTGGTGAGAAGCAAAAGCTGTGCGCTGGTCTGCCTTATGTGGGAGTGAGCCTGCTCGCGATGCCGTTGATCGTTCCCACGCTCCGCGTGGGAATGCATCCCGTGACGCTCCGCGTCACCCTTGCGCAAGACTCAAGCCGGATGTCGGCAGCGGAACGCAGAGCGTCCCCGGCGGCATTCCCACGCGGAGCGTGGGAACGATCACGACCATCACCACGCGCAAGCGTTGAGCAAACAGGTCGGCCCGTAGGCCGCCTCGTTTTGCTTTGGCGGTGCACGCCCCCTCGAGAGGCCGAACGTCAGGGGCAAGAGCCCTTGGTTACTTGGGGCTTTTCCAAGTGACCCGCCGTCAGGGCGGAACCAATAGCCGCCGTCACCCCAAAAACGGATATGTACCCAACCCCAACCCCAACTCCAAAACGATCTGAAGTAAACCGCATCACACGATTGGACATACTTAGCCCGGATCAGTTTTTTCGGTTCTCCAGGTTATACGCCGCTGTTGAAAGGGCTTAATACCTATCGCGCAGCAGCCACCTGCCATCATTGAGGCGCTTTACCCGCCGCAGAGGCTGATTTTTCCTCTACAAGTTTGTACGCCACGTAGTACTTGTAGATGTTGCCGACGTAATCCACCGTTTCCCGGCCCACCACTTGCGCCGCGGACTGCTCGACATTGCCAAACCAGATGTTCTTGTCCAGCCCGGATTATTCGGCCAGCGCCCGAAACTTGCGCAGGTTGCCGGGCCCGGCGTTATAGGCGGCGAAGGTCATCAGGGTTTTGTTCAGCCAGGCTTCGAGGCCCTTGCCCAACTCATAGCTGAGGCCACGCTGGCGACCGCGATCGAGTTCGAAAAAGGTTTTGCTGTACGGCACCAGGACCCGCACCAGCCGGCGTTGACGCATGCCTTCGAAGTCACCGACCCAGTCTTCGGGCACCGGCAATACCAGGCTTTGCACTTCGGCTTCTTCGGCCGGTGTGAGTTCAGGGGCGGGCAGCTCGGGAAGGGTCGTGGCGAAGGATGTGCTGAGGCAGCAAAGAAACAGGTAAACAACCAGAGGCTGAAAAGCACAACGGCGAATGTTCATGTTGGCTTACCGAAGGCAGGGAATCAGGTCTAGATGAGTATGGGTTCAATCACGTTTTTTTCACGCCAGCGATAGCGAAGGGAAGGTCGGTTGCATGGAGGTCAACGCACCCTGAATCCAGGAAAAACCGGCAGCCCCGAAAGGCTGCCGCTGCATTGCTAGTTAGGGATTGGAAGGATAATGCCTTCTTTCTCCAGGTCTTCGCGCACCGACTGGAATTTCTGGTACTTGGACAATTCGATAGGACCGTCATAGCTCATGCTTTGCAGTTTACGCGGAGGATACTGAGCATAGGTTTTCATCAGCTTCGCAATCGCTGTGCTGATAGGAACCATCGTCCAGGTATGCTCGGTGAAGTTGTTCATGAAAATGTCGTAGCGTTCCTGCGGGTCCTGAAGCAAGTCGAAGACTTGCGGCACGGTGGCCACGTACTTGGTGGGACCCTTCCAGCCCTGGTTGGTGTCAACGGCCAGGCCGCCTGTCGAGGCACCATCGTCGCCGCGCAGGTTGAAAACCGCCTTGTAGTTGCCAACCCGGGCGGCGCCTGGCGATAACTCGTTTTCGGTGAAGTAGAACCATTCCTTGCGTGGGTCCGGGCCGGTTCCGAGGAGCACGGGTGTCATGTCGTAACTGTCGAAGATGATGGGTTTACCTTCGCGGTCTTTATCCGGCAGTTTGATCCCGGCCACGGAAGCGAATGTTGCCATCAGGTCGAGACCGCCAATGATGTCGTGGTTTTTGGTGTTGGGTTTTATTTTGCCTGGCCAGGCCATGATTGCCGGCACTCGGTTGCCACCTTCACGCACGGTGCCTTTGGTGCCACGGAACGGCGTGTAGCCCGCATCCGGGTAAACGTCCTGCCACGCGCCGTTGTCGGTGGTGTAGACCACCAGGGTGTTTTTATCCATTCCCAGCGCTTTCAGCTTGTCCATGATGCGCCCGATGCGGGTATCGAGTTCAACGATGGAGTCGGCGTATTTGGACTTGGATATCGACTTGTGAATAAACTCAGGTGCCGGCATGTTCGGCTGGTGCACCTTCATGAAGTTGACGTTGATAAAAAATGGTTTGTTGGATTTTGACGCGGTGTCGAGAAACTCCATCGTGGCTTTTTCGACATAGTTGTCGAAGAACGGAATACCGACCACACCGGGTTTGCCATCAATCACCGGCGTGTCCACGTACTGTCCGTTGATCTTAAATTCTTCGACCGGCTTTTCACCGGCTTTGGCCGACAGAGCGCCCCGCGTTACTTTGGTGAACATCGCCCGGGTTTCATCGTCCATGTCCGGAAACCAAGTAGGGTCCGCGTAGGTGTAGGCGTTCAGGTGATACAGGCCGACGTATTTCATCACGTCGTAACCTTGAGCATTGGGCAGTGCGTAATCGTCTTCACCCAAGTGCCACTTGCCGGTGAAGTAGGTGTCGTAACCTCCGGTCTTGAGGACGGAGGCCAGTGTCCATTCCGCTGCTGGCAAGCCACCCCCCTGACCCTGGAAGGCAACGGTGGTCATGCCGCTGCGGTTGGGGATGCGCCCGGTTTGCATCGCAGCCCGGCCTGGTGTGCAACTGGGTTGAGCATAAAACGAGTAAAACGTCGTGCCTTCAGCGGCCAGTTCATCGATGCTCGGCGTCGGCATGCCTCGGCCAACACCACCACCATATGGACCCAGGTCGCCATAGCCGGTGTCATCGGAGACGATAAAAAGGATATTGGGTTTTTCTGTTTGTGCCGCGTGGGCAACGCCGTTGAGCGCGATCAGTAATGAACACGCGACGAAAAAACGAGTTCGGTGAGAGAGCCTTTTCATAGCTGGTTTCCTTTCTCGACGTTGATCCTTGCCACTCTTTAATAACAGTCTGAGTGCTAGACAAGAATCTGAGAGTCCCCCAACTTCTAGCCCGAAAAGTGTTGGAAAGCTGCGAGTGTCTGCAAAGAATTCCCACTACTATTCGAGGCTAATGAGCAAGCCTAGTAGGGTTTTTTGAAGTGACAGGCCTTAGCTAGCGCTTTACGCGGCCATTCGTCGGCGAATGCTCAGAGGTGCACTTCGACCGCCAGCGGCAAATGGTCCGACAAATGCGTCCAGGGCTTGCTGCCAAGAATGCGCGGATTATGGCTACTTGCGTTGCGCAGGTAGATCCGGTCCAGGCGCAGCAGGGGGAACCGCGCCGGATAGGTTTTCGCCGGTCGACCATTGTGGCGTTCGAACGCTTCGTGCAGGTAATCGCGACGGGCGAGGGCGGTGTTGCCGTGCAACTGCCAGTCGTTGAAGTCGCCGGCAATGATCACCGGCGCGTCGTCGGGCAGGGATTCGAGCAGTTGGCAGAGCAGTTGGAGCTGTAACTGGCGATGGCTTTCCAGCAGGCTCAGATGAACGCAGATGGCATGCACTTCGGCGTGCCCCGGCACATCGAGGATGCAGTGCAACAACCCGCGACGTTCGGGGCCGGTGATCGAGACATCGAGGTTGCGATGTTCGCGGATCGGGTATTTGGACAGCAACGCGTTGCCGTGATGCCCGTTGGGGTAAACGGCGTTGCGCCCATAGGCGAAATCGCTCCACATGCTGTCGGCCAGGAACTCGTATTGCGAAGTCTGTGGCCAGTCGTTGTAGCGGGACGAATGGCGCTCGTGTTCACCGACCACTTCCTGCAGGAACACCAGGTCCGCCGAGGTACTGCGCACGGCTTCACGCAGTTCGGGCAGGATGAAACGGCGGTTGAGGGCGGTAAATCCTTTGTGGGTGTTGACCGTCAGCACCCTCAATCGATGAATCGCCGGGGGCGTGTTCAAGGACTCGGATTTGACGGCGCGCTGCTCGGAATCGCTGGTCACGGTCACTCCTCTGAATCTGGGCTGCATCTCTATGCGACTGATGCAGCGCCAGGCAGTTCAGTTTGAGCGACACCCGAACTAATGTGGGAGCGAGCCTGCTCGTGATGAGGCCGTCAGCTTCAACATCTCTGTTGGCTGTCAGTCCGCCATCGCGAGCAGGCTCGCTCCCACAGTGGGGCAGTGGGGCAGTGGTGAATGGGGAATCGGGTCAGACGAAGACGATTTCGTAAGGCAAGCGCATGCGTTCAAGAATCACCCGGGGCAGCAGCGGCGCAATGCCAAGGGCGGGTTCGCCGCCGAGCTGACTGGCGTAGGCATGGGTGGCGTGGCTTTTGCGCGCGACGGTCCAGGTGTCGAGGCGCACTTTGCGGGCCCGGTGCCACGGCATCAGTCCTTGATCGCGACTTGGCCAGTGCCAGGCCCAGACCGGTACTTCGTTGAACGTCGCGCCGACCATGCTTGCCGCATTGGCGCTGGCGCGGCCGACGGCATCATGGTCACTGGTGCCGTCTTCGCGCCAGGTGCTGAACACCGCGTCACCGGGACGCAGATAACGGGCGATGAACTGGGTCAGTTGAGTCTCCCGCTCGGCCAGGGCGTTATCGGTGAAGCCGCCGCGAATCCATTTCAGGCTGTGCATCGGCAAGCCGAGGCGGCGCAAGGCTTCGACGCTTTCCTGGCCGCGAAACACGCTCAGGCGCTTCTCCGACCATTGTTGCGAACCGGGGTGGCTGGCGCTGCCGTCGGTGATGGAGATCAATTGCAGGGGGTGTCCAAGGGTGGACAACAGTTGTAGCAGGCCGCCGCACATGACCACTTCATCGCCGGGGTGCGGCGCGATGACAACGGCGCGTGCGCCGGCGGGAATCAGGGTCTGGGTGTTGATGACGGGGATGTTGTCCAGTTGCAGGGCACTGTTCCAGATCTGTCCTGGCAGGCTGCTTTCGATGATGGAAACGGATTTCATCGGGCTACGTCCTTGTTCTGTTTAAAAACGATGTGCCGCGCTCCATACCCTGGATTGCCGCGCAGTGAGTATTGCTCAAGTCGCGCTATTCGTCGCCTCGCTGTTTCATCCGAGGCCGATTTTTTTTAATCGGCTTGTACCAGATCTCGCAAATAATCACCGAAACCACCGCGGGCACGACTGTCCAGGCGCGCGCTGGTGAGCACTTGCGGGCGGTGACTCCAGGCAATATTGGCGCCGCAGCGTTCAAGTTGTCGCACCAGTTGCACATCTTCGTCGCACGCCAGCGGCTCGAATCCGCCGGCACGCTGATAGGCTTCGGCGCTGATGCCCAGGTTAGCGCCGTGAATGTGCCGATGGCCGTCGCGGGCCTGATAGTGCTGGTGATAGCGAATCTGTGCCGACTCATCGAACGACTCGTGCCACGCCTCGACCGTCACCGTGCCACAGACCGCGTCGACATCCAGCGCCAGTTGCGCCACCAGCCAGTCATGGGCGACACGGCTGTCGGCGTCGGAGCAGGAAATCCAGCGCGCACCACGTTGGAGCAAAAAATGCGCCCCAGCGGCACGGGCCTGACCGACATTGCGCGCCTCGATTGCCAGACAGTGCACCGGAAAACCACGGACGATCTCGGATGAGCGGTCAGTGCAACTGTCGAGCACCACCAGTATCTCGACGGTTTCTCCGTCCAGACGTTCGTGTTGCGCGGCGAGCAGCGCCGCTTGCAGACAGTCTTCGAGCAAATCTTCTTCGTTATGTGCCGGGATCAGAATGCCAATCATCGCAAGCCCTCCAGCGCCGCCACAGAACGAGGTTCGCGACTCCAGAGTTCGAGCAGGAAATCCGCTTCCTGGTGCAGGACCAGGCGCGGCAAATGCAGATGTTCGTGGAGCATGTCATGGACTTGCCGCGCATTGAGCGGGCAGCCGTCGATAGGCGGACGCCAGTGGCAGGCCAGGAGCTGGCCGTCAGCGGTCAATGATTGTTCGGCCTGGACGATCAGCTTTTTCAGGTCCCCGGCGTCGAGGTAATAGCCGATTTCGCTGATCACGATCAGGTCGAATTTTTCGTTTGGCCAATCCTCGGGCAATCGGCTTTGGCGAACCTCTGCGTGGTCGAACGGCCCGAGCCGCGTACGGGCGAGCGCTACGGCCGCCGCGGCCGTGTCGCAGCACAACAAGCGATCGCAGCGACTGGCCAGTTCAAAGCTCAGCTCGGCGTTGGCACAGCCGGGCTCGAAGATCGCGCGGTAGCGGGGGCGAGGCAGGGCGGCGAGGGTGATGGCGCGTTTGCGTTGTTCATACCAGCGTTGACGGAATGACCACGGATCATCGTTGCCGGCAAACAAACCGTCGAAATAACGATCCTCGACGCTCATAGAAACACCACTTCGAACGGTTGCAGCAGTCGCTCCAGCACAAAAGGCGCCAGCACCGGCGGCAAGCCGATGTGCGGGTCGCCTTCCAGTTGGCTGGCGAAGGCCTGGATGGCGTGGCGCTTGCGGGCGACCAGCGCCGGGTCGAGGAGGATTTTGCGTGCACGCTGCCACGGTACGAAGCTGTCTTCGGGGGTGGCCCAATGCCAGGTCCACACGGGCAATTCATGCAGGGTCGCACCGACGCGCGTTGCCGCTGCGGCGCTGGCGCGGCCCACCGCCTCATGGTCACAATGACCGTCTTCGCGCCAGGTGGTAAAGACCACATCGTTGGGCCGCAGATGCCGTTCGATGAACGCGCTCAGCTCGGCTTCGCGGTCGGCCACATGGCTGTCAGTGAAGCCTGCGCGCAACCATTTCAGGTTGTGAAGTGGCAGGCCTAGGCGGCGCAACGCTTCGGCTGATTCCTGCGGCCGGACCGCGCTCAGTCGCTCCACCGGCCAGCGCTGTGAGCCAGGGTGACTGGCGCTGCCATCGGTGACGGAGATCAGTTGCAAGGGGCGACCCGCAGCGGCGAGCAATTGCAGCAATCCACCGCAGCCGAGCACTTCGTCATCCGGGTGCGGAGCGATGATGACGGCACGGGCGCCTTCGGGCACCAGGTCGAGAATGTCGATCACCGGCAGTTGCGCCAAGTGATGGGAGGTTTGCCATAAATGCAGGGGCGTGCCCTGGCCGACAATGGGGTTTGCTTTCATAACGTCCATGTTCCGTTGAGGACCTGTTTGCCCAGCGCGGCGAGATCTCTCTCCGCGTGGCTTTGACGCAGGAACACCGGTAAATCAGCGATCAGTCGCGCGAACTGTCGGTCCTTGCAATACGGTCCGGCGCCCAAGGCGTGACCGACGTGCTGGATGACCTGTTCGACCGCGTGCTCCACCACTGCGCGAACGCGCCGGGCGAGCATTTCAGCGTCGTCCAGTGGCGCGGCGTCGATGGCCAGCGCGCTGACCCGCAACACCTCGGCTGCAGCGTGCAGCGCGCTGTCGACTGCACCTAGGTGGGCGAGGGCATGGGGTTCTTCATGTTGAGCACATTGCGTTCGCAGGCGTTCGGCGAGGCTCTGTGCCGCACCGTACCAGCAGGCGGCGATGCCGATGCCGCCGTGCCAGAAACCGGGTCGTTGCAGGTAGTCGCCGGGGTTGCCGATGGCTTGCGCCTCGGCACCGTCGAACGTCACCTCGACGCTGCCGGTGGCGCCCATGCCGACCGCTTGCCAGCCCTCATCGGTGACGGTCACACCGGGTTGATCCAGTGCCACCGCAACCAATTGCTGGCGATCTTGCTCATCCCAGGCGGTGAGCAGCGCATGACTCAACACGGCCGCACCTGAACACCAGGCCTTGCGCCCGTTCAGCGCCACCATCTGGCCCTGAGGGCTGACCCGAACCTTTGCTTGCGGCGGTTCGGCGGCCCACATGCCCCACGTGCTGCCCGGCGTTGGCGAGCCACCGAGTTGCTGGATGATCGCCAGCGCATCGGTATGGCCTTCGTACAATTTGCACAGCCCCAAATCATGGGCGCCAACCTCGGCCAGGCGCTGCAACCGCTCCAGCGTCCTGCCGCTACCCGGCAGCGGGAGCTGATCGAGACGGGCCTCGACCAGCGCCCGCAAGCACCGGCCTAACGCCCGAGTATCGGCGTAGTCCGGTGGCTGGCGACTGAGAAACGCCTGTAGGTCCATTTCACTCTTCTTCCTCATGCTGCAATTCGAACAACAGCAGCGAACGGCCGGTGACGGAATATTCGGCACCGAAATCGAAGCGTTCCTGGCCGCGAATCGACGGTTGGTTGGTGTCAATCATGCAGGTCCAGTGACCGCCATCAGGCACTTGCGGCAAGGTGAAGTTGACGATGTCGTGGTGCGCATTGACCACCAGCAACAGGGTGGCATCACCGCCCTTGCGGCGGATGCCGGTTTCCTGGGCGCGACCGTCAAGCAGCATGCCGAGGCATTTGCCGTGGGCTTCTTCCCATTGTTCGGAGGACATTTCACTGCCATCCGGCGCGAGCCAGGTGACGTCCTTGACGCCGATGTCCTCGTTGTAATTGCCCACCAGGAAGCGTCCGCGACGCAGGATCGGATACGCCAGGCGCAGCTTGATCAGGCGTTTGACGAACTTGAGCAAGGCCTTGCCGTCTTCGCTCAGGTCCCAATTGACCCAGCCGATTTCACTGTCCTGGCAATACGCGTTGTTGTTGCCTCCCTGGGTCCGGGCAAATTCGTCACCGGCCACCAGCATTGGCGTGCCTTGGGACAGCAGCAACGTGGCGAAGAAATTGCGCATCTGCCGCTGGCGCAGTTCGTTGATCTCGGGATCGTCGGTCGGGCCTTCGACGCCGTGGTTCCAGGACAGGTTGTTGTTGCTGCCGTCCTGGTTGTTTTCGTCGTTGGCTTCGTTGTGCTTGTCGTTGTACGACACGAGGTCATTGAGGGTGAATCCGTCGTGCGCCGTGATGAAGTTCATCGATGCATACGGGCGACGGCCACGCTGGTTGAACATTTCGCCGGAGGCGGTCATGCGGCTGGCGAAGTCGGCCAGTTGACCCTCATCGCCTTTCCAGAAGGCACGCACGGTGTCGCGGAATTTGTCGTTCCACTCGACCCAGCCCGGTGGAAAGCCACCGACCTGATAACCGCCGGGACCGCAATCCCACGGCTCGGCAATCATTTTCACCTGACGCAAGACCGGGTCCTGACGACAGGCGACGAGGAAGCTGTGACGTTCGTCGAAGCCCTCGTGGTAACGGCCGAGGATGGTTGCCAGGTCGAAGCGGAAACCGTCCACGTGCATTTCCGTGGCCCAGTAGCGCAGGGAGTCGGTGACCATTTGCAACACGCACGGGTGGCTCAGGTCCAGGGTGTTGCCGGTGCCGGAGTCGTTGATGTAGTAGCGTTTGTCGTCCGGCATCAAGCGATAGTACGAGGCGTTGTCGATGCCGCGCATGGACAAGGTCGGGCCTTGCTCGTTGCCCTCGGCGGTGTGGTTGTAGACCACGTCGAGAATCACTTCCAGATTGGCTTCGTGCAGGTGCGCGACCATCTCCTTGAACTCGGCGATCTTGCCGCTGGCCAGGTAGCGTGGGTCCGGGGCGAAGAACGCGATGCTGTTGTAGCCCCAGTAATTGGTCATGCCTTTGTGCAGCAGGTGCTGGTCGTTGACGAAGGCGTGAATTGGCAGCAATTCCACCGATGAAACGCCGAGCTTGCGAATGTGTTCCAGCACGTCATCGACCATCAGCCCGCCGAAGGTGCCACGCAGGTTCTCGGGGACGGAAGGGTGACGCATGCTGATGCCGCGCACATGGGTCTCATAGATGATCGTCTTGTCCCACGGCACGCTGACGCGCTGGTCATTGCCCCAGGTGTGAGCCGGGTCGATCACCTTGCACTTGGGCACGAACGGCGCACTGTCGCGTTCATCGAAGCTGAGGTCGGCGTCGGGGTGGCCGATGGTGTAGCCGAACAAGGCTTCGGACCATTTCAATTCGCCAACCAGCTGCTTGGCGTACGGGTCGATCAGCAGTTTGTTGTGGTTGAAGCGATGACCGTTGGCCGGGTCATAGGCACCATAGACGCGGTAGCCATAGATCAAGCCAGGATGGGCGTCGGGCAAGTAACCGTGATAGATCTCGTCAGTGTATTCAGGCAGTTCAATACGCTCGAGTTCTACCTCGCCAGCATCGTCGAAGATGCACAGCTCGACCTTGGTCGCGTTGGCGGAAAACAAGGCAAAGTTGACCCCCAGACCGTCCCAGGTTGCGCCGAGTGGGAAGGGCAGGCCTTCACGAATTCGCGAGGCCTCGACGTGAGGTTCTGGCGCGGCTTTTTTTGGACTGGACATACATGCTCCTGCAAATAGGGGTGACGCAAACGGTGTGGTGTCCACCGGCCCTCCGTAGGAGCTGTCGAGTGAAACGAGGCTGCGATCTTTGAATGTTGCTTTGAAAGATCAAGATCAAAAGATCGCAGCCTCGTTGCACTCGACAGCTCCTACAGGGAACGGGGTGTTCCGGTTTTTTATGGGCGAGTGCGCCCACTGTGGCGAGGGGGCTCGCCACGAGGTCAATCAATTCAGTATCGGGGAGCGTCAGACCGCAGGCGGTTTACGCGTCGTCTTAGGCTTTTTGTCAGCAGCTTTTTCGCCCGGCGGAATCACTTTCGAGGCAGCGGCGGGTTTGGCTTTGGCCTTCGGTTCCGCAGGGGCCTTGCCATTGGCGCTTTTGGCCGCTGGGGACTTGGTGCCCGCCGTTTTGCTGCCAGCGGCCTTCGGCGACTTGCTCGGCGCCAAGGCTTCTGCTTCAGCCAGCTTGCGAGCCATTTCCCAATGCCGGGCTTCCTGGCCTTCGGGTTTTCCTTCCGACTCCCAAATCTGATAGGCAAATTCGCGAATGCGTTTTTCTTCGGTACTCATCGCAATACTCCTGAACTGAACTCAAGCTTGGGTAAACGTTTGAATAAAGAGATTGACCGGGAAATCCCCCAGCGCGGCGCTGATGTTCAGCTCCTTGTGGTGTGTGACTGCGGTGCTGGAAAAAAGTCCCTTCAAATTTTCGTCAGACGTGGCGAACGGTAATTTGACCCGCGTATCGCCCCAGCGCAGCGCTTCAACCTGAGGTTCTGCACTGTTTTCCAGCAACGCGGCGCAACGTATCGGGACGATCACGATGGCGCGTTTTCCCTCATGTTCTCGAGCAAAGGCCAACACCCGGTGAGCCTGGCTGCCGACGACCTCAAGGGCTTGATACGTCCCTCGCTGGAACAGCTCGGCATGTTCGGCTCGCAGGTTCAACGTTTGGGCGATCAAGGATTGCTTGATGCGCCCGTCACGCCAGCGGGTCAGCAGATCGGGCAGATTCATGGACGCCTGCATGGCCTGTTGGCGGCTGGCGTAATCCACTGGCCGGCGGTTGTCCGGATCGACCAGCGAGAAGTCCCAGTACTCGTTGCCCTGATACAGGTCAGGCACCCCTGGCACGGTCATTCGCAGCAAGGTTTGCGCCAAACCATTGAGGGCGCCGGGGACGGCGATGGTCTTCGCTGCCTTGCCCAGTGCTGCGCGCAGCAGTTGACCATCGGGGTGCACCAACAGGCGTTGCAGAAATTGCTGGGCGGCTTGTTCGTAAGCCTCGTTCGGCGCACTCCAGCTGCTTTGCAACTTGGCTTCGCGCAAGGCTTTTTGTTGCCACTGCCACACACGCTGAGCGTAGTCCTCGAGCGCCGATTGATCGTCGTCGCGCAGGTCCAGCGGCCAACTGCCGAGGATGGCCTGGTAGAGAATCAACTCATCGCCTGCCGACGGCATTTGCTCATCGTCACGCAAGGGGCGGGCGAGGGTTCGCCAGAGCGGAACCTGCTCGGCGTACCAGGCGCTGCGTTCGCTCAGCACCGCAAGCCGCGCCCGGGTGTCTTCGCCGCGCTTGTGGTCGTGGGTCGCGGTCGCCAGCAGGTTGTCTGGAAATTCGGCGAGACGGTTGGCACAGACAGCATGAAAATCTGCAACGGGGGCGCTGAACTGCTCGGTGCTGAAGCCCACGTCATTGCGCGACAGCAGAACCGCCGAGCGATAGAACGCGGTGTCTTCCACGGCCTTGGCGGCGGCGGGTGAGGTCAATTGCTGGAAACGCACGCAGGCATGCTTGAGCATCTTGCGCGGGCGGCCCATCGGCCGGTTGCGCCACGGTTCACCGCCGAGCCATCTGGCCAGGCATTCAAGCACCGGCCAATCGGCTTCGCTGAGGGCTTGCCGGGCACCTTCCATGGCCTGCTGGAAAAACACATCGTCTTCGCCAGAGCGACCGCGCGCACTGATGTAGGTGCGGTACACCGGGAAATGCACGATCAGTTCCTGCAACGCCCGGCGGATCGCACCGAGGGTCAAGTCGCGGGTCATCAGGTCATCGCGGGCCACTTGCAACAACGCCTGGGCAACGCTTTCGAAATCCCCGGCGAGCGAGCCGTTAAGGATTTGCTGGCGTGCCAGCTGCGCTTCCTGGCGGAAGTCGGCGGGCCGTTCACTGTAGAGATTCCACAGATTGCCCAGGTTCTCGGCGCCTTGCGGGTCATGCTGCAGCAGCGACAACTGGTTCATGAATTCATAACCGGTGGTGCCGTCCACCGACCAGTCACGGTGCAGGGTTTCGCCTTCACCGAGGATCTTCTCGACGAAGATCGGCAGGTGCCGGTCAGGCGA
This sequence comes from Pseudomonas sp. IT-P294, assembly GCF_949767865.1. Lineage (NCBI taxonomy): Bacteria > Pseudomonadati > Pseudomonadota > Gammaproteobacteria > Pseudomonadales > Pseudomonadaceae > Pseudomonas > Pseudomonas sp. IT-P294. Next base: position 976,799 of record NZ_CATKQW010000011.1, on the reverse strand, counting down.
CAGGGTATCAACCCGACGCCGCAGTTTGCGGCAATAGCCGCGCGGATCGGCGAGGCCGTCGATGTGGTCGATGCGCAGACCGTCGACCAGGCCTTGCGCCACCAGCTCGAAGATTTTTGCATGCGTCGCTTCGAACACCGCCGGCCGCTCGACCCGCAGACCGCCCAGTTCGTTGATATCGAAAAAGCGCCGCCAGTTGATGTCATCGGCGGCCGTGCGCCAGCTCGCCAGACGATAGCTCTGGCGTTCAAGCAGGTGGTGAAGGCGCTGGAAACCCTCGGGTGTCAACGAGTCGAATTGGCCGAGATTGTCCTGGATGCACTGGAGGATCGCGGGGTTGCTGGCGAGCTCGCGCAATTCGGCTTTCAGCGGTATCGCCAGGCCATAAGCGTCCGTCTGGTAGCTCAAGGCACTGAAGCGGTCCGCAAGAAACTTCAGCGCTTCGTCGTCGGTTTTGAGCATTTCGCCATAACTGGACGGACAGATCGGGAAGTGATGCTCGTAGTGCTCGACATAAAAGGCACCGCGTTGCGCATCGAAGCGCAAGGGCAGGGTGCCGTCCTGCAAGGCGACGCCGTAATCGCTGCCGAGGAAGGGCAGCAGCAACTGGCCTTCCATCAACGGGTCGGGCGAGTGCCATTGAATGTCGAAGAACTCGCCGTAAGGGCTCAGGCGTCCCCATTCCAGCAAGTCCAGCCACCAGGGATTGTCACTGCCGCCGACGGCCATGTGGTTGGAGACGATGTCGAGGATCAGCCCCATCTTGTGCTCGCGCAAGGCAGCCACCAGACGGTGCAACGCTGCTTCGCCGCCCAGTTCGGGGTTGACGGTGGTGGGGTCCACCACGTCGTAGCCATGCATGGAACCGGCACGGGCCGCGAGCAGCGGCGAGGCGTAGAGATGGCTGATGCCCAGGCTGGCAAAGTACGGGACCAGCGGGACGGCCTGGTCCAGTGTGAAACCTTTATGAAATTGCAGCCGCAGGGTCGCCCGTAGCGGTTGGAGGTCCGAATGAATCATTGGTCACGCTCGCCGGCCTGAAGTCGCGCGCAGGCGAGTAATTCCAGGCGCCGGGCGGCGTCCGGGTCATCCAGCAACGCCTCGCTGGCACCGGGCAGTCGCCGTGACCAGTTGGGATGCGTGTCGATGGTGCCGGGCAGGTTGGCCTGTTGTTCGACGCCCAAGGCATCTTCCAGCGGCAACAAGACCAGTGGCGCCCGGGTATGACCGAGGAAACGGATGGCTGCGTCGAGCACCTGATCGGTTTCATGGGATTCTTCGCGAAAGTTTTGCGGGTCCTCGCTCAACGCACGGCGCAGGCCTTCACGCTCGCGCTCACGGTGTTGGCGCCATTCGATTTCACCCGTGGCGTCGACCAGGCCCAGTCGGGCGTTCCAGTCGATGTCGCGGCCATGCCACCAGCCATTGAGCGTCGGCAGGTCGTGGGTGCTGGTGGTCGCCAAGGCATTGTCCGGCCAGTCCAGTATCGGCTTGAAGTGCGTGTTGTCCTGTTCAAACAACAGCACACGCATGCCGAGGATCGAACGGGCAATGAGTTTTTCCCGCAGGCCTTCCGCCACGGTCCCGAGGTCTTCGCCCAGCACAATCGCCTGATGGCGATGGGATTCCAGGGCAAGCAACCGCAGCAGGTCGTCTACCGGGTAATAAAGGTAGGCGCCGTCGGCTGGCGGTGAGCCGTTGGGGATCACCCAAAGCCGTTGCAGGCCCATGACGTGATCGATGCGCAAACCGCCGGCGTGGGCAAAGTTGGCGCGCAGCATTTCGATGAATGCGCGAAAGCCGTTACGCACCAGACCTTCTGGGGAAAATGCCGAAATGCCCCAGCCCTGGCCAGCGCGATTAAGGATGTCGGGCGGCGCACCGACCGTCAGCGAGGCAAGCAGTTCGTCCTGGCGACTCCAGGCCTGACTGCCACCGCCATCGGCCCCTACCGCCAAATCGGCGATCAGCCCAATGCTCATGCCTGCGCCGCGGGAGGCGGTTTGCGCGCGCTCCAGGCAGCGGGCGATCAGCCATTGGCAAAAGGCGAAGAAGCCGATGCGTCCGGCGTTCTCTTCGGCAAAGTCGGCGAGGGCGGCGCTACGCGGGTTGCGCCATTGCTCCGGCCACTCGCGCCAGTCGAGGCTTTCGCCCTTGGCCAGGCGCGCTTCCTGAATGGCTTCGAAGCGGCAGTGATTTTCCAGGGCTTCACCGCCGGCGTGGCGGAAACTGCTGAAGTCGGCGTGCAGCGGGTGTTCGCCTTGCACAAACCCTTCGTACAGGGCTTGCAGCAAGCGGTGCTTGGCGGCGGCAGCCACGGGCCAGTTGATCAGCGCCTGTTCTTCCAGCTGTTGCAGCTCGCCGGCCAGGCCGGTGGCATCAATCGCGGCGCGCCATGCGCGTTCGCCGAGAATAGCGCCCGGGGCGGCGTACAAGCTGTTGAGGAACAAGCGGCTGGACGGCGAATACGGGCTGTAACGGTGAGAGTCGCTGCCGAACATGGCGTGCAATGGGCTGATCGCCAAGGCTTCGGCGCCTCGTTCACCGGCGACCCGCGCGAGGTCTTCCAGTGCCTGGGTATCACCGAAACCGCCATCACCGGGACGACGCAGTGAATACAGCTGGACGCTGAGGCCCCATGTGCGCGGGATCGGAGTGTCGACCGCATCGCCGACGCTGTAGCAGCGCTCGGGTGCTACCGCCAGGGTGAACGACTGTCCATCGATGCTGACATGCTGATAGCCGACCGGGATCAGCCCCGGCAGTACTGCTTGTGCATCGAGCTTGAGGTTCAGCCGGGAGCCGTCTTCAAGGTGGACTTCACAAGGGGTTTCGGGCTCGAAGTAATGCGCCAGGTCGAGGCCGACACCGACATCGGATGTAAGCAGCGGCGGCAGGTGCCGTGTCTGTTGTACTTCTTGCAGTTGCAACAGGCTGGCGTCGATTTCCTGGGCGCTGCTGGCTGGGTGGCCGAGGCCGGTCAGGACGGCGCGGAGCACCGCCGGGGCGACTTTTTGCGGGCGACCGTTGGCATCGATCCAGTCAACGGCAAGGCCTGCACGGCCGGCCAGTATTTCAAGTTGCGCGTCGCTCATTGGCGCTCTCCATCAGAGGGTAGCAAAGGGGCTGCAGCGGTGAGGCTGACTAGCGCGCAATACGGGGCAAGCGTGCCCTGGTCCAACAGGTCGGCAGACTGCGGCGGGTATTCGAACAGCAACGCACCGCTGACCTGTGGGGTGTGGACCACAGGCGTGTTGCTGAGGTTCAGGTCAATACGCAGCTCACTGCCATCGCCCAGACGCCAGCGTGCGCTGACCGCGCCTTTGGCCAATACATCGGCCCCCAGGGCTTGGGCCCCGGGCAGGCGCGGGATGATGTGCTGGTGGCGCAAGTGCAACAGCCGGCGATACAGCGCATACACCGACGATTGCTCATTCGTCGACAGCGTCGGCCGCGATGCTTCAAACGTCTGGGGCGCGTTCGGGTCGGGAATCTGCTCGCGCTTGTGCGGGTCGGCAAAGGCGCTGAAGGCGGCAAACTCATTGCGTCGACCTTCGCGCACCAATTCCGCCAGTTCACCGTGATGGCTGGTGAAGAACAGGAACGGCTCCTCGGCGGCGAATTCATCGCCCATGAACATCAGCGGGATCATCGGCGACAGCAGCAGCAACACGGTGGCCGCTTTCAATGCGTCAGGCGGGGCCAGCTGATGCAGGCGCTCACCGAACGCGCGGTTGCCGATCTGGTCGTGATTTTGCAGAAACAGCACGAACGCGCTGGGTGGCAAGTGGCCGCTGGGCTCGCCCCTAGGCGTGCCGTGGCGAGTCATGTGGCCCTGAAACACGAACCCCTGACTCAAGCATCGCGCCAGTTGTTCGGTGGGTTGTTCGGCATAGTCGGCGTAGTAGGCGTCGGTTTCGCCGGTCAGCAGCACGTGCAGGGCATTGTGGCCGTCGTCGTTCCACTGCGCATCGAACCCTTCCTCCAGCAGGCTGGCCTGGTTGTGCTCGTTCTCGACCATGAGCCAGACATTTCGCACCGGGTCGGTCTGCTGACGCACCCGTTGGGCCAGTTCCTGGAGAAAGTCCGGGCTCTCGATGGCGTGCACGGCGTCCAGGCGCAGACCGTCGAAGCGGTACTCCAGCAGCCACATCAGCGCGTTGTCGATGAAGAAGTCACGGACCTCGCGCCGTCGGAAGTCGATCGCCGCGCCCCACGGGGTGTGCTTGTCTTCGCGAAAGAAGCCTTTGGCGTAGTGATGCAGGTAATTACCATCGGGGCCGAAGTGGTTGTAGACCACGTCGAGAATCACCGCCAGGCCCAGGCCGTGCGCGGTGTCGATCAAGTGCTTGAGTTGTTCCGGGGAACCGTAGGAGGCCTGGGGCGCATAGGGCAGCACCCCGTCATAACCCCAGTTCCGTTCACCGGGGAACTGCGCCAGCGGCATCAGTTCGATCGCGGTGATGCCCATCTCGATCAGTCGCGCCAGGTGCTCCTCGACGCCACTGAAGCCGCCGAGCGTGCCGACGTGCAGTTCGTAGATGACGGCCTCGTTCCAGGGGCGGCCTGTCCAGGCACTGTTTTGCCATTGATAGGCGAGGGGATCGACGACCACGCTGTGGCCGCCGATATCACCCGCCTGCGCGCGGGAGGCCGGGTCCGGCACCTCCAGCTCGCCATCAATGTTGTAACGGTAACGCGTACCCGCGGGGCAGCGAGTGTTGATCACGAACCAGCCATCGGCCTGAGGCAGTAGCGGCAAGGATTGTCCATCTTCCAGTTCGACACTGACATAAAACGCATCTGGCGCCCACAAGGCAAAACGCGTGTGTTCTGCGTCCAGCATAATTGCGCCGTGGGGCCAGGTCTCAAGGGTCCGTAACGGCATCTTTGAAAGCCTCTTTTACTGTTTCCCCGATTTTCCCAGGGCTTTGGCGACAAGTTGTTCGTAGAGCTCAGCGTAGGGTTCGACGGCTTTGCACCAGTTGAAAGGCGCGGCCATGGCGCGGCAACGCATGGCATTGAGCAGGCCCGGGAATGCAAATACCTTGAACGCGCGGCTCAGGGCTTCCTGGTAACTCTCGACCGTGGATTCGTCGAACAGGAAACCGGTCACGCCGTTCTCGATGGTGTCGGCCAGGCCGCCGGTATTGCGTGCGACTGGCAACGAACCGAAGCGCTGGGCGTACATCTGGCTCAGGCCGCAAGGCTCGTAACGCGACGGCATCAACAGGAAATCGCTGCCGGCGAACATGCGCCGGGCGTCGGTTTCATTGAAGCCAATGCGCACGCCGATCTGCCCCGGGAAGCGCAGGGCCAGCTCACGCATGGCTTGCTCTTCTTCCGGCTCGCCCCGGCCGATGATCGCGATCTGGCCACCGTTGTTGACGATGTATTCGGAGACCGCTTCGGTCAGGTCCAGGCCTTTCTGATAGACCAAGCGCGACACCACGGCAAACAGCGGGCCTTCGGACTCTTCCAGACCGAACAAGTCACGCACGTGGGCGGCGTTGACGGCTTTGCCTTCCCAATCACCGATGGTGAACGGGCAGAACAGGTGCGGGTCGGTGGCGGCGTCCCAGCTTTCATCGATGCCGTTGGGAATGCCACTGAGCAAACCTTGCTGGGTCTTGGCGGCCAGAAAACCGTCGAGGCCGCAGCCAAAGGCTGGCGTGGTGATTTCCTGGGCGTAAGTGGCACTGACCGTGGTGATGTGGCTCGAGTAGGCCATGCCGGCCTTGAGGAACGACATCTTGCCGTAGAACTCCATGCCTTCCTGTTGCAAGGCGTGCATGGGAATACCGAGTTCAGGGCACGAGCCAAGGCTGGTGACGCCTTGGTACGCCAGGTTATGGATGGTGAATAACGTCGGGGTGCGCTGTCCACGCCAGTGCATATAAGCAGGGGCGAGACCGGCAGGCCAGTCATGGGCATGCACCAGGTCCGGGCACCAGTGAATTTGTGCAAGGTTGGCAGCGATATCGGCGGCGGCAAGGCCCAGGCGGGCGAAACGAATATGGTTGTCCGGCCAATCGCGGCCGTTGTTGGCGCCGTAAGGCGAACCTTCGCGCTCGTAGAGTTCAGGGCAGATCAACACGTAAATGACCAGGCCGTCCGGCATGTCCATGCGGCCGATCTTGCAGGGCGGCAATGCAGCGTGCCCACCCAGTTCCCCAATGATGTGGATCGGATTCTCGCTGTGCAGCACTTGCGGATAGCCCGGGATCAGCACCCGCACATCGTGCAGTTGAGCCATGGCCCGTGGCAATGCGGCGGACACGTCACCCAACCCACCGGTTTTTACCAGGTCGGCAATCTCGGAGGTGACGAATAACACTTTCTTTCTATTCGGATTCTGACTGGCAGCCGGTGTCAGCGTTTTGGTCCCTGGTACGCTGACCGATTGAGCGCTCGGAGCAACCACGGCGCTCGATTCGCCGACCTGCTGATGAGCACGCTCTCCCTGAATATCTAAAGCCGCACTAATCATATGAATCTCCCGTGTTGTTGATCTAATTCTTAGGTCTGGCACAAACGGTGTCGTGGCCTAATCCTGTGGCCGGGCGCAAACGCGCGACGCATAGGTGAGCAAGTGCTGCCCAATGCGTTGAAGCAAAATGGGTGGAGGGGCCGTTGCAAGGAATGCACCAGTCGCTTTTGCCCTACCTTTAACCTGACCCATGGTCACGACCGAAAGTTTCGAGTTTCTTACCGCCAGATGACCGACCGGTTTTACCTCGCGAAAATGAGTCTAGGCCAGATCCTAGAGCGGGGCAGGTCATGTGGTGAAATTGTTCGACAATTGGTTGGAAGAGGGTAAAGGCACACGGCTTTCATGGGGAAACGCACCGACGAAGTGCAGGTTTATTTTTTATAGTGAGTCAAAACGGGACTGGGGAGTCACCGAAATGGGCGGGTTTGGCGGGGCGGCGCACCATTTAGGTGCGGTCGGAACGGGGGATTGGTATAGGTTTCAAGGCCCATCGCGGGCAAGCCCGCTCCCACAGGTGACCGCATTCTTACAGTAGGAACGCGATTCGTGTGGGAGCGGGCTTGCCCGCGAAGAACGATGACTCGGTATCAGATCAGTAATCGAATCGGTTCTCCCGCCGACCAGGCCTGAATGTCCTCGATCATCTGCGAAAAGAACTGATGATAGTTCTGCTGGCTGACATAGCCGACATGCGGCGTCGCCAGGACATTTTCCAGCGTGCGGAACGGATGATTCACGGGCAACGGTTCCACATCGAACACGTCCAGCGCAGCTCCGGCGAGCCGGTTTTTCTGCAGCGCCTTGATCAGCGCGGCCTCATCGACAATCGGCCCGCGGGCGGTGTTGACCAGCAGCGCCGAAGGTTTCATCCAGCCCAGCGCCTGGGCATCGACCAGTCCCCGGCTGCGCTCGCTGAGCACCAGATGCACCGACAGCACATCGGCTTGCTCGAACAATTCCTGCTTGCTGACATAGGTCACGCCCGCTTCTGCGGCGCGTTCGGGCGTGAGGTTTTCGCTCCAGGCAATCACCCGCATGCCGAACACCTGGCCGAACTGGGCGACGCGTTTACCGATGCTGCCAAGGCCAAGGATGGCCAGGGTCTTGCCGTGCAGGTCGCCGCCCAGGCCTTGCTGCCATTTGCCGGCGCGCAAGGCATTGGCTTCAACCACCAGATTGCGGGTCGCGGCCATGATCAACGCCCAGGTCAGTTCCGGCGCCGCGTGTTTGTAGCTGTCGGTGCCGCAGATTTGAATGCCGAGTTCGGCAGCGGCTTTGAGGTCCAGCGCGGCATTGCGCATGCCGCCAGTGACCAGCAGTTTGAGCTTGGGCAGTTGGCGCAGCAGGTCAGCATCGAATCGGGTGCGCTCGCGCATCACGCAGATCACCTCGAATGCGCCCAGGCGCTTTGCCAGGGTTTCGTTGTCGGCCGGGTAGTCGTGAACAAAGCTGACCTCGCCGATGCTGTCCAGCGCGGACCAGTCGACCACGTCACGGGCCACGTCCTGCCAATCATCGATCACCGCTATCTGCACTGCCATCAGCCTTGCCTCCTCAACGAACGGGATTGGTTTTGTTCAGCCAGTCGAGCAGCGCCTGGTGGAACTTCGCCGGCTCTTCCATTTGCGGCGCGTGGCCCAGGCCAGGGAATTCGACCAGTGTCGACTGTGGAATCAGCTTCGCCACTTGCTTGCCAAGAATGTCGTAGTGACCGAGCTTCGCCTTGACCTCCGGTGACGCGATATCGCTGCCGATGGCCGTGGTGTCGGACGTGCCGATCAGCAACAGCGTGGGCATCTTCAAGTCCTTGAACTCGTAATACACCGGCTGAGTGAAGATCATGTCGTAGATCAGCGCCGAGTTCCACGCCACTTGCGTGTGCCCCGGGCCCTTGTTCAGGCCGGCGAGCATGTCGACCCAGCGATCGAATTCGGGCTTCCAGCGACCGCCGTAATAGGTGTTGCGTTCATAGGCGCGGATGCCGTCGGCGCTGAGTTTGAGCTCGCGTTCATACCATTGATCGACGCTGCGATACGGCACGCCAAGGGCTTTCCAGTCTTCCAGGCCAATGGGATTGACCAGCGCCAGTTGCTCGACTTGATCGGGGTATTGCAGCGCATACCGTGTGGCGAGCATGCCGCCGGTGGAATGCCCCAGCACGCTGGCCTTCTGGATGCCCAGGGCCTTGAGCAGTTGCTGGGTATTGGTCGCCAGTTGCTGAAACGTGTACTGGTAATGATCCGGCTTGCTGGACGTACAGAAGCCGATCTGGTCCGGCGCAATCACCCGGTAACCGGCTTCGCTCAATGCTTTTATTGAACTGTCCCAAGTGGCGCCGCAGAAGTTTTTGCCGTGCATCAACACCACGCTGCGTCCGTTGGGCTTGCCGTGGGCGGCGACGTCCATGTAACCCATTTGCAGGGATTGACCCTGGGACTTGAAGTCGAAATGTTTGACCGTGTAGGGGTAGGCGAACCCTTGCAGTTGTGGCCCGTATTCCGGGCCTTCGGCGTGGGCCAGGACAGGCAAGGCCGCCATCAGGAACAGGCCGGGCAGCCAGCGGGAGAGGGCAAGTGACATGGATGAACTCCGTAGAAAACCCGCCGATGCTGGATCGGCATGATTAGGGCGACATTAAGCACTGGCATTCCGCGCTCGTGATCGTTCAACCGATCCAGCCCAGTATGGCCAGCGCGAGCACACCGTAACGCGCGCCCTTGGCGAGGGTGACGATCAACAGGAATCGGCCGAAGGGTTCGCGCATCACGCCGGCCACCAGCGTCAGGGGATCGCCGATGATCGGCACCCAGCTCAGCAACAATGACCAATGGCCGTAGCGTTGATAATGCTGTCGGGCTTTTTCAAGATGGCGCGGGCTGACCGGAAACCAGCGCCGGTGGCGAAACCGCTCAATGCCGCGTCCCAGCCACCAATTGACCACCGAGCCGAGAACGTTGCCCAGCGTCGCGACGGCCAGCAACGACCACAGCCAGTATTGACCATTGAGCAGCAGCCCGACGAGCAGCGCTTCGGACTGCAATGGCAACAACGTGGCGGCGCCGAATGCCGCGAAGAACAGCCCGATGTAAGCGCCGGACATCAATGGGCGGGGTAGTCCGCCACCACGACATCGGTGCCATCCTTTTTCAGGCCGATGACTTGATAGGCATCGCTCATGCCATCCATTTCCATCCCGGGCGAACCCATTGGCATGCCAGGCGCGGCAACACCCAGCAAATCATCGCGTTTGCTCAAGGCCAGCACCTGATCAGCCGGCACATGGCCTTCGACGAACTTGCCATTGATCAGAGCGGTGTGACAGGACCCCAGGCGCGGTGGCACGCCGTGTTGTTGCTTGAATTGGCTCATGTCTGATTCGACGTGATCTTCGACCTTGAAGCCATTGGCTTCGAGGTGGCTGATCCATTTTTTGCAGCAACCGCAATTGGCATCGCGGTGGACTTCGATAGGGATCAGCTCGGCGGCCTGGGCCAGGGAGGAGATGAACAGGGCGCTCAGGGCGACCAGACGCAGGTGGTTTCGCATGGGGGATCTCGTCTCCGATGGCGGTCAAAAAGAGGCATTTTGAACACTTTAGCCATTAAAACGGAGCGAGATTGTTTCGAAGTAATTCGGAAACACTGCAGTACCCCCTGTGGGAGCGAGCTTGCTCGCGAATGCGGTGTGTCAGGCAACATTAATGTCAAATGACACACCGCTTTCGCGAGCAAGCCCGCTCCCACAGGTTCGAATCATCAGCGAACCTTGAACCGGCCCATGATCGAGCTGACGCGCGCATTGGCTTCCAGCAGCTGATGCGTATTGAGCTCGCTGGCCTGGCCGCTTTTGACCAGTTCATCGACCATGTGACGGATCTGCACCATGCTGCGATTGATCTCCTCAGTGACCGCGCTTTGCTGCTCGGCGGCCGTGGCGATCTGGGTGCTCAGGCTGTTGATGTGGCTGACCGAACCGGCCATTTCATCCAGGCCCGAGTTGACCCGCGCCGTCGCATCGGCGGCGGACTGACAACTGGCCTGGGTGTTCTCCATGGCGCTGACCGAGGAACTCACGCCTTGAGTCAGGCGCTTGAGCATTTCATTGATTTCCGAGGTGCTGGCCTGAGTACGGGCGGCGAGGGCGCGTACTTCATCGGCCACCACCGCGAAGCCGCGGCCTTGCTCACCGGCCCGGGCCGCTTCGATAGCCGCGTTGAGTGCCAGCAAGTTGGTCTGGCCGGCAATGGCGCCAATCACCCCGAGAATCTCGGTGATGCGTTGCGCGTCCTGTTGCATGCTTTCGACTTTGTGCGTGGCGCTGGCGACTTCGTCAATCAACGCGATGACGCTGTTGGACGCCTCACCGACCACCACCCGCGAACGGTCGGCGTTTTCATTGGCGCGCTGGGTGAACGCGGCGGTTTCAGCCGCGTTCTGCGCGACGCTTTCGGCGGTCGAGCTCATCTCGGTGATCGCGGTGACGGTCTGGTCGGTCTCCGAGGCATGACGCACCAGAATCTGACTGGTGTGGGCGGAGGTGCGCTGCAGGTTGTCCAGACTGGACGCCATGGCGCCGGTGGCCTGGGTGACTTCGCCGATCATGTTCTGCAAGTAGATGATGAACGCGTTGACCGAATGGCCAATGGCGCCCAGTTCATCTTCGGCACGGATGGTGATGCGTTTGGTCAGGTCGGCGTCGCCAGCGGACAGCGCGTCGATGTTGGCCTTGAGGGTTTTCATGCGCTGGATCAGTTGGCGAATCGCATAGATCTGCAGCAGCACCAGCAGAATCACCATCGGAATTTGCAGCAGGCTCAAGGTGCTGAGCACGTCATCGCGCTGGGCGGTAATCAGTTTGGTTGGCAGGGCGGTAGCGAGGAACCACGGCGTGCCTTCGATCGGCCGCATGAAAAAGGTGCTGGCCTCGCCGTTGTTGTCGAATTCGACCCGCTGCGCTTGATCACGGTTTTGCAGGCCTGCCTTCACTTGGCTGGCGAAGGGCGAGTTGCCGGCCAGCTCACTGATGTTCTTCAGCACAATCGGCCCGCTGATCCGCGAGCTGTTGCTGATGATCTTGCCATCGGCTTCGACGATCAGCATTTCTGCGCCGAGGTCTTTTTCCTTGCGTGCGATCAGGTCATTGAAGAAGCCCAGGGTCACGTCGATGGTCGACACACCGTACGCGGCGCCATTTTTCTGAATGGCCATGGCGCAGTTGGTGCGCGGCTCGGCGCTGGCGTCATCTTTATAGGCGGCAGCCCAGGCACATTGGCCGCGCGGCGTTTGCATGCCGCCCTTGTACCAGCTCTGGTCGTAATAGTTGGGGGCGGCGTCGCTGTTCCAGAAGGTGTTGACAGCCAACTTGCCCGAAGCATCGCGGTGCCAGAAGGTGCTGAATTTGTTGCGCCCGGCCTCACGCTGGCCAGGCAATGGCCAGATCCCGCCGCCAAAGACTTTCAACTCACCGTACTGATCAACCAGGCCCGGCAACACCGTATCGATCGCCGCACTGTCGAGCAGGGGAATGGTCTGGGTGATGCTGCGCTGTTGCGCCTGCACCTTGTTCAATTCGCCCTGGATTTGCTCGGCGACTTCGGCAATGCGGTTGAGGGCCACCTGTTCTTCAGTGTGGCGAAGTTTCGGGGCGACCAACTGGCTGATGCCGACGACTGTCAGCACGGACAGCAGAAGGATGAACAGGACCAGAAACAGGGTGTAGCGAGCCTGGATGGTGCGGAATGCGGGCATGGGACCGGTCCTTGTGCAGCGTTCTTATTGTGGTTTTCGCTTTGAAAATAGGCGCTTCGTAGGGGCTATCGGCCTGCTGATGGTGAGCTTTAGGTACGAACGTGCAAGAAGGAGGGGAGGTGACGGACGGTGCGTGTCTGGCGGGTATCGATCTTGATACAAATAAACTAACCAAGACGTACAAACTGCGGAATTAGTTGGCTATGCCAATTTCCTTAAGTTGGCATAGACCAATGAAACAGGGCCGTTTCGGCTTTGTATCTGAATTGTACGAGAATTGTAAAAAACACAAATACTTGTAGGTGTGGCTAGTTGCCAGCCTGATACTCGCCTGCACTAAAAGGTGGTTAAACAAGGAGTTTTTATGGTCACGCAGTCGGGAGTTCGTTCATGACTATCGGCTTAACCGGGGGCTGGACGGCCAAGGCAGGATTGCTGGTTCAGAACACGGGCGGCGGCAAAGTTGTCACGCAAAGCGCCCGAGTCAGGGAAATGCTGGCGCTGGTGGGCAATAATCCAAACGTGCTGAATACGGCGAAAATGGATGAGCTGAAAATCCACCGAAACGTAAAAGGTTTCGACCCGGAAAATGTATCGTCCAGACAATTGGGCAATCTCAGTGCCTTCCTGAGAGATAGAGGGCTGATTTCTGACATTACAGCGATGACGCTGATGAATGCCGGTGACAAGTTCGACCGCTTCGGCGTGCAGAGTGACCCGGATGCCAAGTTTAATGCCCTGGCGTATTTCGCCACGCAACTCGACACCATCCAGAGCAACAGTCTCAAGGGCGACAAGTACGCTGCCGGGTTGATCCCGGAATACAAGAAGGCCATCTACGTCCTGCAAAACCTGCAAACTTACGGCAAGGGCAACGGTACGACAGTGCCGACTGACAAAGGCGTCAAAGGCAAGGCCTGACGCTGCACTGGCCCACTCGGGTTACGGGTGGGCCAGATCGCAGTTAGCGGTCGAGCAACTTCATGACTTCCTCGGGATAACGCAAGCCTGCGGTGGCATGTGCGGGAAATATCGCTTCCAGCGCGTGCAACTCGTCAGGGCTTAACTTGACGTCCAGTGCGGCGACGTTTTCTTCAAGGTATTTACGCTGCTTGGTCCCTGGAATCGGGATCAGGTAGTCACCCTGCGCCAACACCCATGCCAACGCCAGCTGCCCGGCGGTCACGCCTTTGTCTGCGGCAAGGGCTTGCACCTGCCGCACCAGCAGCAGATTTTTGGCGAAATTTTCCCCTTGAAAGCGTGGGCTGAAGCGACGGTAATCGTCAGCGGCAAAGTCGTCCGGACTTTTCAGTGCCCCGGTCAAAAAGCCACGCCCCAACGGGCTGTAAGGGACAAAAGCAATGCCCAGGCGCTGACACGCGGCCAGGCAACCGTTTTCTTCCTGGTCGCGGCTCCACAGCGAATATTCACTTTGCAGTGCGCTGATCGGATGCACCTTGTGGGCGCGCTCCAGCGTGGTCGCCGACGCTTCGCTCAGCCCCAGATAACGCACCTTGCCAGCCTTCACCAGTTCGGCCATCGCCCCGACGGTTTCCTCGATGGCCACCTGTGGATCGATCCGGTGTTGGTAATACAAATCCAGGGTTTCAACACCCAGACGCTTCAAAGTGCCGTCGATTGCTGCGCGAATGTATTCCGGCCGGCCATTGACGCCGCGTGCATCGGGGTTCGACGGATCGCGGACGATCCCGAACTTGCTGGCCAGAAATACCTGGTCGCGTTTGCCGACAATGGCTTTGCCAATCAACGTTTCGTTGGTGTGCGGGCCATACATGTCGGCGGTGTCGAGCAGGTTGATGCCCAGCTCCAGCGCACGGTGCAAGGTGGCGATGGCTTCGCGGGTGTCGACGCCGGTGGTGTAGAAATCGGTCATGCCCATGCAGCCCAACCCGATAGCGGAGACTTGCGGACCGTTTTTGCCTAATTGACGTGTTTGCATGAAATCAACTCCCTGTGGTGAAGACCCCTAGTGTTGACCTCGACAGAACCAAGATAAACCGGCTAAAACTGCTATCACTATTCGTAATTTCTAAATAAACAGCAGGATCGCCAGAGCAATGGATCGTTTTAACGCCATGCGCGTCTTTACCCGAATCGTCGAGTTGGGTGGTTTCGCCAAGGCGGCGGACAGCCTGCAAATACCTCGTGCCTCCGTCACTGTCCTGATCAAACAGCTTGAAGCTCATCTTGGCGTGCAACTGCTGCAACGCACCACGCGGCACATCAGCCTGACCCTCGACGGCGCGGCTTATTACCCCCGGTGCGTTCGCTTGCTGGCGGATCTGGAAGAGACCGAAGCGGTGTTCAGCGCGGCCCGTCACAATCCCAAAGGGTTGCTGCGCATCGACATGCCGTCCGGGATCGGGCGACTGTTGGTGATTCCGGCCTTGCCGCAATTTACCCGCCGCTATCCGTTGATCGAGTTGGACATCGGCTTGAATGATCGGCCCGTCGACCTGATTCGCGAGGGCGTCGATTGCGTGCTTCGCGGCGGTTCGGCGCTGGACGATTCACTGGTGGCCCGGCCGCTGGTGATGCTGGATCAGGTCACCTGCGCCAGCCCCGACTACGTGCAACGCCACGGCGCGCCACGCACTTTGGCGGAGCTTGAGGGGCATCAAATGGTCGAGTACTTCTCCAGTACGACTGGCAAGCGATTCGGGCTGGAGTTCATGGTCGATGATCAGGTCCAGGTAATTGACCTGCCCCGACACGTGTCGGTGAACAGCTCCGATGGCTACCTGGCGGCGTGTGAAGCGGGATATGGCCTGGTGCAGGCACCTTACTACCACGTCGCGCGTCAGTTGAAGGAAGGGCGATTGTGCGAAGTGCTTGAAGCGGTGCCGCCACCGGGAATGCCGTTGACGGCGTTGTATCCACCACACCGCCAGTTGTCACGGCGGGTGAGGGTGTTTGTCGACTGGTTGATAGAGCTTTGCGCACAGCCGGGTAATGACTTTCATCGAAAAGCCTCAGGCCGCTGAACGAGCGCTGCGCAGAGGTTGAGCGTTGCGTTGCAAGTCGTTGTGCAACTGTTGCATGTGAGGGCAATGCAGGCTCAGGGATCGAGGCTGCGCGCCGCGATGAAACAGGGCAAACCATCCATGGCTCCCGGGCGTGGGCGTCAGCCCGGTGAAGGCGAATCCGAGCATCGTCAAACTGTGCAAGGCTTCGGCAAAGTGCGCCGACAACTCGACCCTTGCCGAGATCAGCCAATGGCCGGGCAACTGCCGGATTTGCTCCAGCAAACGTTTATTCAAACGCTGGATGACGATTTCGAAGCGGTGATGATGCTGCGTGATCTGCAACGGTAGCGAAGACAGCGATGGCACATCGGCCTGCGTTCCGAACACCGAACACAAATGCTCCATGAAACCTCGGCAGCTCTCTGGCCATGCAATGTCTGGAAGCGGTCGAGTGTGCCCTTCGGCCAGGTAACAGCCCATCACGATCGTTTCCGCGAGCGGCTCGGCGAAGGGCGAGGGGACGTAATCGGGTAGCACTCCGGTGCTCTGGAAACCGATGGTGGCCGCCATGCGCTGGGTGTAAGGATGGTGAGTGACTTGCTTGATCACGACACTCGTTGACCCCAGCGTACCTGCCTGCTCCAGCAGTTCTCGCGACAGGCGGGTCGCGATGCTTTGCCCCTGCGCGGCGGGATGCACCACGCTGAGGGCCAGTTCCGTGGTGCCAGAAGGCAGGTCATGACACAGCGCCGCGTGCCCTAGCAGGTGATGATCGTCTACCGCCAGCATGGATATCCAGCGACCATCGGCATTGTGCTGGCTGATCATGTTCGGCAGGTAAACATCCGGCTGGACATAGAGATCGCCGTAGACCTCACGAAACAACTGGCTCACGGCCCGAGCGTCCGAGGCATGAAAGCGACGAAAAATCAGCCCGGTCATCACGCGGACTCCGGAGATGGGGTGTCATAGGTGCGTAAATCCAGCACACGCATCTGTTTGCCGGAGCGAGGGTGAAGCTTCAACTCCGTAACGGCGCAAGACAGGACTCGCAACTCCAGCAGGCCCTCGTGCGTCAGGTGCTCGATGGCGGGGTAGTGGGCCACGAGCGCTTCGTGTAACGCGCTGGATACTGCAACGGTGTTCACGTCCTGATCGCAAGGCACCCACTTCACGCTCACGATGTCCTTGAACCCCAGCTGCTCGATCCGTAATTGCCATTGGTCGCTGCCGGCTACAGTGCGGACCATGTGCAGCACTTCGTCGATCAGCAACGAAAACATCCCCACCCGAACCCGTTGGCTGTGGGCGCTACGTCCCTTGAGGGCAAATTTTCGCATGGGCGTGGCGCTGGGCTCTCGCCAGCAAGCAAGATCTCCCACCGGATAACGCAGCAGCGGCATGAGCCGACGGGTGAGGTTGGTCACCACCAGCATCCCGGTTCGGTCACATTCCTCGATGACTTCGCCGGTCAGCTCATCGACGATCTCAAGTACTGTCTGTGGTTCAAACATCCGGTGTTCGCCGAGCGCGCAATCACGGCTGGTCGCACCGATGAGACCCGCATCGACGCTGGCATAGCCGATGGAAGCAATGCGCACGTTGGGCAGAACCTCGCGCAGCAGGTCCAACTGCGATGCAAACAGGCTTTCGCCGCCGTACAGCAAGGTGTCGACCCCAGGCAGAACTCGCTTTTGCTCCTTCAGGTAGGCGGCGAGTTGCAGCAGCTGCGCGGGTACTCCGACGAGCACGTTGATTCGGTGTCGGTCAATCGCATCGGCCAGAACGTCCATGCCGACCTGACCGGTAAAGGGAAACTCGCAGATCGAGCGTTTGACGTGCGCCAGTGCGTCATGGATGAACACAAAACTGGCATACAGATCACCGCAAAAGAACAGGTTGGCGATTCTGTCGCCGTTTTTCAGTTGACAGGAAACACTGTCACCGAAAGTACTGACCAGTGTTTGCCATTCACTAACGGTATACACCGACAACTTGCCATCGCTGGTCGATCCGCCCGTTTTAAATACGACACCGTCGCTGACTTCAGCCGCCAGCACTGGCCAGCGATCCAGATCGCTACTGTCAGCCCAATAGTTGGCCACAGAAGTCAGCGGAAGATCTTTTAATGTCACGGTTTCAGGTGGTACGTGTTGCAGGTGTTCCCGATAAAAGTTTGAATATTTGCGTAGGTAAGGCACGAGTTGTTCAAGCGAGTAAGTTGATTTCACAAGGTTATTTTCCTGCCAGGCGTTCACGGTTATATGTGTTGGCAATATTATTTTTATATTCTTTTATCAATGACCAGAGGCGTTTTGCCGCTGTGATTATTTCGTGCAAATCCGGATTCGGCGCACTGTTTAACTTCCACGGTTAACAGCTTTGCGTTCACGGCATTGGCAACGGGGGCGTGGGTCAAAAGTTGATCCAGTGCGCTGCTGGTCGTCGAGTTCGTTAACACCAGCATCCGCTCCCTGCCATCGGGGGCATGATCCAGTACGATTTGAACAGGCCCGCCGACGGCGTCCTGAAGCGCCGACGGTGAAACGAACTCGGTGCCAACTCGCAGCAGCTTGCCGTGGCGTTGCAGCAATTCGAATCGCGGTGAATCGAGCCCGCAAGGGCAGGCGCCGGGTATCCAGCGACCGGTGTCGCCCACCTCGTATCGGCGCACTGCCTGGCCCTGACGTGCTCTTGATGTGAACAACAAACGGCCGATTCCGGTGGCCTCAACCGGCAGATCCTCTTCGAGATGGACGATTTCCAGATGCTGCGTATCGCACATCAAATGAAACACGCCGTCCGCCGTTGCCGAGCAGGCATGCCCCAGCGGGCCGGCGTCGACCGAGCCATAGATCGCGGAGCGGACCAGCGAGACGCCGCAGCTTTCCATCAGGCGTATCGTTGCTTCGCCTGGATGTTCGCCGCCAAGGAACACTTTGGTGATACCGGCGTACTGGCGAAGAAGGGTTTGCTCGTTGAAAAACAGGCGGTGCAGCGTACTTGGCATGCCGATCAGCACGGACACGCGATGGTCCACGATCGTCCGGGCAATTTCGCTGAAATCATCGTTGTGTGGCGCCCCCATGGGCAGGTGCGTTACGCCCATCTGTTCCAGCACTTTGGTGAAGCTCGAGAAGCCGCCATACAGGCCACCTCCATAAAACAGGTTCATCACCCGATCCGTCGAGGGATCAAGGCCAGCGGCGAACATGCCGTCTGCCGCGGCGCGCATCTGCCGCTCAAAGTCGCGATAGCTGAACCCGGACAGTGCCGGTGTGCCGCTGCTGCCCCCAGAGCGGAAATATAACTGTGCGGTCGCGCTCATCGGCTGGGTCATGAACGCGTTTTTGTCCATGATCGGGTCATGACCCGCAGCAGGGACTGCAGGCGGCGCGTCGAGCGTCCCCCGACCTCGCACCGCTTGCGCCGGCAGGCTCACCGAGAGACGGCGACTCAAGCGCGACAGGGCATAGACACCGTCATGGGGTTCTCCGGGATAACCGTCGTGAATCAGCTCGCACGGTGCAATTCGTGTGACGCCGGCGTTGACCAGCGTGCGCGCCAGCCCAGGCGTTTGAGCCGCCGAGCAGATCAATGCACAGCTTTGCAGGACCGTGCGCCATGGCAAAAGCGTCTCGGCGAGCAGCTCCTGCGGCACGGGTTTGAGCAGCAATGTACGAAACAATGGCGACGGCGCGAGCGTTTGATGGTGATCCCAGATAATCCGCCACCCGGGACCGGCCCAGACCTGACCCGCCTGATTCGCAAAACAATGATCGAGTCGTGCCATGGCGACGCGGGTGGTGATCTCCGAAGCCTCTTGATCGGTAGGCGCCAGTGCCGGCCACTGTGAGGCTCGACGTGTGAACGACTCGGCCAGGCGTTCGCCCAGGTGCCGCAGGACAGCTGGATCGTTGCTGTCCACCAGTAACCATTGCGGGCTGGAACACGCTTGCTGGTCCAGGCTGCACACTTGATCCACCAGCGCATCGAGCGCCGACGGGTCGGCGGCTTCTGGCGTCAGGTAGGCAAAACTGATCTTGTGCCCCCAATCGATCCAGCGACATCCTGCCGGCAGGTGCTGGCGGATCGCTTTAAGGGCATTGACCCCGCCCCACGCGGCCACGCCATCGGCTTGAACGCAGAGTCGAGGAATCTGATCTGTGCTGACCGGCAGCACCGCGATGAAGTCGGCGAGCTTGCCGCTGGCGTCGCACTGCACAAGCGCTGCCAACAAGCGTGCGGTCAGGCCTTCATCGCTGGAACTGGGACGAAGCCAATTGATGTTGCCGGCCAGCAGGCTTTCGAGCACGGCACAAAACGCTAGCATCGGCGCATTGCCGGGCGTGACATGCACCACCAGTCCCAGAGGGTGCCAACTTTCAAAGCAGGCTTGCTGGTAGTCGATGCGGCGCAGCGAACGCGGTTGTACGCCCAGTTCGCGCTCGATTTTTGTGTGCAGAGTGCTGCGTGAACAGAAGTCGATGAGCCCTTGGCGTTGGTCGTCGTCCAGGGGAAGGTCGAGTCGGCGAGCGTGCAGTTGCAGGCTGAAACGAGCGGCGGCCTCGATGACGATTTCGCTGTCGACGGGTGCGTTCAGTAGATGCGGCAACTGTTCTTGAAGCTTTTCCAGCGCGGCCTCAAGGGTCACGTCATCGCGTAATTGGCCATTGATCAAATACATGTCACGCCCCTCCCAACAATTCAGATGCCGCCATCGCACAGCTTCGGCTGGCGGTGGTGCCGGCACGTCCATGCAGTTCGAACCAATCGGTTGCAAGGCCACACCCGCAGGCAGTGCCGGGGTGCAGCGTCGCCAGGTCGCCCATCACCACGGCATGTGCCGGGCTGGACGAAATGTAGGGCGACACGAACTCAAGCAAACCGGGCCGGCCATAGGGTTGAACTGTGAAGTCGGATGGATTGCGCACGAAGACCTTCGAGTACACCGGGACATGGAAATGCTGGTGGGCACATTGGATATAGGGCACTGCATGCTCGACGGCGCCATAGCCGTCGCGACAGCGAGACAGGTCAATGCCCAACTGGCGATTGATCCGTCCATACAATTGCGCCAGGGGAATCTCCTGCGCCGCCTGGGTTTTCCAGCCGCCGCCGAGAAACACCAGGGATTGATCCGGCAACTGCAGATCCGCGACATCGGTGTCTTCCATGTGCTGCAACGCATGGGAAAGAAATGCCGGGAAGCCGAGAATGCGCACCGGCAAACC
This sequence comes from Pseudomonas sp. IT-P294, assembly GCF_949767865.1. Taxonomy (NCBI): domain Bacteria; kingdom Pseudomonadati; phylum Pseudomonadota; class Gammaproteobacteria; order Pseudomonadales; family Pseudomonadaceae; genus Pseudomonas; species Pseudomonas sp. IT-P294. The sequence goes on along the minus strand of NZ_CATKQW010000011.1, from coordinate 956,338 downwards.
TTCTTCGGCAAATTCTTGCAATGCGCGAACCACTCCGAACACGTCGAACTCATGACCCGTGCCGGTCAGGCGCAATCCGTAGGCGACGCGGTTGACCGGCGCATAACGACACAAAAACTGATCGGTGTAGGCTGTGCCCAGGGTGATCGCAGCCTTGGGCTCGTAACTCAGGAGCAAGTAATTGCAGGGGCTGTCAGGGGTGTCCCAACCGTAATGGCGAAAAATATGACTCACCATCCCTTGCGCCGCGGCCATGCTGCGCGAGTCGTAACGCATTCGACTCTTCTGGCCACTGGTGCCCGATGACGTCAGTTCCAGCGCGCCTTCGCCCGTGGGCCCGAACAACAAGTGACGCTTGAAGAAATTGGCGAAGATCGGTGGCAATCTCGACCAGTCGTCCAGCGTCTCCAGGTCTTGCGTTCCGAGGCCATTGGCGTTCAACCAGCGTTCATAGCCGGGCGTGTGCTGGCAATGATAGAGGCTGATTTCCCCCATGGCCTGATCGAACAAGCCTTCGGGCACGGCCTCCAGGCAATAGGGTTGCGCTAACGCGCAAAGCGCATCGGTATGGGGTAAATGGATCATTGAGAAACCTATGGTGTTGTGTCAGACAGCAGGCACGGAGTGAGGGCTGCGCAGAAACAGTCGCAAGGGCAGCAGGCACATAAGCCCTGCGATGCCGGCCATGAGCGCGAAGGACTCGTGATTGTCACCGGCGCCGGCGGCTGCGATCAGCGATCCGCCGCCACCCATGACGGCGATCGACAGCATGCCGATCATGGCCGAAACCAGCCCCTTGCTGTCCTCGCTTGTAAACAGCGCAAGGCGATACAGCGCGGCATTGCTCATGCCAAGGCCGATGGCGTAGAGACTCAGGCAGATGATCAGCAAGGGTGTAGAGGCCGTGCTGAAACTGATGACGATCAAGGCGATGAGTCCGGCGCAAAACGGCCAGAGCGCGTAGCGGATCAGTTGTGGCAGTTCCGTGTGGGCAATCAATCGGTTGAGAATCAAATTACCGAGGATGACGGCTGCAAATACCGGGATTTGCCAAAGTCCATACTGCAAGGGTGTAAGGCCCTGATTGTGGATCAGCAAGAGCGGCGCCAGGCCGATCCAGGCAATCAATGGCAGGCTCATGACACCCAGTGCGACAGTGGCGCTCAGGAAGCGCGGGTTGGTGAGCAACGCCGCATAGCGCCGCATCGTGCCACCCCATTGAAATGGCACGGCCGCCAGCCGCTGACCGTCCTGGCGCACGGTCCCCACGGTTTCCGGCATGAACACATACAGCCCGAGCCAGACCACCACTGCGCCGATACCCAGCAGTAAAAACAGTTCTCTCCAGGAGAACCACTCCAGCAGCAGACTGCCAAGTAGCGGTCCCAGCAGCGGAGAAAGGAGCGCAATGTTTCCCAGCAACGCCATGATTTTTACCGCATCGACTTCGCTGAACACTTCCTGCAAGGCGGGATAGCTGACGGCGATGACAAATCCCAAACCGAGACCCTGAATCAGTCGCAGGCCATTGAAGGCATAGATATGTTGCACGTTGAAGGCTGCTGCACTGGCGATGGCGAAGACCGCACAACCGATCAGCAAGAGTTTGCGTCGTCCGAAATGATCCGACAGCGGACCGATAAGCCATTGCAGAAGAATGCCGCCTGCCAGATAAAGATTGAAGGCATGGGGAACATGACTTGCACTGGCATCAAGATCTTGGGTGACGGTTAACATCGCGGGCATAATCAGGTCGCTGGCCATATAGGTCAGCAGTTCGAACAGTGTTATTGCAAGGCAAAAACCGAGCAGGTGTAAAGAACTGATGTGTATTAAAGGTTTGTGCATGACATTCCGGCTTTGTTGCTCACGGTTTAATAACGAGTTTGAAACGAGGCGCGCAGATTAAACGTCACAGATGGACAGTTCCAATCAACTATTGAGACTTAATGCTTCAATAATGTTCGTTATGTTTCGAGGAACAACAAGTGGCGGGAATAAAGTGTATTTGCGTGTAGGAAAAATGCCCGCAACAGGCGGGCATTTTTTTAGTGAGGTGAGGAATTGGAAATAAACGAATAACTGTTAATGAATGATCCTTCCCGGCCCAACGTTACCGGTGTTGGTAATAACCGGGGCCGCCCCGGTCGTAATGGTGATCGCCGTGCCAGCCGCCGTGGGGGAAAACGATGCAGCCGCTAAGGGTCAGGAGAGCGAGAAGGGGAATCAGCAGTGTGATTCGACGAAACATTTTTAAATCCTCATGGTTATCGCCGTCATGAAGCCAAAACTCTTCATCGGCTGTAACATGAGACCCCGCTTGTAGCGTTCCATCCCCGCGAAAAGGTAGGGGCTTGGTATGCTTTCGGATACAAACCGGATACATTTTTCAGATTCAGGAACTCGCAATGACTCAGTCGCAACGTTTGAAATATTCGATTCTGATCTCCCTGGTGGTGCTGGGGATCATGTTCGGCCTTTCGTATCTGCAAAACGCAGGCGTCATCAGCGAGAAGCTGTTTCAGTACATCGCCATCGGTGTGGCGGTGATCGTGGTGGTCATCAATGGCGTGATGCGCCGCAAGGTCAAGCCTTGAGCGACGCCTTGGGCTGATTATTCGCCGCGAAGCATGGCTGCAGCGTGCGGATGCAGGCTGTAGCTCTTGTCCGGATTGAGAATGATCACGCCTTCGCTGCACAAGCGTTTCAACACTTCGCGCACGCTGAGAAAGGACAGGGGAATATCCAGGTCCAGCAAATATCCGTGCACGCCTCGTACTCCCAGGCTGCGCTCGCTTTCGGCGGCGGTCAGCAAGGCGTCGATGACTTTCAGGCGAATCAGGCTGGTTCGCAGGCCAAAGCTCTTGAGCAGCAATCTGATCCGCTCATTGCCATTGCGTTCGCCCCGTTGACTGAACATGCCGGAGCCCGCGCAAGCGTCTGTTGGCGCAAGGTTACCGTCCGTTGGCAGTTGCGAGTTGTACATGCAAAAACTCCTTTTCGGAACCGGCCAGGAAATGTGATGGGGGCTCTCAGTCATTAATACGAACGAGTACGACAAATCATGAAGGCCTGAATGTAGAAAATTTGTCGCCTGCGCGTGAGCGGCATGTAAGAAACCCGCGAAGAGTGTCTTTGGGCGGCTAAATTTTTGTCTTTCGTTTCGTTCCTGACGATCTGCGAGCAGGATGAAAGGCAGGGAAGGTCGCAGCGCAATAAACAATGAAGGCCGCACCCTGCAGGGTGGCGGCCTTCAGCTTTTCGGGATTTGCTGCGGGATTGAATTGAGGACGGGATTGCCCTTTTTATTGCGGGTCAGGTAGACCGGCAACATTTTGGGCAGGGACGCCACCAGAGCGTTGAGCTCCTTGATGTTGTAGATGCCGCCCAGGCGAATCGAGCCCGTGTTCTGATCGGCCAACATCACCGGTTTGCTCAGGTAACGATTGATCAACGGCAGCGCGTCGTTCAATTCCAGATTATCGAGTACCAATTTGCCGCTGCGCCAGGCAAGTGAATTGTCATTGGCGTAGGTCTGGCTGATTTGGGGCGCGAAGTCACCACGTTTATAACGTGCCTGCATCGCTGGCCCCAGGCGCATGCCAGACCCTGTAAGGTCATCGTTGCTGCTGAGCAGCACCGACCCTTCGATCAGATTGACGCGCACCTGGTCCTCATACATCCAGACATTGAACCGGGTTCCAGAGGCCCGAATCCTTCCGTCTGCAGCCCTGAGGATAAACGGATGGCCGGCGTCATGGCTGACGCTGAAGAAGGCTTCACCTTTTTCCAGCGTGACCCGTCGTTGATCCTTGTAATTGCTGAACGTGAGTTCGCTGCCAAGGTTCAATTCCACCTGGCTGCCATCGCTGAGGGTGACCTGACGGACAGTGTCGCGCGCTTCAAAATGCTGATACGAATTGGGTAGCCAGCCCATGTTCCATCCACCGTACAGCGCCAGCGGCGCCGCGATGGCGCAAACGGCGGCAGCGATGCCGAGCGTGCGCCAAGGCATGACCGGACGGCTGTTGGCAATAGGCTCGACGGCGTCGTGACGAGGCAAATCCCCCGCGACTTCCCAGATCTCCAGCATGGCCTCGTACTCGAACGCATGCAGCGGATGAGCATCACGCCAGTGTTCGAAGGCGATCCGCTCTTGAGCGGTGCAGTCGATGGCGTGCAGACGCATGCACCAGTGCGCGGCGGAGTCGGCGATCGCGTCATATTCGGCTTGCGAGAGAGAATTGTCGGTCATTGACTCATCCTGAAGTCCCGCATTCTAACCTTGAGAGAAAGTCTGCGAGAACAACCGTCATGGCAATTACCCATCAACTGAGCACTATTTTTCTGGTCAAGGGGTATCGACGTGCAGTTGCCGCCCCAGATGACTGATCAGCCAGGCAACGCTGTCGGCGTTTGCCAGTTGCACGTTCAGCCTGATCAGTGGATCTCGCCTGAAAATGTGACGGGCACCGCTCAGGTTTTCGGCCCCGGTCAACGCCAGAACGCGCTGTTTTATCTTGCGGGTATCTTCAAAAAAAGTGCTGCCCAGGTCCTCCCACTCGCCGGTATCAGGGTCGAAGTTCATGAACAGTTGAGTCAGGGGTGTCTTGATCGACAGTGCTGTTTCCTGAGTGGTGGACAAGGCGTTCTTGAGTTCCGTGGCAATCGGGGTCGCTGTACCGATCAGCTCGACGAACGGCCTGCCGGGATCAAGGTAGGTAATGTCAATGGTGTCACAGGCAATGTGCGAAATTTCATGAATAAGGGTGGTCGCTCGGGCATGGGCGCTGATCGGGAAGTGCGGATCAGAAAGATGCTGGCGGTAATGATTGAACCTGGGCGTAAAGAACCGTTCGGCCAGATAAATTTTGCGTTTGATGTCCGTCGGCACGGTGAAACCGAAAACGTTTTCGGTGTCCTGTATCGAGCCACCTATCACTAGCCGGTCGGAGTCCGGCTTTCTGAGCGTAGGGTCCAGCAGCGCTGCAAAAATTTCCTCGACGACTTTTTCAATCTTCTCCACATGGATGGACTCCACGTGTGTCACGCCCATGAAATCCATGATGATCTGATGCACCGGGGTGACTGTGCCTTTAGAAGTCTTGAGCAGTTGCAGGTTGCGAAAACTGTTCCAGGCGTAGGTCGTTGCCAGGTCCAGCGATTCGTCAATTTGACGGGCTTTGTGCGGAAAGAACCGACGGATCTCTCTCATCCCGCGAGCATCGACGTTCATGCCCTCCCAAACCGATAGCGCGGTACGCACGCGTTTGAGCAAGCTGAAGCGAGGGGCCGGTTTTTCCTCGGCCAGCACCCATTGCCTGGCAACGTTCTGTGCAAGCTTCGGTCCCGGTATGCCGGGGGCCACGATGCGCCACTGAATGCCACGTTTGGCCACCGCATAGACCTTGCCCTCGACCGGTGCGTAGTGCTTTTTACTGACCGGGTGGGTGTAAAGCCCCTGCGCCGTATCGTGTGTCATGGACCCCAGGTCCAGATCAGTGCATTCGTGACGGCTCAATTGCGTGCGTTCTGGCGCGGTGATGTCGACGTGATGCAAGTCAAAGCGGCTGGCGGAGGTTTGCGCAGTCGGCACGGCCGGCGTCAAAGACAGAGACGTTTGCTCACCCAGCGATTGGCGCAACGCGGCCAGTTGTGAGATGCCGCTGATAAATTCTCTGATGGCTGCGGCCCATTTGTGGGTTTGAAGGTCCTCGGCAGATTGCTTGATATCGCGGTAACTGCGCCACACGGTCAGGGGGTACGCCAGCTTGCCCATGCAAAACGAAAAGGCCTCGTGCAGATCTTCGCCCAACACCTGTTTGATGATTGTCCACTCGCTGTGTTTTTTATCGTCGGACTGGCAGCCGAGCAATCGGGACAACAGCGCGGCGTTGTCATTGAAGAGGTGTTTGAACAGGTGGCCCGTCAGGGGGCTGGACACCAGTTTGACCTCGGCGGGGCGAGTGTCCGAATTCGTTGACGCGGCCCTGGCAACACGCTGAGGGTTGAGCATCATTCGGTATTCCAGGTGCATCCGCTCGGGCTGTGGCAGGTTCATGAGCACCCAGTCGAGCAACGGGCCTCGGCTTTTCAGCTCCGCCAGCAGCTGTGCTTCATTTTTGTATTCCTTCACGCTGTGCCGAGGACTGTGCGGGGCAATAAGCACCAGCGGCGCTGCGCTGTTGGTGGTCGAGCCGATCAGATAAACGCCGGGCACTTTGAGGGTCTGTGCCTGCTTGATACCGAACAACTCGAGCGGGCGGATGATCGCCTCAGCACCGTTGACCGCGGCGCGGGCGATGGCATCGGGCATGTTCATGACTTGCCGGATCAGTTCGAACCCTGTTTGGCTCAGTCGCTCCTGCAGTCGTTCCTCGTGGGCGTAGTGCATCAGTTGCCAGGGTAATTGAGTGTAAAAGCGCTTCCTGCGCTCAGCGTTCAGTGGGGTGTCTGCGAGGGCGTCGTTCAGTACTTGCTGCTGATGCTCCCCCGGTTTCAGGCCGCGGATCAGGTCTTTGATGTAGCGCTCATTCATCTCCTCGGGGACCGAGGTGGTATCCAGGGAAGCCAGTTTGAAACGGGCGTGCTCCAGATCCTTGATGTGCACCAATGCAAAATCGGTCAGGGTCTGGGTACTCGCCGCCGACGTCGCACGCGCGCTGATCTGCACCTGAACCTTGTCTGGATCAATGTTGAAATCGTCTGCCTTGAGTCGTTTCTCAAGCTCGTGGTGAGTGGTGCGTTGCAGCGAGCGGATGCCCGTGAGGTAGTCCTGATCGTTGTTGACGTTATCAAGGTATTGCTGAAGCAGCTCGCCATGCAGCATCAGGTCTTCGATGGGCGCTTTGGCCAGCCATGCCGGCAATTTTTGTTGCGTCGTCAGAGACTGTGCAATGTCCATCACGCGGTGCAGTCCGGTCTTGGGCTCACGCAGCGTCACCAGATTCAAGAGACTGGCGAGCGGCGCAGTAGGCAGCGTTGTTGCCAGCGCGTGGTTAAGGCTCGCCAGGTCCAGATGAATATGGGGTTTTTGCAGGTGCTCGAGAAAATGCCCTTGGATTCGGTGCAGCGGCGCCAACGTGGGCGTCTTGTCGGGGACGCGATCGCTGCGGCCCAGGTTCTCCAGAAGCGTCGAGCGATGCTCGTAGTCGGCGAGGCGCGCCTCTAGCTCGGTCTGCAACAGGGGCAAGGTCTTGAAGGACTCGAATCCGCAGGCAGGTGTCCACAGGATTGCCTTCCCTGAATGCATGGGGTCCAGGCCACCTCGTTCGGTCAGCACGAAACAACTGGCCAGTTTCACCGGGTCGGCCATGCCGGCAATCTTCAATGCCAGGGAGAATACGTCCGGCAAAAAACCATTCAATGCCGCTCGCTGCAGATGGACAGGGGAATCGAGAACAGTCTTGATGATCGCCTGTTCTGTCGTGCCCAGCGTTCGCGAGACGGTGCGCAGCTTCAGTTCACTGCGTAGCGCCGTTGACAGGGTATGCGTAAAGCTTGATTGCAAGCTTGCCACGGAGGCGTCAACGAGCCTGAGTGCTTCGGTGGAGGAGCGGGTCGTAGCGGGAATGGCCGGGTGTTTGTCACGCAGTTGATCGAGCGCCTGCGCGACGGAATCGAGCGAGGCCAGCGCCTCTTTGGCCGACTCGGCACGCACGGTCGCCGGTTGCGCAATCCAGCGTTGATCCACCCGAGTGCTCCAGCGTCCCGCTGCTTGTGCAGACAACAGTCGGTCATCAATCAGCCCCCGGACATCCAGCGCTTTGTCGAGCAGGGCGTGAGGGTCCAGCGTACCTTCGCTTTCACGGTAGCGGCTCAGTGCATGGCTCAGATTGTCCTTCTGCTTGTCCAGGATGTCGGACATCAATTGTTCGAACACATTGCCGATGATCGGGTGACCGACAATCACTCGCTCATCGTGCTTGAACGCCAGGAACCGAGCCCGTTCCACCAGGGACATGAAATTGAGCAACGCATCCTCATGCCCTTCACTGGCCATCATTTGCAGCACGACTTTCTTGAGGGCGGGCAGACTGCTTGTCGCCTCAATGCCTCTGGATTGGGTGTACAGAAAACCCAGGGTGTTGGCGCTGCCGATCATCAAGGTCGAGGCGAGCTCTGCGAAGTGCTCGAACGGCGCGGTAACCCGAACTTTTTCAATACGAAGCGGGTCGTCAGGATTCGGCGCGAGGCTGACATTCATCAGCCGCACGTATTCCTGCGTCGTCAAGATGCCTTGCTGGCGATGATGCAAAAGCCTCGTGTGGAAAGTATCGCGCAAGCTTTCGGCAAAGAACTTCAAGCGTGACAGCCCGTTGTTCACGGACGTATTCCAGAAGGTATCGAGCAGGCTGTGCAAGTGCGGCGTGAAGCTTTGTGCCGTTTCTTTCAAGGCGCTTTCCCACGCCTGGTTATCGGCATCGCTGCTGACGCTGTGCTCGGGGTGGGCAAAGACTCTGGAAACGCCGGCCGGCCATTGATTGGTGAGGTAAACGTGCAACAGGGCTTCACTCAATGACATCGCCGATATCGTGTGGTGATGGTCGCTCCCGTCAAAAGCTGAAATCGTACTGACAAAACTTTTCATCCGGGTGAGGCGCTGGTCCAGTTTGGGGAATGTCTTGTGCAGCGCATGTTTGAGGGTGTCGTCCAGCATCGATTGCAAGGTGGGCAGCTTGGCCAGCTCGCCGATCATTGTCTCGATGTTCTGTGCCTGATTGCCATCGAGGGTCAGTTGCTGGGCCTGGAATACCGCACCGTCAATGGTTTTGGTGGAGATTTCGAGGGCGGTGGCAGGGGGCAAAGCGCTGCGCTGTTCGATGGCAAGAAAGCGTAAAAGCTCCCGCTTGCCGGTGGCCCGGGCCAGCCACTCCTTAAGCTTGCTTTTAAGGTCGGCCATGTCGGCAAATTTGATCAAGCCTTTCCACGGCGTGAAAAGCATGACCTCGGCGTCGTCGGGTCTGCTCATGGTAAATGCGCCGGCCAGTGGCATCTCCTGCATGCCGGTCGCACTGAGCATCAATTGGTCGACATGCATGGGGTTGGTTGGCGCGATGCGGGCCGTATGAGTGGCCAGGTAAACGTTCTTCAGCCACTTCAGGTCATCCATTGTGAAGTTCAGCGCTTTTTCGCGGTCGCCAGGCTGTCTGGCATTGGCTGCACGTTCTGCCTCGTCGAAAAAGTAGGGGAGGTCGGGCTCAGTCACGGTGTTTCCTCATGTGCTGCGATCAGTTGCCATCGCAGGCTGTCGGTTGAGGAAAAACTGTAAGACCCCGGAAGGTCTTCAGTGCGGTACATATTGCTTGCCCCGAACTGGCAGTCGAGACTTGACAGGACGCCGGTAGAACAGCGCTTAATCGACGTCTGCTGTGGGTTGCCATGCAACCTCGTTTCCCCTGGTGCCCGTACTTAATAATAAAACTGGAGCTTCAGATGACCGCAACGCCCGAAGTGGCCGTCAGTTCGACCACCCAATCGCTTGATTTCGACGCGCTCGTTCAATTGCTTGAGCAGGTTTTTCTGCGTCACGGTACGTCTGCCGACGTCGCCAAAACCCTGGCGCTCAATTGCGCCGGCGCTGAACGCGACGGCGCGCACAGCCACGGCGTATTTCGCATCCCCGGCTATGTCTCGACGCTCAAGAGCGGCTGGGTCAACGGCCAGGCAGTGCCGGTGGTCGAGGACGTTGCCTCAGGTTTTGTCCGGGTCGATGCCGGCAATGGTTTTGCCCAGCCAGCGCTCGCCGCCGCCCGTGCACTGCTGGTAGAAAAAGCCCGCAGCGCTGGCATCGCGGTGTTGGCGATCCGCAATTCCCACCACTTTGCGGCGCTGTGGCCGGATGTGGAGCCGTTTGCCTATGAAGGACTGGTGGCGCTCAGTGTGGTCAACAGCATGACCTGCGTGGTGCCGCACGGTGCCGATCGTCCACTGTTCGGCACCAACCCGATCGCCTTCGCCGCGCCTCGGGCTGACGGTGAGCCGATTGTCTTTGACCTGGCCACCAGCGCCATCGCCCATGGCGATGTGCAGATCGCCGCGCGAAAAGGTGAGCGCTTGCCGGTCGGTATGGGCGTGGACAGCCTTGGCCAGCCGACTCAGGACCCGAAAGCGATTCTGGAAGGCGGCGCGTTGCTGCCGTTCGGCGGCCACAAAGGTTCGGCACTGTCGATGATGGTCGAGTTGTTGGCGGCGGCGTTGACCGGCGGTAATTTTTCGTTCGAGTTCGACTGGTCGAATCATCCGGGAGCCAAAACGCCGTGGACCGGTCAGTTGCTGATCGTGATCGACCCGAGCAAGGCGGCGGGGCAGAACTTTGCCGAGCGCAGTCAGGAACTGGTCCGGCAGATGCATGGAGTGGGTCTCAAGCGTTTGCCAGGTGACCGGCGTCATCATCAGCGGGCCAAGTCGGCCGTCGAGGGGATCGCGCTGGACGCTCAAACCCTGGCCGATTTGCGAGCGTTGGCCGGGCAATGACGCCGACGTAATACGCAAGCATGCAAAAGGCGAGCACCAGGCTCGCCTTTTTTACGCGGTCGCTTGAAGCCAGAGCGCTTAACGACGGCCCAGCAACAACCCTACCACCAGGCCGAAACCGGCGGAGATGGCCACGGTTTGCCACGGGTGACCACCGATGTAGGTTTCGGTCGCGTCGACCACAGGTTTGGTACGGTCACGCACACTGCTGACCGAATCCCGGGCCTGTTGGAGCTTCTGTACGATTTGCCCGCGCAGGGTCTCAGCTTCCTCACCGACCAGTGAAGCGCTGCTTTTGAGCAGTTTTTCCGACTCTTCGATCAGGGACTGAAGTTCGCTGAATGCCTGATCCTTGATTTGGTCTTCGGCTATTTGTGCGGCGGTTTTCCGGGCCATTGGGTTACTCCTTGCAGATAAATGGGCAGTGAACAATGGAGTCTGTCACTGGCGAAAAAGTTGCACTCGATTTTCGCGTCGCGCCAACCCGGAACAAAAATCCCGGGTCGGACATTTCCTCCTACAGTGTAAGATGTCGCCTATTTTATGCAGCAGGTAACTCCCATGAGCTTCAATCTGGCCGACAAACCCCTTGCCGAGCGCGCGGCGCTTGAAGATGAAAAATCCCGTCTGTTCGACCTGTGGCAAAGCAACCTTGGCAAATCCAAGGGCGAAGCCGCGCGCTTGTTTGGCGAGCGCGCCAAACGTAAAGGCAAATGGGCTGAATGGGTTCGGGCCGAACTCGACGGCATGTCACCGCCGGAATTCGCGAACATGGTGCGCAGTGAAGTCAATCGGCTGATGGCTGCCAAGTAAACGCAGCCCTCAGGCAAAACTCTCGACAATGGCTTCACGCACTTTCAGCACCACCGGGTCGAGCTGGGTGCTGGTGCGCCAGCCCAGCTCGATCGGGTAGCGCGGTAATGCCAAGGGGCAGGGCAGCAGTGCCAGCCCGCTGAGCGCCGCGATGCTTTGCGCCGCGTGCGCCGGAATGGTCGCTACCGCCTGGCTGCCCTTGAGCAAGTGCGGCAACGCCGCGAAGTGCGTGGTTGACGCGCACACCCGTCGACTCAGTCCCAGCGCCGCCAGCCCTTCATCGGTGATCCCGATAAAACCTCCCGACGACACCAGAATGTGCTCGCGGGCGACGAACTCTTGCAGGCTGATCGCCTGTTGTCCGGGCGCCAGGCTGCGCGGATCGACCAGGCACATGTAGCCGCCTTCCCCCAATACCTGACGACTGAGCAACCGCTCGCTCAACCCGCCCGCAGTGATCGCCAGATCAATGCTGCGCTCCATCAGTGCTTGGGCGACGATCTGGCTGTGGGTTTGCCGGAAGATCAGCCGCAACTTTGGCGCACTGACGGCAATGCGTTCGATCAATCGCCGTCCGTAAGCAATTTCGAAATCATCCGACAGGCCCAGCGCCACCGAGCGTCCCTCGTAATGGTTGGCTGCCGGATCGACCATCGCCAGGCTCTGACGGCATTTGTTCAACGCGTCACTCACCACCGGTTTCAACTGATTGGCCTTAAGCGTTGGCGCAAGGCCACGACCGGTGCGCACGAACAACTGATCGCCATACACCTCGCGCAGCCTTCGCAGCGCGGCGCTGACGGCTGATTGGGTCACCCCCAGACGCAACGCCGCGCGGCTGGCGCTGGACTCTTCATGCAGCGCTTCAAAGACTTTGAGCAGATTGAGGTCAATGTTGGCGATATTCATTGCGTTCATATCAGTTAGCAGTGAGCAGGGCTTTATTCATGATTGCGTGGCGCCTGAGAATGAGCAACACCTCATTGCTTTCGGAGTTACCGACATGCCCAAGTCAATCGTTGCTGCACTTCAAATCGGCGCCTTGCCCGGTGGCAAGGCGGAGACGCTGGAGCAGATTCTCGCCTGGGAAAACGCCATTACCGACTCCGGCGCCGGGTTGGTGGTCATGCCCGAAGCGTTACTCGGTGGCTATCCCAAAGGCGAAGGCTTTGGCACTCAACTGGGCTTCCGATTGCCGGAAGGTCGTGAAGCCTTCGCCCGCTATTTCGCCAACGCCATCGACGTGCCCGGCATCGAGACCGAAGCGCTGGCCGGGTTGTCGGCGCGCACGGGTGCGAATCTGGTCATCGGCGTCATCGAGCGCGCCGGCAGTACGTTGTATTGCACGGCGTTGTATTTCGATCCGCAGGCCGGACTGGTCGGCAAACACCGCAAATTGATGCCCACCGGCACCGAACGATTGATCTGGGGCAAAGGCGATGGCTCGACACTGCCGGTAATCGACAGCCAGGTCGGGCGGATCGGCGCGGCGGTGTGCTGGGAAAACATGATGCCACTGCTGCGCACCGCGATGTACGCCAAAGGCATTGAGGTGTGGTGCGCACCGACGGTCGATGAGCGTGAAATGTGGCAAGTCAGCATGCGCCACATCGCCCATGAAGGACGCTGCTTTGTGGTCAGCGCTTGCCAGGTTCAGGACTCGCCGCAGGCCTTGGGCATGGACATCGCTAACTGGCCGGTGGATCGGCCGCTGATTGCTGGCGGCAGTGTGATCGTCGGACCGATGGGCGACATTCTGGCAGGGCCGTTGCGCGGCGAGGCGGGATTATTGACCGCCGAAATCGATACCGACGATCTGGTTCGCGCCCGCTATGACTATGACGTCGTCGGGCACTACGCGCGCCCGGATGTGTTTGAGTTGATCGTCGATGAGCGCGCCAAACCGGGTGTCCGCTTCAACGCGTAAAGCCCTGTGGGAGCGAGCTTGCTCGCGATAGCGGTGGATCAGGCAACTGATTTGTTGAATGTGCCGCCGTCATCGCGAGCAAGCTCGCTCCCACAAGGGAAATGCTTCGTTACCAAACTGCCGCGGCTCACCAAGTGCCAGTCGTAGGCCCTGGCAAACTCAGTTTGCCCGTATCTACAAAACGCATCGTGCCAAACAATCCGCCGGCCAGTTTGCCACGCAGCACGTAGGGAAGATTATTCAACGTCTGCGTCTGTGTCAGGCCCAGCGTCTGGCGTATCACCGAGAAGGCCGAAACGCTTACCGGCACTGTCAGCACGGTTTCGGAAAAGCGTGCAATCGACCCCGATTGATCGCTGACGCCGGAGGCCAGCGGCTGGCCATTGACCTCCAGATCCAGTGCCACGCCGTTGTAGTCAATCGGCGTTTCGTTGGGGTTTTGCACGCGGATCTTTACCGCAAACCGTACTTCCATGTCCTGGCTTTGCAGCGGTTCGATGCCGACCACATTGATGTTCAACGGGTCGCGATGGGGGAAGAGGGCGCAGGCGCTCAGGGAGAGCAAGAGCAGGGAAAGGATGACGGCGTGGACGCGGCGCATGGACAGGCTCTCGTTCAGAAAAAGGGCTGAACCGCCAACGGCTCGGCCCTTGAGCCTTTTAGCGGGTCAACTGTGCGACCGTCGCAGGCGTTGCGGGTTCACCCTTGGCCGGGACATCGGGATTCTCCATGACCTGCAGAATCGAGGCTTCCGGATCGAAATCGTCTTCTTCCAGCTCGATGAATTCCTCGGGCAGGAAGATGTTCAGCACGATAGCGCACAACGCGCCCACGGTGATCGGCGATTCGAAGATGTTGTGCAACGCCAGGGGCAGTTCACGCAACACCTGCGGCACGGCCGCGACACCCAGGCCCATGCCGAGGGAAATCGCCACGATCAGCATGTTGCGTCGATGCAGGCCGGCTTCTGCGAGGATCTTGATCCCGGCCACTGCCACGGTGCCGAACATCACCAGCTCGGCGCCGCCGAGGACCGGCTTGGGCATCAATTGCAGCACCGCGCCAATCATCGGGAACAACCCGAGCAGTACCAGCAGGCCGGCGATGAAAAACGCCACGTAGCGGCTGGCCACGCCAGTGAGCTGGATCACGCCGTTGTTCTGCGCGAAGGTCACCATCGGCATGCTGTTGAACACCGCCGCCATGGCCGAGTTGAGGCCGTCAGCGAGCAGACCGGACTTGATCCGACGGATGTACACCGGGCCTTTGACCGGTTGCCGGGAAATCATCGAGTTGGCGGTCAAGTCGCCAGCCGCTTCCAGTGGCGACACCAGGAAAATCACCGCCACCGGCACGAACGCCACCCAATCGAAATTGAAACCGTACTTGAACGGCACCGGTACGCTCATCAGCGGCACGTCGGGCAGGCTGGCGAAATTGACGTCGCCCAACAACCAGGCCACGACGTAACCCAACGTCAGACCAATCACAATCGCCCCGAGGCGCAGGAACGGCACGTCGACCCGGTTCAATACCACGATGGTTCCCAGCACCAACGCCGCCAACGCCAGATGACTGGCCGCGCCGAGGTCTGCGGCGCCGAAGCCGCCCGCGATGTCGGTCATGGCGACTTTGATCAGCGACAGGCCCATCAACGTAATGATGGTGCCAGTGACCACGGGCGTGATCAGCATGCGCAGTTTGCCAATGAACTGGCTCAACACCACTTCGATGAACGCCGCGAAAAAGCACACGCCGAAGATGGTCGAGAGGATTTCATCGGTGCCACCGCCCCGGGCCTTGACCATGAACCCGGCGCTGAGGATCACGCTGATAAACGAAAAACTGGTGCCTTGCAGGCACAACAAACCAGAACCCACCGGACCAAACCGCCGCGCCTGGACAAAAGTGCCCAGGCCGGACACGAACAACGCCATGCTGATCAGGTACGGCACTTCGCTTTGCAGTCCGAGGGCGCCGCCCATGATCAGGGTCGGGGTGATGATGCCGACAAAACTGGCCAGCACGTGTTGCAGGGCGGCGAAGACCGTGGCGGTGAGGTGCGGGCGGTCGTCGAGGCCGTAGATCAGGTCGGAACGGGGCTGGGGTTTTGCGTGTTCGGATGAGGTCACGAGGAAAGCGCCAGGGCCAGGTCAAAAAATGGAGGCGCAGGATGCCAGAAAGACTATTTTGTGGCGAGCGATGAGCCCGCCCCCTGGCAAAAACCCTGTGGAAGTGAGTTTGCTCCCACAGGAATCAGCTGAACGCCGCCAGCAAATCCTCTTCGAACGCCTTCTGCGCATCCCCCGGCACCTGCGCACGATGACGCGCCAGGTGAAATGCCACATCGAAACTCATGTCGTCTCGACGCACAGCCCTGAGCAACCCTTTGTCTTCCCAACTGCGGGCAAAGTGATCGGGCAAATAGCCGACGTGTTTACCGGAAAGAATGAAGGCGAGGGTGCCTTCGACTTGCTCCGACCTTGCCGAACACCGTTGCCCCTGGAAGGGCTCATCGGCCCGCAGGAAACGGTAGGGATGATCGACCCGGTCACACGCCTGCAACGCTTGGTCGTGCGGCGCATCGTCGGTGAACAGCGGATGCCCGGGGGCGCAATACAGGTGTTGGGTTTCCGTAAACAACTGGCGGTAGTCAAACGCACGCTGCACCTGTGAGAAATAACCAATGGCCAGGTCCAGCCGTTGTTGCAGTAGCAGCCGTTCCATTTCCCCGGGCATGGCGCTGATCAATTCGATGCGCACCGATTCGTCGCGCTCACGAAAACGGCGGATCGCATCGGCCACGCGTTGCAGCACCGATTGATCCAGGGCTTCGGACAAACCGAGGCGCACTTCGCCGATCAAGCGACCGGCCACACCGTTGGATTGGTGGCGGAAGGTTTCGATGGATTCAAACAGGACACGCGTCGCTGTCAGCAGTTGTTCACCTTTGGGCGTGATCTTGAATCCGCCTTTGCCGCGACTGCATAACCGATAGCCGAGCCGGGTTTCGAGCTTGGCCATTTGCTGGCTGATGCTCGATTGACTCAACCCCAGCTCGCCCTGTGCCGCACTGAAACCACCGCACTCGACCACCCGGACAAACAAGCGCAGCAGCTGCAAGTCGAGGTCATGGAGTTGACCGAGCATCAAACATTACTCCGCAATAAAGTCAGGTTAACAAACTTGATATTTCGACAATGTATCGGAGCGCGCACGCTGCAACCACTTCCTCTGGTCAGGTGTTCGTCATGGCTCCCATGTTCAAGCTGTGTTTACCCGCGTTGTTCCTCGCCGTGGCCGTGTCGGCCCAGGCCGAGGAAAAGACCCTCAACCTCTACAGTTGGGCCGATTACGTAGCGCCCGAGACCTTGCAGCGTTTCGAACAGGAAACCGGGATTCACGTGCGTTACGACACGTTCGATGCGCCGGAAGTGCTCGAAACCAAACTGCTCACCGGTGGCAGCGGTTACGACGTGGTGGTGCCGTCGTCCAGTGTGCTGGCTCGCGGCTTGGCGGCCGGTGCGTTGAAAACCATTCCTCACGAAGGCTTGAAGGGCTACGCCAACCTCGACCCGGACCTGTTGGAAAAGCTCGCCGCCGTGGACCCCGGCAACCTCTACGGTGTGCCCTACACCTGGGGCACGCTGGGGCTGGGGATGAACGTCGAAGCGGTGCAGAAACGCTTGCCGAACAGGCCGCTCAACAGCCTGGATTTGCTGTTCAAGCCCGAGTACGCCGGCAAGCTGAAGGACTGTGGCATCGCGATCATCGATTCGCCCCAGGAAGTCATCGGTCTGGCGTTGCACTACCTGGGTAAAGATCCCTACAGCACCGACAAGAACGATCTCGACGCGGCGCAGACCGTGTTGCATCAATTGCAGCCAAACGTGCTGTACGTCGCCAGCGGTCGGCAGATCAACGATCTGGCCAATGGCAGTGTCTGCCTGGCGCTGACCTACAACGGTGACGCCAGCATGGCTGCCGATCAGGCGCGCAAGGCCAAAAAGTCCTACGAAATCGCCTACCGGATTCCCAAGGAAGGCACCCTCGTCTGGCAGGACAACCTGGCGATTCCCAAGGATGCGCCACATCCCGAAGCGGCCCGCCAGTTCATCGAATTCATGTTGCGCCCCGAATCCGTTGCTGCGCTGACCAACACGTTGTTCTTCGCCTCCGCCAACCAGGCTGCGACGCCGCTGGTGGATGAGGCGGTGCGCACCGATCCGGACATTTACCCGCCCGCCGACGTTCGCGGCCTGCTGTACGCCGACCGCACCATGAGCCTCAAGGACATGCGTCAGCGCACCCGCGTGTGGACCACTTTCCGTAGCCGCCAATAATAAGGAACCCGAGATGGACGTCCCTGTGCAAAACGATCAGGCCATGACCCGCGACAGTCTTTACGGCACAGCCGCCGAAAGCACCTACGCCGGCATCACCAGCTTCATGCGTCGACGCTACAGCCGTGACTTGCGCGGTGTCGATGTCGCGGTCAGCGGTGTCCCGTTCGACACCGCCACCAGCAACCGCCCCGGTGCGCGTTTCGGGCCGCGAGGCATTCGCGCGGCGTCCACCGGGATCGCCTGGGAACGCCACTGGCCGTGGACGTTTGATCCATTCGATCATTTGGCCGTTATCGACTACGGCGATTGCGACTTCGATTACGGCTCGCCGCACTCGGTGCCGGAAAGCATCGAGGCGCATGCCGAGCATATTCTCAACGCCGGCAGCGCGATGTTGACGTTCGGTGGCGATCACTTCATTACCTATCCGCTGCTCAAGGCCCATGCCCGCAAACATGGTCCGCTGTCGCTGATTCACTTCGATGCGCACAGCGACACCTGGCCGGACGAGGCGGGCAAGCGTGTCGACCATGGCACCATGTTCTGGCACGCGGCCAGGGAAGGGCTGGTCGATCCATCGCGTTCGGTGCAGATCGGCTTGCGCACCACCAATGACGATCACCAGGGCTTTCAGGTGCTGGATGCGCGGCAGGTGCACCGGCAAGGGTGCGAGGCGATTGTCGAGGCGATTCGTGCGCGGGTCGGCGATAACCCGGTGTACCTGACGTTCGACATCGATTGCCTCGACCCGGCCTTCGCACCGGGCACCGGAACTCCGGTGTGCGGCGGATTGAGCACGGTGCAGGCGCTGGAGATTCTCGGCGGTTTGCGCGGGATCAATCTGGTGGGGATGGACGTGGTGGAAGTGGCGCCGGCCTACGACAACGCGGACATAACCTCATTGGCGGCCGCGACATTGGCCATGGAAATGCTCTGCCTTTATGCGGCCAAACATAAAGTGGACCGGTAGTTCTATGATTCGCTGACGCCATCGCGGGCAAGCCCGCTCCCACAAGTACAGCGCAACACCTGTGGGAGCGAGCTTGCCCGCGATGCTTTTTCAGGCGACCGGGATTTTCGGAACGTCCAATGTTTCAGCCCCGGTAAATCGCGAATACGACCCGGCAATGGTTTCATGCGGCACACCCATCGCCACAGCGCTGACCTCATCCAGTCGCGACATTTGTTCGGCACTCAATTGCACCGTCAAGGCACCCAATGTCGCATCCAGTTGCTCACGCGTGCGCGAACCCAGGATCGGTATCAGCGCAGTCGTTGAACGCTTGGCCTTTTCTCGCAGCCAGGCAATGGCGACGTGAGTCGGGCTGGCTGCCAGCTCTTCTGCGACGCCGAGCAAGGTGTCGAGCAGGGCGGTGTCCCGTGCGCTTGTTTCGGCATGGATCAGCACGCCAAGTTTAGCGGCACGGTTGTCGCCGTCATTGCTGCGGTACTTGCCGGTGAGAAAACCGCCACCCAACGGCGACCATAACGTCGCGGCCAGGCCCAGGGCTTCGGCCATCGGCAGCTGCTCACGGTCAGCGCTGCGTTCGGCCAGGCTGTACTCGATCTGAATCGCGGCAATCGGCGCAAAACCGCGCACTTCGGCCAGCACGTCCGCCCGGGCGATGCGCCAGGCCGGGAAGTTCGACAGTCCGGCGTAGTGAATTTTTCCGGCACGCACCAGGTCGTCAAAGCCACGCAGGATTTCTTCCATCGGCGTCACGCCGTCACTCATGTGCGCCCAAAACAGGTCGATGTGATCGGTGTTGAGGCGTTTCAGGCTTTCTTCCACGGCGCGAACCATGTTCTTGCGGCTGTTGCCGGTGTGGGAAATACCGGCGGCGGGCGTGGTGCCCAGGGTGTATTTGGTGGCGATGACCAGGCGATCCCGTTCTGCGGCAATGAACTCGCTGAGCATGGCTTCCGATTGCCCGCCCTGATAGCCGTTGGCGGTGTCGATGAAATTGCCGCCGGCCTCCAGGTAGCCATCGAATATGCGTTTGGCTTCGTCACGTTCTGCGCCATGGCCCCAACCGGTGCCGAAATTGCCGGCGCCCAATGCCAGTTCCGAGACCCGCAACCCGGTTTTACGGCCGAAGACTTTGTAATGCATGAGATGACTCCTGAGGAAACGATGCCGTGAATGAGTTAAATGTTTGGCGACATGTATTGAATATTATGCGAGTAATATTTTACGTCAATCGGCTTTTTGATTTATCGCAAAAGGCCCGATTGACGGGGACATTGCTACTGCCAGTTTCTGACAGCAGCCTCTGCTAAGCTCCGTCGACTTCTCAGGAAAGAGACTACGGATCGTGTCGCGTACCACACGTTTACTCACGTTGTTGCAGGTGTTGCGGGGCAAAAGTCGTCCGGTTACGGCGGCAACGCTGGCCAGCGAACTGGAGATCTCCGAACGCACGCTGTACCGCGACATCGCCGAACTGACCGCGCTGGGCGCGCCGATTTTCGGTGAGGCGGGGATCGGTTACGTATTGCGCAGCGGTTTGTTCCTGCCGCCCTTGATGCTCAATGCCGATGAAACCGAAGCCATCGTGCTGGGGTTGCGTTACGTCGATCAGCGCGGCGACGAGGTATTGAGCAAAGCCGCGGCGGATGCGCTGGCCAAGATTGCCGCCGTGCTGGCCCCCGAAGCCCAGGATGCATTGCGCAACCCGACGGTGCTGCCGGGCCCGCCCGGTTATGGCTATCCGCAAAACGCGGTGCCGCTGAATGTGTTTCGCCAGGCCATACGTGATCAATCCAAGCTCAACATCGACTATGCAGATGCCAATCAGGTGCCCAGTCAACGGATGATCTGGCCCCTGGCGCTTGGGTTTCTCAATGAAGTGCGGATCATCGTTGCCTGGTGTGAACTGCGTGGTGCCTACCGCACCTTTCGCACCGACCGGATCTCGGCCGCCAGCGAGCAGGGCGAGCGTTATCCGGGGCGGCGCAGCGACCTGTTGCGCACCTGGCGCAAGCAGATGCAACTGGATGAAGCGGGGCGTTTCACTCCTGACAAGAACTGACACAGGTGTGTTCTAGGATGGCTCCATAACCAACAAACAAGGAGCCGTAAACATGTCCAATCCAGCCTCTTCACTGGCACCCGCCATTGCCGCCTACATTGCCGCCGCCAATGCTCGCGACACCTCGCGGGTCGGCAGTTTTTTTGCTGAGGATGCCAACGTGTTCGATGAAGGACATCACCGGACCGGCACGCAAGCCATCGCCCAATGGATGCAAGACACCGCACAGCGCTACGAACCCCGGGTCGAAGTGCTCGGCGTGCAACAGCGCACCGGTAAAGTGCTGGTGCACAACCGGATCTCCGGGACCTTTCCCGGCAGTCCCCTGGAACTGCGTTACATGTTCCGCCTTAACGAACAGGGCAAGATCGCCCGGCTAGACATCTCCTTGTAGCGCGAGTGCGTGGCATACTGCCGCGCATGAATGTCGACTCTCCCCTAAGTGCCTGGCAACACGCCATCGAACAAAAGGGCTTCGTCCAGGACGAAGCCCAGGAACATGCCGTGTGGGCGCTGCAAAAATGCCACGAAGCCTTGCACGAAGGGCGCACGCCGGTCACCGGGGTTTACCTCTGGGGACCGGTCGGGCGCGGCAAGACCTGGTTGATGGACCAGTTCTATCAAACCCTCAAGGTCCCGGCCCGTCGACAACACTTTCATCACTTCATGGGCTGGGTGCACCAGCGCTCATTCCAGCTGACCGGCACCGCCGACCCGCTGAAGGCGCTGGCCCGTGAGCTGAGCGAGGAAGTGCGGGTGCTGTGCTTTGATGAGCTGTTCGTCAATGACATTGGCGATGCGATCATTCTCGGACGGTTGTTTCAGGTGATGTTCGAGCAAGGCGTGGTGGTGGTCTGCACCTCCAATCAACCGCCGGATCAGCTGTACGCCGACGGCTTCAACCGCGACCGTTTTGTGCCCGCCATCGAAGCGATCAAGAAACACATGCAGGTGATCGCGGTGGATGGCGGCGAAGACCATCGCCTGCACCCGGGCGCTGGCCTGCAACGTTATTGGGTGGCAACCGCCGGACAGCCCAGCGCACTGGCAGAAGTGTTCAAGGCATTGACCGTTGGCCAGTCGGTGTCCAGCGAGCCGATCACGGTCGGTTATCGCTCGGTCAACGTCGTGCAGGCCAGCAACAAGGTGCTCTGGTGTCGTTATGCCGATCTGTGCGAACAACCGTTTGCCGCCATGGACTTCATGGCGCTGTGTGACACCTTCAGCGCTATTCTGTTGAGTGAGGTGCCCAACCTGAGCGCACAAAAGCGTGCAGGACGCATCGCCCGAGGCACCGAAGACGCTGCCGAACGCGTGGTTGCCGGTGATCGCGAACTGCCGCAATTGTCGGTGCACGACGACGGTGTCCGGCGTTTCATCGCGTTGGTGGACGAATGCTACGACCGCAAGGTGCCGCTGTACCTCGAAGCGCAAGTGCCGATGGCGGCGTTGTACACCGAGGGTTACCTTGAATTCCCGTTCCGCCGCACATTGAGCCGTCTACAGGAAATGCAGCTGCAACGTTTCGCAGAAGCCTAATTGCAAGGAGCCGCGAACATGAATCAGCCCCTGTCTCATCATTTGCTGACCATGGCTTATCAGAACGCCTGGGCCAATCACCGACTCGCCAAGGCCTGGAACCAATTGAGCGCGGCCGAACTGGTGGCGCCGCGTGTCAGCTTCTTCCCCAGCATCAGGGCCACCCTCAATCACATCCTGACGTGCGACTGGTTCTACATGGATGCGCTGGAGCGCGAGCTGCGCGGTGACGAGCCGCACCCTGATTGTTATGTGTTCTTCGCCCTGGACGAGCCGTTCACCTCGGGCCCTGACCTGCAGTGTGAGCAAGCCCACGTGGACCGTCGACTGATTGCCTACTGCGAACAGTTGCGCGATGCCGACCTGGGGCGAATGGTGACCATCGCCCGGGAAACGCCGCAGCATGACAGTCGTTTGCGCATGCTTTCCCATCTGTTCGAACACCAGATTCATCACCGTGGCCAGGTGCACGCCATGCTCAGCGGCACATCGGTCAAGCCGCCGCAGCTGGACGAATTTTTCTGCGCGGGAGAGTCAAGCTTGAGGGCCGCTGATTTTGCCGAGCTGGGGTGGACTGAAACGCTGATCTGGGGCGTTTGAGGCTGGTTCGGGTTGTCGACGAATGCGTCTCGCGATAATGTCCGTCGACCTCCCGGCGCGAGAGACGCGTCGGGGCAACCAGATGGGATGTTGACGATGGAAATGGAAGCCCCAGAAGTACTTGTCCTTCAAGCCAGCTACACCAATCCGGTGCACGCCGAAGCGATCGGTGTCGTGCTCAATGCTTACGCCCAGGACCCGATGGGCGGCGGGCACGCCTTGCCCGAGGACATTGTGCTGCGATTGCCAGGTGAACTGGCCAAGCGTCCCCACGCCTTCAGTGTGCTGGCTTTTGTCGATGGCGAGCCGGCCGGGCTGGTCAATTGCTTTGAAGGGTTCTCGACCTTTGCCTGTCGGCCTTTGGTCAATGTGCACGATGTGTCGGTGGTGCCGAAGTTTCGCGGCCTGGGGCTGAGTCAGAAGATGCTGCGAAAAGTCGAGGACATCACCCGCCAGCGCGGTGGCTGCAAGATCACCCTGGAAGTCCTTGAAGGCAATACCGTCGCGCAGGCGTCCTACGGCAAGTTCGGTTTTGCACCCGGCATGTTTGACCCGGCCCATGGCCGAATGCTGTTCTGGACCAAGGACCTTTAACCTCGCTTCTATCGAGCACAAAAAAAGGGCGTCCATCAGGACGCCCGTCTGCCATCGTTTATTTCGGCCTATAGGTTTCGGTGACCTGTGCGGTTTGATCGTCCGGAACCCTCAGCTCAATCACTTTGCGCTGGATGCCATTGGCCTGCTCTTGTTTAAAACGCAGGCTCTCGAAGTAATACCTCATGCGCTCGGCGCCACCTTCAGCCAAAGCAGCGGCCGAACCGAACATCAACAGACTGGCGAGGATCAGCGTTATACGTTTCATGGTGTGCCTCCCACTACGGATATCGGGTGCGTGTCTTCCATGAGTCAATGTCGCCGGGACATTATCCGCCGAATCGGTGAATTGGGAATTAACCGCCGCAAAGCTTGCAGTCCAGGCTAACGAGAATTATTGATATTTTAGAATGTGTCCTGTCTGGCAGCGGACACAAAAAAGGGGCCGGAACCGGCCCCTGAAAGGATTACTGCTTGGCGACTGCCGGATCGGCCGGCGCGGCCTTGGGTTTCATCAGGCTGAAGTCGATCAGCGGACGCACTTGACGCTCGTAAGGGTTGCCGATCATCAATGGTCGCAGCTTGAAACTGTCGCTGACCAGGCTTTTGCTGCGGTCCAGTTCATCAAAACTCAGGCCCGCCAGATCGGCCCAGGTATGGATCAGTTGCGAGCTGCTGTAGGGCCGCCCCAGGTCACCGGCCAGATTCCAGTCGTGGGTCTCACGCCATTTCGGCGAGGCCCATGCCATGAACGGAATGGTGTACATCGGTGCGGTCGGTTTGTTTTCGTTGCGGCCCAGTGTGCTGTGACCCGCTGAGTCGAATACGTCTTCACCGTGATCGGAGAGGTACAACAGGAAACCGTTCGGATCGGACTTGGCGTAGTCCTTGATCAGGCTTGAGACCACGAAGTCGTTGTACAGCACCGCGTTGTCATAACTGTTGTACGTCGGCACTTGATCGTCACGCACACCGTCCGGCACACCTTTGCGGTCGGTGAACTTGTCGAAGGCAGGCGGATAACGGTATTGATAGCTCATGTGCGTGCCGAGCAAATGCACCACGATCAGCTTGCGCGGCGCGGCGTCTGCCAGGGCCTTGTTGAACGGCTCGATCACGTCTCCATCGTACTGGGCGGCGTTCTGGTTGCGGTTATTGTTCAGGTACACCTGCTCGTCAGCCTGTTCGGAGAAGGTGGTGAGCATGGTGTTGCGCTTGGTCATGGTCTGCTGGTTGGTGATCCAGAAGGTTTTGTAGCCTGCCTGTTTCATCATGCTGACCAGCGATGGCGTGGTCAGGTAGAGGTCCGGGTTTTCCTCATCGGCGAAGGTCAACACCTGTTGCAACGCCTCGATGGTGTAAGGGCGCGGGGTGATGACGTTGTTGAAGACCGCCAGTTGATCCTTGAGCTTGTCCAGTTCCGGCGTGGTTTCACGCGGGTAGCCGTAGAGGCTCATGCGCTGACGGTTGGTCGATTCGCCAATCACCAGCACCAGGGTGGCGGGCTGGTTGGCCATCGTGTCCGTGAGGTTTTTGAGCGGCGCAATCTTGCTCGCGCTGTTGAGCATGTCTTGCATGCCGGCGAGCGTCTGGAGGTAACGGTGATAGGCCACGGCCATCTGCCACGGCACCGCCGGCTCTACGCGGGTCTCGAATTTATCGAAACCATCGGCGAAGCTGCCCGTGCGCGCGGTTTGTTTGACCAGCGGATAACCCACCACGGCTACCAGAATCGCGGTAGAGGCGACCCAGGCCTGCCAGCGCGGCAGGTACACCGGGCGCAAGCGAGTCCACAGGAAATAGGCGAACAGGGTGTGGGCGAGGAACGCCGCCACCATCCACCAGGCGAAATACTGGGTCATGTATTCGCCCGCTTCAGCAATGTTCGATTCGAACATGATGAAGATGACGCTTTGGGAGAATTCCTGCTGATAGATGAAGAAGTAACCGAGGCTGGCCATCGAGCAGGCCCACAACACTACGCCGATCACTGCAGCCATTACCCGTGTTTGCCGAGGGAACAGCAGCATCGGTGCGAGCCAGATGGCGCTCATCACGAAGGCCTGGCGGAACCCGCTGAAACCCGAGGTGCCCGTCAGTTGAATCAATAGTTGGGTGATGCCGGAAAAATACCAGAAGAACAGGAATAACCAGAGAAAACCGGTCCAATCAAAACCTTTCGCAGTCGTATTGCTGCGGTTAAACAAAGCCATTCAGCGCTCCAGCCAAGTATTCACTTCGACCGTCGAGCCTCCCTGCTATCGACGAGCGGAAGCCGCGCGCATACCGCGCGGCCATAGGGCGGCGGAGTATCAACAGGTAAATGTGAAAAATTCGTGAGTTTAAGGCTTGGCGGGTGCGTTGCATCGGAAACAGCAGGGCACTGTTTCCGATTCAGGCGAGCGGATCAGGCGTGGGGAGCACGCTGGGTGACGGGAAAATTCTGGGCGGGGGAGCTTTGTGTGAGTAAGCGCAGCTGCGCGAGCTCCTGCTTCAGCAGGTCGCGCTCTTCTTTCAACTGGCGCAATTCATCACGACGGATCGTGACATAGAGGGTTTGTGCTGGCCGTGCTGCTTGTACTGTGCCCATTGCTCACCTCGCAAATGGCTATCTCAACTGTAAATCCGCCCCGACGTCGGTGCTTATTTACTATCGGCCGTGATTTTGATTTCTTTTGCCCATGAATGGAACTTTTTTATTTTTCATGGTCGGTGTGTCTTCGGCGCGATTACCGACGTTATCAATCAGGATCGGGCACAATGCCCGGAAACTTAGCGCCAATGCTCTGGACTAACCCACATTGGTCGCGTTGGGCTATAACCTTTGACACACATTATTTGTAGTAGGGAGCATCAGCACATGCAACTCGGGATTATTGGACTGGGCCGCATGGGCGGCAATATTGCGCGTCGCCTGATGCTCAACGGGCACACCACCGTTGTCTATGACCGCAATACCGCCTTCGTCGACACCCTGGCAGCGGAAGGCGCCAAGGGCGTCATCGACCTGCCGGCGCTGGTCGCAGGCCTGGCCAAGCCACGTGCCGTGTGGGTCATGCTGCCCGCTGGCGCGCCGACCGAAGACACCATCACCGCCCTGAGCACCTTGCTCGAAGCCGGCGACACCATCATTGACGGCGGCAACACCTTCTATAAGGACGACATCCGCCGCGCGAAAATCCTGTCGGAGAAAGGCCTGCACTACATCGACGTCGGCACCTCCGGCGGCGTCTGGGGCCTGGAACGTGGTTACTGCATGATGATTGGCGGCGAAGCCGAGGTGGTGAAACGCCTTGATCCGCTGTTCGACAGCCTGGCGCCTGGCATGGGTGATATCCCGCGCACCAAGGACCGCAAATCGGACGACGATCGCGCCGAACGCGGTTACATCCATGCCGGCCCCGCAGGCTCGGGCCATTTCGTGAAGATGATCCATAACGGCATTGAATACGGAATGATGCAGGCCTTCGCCGAGGGCTTCGACATCCTCAAGACCAAGGCCAGTGAGCAACTGCCGGAAGATCAGCGTTTCGACCTGAACGTGGCCGACATCGCCGAAGTCTGGCGTCGTGGCAGCGTTGTGTCGTCCTGGTTGCTCGACCTGACCGCCGACGCACTCGCCAGCGATCCGAAGCTCGACGGTTACTCAGGTTCGGTGGCTGACAGCGGCGAAGGTCGCTGGACCATCGAAGCGGCCATGGAGCAATCGGTACCGGTTCCTGTTCTGTCGAACTCGCTGTTCTCGCGTTACCGCTCCCGTGGGCAAGGCACTTTTGGCGACAAGATTCTCTCTGCCCAGCGCTTCGGCTTTGGCGGCCATGTGGAGACTTCGAAAAAATGACTCGCTTGATCCGCAATAAATCCAAGGCAGAACCCGCTCCACCGACCACGCTGTTTTTATTCGGTGCCCATGGTGACCTGGTCAAGCGTCTGCTGATGCCGGCGCTGTACAACCTGAGTCGCGACGGTCTGCTCGGCGATGGTTTGCGGATCATCGGCGTTGACCACAACGCCATCAGCGACGAAGCCTTTGCGCAAAAGCTCGAAGATTTCATTCGCGCAGAAGTGGCGGCCAAGGTCGGCAAGGGCGATCAAGTCCTTGACCCGGAGTTGTGGGCCAAATTGGCCAAAGGCATCAGCTACGTCCAGGGCGACTTCCTGGACGACAGCACTTATCAAGCGCTGGCGGAAAAAATCGCCGCCAGCGGCACCGGCAACGCGGTGTTCTACCTGGCCACCGCGCCACGTTTCTTCAGCGAAGTGGTGCGTCGTCTCGGCGCCGCCAATTTGCTGCAAGAGACGCCTGAGGCGTTCAGAAGGGTGGTGATCGAAAAACCGTTCGGCTCCGATCTGCCAACGGCCGAAGCCTTGAACGCCTGCCTGCTCAAGGTAATGTCGGAAAACCAGATCTACCGGATCGACCATTACCTGGGCAAGGAAACCGTTCAGAACATTCTGATCAGCCGGTTCTCCAACAGCCTGTTCGAAGCGTTCTGGAACAACCATTACATCGACCACGTGCAGATCACCGCCGCCGAAACCGTCGGCGTGGAAACCCGTGGCAGTTTTTATGAACACACCGGCGCCCTGCGGGACATGGTGCCCAATCACCTGTTCCAGTTGTTGGCGATGGTGGCAATGGAGCCGCCGGCAGCCTTTGGCGCCGATGCGGTGCGCGGCGAGAAAGCCAAAGTGGTGGGCGCGATTCGTCCTTGGTCCACCGAGGAAGCCCGGGCCAACTCGGTGCGTGGGCAATACACCGCCGGCGAAGTCAACGGCAAGCGGTTGCCGGGTTATCGCGAGGAAAACAACGTCGCGCCTGACAGCAACACCGAAACCTACGTCGCGCTCAAAGTCATGATCGACAACTGGCGTTGGGTTGGCGTGCCGTTTTACCTGCGCACCGGCAAGCGCATGAGCGTGCGCGACACCGAGATTGTCATTTGCTTCAAGCCTGCGCCGTACGCGCAGTTCCGCGATACCGAAGTGGATGAACTGCAACCGACCTATTTGCGGATTCAGATTCAGCCCAATGAAGGCATGTGGTTCGACCTGCTGGCGAAGCGCCCTGGCCCGGCGCTGAAAATGGCCAATATCGAACTGGGTTTTGCCTACAAGGATTTCTTTGAAATGCAGCCGTCCACCGGCTACGAAACCCTGATCTACGACTGCCTGACGGGCGATCAGACGTTGTTCCAGCGCGCCGACAATATCGAGAACGGCTGGCGCGCCGTGCAGCCCTTCCTGGATGCCTGGCAGCAGGACGCGAGCGTGGAGCGCTATGCGGCTGGGGAAAACGGTCCGAAGGCCGGCGATGACCTGTTGACTCGCGACGGTCGCGTCTGGCACGGCCTCGGATGAGTGACGTCACGCCACAACCTATCCGTTTTCTGCTCAGTGACATGGACGGCACGTTGTTGCTGCCCGATCACAGCCTCAGCCAACGCACGATAGAGGCGGTTCGTTCATTGCGCGAGGCTGGCGTGCTGTTCAGCCTGGCCACGGGCCGCCCACCCAAAGCCATGTTGCAGCAGATTGAAGCCTTGGGTGTCGACCTGCCGACGGCGGCGTTCAACGGTGGCACCCTCGTCAATCCCGATGGCAGTGTGCTGGTCGCGCATTATTTGCCGGCCACGGCCGCACTGACGGCGTTGGCATTGTTTGCCGATCTGCCGGACATCGAGGTCTGGGTGTTCAGCGGGGGCGACTGGCTGCTCAAAGATCCACACCGTCCAATGGTTCCCCGGGAACAACATGGCCTGGGCTATCCGCCCGTGGTGGTCGAGAGTTTCGAGCCGTACCTTGAGCGTATCGACAAGATCGTTGCGGCCAGTAACAACGCTGAGCTGTTGATCGAGCTGGAAGCGCAATTGTTGCCCAAGGTCGAGGGGCAGGCGCAGGTCTCGCGCTCACAGCCGATCTATCTGGACGTGACCGCGATGCAAGCCAACAAGGGCGCGGCGTTGGCGACACTGGCCGAGTTTCTCGGTGTCTCGCTGGAGCAGACTGCCGCGATGGGCGATGGCGGCAATGACCCGGCGATGTTTCATCGTGCCGGGTTGTCGATTGCCATGGGGCAGGCGGAAGAGGCGGTCAAGCTTCAGGCCGATGTGGTGACGGGCGCCAATACCGAAGATGGCGCCGCGCAGGCGATCGAGCGCTATATTCTGCCTCGCCAGTTCACCTGAAAACCCATGTGGGAGTGAGCCTGCTCGCGATAGCGGTGTGTCATTCAACATCAATTTTGACTGACACAGCCTCATCGCGAGCAGGCTCGCTCCCACAGTGGGTCGGTGTTTACAGCCAGTAACTCACTGCGTACCAGCCAAGAACCCCCATTACGACGGTGTAAGGCAATGCCATCCACACCATCCGCCCGTACGACAGGCGGATCAGCGGTGCAATCGCCGACGTCAGCAGAAACAGAAACGCCGCCTGACCATTGGGTGTCGCCACGCTCGGTAGATTCGTCCCGGTATTGATCGCAATCGCCAGCGTTTCGAAGTGCTCACGGCTCATGTGGCCGGAGATGAACGCCTGTTTCACTTCGGTGATGTAGATGGTTGCCACAAACACGTTGTCGCTGATCGCCGACAGCAAGCCGTTGGCGATGAACAACATGCCGGGCTGTTGATCGGCCGGCAGCGCCAGCACCCACTGGATCAGCGGCGTAAACAGCTGCTGATCGTGAATCACCGCGACCACTGCGAAAAACACCACCAGCAATGCGGTAAACGGCATGGCGTCCTTGAATGCATTGCCGATGCGATGCTCTTCGGTAATCCCGGTGAATGCGGTGATCAACACAATCACCATCAACCCGATCAGCCCGACTTCAGCAATATGAAAAGCCAACCCGGCGATCAGGATCAACGCCGCCGCGCCTTGGACCAACAGGGCGGCGCGCTGACGTGAAGTGCGTTGTGCGTTGTCTTCGTCGGCGTAGTTGGCCAGCACCGTGCGCACGTTGTCCGGCAGCAGCGTGCCGTAACCGAACCAGCGCAGCTTCTCCAGCAGCACACAGGTCACCAGACCTGCAGCCAGCACCGGGAGCGACACCGGGGCAATCTTCAGAAAGAACTCGGAAAAGTGCCAGCCCATTTCGTGGCCGATCAGCAGGTTTTGCGGTTCGCCGACCAACGTGCAGACACCACCCAACGCCGTGCCCACGGCGCCGTGCATCAGCAGGCTGCGAAGGAACGCGCGAAATTGATCAAGGTCACCATGATGGAGTGTGGGCAGGTGCTGGTCATCGCCGAACTCGCTGTCCTGGCGCGGGTCATTGCCCGAGGCGACGCGGTGATACACCGAATAAAAGCCAACGGCGGCACTGATGATCACTGCCGTCACCGTCAAGGCATCGAGGAACGCCGACAGAAACGCCGAGAGAAAGCAGAACATCAAGGCCAGCAGCGCTTTTGAGCGCACGCCCAGCAACAGGCGCGAGAACAGAAACAGCAGCAGGTCTTTCATGAAGTAGATGCCCGCCACCATGAACATCAGCAGCAGGATCACCGGAAAGTTGTGCACCAGTTCATCGTAAAGTGCCTGCGCCGTGGTCATTTTCAGCAGCAGCGCTTCAATCAGCAGCAAACCACCGGGCATCAGCGGATAACACTTGAGCGCCATGGCCAGTGTGAAAATGAACTCCAGCACCAACAGCCAACCGGCCGCCACTGGCCCGACTGTCCATAACACCAATGCATTGATTATCAGGAAGCTGACAATGCTTGCTTTGTACCAGCGGGGAGAGTGGCCGAGAAAGTTGTGCGCGAAGGCCTGAGCCATTGAGCCGGACATCGGCTACTCCTTGTATTAAGAAGCGCGCAAGTTGCCGGAAGCGACAGGGAAGATCAAGTGTGTAACAACAAGTTGGCTCAACTGAGATAACGAACGACAACCGCTCGGTAATTGCCGTCCAGCGAATAGCCGCCGACAACAATACCTCCGTCAGTTTGAACGGCCACGGAGGTGGCCATGTCCAGGCTAAGACCAAGAGGGGTACGGACCCAACAGGTGCCTTCGGCAAAGCCGGGGTCCGGCTGTCCAGCGGGTAGATACCGGGCCAGCAAAAAGCCGGCTTCAACCCCGTCGAGGGTGCCACCGACCGCCAGCACCCGGCCATCTGGCTGCAACTGGGCGGCGTTCCATTGGCTGGGATTGCGGCCAATGTGCAGCAAGTGTGGCTGGCCATTGTTGCAATGGATATCCGGACGGCCGTTGCTGTGCACTTTCAGCGCCAGGCAATGCATCGGTTCGCGGCTGCTGCCAAAACACTGCAAATCGCCATTCTCCAGCTGCACGATCTGGCTGATGTGCGCGCTTTTACCTTGGATATCGAAGGTCATCAGACCATCGACGGCGAAGCGCTCATCCAGGCTGCCGTCGGGCAGATAGCGCGCCAACAAGGCTTGTTCGGGGAAACTGATCGATCCGCCCACCATGATTCGGCCGTCCGCCTGCAGCATCAGGCTGCTGAGCCAGGAATTCATCAGCAAATGCCTGACCATGACAAAGCCGCGGCCATTGAAGGTCGTGTCCGGTTCGCCCATGGCGTTGAGGCGTATCAACAGGCCAGCGTGATCGGCTTGTTCAAAATAGTGATTGGCCAGCAACAGGATCGCGCCGTCAGCTTGCACCTTCACAGCACAGGTCTCAGCCCCCGGTCTGCCAAAAGGCCCAGAGGCATCGCGCCGGCCTTGGGACAGATTCCCTGGTAGACGTATGACGCTGTAACCCTTGTCGCCAAAACCGTGGACCGGGCGGCCTTGTTCGTCGAAGAGTGCCAGGGCAGGCAGTGTTCGATGGGCATCTTCATAGTGCAGGCCGGCCAACAGGATGTTGCCGTTGGCCAGGACCTGAACGCTGCCCGCCATAGCTTCATGACCGCGCTGAAATGGCCCGATAACGCTCCCGTGAGCGCCAAAAGACAGGTCCGCCGAGCCGTCGGCCAGCAAACGGGCCAGGCCGAAGTAATGACCACTGCGAGTGCCGACTTTCGCCGCCACCAGCACACGACCCTGTGCATCAATCGCCACGCTGTTGGCGATGCTGTAAGTGCTGCCGGCGAAATACACTTGGGTTTTGCCAGTGCAGGCGAAGCGCTTGTCGAGTTGGCCGGCAGTGTAAGGCGATGCAGGCAGGGCAACAGCAGTCTGGTGTGGCATGCGCGCACCTCCTTGCGAGCTGACCTACTCCCGGGGGCGGGAGGGGAATGGCCCGTGCAAAACATTCAATCCTTGAATGATCGATAGCACAACGGTCACAACTAACTGGTGGAGGGTCGTTATGTGCCAGAACAGTGTCTTTTCGAACCAGTGGCAAGCCTGCCAAGTAATAAAGCAAAAAAGATCGTCCCGGCGCGGCCTGGACGATCTTTTTTTAAAGCATTAACACACGTTGTTTAGTGTGGCATCGACCACGATTGCAGTATGTAACCTTCCTGGCTCAGTTCGGTACGAGCCTCTTCAAGAAGGTGTTCCAATTGAGTCGGGTCGGTGTAGGCGCTGCTCGGGATTTGTGTGCGTCCCAGTGGGGTGCTGGTGCGATCAATCACCGTCAGGCTGAGTTCGCCGTTACCGTCTTGTGGCGCCCAGGCTACGCATTTAAAGGGCTTAAATGCGCGGTCGGCAATCAAAAGAGCTTCGTTGATACGGAGCGGGGCGGTCATGGGATCTTCTCTCTCTATGCCCAATCAGGTGACAGGCCGTCGGTTGGGCTTACCGTTCGGCTGGTTACTTGTACTGATGCCCGCAACCGGGGGGCAGGTCACACAGATTCGGCAGAAATTTCAACTTTCTTTCATATACTCATTGAGTGAGGCGTTTTTGAAAGCTTGATGAAAGGTTGAACTCGTTAGGCAACTAACAAAGCGCCTTCTTATAACTAATTAACTAACAACCCTATAGACAAACGGTACAAGGCACCGTCAAATTCTTGCTAATGTTACAGCCAGGCCCGCCAAACGACTGTTTTTAATAATATTTCTCAAATTTGGCGCCAAGGAACAGTCATGATCGAAACGCCCGCGTTGCGACGTCTGTTAGTAGTGGACCCGTGTGACGACTGCCATCGTCTGTTGCCGGGTTTACGCTCTGTCGGTTGGGATGTTGATAGCTGCACCTTGGAGAACGCGGCCGAGCGCACCTGCGACGTTGGCCTGTTGCGATTACAACCTTTTCATCTGGAACACCCGGAAGCCGTCAAAGAGCTGATCAGCCACAGCGGCACCGAGTGGATCGCCGTGCTCAATCAAGAAGTTCTGCGGCTGCAGAATGTCGGCGACTTTGTTTGCGAGTGGTTTTTCGACTTCCATACCTTGCCGTTTGATGTTTCGCGGGTGCAAGTCACACTGGGACGAGCGTTCGGCATGGCGCGCCTGCGAGGGCAGGGTACGATTCATATCGATCAGCCCGAACACGAGTTGCTTGGCGACAGCAAGCCGATTCGCGAACTGCGCAAACTGCTCAGCAAATTGGCGCCTACCGAATCCCCGGTATTGATCCGCGGCGAGAGCGGCACTGGTAAGGAGTTAGTCGCCCGCACCCTGCACCGACAGTCCCAGCGCCACAGCAAACCGTTCGTGGCGATCAATTGCGGTGCAATCCCCGAACACTTGATCCAGTCCGAATTGTTTGGCCACGAAAAGGGCGCGTTTACTGGCGCCCATCAACGCAAGGTCGGACGCATCGAAGCAGCGAACGGCGGTACATTGTTTCTCGATGAAATCGGTGACTTGCCCCTGGAACTGCAAGCCAATCTGCTGCGCTTCCTCCAGGAAAAACACATCGAGCATGTCGGCGGCAGCCAGCCGATTCCGGTGGATGTGCGGGTATTGGCGGCGACTCACGTTGACCTTGAGGCGGCGATCGAGAAAAAACGCTTTCGTGAAGACTTGTACTACCGCCTGAACGTGCTGCAAGTCGTCACCGCGCCATTACGTGAGCGCCATGGTGACTTATCGATGCTGGCCAACCACTTTTCCCATTTCTACAGCCATGAAACCGGCCGCCGCCCACGCAGCTTCAGCGACGACGCCTTGATTGCCATGGGCAAACATGACTGGCCGGGCAATGTTCGCGAGCTGGCCAATCGGGTTCGTCGCGGGTTGGTACTGGCCGAGGGCCGGCAGATCGAAGCCCGGGATCTGGGGCTGATCAGCCAGCACGCCATTCCCGCACCGATGGGCACGCTGGAGGACTACAAGACCCGCGCAGAACGCCAGGCCCTGTGCGACGTGCTTAACCGCCACAGCGATAATTTGAGTATTGCCGCCAAGGTACTCGGGATTTCCAGGCCGACGTTCTACCGTTTGCTGCACAAACACCAGATACGTTGAGTGGCCATTTTTAGTGAAAAGTTGTTGGTAAATGCTTTTTAGCCCGTGTAGCGAGCAACAAAAAACCCGCCGAAAAGCGGGTTTTTTGTGGGCGCCGTATCAGAAGTAGTACGGGAATTTAAGGCTGAAGGAAAAGTCTGGCGAGTCTTCCGTCAGGCCAATGGCCAGGTTGGGAACAATCGTCAGCTTGTCGGTGGCGGCCAGTGTCATGCCGATGTTGAAGTTAGCCGAGTTGTAGTCGCTGTTGGTGATCGATTGCCACTCGCCACCGTTCGGTTTGATTTTGCTCTTGCGAGCGAACTGGTCGGTGAACGAAAAAGACATACTCATCTTCTCGTTCAAGGCGAACGCAATACCGGCGCCGACCTGCCAGGAATCGCCCAGTTTCACATCCCCAGGCACCTTGGAGTTGACCTGAGGGCTGATGTCGCTGAAAGAGTCCTGGATGTTGTAGGTATAGGCCAGGCTGCCGAACAGCACCGCCGGATCGAAGGTCTTGACCAGCGAGATTCCCGGAGTGACCGACCAGACACCATTGCCGGTAGGCAAGCTCTGGGGCACCGAAAGGTTATCGTTATTAGGGTCATTGACCAGCTTGATGCCGTAAGGGTCGTTACCGGTTGGTGCCTTGACGCGCAGTGTCACGACCGCGTCGGGCAGGTTGACCGACTCATCGAGAAACTTGTAAGCCACGCCGACGTTGACGTCGCCGATGGTGGGGTCGCGGGTCACGGTTGCGTCAGACGTCACCGGGCCTGCACCACCAGCGCCACCGGAGGAATACGTCGATTCGCGATACACCACGGGAACGTTAATGTCGAACTGCCAACGTTGTGCCACGTTATAGCGAGCCGTCAGGTCCAGGGTCCAGTTGTCCGCCTTGATACGGTCAAGGTTGATGTTGCCGAGGAAAATCGAGTCCAGCGCCAGGAAGCCATTGAGCGTCAAGGCACGGGTGTCGTAGTGGGTGTAGGTCACGCCGGTTTCGAAACTGAACTTGCCACCCCCGAAGAAGCCGCTGGCTTCGTCATACAGGTTGGACACGCTTTGTGCAGGTTCAGAGTCGTCCTTGAGCGCCTGTCCATATGAACTGCCTGTGGTTCCCGGCGCACCGGTCGCCACCGTCTGACCGCCCTTGACCTTTTCGGCAGGGGATTTGGTCAGACGTTTGGGCGGTGGTGTCGCTGGTGTTTCTTCGACTTGGCGAACGCGCTGTTCAAGGACCATCAGCGCGTTCTGTTGTGCTTCGTAACGCTGTTTCAACTCCATGAGTTCTTGTTTTAATAATTCGACCTGAGGGTCCGGTGCTGCGTAAAGCAGTGTTGCCGGGGTCAGGCTACTTAAACAGACTATAGCTCTGAGCGTTAGCGATCGATGCATGGGTTAGCCGTCCCTTCAAATGACTTCCGATGAGACTGAGCGTAGATCAGAATCCGAGCGCGCGAAGACCTTTGAGTTGATCGAGATTGCCGCTCACCGATCCGGCTGACGGCACGTTGTCACGCAATACGACATTGAATGAGGTTAGATTACGGACCTGGTTGCTGCTACCCAGCAATGTGGTGTTCTGCATCAGGCCACCTTGGGCCAGGCGTTGAATGGTATTGCCCTGATTGTTATTGGCCACGATGTTGAGTTGCACACCCGAGCCGGTTGAGGAAACGCTCAGCGAACCCGCGCCGTTGGTGCCGGATAACGTCGAGCCTGCGGCCAATGCCTGGCCCTGTTGTTGCGTTACTGGCGCCTGGTTAGCCTTTGAGACGTTGATATCAACGTTGTTGTAGGCCGTGTTGTTGTCGCCGGCAGCGCGTACGACTTGAGTGACGCCTTCGGTGCTGTTGAGGCCGCTGCCGCCCGTGACGCTACCGGTACCGGTGCCGGAGCTTTGTGAGTGGGTTGAACCACTGCCTTTTTCATTGATCATTGATACATAAAACTGTGGCTTGATGGTTGATTGTTGGATTTGCATCGATGAAGTAGCGCCGATTACTTCACCGTTGGCATTTTGCCAACTACTGGTCATGACGATGCCGAAACTGACGATTCTTCCCGGCATGACAAAGCGGCCGCGCAGGGTGGCCAGTTCCTGATCCTTCAGTTCGATGGGTTTGAAAGGTTGTGCCTGGGTTGGCAGGCTGGCGGCCAGACAGGCAACGGCCAGCCAGATTGGAGTCTTCATTGGATGCTCCCGGAGCTTCATGCTCCTTATCATTAGAAGAAATCGCTTTGGATGAATCCGAAGTCCATCAACTCGGCATCCGGCACCGGGCTGAAAGCGTTGATGCGGTTCTTGGCGGTCAGTGGCAGGGGTGGGTCGAGCAACGCATTGGCTTTGTCATAGCCCTGACCGATAACGGCAAATACGATGCCGTTCCAGCCTTTGATAAAGTCGTCAAGTTTGTAACGTTTATGACCCAGTACCGGATCTCCGATATAGACCCAGTCGTCATGAACTCTTTGCAAGACCACAAAATGTTTGTAGCCGCGGATATCCATGAGAACCACAACGGGGATTTTGATTTCGCTCAACGTTTCATTGGCTACCCGGTAGCCGCGGGCACGCATGCCGATACTTTCCACGTAATGCTTCATGTCGAGCATGGAGAAGCCCTGGACGCGGACAAGGTTTTGATCGGAGTGTGCCAACATGCCTTCGATGATCTGTTCTTCATTCACGTCCAGCCAATAGGCCTGGCGCAAAATGGTCGCGAGCGCAGCGGCACCGCAACTGAAGTCGGTTTTTTGTTGCACCAGGTCGGCAAATTTACGCTCACGTATGCTCTGGACCGGTTTGTACACCACCGCGCCGCCCGGCAGGACGGAAAGTGGCATTTGTGCAGCCTCGCTCACACTGGCTACGCAAAGCAAAAATGCCAAGATGATAATGCGCATGGTGGGGTGCCTTCAGGTTGTGGCTGAAAAAGGCCCCCGTAAGGGGGCCTCCACCGTCAGCAGTTAGAACGAGTTGTTGGAAATGGCCAGCGAGTTGCTTTGTTGGTTGCCCACACCGGCAGCTACGTTGACGCCCAGGTTGCCGCTGCCGCCATTCACCGAACCGCTCAGGGTTGCAGTGTTGGTCACAGGGTTGGCCCAGCCAGTTGGAGTCAGCACTTGATAAGAGTAGGTTTTGCTCAACTCAAATGAACTGCTTTCGGTGTAGCTTTTTGCTTTATCGTAGGAGGACTCTTTGGATTTGCTGCCCGATTTTTCGAAGGAGGAGTTGAACGATTTATCAAACGATTTCTCGTGCGATTTGTCGTACGACTTATCAACCGAAACGTTGAGCGATGCATCGAGCGATGCGTTCAGCGAAGCGTCAGAAGACGAGCTGCTGCTGCCCGAATGGTGATGGCCATAATCCCACGAAGCGTTTTTCGAAGCTTCCACCGCAGCGTCCAGAGTAGCGCTCAAGGAAGCGTTCAAAGAAGCGCTCGATGAACCGCTTGCATGAGAGGAGCTAGAGCCACTGGCATCGAAGCTCTTCGAACCGCTTACGTCAAAGCTCGAAGCCGAGCTGTTGCTTCCTTTTGCCTCAGACGACTTGTCCTTGGAGAAACTGCCGCTGGCCGATACGGTGTTGGTCAGCGTATCCACACGGTAAGTCCGATCAGCGTTGTTTTCCACAACGAGGCCGGGGCCTTGTTGGTCGGCGGAGGCGGTAGCAGTTGCGTTACCCAGTGGAGCATTGGTGTTGGCAATTGCCATGGTGTTTTTCTGTTGGTTCAGGTCGCCGCCAGCAATGTTGATACCCATGTTGCCGCTGCCGCTGTTGCCCGATCCACTCATGGTGGCAGAGGCAGTGCTGCCGTAGTTGTATACCTTGTTGCCGTTACTGTATTGCTTGACGCTTGCGGTAGCGGAGGCGGTGCCGAACACGAAGCTGTTATCGGTAGCAGCGGCTGCGGCGTTTGCAATGGCGGCCGCGTTGTCTTGTTGGTTGCCGTCGCCGGCAGCCACGTTGACGCCGACGTTGCCGCTGGTGCCTGTGGCAGAGCTGCTCATGCTGGCATCGTTGACAGTCCCTTGGTTAAGGATGCGGTTGTTGGTACTGCTTTGGTTGTCCATCGCATTCGCCGTCGCGTAGACCGGGATTTTGGTTGGAGGAGGGGTGTGATGACCGTTATTGTGGCCATTGTGGCCATGATGGTGGTCATCAGTCTGTCCAGCTTGTACAGCAACAGCCATGACCGCAGCAATTGCGAAAACCAGAGGCTTGATTGCCATCGAAGGTTTCATGGTGATTCTCCGTACTTATTTTAGGTTAAGTGTTGTTTCTACCTGTTTGGGTCAATCCGCGACCCGTACGCTGAGGGTGTTTGCCATTCGATTACCCACCCCCGCGCTCTGATTCAACTGAATCACCCCACGGCTACCGGTGAAGGCCTGATCGCTGGTAGCGACCTGGCGATAGCCGGGTGCAGAGTCAGTTGCATCGGAGTTGTTGATCAGCGCCACGTTCTGTTGCTTGAGGACGCTGTCGTCAATACTTTGCGGCTGCGTACCAATGCTGATGCGCAGTGCGTTGGCTTGCTGGTTGCTGGCGCCCGCGCTCTGGTTCACGCCCAGTGCGCCGTTGCCGTGGCTGAAGGAGTTGCCCTGGATGCTGGACTGAGCATCGATCCTGGGATCGACCACAGAGCGCAGCCGTTGGCGAATTTGTGTGGTCGCGTTGGCATCATGACCAATGGCAAAAGCACGGGCATTGGCCTGTTGCTGCTGGTCGCCCGCAGCCTGGTTGACCGTGAAGTTGCCTTGGTACTGAGCGCCCGATCCGTCGATGTCGGCGTTGTTGATGACAGGAGGTTGGGCGAATGTCGATGCACTGCAAAACATGGCGATAATCAGCAGCGAACGATTCATCTCAACGGTCTCCCGTTATGATTTTCAGAGCACCCAGGCCCTGCTGGACGTTTGAATTGACCATGTTGGCGATGCCGCTGCCCGAGTTTCCCGAACGTCCGGCAGGGAGGTTCGAAAGCTGACTCTGGCTGCTGATATTGCCGCCCAGATTGTTGGTGTTTTGAGTGACCAGGCGGGAGATGCCTGCACCACTGGCGACACTGGCAAAGTCGCCGTCGCTCAGCTCGTTCGTTTGGCTGAGGATTTGTTTGGACGGGTTGGCGTTGACGGTTGTGGGGCTCGGGTCGGGGATCAATGGAGGAACGGTTGCGTTGCGGGGCTGGACATCACGTTTGATGGTGATGATGCCGTTGTCAGCCTGTACGGGCAGGCAGACACTTGAGCCCAGTGCGCATCCGATCAGCAAGAGGCTAAAGATGCTGTTATCAAATTTCCCCACGGCGGCAATTCCTTCTGTAATTGGACGCTGGCCCTTTTCAGCGTTGCGAGGTAGAGAGCAGAAGGTGTGCCGGTTTTTACTTTTCTTTTAAAAACAGCGGGTTGGGTTTAATTATCGAGACAGTCAAAAAAATGTGTAAAGCCGCTGAAACAGAGCCACGCAAAAGCCCCGTCAATACTGGCGGCGCTGCTCGCTAAGGGCTTTGAATGCAGGTTGTATCAGCGGCTTAACATTTTTTTGCTGGCGTGAAGGGGCCGCTTTAAATCGCGGGTTTGCGCAAGCGGAGGTGTTTCAAAAATGGACAGTTGCGATAAGGCGGGCAAGCCCTGTCAGGCGTTGAGCAAATGCGTTACCGCCTCGAATGACGCTTGCTGTCGCTGTTTCCAGTCACCTTCCACTACCCGGCAAGGCTGGCGGTGCAGGTCAAGCCATTGGCGGCTGGCCTGGAAAAACGCCTGGCGTTCTGCCAATTGCGGTTGGCAACGCTGCCCGTCGTCATGCCAGGCAACGGTTTCAGGACTGAGCAGCAAATGCAGGTCGTAACGCCGCGCCAGCAACGCTTGCTCAATCCACGGCGGGCAAGCGCCAAACAGCGTGTGACTCCAGAGGATATTGCTCAACAGGTGCGTGTCGAGAATCAACAGTGACGGTTGTCGGGCGCGAGCTTCATCCTCCCAAGTCAGTTGGCCATGAGCTATCACCGAGATGTCATCGTAGCGGGTTTCTCGGGCTTCGCTGTCGATAAAGTGCCTAACGTACTCACTGACCAATATGCCGCCAAACTTGGCGTGAATCTCGCTCGAAAGCCAACTTTTGCCGCTGGATTCCGGACCTGTAAGCACCAGCACTTTCATGTGCGCAACGCCGGATCGGCGCGCCATTCACGCCAGCCTTGCACGGCTAGAAGCAGGAAAAGGGCGTAAAGCGAGGCGGTCAGGTACATGCCTTTATAGATGAACAGTGCGACGAAAATCACATCGACGGTGATCCACAGTGGCCAGCACTGCACGCGTTTTTGCGCCATCCACAGTTGCGCCACGAGGCTGAATCCGGTCAGTGCAGCGTCAAGCCAAGGCTGCGCGGCATCGGTCCAGTGCGCCATGGCAGCACCCAGCAGCAGGCTGCCGATGGCGCCGACCGCAAGGCCCGAGGCGATTGATTTTGCGTCGAGCCGACTGACTTGCCGACCGGCATTCGCCTCACCCGCGCGGGTCCACTGCCACCAGCCATAGAGCTGCAGCGCGGCATAGATCACTTGCAGGAGCATGTCCGAATACAGCTTCACTTCAAAAAAGATCCAGCTGTAAAGCAGCACCATGACCAGGCCAATCGGCCAGCACCAGGGGTTCTGTTTGACCGTCAACCAGACGGCGATCACGCCGAGGGCGGCGGCAAACAGTTCAAGCCCGGACATGGGGGTTCCTTGGGGAAATCGAAGAGGGGGCGGATTGTACCGGCAGGCGCTGCCAAGTAGAACCGCCTGTAGCAGCTGCGGCAGCTGCTACAGGGGCATTGCTACACGCGAAACTGCTTGAGCAATTCGTTCAACTGCTCGCTCAAGTCCTTGAGCCGAACGCTGGCCATACTCGATTGCTCGGCCGCCAACGCCGTGCTGTGGGACAACCCCGCAGCCTGCGTGACGTTCTGATTGATGTCTTCCACCACATGGGCTTGCTGCAACGTCGCACTGGCAATCGAGGCATTCAGTCCATTGAGATTGCGCAAGGCTTGCCCGATCGCATTCAGGCTGGCCCCGGCCAGGCCTGCCTGTTCAATGGTCAGTTGCGAGGCGCGGCTGCTGTCGCCGATCACTTTGACCGCTGCTTCGGAATGGTTTTGCAGGCGTTCGATCATCGACTGGATCTCTGCCGTGGACTTTTGGGTACGCTGGGCCAGCAGGCGTACTTCATCGGCCACCACCGCAAAGCCACGACCTTGCTCACCGGCCCGCGCCGCTTCGATCGCCGCGTTGAGCGCCAACAGGTTGGTTTGCTCGGCGATGGAGCGGATGACCTCCAGGACACTCCCGATCTGCGTGCTTTCAGCGGCCAGGGTGCGGATCACCTCGACGGCTTGATCGATGGTGCCGGACAGTTTGTCGATCTGCTGCAAGCTGCCATCAATGTTGATTTGTCCCTGTTGTGCCTGAGATTCGGCATCGCGCATTTCGCTGGCCGCATGCTCGGCGTTCTTGGCCACATCCTGCACGCCATAAGTGACTTCGTTGATCGCGGTCGCCACGAGCTCCATTTGCTGGGATTGTTGCTGACTGCGTTGCTGGGCCTGAGCCGCGTCGTTGCCCAAGTCGCTCGACGACTGGCCCAGCGCGCTGGCGGAGACTTGCAGTTGACTGATCACCCCTCGCAGCTTGGCGGTGAACGCATTGAAGTGGCGAGCCAGTTGAGTGACTTCATCGCGGCCGTGGGTGTCGAGGCTGCGGGTCAGGTCGCTCTCGCCGCTAGCGATATTGGCCATGGCGTTTACGGTGTCCTGGAGCGGGCGCACGATGCTGCGCGCAATCATGATCACCAGCAACGCCATGATCAGCGCAATCACCAGGCCGACGACAGATGCCTGCCACACCTGGCCATAGAACTCGGCCTGCATGTCATCGATGTAGACACCAGAACCAATCACCCAACCCCATGGTTCGAACAGTTTGACGTAGGAGGTTTTCTCGACCGGTGCGCTGGCGCCCGGCTTCGGCCAGCGGTAGTTGATCGTGCCGGCGCCCTTGGCCTTGGCGACGGCCACCATTTCGTTGAACAGCGCAAAACCGTCCGGGTCGCGGATCGCCGAAAGGTTCTGGCCATCCAGTTTTGGGTTGGCCGGATGCATGATCATCACGGGCGTCAGATCGTTGATCCAGAAATAGTCATTCTGGTCATAACGCAACCCGCGAACGGCCGACAACGCTTGCTTCTGTGCAGCTTCGCGGGTCAGCGTGCCGGCCGTTTCCAGGTCATGGAAGTAGCTTAAAATGCCGCTGGCAGTCTGTACCACATGCTGGGTTTTCTGAGCCTTGCCCTGATAAAGGTCGTCGTGGATCTGCTTGAGCATCAGCACGCCCAACGTCAATAGCATCACCACCGAGACGATCAGGATGAGCCACAAACGTCGGCTGATCGACACATTGCGCAAGCTGTTCATAACGCTGTCACTCCGGTTCTTGTTCTTGTAATAAACGATGGCCAGCATCCAACCACGCTTTGGCCTATCGGGCATATGCGACCCAAGTCTCATGACGCGGCAGCGTTATCGTGGCTTGTCTGATAGGATTTCGGCCCCGCGCGAAGAAACCTGAATCCAAGTTGATTTTTCACGGGATTTTTACCGGAGTGTCTGGATCCTCAGCGCGCGGACTTCAGCTACGCTTGGCGCAGTCAACGCTTAAAAAATTTATGGGGCATGCCTTTTCGCATGCCTTTGGGGGATTGATGGATCTGTGGACCGCCTTTCAGGCATTGATTCTTGGGGTTGTAGAAGGGCTGACTGAGTTTTTGCCCATTTCCAGTACTGGCCACCAAATTATCGTGGCGGATTTGCTCGACTTTGGCGGTGAACGGGCCATTGCGTTCAACATCATTATCCAGCTGGGGGCAATCCTGGCGGTGGTATGGGAGTTTCGCCGCAAGATCCTCGACGTGGTGACCGGTTTGCCGACGCAGCCCAGCGCTCGCCGGTTTACTGCCAACCTGCTGATCGCCTTTATGCCGGCCGTGGTGTTGGGCGTACTCTTTTCCAACCTGATTCATGAATACCTGTTCAACCCGATTACCGTCGCAACGGCGTTGGTCGTGGGCGGGATCATCATGTTGTGGGCCGAGCAGCGTCAGCATGAAGTACACGCTGAAACCGTGGACGAGATCACCTGGAAAGATGCATTGAAAGTCGGCTTCGCCCAGTGCCTGGCGATGATTCCCGGCACTTCGCGTTCCGGCTCGACCATCATCGGTGGCTTGTTGTTCGGACTGTCGCGCAAGACCGCAACCGAGTTCTCGTTTTTCCTGGCCATGCCGACCATGGTCGCGGCGGCGGTGTACTCGGGCTTTAAATACCGTCACCTGTTTGTGCCGGCGGATTTGCCGGTGTTCGCCATCGGCTTCGTGACCGCGTTCATCTTCGCGATGATTGCCGTCAAAGCCTTGCTCAAGTTCATCGCCAGCCACAGCTATGCCGCGTTCGCCTGGTATCGCATCGTGTTCGGCCTGCTCATCCTGGCCACCTGGCAGTTCGGTTGGGTCGACTGGGCCGCGGCGCGCCCATGAGTGACTCCAGCGCGCGCAACAACCCCGGACGCCGGTCCGGGGGAGAGCGGGTCCAGTATCCGCGGTTGAAACTGCTGGTATTGGTGATCTTGTGCGCGCTGCCGCTGACCGGCTCGGTGCGGTTATGGTTGCGTGGGGTTTCGCTGATTCCCCTGGCGGCCTACGGCATCGTCAGCGTGCTGGCGTTCTTTCTGTACTGGAGTGACAAGCGCAAGGCGCGTGCCGACAGTTGGCGCACCCCGGAAAACGTCTTGCACGCGGTGGAACTGGCGGGCGGCTGGCCAGGCGCCTTGCTGGCCCAGCAAGTGTTTCGGCACAAGACCCGCAAGGTCTCGTTCCAACTGGTGTTCTGGCTCATCGTGCTGATGCACCAGGTCTTCTGGATCGACCAACTGTTCCTCGGTGCGAACTTGTTTGCCCTGGGCTGAAAGAACAGGCCTTACAGCAGCAACCCGATTTGGGTGCGCTTGGGCAGTTTGCTCACCACCAATTGGTGGGAACGTTGCAGCAACCCTTGCAGCTCTTCGCTAGCCAGCGGGTAGGGCGTTTGCATGATGATCCACTGCGCCCGCGCCAGATACGGCGCCGGGTGAATCCCCGGACGGTCGCAGTGCCCCAGGAACAGGTCCTTGTCGACCTTGAACGCCAGGGAT
Organism: Pseudomonas sp. IT-P294; assembly: GCF_949767865.1. Taxonomy (NCBI): domain Bacteria; kingdom Pseudomonadati; phylum Pseudomonadota; class Gammaproteobacteria; order Pseudomonadales; family Pseudomonadaceae; genus Pseudomonas; species Pseudomonas sp. IT-P294. Next base: position 911,453 of record NZ_CATKQW010000011.1, on the reverse strand, counting down.
TCCCCGCGCAGGTTCTGCAAGGCGAACATCTTGTTGCCTGCAATCGAAAACACCCGAACGCCTCCCCACTTGTAGTCTTCCCGAGCGCCGGGCAGCGCGAGACAGAATTGCGCGACATCCTCTTCGCTCATGCGTCCAGCCTTCATATCAGTCGGTCCCCACACATATTGAATGATTCGATCAAATGGTCGATCCAGGCGCGTACCGCCGGCATCACCCCGCGCCGATGAGGGTAGACCGCTTGCAGCCAGCCGCCAGGCAGCGACCAATCGGGCAGTAACTGCACCAGTGCGCCGTTTTCCAGCTCCTGCTCGCAATACATCATCGGCAGCATGGTGAAACCCTGGCCTGCGAGGGTACAGGCTTTGCGCACGATGAAATCGTCGATACCCAATCGCGCCTCCAGACTCAATTCAACACTTTTGCCCTGTTGATCGAGCATGCGGATGTGCACCAGGCGGTCGGCTTCCAGCGCGCCGAGCACGGGCAAGGTTTTCAGGTCATCGGGGTGGTTGATCGCGCGCCCATGCAGGAAGGCCGGGCTGGCGACCATCGCCATCTGCGCCTGGCGCAAACGCCGCGTCACCAGCAACGGATCCTCATCGCCCAGTTCGCGCACCCGCAGTGCGACATCGACGCCTTCGTTCACCAGGTCGACGCGGCGATTGAGCAGCATCACTTCCAGTTGGACCTGAGGGTACTTTTCCAGGAACTTGCTGATGACCGATGGCAGCATCTCGTGGGCCAGTCCGACCGGGCAGGACACGCGCAAGCGTCCACGGGGTTCGCTGGACATACTGGCCACGGCTTCATCGGCCATCTCGGCCTCCAGCAGCATGGCCTGGCAGTGGCGCAGGTAACGTTCTCCCACGGCGGTCAGCTTCAGTTGCCGGGTGGTGCGTTGCAGCAGGCGCGCGCCGAGGCGTTCTTCCAGCTCGGCGATACGACGCGATAACCGGGACTTGGGAATCCCCAGCAGTCGCCCGGCGGCAGCAAAGCCGCCGGCTTCGACCACTTTGGCAAAATAGTAGAGGTCATTGAGGTCTTGCATGGATGGCGTCCGATTGTTCTATCAGTGAGACGAACTATCGCATTATTGCGGGCTAATCAGCTATTGGTTTCACCTGTAGGATCAACCCCATCAGATCGCCCCGTGGCGATCCTCACCTGGAGATCCCACATGAAATTGTTGCATATCGATTCGAGCATTCTTGGTGACAACTCGGCATCCCGTCAGTTGAGCGCCGAAGTCGTTAAAGCCTGGCAAGCTGCGGAACCTACTGCTGTCGTGACTTACCGCGACCTGGCCGCTGATGCCATCAGCCATTTCTCCGCCACGACCCTGGTCGCTGCAGGCACCACTGCTGAACTGCGCAACGCCGCCCAACAGCACGAAGCCGAGCTGAGCGCCACCACCCTGGCCGAATTCCTGGCTGCCGATGCCGTCGTCATCGCCGCGCCGATGTACAACTTCACCATCCCGACCCAACTCAAGGCCTGGATCGATCGCATTGCCGTTGCCGGTCAGACTTTCCGTTACACCGAAGCCGGCCCTGAAGGCCTGTGCGGTGGCAAAAAAGTCGTGATTGTCTCCACTTCCGGCGGCTTGCATGTCGGCCAGGCAAGTGGCGTTGCCCACGAAGACTACCTGAAGGTGTTGTTCGGCTTCATCGGGATCACCGACATCGAGTTCGTTCGTGCCCATGGCCTGGCTTACGGTGATGAAGTGCGCACCAAAGCCATGAGCGACGCTCACACGCAAATCAGCGAGCAATTGTTCGCCGCCGCGTAAAGCTTGCGTAAAGACGACAAACAGCTCAGGCAACCCCCAGAAAACTCTGTATTCTGATCACGCAAGTGTCAGATACGGAGTTTTTTGTTTCTGGCCGTTTCAGGTTGTGGCCCAGGTTATGCAGTCGAGGGTTAACGTCCCCGTTCTGTAACGTCCTTGGTAACTGCAATCGCGGGTTCAAGGCCGCTTTCTCGCTGTTTCGAGAAGAACGGGCTTTCCGGTCAAGTAACAAAGGGTAGGGCATCCAATGGTGCGTCTTTGTGCAACGTTACTGATTTGCCTGCTCAGCAGCCTGAATTCAGTGCACGCCGCGCCTGCGCCGCATCCTCACTGGAGCGTCGGTTTCCATGAGATGACTTTTCTTGACCCTCTGGATTTGCAGCCGATGCGCGCCATCGCGTTCTATCCCTCGAGCGACAGGGAACACTCCAGCCTGCTTGAGGGGTACACCGTCGAAGCCGGCGAAGACACTCGAGTTGCCATCGGGCGTTTCCCGATGCTGATGCTGTCCCACGGCAACACCGGAACCCCACTGGCCCTGCACGACCTCGCGACCTCGCTGGCGCGCAAAGGGTTTGTGGTGGTGGCGGTGATCCATCCTGGCGACAACTCCAAAGACCACAGCCGTCTCGGTACGTTAAGCAACCTGTACGGCCGGCCTATCCAGATCTCCGAAGCCATTACCGCGACCCTCGGCGACCGGATGCTCTCGCCTTTCGTCAATGCCGACCAGGTGGGCGTGATCGGATACTCGGCGGGTGGCGAGACGGCGTTGATCCTGTCCGGCGCCACGCCTGACCTGGACCGTCTTCGCCGCTATTGCCAGGAACGTCCGGACGACCGCGATGCCTGTAACACTAAAGGTGAGCTGATCGTTGATCGCGATGACTTGCGGCCGGTGGCCGATCCACGCGTCCATGCATTGTTGTTGATGGCGCCGCTGAGTTTGAAATTCGGCCGCCAGACCTTGGCCGACGTTCATGTGCCCGTGCTGCTTTACAGTGGCGATGGCGACAAACTGGTGGCCTACGACAAAAACGCGGCGGCGCTGGCGCGCAAACTGCCAATCGCGCCCGACTTCAAATTGCTGGCCGGGGCAGGGCACTTCGTGTTCCTGGCGCCATGCAATGAAGAACAAATCATCGCCATGCCGGCCTTGTGCACCGATGCTGACGGCGTCGACCGCAAAGACATCCACCGCAACATGGTGTCCGAAGCCGATCGATTCTTCTCACATGCTCTCGGCAAGCCAAGCCGCGCCGGCATGCAAACCGCCGATCAATAGTTGTCGGGACCCCTATGGGGTCAGGTCATTGCGCGGCGTTTGAGCAATAGGGTCAATCCCAGGCCCGTCACTGACAGTAACGCCGCGCTGAAGAAGATCCACGAATACCCCAGGTTCAAGGCCACCGCGCCCATCAGCGGCCCGGCAATCGCCAGTGCCAGATCGAAAAACACCGCATAGGCACTCAAGCCCGCGCCGCGACTGGCGTTGGGCACTTGCTTGATTGCCTCGACACCCAGTGCTGGATAGACCAGCGACAAACCAAACCCGGTCAGGCCGGCGCCGATCAACGCATAACCGGTCGTGGGCGCGAGCCACAGCAGCGCCAGGCCCAGGGTTTCGATGGTCATGCAGGCGATGGCCGAGGTGAAGCCGCCGAAGCGACTGATGCTGGAGATGAACAGCAGCCGCGCCAGAATGAAGCAAACACCAAACACCGTGAGGCAATAAGCGGCGCCGGCCCAGCCGCGACTGACGTAATAAAGCGTAATAAAGGTGGTCAGGGTGCCGTAACCGATCGAAGCCAGGCTCAGGCTCGCACCAAACGGAGCGATCCGCCCGAACACCGCCCAGAACGGCAGGCGCTCACCACGAATCACCGGCACTGAAGGTTTGTTGCGGATCAGCAGCAACGCCGCCAGGGCCAACAGTGACAGCACAATCCCCAGGCTGGCGAAGCCATATTCACTGACCATCACCACGCCCAAAGGCGCGCCAATGGCGATGGCACCGTAGGACGCGATGCCGTTCCACGAAATCGACCGGGCCGTGTGTTCGGCGCCGACCTGGCCCATGCACCAACTGATTGTGCCCACGCCGATCAATCCTTGTGCGATCCCCAGCAACAAGCGACCGGCAATGAGGATCAACAAACTTGGCAACGGATAGCTTTGCAGCAACGTTGAAATCAGCGTCAGAACGCCGCTCAGCACGATCCCCGACAACCCGTAGACAATCGCCCGTTTGGTGCCGATGGTGTCCGACATGCGCCCGGCCATCGGGCGACTGAGCAGGGTGGCCAGGTACTGCGAGCCAATGGTCAAGCCCGCGATGATCGCGCTGAAACCCAACTGCTCATGGACGTAACCCGGCAACACCGCAATCGGCAGGCCGATGCAGAGGAACGCAATAAAGGTATAGAAAACGATAGAGACGATCTGCAGGGTGATCGCCATGGAGCTTTGCGGGGGCAGTTGCTGCGATGACATGAGGGCTCGTTCGCGGGCGGCGGTGGGAGAACTGCATCATGGCGTGGGCCTGAAACAAAAGAAAGCAGGCTAACTATTATTTATTGGCTTGAGGGCCTCATCGCGAGCAGGCTCGCTCCCACAGGGGAATGCGGTCAACTGTGGGAGAGAGCTGGCTCCGGGCGGCGTTCCGACGATGGTTTCAGCACCAGAAAAGCTGTCGATCCTGAAATGCAAAAAGCCCCGTCACATGGACAGGGCTTTTCAGTTTCAGCAGCTATTTAGAACACAACGCCCTGGCTACGCAGGTAGTCGTCATAGGTGCCGCTGAAGTCGATCACGCCGCTAGGGCTGAGCTCGATGATGCGGGTGGCCAGGGACGATACGAACTCACGGTCGTGGCTGACGAAGATCAGCGTGCCCGGGTAGTTCTCCAGCGCCAGGTTCAGCGCCTCGATGGATTCCATGTCCAAGTGGTTGGTCGGTTCGTCCATGATCAATACGTTTGGCTTTTGCAGGATCAGCTTGCCGAACAGCATGCGACCTTGCTCACCACCGGAGATGACCTTGACCGACTTGAGGATCTCGTCGTTGGAGAACAGCATGCGGCCGAGGGTGCCACGAACGATTTGCTCGCCGCCCTGGGTCCATTGGCCCATCCAGTCGAACAGGTTGCAGTCGTCTTCGAAGTCATGCGCGTGGTCTTGGGCGTAGTAGCCCAGTTCCGCGGCGTCGGTCCACTTCACGGTGCCGGCATCCGGGGTCAGTTCGTTGACCAGGGTGCGCAGCAGGGTGGTCTTGCCGATACCGTTCGGGCCGATGATTGCCACGCGTTCGCCGGCTTCAACCTGGAAGCTGAAGTCCTTGAACAGCGTCTTGCCATCGAAGCCTTTGGCCATGCGCTCGACGATAACCGCCTGACGGTGCAGCTTCTTGGTTTGTTCGAAACGGATGAACGGACTCACACGGCTCGAAGGCTTGACTTCGGCCAGCTGGATCTTGTCGATCGCCTTGGCGCGGGAGGTCGCTTGCTTGGCTTTCGAGGCGTTGGCCGAGAAGCGGCTGACGAACGATTGCAGTTCCGAGATCTGAGCTTTCTTCTTGGCGTTGTCCGACAGCAGCTGCTCGCGGGACTGGGTCGCCACGGTCATGTACTCGTCGTAGTTGCCCGGGAACAGGCGCAACTCGCCGTAATCCAGGTCAGCCATGTGGGTGCACACGCTGTTCAGGAAGTGACGGTCGTGAGAGATGATGATCATCAGGCTGGAGCGCTGGGTCAGAATGTTTTCCAGCCAGCGGATGGTGTTGATGTCCAGGTGGTTGGTCGGTTCGTCGAGCAACAGCACTTCAGGATCGGAGAACAGCGCCTGGGCCAGCAAAACGCGCAGTTTCCAGCCCGGGGACACTTCACTCATCGGGCCAAAGTGCTGCTCGATGCCGATACCCAGGCCCAGCAGCAGTTCGCCAGCACGGGATTCGGCGGTGTAGCCGTCCATTTCGGCGAACTCGGTTTCCAGTTCGGCCACGGCCATGCCGTCTTCTTCGGTCATTTCCGGCAGCGAGTAGATGCGGTCGCGCTCGGCCTTGACCTTCCACAGCTCTTCGTGACCCATGATCACGGTGTCGATGACGGTGAATTCTTCGTAGGCGAACTGGTCCTGGCGCAATTTACCCAGACGCACGTTCGGCTCGAGCATGACCTGCCCGCCGGATGGCTCAAGGTCGCCGCCGAGGATTTTCATGAACGTCGACTTGCCGCAACCGTTGGCACCGATCAGGCCGTAGCGGTTGCCCGCGCCGAATTTGACCGAAACGTTTTCGAATAGCGGCTTGGCGCCGAACTGCATCGTGATGTTAGCTGTAGAGATCAAAGGTTTTTCCTGCGAAGCATTCAGAATAGCTAAGGGTGCGGCAGTACCGATTCAGTACCCGTTTCCGGTTTTCGAACCACAGGAAATGCATCCCGGTCAGAAGCGGAAGGTCCATCTGGCAATAAGTGGACAGCAGCAATGGAGCGCTTGGCCCGAGTCGAAGTGCGCTGAGACGGGGTTAATTCCCGTCATCAACCAAGGGGGGCGCGTAATGTTTGGCGGCGATTGTACTGGTCTGGCTCTTTAAACGATAGGGCGTTAAGACTCCGCGGGCACTTTGGTGGCATCAGCGGACAGATTTTCACATTTGCAAGCTAACTATTTGTTACAAATAGTGGCTAAAATGCCACCTATCGAGCTTTTGCCGACAGTCGGCACAGGCTCAAGAACGCATCATTGAGACCGCTGTTGTGTATTCAGACGCTGCACACAACCCCAGGGGCGCGAGGCCACCCGGGGACGCAGTTTGTTTACTTCTGACGTGTGACGATTTCCGTGAAACTGATAATTGGCTTTATATATGTTGTCTCCATTGCGTACGTCCACCTGCGCGGTCGGGTGCGCCACAAACTGGGTCGTCAACTGAGCGATCACTCGACGTTTCTGGCGCCAATCAATTGCTTCCTCTACTTGTTCTCGAAAATCCCCAACAAGCCTTACCTCAATCCGGCCGATTTTCCTGATCTGAGTCCGTTGCAGGATCATTGGGAAGAAATCCGCGCCGAAGGCCAGAACCTGCTCCAGAACGGCGAAATCAAGCGTTCTAACCAATATGACGATGTCGGCTTCAACTCGTTTTTCAAGACTGGCTGGAAGCGTTTCTACCTGAAGTGGTACGGCGACAGCCATCCTTCAGCCATGAAACTCTGCCCGCGTACCACTGAACTGGTGCAGGGTATTGGCTCGATCAAAGCAGCGATGTTCGCCGAACTGCCGCCAGGCTCCAAACTCGTCCGTCATCGCGACCCGTATGCAGGCTCGTATCGTTACCATCTGGGCCTGAACACGCCAAACGACCCCGGTTGCTACATCAATGTCGATGGCCAGAACTACCACTGGCGCGACGGCGAGGCGGTGATGTTCGACGAGACGTTCATTCATTACGCCGAAAACACCACGCAGCAGAACCGCATCATTTTGTTCTGCGACGTTGAGCGACCGATGAAATACCGCTGGGCAGCCGCCTTCAACGCCTGGTTCAGCCGTAATGTAATGTCGGCCGCCGGTGCGCCGAACGATGCAGGGGACAAGACCGGCGGGATCAATCGGTTGTTCACCAAAATCTACAAGATCCGCTTGCGGGGCAAGGCGCTGAAGAAGACTAATCGCAAGCTGTATTACTTGGAGAAGTGGGCGCTTTTTGGTGGGTTGCTGGCGGTTATTGTGCTGATCTGAGAGATGCATGCGGCTTGCCATGCTTTCGCGAGCAGGCTCGCTCCCACATTGGATTGCGTTTAAATGTGGGAGCCAGCCTGCTGGCGAAGAGGCCCTGACATTCGCCGCAAAACTATTAGCCACGAGAAGTCTTCGTGGCTTTTTTCTGCGCAGTCGGTTTAGTCGCCGGCTTGGCCTTGCCGGCACTCTTGCCGCCCAGGCTACGTTTGAGCAATTCAGTCAAATCGATGACATCAGCGGTTTTACGTTCCTCTTCCCCGGTCGCCGTCTCGACATCTTCGATCTTGCCTTCATTGGCTTTCTTCTCGACCAGCGCCATGATCTTGTCTTCAAAGCTGTCGCGGTAGTCCTCGGGGCTCCAGTCGCCACTCATGTCCTGGACCAGACGCTTGGCCATATCCAGCTCACCCTTGGCCAATTCGGGTTTGGTCACTTCAGTGCCGAGTTCCAGCGTATCGAGACTGCGCACTTCGGCAGGCCAGCGCAACATCACCAAGACCATCGCCGATTCCAGCGGCATCAGCGCGGCCAAGTGCTGCCGGGTGTGCAGCACAACGTGCGCCAGCGCGACTTTATTGGTCTTGCTCAGGGTTTCACGCAACAGCGCATAGACTTTGCCGCCGCGTTTGTCCGGCGCCAGGTAATAGGGGGTGTCGATGTTTTGCAGGGGGATCTGGTCGCTGTCGACAAAGGAAAAGATGTCGATGGTCTGCGTCGACAAGGGGTGTGCCGACTTGATTTCCTCTTCGCTGAGGACCACGTAGCGACCCTTCTCATACTGCACACCTTTGACGATGTGCTCTTTGGTGACTTCCTTGCCAGTGACCTTGTTGACGCGCTTGTAGCCCACCGGCTCCATGCTGCGACTGTCCAGCCAGTCAAAATCCACACCTTGGGAAGACGTCGCCGAGACCAGCGCCACAGGGATATGCACCAGCCCGAAACTGATTGCGCCTTTCCAGATTGCACGTGCCATGGTCGTCTACTCCCAAGTGATGTGTTCAGGTGACCTGCATCGCTGCGCAAAAGTTTCAGCGGGCTGCGGCCCGGTTTTGCTGGGCGGTCACCGGGTGTTACATCTTGTGAAGGAGGTTTTGGTTAACAAATCCGCACCCCCGGCGTAGCGTGCTATCGAAGACCCTATCCACGCTGGTGTCGAGAGGCTCCCAATGAACAGACTCGTGTTCGGCTGCACCGTATTGGCATTCAGTGGCCTGCTGGGCAGTCTGGCCCAAGCCGCGCCACCTTCATCAATGCTGCTCGCGCAGAGCCCGACGGGCACGTCGAGCAACCCATATAACAGCCCGATTCGTCGGGCCAATCCCAATAGCATGCAAGGCACGCAACCGAGCGCCCCGGCGATTCGCGGACCGAACACAGTGCCGGTGCCACGGCCGCCGACGCTCGACAATGGCGGCATCGGCAATCGCTACCCGCAGGATCGGTCGCCGCCCGCCAGCCCACCGAAATTCATTCCCAATCCGCCGCATCGAGACGACGACACCAGTAACCGTTGAATGGCAGGACCGTGTTCTTGCCAGCTATTCAAACGACAAAAGGATTCGTGCATGTTGCGTAAAACCCTCCTGGCCACTTTTTGCGCCAGCGTACTGATCACCGCCACGGCGCCCGTTATTGCGGCGCCGGCCCAGGACATGAAAAGCGAGCAGGGCACCCTCGAAGTCACGCCGATTGCCAAAGGCCTGGCGCATCCATGGTCTCTGGCGTTCCTGCCCGATCGCAAGGGCATGCTGGTGACCGAACGGCCCGGCAACCTGCGGGTCGTCGATTACGAAGGCAAGCTTTCAGCTCCGATTGATGGCGTGCCGAAGGTGTGGGCCAAGGGGCAGGGCGGTTTGCTGGATGTCGTGCTGTCGCCCGACTTCAAGCAGGATCGTATGGTTTATCTGTCTTACGCCGAGGGTGGCGGCGCGGGTGACAAGGCCGGCACGGCCGTCGGGCGAGGACAATTGTCCGAAGACCTGAAAACCCTGAAGGACTTCAAGGTGATCTTCCGCCAGGAACCCAAGCTCTCCGTTGGTAATCACTTCGGCTCACGGTTGGTGTTCGATCGGGATGGCTACCTGTTCATCACCTTGGGTGAAAACAATGACCGGCCAACGGCCCAGGACCTCGACAAGTTGCAGGGCAAGGTCGTGCGGATTTATCCCGACGGTAAAGTGCCAGACGACAACCCCTTTGTCGCTCAGGCCGGCGTACGCCCGGAAATCTGGTCCTATGGACACCGCAACCCTCAGGGTGCTGCGCTCAATCCGTGGGCCGGGACCCTCTGGGAAAATGAGCATGGTCCTCGGGGCGGCGATGAAATCAATATCATCGAGCGCGGCAAGAATTACGGTTGGCCGCTGGCAACCCACGGCATCAACTATTCCGGCGAACCCATCCCGGAAGCCAAGGGCAAGACCGCCGAAGGCACCGTGCCCCCGCACCATGTCTGGGAAAAGTCCCCCGGCCTCAGCGGTATGGCGTTCTACGACGCCGATCGCTTCAAGCCCTGGCAGCACAACGTGTTCATCGGCGCGCTGGTCAGCCAGGATCTGATCCGCTTGCAACTCGAAGGCGGCAAAGTGGTGCATGAAGAGCGTCTGCTCGGCGAACTGGGCAAACGTATTCGCGATGTACGGCAAGGGCCGGATGGCTACTTGTATGTGCTGACTGATGAGGACGATGGCGGCTTGTACAGGTTAGGTCTGAAGTAATTAGTCACCAACTTGCTTGTGGAACGACACAAACCCTGTTGGAGCGGGCTTGCCCGCGAAGGCTTTACCCGCATCACAATAACGCCTGAATCAGGCTTGTTGGCCTGCACCGCCGCAATTCTTACGGTCTTTAAGCCCACGAACCACGAGGTACAACAACGGCCCCACAGACACAAAAACCGCCGTGATCAACAGGTACGGCAACACCGAAACCACTGATTGCTCACGCTTGCGCGCATCCCTGTACATCCAGATTCCGGCTAGCGTCGCCAACAGATAAAGATCAATCACCACCTGCGCGGTGTCCGGACGTGACATCAGGCTGATGCCGAAATCGATCAACGACTGTTCGGCCTGCAACATCACCGAAACGGTGTAGCCGGCAAATGCAATCAGGGCGATGAGGGGCAGGGCGACAGACTTCATGGTTTCCTTCCTTGGGACGATGAGCACAGTCGCCAGCCTACAGAGGCCGCCGGAAAATGACCATTGACTTGCCATCGGCGCCCGGCTAATTTCCAGTCATGACTTTCACCGTACTGCGCTGCCAGCCAAGCATTATTACCGCCATTCCTTATTTGGCGGGCTAGCTCACGACTGCAGCACCCAACCCGCCCTAGAGGCGGGTTTTTACTTTCTGTCTCATGGGTTGCGATCAACGTCAGGAGACGACCATGAGCACTACACCCGCCCAGCAGACCTTGCTTGAGCACTACGTAAAAAAGATCCTTGCCGCGCCCGTGTATGAACTGGCGGTGCGTACGCCGTTGCAAGCGGCGCCAGCGCTGTCCGAAGCCCTGGGTAATCAGGTCCTGCTCAAGCGCGAGGATTTACAGCCGACCTTTTCCTTCAAGATTCGCGGCGCCTACAACAAGCTCGTGCAGCTAAGCGATGAGCAAAAGGCTCGCGGCGTGATCACTGCTTCGGCGGGTAATCATGCCCAAGGCGTCGCGCTGGCCGCGCGAGAGTTAGGAATTGCGGCCACCATCGTCATGCCCTGCACGACACCGGAATTGAAAGTGCTCGGGGTGCGCAGTCGTGGTGCCGATGCCGTGCTGCACGGCGAAAGTTTTCCATTTGCCCTCGAATACGCGCTGAGCCTGGCCGAACAAAGCGGTCGCACCTTCGTTTCTCCCTTCGATGACCCGGACGTGATCGCGGGGCAGGGCACTGTGGCCATGGAGATCCTTCGCCAGCACCAAGGGCCGCTGGATGCAATCTTTGTCCCAGTGGGCGGTGGAGGCTTGATTGCCGGCATCGCGGCGTACGTCAAATACCTGCGCCCTGACGTCCGCATCATCGGCGTCGAGTCAGAACACTCCGCGTGTTTGTACGCTGCATTGCAGGCGGATGAACGCGTGGTCCTGCCCAAAGTCGGCACCTTCGCCGATGGCGTGGCCGTTGCGCAGATCGGCGCTTATGGATTTGAGGTCTGCCGGTTTTGTGTCGATGAAGTGCTGACGGTTTCCAATGATGAGTTGTGCGCCGCCATCAAGAATATCTACGACGATACCCGCTCGATCACCGAGCCTTCCGGCGCGCTGGCGGTAGCGGGGATCAAAAAGTATGTCGCGCAAACTGCTGTGCGAGGCCAGACGCTGGTGGCGATTGACTCGGGCGCTAACATCAACTTCGACAGTTTGCGCCATGTTGCCGAGCGCGCCGCGTTGAGTGGCGCCCCGGCATGAAGGAGAGGGTTGTTATTCCTGAACGGCTTTTTCGACCTTGCTTGATGCCGACCAGATCCGATAACGAACTTCGACGTCCTTGGGCACGTAAAGCACGATTGGCAGCTTGCTGTTGTAACGCAACATGAAGCCGTCGCCGACCACCGGCACGAAGTCCTGTTTGCTTTTGCCATCAGGACAGGCCATCAGCGTGCTCATCGGGCCAATGACTTTCTCCAGGCGGTAGAAGGGATATCCCCAGCCTTCGAGGTTTTTTTCTTCAAGGATACCGCCCAGACGCTGGCGGTTGCAGTCCACGGTGAGGGTCTTGCCGGCCAGCACCTCAACCTGGAAGTTTTCTTCCTGCGGTTGTGGGGCGACGTGTATGACCTGGCGGGTATAACCACTCTCTGGCTTGGGAAACGGTGCGACGGTTTCCAGTTTTGCGGCATGAGCCACAGTCGACAGGCCAGCAACAATCAGCCCGACGGTATTGATCAAGGTCAAAAAACCCATGATGCCTCCTTGCGTGTGAGTAGGGTCAGCGGATACTGAAATCATTGGGCGCATTCTTACTGTCGCCAACCGCTAATGCAAACCCGCTCGGGAATATGCAAATTGCAGGGCTGAACCAGGCTCTCCTTGCATATTGCATGAGGCCATTTCTTGGCTGTTTCGCTAAATCATTGATTTGCCGATGAGCTGCACGGCGAAATTCCCGGCATGTTTTATGCTCAATCAGGTCTTAAGTTGACTAGGACAATATTGAGTCAGCCTGAACAAGAAAACGGTGCGTTGTTGAGACATAGAAGCCCCGCAAAGGAAGTAAAGCGAGAGATCTCAGCACCCATCGACGTTGAAATTCGATTGGCAGTCTCACATTTAGGAGAGGGTCGCCATGTTTCTTTCTGCCTTGGAACTTCGCAATATCGTTGAAAGCAGCTTTCTACCCAGACGCTGCCAATGCACGGTGTCGCCGGACCTGTCGTCAATGACCGTCAAGGTGTACTCCGACCGTAAAACCGATCACGCCGATTTATTGGTGACCGGAATAAATGCCAGACAGCTCAACGGTAGCCGGGAAATCAACGACCTGATTGCAGGACTGCGCTCTGACTTGGCGAGTAGATCCGCCAAGCAGACCCTGCATCCAGACAGGAAAGCGCTTTAGCCTGCAGTCTCGAGTTCTGCCGATGCGCGCCGGGTCTGGACGAATCCCAGTCCCAGCGCCAGCTCGACCAACACTGCCAGCAAGATGGCTGGACCGGCATGGCCATTAAGCCATTCGCCGAAGCCCAGTGTTGCCAGGCCGAAACACCCGACGGTAAACCCGGTGCTCAGTGCGCCGCGAGTAACGGAGGGCGCCTCGTTTCGGACCAGGTAGAAAATAACCCCCAGCGCTGCAAACAGGACCGCACTGCGTCGTGCCACAAATCCGGTCGCCGATGAATATTCAATGCTCCAGATCGCAAGTAATACGTCCGGTACGAAACCCCAGACCAGGGCTAGCAGAAAACACAAAAGGGAAGTGAAGGTCGACAAGGTGCGAAACGAAAACTGCATGGCCAATCCTTGCGGCAGTGAGGGAGGCGCAAAGCATAGCGCCAGAACCCCTCACAGGAATACCGCAAAGTGTTAAATCAGACTTTTCAGTCAGTTCTGATAACTGCAAGCGTCGGAAAGTTTCCGGTAGCTGATTTCCTCAGGCTTGCCGGACGTATCGATGTACTTCATGTCGGCGGTTATCACTTTGCACTCGAGCGTCTGGGGCTCAGTCAGGGCAACGACCTTCTTGATATTCAGCGGCATGCCGTAGTGGTAGGGCACGGCTTGCGAGGAGGAAGTGTCATTGGCCTGGGCCAGCCCGGTGAACGCGGTGCAGGCGAGGGCAGAAGTAACCAGCAGTGTGCGGATGTTCATGTGACGATCTCCCGTGCAGACGTTAAGTCAGCTCGACGGATTGGCGTCGAACCTGCCGCACTGGGCGTCAGAGGGCTCTGAGGGCGTGCGGTCCAGTAAAGTTTTGGACCGCGGGGTTAAGCGATGGTTAACTCGATTGAATGCCGCCTGTCGTGAGGCGTTTCTGTCAGAAGTTTCATGTGGGAAACGATCTACGGGATGTTCGGCTTGGTCCTACACGGTCAGATGACTTGTCGACTTTCGCCTGATGGGCTGGGCGGTTAGTGTTTGGGCTCGCTGCAAAATCAGCGATCGGGTTTGGTCACCTGCCTAACACTGCACATATTTGTGCCATCATTCGCGCTGCGGACTTTTACGTCTCGTAGTGCGTTGCAATGGTGGCTGTGTGCAGGACGCTTTCGGGCGAGCCGTTTTGAGTGTTAGCGGTTGACCAAACCTGTACATAGCCGCCTCCATCGTTTGGTCACGGTGCTGGCGATTACTAAATTAATACTCGAGTAATTACTATGCCAACGCTAAATCCGTTCCCAGATCGCTATCGTTCAATCAACAGCGGCGTTACCGACTCAAGTCCGTTGTTGATCGACACAGAAGCCAATCCCCAAGACATTCTCGAAGCCGCGCTACAGCGCATCCGAGCCTCCAGCCAGCTACTCGAAACGCTGCACTGCCAATGCTTCAAGCACGGCGATGTTCAAGACATTCCACACATTACGCATGCGGTTTACTTGCTGACTCAGGATGGTTTTGATCTGTTGCAGGTGGCTCAGCAGCGGATGATGGGGTGGAAGGCGCCGGTCTGAAGCCACTGAGGTACAAAACAAGCCAGTCTCCTGACTGGCTTGTTCACATGCAGCACCAATGATTTCCTGAAAACTACGCTGTCCTCAGGTCACTGCTGTTTGCATCAGGAATCATCGCGAGCTGGACCTCGACACTGTTTTCTTTCTTCGCCATCCAGCGATCCACGTTGAGTTTATGTTCCGGCGTCTGAGTGGCAGAGCCGTAAACGTCCTCGGGCACCAGTTTCAGATAGCTCAGGGTATGAATTCGTTGTCGGGAGGTATCCAGCCGTCCTATTTCCGCCCTCAACACATTCGCCTCTTGCTGGGACTGCCGACGGTCAGACTGAACGGCGAATCTTAGTTCGGTTTCCTTCGCCTTCAGCCGGTCCTGCATCTCTTGCAATTGGTAGTAAACCTGGTCGTACTCTGTTTTGGTAACCACCGTGGTTCCGCTTTCCTGGGTTTGCTGCCAGCGGCGTAATGTTGCCCAAGCGTATGGAATGTAGGAGGGCACCATGTAGTGATCGCTCATCTGGAACAGTTGCATCACAAAAGCATCTCGATCGGGCATGTCGCCGAACTTTTTCAATGCCTTGGTGCAAGCCGCCTCTTCGATGGAGTCGCAACCTGGGTCCCAGAGAACAGCGGATTGCTCGCGTCCTTTAAAATGAACGGGCATGAAATGGTGCAGATTACCCTGGTGTTCGTAGGGCGCACCGCCGGTTCGCGACAGGCCTATAGCGAAAATTAGTGCGCCTAAAGGCGCGGTGATAAAACTGAGGACCACGCCCGGCATCCAGATACTTTTGCGAGTGTTCATCCATGGTGCGGGAACACTTGGAATAGGGTCGTTGCTGTTGACCATGCGGTGATGGGCCAAGTCTGCCGCGCCGTTTACGAAGTCAGCGTCGCCGGCTCGTGGGGAGCCGTAGGTGTAGAGAAGGACGTCGTATTTTTTGGTATCGCGTCGTAGCGCTTCAGCGAGCAAAGTCGCAATGGCGCCGCCGAGGCTATGACCGCAAATAATGACTTTTTGGTCTACGTGGAAACTATCGAGATAGGTAAGTATAAAAGTACTCATCGCTCGGTAGGCATCGTAAAAGCCCTTATGCGCTTTACCTATACCACCCGTAATAGGAACTTGCTCTGCATCTGTGTCTCGCACGAAGTCCACTAGTTCTAACGTTCCTCGAACGGAGATTAGAATAATTTCGTCATGGTGGGTTATGAAGGCCTGAGTATTGGTGCCGCCCTCGGCTTTGCCATCATCGAAGAAGTGCCACGTGGCGGGATGCTCTTGATTTGGGCCTAATTCGCGTTTGTTTTTTTCGTATAATGTGGGGTCGAACGGTAAAATCTCGAAACGCTTGGAGTAAGGCACATCTTCATAAAGTGGATAGTAAGCTAATGTCTGGGCTGAGTTGATTTTCCAAGACTCTGTATAACTGGCAAGGCTATTACCAAACATATGCCCGACGCTCGGGTCCAATGGAAACGTTACAGTGTCGATTGGTTTTTCGGCAGGCACTTGACCAAAATTACAGTAGCTCAAGCTTGAAAATAGAGACAGTTGATACAGGTTCAATGCGCTGAATGCGTTGTCTTTCGAAAGCATTGGGCGGAAGGCGCGCAGTGGGCGTACTTCAAGAACGGTATGTTTGTTAGGTAATAGGCCAATTCCATAGAGTTCCGATTCTATTGGTCCGAACCCGAGGTCGCCCATGGCTTTCATTAAACTTTGGTTTGGAGGGTATTTCCTTGGAGAGTAGGGTGGCAGATGAGCAGTAAATTTCACCAAGTCTTTCACTTCGACATGAAAAAACTGGTCTGCGTTTTCCTTTGCAGGATTTTTCTCAACGCGTAAGCCGTCTTTCCGTACAAAACGTGTTTTCTCGGCTTTTACCTGAAATTCTGTGATAGGTATGGGGTAGCTTTCTCGCTGCGAAAGGGCAGAATAAAGATCATCAGTTCCTATATAAGGGGCGTCAAGGGTCAGTACGACGGGGCCTTGATAATGGTTGAAAACCTTCGCTTTTCCATCGGCGTCCAGTACTCCGGGATATTTTTGATGCGCACTATCCTGAAGGACATAGGAGAGCCCAGCGTAAGGCTTGCCATCGCCGGTTTCATCTACTACTTGAAAACTAATCCAGTCGCCACGCAGTGGGCATGCTCCTGATTTTTCACTTAAGAGTGGATTGCAAGGTGCCTTCTGCTCCATAAAAAATATCCTTATTCAGTACAGGTGGGATAAACGGTGCAATCACGTCCATCTGGCATTTTAAAGGGCTTAAAATCGGTAGTATTGCCCCGACAAAACGCATAAGGATCTTCAAGGCTTTTCCCCATGCACCGTTTCCAGCCTTCAGGAAACTTAACCCATGTATCTCCCATGTATGGGGTTTCTTCCGTAGCAATTGAAAATACAACTTTGATCGTTTTTCCCGCGAGCTGTACTCGTTGTATGGGACCATTTTCGGCTTCGTCACTCACCTCGTTGGGCGCTGTGACAGATTTACATTTCAAAATTTTCACAATGTAGCGATCGGGTCCAGCGGTGCGAAACAACCATTGGCACTGCTTTTGCTTTATCAAGATTTCGGGAGGTCTTGGTCTTTCTACACTTCCATCCTCAAACGAAACCCCTGTGTGTGCCCTACCCACATTCCGGAAGTCAGCACCATATTTGGCATCTACCTCATACGCAAAGGTATCAAGCACCAACGGGCACCCCCCTTCGATGCTGGTTAGCGGTACTTCGAATTGCGCTTTCTGGGCGTCGTTACTAAGCTTTTGCTCGAAGAACTTCAATCCGGGGTAACTTCTGCTTTTTCGAGGTGGGACTGTACAACTCTCTCCCGTTCTAGGCACATAGGATGCTTCGCCTTTAATGCTGAATCCGGGTGGCAGTTCAGTGATCAGCGTGAAGCTATCCTGTTGTGCGACGGAACAACCTGTAGCCCCGAACGTTCCCAAACCGATGGCGGCGGCTTGAACAAGTCCAGTGTAAAAGCCTCGATAACACATTTTATAGTCCTTGTTCGGTGCAGTTGGGGTAGACAGTGCAATTACGTCCATCCGGCATTTTGAAGGGTTTGAACTCGGTTGTATTACCATTACAGAATGCATATGGGTCTTCCAGGCTGTCCCCCATGCAACGCTTCCAGCCAGACGGAAATTTTACCCAGTTA
This sequence comes from Pseudomonas sp. IT-P294, assembly GCF_949767865.1. Lineage (NCBI taxonomy): Bacteria > Pseudomonadati > Pseudomonadota > Gammaproteobacteria > Pseudomonadales > Pseudomonadaceae > Pseudomonas > Pseudomonas sp. IT-P294. The sequence continues at coordinate 893,640 of NZ_CATKQW010000011.1, read as the reverse complement.
TCACTTACGGCTGGGCTCTCTTCGCTTGAAATAGCGAAAACTACTTTAATTATCTTTCCTGCGAACCGAGCACGTTGCATGGGACCTTTGTCATCTGTGACAGTTGCCTGATCCGAAGTTTCTACAGATCTACATTTCAGGATTTTTACAATGTAGCGTTTTGGTCCTGCTGTACGAAAGAACCATTCGCACTGTTTTTGCAAGACTAGTACGGGAGGAGGGGGCGAGCTTTCTACACTTCCGTCCCGAAACGAAATTCCTGTATGGGCCCTACCTACATTTCGAAAGTCAGAACCATATTTGGCGTCAACCTCGTATGCGAAGTTATCAATTACCAGCGGGCAGCCACCTTCATTACTGGTCAGTGGCACTTCGAAATGCGCTGTCTGACCTGTGTTATTAAGCTTTTGCTCAAAGAATTTTAAACCTGGGTAGTTTCTTCCTTCGCGAGCCGGAACTGTGCAGCTTTCCCCCGTACGTGGCACATAAGACGCTTCACCTTTAATGCTGAACCCGGGTGGCAGCTCCGTCAGCAACGTAAAACTATCGGCAGGCTTGACTGCCGAACAGCCAGAAGCCGCCATCACAACCGCCGCCGCGAAGAAAAAAGGCAAACGTCCAGAAAAGTGTTCAGCCACAAACACTGTCGCGCGAGCCGCCACAAATTTACTCACGCTCTGATTTGCCCAAACTTGCATCAAACACCCGCTGACACCGCGCAAAATGCTGCTCTGGGGTTTCACTCGGCAATGGCTGCCATGCCACGTCTTCCGCGCATTTAGGATCAAGTCTCAGACTGAGCATGAATTCGCGTTGTTCTGGCGTGTTCCATTGCCAGGCGTCGAGCAGGTCCATTTGTTCTTCCAGCCATTCGCGGACATTGCGGGTTTCGGAGAGTTTGGCGGCGGCCTCGATGTGGTGCACCAGCAACCATCGTTTCAGGTTTTCGCGCAAGATGCTGCGGGTACGCTCCGGTGCATTTGGAATTCGCAGCCATGGCGCGGGGTTTGGCACCGGGTACAGGCCGGGTCTGGCGTTTTCCGCGCTTTTCCACTGCTCCTCATCCCAATACAGCACGCTGCTGATAGGGCCCAACAATAAGGGGCGCTCCGCTTCGCTCAGATTGGCGAGGCAACGAGCCATCACCCGATTATCCTGAAAACGGAACAACGAACGCTCCCCATCTTCCTCTATCACCATCCGCGCTTGCCAATGCTGAGTCAGGCCGTCGAGGTCGGCTTTATCCATGCTGCCGATCCAGCCCCAATTGCGCTGCGGATCGTCCAGCAGTTTGCGGAAGGCATCGGCGTGGGGTTCGTGCAGTTCGGTCAGCCAAGGGCTGATGGCGGCGAAGTCGGCATATTGGGTGCGTCGATAGAGCTGCACCGAGCGCTTCATCAATCCGGCGCTGTAGAGCGAAGTAACCGGGCTCGGTTCGGCAAGGCTGTCGAGGGCCAGGATCAGCACGCGATTGAGTTTTGCCTGTTCGCCGAGCCAGTTGTTAAGTGCGTCGCTCATGCTGCAGTCCCCAGGTCGCACTTGCCTTCACGGCAGGCTTCGCAAATCGGGCAGCGTATGTCGCCTGCCGCACGGGCGGCTTTGGCCATGGCCATTTGTACGGCGGCCGGGACGAGCAGGGCGCCTGCTTTGTCCTGGGCGGCGGCCCATGGGATGACGGGCGGCAGAATCTGAATCCCGGTCCCCACCCCAGGCGAGCCCCCAGTATTCACCTTCACCTCACCCCCACTAATCGTCACACCCCCCGCATCCACCTTGACGAAACTCCCCCCGGCCTTGGCCGTCAGCTCCATCCCACCCTCAATCACGACCTTCTCACCAGCGTGGTAATGGATCTCCTGACCCGCCTCGACAAACTGTGCGGTGCCGACCTTCACGTGCTGGGTCTCCGCGACCGTCAGGTGATCATCAGTGCGCGCCTCCACCTTGCGGTCAAGCTGCGTAATACGATGCTCTTCAACCTTGAACTCGCTGAAAACATTGGCTTCAACCGTGTCATGCCGTTCATTGCCGACACGAATCTTCTGGTCATGCTCGATGTTTTCATCCCAGTCGCGCTGGGCGTGCAGGTAGATCTGTTCCGCTCCTTTTTTATCTTCGATACGAAACTCGTTGTAACCGTTGCCACCCGGCGAGCTCAGGGTTTTGAAGGTGCTTCGGGTCTTGTTGGCGGGCAGGTCGTAGGGGACGACGTTTTCCTTGTGGAACAAGCAACCGGTGACCAGCGGTTGGTCGGGGTCGCCTTCGAGGAAGGTGACGAGCACTTCCATGCCGACGCGCGGGATGGCGATGCCGCCGTAGGCGCTGCCGGCCCAGCCGGTGGCGACGCGCAGCCAGCAGCTGGTGTTGTCGTTGGCCTGGCCGTCGCGGTCCCAGTGGAATTGCACTTTGACGCGGCCGTATTCGTCGCAGTGGATTTCTTCGCCGGGCGGGCCGGTGACGATGGCGGTCTGGCTGCCCAGGACTTTCGGTTTGGGGTGTTCGAGGGCAGGGCGGAAGTGCGCGTCCCATGGGGTGGCGAGGAAACGGTTGCGGTAGCCTTGATGGAAATCGTCTTTGTTGTGGGTGACGTCGCTGGTGACGTTTTCGCCCAGCACCTGCGGCTGCTTGCCCTCGTGCACGACTTCAAGCAACAGCCAGAGGTCGTTCCACTCGGCGCGCGGGTGTTCGCTCAGGGCCATGAAGTGGCCGCTGACGAGTGTGGGCTCGTCGCTTTTACCTTCGGCCAGTTGGTAGTCGCTGCGGTGGCGTTCCAGGGCACGGGTCGCCAGTTGTTTGCCACGCGCGCGGTCGGTGAATCGGCCGGGATAGTCATAGTCTTCCAGGTCCGGAGCGAAGGCGCTTTTGGCGGCGCCTTCGGGCAGGATTCCGGGTTTTTCGAAGTCGTAATCGCGGCGGCTGACGCGGGTGGTGCGGGTTTCCAGGCGCAGGTTGAAGCGCTTGATCACCGGTTTTGTCGCGGCCATGCCAGAGTCTTGCTGGTAGGCCACGGGCGCGAGCTTGCGGAAAACCGTCTGGTCATCGCCGAACACCAGCGTGTGGCCGCTGCTACTGTGCTGGAAGTGGAAGTGGATGCCTTCCTCTTCGCACAGGCGCTGGATGAAATGCAGGTCGGATTCGTCGTACTGCACGCAGTAATCGCGTTCCGGGTAGATTGCGCCGAGCTGGAAGCTGTACGCGTCAGACAGAATGCCGCGTGCTTCAAGCACCTGGGCAATGATTTTCGGAACATTTAAATGCTGGAAGATTTGCTGGTCATGGTTGTGGCGCAGATAAGCCAGTTGCGGCACCAGGCTGATGCTGTAACGCGTCAGGCTTTTGCCGGAATCGCCTTGTTCGATGCGATACACCAGACCGTGGATGATGCCTTTGCCGGTAGCGCCGAAGGTCAGGCAGCCAGGCTTGTGCAGCAACTCTTCGAGTTTCAGGTCGGGGCGGGCGCTGACCAGTTCGATGTCGAAACAGAACGGCTGATTGAGGGTTTCACGACCGACGAAGCTGAGCACTTGCAGGTCAGCGGAAACGCCTTCCAGCGTCAGGGAAATATGGGTAGCGTTCGCGTCCAGCATGCCTTTAATTCCGTCCTTTGAATAAGCAGGTGCGGATGGTGCAGCATTAAACCGCCCCGTTCAAGGCGCAAATGCCGTAGGCACCGGGGCTTGCAAGCATAGGGAAAACCCTTAGAGAGAAGGTTTCGGCCAATGAATACGGGGGTTGTTGCTGCATGCTGTGCAACTCACCGTTGCGCCACAGGATCGTCGCAGCCAGAAACTGGCAGTCATTTTCAGACTAAAGTCGCCTGTGGCCGCTGAAAGCCTTCTGCCATCATTGTCGATCACCCCCGTGTGTCTGCTTCACCCTGGCCATTTACATGGCCGGGGCGAGGGCTATTTCTTTGGCTTATTGCGCCTTGCGCAAACGCTGCACTGTTGGAGCTTTTTTTCATGCGTCCCCCATTTCCTTTCATCACCGCGCGCCAGTCTTCGGGCTTCGGCGCTTTAGTCCTGTGCGCCGGTTTTACGGCCCAGGCTCACGCGAGCGGTTTCATCGATGACACCAAGGCCAACATCGAATCGCGCACGGTGTATTTCAATCGCGACTTTCGTGACGGGCATACGTCCACCGAGCAGGGCGCTTCGAAGCGCGATGAGTCGGCTCAAGGCTTTATTCTCAATCTTCAATCGGGTTACACCGAAGGCACCGTTGGTTTCGGCGTGGATGCATTGGGCATGCTTGGGCTCAAGCTCGACTCCAGCCCCGACAGCAGCAACAGCGGCTTGCTGCCGTCCACGGGGCAGGACCCACGCGGTTCCGAGGATCAGTACGCGAAACTCGGGCTGACCGCCAAAGTGCGCGTGTCCCAGAGCGTCTTGAAGTACGGCGCGCTGTTGCCGGATGTTCCGCTGCTCAAGTACAACGACGGTCGATTGCTGCCAACGATGTTCAATGGCGCGATGCTGACCTCCAAAGAGGTCAAGGACCTGACCTTCATGGCGGCGCGCCTGGACCAATACACCGCGCGCGATTCCACCGATGCCCAGGACATCCGCGTTCACTGCAAGAACAAGCGCTATGCCTGCAACATCACCGCCGATCATTTCGACATGTACGGCTTCGACTACAAGCTCAACGAGCGCCTGACCGCCCAGTATCACTACGCCGAACTGGAAGACATCTACCGTCAGCATTTCGTGGGATTGCTGGCCAACCAGCCATTGGGCGATGGCGTTCTGAAAGCAGACATGCGCGTGCTCAAGAGTGCCGACAGCGGCGATGCCAAGGCCGGTTCTATCGATAACCGTGCGCTGAGCGGCGTGCTTGCTTACGCCATCAGCGGCCACACGTTCAGCGCCGGTTGGCAGCGCATGAATGGCGACAACTCGATGCCGTATCTGGATGGGACCAATCCGTACCTGGTCAACTACGTGCAGGTCAACGATTTCGCGGCGGCGCAGGAGCGTTCGTGGCAGCTGCGTTATGACTATGACTTCAAGGCAATCGGCATCAATGGATTGAGCTTCCTGACCCGTTATGTGAACGGTGATCACATCAAGGTGGTGGGCAGTGACCAGGAAGGGAAGGAGTGGGAGCGCGACAGCGAGCTCAAGTATGTGGTGCAGAGCGGGGCATTTAAGGATGTCAGCCTGCGCTTGCGCAATGCGACCTACCGGACCAACTATGAGAAGTTCGCCCGGGACGTGGATGAGACCCGATTGATTGTGAGCTACAACTTTTCGGTGTTGTGAACCTGATCGTTCCCACGCTCTGCGTGGGAATGCCTCAAGGACGCTCCGTGTTCCAATTCGTGAAAGGGACGCGGAGCGTCCCGGGCTGCCCCACGCAGAGCGTGGGAACGATCGGTCGAACGATCAGGTTAGCTGGTGCCGATACGGCAAATCCGGCCCGGTCTTGCTGCACGTCAGCGCCGCCGCCTGCGCCGCAAACTTCAACATCCCGTCGATTTGCCCGCGCTCAAGCGATTGCACACCCTCAACCGAATCCAGTTGCTGCTCCGTCAGCCAGGTAATCAGCGCTGCCTGAAACGTATCGCCAGCGCCCACGGTGTCAGCAATTTTCACCGCACACGCCGGCACCGACCACGAGCCATACCCCTTGCTGAACACCGTCGCGCCTTCGCCGCCACGGGTCAGGAACACCAACTGACAGCGATGTTGCAACCAACCTTCAATCACTCGCTGCGGATCCTGCTCGGGGTACAAAAGGCTCAAGTCTTCATCGCTGACTTTGATCAGGTCGGCCAGCTCCACCAGCGTGGCGATGCGCGAACGCCAGAGCTCGATGTTCGGCTCAGGATTGAGCCGCACGTTCGGATCAAGGCTGATCAGGCGTTTGCCGCTTTCGCGCTGCACCAGCGTCAGCAAGGTATCGGCAATCGGCTGCACCACCAGCGAAAACGAGCCGATGTGCAAACCGCGTACCTCAGCCCCCAGCTCCGGCAGGTGCTCGGCTTTAAGTTGTCGATCGGCGCACCCTTCACCACGAAAACTGTAATGCGGCGAGCCATTGGCGCCGACGGCGACCATCGCCAGCGTGGTCGGCGCGGCGAAATCCACCAGGTAGTCCGGGCGTACGCCTTCATCCTGTAAAACCTGCTGCAAGCGTCGTCCCAGGTAATCGGTCGACAAACCGGCAAACAGCGCAGCGTCCACGCCCAACCGCCGCAAGCCGACTGCCACGTTGAACGGTGAGCCGCCGGCAATTGCCTTGAAATTCACTTTTGAAGCCAGGCCGCTGGCATCGTCTTCACTGAAGAAATCGAACAGCGCTTCGCCACACACCAGATACATAGTTGTTCGCTCTTTAAAGGGTTGCGACATGCTGTTGATAGCGTTCATAGGCCTGCTGAAAGGCCGCCACGTTGTCGGCAATCGGCAAGGTTTCACTCGTCGGGTCGAGCTTCACGCAACGCGCACAAAGTTCGGCCAGGCTGTCCTCGTGGCCGCTCGTCCAGGACAGGCACCACGCCGCCTGAATCGCTGCGCCGAGGGCGGCGGCTTCGCTTTGTTCGGTGCAGATGACCGGGGTGTTCATGATGTCGGCGACAATCTGGCGCCACACCGCACTTTTCGAGCCGCCGCCGATCAGGCAAATGCGCAGGCTTTGTAAGCCATTCTGGCGTAGCAGGTCCAGTCCATAACGCAAGCCGAAGGTGGTGCCTTCGACGACAGCGCGGCACAAATTGGCCTGGGTCAGGTTGGTCATCGTCAAGCCCAGCAGGCTGCCGGTGGCATGGGGCAGGGCGGGGACGCGCTCGCCGTTGAGGAACGGCAGCATGCACACGCCATCGGCGCCGATGGGTGCCTGTTCGACCAGATCGTTGAAGCGGTCGAGGCCAAGGTCGAACAAGTCGCGAATGACCCCCGTGGCGTTGGTCAGGTTCATGGTGCAGATCAATGGCAGCCAGCCGCCGCTGGAGGAGCAGAAGGTGGCGACTGAGGCATCCGGGCTGACTTTTGGCTGGTCGGCATAGGCGTACACCGTCCCTGAAGAACCCAGGCTCATGGTGATGGCGCCGGGCTTGATGTTGCCGGTGCCGATGGCGCCCATCATGTTGTCGCCACCGCCGCTGGAGACCAGTGCCTGCGGGTTGATGCCCAGGTGTTCGGCGATGCCCGGAAGGATCGTGCCGACTGCTTCATGTGCCTTGATCAGCTCTGGTAGCGCGGCTTGCAGGCGTCCGGTCGGGTCGATGTCGCGCAGTAGCTGCACATCCCACTGTCGGGTGCGCACGTTGAAATACCCGGTGCCGGATGCATCGCCGTACTCGCTGCAACTGCGGCCGGTGAGCCAGAAATTCAGGTAATCGTGGGGCAGCAGGATGCGAGCGATTCGGGCGAACAGTTCCGGGTGCTGTTCTTGGGTCCACAGCAATTTGGAAACGGTATAGCCCGGCGCGATGACTACGCCGAGACGTTCCAGCGAACCTTTTTCGCCGCCGAGTTGCGCCAGCAGACGGTCGTTTTCGGGCGTGGATTCGGTGTCGCACCAGAGCTTGGCCGGGCGCAGCACCTGGCCTTGATCGTCGAGCAGGACCAGCCCGTGTTGCTGGCCGGAGACGCCGATGCCGAGAATGTCCTGGCCATTGACGTTGGCGGCTAGCAGGGCGTGGCGGGTGGCCGACGCGAACGCTTCAAGCCATTGATTCGTGTCTTGTTCACGACGACCGTTGGCGCCGCTGATCAAGGTGTGCGCGGCGGCACCCTGGCCGAGGACCTGGCCGCTGCTCGCGTCGAGGATGATGGCTTTGGTGCCCTGGGTGCCGCAGTCGATGCCGAGGAATAGTTGTTGGTTTGCCATGAATCCCCCTGTAGATCGTTCCCACGCTTTGCGTGGGAATGCCTCAATGGACGCTCTGCGTCCGCTTTTTGGATGGGACGCGGAGCGTCCCGGGCTGCATTCCCACGCAGAGCGTGGGAACGATCAGTCAGCCAGCACCCGCTCCAAAGTCCGCGTCACGCCGACATCCCGCAGGCTGTTGCAGCACCATTCGAACGCCGCCACAAACTCCGGCGAATGCGCTATCGCCGTGCCAAAAATCTCCTCGACGCCCAGCAACTGCTGAGTGATCAACGCATCATCGGCCACCAACGCCTGACAGAATGCCGCCCGTGGGTCTGGAATCGAATAGGTGTCGCCATTCTCGTCCACACCTTTCAAGTACAGCGCCCAGGCCGCCACCACCAGCGCCGCTCGCTTGGTCTCGCGACCATCAGCGATCAGACGGTTGATCGTCGGCACAGTGAACTTGGGAAACTTCGAGGAACCGTCCGAGCACACGCGCTCCAGTTGATCGGCAATCGCCTGATTGGAAAAGCGCTCGACCAGGGTGTTCTTGTAATCAGTCAGATCAATCCCCGGCACGGGCGACAGTTGCGGGGTGACATCCAGGTCCATGTAGGCGCGCATATAACGCACAAACAGCGGGTCATTCATGGTCTCGTGGACAAAACGATAACCCTTCAAAAACCCCAGGTAGGTCAGTGCCAGGTGACTGCCGTTGAGCAGTTTGATTTTCATCTCTTCGTAAGGCGTGACGTCGTCGGTGAACTGCACCCCGACCTTTTCCCAGGCCGGTCGACCATTGACGAATTTGTCTTCCAGCACCCACTGCACAAACGGTTCGCACACCACCGGCCAGGCATCGTCGACGGCGTGTTTGTCGGCCAGTTGCAGGCGATGTTGGGTGCTGGTCATCGGCGTGATGCGATCGACCATGGCGTTAGGGAAACTGACATGACGGTCGATCCAGTCGCGCAGGTCGGCATCACGCAAGGCGGCGAAGGCGAGCAAGGCTTTGCGGGCCACTGCGCCGTTGTGCGGCAGGTTATCGCAGGACATCAGGGTGAACGCGGGCGTGCCGGCGGCGCGACGCTTGGCCAGCGCCGCGCAAAGATAACCGAACACGGTCTTGGGGGCATCTGGATGAGCCAGATCATGCTGAATCTGTGGCAAGTGCGCCATGAACTCGCCGTTGCTGTCGTCGATGCAATAGCCGCCCTCGGTGATGGTCAGCGAGACGATGCGAATCTCTGGACTGGCAAGTTTGTCGATCAGCGCAGATGCGCCGTCCTCGGCGAGCAACATGTCGCGAATAGCGCCAATAACGCGGACTTCGGTGTCGTCGGTATCGCCCAACTCGAACAGGGTGAAGAGGTAATCCTGCTCCTTCAGATCGTCCCGGGCGCGGCGGTCTTCAGGACGCAGGCCGACGCCGCAAATCGCCCAGTCCAGGCCTTCGCCCGTATTCATCAAGGCGTCGGTGTAATACGCCTGATGGGCGCGGTGAAATCCGCCAACGCCGATGTGGGCGATGCCTTGGCGCGTGTCGCTCAGGGCATAGGCGGGCAGGATCACCTCGGGGGCGAGATGGTGCAGGTTCTGTTTATTGAGTTTCATCACAGGCTCTCTGAAATCAGGCCGCTGCGCGCAGTGGGCGGGTCAGCGCCACACCGTCGGCATCGAATAAATGGCAGTGTTCGGCGTCCAGGTGCAGGCTCAATGTTTCGCCATAACGGCTGGCCAGATCGCCGCGAACACGCATGGTCAAGGCTTCGCCGGAGGCGGTCACGACGTGGCAAAAGGTGTCGCTGCCCAGGCGTTCGCTGACGTCGGCGGTGACTTGCAGGGTGCAATCGCCGGGTTGCGCCAGTTCCAGGTGTTCCGGGCGAATGCCCAGCGTCACCGCGCTGCCGACACTCAGGTTGGCGCTGCTCAATGGCAGGCTGATACGGGTGCCGGCGTCCAGCTGCACTTCGCAGCTTTGGCTTTCGACGCGGGTGACGTTGCCCTTGAGGAAACCCATTTTCGGCGTGCCGAGGAACCCGGCGACAAACAGGTTGGCGGGCTGGTGATACAGGTCCAGCGGCGAACCGACTTGCTCGACTTTGCCGCCATTGAGCACGACGACTTTGTCGGCCATGGTCATGGCTTCCACCTGATCATGGGTCACGTAGATCATCGTGGCTTTGAGTTCTTTGTGCAGGCGTAACAGTTCCAGGCGCATCTGCACGCGCAGGGCGGCGTCGAGGTTGGACAGCGGTTCGTCGAACAGGAAGATTTTCGGGTTGCGCACAATCGCCCGGCCGATGGCCACGCGCTGGCGTTGGCCGCCGGACAGTTGCTTGGGCTTGCGCTCCAGCATCGGCCCGAGTTCAAGGATGCGTGCCGCCTCGCCGACTTTTTTCTCGACTTCGGCTTTCGGTACGCCAGCCAGGTCGAGGGCGAAAGACATGTTTTTCTTCACGGTCATGTGCGGGTACAAGGCGTAGGTCTGGAACACCATGGCCAGGTCACGCTTGGCCGGGCTGACTTCGGTGATGTCGCGGCCATCGAGTTCGATGGTGCCGCCACTGACTTCCTCAAGGCCGGCAATCAGGCGCAGCAACGTCGATTTACCGCAGCCCGAAGGGCCGACGAACACCACGAATTCCTTGTCATTCACTTCCAGGTCGATGCCTTTGATGATGGAAAAGCCTTCGAAGCCTTTTTGCAGATTCTTGATTTTCAGGTTGGCCATGGTGGCGCTCCTTTTGTGCTTATTCTGTGAGGGCTATTTCACGGCGCCGAACGACAGGCCGCGGACCAATTGTTTCTGGCTGATCCAGCCGAAAATCAGGATCGGCGCACAGGCCAGGGTCGACACTGCCGACAACTTGGCCCAGAACAACCCTTCGGGACTTGAATATGAGGCGATCAATGCGGTGAGCGGCGCGGCTTTCGACGAGGTCAGGTTCAGTGACCAGAACGCCTCGTTCCAGCACAGGATCAGCGACAGCAACACCGTGGAAGCGAGGCCGCCCTTGGCGATCGGCAGCAGCACCCGGACCATTTCCTGCCACAGTGTGGCGCCGTCCAGTCGTGCGGCTTCGAGGATGTCCTTGGGGATGTCCTTGAAGTAGGTGTAAATCATCCAGACCACGATCGGCAGGTTGATCAGCGTGTAGATCACGATCAGCGCGATGCGTGTATCGAGCAGGCCGAAGCTCTTGGCCAGCAGGTAGATTGGCATCAGCACGCCCACCGGCGGCAGCATCTTGGTGGAGAGCATCCACAGCAGCGTGCCTTTGGTGCGCTGGGTTTCGTAGAACGCCATCGAATAGGCCGCCGGCACCGCGATCAGCAGACACAGAGCAGTGGCGCTGAACGAAATCACCACTGAGTTCCAGGCGAAGCTGAAGTAGTCGCTGCGCTCGTTGATGTGCAGGTAGTTCTCCAGCGTCGGCGTGAAGATGAACTGAGGCGGCGTGGCGAACGCGTCGATTTCGGTTTTGAAGCTGGTCAGCACCATCCAGAAGATCGGGAAGAAAATCAGGATCGCGATGGCCCAGGCCAGCGTGCCCAGCAGCAGGCTTTGCAGGCGACGGGATTGTTGAAGAGTCATGGCGCAGGCCTCAGGCTTTGTCTGTCAGGTTTTTGCCGATCATGCGCACCAGCACGATGGCCGCGATGTTGGCAATCACCACCGCGATCAACCCGCCGGCGGACGCCATGCCGACGTCGAACTGCACCAGCGCCTGGTTGTAGATCAGGTACGCCAGGTTGGTCGAGGCATAGCCGGGGCCGCCGTTGGTGGTGGTGAAAATTTCGGCGAACACCGAGAGCAGGAAGATGGTTTCGATCATCACCACCACTGCAATCGGCCGCGCCAGGTGCGGCAGGGTCAAATGCCAGAAGATCGCGATGGGGCCAGCGCCGTCGAGGCGTGCGGCTTCTTTCTGTTCCTGGTCGAGGGATTGCATGGCGGTCATCAGGATCAGGATCGCAAAGGGCAGCCATTGCCAGGAGACGATGATGATGATCGACAGCAACGGGTAATGCGCCAGCCAGTCCACCGGCTGGGCGCCGAACAGTTTCCATACGTAGGCCAGAATCCCCGAGACCGGGTGGAAAATCAGGTTCTTCCAGATCAGTGCACCGACCGTGGGCATGATGAAGAATGGCGAGATCAGCATGACCCGCACGATGCCACGACCGAGAAACTCGCTGGCCTCCAGCAAGGCACTGATCAACACGCCGAACACCACGCTGATCAGCAGCACGCTGCCCACCAGCAACAGGGTGTTGGTGGCACCGGGCAGGAAACCGGAATCGCTGAGGAAATAGGTGAAATTCTCCAGCCCGACGAATTGGTTTTCACCGGGGTTGAGCAGGTTGTAGCGGATCATCGAGAAATAGACAGTCATGCCCAGCGGCACGATCATCCACAGCAGCAACAAGGCCACCGAGGGGCTGACCAGAAACCAGCCGGGATTGGTCAGCCGGCTTTTACGCACCGGCTGGGGAATGTCCATGTGAGCTTTGGCAGTTGAAGTATTCATGGTGATCACAACCGATGATGAACTGGTAAACGAAGTTCGACTGTGGGAGCCAGCCTGCTGGCGATAGGGCCGGTACATCCGGCGCATCGCTGATGGCTTGACTACCGCTATCGCGAGCAGGCTCGCTCCCACAGGTTGAGTGGCGGTTACTTGGGATAACCGGCGCGCTTCATTTCACGTTCGGTGGTTTGCTGGGCGGCAGCCAGGGCCTGGTCGACCGTGGTCTGGCCGATCAGCGCCGCCGAGAACAGCTTGCCGACTTGCGTGCCCACACCCTGGAACTCAGGAATGGTCACCAACTGGATGCCGATGTAAGGCACAGGCTTGAGCGTCGGTTTGCTTGGGTCCGCGGTTTTCAGCGATTCCAGCGTGATCTTGGCAAACGGCGCGGCGCTCATGTAGGCCTCGCTGTAGGTCGAAGCTCGAGTGCCGGGCGGCACGTTGGCAATGCCGTCTTTTTCCGCCACCAGTGCACCGTATTCCTTGGACGTCGCCCAGGCGCTGAAGGTTTTTGCAGCGTCCTTGGCCTTGGAACTGGTCGGGATCGCCAGCGCCCAGGAATAGAGCCAGGCCGAACCTTTGTCGGTGGTCTGGTGCGGCGCATAAGTGAAGCCGACGTGGTCGCTGACTTTGCTCTGAGTCTTGTCGGTCACAAAAGAACCGGCGACGCTGGCGTCCACCCAGATCGCGCACTTGCCGCTGTTGAACAGCGCCAGGTTTTCGTTGAAACCGTTGCTGGAAGCACCCGGCGGGCCGGACTTCTTCATGGTCTCGACGTAGAAGTTCAGCGCGTTTTTCCACTCTGGACCGGTGAATTCAGGTTGCCACTTCTCATCGAACCAGCGCGCGCCATAGGCGTTGGCGACCGTGGTGATCAGCGCCATGTTTTCGCCCCAGCCAGCCTTGCCGCGCAGGCAGATGCCGTACTGTTCCTTGTCCTTGTTGGTCAGTTTGCTGGCGAATTCGCCGATCTGTTCCCAGGTCGGATGCTCAGGCATGGTCAGCCCGGCGTCCTTGAACAGATCGGTGCGGTAATAGGTGATCGAGCTTTCTGCGTAGAACGGCAGGGCATAGAGCGAACCCTTGACCGACAAGCCTTCACGCACCGAAGGAAACACGTCGTCCAGGGCGTAGGAGGCCGGCAAGTCCTTCATCGGCTCCAGCCAACCCTTTGCCCCCCAGAGTGCGGCTTCGTACATGCCGATGGTCAGCACGTCGAACTGCCCGCCCTGAGTGGCGATGTCGGTGGTCAGGCGTTGGCGCAGCACGTTTTCTTCCAGCACCACCCAATTGAGCTTGATGTCCGGGTGCTCGGCCTCGAAGGTTTTCGAGAGCTTTTGCATGCGGATCATGTCGCTGTTGTTGACGGTGGCGATGGTCAGGGTCTGAGCGCCGAGACTGACGCTGCTGAGGGTCATGCAGGTGAGGGCTAGCAGAGCTTTTACAGAAGGTTGCATCGTGCACTCCTTTTCTGCACCCGCAGGGATACAGAAGGACAGTTATTGTTTTTGTGTCTTCCGATGACAGGAAGAATGTGCGCTGATTACAGCCTTCAATTGATGATCAGACAAATCATCCATAGCACTTGAATCGATACTATTTTGCACTGGTATTTGGCGGGGGAGGCTTAGGGGGCAGCCTGCAAGTGATGGCGCAACATCGGATATGTACAGGTTTAACCCATGTTTTGTTCGGTCAACCGTTGCACCGCCAACCGCCGATAGTGAGAAGGGGTCATGCCCTTGAGCTGCTGGAAACGCCGATTAAAATTCGAAATATTGTTGAAACCCGACTCGAAACACACATCAGTCACCGGTTTATCGCCATCGGCCAGCAGTTCGCAGGACTTGCTGATGCGCAGGCGATTGACGAATTCGATGAAGCAGCGCCCGGTAGCCTGTTTGAACACCCGGCTGAAATAAGTCGGTTTCATGCCCAGGTGCGCGGCGACTTCCTCGAGCGGCAACTCCCGGGCGTAGTGGGTGAAAATGTAATCCACTGCCCGGTTGGTGCGATCGATGTTGTGCTCATCGGCCAGTTGCGGCGTCGTGGCTCCCGACAGCAATTGAAAATCATCAGAGGCTGCCAACAGTTCCAGCAGGATGAAGAAGTGCCCGAGGCGGGTCACGCCCTGGGTGTCGGCAATGCGCTGCATCAGGGTCATGGCCTGGCGAATGGTGCGTTTGCAGCGAAACTCGATGCCGTATTGCGCGCGCTCAAGCAACGGGGCGAGGGTCTTGAGTTCAGCGAAGACCTGATGACCGCTTTCGAACAACTCATCGGTGAAATTGACCAGCATGTCGCGTTTGGGCACCACCTCGTCCTCGGCGACCTGGCTGATCCAGTTGTGTGGCAGGTTAGGGCCGGTGAGGAAAAGGCTTTCGGGGTAGAAATTGCCGATGTAGTCGCCGATGAACACCTTGCCGGAGCTGGCGACAATCAGGTGCAGTTCGTATTCCTTATGAAAGTGCCAGCGCACCAACGGACACGGGAATCCGTGTTGGCGATAGATGATGGACAACCCGTTGTGGTCGTCCATCAATTCGTAGGAGGGGTCGGTGACTCTGGCTGTTCGGGTCATGTCTGGGCACTTTTTATTGTCATTGCGTCCTGATCATGCCTCTTTCCGAGCGATTAATGCCAGCGTGGAGCACTGCGGCGTCAGGCCGGTGCCCTCTCATGCAGTTTTGTTTGTCCAGCGTGGTGCCTGTGTTGTGGGTCATGACAGTTCCCTGGGGGGCAATGAAGCTCGTGTGGTGTGGTGGCGTTCCACACCCGTAAGAACCCTGTTCATGACCCAGCATAGAAGTGCGCGACAGCATTGCCAGTCACGGAAATACCTGCACAAAAATAGCCCATTGATAGCACGGCGAACTACTTGGCTCGCTTCGCGGCCTTTCTGAGGTTGGCGGTTCGGCAATACGACACAATATTGCTCTCCTCAATGAAGTCGACGTTGATAATGTTGCACAGGGTCGCCCAGTCGCTATTGTTCGGATCAAACCATCTATTAAGTTCGTTATGAATATCCACTGGGCCACCCAGCGCGCTGTAACTTGTCGCCGAGAGGGACCACGGAGCCCAGGCGCCTGGCGGGTATCGCAGCACCTTTGTAATGTGCTGCTGCAACTCGGCGACACTGGTGGTGGCGATGCCGGACCATTGATGTTCGATTTGCCGAATGAACACGTTGCTGTCAATTGCCCGGTGCCGCGGCGCAGCGACCACAATGCGCTGGTTGGCGCTGAGCTGTTTGAGTTGGCCAAGACTCAAGGTGTGATTCTGGCTGGGAATGAGGCGGTGCCCAAAAAAGTGCATCACCATCTTATTGAAGTAGGCAAAATCAAAGGCATCCCCGCTCAACTCGTGAAAGTCCAGAATGATGAATTCATTCGGGTTTTCTTGCAGAAACGTTTCCACGTCACTGGAAAGATGCCCAAACGTACGCCCATTGCGATAGCCATTGTGGTGAATGCATAACTTGCCGAGGCCCTGTGCAGTGGCGTCATAGGTCAAGCGCACGTCAAGCACCCGGGAGCCGTGGCGCAGTTGGGAATAAAACGATTCGTGCTGGCAGGCCAGCCAATGGGCGCCGGGGATGAGCGGCCAGGATGCCTTCCAGTCACTGCCGGCATTATGAGTGCCTGGCAATGTCAATTCAGCGAGTGACAACGTATCAATGGCTGGCGTAGCGGTCATCCAGTTGTGACGGGCGTAGTTGTTCTGAACAGTGGTGTCCATTCAATGCTTCCTTGCAAAGTTAGATAGGTATTATTGGTTAGGCGAAGAAGTATCCGTTACTAACTTCGCCAACCCTTTATAAGGAGAAACAGTAAGGTGATCAACAGAGTGGTAATGCAAAATATGTAATGTTGGCGTGCACGGCTTACAGTGGGATTTTGTTTTTGGCCTCGATCCATTGCGCCATGTATTGCGTACTCTTGTGATGGTGATGGCGCAGCATGCTGCCCATAAAGTTATGACTTCTAAGTTGTGCCAAGTGCTGTTGGCAATGAACTAGTTTTTCGATCAGCGCCGGGCCATGTTCCGACTGTCGATAACGATCAGCCAGCAACGTCTGCCCGTGGGATTGGGCTTGTGTCCACAGCGCTTCATCCTTGTATAGCTGTACTGCACCGTCAGCCACTTCCCGAGCCGTGCGGGCCACGGCGCCGGGCCAGGGGTGGTTGCCGTGCATCGCTTCGGCCCCGATGGGGGTGGTCACGGAGGGCGTGCCACACAACATGGCGTCGACAATCTTGCCTTTGATGCCTGCGCCGAAGCGAAGCGGCGCCAGGCACACGCGTGCTGCCGACATCACCTGTAACGCATCTTCAGCCCAGTTCATGACATGAAAACCCTGCGCCGGGTTGTGCAGTGCCGTGGCCTTGGGCGGCGTGTAAGCACCGTAGATATGCAGCTGAGCCGTGGGCAGTTGTTCGCGAATCAACGGCCAGATGGCTGTTTTCATCCAGAGCACCGCATCCCAGTTCGGTGCGTGGCGAAAGTTGCCGATGCTCAAGAAATGCGCCCGGTCTGCGAATGCCGTCGGCGGCGCAACCGGCACATCGACCATCAGCGGACACCAATGCAATACGTTGCGCGGCAACTTGAACTGCTCGACCAGCAATTCGATTTCCACTTCAGAGATCATCAGGTTCACGTCGCACCGGTAAAGCGCCGCGATCTCCCGTTTGGCCAGATCGCTGTCAGCCATCAGTTCGAACTCTTCGCGCAACGCCGGGGCGAACAACTGGCTGAAGTCATTGGTATCGTCGCTGTGTTTCAACCGTTCTTTGAGCCGATGATGACGAGCGTGTCGCAGGCTTTGCAGATCCGATGTTTCAAGCACGCGTAACGCATCAGGACAGTGCTTCTCTACGCGCCAGCCGAACTGTTCTTCCATCATGAACTGGTCAAACAGGACGATGTCCGGGGCGAGGTCGCTGATAAACGCATCGAAGCTGCTGTTATTCAACTCGATCGGCACTTCGCGAATGCCCAGCGCCGTCAAGTCTGCTCGATGTTCGCCCGTGCCGGCAGGACTGCTGAACGTGATGTCCCAGCCCTGCTGCAAGAACGTATCGAGGATTTGCATCACATGCCCGCTGGCCGCCGAAGAGCGGGGCTCGGGCCAGACGTAACCAATGACCAGGACTTTGGTTGCGCGGGGCTGGATCATGTAAAGGTGTTCCTTGAAGCGAAAAAAGGCGGGGGAGAGAATGCAGGCCGCCATTAAACCACAGCCACAGTGCTTTTCAGTCCACCAGCCCTTTGGGTCAAAGCATGCTTTTGACCTTGTCTCGCAACTGATCGATGGAAAATGGCTTGCCGATCACCTGCATGCCTTTAGGCACATCAATGCTTTCGGCATAACCGCTGGCGAACAGGATTGGCAGCTCGGGGCGCAGCATCCGCGCCTGCTTGGCCAGCTCGCGCCCGTCCATCACGGGCAAGCCGACATCGGTCATCATCAAATCGATGTATTGGTCTTCATCGTTGAGGAACTCAAGGGCCTTCTCGCTGCCGTCCGCCTCAAGCACTTTGTACTCCAGCTCCTCCAGTACATCGACAATCAGCATGCGCACGATGGCATCGTCTTCGACGACAAGAATGGTGGACGCGTTGGAGGACATAATAGGGCTCTCAATAGTGGGTTCGCGGGTGCCGGACTTACAAAATTGCCGGGCTCTTGCATGAGTAAGTGACGGATCCCGACAAGTTCCCAACGCTGTGCAAAAAAGTATAGCGGTACAAGAACGCGCAAGGATAACCGCTCCTTTCAAGCGGGCGCAGCTAAAAGCAGCGGTTTGCGCGCCAATCGCGCAGAAAATTAGATCAATACAGCCGTTTTGGGGCAAACTCCCTGGTTTTGAACAGTTCGACAAGGCCTTCCCATGACCACGGTGTCTTCGGTTGATGAGCAACGATTTCGCAAACTCCTGAGCCGCAACGTCAGCCTGCCACTGGGTGTCGGTG
This sequence comes from Pseudomonas sp. IT-P294, assembly GCF_949767865.1. NCBI lineage: Bacteria > Pseudomonadati > Pseudomonadota > Gammaproteobacteria > Pseudomonadales > Pseudomonadaceae > Pseudomonas > Pseudomonas sp. IT-P294. The sequence continues at coordinate 875,305 of NZ_CATKQW010000011.1, read as the reverse complement.
TCATCAGTGCGGTGTTCTTTGTCTCGTTGATCACTTACTTGCTGTCGGTGATCCAGTGGGTCGAACACACCGACCGGGTGATCAATAACGCCAACGAAGCCGTGAAACTGACCGTCGATCTGGAAACCGGCATGCGCGGCTTCTTGCTCAGTGGCGACGAGCATTTCCTGGACCCTTACGAAACGGCCAAGCCGAGAATCGCCGTCGCGCTCAATACCTTGCTCGAACTGACCGCCGATAACCCGGTGCAGACCGATCGATTGCGCCGGCTCCAGGCGTTGCAAGGGGAATGGGCCACTTACGCGCAAACGATGATCGATTTGCAGCGTAACAGCGGCGATTATCGTAGCGCGGTCAGCGCTGGTCGCGGCAAGCGCCTGACCGATGAGATCCGCAAGCAGTTCGAAGACGTGATCGACATGGAGCAGCAGTTGCGCACTACGCGCAACGATGAAGTGCGCCGCACCACGATCTGGAGCATCTCGCTGTACCTGTTTTTCATCGCCGCCATCAGCGCATTGCTGGCGTACATCGGGCGTCGGGATCTGCTCAACCTGTCGCAGAACTACAGCGCCAACCTGGCGGCGCAACAATCCGCCGCTTCGCGACTGGAGCAGCAAGCCTGGCTGCGCAATGGCCAGACCGAACTGGCCGAGCAGGTGCTGGGGCAGCTGTCGCTTAATGTGCTGGGGCGCAACATTCTGCAATTTTGCGCGCAGTACCTGGGCACTGCGGTGGCCGCTATTTATGTTCGTGAAGAGCATGGCAGCCTGCGGCGCATCGCCTCCTACGGTTTTTCACGCGAACAGGAAGAACGCGATCAGCACATTTTCAGTGATGAAGGGATTGTCGGCCAGGTGGCGAACCGGGCCCGCCTGATTCGCCTCGATGACGTACCGAGCGACTATTTCAAAGTCAGTTCCGGCTTGGGTGAGGGCCTGCCATCTAGCGTGCTTGTCGTACCAACCAGCGATGACGACCGGGTTAATGGCGTGATCGAACTGGGATTCCTGCGACCGCTGACAGAGCGTGATGTCGAGTTGCTCCAACTGATTGCCGGCAACATCGGCACCTCGATCGAGGCCGCGCGCTACCGCCAACGCTTGCAGGAAGTACTGGCCGAGACCCAACAACTCAACGAAGAGCTGCAAGTCCAGCAGGAAGAGCTCAAGACCGCCAACGAAGAGCTGGAAGAGCAGTCGCGGATTCTCAAGGAGTCCCAGGCGCATCTTGAAACCCAGCAGGTCGAGCTGGAACAAACCAACGAACAACTGGCCGAGCAGGCGCAGGTTCTGGCCGATCAGCGCGATGCGATGGACTTGAAGAACACCGAGCTCAATCAGGCCCAGGCTCAGCTTGAAGAGCGCGCCGAAGAGTTGCAGCGCTCCAGCAAATACAAGTCTGAATTTCTCGCCAACATGTCCCACGAACTGCGCACGCCGCTCAACAGTTCGTTGATTCTGGCCAAGTTGCTGGCAGAGAACCCTCAGGAAAATCTCACGGCCGAGCAGGTGAAGTTTGCCGAATCGATCTATTCGGCCGGCAACGACTTGCTCAATCTGATCAATGACATCCTCGATATTTCCAAGGTCGAGGCCGGCAAACTGGAGATGCGCCCCGAGAACACCAGTGTTGCGCGTCTGGTGGACGGGCTGCGTTCGATGTTCGAGCCGATGGCCACCAACAAGAAGTTGACGTTCGAGGTCGACTTGCAGCCCGGTTCGCCGATGATGCTGTTCACCGACCGCCAGCGTCTGGAGCAAGTCATCAAGAACCTGCTGTCGAACGCGGTGAAATTCACCGAAAAAGGCACGGTCAGCCTGACCGTGGCGTCCCAGCCAAACGACGGCATCGCCTTTATTGTTCGCGATTCCGGGATCGGCATCGCCGCCGACCAGCAGGAAAGCATTTTCGAAGCCTTCCGCCAGGCTGACGGCACCACCAACCGCCGTTATGGCGGCACCGGCCTGGGCTTGTCGATTTCCCGGGACCTTGCGGCATTGCTGGGTGGCTCCATCAGTGTCACCAGCGAGCCGGGGCAGGGCAGTGTGTTCACGCTGGTTTTGCCGCAGCAGTATGTCGAACCGGGCGATCAGCCGGTTGAGCCGATGCAGGCCACTCCGGTTGCCATGACGCCACGGGTGTCAACAACTGCTCCAGTGCCGTTGATCGCCGAAGTCGACATCCCGCGTTTTGCCGATGACCGAGCCAAGGCGCCGTTCGCCACACGGTGCATTTTGGTGGTGGAGGATGAGCCGAACTTTGCGCACATTCTTTACGATCTCGCGCATGAGCTGGGTTACCAATGCCTGGTTGCCCATGGCGCGGACGAGGGTTACGACCTGGCCAAAGAGTACATCCCCGACGCCATTCTGCTGGACATGCGCTTGCCCGATCATTCCGGGCTGACCGTGTTGCAACGCCTTAAAGAGCACGCCGCCACCCGCCACATTCCGGTGCATGTCATTTCGGTCGAAGATCGGGTCGAGGCCGCCATGCACATGGGCGCTATCGGCTACGCGGTCAAACCGACCACCCGCGAAGAGCTCAAGGACGTGTTTGCGCGCCTCGAAGCCAAGCTGACCCAGAAGGTCAAGCGCGTGCTGCTGGTCGAAGATGACGATCTGCAGCGCGACAGCATTGCGCGGCTGATCGGCGATGAAGACATCGAGATCACCGCCGTCGGTTTGGCGCAGGACGCACTCGAGCAGCTGCGCACGACGAATTTCGACTGCATGATCATCGACCTCAAGCTGCCGGACATGCTCGGCAATGACTTGCTCAAGCGAATGTCCACCGAGGATATCTGCTCATTCCCCCCGGTCATCGTCTACACCGGGCGCAACCTGACGCGGGACGAAGAGACCGAGCTGCGCAAATATTCGCGCTCGATCATCATCAAGGGCGCTCGCTCGCCCGAGCGTTTGCTGGATGAGGTCACACTCTTTCTGCACAAAGTCGAATCCAAGTTGTCCCATGAACGGCAAAGGATGCTCAAGACCGCGCGCAGCCGCGACAAGGTCTTCGAGGGTCGGAAAATACTGCTGGTGGATGACGATGTGCGCAACATTTTCGCCCTGACCAGCGCGCTGGAGCACAAAGGCGCTGTCGTGGTCATTGGCCGCAACGGTCGCGAAGCGATTGAAAGATTGAATGAAGTCGAGGACATCGACCTGGTGCTGATGGACGTGATGATGCCGGAGATGGACGGTTACGAAGCCACTATCGAGATCCGCAAGGACCCGCGCTGGCGCAAGCTGCCGATCATTGCGGTAACGGCCAAGGCCATGAAGGACGATCAGGAGCGTTGCCTGCAGGCCGGTTCCAACGATTACCTGGCCAAGCCCATCGACCTGGACCGTCTGTTCTCGTTGATTCGAGTGTGGTTACCGAAGATGGAACGTATCTAAGTGGAGCGCAATTGTTCAGTGGAGCGAAATAGCGAGATCGAATTGCGGTTGTTGATCGAGGCCATCTACCTCAAGTACAGCTATGACTTTCGTGACTATTCCGGCGCATCGATCAAACGTCGGGTCAATCATGCGCTGAGTCAATTCGAGTGCAGTACCATTTCGGCCCTGCAAGAGAAAGTGCTGCACGATCCCACCGCGTTCATGCAATTGCTGCAGTTGCTGACGATTCCGGTCAGTGAAATGTTTCGTGACCCTTCGCATTTCCTGGCGATCCGCAAGGAAGTGGTGCCGCTGCTCAAGACCTACCCGTCGATCAAGATCTGGATCGCCGGGTGCAGCACCGGCGAAGAAGTCTATTCGACGGCGATACTGTTGCGCGAAGAGGGCTTGCTCGATCGCACCATCATCTATGCCACCGACATCAATCCGCGTTCGCTGGAGAAAGCCAAGCAAGGGATTTTCTCCATGGAAAATGTCCGCGCCTACACTCAGAACTATCAGCAGGCCGGTGGCCAGCGTTCGTTCGCCGATTACTATACGGCGGCGTATGGCTACGCCATTTTTGACAAGAGCCTGTGCGAAAACGTGACGTTCGCCGATCACAGCCTTGCGACCGACAGCGTATTTTCAGAAACTCAATTAATTTCGTGTCGCAACGTATTGATTTATTTCAATAAAAAGCTTCAAGATCGTGCCTTCGGCCTGTTTCATGAATCCCTCTGCCACCGCGGATTCCTGGTGCTGGGCAGCAAGGAAACCCTGGATTTTTCGGCCTTTGGCAATCAGTTCGAGGCATTGGTCAAACAAGAACGGATTTATCGCAAATCATGAACGATGCTGCGCGATTGCCTACAGTGGAAGCGATTGTGATCGGTGCCTCGGCCGGAGGTGTCGAGGCGTTGCTGAATATTCTCAGCCCGCTGCGTGAGGGGTTCGTTCTCCCGATCATCGTGGTGCTGCACCTGCCCGAAGCACGCCGCAGCCAATTGGCCGAAGTGTTCGCACGGCGGGTCGCCATGCCCGTCCTGGAAGCCATCGACAAAACGCGGGTTGAAGCCGGAACGCTGTATTTTGCAGGCCCCGGTTATCACTTGTCGGTGGAGCAGGATCGCAGTTTCTCCCTGAGTCTTGAGCCTCGCGTGCATCATTCACGGCCGGCGATCGATTTCCTGTTTGAGTCGGCGGCCGATGCCTACGGTCCGACGCTGGCAGCGGTGCTGTTGACCGGTGCCAACCAGGATGGCGCGCGCGGACTGGCCCAGGTCAAGCAACGCGGCGGGCTGACCATCGTGCAGGATCCGGACGAAGCTCAGATTGCAACCATGCCGCAAGCTGCGCTCGATCTGCACCAGCCAGACCACATTCTCCCTATACGCGGCATCAGCCGTCTGATTGTCGAGCTGGAACAAATAGCATGCTAAGTAACATCCAAGCCAAACTGCTGATAGTCGACGATCTGCCGGAGAATTTGCTGGCGCTGGAAGCGTTGATCAAGCGTGAAGACCGCATCGTCTATAAAGCCTTGTCCGCCGATGAAGCCCTGTCGTTGTTGCTTCAACACGAATTTGCCATGGCCATTCTCGACGTGCAGATGCCGGGTATGAACGGTTTCGAGCTGGCCGAGTTGATGCGCGGCACGGAAAAAACCAAGAATATCCCGATCGTGTTCGTCAGCGCCGCCGGTCGTGAGTTGAACTACGCGTTCAAAGGCTACGAAAGCGGCGCCGTGGACTTCCTGCACAAGCCGCTGGACATTCATGCGGTCAAGAGCAAGGTCAACGTGTTCGTCGACTTGTATCGCCAGAGCAAGGCGATGAAGCAACAGGTCGAAGCACTGGAACAAAGCCGTCGGGAGCAGGAAGCATTGCTCAAGCAATTGCAGGCGACCCAGAATGAGCTCGAACAAGCCGTGCGCATGCGTGACGACTTCATGTCCATCGTTGCCCACGAACTGCGTACGCCGCTCAATGGCCTGATCCTCGAGACCCAGTTGCGCAAGATGCACCTGGCCCGGGACAACGCCGCGGCGTTCACCCTGGACAAGATGCACGCCATGGTCGACCGGGACGAGCGGCAGATCAAAAGCCTGATTCGCCTGATCGAGGACATGCTCGATGTGTCGCGAATCCGCACCGGCAAGCTATCGATTCGTACCAGTCAATTTGATCTGGTGAAATTGGTCAGCAATCTGCTGCAAAATTTCGCACCGCAGATCGATGCAGCCGAGACGTCGGTGACGTTTACCGCCGACCAGCCAGTTGTCGGTAATTGGGACGAATTTCGTATCGAACAGGTCATCTCGAATCTACTGACCAACGCATTGCGCTATGGTGGCAAGGGTACGATTGATGTTCGCGTGTTTCCACAGGATGGCCAGGCGCGGGTCGAGGTTCAGGATCGTGGTATCGGTATCAGCGAAGAGAACCAGCGGCGTATTTTTCAGCAATTCGAACGGGTTTCCGCCAAGACCGTCGTTGCCGGATTGGGTCTGGGGCTGTTTATTTCGGAGCAGATTGTCACCGCCCACGGTGGCTCCATCACCGTCGAGAGCCGGATTGGCGAAGGCGCCTTGTTTCGCGTTTGTCTGCCGCTATAGGAAAACAGCCGGATAAACGCAACCTCTGATCGACCTCATGGTCGTATCAGCAGCTATTGACCGAACAAAGGCTTCCCATGAGTGAAGATGCACAAGATGTGGTATTGATCGTCGAGGATGACCCCTCGATCCTGATGGTTTTATCTGCCTATCTTTCGGGGGAGGGGTACCGGGTGTTGCAGGCCGAAAACGGCGAGCAAGCGTTCGAAATCCTTGCGAGCAAACCGCATCTGGACATGATGATCACCGACTTCCGTCTGCCAGGCGGGATTTCCGGGGTACAGATCGCTGAACCTGCGGTGAAGTTGCGACCGGAGCTCAAAGTGATTTTCATCAGTGGCTATCCGCAGGAAATCCGTGAGACCGACAGTCCGATCACGCGCAAGGCCCCGATCCTTGGCAAGCCGTTCGATCTGGATGTGTTGCAGGAACTCATGCAGGAAATGCTGTCCTGACCATCCCCGAAGCCCCGATCATCGGGGCTTTCAGATTCTGATCATCTCGCGCACTTTGGCCGTCAGTAGGTCGAAGGTGAACGGTTTGGTGATCAACTGCATGCCTGGGTCGAGAAACCCCCCACGCACCGCGGCATGTTCGGCGTAGCCGGTGATGAACAACACTTTTAGATCCGGCCGGTATTGGCGACCAATTTCCGCCAGTTGCCGGCCATTCATCCCCGGTAGCCCCACATCACTGATCAACAGGTCGATACGCTGGCCCGAATCCAGGATCGGCACCGCGCTGTTGGCATCGCCTGCTTCCACGAAGGCATAGCCCAATTCACTCAATACCGCGCTGACCAGCACGCGTACCGCCGGGTCATCCTCGACGATCAGCACTGTTTCACCTTCCAGGGCATGCGGCATGTGTGCGACATCGACCTGCGTGTCCTCATCCAGCTCGCCCCAGCAACGCGGCAGATACAGGCTCACCGTGGTGCCGTTGCCCACTTCACTCTGGATGGCGACGTGACCGCGAGACTGCTTGCTGAACCCGTAAATCATCGACAACCCCAACCCCGTTCCCTGGCCGATCGGCTTGGTTGTGAAAAACGGATCAAAGGCTCGGCTGATGGTGCTTTCCGGCATGCCACAACCGGTATCGGTGACTCGCAAGACAACGTAGTCACCGGGCTGCAGATTGCCATTGGCCTGCGCGACGGTCGTGTTCAGTTGCTGGTTGGAGGTGCTGACCACCAGTTTCCCGCCAGCGGGCATGGCATCACGGGCATTGAGCACCAGGTTGAGCAGGGCGCTTTCCAGTTGATTGGGGTCGGCCTCGGCCACCCACAGATTCTCGTCCAGCTGCATGTCCAGCTGAATGCTTTCGTTGAGGCTGCGTTGCAGCAGCTCACCCATGGACACCACGAGGGTGTTCATTTTCACCGGCTTGGAGTCCAGCGACTGACGCCGGGAAAACGCCAGCAGACGGTGGGTCAGGCCCGCCGCGCGGTTGGCGGATGTCACCCCAAGATCGATCAGGCCGTCCAGGTCTTCGGTGCGACCTCGCGCCAGGCGTCGGCGCAGCAGTTCAAGACTGCCGATGATACCGGTCAGCATGTTATTGAAGTCATGAGCGATGCCGCCGGTGAGTTGGCCGACCGCTTCCATTTTCTGCGATTGCCTGAGCGCTTCTTCATTGTGGCGCAATTGGGCAGTGCGCTCTTCGACCTGTTGTTCGAGGGTTTCGAGCGTGGTTTGCAGGCGCAGTTCGCTTTGAGTGAGGTCGATCATCCGGTCCCTGGCTTCGTACTGTCGTCGTCGCCCCCGCAGCGCCGTAGTGACCAGGCTGATCAACGTCACTGGATGAAACGGGCGCTCAAGGAAGGTCACGTTGCCGAGCTGCGGGCCGAATCGCGAAGCGGGATTTTGCTCGGGGCCACCGTGGTGGGTCAGCAGGACGATCGGCAAGTCCGACCAGGCCGGTTGTGCTTCGATCAGACGCAGCAGAGGGGCCAGGTCACACCCCAACAGCGCTTCCGAGGAAATCACCAGCAGGCCGGCGCCTCGTGCCAGTTCCTCGCACAATGTGATCAGGTCAGCGGCCACAAGGCCTTCGAATCCCGCCTCGTTAAGCATCATCAGCGCAATCTGGCTGTCGCGTCCCAGCGGCGCGAGAATGATCGCGCGCTCGGACTTAGCCTCGACACTATTCACGGTGCATCATCCTTGAGCAGCGGCTGGCTGGCGCCGAGGTAGGTCGGCACGCCACGTAATACACCCTGGAAAGCATCCAGAGGCTCACCAATCGTCATGCCGCGGCTACCGATGCGGTATTCGCGAATGGTCGATTCGTGGCTGCCGGTACGTTTCTTGATGATCGAGATCGCCCGGCGAACCTTGCCCAGGGCTTCGAAGTAACGCAAAAGAATCACTGTGTCCGCCAGATAAGTAATGTCGACCGGTGCTTGCATGTCACCGACCAGACCATGCTGGGCCACGGTCATGAACGTTGCCGCGCCCCGGCGATTGAGGTAAAGCAGCAACTCATGCATGTGCAACACCAGCGCGTTTTCCTCGGGCATCGCAGCCTGATAGCCGTTGATGCTGTCAATCACCACGGTTTTGATTTGCTGCTCATCGACACAACGACGAACCCGGTGTGAGAACTCGCCCGGAGACAGCTCGGCCGCGTCGACTTGTTCGATCAGCAAATTGCCGGTGTCTTGCAGGGCCTTTAAGTCGATGCCCATGTTTTTCATGCGCTCGAACAGCAGGCCCAGCTCTTCGTCGAAGATGAACAGCGCGGATTTTTCACCTCGCGCCACGGCGGCCGCGGCGAAAATCATTGAAATCAACGATTTGCCGGTACCGGCGGGGCCCAGAATCAGTGTACTGGAGCCTGTCTCGATACCGCCGCCGAGCAGGGCGTCCATTTCCTTGATCCCGCTGGTCAACTGCTGGCGGGTGTATCCGCCGCGGTGCTCAGCCGCCACCAGGCGCGGAAACACATGAACGCCATCGCCCATGATGGTGAAGTCATGGAAACCGCCACGGTATTTCTGGCCACGGTATTTCACCACGCGGATCCGCCGCCGTTCCGCGCCATAATTGGGCGTCAGTTCTTCAAGGCGAATCACGCCGTGTGCAACGCTGTGCACGGTTTTATCGAGGGATTCGGTGGTCAGGTCATCAAGCAACACCACCGTGGCGTCGTAGCGCACGAAGTAGTGCTTGATGGCCAGAATCTGCCGGCGATAACGCAGGGAGCTCTGGGCCAGCAAACGGATTTCGGAAAGACTGTCGAGGACGACACGGGTCGGTTTGACGCGCTCGACCACTTCGAATATCTGCTTGGTGGCTTCACCCAGCTCAAGGTCGGAAGAGTAGAGCAGGCTCTGCTGATGCTCGGCATTGAGCAGGCTTTCAGGCGGTGTCAGCTCGAAAATGTGGATGTTCTCGTCCAGGTCCCAGCCGTGGGACAGCGCGCCCTGGCGTAGTTCGCGCTCAGTCTCCGACAGGGTGATGTACAACGAGCGCTCGCCGGCACGAGCGCCGGCCAGCAAAAAATGCAAAGCGACTGTGGTTTTGCCGGTTCCGGGTTCACCCTCCAGCAAAAACACATGACCTCGGGACAACCCACCGGCCAGGATGTCATCCAGACCCTCTATGCCGGTGGCGGCTTTTGCACTGAACAGCTCGTTAGATGTAGACAAAAAAAACCCTCTCATGACTAGGGGAAGCGAGGCAGCAGGCTTGAGGTGCCTGAATGGACTGCCTGATCACTTGACCTTTTGCCGTGGCGACGGTTCAACCTTTTGTGTTTGTCTGTGAGTTGAGGCGCATAAAAACGATTAGAGGCCTTGCTGCAACGCTGGGTCGTCCGGGTTAAGTTGTTCCAGCTGTGCCAGCAAAATCTGCACGTTCTGCAACTGGCCGCTTTCCTTCCAGTAATTGATCAGCAACACCCGTGCCTTGCGATCGGCCGGGTGGCGCTGGACGATCTCCTGCAACTGCTTTTGCGCAGCCTCCAGCTCTTGTTCGTCGTGCAAAGTGGTGGCCAGGTCGTAACGATAGTCTTTGTTGCCGGGCTCGAGCTCTACGGCTTTCGAGAGCCCTAGCAGTGCAAATTCACTTTGCCCGTGATGCAACAACCACAGGCCCAGGGCATGTTGAAGATAGGCGGAGTTGGGTTGTGCCTTTAACTGTTTCGCCAGTAATTGCTGGGCTGCATCGCTTTGGCCTTGCTTATCCAGTACTTCAATCTGCATGACCAATGCCGGCAGATTCGCCGGGTCCAGCTGCAAGGTGCGCTCCAGCGCCTGCTGCGCCTCTTTCAGTTCGGCGTTGTGCAGGTGCAGACGTGCCAGCTGGTATTGGGTTTCGGCGCTTTCGGGTTGGCTCTGCAGGACCCGCTCCCAGGCATCGATGGCTTGTTGCAGCGGTCCGAAATACAAGCCCAGGTCATCCGGCGACAAGCCCAGCAAGGCGTTGATGGCGGCAAAGCGCACACTTTGTTCGCTGTCCTCCAGCAACGGGCCGATCAACAGGCTGCGCTGCCCGTTGGGCACCAGCCCGCTGATGCTCCTGATCGCTGCCACGCGGACTTCGGGAGAAGGGTTTTGCAAGTCTGCATCGGCCAGTTTCAGGGCTTGCGGGCTCGGGTAATTGGGCAGTTCAGCGTGCAGCCAGATACGGCGCTTGGCCGACAGGTCGGGGCGAGCCAGTTGCTGATACAACACCCGCGCGGCGCCGGGCTGCCCGGCACGTGCCTGGGTCAGCGCTTCGCTATAGCCGCGCTTGATCGCCTCCGGCACGACCGGGGCAGGCGTGCGCAGGAAGAACCAGGCAAGGACAATGGCGAACAGGACACAAAGGCTGATGAGCGCGTAGCGGCGGGACTGGGACATGCAGGAATCCGGGAGCTGGCTAGCTTGTGCAAAGCTGTCAGCTTCGGTCAGGTGGGGCTGTGAGTCAAACCCTGACTCGGTTCAATAGCGACGAATTTGCCTACAGGTCGTGTCGACATTGAAACCCGTCGCAGCGCTGAAGCAGTGACTACGCTTGCTGGAGATAACTCCACGAGTATTTCAATGCAACCGTTTCTGCAGTACTTCAAAGCGATGCTCAACCCCGGGCCAGGGGTGCTGCTCTTCGCCTTGAGAACCATCACGGCCGGGTTGCTGACGCTGTACCTGGCCTTTCTGTTCGACCTTGACCAGCCCAAGTGGTCAATCATGGCGGTGGTCATCGTCAGCCAGCCATTGGGTGGCATGGCCCTGGCCCGCAGTTTCGGCCAAGTCATCGGCACCACCCTGGGCGCGGCCGTTGCGGTGTTGATCATGGCGATCTTTCCGCAGGCGCCGTTGCCTTTCATCATCACGTTGGGGTTGTGGCTGGCGTTGTGCACGGCTGGCGGCACTTTATTGCGCTACACCAGCTCCCAGGCGTTTGTGCTGAGCGGTTACACGGCGGTGGTGGTCGCCTTGCTGGCGGTGCCTGATCAGGACGGTACATTCCTGCTGGCCGTTACTCGTGTCACCGAGACGCTGCTGGCGGTCGCCTGTGTCTGCGTCGTCAGCCTCCTGACTGCGCGCCCGGAGGCCGTGGCCCGGGACTACTTTGCCAAGATCGATCAAGTCATCAAGCTGCTGGCGATCCACGCTGCTGCCGTCATCCGCACCGAGGAAAGCGAGGCGGACTTTCATCGGCGGCAGATGCAATTGCTTGGCGCGATCAGCGCGCTGGAAGGGGTTCGCCGGCATCTGTATTTCGATGCGCCACGCCTGCGCAGCGCCAACGAGCTGGTGCAGTTGCTGGGCAATCAACTGGTGCTGCTGACCTCGCGCCTGACAGCGCTGCGCCACCAACGGGAATTGCTGACCGAGCGCTGGGAAGGCGCATTGCCGCTGGAAATTCAGCATCTGCGCGCCGAAGAACTGGCCTTTCTTGATGATCTGGCGGTGCAAGGGCGCTCGTTGTCGGCCGACGCTCGACATCATTTCGCAGCCTTGCAACAGCGTTTCGATGACCAGGCCTATAAGGCCGAGCAACTTACCGAAGCGATGCCGGCCACGCTGCGGTCACTGGCTTGGGCGCTGCGCTGGGAACAAGCGCGGATGCTGGAACAACTGGGGCAAATCCTGGAGCTGAGCGACGCGATCCAGGAGGGACGGCAAGCCAGTTGCGTGTTCCGCGGTCAGGACAATCCGCTGCACCTGGACTTCACTTTGGCGGCAATGAACGCCATCCGCGCATTCAGCGCCTTGATGGTCGCCGGCCTGATCTGGATCGAGACCGCGTGGGACGGCGCTCGTGGCGGGATGATCGTGGTCGGGATTCTCTGCTCGTTGATGGCGACGTTCCCACGGCCATTGCTGGCCAGCCAAAGCTTCGCCCGGGGGCTGGCGCTGGCCTTGGTGGTGTCGGCCTTGTACCTGTTCTTGCTGGTTCCAATGATCAGCGACTTCGAGTTGCTTGCCTTGTTATTGGCTCCGTTGCTCTATGCCGTCGCGGTGGGGTTGTCCAGTCCGCAAACCACCGGCACGGGCATCGGACTGGGGCTGACCACGATGTTGTTGCTGGGCCCGCAAAACGTAGGCGTTGGCCAAAACACCGCGATTGCGTGGTTCGAGTTCGCCGGTGCGTATATCTGCGCCGCCACGCTGGCATTGAGTGTCTATGCCTTGATCTTTCCGTTCAGGCCCGTTCTGCGGATTCGCCGACTGTTCAAGGAGAACTGTGAGCAGGTCTACGCTTTACTGAAGACACCGGTGACAGATGAACAGCAGTTTGCCTTTGAAAGTCGCATGGTCGATCGCCTGACGATGATGTTGGGGCTGTTGCCAGCGGCACAGGACGAAAAATCCAGCGAGCTGTTCGAGGTCAGCCTGGGGTGCATGGCCCTGGGTGTGGCGTTGAATCAGCTCAGGCAACAGGGGCAAGGCAACACGCTACTCAGTACCGAACAACAAAATCGCCTGATGGCCGCCGTCCGTGAGACAGGGCGATTGATCGCAGGGCGGCCCGGAATCGACGTCAATCCGCTGCTTGCCAACCTGTATGCCCTGGGCGACGAAATGGACGACCTGCAGCGGGTGGTTCATGAGCACCTGTGGTCGGTGTTCAGGATGCGCGTGGCGCTCCTGATCGTGGTGTCGTTTCTGGAGCGGCATCGCCAACACTTTCTACCTGCCGAACCCAAAGGAGTGCCGGCCCTTGCCCATTGATCTGGAAATAGGAGGCGTGTACCTGCCGCCGATCGCCCAGGCCCTGTTGCTGGCGTTGCCGATTTTCCTGCTGCTGGACTGGATCCTGCGCCGTCTCGGTGTGCTGCGTTTCGTCTGGCATGAAGCCCTGTTCGAGGGCGCGTTATACGCCTGTGTATGCGCCACCCTGATCCTGGTGATGGGAGCCTGATGCCTTGAAGAAGATCCTCGCCCGACTGACGACCGTTGCATTGGTGGTGCTGGCTTTTGTCCTCGGTTGGTACGCCTGGGAACATTACACTCGCGCACCCTGGACCCGTGATGCTCGGGTTCGCGCGGACGTGGTGACCTTGTCCGCCGATGTCTCGGGGCGCATCGTCAGCCTGACGGTGCACGACAACCAGCATGTCGATAAAGGCCAGCTGTTGCTGGAGATTGACCCGGCCCGCTACAGGCTGGCGGTGGAGCATGCCAAGCGTTCGGTGGAAGTGGCGAAAGCCTCTTTAGGGCAATCCGAAGCGACCATTGTTTCCAGCCAGGCGCTGCTCAGGCAGCGTCAGAGCGAAGAGCACCGGCGTCGCACACTCAAGGACCGTGCGGCGATCTCTGGCGAGGAGTGGGAAAAGTCCAGCACGGATGTGGCCGTGGCGCAGGCTGAATTGCTGCGCAACCAGGCCAACCTCGGTTTGGCCCAGGCTAATGTGCAACTGGCCATCGCCGCATTGACCCAGGCTGAACTCGACTTGCAGCGCACCCGGGTCGAAGCGCCCGTCAGCGGTTACGTGACGAATCTGCTCACCCGACAGGGTGACTATGCCGCTGCGGGTGGCGCGTTGTTGGCGTTGGTTGATAGCGACTCGTTTTATGTCAGTGGCTACTTCGAAGAAACCAAGCTACCGCGAATAGAGGAGGGCGATCGCGTCAGGATCGAGTTGATGAGCGGCGAGACGTTCGGCGGCACCGTCCAAAGCATTGCCTTTGCCATCGCCGACCGGGAGAACCTGCCCGGTGGACGATTGCTGGCAAACATCAACCCCAGTTACACCTGGGTCAAATTGGCGCAACGGGTGCCGGTGAGAATTCAGATAGACGCCGACTATGTCGCCAAAAATCGCCTGCGTGCCGGGACCACGGCCACCGTGACCGTCATGGAAGACCACAAATCTCAAGACCAACCCTAGTCTTCCCACAGTGGATGGTGGTGCATAAGTACTCGGTGGACTTTTTTATTGCCCGACGAAGTAGTAATGCTGTTCCCCGACCTTCATGGATTTGAGCAGTTTCAAGGGCGCGGGTGGTTCGGCATCGGCCGCCATGACCGCTACATTGGAGGGCGACGCTGTCAGAAACTCATGTAGCTGCGCCTCGGTATCCAATCCTTTGAGCACGCGGTGGGTATAGAACACGCTGGCGCCGCCCAGGCGTTCGTTGGCTTGATACAGTGCGACTTGTTGACCGTTGGCTTGCAGGGTCTGGATGTGCTCGGTCAGTGGCAGGAACGACAATGTGCGGTCGGCGTGGGGTAGCGCCCATTGTGCGGCGGCGAGGTAGCCGCCGATCACCACCGCCAGCGTGCTAAACGCGACGCTGCGGCGATGGCGGGTAACGCTGGCTGCCAGGGTGGAGACGTTTTGCCGAGCCTTCAGTTTTGCGTAAAGGACGCTCGCGTACTCGGCGGCAATGACGGCCGCCGCCGGCGTCATCGACATCAGGTACACCGTGCGTTTACTTGAAGCCAACGTCAGCATGACGAACTGCGCCAGTATCCATAGGGTGAAGAACAACAGGTAACGATTGGCCATCAGGCTTTTGCGGAAATGCCACAACCCCAGGTACACCAGAATGTTCCAGGGCAAAAACGCCTCGGGCAGTTTGGCCAGGTAGTAGTAGAACGGTTCGTAATGACCGGCTTCCACGAAGGAGCCACTGAAGCGTCCGACGCTATTGGTCAGCAGCACTTGCGTCACGGCCTGGATGCCGCCGCGTTGATACAGCAGCGCCAGCCAGATCATCAAGGGCAGCAATCCCAGCAGTGTCAGCAGGCCCGGGCGTAGCCAGTGCGAGAGGCAAAGGCGCTTGTCCATCAGGCTTTCGGCCAGCAAAAAGGCGAAGATCACCACCCCTGGCATCGCCAGTCCCAGAATGCCTTTGCTCAAGGTGGCGATGGCGATGCCCAGGGCAAACAACAACGCGTTGCCGGGACTCGATTGTCGATGTCCCTGGAAGAACGCCAGCAGCGCCAGCGTCACGCCTAGGGCGAGCAACGCGTCTTCGCCGACGCCACGCACATTGCTCCAGTAACTGGCCATGGTTGCCAACAGCAATGCCGCGGTCCAGGCCAGGGCTGTTGGCCGGCCGAAGCGTCGCAGCATCGCGAACAACAGCATCACGCTGAGCAAACCGGCACAGGCCGAGGTCAGGCGTACCGCCCACGGCGTGCCGCCGAATGCGCCGATCGCCCCGGCGTCGAGCCACAGGCTCAGGGGGGGTTTTTCCAGGAAGGGTTCACCGAACAAGCGAGGCGTCACCCAGTCGTTGTCCAGGTGCATTTCCATGGCAATGCCGGCGACCCGCGCCTCGGTGGAACCTTGCAGTTGGTGATTGCCCAGGGCGAAGAAAAACAGCAGCACGGCGAGCAAAAACAGTGAGGAAGTAGAGCGCGACATGGGCTTTCGGAGACCGGGGAGGGGGTGCGGGCCCGAAGCATACGAAGCGAATCCTTAACAAAACGTGAACGAGGTGTGAAAGCTTAGGAAAACTGGAGACAAAGGCCTGTTGTGCCAGGCGCGAGCGGATTTTTGCGGCCGTGTAGTGATCGTCGGGCCGAACCGGCGACCACGGGTCGAGGTGAGCCTGGTTGCGCGGGTAGAAGTCGGCAGGGAGAGGATTGTCATTGGGTGCTCCGGATTACGGTTGACGATGACCCATCTACAGGCAAAAAAAAGCCCCGTGACCGAATGAGGCACGGGGCTAAAAAACTGGCTGGTTGCGACCAACCAAAAGGAGCGCTTTAAAACATTACTTGCTGGCCACCGTCTCGGGTTGCCAGCCTCCGCCAAGGGCTTTGTAAATCGCGACAATGCCGTGATACAAATCAGTTTCGGCCAGCGCCTGGGTATCTTCTGCCGCCAGACGCTCACGCTGGGCATCCAGCAGGACGAGGAAGTCCACGGTGCCTTCGCGGTAGCGAATTTCGGCCAGGTCCGCGGCGGCACGGCTCGCTTCGCTTTGACGAATCAGCGAGATCAAGCGTTGCTGGCGTTTGCCATAGTCGCTGAATGCGTTTTCCGACTCTTCCAGGGCCAGCAGCACTTGCTGCTCGTAGGTGGCCAGAGCGCCTTCGGCATTGGCATCGGCGGCGCGCAAACGTGCCCGCACGCTGCCCAGGTCAAATGCCGCCCAAGTGATGCTTGGGCCCAGTGCCCAGGCATTGGCGGCCGAGGAACCGATTTGCGAACCACGCCCGGCGGTAAAGCCAAGGAAGCCGCTGAGACTGACCTGAGGGAACAAGTCGGCCTTGGCCACGCCGATACGGGCCGTGGCGGAGGCCAGTTTGCGTTCGGCGCTGCGGATGTCCGGACGACGTTGCAGCAATTCGCCGGGATCACCGATCGGTAAAGCCTTGGCGATGGCCGGCAAGCTCTTTGGACTCAGGTCGACGGTCAATTTGTCCGGACGCTCACCCAACAGGGTGGCGATACGGTTTTTCTGCCGAACCTGTTCAGCCTGCAACTGAGGCACGCTGGCTTCGACCGAGGCGAGGCGTGCATCGGCACGCTCCACGTCCAGTTGGTCGCCGACGCCGGCATCGCGCAGGCTTTCAGTGATCTTGCGCGACTCCTGCTGGTTGTTCAGGTTGGCCAGGGCGATCTTTTCACGCAGTTGCGCACCGCGCAGTTGGCCATAGGAATCCACCAGTTCGGCAATCATGCTGACTTGCAGTTGGTACAGATCGGCTTCAAGCGCTTGCTGTTCGGCGTCGGCCGATTCGAGGTTGCGCTGGATACGGCCAAACAGATCGATCTCCCAGGCCATGTCCAGGCCGAGGTCGTAGCGTTCGCTGTTGACCCGCTGGTTGGTCTGGCCCGGAATCTGCCCCTTGGCCAGATCGCTGCTGGCGCGGCTGGTAACGGTCGGCATGGCGTCATTGCTGACGTCATCACGAATCGCCCGGGCGGCTTTCCAGCGGGCGAATGCCACCCGCAAATCACGGTTGCCTTGCAGCGACTGAGTCACCAACTGATTGAGCGTCGGGTCTTCGAACTGCTGCCACCAGATGCCTTCGAAGCGCGAGCGGTCGAAGTTCTTCTGACCGGCAGCGCCATCGGTGGCGGTGGTGATATTGGCCGGTTCAGTGGCTGGGGTCTTGTAGTCCGGGCCGACGGCACAGGCACTCAGTGCCAGTACCAGCAGGCTCGGCAGGAAGGCTTTCAGGCTCATTGTTGCGCCTCCAATTGCTTTTGATGATTCAGCGCCTTGGCCGCTTTGCGCGCTTCACCGCGCTCCACAAAGTTACGAATCAGTACGTAGAACACAGGCGTCAGCAACAGGCCGAAGAAGGTCACCCCGAGCATCCCGGAGAACACCGCCACACCCATGGCGTGACGCATTTCAGCACCGGCACCGCTGGAGAAGACCAGAGGCACCACGCCCATGATGAACGCGAAGGAGGTCATCAGGATCGGACGCAGACGCAGACGGCAAGCTTCCAGAACCGCCGCCAGCGGGTTGAGGCCTTCCTGCTGTTTATCCTTGGCAAACTCGACGATCAGAATCGCGTTCTTACAGGCAAGCCCTACCAGTACGATCAAACCGATCTGGGTGAAGATGTTGTTGTCGCCACCCGAGGCGATCACACCGGTAATGGCCGACAGCAAGGTCATCGGTACGATCAGGATCACCGCCAGTGGCAGGCTCCAGCTTTCGTACTGTGCGGCGAGCACCAGGAACGCCAGCAAGACGCAGAGCGGGAACACAAACAACGCGGTGTTGCCGGACAGAATCTGCTGGTAGGTCAGGTCGGTCCATTCGTAGGTCATGCCGTTAGGAAGTTCATCCTTGAGCAGTTTCTCGATGGCCGCCTGAGCCTGGCCGGAGCTGTAGCCTGGAGCTGCCGCACCGTTGATTTCAGCGGTGATGAAGCCGTTGTAGTGCATCACGCGGTCCGGCCCCGAGGTGTCGCTGACCTTGATGAAGGTCGCCAGCGGGATCATCTCGCCTTTGTTGTTGCGCACTTTCAGCTGACCGATCTGGTCCGGTTCAAGACGGAACTGCTGTTCAGCCTGAACGTTGACCTGATATGTCCGACCGAAGCGGTTGAAGTCGTTGGCATACAGCGAACCCAGGTAGATCTGCAGGGTGTCGAAGATGTCGCTGACGGCCACGCCGTGGGTCTTGGCTTTCTCGCGGTCGATAGCAGCATCGACCTGCGGCACGTTCACGGTGTAGCTGGTGAACAGGGCGGCCAGTTCCGGCACGTTGTGGCTTTTGGTAATGATGTTCATGGTCTCTTTGTACAGCTCGTCGTAGCCGAGGTTGCCCTTGTCTTCGATCTGCAGGCGGAAACCACCGATGGTGCCTAGACCCTGTACTGGCGGGGGCGGGAAGATCGCCATGTAGGCTTCCTGAATCCCGGCAAACTGACCATTCAAGGCACCGGCAATCGCACCGGCGGACATGCTCGGGTCTTTACGCTCGTCGAACGGTTTCAGGGTCACGAACACGATGCCAGCGTTCGGACTGTTGGTGAAACCGTTGATCGACAGGCCAGGGAAGGCCACCGCACTTTCCACGCCAGGCTGTTTCAGGGCCAGGTCGGACATGCGTTTGATCACGTCTTCGGTACGGTCCAGGCTTGCCGCATCCGGCAGTTGCGCGAAGGCCACCAGGTATTGTTTGTCCTGGCCGGGTACGAAGCCGGTCGGGGTGTGGGCGAAACCGAAGAAGGTCAGCACCATCAGGCCTGCGTACAACAGCAGTGCAATACCGCTGCTGCGGATAACCCGGGCTACGGTGCCGACATAGCCATGGCTGGCACGTTCGAAGAACCGGTTGAAGGGACGGAACAGCCAACCGCCCAATAGTTTATCAAGCACTTTGGTAAAGCGATCTTTCGGTGCACTGTGGCTCTTGAGCAGCACGGCGGCCAGGGCAGGGGACAGCGTCAGCGAGTTGAACGCCGAGATCACGGTCGAGATGGCAATGGTCAGGGCAAACTGTTTGTAGAACTGGCCGGTGAGTCCGGAAATGAACGCCGCCGGGATAAATACCGCACACAGCACCAGCGCCGTCGCAATGATCGGCCCGGTCACCTCTCGCATAGCTTTCTTGGTGGCTTCTACGGGCGTTTCTCCCAGCTCGATGTGCCTCTCCACGTTCTCCACCACCACGATGGCGTCGTCCACCACGATACCGATGGCCAGTACCAGCCCGAACAGCGACAGCGCATTCAGCGAGAAGCCGAACAGGTGCATCACGGCAAACGTACCGATCAGCGAAACCGGCACCGCCACCAACGGAATGATCGAGGCGCGCCAGGTTTGCAGGAACAGGATCACTACCAGTACAACGAGGATCAGTGCTTCGAAGAGGGTGTGGACCACCGCCTCGATGGAACCGCGCACGAAGATCGTCGGGTCATAGACGATGCTGAAGTCCATGCCTTCCGGGAAGTTCTTCTTCAGTTCGGCCATCTTGTCGCGAACTTCGTTGGAGATCTCGATCGCGTTCGAACCCGGACGCTGGAAGATCGGGATCGCCACCGCCGGCTGGTTGTTCAGCAACGAGCGCAGGGCGTATTGGCTGGAACCCAGTTCAACGCGAGCGATGTCTTTGAGGCGGGTAATCTCACCGTTGTCGCCGGAGCGAATGATGATGTTCTCGAACTCTTCTTCAGAAACCAGACGGCCCTGGGTGTTGACCGACAGCTGGAAAGCAGTGGCATTCGGCGCAGGCGGCGCGCCCAGTGCACCGGCCGCCACTTGACGGTTCTGCTCGCGGATCGCCGTCACGACATCGGTCGCAGTCAGGTTGCGCGAAGCGGTCTTGTTCGGGTCGAGCCATACCCGCAGGGAGTAATCGCCCATGCCGAACAGTTGCACGTCACCGACACCGCCCAGACGCGCCAGCTCATCCTTGATGTTGAGCAAGGCGTAGTTGGACAGGTAGAGCATGTCGTAGCGTTTGTCTGGCGAGGTCAAGTGCACCACCATCGTCAGGTCCGGAGAGGCCTTGTCAACGGTGATACCGATGCGCGTCACTTCTTCTGGAAGCTTGGGCTCGGTGCGGGTCACTCGGTTCTGCACCTGGACCTGTGCGTTGTCCAGGTCAGTGCCCAGCGCAAAGGTGATGGTCAGGGTGATCTTGCCGTCAGCGGTGGATTGCGAGGACATGTACAGCATGTTCTCGACGCCGGTAATGGCTTGCTCAAGAGGCGCTGCCACCGTTTCACCGATGACTTTTGGGTTGGCGCCCGGGAAGTTGGCACGAACCACCACCGTCGGTGGCACCACTTCCGGGTATTCGCTGATCGGCAACTGGAACAGCGAGATGGCGCCGGCGATCAGGATCAGCAGCGAGAGTACCGCTGCAAAGATCGGCCGTGAAATGAAGAATTGGGAAAAATTCATCGAAGTTGTCGTCCCTTAACCGCGTGGAGTCGCAGCAGCCAGTTTCACAACCGAGCCCGGCGCGACCTTGGCAGGTGCGACTTGGGGCAGGTTGCTGGCTTCCAGCGCTTGTCGTTGTTGTGCGAGTGCCGCGAGGGTTTGTTCACTGGCCATCGGGATCACTTCGGGAGTGACCGGCGAGCCAGGGCGAACCCGTTGCAGACCCTTGACGATGACGGTGTCATCCTTGTTCAGGCCGCTGCGCACGATGCGCAAGCCTTCGATCTTCGGACCGAGCTCGACCGCGCGATAGGCTGTCTTGTTGTCAGCATCCATCACCAGCACGAACTTCTTGCCCAGGTCAGTACCGACCGCTTCATCGTTGATCAGCACGGCGGAGTAGGTGCCGCTGCCGACCAGCTTCAGA
This sequence comes from Pseudomonas sp. IT-P294, assembly GCF_949767865.1. Classification (NCBI taxonomy): domain Bacteria; kingdom Pseudomonadati; phylum Pseudomonadota; class Gammaproteobacteria; order Pseudomonadales; family Pseudomonadaceae; genus Pseudomonas; species Pseudomonas sp. IT-P294. The sequence goes on along the minus strand of NZ_CATKQW010000011.1, from coordinate 854,115 downwards.
CGGGCATAAAGGCCCGGGGTGTAGGTGCCGTCGGCGTTGTCGAACACGGCGCGACCGCGGATGGTGCCGGTTTTCGGATTGACCTGGTTGTCGACGAAGTTCATCACGCCCTGGTGCGGGTTGCCGTCTTCGTTGGACAGGCCGAGGTAAACCGGAGTGGTTGCACCGCGTTTGCCCTGGCGAGCGAGCTGGGTGTATTTGAGAAACACACGTTCGTCTGCGTCGAAGTAGGCGTAGACCTTGTCGGTGGAAACAACACTGGTCAGCGCGGTGGTATCGGCGGTGACCAGGTTGCCGGCGGTGATTTCCGCACGGCTGACGCGACCGCTGATAGGCGCAGTGACGCGGGTGAAACTCAGGTTCAGTTTGGCCAGATCGAGTTGCGCCTGAAGGGCACCGACGGCGGCGCGGGCTTCTTGTGCGGCACTGGTGCGCGAATCGGCGAGTTCGGCGGAGATCGCGTTGCTGGTACGCAGGCGTTCGCCACGCTGGGCTTCGTTATCGCTGCGGTTGGCATTGGCACGTGCCTGGGCAACCAGGGCTTCGAGTCGGCGGACCTCAGCCTGGAACGGACGCGGGTCGATCTGGAACAGCAAGTCGCCTTTCTTGACCAGTGCGCCTTCAGTGAAGGCCACTTCATCAATCTGGCCCGAGACCCGTGGACGAATTTCTACGGTTTCAGGCGCTTCGAGGCGCCCGGTGAATTCGTCCCACTCATTGACCGGTTGTTCCAGCACCTTGGCGACGCTGACTTTTGCCGCCGGCATGGTAGCGGCAGACTGCGGGGCCTTGCCGCACGCGCTCATCACCAGTACGGCCAGCAAGGCCAACGGGAAGCGCAAATGTTTGAGTGACTGTTCCATGGATGCATCCGCCAATGTATTGAGAATGGACGGATGATGCTCGGGGGAGGGTGTATCTCACGAATCGAATGAACCAAAGGTAACTATCATTCGGAATGATATAAGACTGAGTCTAGCCCTCTAGCATGCGCCTTCGGTTAGAAAGCGATCAATCGGGTTGATAGCAATTGTGTGTTGCCTGAACTGCAAAGGTCCAAGCCAGGGCCGCAACCGCAGTAATGTCTATGGCCACTGGTTGACCTTTAGCCCCCAAGTGGTAGCGACGAACACTTTGGGGTCGATTTTTGACACTTCTGCATGGACCGTGTTGCCGACAATTGGTGCCTGACAATCTCGAATCGGAGCGCCGACATGCTGACACTGACTGAACCTTGCCGGCAACAACCGCCAGCGCTGCGCATCGGCTTCTGGTTGCTGGAAGACTTTGACCTGTATGCGCTGGCCAATGCACTGGAACCTTTACGCCTGGCCAACCAAGTGGACGGACGCAGCGTCTGCCAATGGCAGATTGTCAGCCTGGAGGGCGGGAATCTGAACGCCAGCAACGGCATTGCCACCGCCACCACCCGACTGGATCAGGCACACCCCCTGGATGTGTTGATCCTGTGTGGTGGCGACAACCCGGACACTCCAGCGCAGTCTCAAGAACTGCGCCAGCAGTTGCACCACTGGGCCGCGCAGCCCGTGGGCCTGGGCGCATTGGGCAAGGCTGGTTGGCTGCTGGCGCAGATCGGCGCACTGGACGGTTTCCGGTGCAGCCTGCCTGAACCCGGGCCTTCACCGTCGTTTTGCGCTTCCAGCGATTTGAGCCCGGTAGCCGCCCCATTTTGTGTCGACCGCCAGCGACTGACGTGTGTCGGGCCGCAAGCCGTTCAAGGGCTGATGCACGAACTGCTGGCCCGGTCTCACGGTCGCGGCTTGGTGCTGCGGATGGAAAAACACGCAGCCCGTCAGGCCAGGCCTCTGCAGTCGGTGCACAACGCGCCAGCGAAACTTCAGGCGACCCTGGCGTTGATGAATGATCACCTGACCCGCACATTGGCTATCGACGAATTGGCCGAGGCCATGGGTATTTCCCGCCGGCACCTGGAGCGCCTGTTCAAACGCAGCCTGGGATGTTCGCCCTCCCGGCACTATCTGGACCTGCGCTTGCAACGGGCACGTCAGTTACTGCAGACCAGTCAACATCCCATGACAGATATCGCTCAGCAGTGCGGATTTGTTTCGCTGCAGCACTTCTTCCGCTGCTACCGCCAATACTTTGGTGCGCACGCGCGCGATCATGTGGAAGCGGGATAACCCGCAGTGAGGCCCTGAGAGGCCGTCAAACCGCAATCGCGAGCAAGCTCGCTGCAATGCCCCCGCCAAGTCACCTTCATCGGTGTTTGCCGGGGGCATTGTCGTTTCTGCCGGATCGCTTTTTGCGTCACGTTGGCAAAGAGCGGATCTGATCAACTACAGGTCGGATTCGCGCAAAAAACCTCACCTTGCATCTGTTCGAATGATCCTCAGCGGCCCGCCAGAGTGGCGCTTCCCGTCGATCAATCACTGACAAGGATAAACGCTATGCAAATGCCAAAAACCATCCAGATCAAGAACGGCGAAAAAGTGACACCGACGTTCTCGGCTCAGGAATATGCCAATCGCCAGGCCAAATTACGGGCGTATCTGGCTCAGAACAATATCGACGCGGCAGTCTTCACGTCCTATCACAACATCAACTACTACAGCGATTTCCTTTACTGCTCGTTCGGTCGCCAGTACGCCTTGGTCGTGACCCAGGACAGTGCCGTGACCATCAGCGCCAACATCGATGGCGGCCAACCTTGGCGCCGGACCATGGGCACTGAAAACATTGTCTACACCGACTGGCAGCGTGATAACTATTTCGTCGCGATCCAGCAAGCGTTACCCAAGGCCGGGCGTATCGGCATTGAGTTCGACCATTTGAATTTGCTCAACCGTGACAAACTGGCCAGTCGTTACCCGCAGGCCGAACTGGTGGATATCGGCGCGCCCTGCATGCGTATGCGCATGATCAAGTCCGCCGAAGAACACGCGATCATCCGTCATGGTGCCCGAGTGGCAGACATCGGCGGTGCCGCCATCGTCGAAGCCTTGCGTGATCAAGTGCCGGAATACGAAGTGGCCCTGCACGCCACCCAGGCGATGGTGCGCGAGATTGCCCGCACGTTCCCTGACTCCGAGCTGATGGACACCTGGACCTGGTTCCAGTCCGGCATCAACACCGACGGCGCCCATAACCCGGTGACGTCGCGCAAGGTCAACAAGGGCGACATCCTCAGCCTCAATTGCTTCCCGATGATCGCCGGTTACTACACCGCACTGGAACGTACCCTGTTCCTGGATCACTGTTCAGACGAGCATCTGCGATTGTGGGAAGTGAACGTCAAAGTGCACGAGGCCGGTCTGAAACTGATCAAGCCGGGCATGCGCTGCTGCGATATCGCCCACCAATTGAACGAGATCTTCCTGGAACACGATCTGCTGCAATACCGCACCTTTGGCTACGGCCACTCCTTCGGCACGCTGAGCCATTACTACGGCCGCGAAGCCGGGCTGGAACTGCGCGAAGACATCGACACGGTACTGGAGCCAGGAATGGTGGTGTCCATTGAACCGATGATCATGCTGCCCGAAGGCCTTCCGGGTGCCGGCGGTTATCGTGAGCACGACATTTTGATCGTCAACGAGCAGGGCGGGGAAAACATCACCAAATTCCCGTATGGCCCGGAACACAACATCATCAAGAAGTAAGGCCTGGCGCCGCACAGTGAACCTGTGCGGCGTTTTGCGTTAAGGAGTGGCAAAAAATCTTCCCGGTGGCTCAGGTAAACCGGAAAAAAACAACGCCTGCACGCCAAAAGCGCGCAGCCTCTACTGACCCTTAACCCTGCCAAGTAAAACAATAGAGGGTATTTGTCATGTTCATCGTCCCGACTTCTTTTCTCGACAACCGCGCCTTTCACACCGGAGGTGCCCAATGAGCACCCACAGCGCAAGCCTGACGCCGACCCTGGCGCAAAAACTTGAACAGACCGCCGAGCGCAAAGCCTTGCGGCGCGCAGCCAGTGCCAGCTTCATGGGCAACTTTGTCGAATGGTTCGACTATGCGGCCTACGGCTATCTGGCCACCGTGATCGCGTTGACCTTTTTTCCGCAGACCGACAAGGCGAGCGCGCTGCTGGCGACCTTCGCGGTGTTCGCGTTGTCGTTCATCGTTCGCCCTTTAGGAGGCTTGGTCTGGGGCCACTTCGGTGACAAGTACGGGCGGCGCAGTGCGTTGTCCTGGTCGATCCTGATCATGTCGATCTCGACCTTCTGCATCGGCATCCTGCCGACTTACCACCATATTGGCCTGTGGGCACCGGCATTGTTGCTGCTGATTCGCTTGTGCCAGGGCTTCTCCGCTTCGGGTGAGTACGCCGGGGCATCGGCCTTTCTCGCCGAGTACGCTCCCGAGGGCAAGCGCGGTTTGTACACCAGCATTGTTCCGGCGAGCACGGCGGCCGGTCTGTTGTTTGGCGCGGTGTTCGTGGCGGGGCTGCATGCGTGGATGAGTGTCGACGACCTGCACAGTTGGGGGTGGCGGCTGCCGTTTTTGCTGGCCGCGCCGTTCGGGCTGGTGGGGCGCTATATCCGCATGAGTCTGCAAGACACGCCCAAGTTTCTGGAGATGGAAAAGCGCCTGGAAGCGAAGGAGTGCGCGACCCACGCCCCCGTTCGCGAGTTGCTGACTGTCCATCGGCGTAGCGTCATGATCGGTATTGGCGTGACCTGCCTGAACGCCGTGGCGTTTTACTTGCTGCTCAGCTACATGCCGACGTACCTGTCGACCGAAATGGGCATGAGCGAGCGTGATTCGTTCCTGGCGTCGACGGTGTCGCTGGCGACCTACATCGGCCTGATTTTCCTGATGGGCAAGCTGTCGGACCGGTTCGGCCGCAAGACCATGCTGCTGACCGCCTCGGTGCTGTTCCTGGCGCTGACCTTTCCGCTGTTTGGCATGCTGGAGAACCAGCCGCTGATTGTGATCTTGATGATCCAGATTGCCTTCGGCGCCATCCTGGCGATGAACGACGGCACCTTGCCGTGTTTCCTCGCCGAGATATTCCCCACCCGCGTACGCTTCAGTGGCTTTGCCTTCAGCTTCAATATCGCTAACGCGGTGTTTGGCGGCACCGCACCGTTTATCGCGACCTGGCTGATTCAACTGACCGGCAACAAAATGGCCCCGGCCTGGTATTTGTTGGCGGCAGCGGCGGTGGCGTTGGTTGCCATGCTGGCGAGTCGGGAAACGGCGCATAAGGCGTTACAAGACTGATCTGCACTCGGCGCGTTGAAGGACGCCATCGCGGGCAAGCCCGCTCCCACGGTTGACCGAGTTGTCCAGGAGGGCACCGTTCAATGGGGGCGCGGGCTTGCCCGCGAAGAGGCTTGCTCAGGCTATCTCAATGTCGAATGCCGGCACTCAATGCACCGCCGCCACTTGCTTGCGCTCACCAATGGGCGATACGCCGAAGAAGCGGCTGTAGCACTTGGAGAAATGCGCTGGCGAAACAAAGCCGCAGGCGAGGGCGATGTCGCGCACTTGCGACTCACTGCGCAGCAATAACTGTCGAGCCCGTGACAGGCGCAGTTCCAGGTAGTACTGGCTCGGCGTGCGTTGCAGGTGCTTGTGAAACAGCCGTTCCAGCTGCCGCACCGACACCTCGTTCAAACGCGCGAGCTCCTCAAGGCTCACCGGCTCTTCGAGGTTAGCCTCCATGATCGCCACCATCTGGCTGAGCTTGGGCTGGGAGGTGCCCAGTTTTTGCCGCAACGGCACCCGCTGTTGCTCCTGCGCGCCCCGCACCCGATCGCACAGCAACAGCTCGGCTGCATGGGCCGCGATGTCCCGACCACCCGGTTCGCGGGCAATCAATTGCAGCGTCATGTCCATTGATGCGACGCCACCGGAGCAGGTGTAGCGATCCCGATCCAGCTCGAACAGCTGGTTGGAAATGATGATCCCCGGGAACCGCTCCTTCAGCGCTTCGATGTCTTCCCAGTGAATCGTGCAGCGATAGCCCTTGAGCAAATCGGCGCGCGCCAATAAATGACTCCCGGTACAAATCCCGCCCAGCGGCACCTGGTCATGTGCCAGCTTGCGCAGCCAATTGAGCAACGGTCGGCTGCTGTGGTTGGAAACGATCGGGTTGGAGCCGACAACAAACAGAATGTCGAGCTTGGGGGCGTCGTTGATGGTGTAGTCGGGCAGGATGCGCATGCCATTGCTGGCAGTCACCGGATCCAGGGTGGCGGCGATGATCACCGTACGGAACATCGGTTTGCGCGCTGCCATATTGGCCATGCGCAAGGTCTCCACGGCGGAGGCGAAGCCGATCGTGGTGAAGTTGGGGATGACCAGAAAACCCACGGTTTTTACCGGTCGTTGTTCATTAGTCGAACGTCCTGCGGCGGGTTTCGCCACTTGGAGTTTCGCCATCATTACCGCTCCTCAACTGCAAAAGTTACGCGCTCTTCGGCAAGCCGCCGACTCGGCAACATCATCTCGTTTTTATGGTTGTCAGCCCTGCTGGCGGGCTTGGGGATATTACACCGTGTCCCGGATCAATAGGCATATCGGGGAAGAAGAAGGGGGAGAAAGAAAGTAAAAAAACGGCCCGCTCATCGTGGGGAGCGGGCCGTAAAGAGGTGAACGGTCAATCGGTGGCGCGGTAGGTCAAAGAAGGTTCAAGGGTTTATGCGTTCACGCCAGTTCAGCGTTGCGCACCGTGCTCTTCCTGGCGTTGAAAATGGCACTCATACAGACGATGGACAGAGTGAGCGCACCCGTGGCAATCACTTCCATGCGGTGCTCGGGCAAAATCAGCATGACAATCAGGATGCTCAAAATACAGAAGATAACCAGGTAGCTGAGCCAAGGGTAAAACCACATCTTGAAGACGATCGGTTGTCCCGATGCATTCATCTTCTTGCGAAGCACCAGTTGAGAAACGGCAATGGCCAGATAGACCAGCAGTGCAACCGCGCCAGAGCTGGCCAGGAGGAAGGAGAACACTTCGTCGGGGGCAAAATAATTCAGTGCCGTGGTCAGGAAACCAACCGCAGTACTGGCCAGCACGGCAATGTAGGGCACCCCTGAAGAAGAGGTCTTCTGCAGGATTCGAGGACCATCCCCGCGCTTGCTCAGTGAAAAGACCATGCGTGACGCCGTATAGATGGCTGAGTTAAGGCAACTGGCGACCGCAATCAGGACGACGATATCTACAATCATTTTCGCGTGTGGAATGTTCATCAACTCAAGCGCTCTCTGATAAGAGCCGACTTGCATCAGCATCGGGTCGTTCCAGGGCACGATGGAGATGATGAGGAACACCGAGACGATGTAGAAAATCCCCATGCGCCAGACGACGGAGTTGGTCGCGCGGGTGATCTGTTTGGAAGGGTTTTGCGATTCAGCCGCGGCAATGGTGACGATTTCCGTGCCCATGAAGCTGAACACGGTGGTGAGCATGGCACCGACAACGGCGGACATGCCGTTGGGCATGAAACCACCGAACTCCTTGCTTAATTGAACGACGCCACTGACGTTCGTATCCGGTAATGCGCCGGCCAGGGCCAGCGCGCCAAGCGCGATAAACCCCAATACCGCAATGACTTTGAGCATGGCGAACCAGAATTCGAACTCGCCATAACGAGCGACACTGAACAGGTTGGTCAATGTCAGCAGGCCGGTGACGGCAATCGCGAACTCCCAGGTTTGTATCGAGGGAAACCAGGCGTGCAAGATCGCGGCGGCGGCAATGGCTTCGATGGGAATGACCAACACCCAGAACCACCAGTACAACCAGCCAATGGTAAAACCGGCACTGCGTCCCATTGCCCGCTCGGCATAGGTGGAAAATGAGCCTGTATCAGGCGATGCGACGGCCATTTCTCCCAGCATGCGCATGACCAGCACCACCAGGGTGCCGGAAAAGATGTACGCCAGAATGGCGGCCGGTCCTGCGGAGGCGATGGCGTGGCCTGAGCCGATGAACAGGCCGGCACCGATGGCACCGGCAATGGACAACATGGTGACGTGACGCTGCTTGAGGCCTGGGGCCAGAGTTGAGCTGCTGGACATGAGACTTACCCTTTTTATTATGCTTTGGAGGGTTGACGGCGGTTAGGTGTTTTGGCGCGTCCTTGTGCTCGTTATGTCTCTAAATCAAAAGCCTCTCGTACGGCGGCGCTGATGCCCGAGACGCAGACTTCAAGAATCAACTCGCCTTTCTCGCGACTCGAACCTTTAGGGGATGACAGGGTTCCGCAGGCAGGTGTGCGCTCCGGGATGATGGGGAAGACGTCGTAAGGCGGGAAGGTCGCTGGCGGGTGATCGACGGCACGGCTCAGATCGACCTTGTCGGGGTGAAGAGCGAGCATCAAGGACGTTTCGAAAATACCGCCATGTTCTATATCCCAGCCGAGGAAACCATCGGGATACAGTTTTGCGACGACGCCAGGATCGTTAACGAAGTCCCAATAGGACAGCACCACCACTTTGAAGTCATCGATGCCGCCGTAACGAAGTTCACGCAGCGCAAGGTCAATGCCCTCGACGATGAACATCGAGTTTTCATAGTGACCATTCATCATCACCAGCTTGCGTGCGCCATGGCGCGCCAGTTCTCTGATGATGTCCTGCACGGTATGGGTCAATGTGGCGCCATCGAGACTGGTCGTTCCAGGAAAGTGGTTGCCGCCTCCCGATTTCTGCTGGGACTTGTAGCCATACGCGAGTGCAGGCAGCACCAGGCCGCTGACAGTGTGTGCGACCGCTTTGCATATCGCGGTCGGCAGCAGAACATCGACCTCCATGCACATGTGATGGCCATGCTGCTCAAGTGCACCCACTGGCAGAAAGATCGGGCAGCCGGTAGCGACCTTCTCGGCATACTCCGGCCAGGTCAGCTCTCCAATAACCACGCTGTTGTTCATCTACACACCCTCTGAAAGTGATTGACCGCTTGGTGACTGCTCACCGGTGGATGGGGGCCGTTTGCCTGCTGTCTGACCCGCCTTTTGGAGGGCAGGAATCACAGGTGGCGCGTAGAACAATTCGATCAGAGGGGGAGGGTGCCGATTTGTCTAAATCCGACCCGTAATTGACAAAACGTCCTTCGTTTTGTCGTTTGTGTCCGGTTATCGGACCGGGATTAGCCGCTTTTGGGTGAAAAGGTGCCGGGGTCGGATCTGACAAAGTCCGGGTCGGACGCGTACAAAAAAGGGTGATGGCGATCTGCTGCAATGCATCACGTCAGCCAATGGAGCTTGGTGCTGGCAGCGGCAGCAGGAGGCAACGCAAAAGGATGAAACGGACAGAGGCACTTTCCATCACCCGGGAGAGACAATAATGAAAAATCGCATCGACCTTTCACGCCGTACCTTTCTCAAGACCACCAGCGTCCTGGCAGGAACGGCGGCACTTAGCGGTCTCCTGCCCCTGAGAAGCTTTGCCGCAGCGGAAAAAGAACTGGTCATCCTGGCATGGGCCGGGCACGCCGAACCGGACATCGTCGCCGATTTCGAACGCCAATACGGGGTCAAGGTCCGGGCCAAGTACTACACCGGTGGCGACAACATGCTAGGGCTGATCGCGCAATCCCCGCCCGGCACCTTCGATTTGATCCTGTCCGACGCCGAATATGTCCAGCAACTCAACGCCGCCGAATACATCGAACAACTCGACCCCGCAGACTACCCCTTCGACGACTTCTACCCGGAATTCCGGCATTTCCCCGGTCACTGGCAAGGTGACAAGCTCTATTCGGTGCTGATTCGCTTTGGCTTTCTTGGCATTGCCTATAACACCCAGCTGGTTCCCGAAGCCAAAGTCCACAGCTATGACGTGTTCTGGGACCCAAGCCTCAAAGGCAAGGTCGGGCACTTCGACTGGCACCTGCCGAACCTTGGGCAGATCAGTTTGCTCAATGGCAACGCGCGCCCTTACGACATCGACGCCGCGCACTGGCAATCGGTGCAGCAGAAGATGATGAGCCTGCGCCCGCAGATCGGCGGCTTCTTCGATTACGGTGGCACCTTTTCTTCGCTGAAAAACGGTCAGATCCATGCCATGTGTGGCATCGGCGACTGGATTACCGGTGTCTTGCAGCGCGCTGGCGCACCGGTGAAAACCGTGCTGCCGCAGGAGGGCGGGTTGCAATGGACGGAGTCCTACTGCATCGCCAGAAAAGCCCACAGTCCGGACCTGGCGAAGAAGTTCATCCAATACATCACCTCACCGCAAGGCCAGGTCAAGTCGGCGAAGATGGCCGCTTATCCCGCGCTCATCCCCAGCAAAAAAGGCTGGGAGCTGCTGAATCAGACCGATCCCGGCGAAGCGAAGCGCCAAGGCATGGTGCTCGGTCAGCGCAACGTCATGGATGACATCCGCGATGGTCGCATCAAGTACCGCGAGCTTCCGATCCAGCAGGGCCTGGAGGATTGGAACGACTTCTGGTCGCAATACAAGGGCGCGTGATGAGAAGCGTGGAGGTGGTCGCAATGCTTTCAGACAAGTTAAAGACTTCGCCGCCGGTGCTCACCGATAACGCGGCTGGCGAGACGTTGATGCGCCAGGGTCCCGGCAAAAAGGTGTTCCGCATGCCTTGGTACGGCCTCAGCTTCTCGATGCCGATCCTGATCTGGCAGTTGATCTTCTTTTTATTCCCGCTGGCATTCCTGGTGGCGATCAGCTTCTGGGTGGTGCGTAACTTCCGAATGGTGCCAACGTTCGAGTGGCTGAACTGGGGCTATATGCTTAGCCGTGGCTTTTTTTGGGACGCCTATGTTCATACCCTGGCGATGGCGGCGGGCGCCACCGTACTGATCAGTCTGGTGGCGTTCCCCTGCGCCTACACGATCGCCTTCAAGTTCCGCGAGTCGACGAAGCAGTTGCTGGTGTTGCTGCTGATTACGCCGTTCTTTACCAGTTACCTGGTGCGCACCTATTCGTGGCAGGTGTTCCTTAGCGACAACGGCATTTTCAATGCCGCGCTCGGGCTGCTCGGGCTGGAGCCGATGGCAATGCTGAACACCGCGTTCGGCACCTATATCGGCTACTTCACGCTGTGTCTGCCACTGGTGGTGTTGCTGCAACTGTTCAGCCTGATGTACATCGATCGCTCGTTGATCGAGGCGGCGCACAACCTCGGCTGCGCACGCCTGCAAACGGTGTGGCGGGTGGTGATTCCGTCCGCGCGAATCGGCATTGTCGTCGCGGCTCTGTTCTGCTTCATCCTGACCTTCGGCGATTTCGTCAGCCCGCTCTATCTGGGTGGGGGGCAGCCGCCGACATTGAGCACCTTGATCACTGACACCACCAAGTCCGGTCAGCAATGGCCGCGTGCAGCGGTGATCGCCACCCTGATGATCGTGACGCTGCTCATCGTGGCCTTTGGCGCGGTTCGTTTCGCTTACCGGAGGCGCGCATGAACGAGCATCGATTGATCAACTTCTTGCTGCGCAGCTTTGTCGTCCTGGTGTTCGTTTTCATCTTTACGCCGATTGCCGGCAGCTTCGTATTCTCGTTCAACATCGACCGTTTCCCGTCGTTGCCATTGGGTGGTTTCAGCCTGCACTGGTACGAAACGATCGCCGCCGACCCGGCAGTCTGGCAGGCGTTCAAGAACAGCCTCACGGTGGGCGTGGTGGTGTCGCTGGTATCGACCGTGCTTGGGTTCACCGCGGCCTACACGGACTATCGCTACCGTTTTTTCGGCAAGTCGATGTACATGGCGCTCGCGATGCTGCCGCCCACCATTCCGGTGGTGATCATGGGGCTGGCGATGCTGGCTTTCCTGTCGCGGGTCGGACTGTCCGGCGAGATCTATGCGGTGGTGATCAGTCACATCGTGATGTGCGCGCCGTTCGCGATGGCGGTGATCAGGATGCGTTTGGCGCAGATGGACCCCAACATCGAGGCCGCTGCCTGGAACCTGGGGGCCCATCAATGGAAGGCAATGCGTCATGTGATCCTGCCATTCACCGCACCGAGCCTGTTCGCCGCGTTGTTTGTGACCATGGCCGTGTCCTTCGATGAGTTCGCCGTTGCCTGGTTCGTGTCGGGGCTAAACGAGACGGTGCCCGTGCGCATCCTCAACACCTTGCAGGGGCAAGTGAGCCCGACCATCAACGCGATCGGCACAATCGTCTTTATCACGACCATGACGCTGGTGATTCTGGCGCAACTGCTATTGATGCGGCGGCGCAAGCCGGCAAGCGCCTGATACCGCCCTGACACTCTTTCGAGGATTCAGCCATGACTCAACCGCTGGTGGTATTCGACAACGTGGTCAAACATTTCGGCAGCTACCAGGCCGTCGAACGCATGAACCTGGAGATTTACAAAGGCGAGTTCGTCGCGATCATGGGGTCGAGCGGCTGCGGCAAGACCACAACGCTACGCATGCTGGCCGGTCTGGACAAACCCAGCGAGGGTGAAATCCGACTCAACGGCGAGCGCATCAACGACCTCTGCTCCTGGGAGCGGGAGACGCCGCTGGTCTGGCAAAACCTGGCGCTGTTCCCGTTTCTCAACGTGCTGGAGAATGTCGAGTTCGGCCTGCGGATGAGGGGCATGGCCAAGGCCGAGCGCCGCAAGAAAGCCTTGCTCTGGCTCGAACGGCTGGGATTGCAGGACTTCGCCACGCGCGATATCAGCCTGCTCTCGGGTGGCCAGCGCCAACGGGTGGCGCTGGCGCGTTCGCTGGTTACGGAACCGCCGATCCTGCTACTGGACGAGCCACTGAGCGCGCTCGATGCTCACTTGAGCGTGCGCATGCAAGGCGTGCTGACCGGGCTGCAGAAAGACCTTGGCATCACCTTCGTCTACGTCACCCACAGTCAGTCCGAAGCCTTTTCGATGGCCGATCGCGTTGTGATCATGAGTCAGGGCCGGGTTGAACAAATTGGCTCGCCCCAGGACGTCTTCCTTGAGCCACACAACCGTTTCGTCGCCGAGTTCGTTGGCGGCAAAAACATTCTTGGTGGTACTGTCGTCGGCTTCGATCATGGCGGATTGGTCCGTCTCGATTCGCCGCACGGCGGGTTCCTGGCACGGCTGCCGGAGGGTAAGTCGGTGGCGCCCGGCGAGTGCGTCACGGTCTGTGTCAGTGCCGAACATATCGACCTGACCGCACAGCCTGTGCGACGCAATCGACTGGCCTGCACCGTGGTCGGTGAGGAATTCATCGGTTCGATGGTCAACATCTACCTCGAAGCCAGCGACGGGCTAGAACTGCAGGTGCAGAAACCGCATGCCGATTACAACCTGCTGGGCATCCACAGCGGGCAAAAAATCTTCGCTGAGTGGGACGGCACACATGCGCTGATTCTGCGCGGTGACTGAAAATCGGGCAGGCAAGCTGCTGGCAGGAGGGCATACCGTTGAACCGTGGCTCAAGCGATGAGCCACGGTTCAACCGGGGTGGCGCGGCTTATGCCAGGCTGTCCGGGTCGCCAAAGAACATCTGAATCCTGGATCTGAGCCAGCGCTCACCCGGGTCATTGTCCTGCGACCCGCGCCAGGCCATGTGCAACTCAAAGCTGCGCACCGGCAGCGGCGGGTCTTCAGCCCGCACACCACCGGCCGCCGTCAACGCTTCAGCGGTGTAGTCCGGCACGGTCGCGACGATGTCGGTGCCGCTGATGAGCGTGCTGAGCCCGTTGAACTGCGGGACCGCGAGCACCACATGACGTTTGCGCCCGAGCTTTTCCAGTTCTTCATCTATAAAGCCGCTCAGGTCGCCGGCGAATGACACCAGTGCATGTGGTCGCGCGCAGAAATCGTCCAGGCTCAATGGCCCGGGCACCGTGTCCGCCCGCAACAGCTTCGGCATGCTGCGACGCAAGACTTTGCGCTTGGCGTTGGCCGGCAGGTCGGCGGTGTAGCTGACGCCGATGGAAATTTCGCCGGAGGCCAGCAGGCTCGGCATCAGGATGTAGTTGGCCCGACGCACCACCAGTACGATCCCCGGCGATTCGGCACGCAGACGCTTGAGCAGCATCGGCAGCAGGGCGAACTCGACATCGTCCGACAGCCCGATGCGGAACACCGCCGTGCTGGTTGCAGGATCAAACTCCGCCGCACGGCTTACCGCGGTAGAAATCGAATCCAGGGCCGGGGAGAGCAGGGCGAAGATTTCTACCGCACGGGCGGAAGGCTCCATGCTGCGGCCGGTGCGTACAAACAATGGATCATCGAACAGCCCACGCAGACGCGAGAGCGCCGCGCTGATGGCCGGCTGGCCAAGGAACAATTTCTCCGCAGCACGGGTCACACTGCGTTCGTGCATCAATGTTTCAAAAACGATCAACAGGTTCAGGTCGACACGACGCAGGTCATTACGATTCATCTGGAGTCCTGGCAGAGTCATCAAGCTTGACGAGAGCAGCCATATGAGAACAATGGCCGGCATGAATATTAAGGGCAAAGGCTGCTACTCTGCACCGAGTAATTCAGTTTTTCCAAGAAAGGCCGCTTCGGGTTTCATGACATTTGCGAATGTCACCGTCGCTGCGGAATCAATGACAGGCATGTCGACTATTAATAGCCACTGATAGTCTTGGGTAGAAAGCCCAGATAGAGTTCAGGGCATTAGAGGTTTCTTTGACGAGGTTTGCGATGTCCCGCACGATCCGTTTTCACAAGTTTGGTCCAGCCGAGGTGCTCAAATGCGAAGAGCATGCGGCCGCTCTCCCTGCGCCGGGCGAAGTGCAGGTGCGCGTCGAGGCGATTGGCATCAGCTGGTACGACATTCTCTGGCGCCAGAACCTGGCCTCATCCCATGCTCGTCTGCCTTCGGGCCTTGGCCATGAAATGGCAGGCATCGTGACGGCGGTCGGCGAGGGCGTCGATGACTTGGCAGTCGGTGACAAAGTCGCCAGCTTCCCGGCTGAAAGCCCCAACGACTATCCGGTCTACGGCGAGCAGATCGTGCTGCCACGCTCGGCACTGACCCGCTACCCTGACGTGCTCAGCCCGATCCAGGCCAGCGTGCATTACACACCGCTGTTGATTGCCTACTTCGCCTATGCCGATCTGGCGCGGGTAAAACCAGGGCAATTCGCCTTGGTGACCGACGCCAGTCACTGCGCCGGTCCGTCCTTTGTACAGTTGGGCAAGGCGTTGGGTGTGCGAGTGATTGCCGCTACCAAAACGGCAGAGGAACGTGAATACCTGCTGTCGCTGGGTGCCGAAAAAGTCATTGTCACGGAAGAAGAAGATCTGCTCATGCGGATCAACAAAATCACTGACAACCGCGGTGTGGATGTCGTGTTCGATGGCCTTGGCGGTCCGCAGATGTCGCTACTTGGCGACGTGCTCGCACCGCGCGGCAGCCTGGTGTTGTACGGCCTGCAAGGCGGTAATCAGACGCCATTCCCGGCTTGTGCGGCGTTCCAGAAGAACATCCAGTTCTTCGTGCACTGCATCGGCAACTTCACCGGCAAGCCGGAACTGGGCATCATCCAGGACCAGGTCGCCTTGCAACGTGCCTTGCGCGACATCAACCAGATGACCGCCGATGGCGTGCTGCTGCCACTCAAGACTCGGGTCTTCCCTTTTTCCGAGTTTGTCGAGGCACACCGCTACATGGACGAGTGTCCATGCCGCGAACGGGTCGCCCTCCAGGTCGAACCTGCGTAACACGCCTGAAAAAGTCCGTGCTTGCACGGACTTTTGCATTTCCCCCCGCCGACACCCTGAGACACCCTTCAATCACTGAGGGGACGGTTCAGCAACTGAACTGGTTTTTGCTCTCAATCTGTATCTTCTAATCATCATGTAAGCCCCGATAATTGAATGATTACTTTCATCTCAAGGAATGAGCCATGTCCGGGTATCGAACAGGTACTTCTCAACGCGCTCTGGCAATACAAACTCGACAAATAGTCTGTTATCGATCAGTTGGCGAAAACCTAAGGGTAACTTCTTTCTTTATTTATCGTGCTACTTGTCTGTGGGACGCTGTGGGACGTTTCCTAGGATCTCCCATGCAGGGGCAAGATGCCTGCGCTGCGGGGGTTTGCTGAAAACTCTCGCCAAAATGGCATCTTGCATCGCGATATCATTTCAAATAATTACTAAAAACTAAGTGTTAGCATTTGATATTCAGCAAAACACTCTAATCATGCCAGGCAACCGATTGCGCATTGCATAGAGTTGTTTGCGTGATATCGAATCTATGAGTAACAGGTAAACAATGATGACCCATACCCATGATCAGGCAATGAACTATGTTTATCAGCAAGTATTGCAGCGATTGCTGAGTTTCTTTTCACGTGCCGAACGTACCGCCTTGCAACTCATGATTCAACGCCTGGTGGTGGCCGCCGGCGGCATGGAGCGTATCGGCGATTACAAGGTGTTGGCGGTCCAGTCCGGGGCTCGCGACAGTTGTTACACCCTGGCGCTGCTGCGCGCGGCGCAATTGAGCATTGCCGGCCGTGCGCCGGCGACGTTCCAGTTGAGAGTGGCGACCTTGCGCTCGAACGGGGCAAGCGCCATGGCCCTTGAAAACATCCATCGCACGTGCAGCGCGTTGTTTCTCTACGACGATCCCCGGGTCGGCATGCTGATGGTCGATAACCGTGAAGTCCTGCCGTTCAATCACCTGGCGCCGATTTCCGATGCCGGTCGCGAGTCCAATCGCCTCAATCTGTTGATGGTGGGGCATCGCCGTGACAGCAACGGACCGCTCGATCTATGGGACGAAGGCTATCTGGCAACCGGCGAATTTTACGGACAGATTGCCCGTTGGGACCGAGGCGTGGACGCACTGATCAGCAGTGAAACTCCTGGTCAACAAAAGCAGTTCCTGGAAAGACTGAACCGTGCGGCGGTAAGGGCAGGTCTTAAAGCATTACACCCGCCTGAAACAGGTTTCGAAGAGCTGTTCTCCCGGCTCGATGAAATGGGCGGCGATTACTACCGCGAGTTTTACCCGCAAGGTGCACAAGCCGTGTGGCGTCCAGCGGAGCGTTTTGAGGCTTGCCGTCGTACAACGTTCATCGATATTCACGACATGCTGGTCAGCAACCTGGAAGAGCGTTGGCCACTGCTCACCGATTTCCTCAGGTTCCAGCCGGACGAACTCTCGGTTCACCTCAGCGATAACGAATACGTCAGCCTGACGATTTGCGCACACCTGCGTGGGTTGCAGAGTGGCTTCGTTGAGGGCCGCAGCTACGAAACCGGCGTCGCCGAGTACGTGCAACGGACATTGGTCCTGATGCGCCGCAAACAGATGCCCGAGCGCTTTTGCGAGCAGGTCATGGAAAGGCTTGGCAACCCGGCGGCAACGGCAGACCAGCGTGCGCTGGCCTCGGCCGAGGCGCAAAAAAGCCTTGGATTGACTGAATCTCAGCTGGTGTGTTTGTTGTTCGCGCCCTTTGTCGATAACGGCGCGTCGCTTGAGCGTTTCCTGCGCCAGTGTCACCCCGGCATGCTCGTCGCCTTGCCCGATCTGCACCGGGCGATGCAGGGTTATCCGGCTCCCGAGCAAGTGCTGCAATGGATGGTCGACGTCAGCGGTTTGCCCGTCAGCCTGATCGCGACGCTTTACCGCATGGGGCCGGTGGCCGCAGTACCTGACGCGGAAGCAGACCCTACGGTCTCGCACGCAATGACGCCGGATATCGATGCTGATGGCTCGGTGCCAGTCGAACGGTCTACGGGCCGTTGAAAGTGCCTGGTTTGGCAGTTTTCACCCAGGGGCGCCGCGCTGCGCGTACCGTGCTCGGCCATTTCCCATGAAGGGGCCGCGAGAAACCGACTTCGCTTACCAGGCGGTGTACCGCTACCTGACGAACCTGATCAGCGAGCCGGTCAGCGACGCGCGTGTCCGTCTTCCTTCGCTGCGGCAATTGGCGGACCGTCTTGGCGTATCGATCTCGACCATTCAGTACGCCTACTCGCTGCTGGAAAAGGAAGGGCGCGTGTACTCGGTCGCAAAATCCGGTTACTACGCGTTGCCGGTGTCGTCCGTTCGCCCGCTCAGCAGTGGCAATGACCTGCTCGAAACGCTCTATGTGAATGCCAGGCGCCCGGGAATGCTGGTCTTGAGTGCCGATGAACCGGCGTTACTGCAACCCCTGGACAGCCCGCTGTTGCTGCTTGAGCGAGAACTGTTGCGCCAGTATCCACGTCAGCCGCAACCGGTGTCACAACCCTGCGGTGAACTGGAACTGCGCGCCGCCCTTGCGGCACGCTACACCTCATCTCCGGCGCGCTGCTGGCACGCCGACGATGTCTATATCGGCGCCGATTTGCGTGGTGTACTGGAAATACTGATCACCGTGCTTTGCCTGAAAGAAGCCATTGTTGTGGTCGAGTCGCCCTGTGACTGGGCAATCCTGCGTCTGCTCCAGGACGCCGAGGTTCAAGTCATCGAGCTGCCGTTGCAAGCCAATGGCAGTCTTGACCTGGAGCGGCTCAAGCAACTGCTGGAGACCGAACCGGTTCGGCTGGTCATGCTTTCATCTGGTCTCAACATGCCGCGTGGCAGCGTCGCTTCCCACAGCAACCGGCAGTCAACCGCCCAGTTGCTTGAACGTCATGGCAGCTGGGTGCTGGAAAATGACAGCCATGGCGAACTCGAATTCGAGCCCGACGGTCAGCGTTTTCGCGATTTTCTGGACCCGGATCGACTCATCGTGTTTTCCACTTTCGAAAAAATCATCGGGCCTGAGGCGCCTTATGGCTATTTGCTCTCGCGCCAACTGCATGCCGAACTGCAGCGGCATTTTTTGCTGCGCTCGTTCCGCCTGTCGCCGATCCGCCAGAAAGCCATCGCACGGCTGTACGGCAATGGTCGCATCGATCAGCACTTGATGGTTCTGCGCAGGATGCTCAAGGACCGCAAGGTGCAGATGACCCAGCTGCTGCAAGAACGCCTGGGTGATGCATTGCACTTCGTCGAGCCTCAGGGCGGGGCGACAGTGTGGGTACGGTCATTGCGCCCCGTCGATGTGCGCCGGGTATTCCAGCGCCTGCTCAACCATCAGGTGGTAATCGCACCGGGAGAATTGTTCAGTCTCCAGGGGCTGCATACACAGCACCTGCGATTGAGTCATAGCTTTGGAGGCGATCATGACCTCGCGGCGGCAATGGGCCTGCTGGGCGACGCCTTGCGTCTGGAATCGATCGATTGAGCCAAGCCGCTAGCCGTTCCTGGCCTGTGGAGGTGGAGGTGGAGGTGGATAACATCATGCATGGGATCGATAACGTCGCGCTGCGGTCAAACTGCCAGTAAACTGCGTTCCTATTCCTGAACCACTCTACTCCTGAGGTTTTGCATGACAATCAGTCCTTTTGCGGGCAAACCGGCACCGGCAGAATTGTTGGTCGACATCCCGCGACTGGTAACGGCCTATTACACCGGCCAGCCTGATGCCTCCATCTCGACCCAGCGCGTTGCCTTTGGCACGTCCGGCCACCGAGGCAGCTCGTTCGACCTGAGTTTCAACGAATGGCACGTTCTGGCAATCAGCCAGGCGATCTGCCTGTACCGTGAAGCCCAAGGCATCGATGGCCCGTTGTTCGTCGGCATCGATACTCATGCATTGTCCACGCCGGCCGGTGCCAGCGCCCTGGAAGTGCTGGCGGCGAACGGTGTTACCGTGATGATCGCCGAAGGCGATGAGTACACACCGACCCCGGCGATTTCCCACGCCATTCTTTGCTACAACCGTGGCCGTACTTCCGGCCTGGCGGACGGCATCGTCATCACGCCGTCCCACAACCCGCCGCAAAGCGGTGGCTACAAATACAACCCCACCAACGGTGGACCGGCCGATACCCACATCACCAAGTGGATCGAAGCCAAGGCCAATGAGCTGCTGACCAACAAGCTGGCCGGCGTCAAACGCATCAGCTACGAGCAGGCCCTCAAAGCCAGCACCACGCATCGCCACGACTACCTCAACACCTATGTCGCCGACCTGATCAACGTGATCGATTTCGACGCCATCCGTGACGCGAAGCTGCGTCTGGGTGTCGATCCGCTGGGCGGAGCAGGGGTGCGCTACTGGTCGGCGATTGCCGAGCATTACCGTCTGGACCTGGACGTGGTCAACAAACAGGTCGATCCGACGTTCCGCTTCATGACAGTCGACTGGGACGGACAGATCCGCATGGACCCTTCCTCCAGCCACGCCATGCAAGGCCTGATCGGCCTCAAAGAGCGCTTTGACGTAGCATTTGCCTGTGATCCGGATCACGACCGTCATGGCATCGTGACGCCATCCGGTGGTTTGCTCGCGCCGAACAGCTACCTCGCGGTGTCCATCGATTACCTGTTCCAGAACCGTCCGCAATGGCGCGCCGACGCGGCCGTGGGTAAAACCGTGGTCAGCAGTGGCTTGATCGATCGCGTGGCCAAGCGTCTGGGACGGCGCCTGTACGAAGTGCCGGTCGGCTTCAAATGGTTTGCCGACGGTCTGTTTGACGGTTCTCTGGGGTTTGGCGGCGAAGAAAGCGCCGGCGCATCGTTCCTGCGCAAGGACGGCGGTGTCTGGAGCACCGACAAGGACGGTTTGATTCCGGCCTTGCTGGCCGCAGAAATGACCGCTCGCACCGGCCACGACCCGAGCCAGGCCTACCGTGCATTGACCGACGAGCTCGGCGAGCCGTTCTCGGTGCGCGTCGATGCCAAGGCCAACCCTGAACAGAAAGCTTTGCTGAGCAAGCTGTCGCCCGATCAGGTCACCTCGACTCAACTGGCCGGCGAAGCGATCCAGAGCATCCTCAGTCACGCCCCGGGCAACGACCAGGCCATTGGCGGCTTGAAAGTCATGACCGAGAACGGCTGGTTCGCGGCGCGTCCTTCCGGGACCGAAGACATCTACAAAATCTACGCCGAAAGCTTTGTGAGTGACGACCACCTCAAGCAGTTGGTGGCGGAGGCTCAAACACTGGTAGACGGCGCGATTTCCGCGAAATAAACGCAAACCCCATCGCGGGCAAGCCCGCTCCCACATGGATTGCATATAACCCTGTGGGAGCGGGCTTGCCCGCGATGGCGTCGGTACAGTCACCAGTAATCATAAAAAAGGGCGACCCTATGGTCGCCCTTTTTTTGTCCGGCGTTTACAGCCTCAAGCCAGGTCCACCAACACGATTTCACTGTCCTTGATCGCGGTGACGCGCAACACCTGCTCATCGGCCACTGCAATACCGTCTCGAGCTTGTGCGCGCAAGCCATTGACTTCAATGACGCCTGTGGCGGGAACCAGGTAAGCGCGACGGCCTCCGTCCAGGCGATATTCGGCAGTTTCACCGGCTTTAAGGTTTGCTGCCACCAACCGTGCGTCGGCACGGATCCGCAGGCTCTGATCATCACCGGCCTTGCCACTGGCCAGCGTCACGAACCCTTCACGCTGGCCTTTCGGGAAAGGCCTTGCGCCCCAGGACGGTGCCAGGCCGGACTGGTTAGGGATAATCCAGATCTGGAAGATCTTGGTTTCGCTCGTTTCCAGGTTGTATTCGCTGTGGGCTATGCCGGTGCCCGCGCTCATTACCTGAACGTCACCTGCTTCGGTGCGGCCCTTGTTGCCAAGGTTGTCTTCGTGGGTAATGGCCCCTTCACGAACGTAGGTGATGATTTCCATGTCGCGGTGCGGGTGTTTCGGGAACCCGGTGCCGGCGGCAATCACGTCGTCGTTCCAGACCCGCAGGTTGCCCCAGTTCATGCGTTTGGGGTCGTGGTACTCGGCGAACGAAAAGTGGTGATGCGCATCCAACCAGCCATGATGGGCGCCGCCCAGGGAGTTGAAAGGTCTGAGTTCAAGCATGATCGTCTCCTGAAAAGGTTCGTCATGGGGCAGAACGCCTGAGCCACGAAACTAGAACCGGTGGTTGATGACGAGCATCTTCTATCAGTCACCCATCGATAAAAAGCGTAAAAAGTGCCTCAATAAGATCGAATATATCGATGTTGAATAACGTCGAAATAGTCTCATCCAGCCTTCACTTCATCGCATAAGCCAATGACCTGTAAGCATTTCACTAGAACTCAAAGACAAATACAGACACCATAACCGCAACAGCCTCACACCCTGGAGTCAGTCCGCGTGCCGCAACACACCCCCGATCTTCCTCCCGAACTCCGTCCATTGGCCGAGATGCCGCTGCTCAAGCGCCTGGCCGCCCGATTCTTTGGCCATGGCCTGACCCGCTTGCGCGCTCAGCACCGGGCGTCCTGGTTGCACGGGCAAGCCGACGGTTTTCGCAGCGGGCACAGCGCCGGGGTGGATTACGGCTATAAAGAAGGAAAGCTCGAGGGGCTGGAAGAAGGTCGGCAAGTACTGTTGATTCGCGATTCGCGCTCGACCGAACACCGGCCGCCCAACGTCGATGACAATCTGTTCGATGATTGGCGCTTGCCACTCAGCGCCGACGTGAAGAAGCGCATGAAGGCCGATGTCGCTCGTCTGCTGCCACCGCATGCGCAACCCAGCGTCGCCCAGTGGAAGATGATATTCAGTGATACGCCTTCGACCTCGGTGATCGCCGGGGCGGGCGCGGGCAAGTCGACGACGTTGGTGTTGCGTATCTTGCTGCTGACCCATTACCTGGGTTTCGAACTGGGCTCGATGACCGTCGTGACCTTCACCCGTGAGTCGCGCAAAGACTTCATTAATAAGCTGATCGAGCTATTTGCTCTGTGGGGACGGATGTTGAGCCTC
This sequence comes from Pseudomonas sp. IT-P294, assembly GCF_949767865.1. NCBI lineage: Bacteria > Pseudomonadati > Pseudomonadota > Gammaproteobacteria > Pseudomonadales > Pseudomonadaceae > Pseudomonas > Pseudomonas sp. IT-P294. The sequence goes on along the minus strand of NZ_CATKQW010000011.1, from coordinate 831,496 downwards.
AAAGAGGCGCGAGACCTGGTGCGTACCTTTCACTCACGCATCCTGCCAATGGTCCGCAGCCTGCCAGGTTTCGAACGCTTGCAAGCGTTTGAGAACCTCAGCAATCGCCCGCAGAACGGTGATGAAGAGGTCGATAGCAATCCTTTCGACCTGCGAATCAACGACGCTCAGCGCCAGCAACTCAATGCCTGTTTCCACAGCCTGCACACTCGAGATGAGCGTTTTCGCGAACTGATCAAGCCGTTGTCTCGGCATGCCTTGCAACTCAAGGAGCTGGAACGCGATCACCCCGATGTGCAGAAGCGCATGGCGGTGACCGAGTTGGCTGCCAAACGTGATGAAGAGCTGTGCGACACAATTGAAGACCTGTGGTTTCGCGCTGGTGCCTGGCCAATCAAGGGTATCGAACCCAATCGCCAGACATTCGACATCAACGGCTCGACGTTCCATTGCCACGGTTACATCCCGACCCTGGACGCTTGGGTAGTGCTTGGGTTCGACTCGGGGGAAAATCCGCAGCTCAGCCGTCCGAATGCCAAGTTGACGGTCCGCGCAGAATGGGCGGTTAAGCGCACCCTGTTTCAAGCTTTCTGTCGTAAGCCTTTGATATGGCTTGATAGTTATGAGTCTTCGAAGCGCGTATTAGCCTCATTGGCCGGTGATGCCAGCGCCGGACCTGGCTTCGACTACAAGGTCAAAGGCGAGCTCGGATCGGCGCCGTTGCTGGACTGTTTTGTTGCAACCGCCGGGTTTATCGAAAACCTGGGGCTGGACGTGCCGAACGCCGTGGCTCAGATGAGCTTCGCCAAAGACGATCCGGACCGGTTTTTCTTCGAGGCCTTGAGCCTGTTCTGGCGTGCCCTGGAAGATCATCTGCTTGATCAAAAGCCACCGGTGATGACCTACAACCGGATGTTTGCCTTGTTCAGCGAGCATTCACCGGAAAACCTGAAACTGCTGAGTGATGAGCAGTTGAGGCCTTTGTCGCATTTGATGATCGACGAATTTCAGGACGTTTCGCCGCAGATTGTTTCCTGGATTCGTGCCAGCCTTGCCGAAATCCGCAGTCGCGGCCCGGCGATGCACGTCGGACGCGGTGCGCAGCATTCGTCGCTGCTGTGTGTCGGCGATGACTGGCAGTCCATTTATGGTTGGCGTGGCAGTTCACCGACGTACTTCATGGAGTTCAACAAGCAGTTCCTGTCGCCGAGCACCACCAAGGTCATGCTCAGCGACAACTATCGCAGTCATCAATACATCATAGATGCCGCCGAGCACATCGTCCGCGCAGCCCCGGCGATCGCAGGCAAGAAGGCTAAGGCGAGTGGCGAAGCCAAGGCCGTGTTGCCGGTGAATGTCATGGATCGAGACGACCAAGGCATGGCCCAGCGCCTTATCGAGCACTACCGGCGGGGCGATTCGATCTTGATGCTTTATCGAAAAAGTAGCGATAAGTTATTGATAGAACAACATATTCAGTCTGTAGTTAATGTTGATTCTAGCTTGCCGTACGAAGCGCGCCGACTGAAACAGCTGACCTATCACAGCGCCAAGGGCCTGCAAGCGGACGCGGTTTTTCTGCTGGGTGATTGCCAGCACCTGACACTTTCGCCTTACAAGAACCAGGTCTACCGCATGGCTGGCCTTGGCAAGGCAGGCGACACTGAGCCCTATGACAACGCGCAGAAAGACGAGATTTTACGCCTCGCCTACGTGGGCATCACGCGTGCAGTGAGTCATTGCTACTGGTATGTCGACGGTCAGGACACTCAGGCTGCGAACATGCCCAAGGCGTCCGATCGCATCGGCAAGGGCAGGCCGTACTTCGCGGATCATCGTCGAGGGCAAACCCCGGGCTGACCCGTCGCCCACAAAAAAGCCCACATAATGTGGGCTTTTTTTGTGGGATTGGCCTTCAGGCGTAACTTCTGAGGGCCACGGGTGGAATGAAAGCCTCAAGCTCGTCTTCGACGGCTTCGATTATTCGCTCTACATCCGCGGCATTCATGACGGTTGCGCAAGGAATGCCTGCAATGGCGATCATGGTCTCGCCACTGGCGCGGTCAAACAGACGGGCAATCATGCTGCCCGGCGCATCCATGCTCGCCTCGAATCCCATGGGATGAAAATGCCAGCGCATCAGCTGGCAGGCGTTTGGAAATGTAACTTTGCTGAAAGAACCTTTATTCATATGTTGCCCGCCTTCTTCATCGAGCGCTTCCATTAGCTCATGTTAGGAGGGAAGAACCTTCAATGGCTCAACCGGTGACTGCCTTTAAAAGTAGCATCGAGATGTGAAAGTCATGTGATTTTTTCAGTCCGTTTGGCGATTGCCAGCGGATTTTTTGATGTGGATCACGTGTCGGACGGGTCTGGCGTTGGGCTGATTCCGACCATTTATTGATGCTGAGACAGAATTTCGGCAAGCTCGCTTTTTTTGTCGAGTCCTTTATGCACGCCGATGATGATGGCCCGCTGCAAACCCAGGCCACGGGCGAGACGGTCATGCGCTACCACTTGTGCTGGAAACACCGGGATCTGGATGGCGTCATGGCGCTTTATCACCCGGACATTCAGTACAACGATTTTTTCCAGAATCGAGTCATGGGTCTCGACGAACTGCGCCAGTACGTGCGTGACAGCATGCCGCGCAATCCGGACGAAGCGCTTGAACACTCGGATCGCATTCGCCTGGACGGCAACACCGCGTTTATCCAGTACCAAATGACGTTGCGCGGCAGCGAGGGACTGGTGTCGTTCCGTTCCAGCGAGGCAATCACGGTGAGGGACGGTTTGATCTGGCGCGTCAACGAATACGCCTCGCTGGTGCGCGAACTGTCGCAAAGCCATGCGGCGGCGAACTTGCGTCCGGCGGCCAGTCGCCTTGGGCTTTCACCGCGCCAGTTGAGTTTCATGGCGCAAGACCTGCAACAGTATTTCGAGCGACAACAGCCTTATCTGGACCCCGAACTCGACCTGCAGCGGGTGGCGAAGGAATGCGGCTACAGCCGTAATCAGATTTCCTACCTGCTGAATCAGGTGCTGGGGCAGAGCTTCTACCGCTACGTTAACCGGGCAAGACTGCAACATTTGCTCAGCGCACTGGATGCCGCCACGCCCCCCGTGCGCGTCGATGAACTGGCGTTTGCCGCCGGCTTCAATTCGTTATCGGCGTTCTACAGCTGTTTCCGCCAGCACACCGGCTTGTCACCCAAGGCCTACGCCAAACAAATTTCTTTGCGTGCACGCGCGCAAGACAGTCCCTGAGCCCACGCACTAGGATCGACGCCATCGAAGTTTGAGTGGCGGAGTCTGGCATGTCGGCGTGGCGCACAATCAGTTTGTGGATGGATCAACTCGACGAGCCGTTGCTGGCACGTCCCGCGCTGGAGCGCGATCTGGACGTCGACGTGGCGATCATCGGTGCCGGCTACACCGGTCTCTGGACCGCGTATTACCTCAAGCGCCTGGCGCCCAGCCTGGAGATTGCCATTGTCGAAGCGCAGACCGCCGGTTTTGGCGCTTCGGGCCGTAACGGTGGCTGGCTGATGGGTAACCTGCTGGGCGAAGACCGCCTGCTGGCCGAGTCACCCGCCGAACAGCGCCGCGCGTCTTTCAACTTGCTGCACAACATTCCGGATGAGGTCGAAATTGTCATCGAACGTGAAGGCATCGACTGTGATTATCTGAAAGGTGGGGTGCTGTACTGTGCGGCCCGTTATCCCGAGCAGGAAGTCAGCCTGCGCCTCTATCTGGACAAGCTCTACAGCCAGGGCCTGACGGAAAGCGACTATCGCTGGCTCAGTCCCGAGCAACTGGCGCAACAGATCAGAGTTGCCAAGCCTTATGGCGGTATCTATGCACCGCACGTTGCGACCATTCACCCGGCAAAGTTGGTGCGAGGACTGGCCAGAACGGTGGAGCGCATGGGCGTCAAGATTTATGAAAACAGCGCGGTCACCCAATGGCAATCGGGGTCGTTGCGTACAGACAAGGCGCAGGTCCGCAGTCGCTGGATCGTCCCCGCCGTAGAAGGGTACGCAACGACGTTGCCGCCACTGGGCCGCTATCAGCTACCGGTGCAAAGCCTGATGGTGGCCACTGAGCCATTGTCCGCCGCGACCTGGGACGAAATCGGTCTCAGCCGCGGCCAGGCGTTCAGCGAAAGCAGCCGTCAGGTCACTTACGGCCAGCGCACGGCGGACAACCGATTGGTGTTCGGCGCCCGTGGCGGTTATCAGTTTGCCGGCAAGCTGCGGCATGACTTCAACCTGACCACCCATGAGGTGGATCTGCGGCGCTACCTGTTCAGCGAGCTCTTCCCGCAGCTCAAGAACGTGCGGATCACCCATGCGTGGGGCGGCAACCTGGGCATGTCCCGACACTTCAAGCCGCACATGCTCTGCGATCACGCCAGCGGCATTGCCTTGTCTGGCGGTTATGGCGGGGAGGGCGTTGGTGCCAGCAACCTGGGCGGCAGAACGCTGGCCGATCTGATTCTGCAGCGTGATACCGAATTTGTCCGCCAGCCGTGGGTCGTGCCACAAGGACGTCTCGAGACGCTCAGGACCTGGGAGCCGGAACCCTGCCGCTGGCTGGGCTACAACGCGATCATCCGCAGCTTCGTCCACGAAGACCAGACCCTGGCCAACCCGGCCACTGCCCCGTGGCGGCGCAAGCTGGCCAGCAAGGTGGCGGGGTTCATGGAAGGTTTCATGCAGTAAACGGCGTTTTCTCAAACCACAGGTAATCCCATGAGCATCACGCAATTCAAAAACACCGCAACCTTGAAACTGCAAGAGTCGAACCCGGTCGCCGTGCCATTGGGAACGCCCGTGGCAGTGGCTTCGACCACGAGCGTCGAGCGCGACGATGGCGTCGAAACCGGCGTCTGGGAATGTACGCCCGGGCGCTGGCGGCGGCAGATCGTTGCCCAGGAATTCTGTCACTTCATTCAAGGCCGCTGCACCTTTACCCCGGACGGCGGTGAAACCCTGCACATAGAAGCTGGTGACGCACTGATGTTGCCAGCCAACAGCCTCGGCATCTGGGATATCCAGGAAACCGTGCGCAAGACCTACGTTTTGATTTTTTGATTTTTTGATTTTTTGATTTTTGATCCTTTGATTACCTGCCAATAGCGCTCCAACAAAAACAAACAGCCCATACAGGAATCGACTCATGATCCGAAAGACACTGACTCTGGCCCCCCTTGCGCTCGTTGCGTCCCTCAGCCATGCGGCCGACACCGTCAAGATTTACAACTGGTCCGACTACATTGCCCCCGACACCACTAAAAACTTCCAGAAAGAAACCGGCATTGCCTTCAGCTACGACGTCTACGACAGCAATGAAACCCTCGACGGCAAGTTGATGACCGGTAAATCCGGGTATGACGTGGTGTTCCCGTCCAACCACTTCATGGCCCGGCAGATTCAGGGTGGCGCGTTGAAGAAACTCGACAAGAGTCAGTTGCCGAACTGGAAAAATCTTAACCCGGTATTGCTCGCCGCGTTGCAAACCAACGACCCCGGTAACGAACATGGCTTCCCGTACCTGTGGGGCAGCACGGGCATCGGCTACAACATTGCCAAGGTCAAAGCCGTATTGGGTGATAACGCGCCGGTGGATTCCTGGGATCTGATTTTCAAACCCGAGAACATGGCCAAGCTGCAAAAGTGTGGCGTGGCGATCCTCGACAACGGCCCGGAACTGCTGCCGGCCGCGCTGAATTACCTGGGGCTGCCGCATCACAGCAAAAAACCGGAAGATTACAAAAAGGCTGAAGCGTTGCTGATGAAGGTTCGGCCGTATGTCAGCTATTTCCACTCATCCAAATACACCAGCGACCTGGCCAATGGCGACATCTGCGTGGCCGTCGGCTTCTCTGGCGACATCCTGCAAGCCGAGAACCGTGCCAAAGAAGCCAAGAACGGCGTGGACATCGGCTACTCGATTCCCAAGGAAGGGGCCGCGATCTGGTTCGACATGGTCGCCATGCCCGCCGATGCCCCGGACGACAAGGCCGGCTATGCCTTCATGAATTACCTGCTACGCCCCAACGTCATGGCCGACATCAGCAATTACGTGCACTACGCCAACGGCAATGAACAGGCCGACAGCCTGATCGACCCTGCCATCAAGAACGACACCAAGGTTTATCCAAGTCCGGAAATGATGGGCAAGCTGTTCGCGCTGGAGGCGATGCCGCTGAACATCGATCGAATTCGCACGCGGGTGTGGAACAAGATTCGTACGGGCAGCTAAGGGCGGCAGGCTGACAACGCTGTGGATTCCTTGCCTCCTTTCAATGGTCAGGAGGCAATGGAATGCCTTACTACTCGAATGCTGGTCGCCTGCGTATTGGCCGTTTCCAGAATCCCTATCAAATATAAATAAACTGATATCAATTCACTGGCACTGATACTAATAAGTCCGAAAAAACCGAGACGCCTTAGTCATAAAGCAACTTAGGTCTATTTAATATTTAAATACGTAATTGTCAGACAATCTCCCCGAAGCCCCCTGTTTACAAGATTATTTCGACAGCGCACGCATTGTTTCCGGGTACTTGCTGGAACAACACAATTTGACGTCAAAAAAACAGTAGACGTTTGATTTCGAATTGTGTCAGTTTTCTTTCGCCTTCATTGGGCGAGTGATAGGACGATCTCGCCAGAGATTGTCGCTATCTGAAAAAAACTGTTCCATTGCTAAACAAGGAAGTGTGTTTATGTCTAATGTAAAAGACAACGCTGTCGGTCTTGCCGAACAGGCCTTTTCACCATTGGCTGCACCGAGTTCGGCTTACAGTCAGATCAACAGTTTCAGCCATCAGTATGACCGGGGTGGCAATCTCACGGTCAATGGCAAACCCTCCTATTCCGTCGACCAGGCAGCGACCCAATTGCTGCGCGATGGCGCTGCCTACCAGGATAAGGATGGCAGCGGCAAAATCGAACTGACCTACACGTTCCTGACCTCGGCATCGTCGAGCACCATGAGCAAGCACGGTATTACCGGCTTCAGTCAGTTCAGCTCGCAACAAAAAGCCCAGGCGGTGCTCGCCATGCAATCCTGGTCTGACGTTGCAAATGTCACCTTCGCCGAAAAGGCCACAGGCGGCGACGGTCACATGACCTTCGGCAATTACAGCGGTGGTCAGGACGGCGCAGCGGCGTTTGCCTATCTGCCTGGCACGGGTGCAGGTTACGACGGTTCATCGTGGTACCTGACTAACAGCAGCTACACGCCGAACAAGACCCCCGACCTGAACAATTACGGGCGTCAAACCCTGACTCACGAAATCGGTCACACCCTGGGCCTGGCCCATCCCGGCGACTACAACGCTGGTGAAGGTGCGCCGACCTACAATGACGCCTCCTATGGGCAAGACACCCGCGGCTACAGCGTCATGAGCTACTGGAGTGAAAGCAATACCAGCCAGAACTTCAGCAAGGGCGGTGTCGAAGCCTATTCGTCCGGGCCGTTGATGGACGACATTGCCGCGATCCAGAAACTCTACGGTGCCAACACCACCACCCGCACCGGTGACACCACCTACGGCTTCAACTCCAACGCCGGTCGCGACTTCCTGAGTGCGTCTTCGTCGTCGGACAAGGTGGTGTTCTCGGTGTGGGATGCGGGTGGCAAAGACACGCTGGATTTCTCCGGTTTCACCCAGAACCAGAAGATCAACCTCAATGAAGCCTCGTTCTCCGACGTGGGCGGCCTGGTGGGCAACGTGTCCATTGCCAAGGGCGCAATCATCGAGAACGCGATTGGCGGTTCGGGCAACGACCTGCTGATCGGTAACGGCGTGTCCAACGAGCTGAAGGGCGGTGCCGGCAACGACATACTCTACGGCGCGGGCGGTGCGGACAAGCTGTGGGGCGGTGCTGGGTCGGACACCTTTGTGTTCGCGGCCAGCAGCGATTCAAGACCAGGGGCTTCCGACCAGATCCTCGACTTTGTCAGCGGCCTGGACAAGATCGACCTGACCGGCATCACCAATGGCGCCGGCCTGCATTTTGTGAATTCGTTCACCGGTGCGGCGGGCGATGCGGTGTTGACCTCCTCGGGTGGTAACAGCCTGTTGTCGGTGGACTTCTCCGGACACGGCGTGGCTGATTTCCTGGTCAGCACCGTTGGCCAGGCGGCGTTCTCGGACATCGCGGCGTAATGTGAGGCAAAAGGAGGGTGGCGCCGATGCGCTGCCCTCTGCGCAACAAACCTGCAAGCCGGAGTACAACAACCTATGGCTGACAAGGCCTTGATCCGTCGAACAACCGCGTGGCTTCTGGCGACGTTCATGATTTTTATTGGAGAGACCGCCATGGCAAGTAGCTTGAAATTGACAGATCCCTCGGAATTGGCTGGCAAATGGCAGGCAACCTTGAGTGCCAGGGATAACTCCTCAGAGTCCCTGGTTTTGCAGGACGAACAGTCCAAGGTGTGCATCATCGACTTCCAGTTGCAGCAGACACTGGGTGACGGTGCAGAGTGTTTAAGCGCATGGCTGGCGGGTGAAAAAGCGATCGGTTGGTTCACTGAGCCGGACGGTATTGCGATTACCGGTAACGAAGGTTCAAAGATTCTGTTTCTCAGCCGCCAGCGTGACGGCTCTTATACAGCCATATTGAAATCTGCTCTGGTCATAACACTTGTGCGTCAGGCGCAGTAATAAACAGACAGCGGTCATTATGTGATAAGCCCTAAACCAGATTAAAAGTTGTTATTGGTTTGTAAGCGCTAGTGCGTCAAACCTATAGCCGCCTCTGCACGAACAGTTACTGGAAACTTCGTCAGGTATGACGGGGAATAACACCTCAGGAAGAACCCATGAAGATGGCAAAGAGCCCAGCCACCGCACCACTATTAAAAGCCTTGGGCGACTACAAGAGCATCCTGATCAGCGTAGGGTGTTTCACCGCGTTAATTAACGTGTTGATGCTGGTTCCGTCGATTTACATGCTCCAGGTCTATGACCGCGTGCTGTCTTCGCAAAACGAAACGACCCTGGCCATGTTGTCGCTGATGGTGGTCGGGTTCTTCGTCTTCATCGGTTTGCTGGAGATCGTGCGCAGCTTCATCGTTATTCGCATTGGCAGCCAGTTGGAGCGGCGCTTCAATTTACGGGTGTATCAGGCCGCGTTCGAACGCAACCTGTTCAAAGGCGAAGGCAACGCCGGGCAATCCCTCGGGGACCTGACCCACATTCGCCAATTCGTCACCGGCCCTGCGCTGTTCGCGTTCTTCGACGCGCCGTGGTTTCCGGTGTACCTGTTCGTTATTTTCCTGTTCAACGTCTGGCTCGGCGTCTTGGCCACTGCGGGCGCGGTGTTGCTGATCGGCCTGGCATGCCTCAACGAGGCGATGACCAAAAAGCCGCTGGGGGAGGCGGCGGCGTTTTCCCAGAAGTCGAGCCAACTGGCGACCAGCCACCTGCACAATGCCGAAACCATTCAGGCGATGGGCATGCTCGGGGTGTTGCGCAAGCGTTGGTTCCAGGTGCACTCGCGCTTCCTCGGTCTGCAGAATCAGGCCAGCGACACCGGCGCTGTCATCAGTTCCCTGAGCAAAACCTTGCGCCTGTGCCTGCAATCCCTGGTGCTGGGCCTGGGGGCGTTGTTGGTCATCAAGGGCGACATGACCGCCGGGATGATGATCGCCGGGTCCATTCTGATGGGCCGCGTCCTCAGTCCAATCGATCAGTTGATTGCAGTCTGGAAACAATGGAGCGGCGCCAAGCTCGCTTACCGTCGTCTTGATGCGTTGCTGCAAGCTTTTCCGCCGAGTGACGAGGCAATGGCCCTGCCGGCACCGAAGGGGCAGATCAGCTTCGAACAGGTCAGTGCCGGTCCACCGGGGCGGCGCGGCGCGACCTTGCACATGGTCAATTTCAGCCTGGGTGCCGGTGAAGTCATGGGCGTGCTCGGCGCCTCCGGCTCCGGTAAATCGACTTTGGCGCGGGTGCTGGTCGGCGTCTGGCCAACCCTGGGCGGCACCGTACGGCTCGACGGCGCCGACATTCATCGCTGGAACCGCGACGACCTCGGCCCGTACATCGGCTACTTGCCGCAGGACATCGAATTGTTCAGCGGCAGCATCGCCGAAAACATCGCCCGGTTTCGTGAGGCCGATCCGCAAAAAGTCGTCGAGGCCGCGCAACAGGCGGGCGTGCATGAACTGATCCTGCGCATGCCGCAAGGCTACGACACGGTGCTGGGCGAGGACGGCAGCGGTCTGTCCGGCGGTCAGAAACAGCGGGTGGCCTTGGCGCGTGCGCTGTACGGCAATCCGAGCCTGGTGGTGCTCGATGAGCCCAATTCCAATCTCGATACCGTGGGTGAAGCCGCCCTGGCTGGCGCCATCGCGCACATGAAAGCTCGGGGCACCAGCGTGATTCTGGTGACACATCGTTCTTCGGCATTGGCCCAGGCCGACAAATTGCTGGTGCTCAACGAAGGCCGTTTGCAGGCCTTCGGCCCTAGCCAAGAGGTGCTCAAGGCACTCTCCGGTGCTCAGGAACAGCAACGTGAAAAAACTGCGCAAGCACCGGGCGGGCTCAACATGAGTCGCCAGTATCAGCCCACGACAAGGAATTCGGGTGTATGAGCAGCGCACGCATGAACACTGAAAACGAAGCGACGATGGAACACGATTACATCGCCGCACGCCCCGAGCGCGATGCGCGTTTCTTCGCTCGCATGGGCTGGGTCCTGGCCATCGTCGGCGCCGGCAGTTTCTTCACCTGGGCCAGTCTAGCGCCGCTCGATCAAGGCATTCCGGTGCAAGGCACGGTGGTGGTGTCGGGCAAGCGCAAGGCCGTGCAATCGATGAGCAGCGGCGTCGTCAGCCGGATTCTGGTGCGCGAAGGCCAAGTGGTGAAGCTCGGCCAGCCGCTGTTCCAGCTAGACCAGACCCAGGTCGCGGCCGACGTGCAATCGTTGCAGGCGCAATACCGCATGGCCTGGGCCAGCCTGGCGCGCTGGCAGAGCGAACGCGACAACCTCAAGCAAGTGAATTTTCCCGCTGAACTGAGCAACGATCCCGATCCACGCCTCGCGTTGGTCCTCGAAGGCCAGCGGCAATTGTTCAGCAGCCGCCGTGAAGCATTTTCCCGCGAGCAGGCAGCCTTGCGCGCCAGCATCGAAGGTGCCGGCGCGCAACTGGCCGGCATGCGCCGCGCACGCACGGACCTGACGGCACAGGCCAGTTCACTGCAAAAACAGTTGAGCAATCTGCAGCCCCTGGCGGACAACGGCTACATCCCGAGTAACCGGTTGATGGAGTATCAGCGTCAGCTGTCGCAAGTTCAGCAGCAATTGGCGGAAAACACCGGCGAAAGCGGGCGGGTGGAGCAGGGCATCATTGAATCGCGCCTGAAGCTGCAACAGCACATTGAGGAGTACCAGAAAGAAGTCCGCACCCAGTTGGCCGACGCGCAACTCAAAAGCGTGACGCTGGAAGAACAACTGACTTCCGCCGGCTTCGATTTGCAACACAGCGAGATCATCGCCACCGCCGACGGCATCGCGGTCAACCTTGGGGTGCACACCGAAGGCGCGGTGGTGCGTCAGGGTGAAACCTTGCTGGAGATCGTGCCCCAAGGCACGCGGCTGGAAGTGGAAGGGCACCTGCCGATCAATTTGATCGACAAGGTTGGCACCCACTTGCCGGTGGACATCCTGTTCACCGCGTTCAACCAGAGCCGTACACCGCGGGTCCCAGGCGAGGTCAGCCTGATCTCCGCCGACCAGATGGTCGACGAGAAAACCGGTGCGCCGTACTACGTGCTGCGCAGCAGCGTCAGCGATCAGGCGATGGGAAAACTCCACGGCCTGGTGATCAAGCCCGGCATGCCGGCGGAAATGTTCGTGCGCACCGGTGAACGTTCACTCCTCAACTATCTGTTCAAACCGCTGCTCGACCGGGCAGGCTCCGCGTTGACCGAGGAATAAGGATGTTCGGCTGTATGAATAAGCTTTCCATGCTCGCGGCAACCCTGGCGTTGCTGACGTGCGACAGCGTGATGGCCATGGGGCCGTTCGATATCTACGAGCAAGCGTTGCGCAATGATCCGGTGTTCCTCGGCGCGATCAAGGCGCGCGATGCCGGCCTTGAGAACCGCATCATCGGCCGGGCCGGCTTGTTGCCAAAATTGGGTTACAACTACAACAAGGGCCGCAATACGTCCAAGGTCACCTATCTCAACGAGCGCGGGCAAAACCAGAGCGATGACCGCAACTACAACAGTTACGGCTCGACCTTGACCCTGCAACAACCCTTGATCGATTACGAGGCCTACGCGGCGTATCGCAAAGGTGTGGCGCAATCGTTGTTTGCCGATGAAGCGTTTCGTGGCAAGAGTCAGGAGCTGCTGGTGCGCGTCCTGGAAAACTACACCAAGGCGCTGTTCGCCCAGGATCAGATCGACATTGCCCTGGCCAAGAAAAAGGCCTTCGAGCAGCAGTTCCAGCAGAACGAGCAAATGTTCCGCCAGGGCGAGGGCACGCGCACTGACATTCTTGAAGCCGAGTCCCGTTACGAGCTGGCAACCGCCGAGGAAATCGAGGCGCGCAACGAACAGGACGCGTCCTTGCGTGAACTGGGCGCGCTGATTGGCGTGCAGGCCATCGACATCACCGACCTGGCCCCGCTGGCCCAGAACTTCCAGACGTTCAGCCTGCAACCGGCCAATTACGACACCTGGCACGAGATGGCCGTGGCCAACAACCCGAACCTGGCCTCACAGCGCCAGGCGGTGGAAGTGGCGCGTTATGAAGTCGAACGCAACCGCGCCGGGCACTTGCCTAAAGTCAGTGCCTACGCCTCGGTGCGCCAGAACGAATCGGAAAGCGGCAACACTTACAACCAGCGCTATGACACCAACACCATCGGCATCGAAGTCAATGTGCCGCTGTATGCCGGCGGCGGGGTGTCGGCGTCGACCCGTCAGGCCAGCCGCACCATGGAACAGGCCGAATACGAACTGGATGGCAAAACCCGGGAAACGTTGATCGAGCTGCGCCGCCAGTTCAGTGCCTGCCTGTCGGGTGTGAACAAACTGCGCGCCTATCAAAAAGCCCTGACGTCCGCCGAGGCGCTGGTGGTCTCGACCAAACAAAGCATTTTGGGCGGTGAGCGGGTCAACCTCGATGCGCTGAACGCCGAACAACAACTGTTTACCACTCGCCGGGATTTGGCCCAGGCAAGGTATGACTACCTGATGGCGTGGACCAAGTTGCATTACTACGCCGGCACCTTGAGCGAACAGGATCTCGCCAAGGTGGACGAGGCGTTCGGACAGGGCCCGAAGACTCGATAGCGATTTGGGGCGAGGCTCGATCGCATCACATTTGGGTAAAGGCTACAGGCACTGAATGCTCCGGGGCGCTTTGTGAAGGAAGCGTCCTGGTTGTGAGCTATCTCTGACAATTCCAACAAAAAGAGAGGCAATACCAATGGGTGTGTACGACTACAAGAACTTCGGCACGGCAGATTCCAAAGCGTTATTCACTGACGCGATGGCGATCACGCTGTATTCCTACCACAACCTCGACAACGGCTTTGCCACTGGTTACCAGCACAACGGCTTTGGTCTTGGGTTGCCGGCGACACTGGTCACTGCGTTGCTGGGCGGCACCGATTCCCAAGGGGTCATTCCCGGCATTCCATGGAACCCCGACTCGGAAAAAGCCGCACTGGATGCCGTACAGAAAGCCGGCTGGACGCCGATCTCCGCCTCGCAACTGGGCTATGACGGCAAGGTCGATGCGCGCGGAACGTTCTTCGGTGAGAAAGCCGGTTACACCAGTGCGCAGGTGGAGATCCTCGGCAAGTACGATGCGCAGGGGCATCTCACTGAAATCGGCATCGCCTTTCGTGGCACCAGCGGTCCCAGGGAAACCTTGATCAGCGACTCCATCGGTGACGTGATCAACGATCTGCTGGCGGCGTTGGGTCCCAAGGATTATGCGAAAAACTACGTTGGCGAAGCCTTCGGCAATTTGTTGGGCGATGTCGCGGCGTTTGCCCAGGCCAATGGCCTGTCGGGCAAAAACATCCTGGTCAGTGGCCACAGCCTTGGCGGGTTGGCGGTCAACAGCCTGGCGGACTTGAGCGGCGGCAAGTGGGGAGGGTTCTACCAGGACTCCAATTACATCGCCTACGCGTCGCCCACCCAGAGCAGCACCGACAAAGTGCTCAACGTCGGTTACGAAAACGATCCGGTGTTTCGTGCCCTCGACGGTTCGTCCTTTAACCTGTCGTCGGTGGGTGTGCACGATGCCCCCAAGGATTCGACGACCGATAACATCGTCAGCTTCAATGACCACTACGCCTCGACGGCGTGGAATGTGCTGCCGTTCTCCATCCTCAACATTCCTACGTGGATCTCGCACCTGCCCACCGCCTATGGCGACGGCATGAATCGGGTCATCGAATCGTCGTTCTACGACCTCACCGGCAAAGACTCGACGATCATTGTCGCCAACCTCTCGGCCCCCGCGCGCGCCACGACCTGGGTGCAGGACCTGAATCGCAACGCAGAAACCCACAAGGGCAGCACCTTCATCATCGGCAGTGACGGCAATGACCTGATTCAGGGCGGCAAGGGCAATGACTATCTGGAGGGCCGTGACGGCAACGACACCTTCCGCGATGCGGGCGGCTACAACATCCTGCTCGGTGGCAAGGGCAACAACGTGCTGGACTTGCAGCAGTCGGTTAAAGGGTTTGAGTTTGCCAACGACGGCGCCGGCAACCTGTACGTGCGCGATGCCCATGGCGGCATCAGCATTACCCGCGACATTGGCAGCCTTGTCACCCAGGAATCGGGGGGCTTGTGGGGACTGCTCAAGGATGAGGTGACCCACAGCGTGACGGCCAGCGGGCTGGTGGCGGGTAATAACCTGACGCAGTACGCGTCCTCGGTGAAGGGGGGCACGGGTGCCGATACGCTCAAGGCCCAGGCGACGGGCGACTGGTTGTTTGGCCTGGACGGTAACGATCATCTGATCGGCGGCAAGGGCAATGATGTACTGGTGGGCGGGGCGGGGAACGACCTGATGGAGTCGGGCGGCGGGGTCGATACGTTCCTGTTCAGCGGCGCGTTCGGTCAGGATCGGGTGCTGGGCTATCAAGCCAACGACAAGCTGGTGTTTCTCGGGGTGCAGGGCGTGACGCCCAGCGATGACTATCGCGCACATGCCACGGCAGTGGGCCACGATACGGTGCTGACGTTTGGTGCTGATTCGGTGACGCTGGTCGGGGTTGGACTGGACAGTTTGTCCGGCTCAGGGATTGTGATTGCCTGATAGTTCTGTGGCGCCGGTAGGGGCCTCATCGCGGGCAAGCCCGCTCCCACAGGTTGCAAGTCGAATGCATAACTGTGGGAGCGAGCCTGCTCGCGATGAACGATAACGCCGTCCTCAATCTTCCTTGCGAACCGTCGCTACGTCGTTGGCATTGACCCTCACTTTCGCGCCGGAAATATCCTCGAACTCGTAAAAGCCGTCCTTGGACTTGGTTTTCGGCATGTCCTTGGTCAAATACTGGGTGCCGTTCTGCAAGGTCACGACCGTGGGTGTAGAGCAACCGGCCAGCGCCAGAAAAGCTACCGCGGCCAGTGGCAAACTCAGAATCCTGATATTCATAAACACCTCTAACAATGCAAAAAAAAATCGTCTATGTCGGTTGGTGCCGTGGAACAAAGGAAAGTTCGATAACCAGCGCAAATTGCCAAATAGCGCCGCCGCTTATCCCTTTCCGTTTGCACCGGGTACGCCTTGGCTGGTATCTGTACGCATAACCAGTACTCACTTTCCAATGGCGCTGTTTTTCTGTGACTGAAAATCCGCTCGACGATCCGTTCTATTACTTGAACAACTTCATGCAAGTGCTTGATTGGCTTGAACACCGCTATGGCGATGTGCTCAGCGTCGAGGAGCAGGCCTTCGTCCAGGATTTCCGCCGACAACCCCGCGAGTCCCGCGCACTGCTGGTCAGGATGGTGATGCGCAAGGGCGTGCATTTCAGGGCCGGCAAACTGAACTACCTGGAAATTGGTGACATTGCCCGTGCTGCCGAGCCGTTGTTGGCGGCAGGCTGGATCGACGAACACTCGCCCTTGCCGATCGCGGAGCTGTTCGAGGTGCTGCTCAAGGCGGAAATTCTCCAGTGCTTTGGCACGCTCATCGAACAGCCCAAAGGCAAGAAGTCCGATTGGCTACCGCCGTTGAGCGAACAGTTATGCGATGCCCGAAGCTTCAACCAATGGTGCCCGCAAGTCGATGACCGACTGTTTACCTTGACCATCATGGGCCTGTGTGACCGATTGCGGTTGATGTTTTTCGGCAATCTTTATCAGGACTGGTCGGAGTTCGTGCTGGCCGACCTCGGCATTTTTACCTATGAAAAAGTCGAGTTCTGCGCCGAGTCCCGGGGCCTGCGCTGCCGTGAAGACGTGGACGCCTGCGTATTCCTGCACCAATGCCAGCAACGGTTCGAGGCGGGTGAGGCGGTGGCGGACATCGTCGAGCAAGTCAACGCGCTGGAACTCAGCAACCCGTGGCTGCAACGACGCCGGGGCAAGCTGTTGTTCCAGATCGGCCAGCACTGCGAACGCCTGGCGGATTTCTCCACCGCGCTGACCATTTACCGCGACTGCGCCTATCCTGGCGCACGGGTCCGGCTGATTCGAGTGTTGGAGCGCTGTGGTGAGTATCAACTGGCCATGGACTTGGCGACTGACGCAGAACAAACGCCTGAAAGCGCGGCCGAGCATCAACATCTGTTGCGCGTGCTGCCCAGGCTTCGGCGCAAACTGGGCGGTCCGGCGATGAAACGGCCAGCGCCTCGGGACATGCAGCGCCTGGACCTGCAATTGCCCAGAATCGATCCAGCGCTGTCGGTGGAATATTACGTGCAGGCCCATCTGGCGCAGGATTTGGCGCCAGTGCATTACGTCGAAAACAGCCTGATCAACTCGCTGTTCGGACTGCTGTGCTGGCCGGCGATCTTTGCCCCGTTGCCAGGCGCTTTTTTTCACCCGTTCCAGCGCGGGCCGGTCGATCTGCTCAACGAGGACTTCCATGCGCGTCGGGCCGGGTTGTTTGAGGCGTGTCTCGCCGAACTCGATGACGGGCGCTACGTACAAACCTTGCGTGAGCGCTATGTCGCCAAGTGGGGCGTGCAGTCGCCGTTCGTGTTCTGGGGCGCGTTGAGCCAGGAACTGCTGGACCAGGCCCTCGATTGCCTGCCGCCCGAGCACCTCAAGCACTGGTTCAATCGGCTGTTGCTGGACATCAAGGCCAACCGCGCCGGCATGCCGGACCTGATCCAGTTCTGGCCGCAAGACAAGACCTACCGCATGATCGAAGTCAAAGGCCCCGGCGATCGCTTGCAAGACAACCAATTGCGCTGGCTGGAGTTCTGTCACGAACACCAGATGCCTATCGCCGTCTGTTACGTGCAATGGTCGGAGCAAAGCGCTTGAGCTACAGCATCGCGGTGCGGGCGTTGTGTGAATTCACCGCCAAGGTCGGCGACCTGGACCTGCGATTTACCCCGTCACCCACGGCGCTGGAAGGCATCGTCGGGCACCGTACCGTCGCTTCACGGCGCAGCGAGGGTTATCAAAGTGAAGTTGCCCTTGAAGGCCTGTACCGAACCTTGACGGTGAAGGGCAGGGCAGACGGTTACGACCCAGCGCAAAACTGCCTGGAAGAGGTCAAAACCTATCGCGGCGACCTGAGCAAACAGCCGGCCAACCACCGCCAGTTGCACTGGGCACAAGCGAAAATCTACGGCTGGCTGATGTGCCAGAAGCTGGAACTGGCCCGGATCAATCTGGCGCTGGTGTACTTCGACATCGTCAGTGAAAAGGAAACCTGCCTGGTCGAAGCCTTCAGCGCTGCGCAACTGCAGCAGTTTTTCGAACATCACTGCGGGTTGTTTCTGCACTGGGCCGAGCAGGAAATGGCCCATCGCGATGCGCGCAATCACGCGGCGCAGCAGTTGGCATTTCCCCATGCCAGCTTTCGTGCGGGGCAACGGCATCTGGCTGAGTCGGTGTTCAAGGCGGTCAGCACGGGACGCTGCCTGATGGCTCAGGCGCCGACCGGAATCGGCAAGACCCTGGGCACGCTGTTCCCGATGCTCAAGGCCCTGGCGCCGCAGCAACTGGACAAGGTGTTCTTTCTTACCGCGAAAACCCCGGGGCGCAAACTGGCGCTGGACGCCGCGCAAGTCATCCTTCAAAGCACCGCTGCGCCACCGTTGCGGGTATTGGAGATGATCGCCCGGGACAAAGCCTGCGAACATCCGGACAAAGCCTGTCACGGTGAGTCCTGTCCGTTGGCCCAGGGGTTTTATGATCGGTTGCCCGCCGCTCGCCAAGCTGCCAGCAAGCTGAGCCTGCTCGACCAGGCTGCCGTTCGCCAGGTTGCCCTGGCGCATGAGGTTTGTCCTTATTACCTGAGCCAGGAAATGGCCCGTTGGGCAGACGTGGTGGTCGCTGACTACAACTATTACTTCGATTTCAGCGCGCTGCTGTTCGGGTTGGCGCAGGCCAACAACTGGAAAGTCGCGGTGCTGGTGGATGAAGCCCACAACCTGGTCGAGCGCGGCCGGCAGATGTACAGCGCCAGTCTCGAACAGTCGACCCTCGATGGCGTGCGAAAAAACGCTCCAGAGGCGCTGAAAAAGTCGTTACAGCGGGTCAATCGAGAGTGGAATGCCCTGCACAACCTGCAAACGGCGCCGTATCAGGCGTACGACAAGGCACCGGAAAAACTGCTTCAGGCGTTGTCTTCATGCAGCGCGAGCATTGGCGATTATCTCAACGATCACCCCCAGGGCCTGGACAGCGCCTTGCAGGGTTTCTACTTCGACATGCTGCAGTTCTGCCGGGTGGCCGAACTCTTCGATGAACAGTTTCTGTTTGACATCAGCAAGCGTGACCTCGACCGCAAGCGTCACCTGTCCCGACTGTGCCTGCGCAACGTGGTGCCCGCCGGTTTCATTCGCCCACGCCTGACGGCCGCACGCAGCACGGTGATGTTCTCCGCCACCCTCAGCCCTCGGCATTACTACGCGGACCTGCTGGGAACCCCGACGAACACGGTGTGGATCGATGTTGAATCACCGTTCCATGCCGACCAGCTGAAAGTGCACATCGTCAGCCAGATATCGACCCGATACGTCCACCGCCAAGCGTCGCTCGAGCCGATTGTCGAGTTGATTGCACAGCAATTCACCCAACGCCCGGGCAACTATCTGGCATTTTTCAGCAGCTTTGATTATTTGCAGCAGGTGGCGCAGTTACTGGCCGAACGACACCCACAGATCACTCTGTGGTCGCAGTCCCGGGGCATGGCCGAAGATCAGCGTCAGGCTTTTCTCGATCAATTCACGGCGCACAGCCAGGGTGTCGGTTTTGCCGTGCTGGGCGGAGCCTTTGGCGAAGGCATCGACTTGCCCGGCGCACGCCTGATCGGCGCGTTCATCGCCACGCTGGGGCTGGCGCAACTCAATCCGGTCAACGAACAATTGAAGCACCGCATGGCCGCCATCTTCGGCGCCGGTTATGACTACACCTACCTGTTTCCAGGGGTACAGAAAGTGGTGCAGGCGGCGGGACGGGTGATCCGCACGCAACAGGATCAAGGTGTGGTGATGCTGATCGATGACCGGTTTGGCGAGAGTAAGGTCAGGCAGTTGCTGCCGCGTTGGTGGGCGGTTGAACAAGCGCCTTTTCACTCTATGGCGTAGGAATTTTTACTTTAAAAACAACGACATATCTTGAAAGACACGCGCATTTGAACAAACGCTGAAACAGGGCTTTATTCAGAGGGCCGGCCATCACTTTCCGCCGGCTCTTTGATAAGGAAATCAAGGTATGTCAGTCGCGCCAAATTACACCTACACCCCTGAGCAGGTCACTGCAGCGTTCAACGAAATCAAAGCGACGCTGTTTCGCGGTATCACTGCCGAGCAAACGCCGAAAATCCTGGTGGTTGCCGGGCTTCAAGGGTCAGGCAAAACCTTCCTGCTGGAAAAGCATCTGTTGCCTTCAAAGCGCTACGACAAATACGTTCGTCTCTACCTGCCCGAATACCGACAGAAACATCCTCAATACGCAGAGATGATCAAACTCGGCGTCTTGCACGCCTACGAGCACACGGCAGCCTTTGTAGAGGAAGTCAGCAAAAAGATCTTCACTGAAGCCTTTACGCTCAAATACAACATCATCATGGAGTGTGCGTTCGACAGAATCGCTTTCGCCACGTTTCCACCCCTGGCCACAGCAGCAGGGTATCAATTCGAAACGCATATCGTCGGCTGTACGCAGGAATTCGCCCACGTATCGAGCATCAAGCGGGCACTCAAGAGCCTGGAAAATCGGGAACTCGAACGCTTTGTCAGCTACGCGGACCTTGATGCCAGCATGAGTCTTGCACAAGCGATCATCCTGGCCTGTGAGGTCGCCTCCAAAGCAGTCGATGGCTCACAAATCACCTTGTATGAGCGCGGGCCTGGAGCGTTGAAAGAGCGCCTCCAGCGTGCTCATTTCAGCTACTCAAAAGCTGACGTTCCCGCATCCACGCCCTCCACGGCACCGACGCCGAACAGCACCTACGCCAACATCATCAATAACCATGTCTGCACCCATCGAGAACGTGACGAGATGGTAAAAGACTGCCATTTGGCGTTGCTCAAAGCCCAAACCTACGCCCAGTTTGTCCCTGACGTTGTCTACAACGATTTGTACGCTTACATCGTCAAATACGTTTACCGATAAGAAGTCGGACCCATTCAGCGGCGAATCGGTGGCAGTCTCCTGGCCAGCGAGCGGTCAGCAGCTGACCATCACGCACGACAAAGCCTCGATGGGGTTCGTCCGCTGAATCACGGAGCGCCAGCAACGGACCTCGCTGAAAATGCGCAGGGCTGGCGAGGGCGCCCGTGACCTCTGCTTCAACGGTTTGCGGATAGGTCCGGTAATAGCGTCCAAGCCAAGGGGCGGTGATTATCCAGGCCGGCAACTCCATGGTGCTGGCCAGCAGGGCAGTGACCTTGCGTCCGTGCAACACCGAATGCCGGGTATCCGGATTGATGGTACGAGCCAGTAACAACACGCCGTGACACACCGCAGCTACGGGTTTGTCAGCCTTGAAAAAATGCAGGGCGATCCGTTGCGCCCGGTCTGACTCCAGCAGACTGCGCATGCCCTTGGCATGGCCGCCCGGAATCAGCAGTCCGTCGTACTGATCGCAGTCGACGTCGGCATAGGCCATCGGTTGGCGAAACCATTTGTCTTCGATCATGCGGGCGTAATGGGCAAGATCGGTCTGACGGGTCATCAGCAAAGGGTTCAACGGACCGAATCCAATGTTCACCAGGCGTGAGTCGGCGTAGGCAGGTAGACCTTGGGGTGTTGCAAAGCGCACTTCGATACCGGCCTGGCGCATGGCTTGCCACACGACGCTGCTTTCGGTGGGATCGTAGTCAGACGTGGGTAACAGAATCAGAATCATCGGAGTGCCTTGTATCGGCCGGGGTGGCAATTGGCGTCGAGAATAGGCTGTGCGAGCGTTATGCTCCAGTTCTCAACCGTTTTCGTGCTTCCCAAACCCACGGTTTGTCGCATACTCCATAACAATGATAATCACGGGTGTGATCGATGAGTGATAACCAGCCCAGAACCTATTCCGTCGAGGAGATGCGCTTTCGTCTGCTGATCGATGCCGTGGTGGACTATGCCATCTACATGATTGATCCAGACGGCATCATCACCAGCTGGAACGCTGGCGCCAGGCGCTTCAAAGGGTATGAGGAAGCGGAGATTCTTGGCCAGCACTTCTCGCGCTTCTATACCGAAGAAGATCGCCAGGCCGGTTTGCCACAACGTGCGCTGGACACGGCAATTCGTGAGGGGCGTTTCGAGGGCGAAGGCTGGCGTGTACGAAAGGACGGCACGCATTTCTGGTCGCACGTGGTGATTGATCCGATTATCGACCCATCGGGCAAGCTGTTGGGTTTTGCCAAGATCACCCGCGATCTGACCGACCGCAAAATGGCCGAAGAGACCCTCAAGCAAAGCGAGCAGCAGTTTCGCTTGCTGGTGCAAAGCGTCACAGATTACGCCATCTATACGCTCTCCCCGGATGGCCGCGTGACCAACTGGAATCTGGGCGCCCAGCGCATCAAGGGTTATCGCCCCGAAGAGATCATTGGTCAGCATTTTTCGCTGTTCTACACCCCTGAAGACCGAGCGGCCGGTGAGCCGCAACGAGCGTTGGAGATCGCAACGCGCGAGAAGCGCTTCGAAAACAAAGCCTGGCGCGTGCGCAAGGACGGGACACGGTTTATGGCTCATGTGGTGGTCGACCCGATTTGGGGCGATACCGGCACGTTACTCGGCTTTGCCAAGATCACCCGTGACATCACCGAGGCTACTCAGGCGCAGCACGACCTTGAGCTAGCCCGCGAGGCGTTGTTCCAGGCGCAGAAGATGCAGGCCATCGGTCAACTCAGTGGGGGGATTGCCCATGACTTCAATAACCTGCTGACCGTCATCCTCGGCAACCTGGAAATCGTGCGCAAGCGCGTGGGTGACGACCCGAAAGTCACCCGTCTGCTGGATAACGCCACTCAGGGCGCCATGCGCGGCGTGTCGCTGACCCAGCGCATGCTGGCGTTTGCGCGACGTCAGGAACTCAAGTTCGAATCAGTCGATTTATCCGAGTTGGTGCAAGGGATCAGCGGACTGTTGCGTAGCTCGCTCGGGCCTTCAGTCATGCTGGAAACACGCTTTGAACCCGGGCTCGTCCCTGTCATGGCCGACCTCAATCAGCTCGAACTGGCGGTGTTGAACCTCGCTACCAATGCCCGCGATGCCATGCCCAAAGGCGGTCAAATCGTCATCAGTGCCAAGACGGCAGACGCCTGCGACCAATCCGCCTTGCATCTGGCGCCGGGCGATTATGTTTGCCTCAGTGTCAGCGATTCGGGTGAAGGGATGGATGAAGCCACGCTCGCGTCGGCGAAAGACCCGTTCTTCACCACAAAAGGCATCGGCAAAGGCACGGGGCTGGGGTTGTCGATGGTTCATGGATTTATCGAACAGCTGGGCGGGCGATTCATTCTCAAGAGCAAGAAAGACGTCGGCACTACCGCCGAGCTCTGGATACCTGCCGCCACGACCGCATCGGTGATCAAAACCGTCGTGGAGTCGGCACAGCCCCCTCCAGTGGAGCAGTTGTGTGTGTTGGTGGTGGACGATGACAGCCTGGTGCTGACCAGCACCGTCCTGTTGCTCGAGGATCTCGGGCACCGGGTCATCAGTGCGACATCGGGGGCACAAGCACTTGAGCAGTTTGATAACGAGCCGAACATCGACTTGCTCATTACCGACATGGCCATGCCGCAGATGAATGGCGCGCAACTGGCTCAGGCCATACGGTTCTTCAAGCCCGGCCTGCCGATTATCCTCGCCACAGGGTATGCCGAGCGCCTGGAAGGCTTCGCCACTCAGCTTCCGCGCTTGTCCAAACCCTTTACCCAACTCAACCTGGTGGAAGTCATCGCCCTGGCCATGAAGTGAGCAGCGCTCAATGTGCCGCTGGAAGAGTACAGGGGAGGGCGCTCTGAGATCCGGCTGAACTTTGCCTGGGTACGTTTCTTCTAAACGTTTTCCCAGACTCATGTGATTGTCGTGCCAAGAATACTGACCGAACCGCCGGCTGAAGAGGCCCTGACCGAACACAATGCGAAGATGTTCGGCTCACCCAAGGAACGCCTGGATTTTTACCGCCGGGAAATCCAGTACGAAACCAGCATCCTCGCCAATCGAACCGACGCTTATCTGGCTGCGCAATCGTTTTTGGTGATTGCCTTTGCTTCCTGCATGTCCAACCTCAACCCGGAGTGGGGGAAACTCTTCACGCTGGTGGTACCGCCGTTCCTGGCGTTACTGGGGCTGCTCAGTTCACTCAACGCCTGGCCGGGCATCCGGGCCGCCTATGACATCATCGATCATTGGCATTTCAAACAGAGTGAATTGCTGCGCGCCGAGCCTTTGATGGGGTTGGCTTACGATGAATCGCCGCTGTTCAGCGAGATGGAGTCGTCCCACAAGGGGTATCGCAAGTCGTTGCTGTTTTCCGTGCGCACGCCGTGGATTTTCGCCACGTTCTGGGTGCTGCTGGGCTGCTATGCGGTGTACATCCAGGTCACCAACCCCGGCGGCTGACTCGCACAATAAAAAGGCCCGGCTGTTGCCGGGCCTGGTGAATCAATGCACTTCATCACGCTGCCATGTTGGACGCGCTCAGTTCTTTCTTGTATTGAACCTTGAGCGTTTCCATCTGTGCACCCAACTCTTCCAGAGTAGCGTTGCCCAGCAGCTTCTTGGCTTGCGGGAACATTTCCGTTTCCTCTTCCTCGATGTGGTGCTCCAGCAATTCCTTGACCACTTTGACTCGACCTGCGAATTCCGGGGTAGAAGGGTCAGTGACTTTCAAGTCGGGCAGTACCAACGAATCAACGGTGCGATGTTCTTCCTTGGCTTCGTAGTACATGACCTCTTGTTCCTTGCCGCCCGCTTTTTTGAACGCGGGGTACAAGACTTCCTCTTCGAGACGGGTATGGATGGCGATCTCCATTTCAAGCTTGGCCAGCAGTTCGGTGCGTTTTTTCACGCCACGTTCGGTGGACTCGCTTAGTTGGGTCAGGATGCCTTTTACGCGTTCATGGTCGGCTTTCAGCAGGTCGATGGCGTTCATGGTCAAATCTCTCAGCTAATCATTGGGGGTGCGCTATCGGTCTCAAGGCCGAAGTCGCTTCCTGTCCTTGAGCATTTGTCGTGCCTGTTTTTTAGTTCGAATAATTTTGATGTAAAACAATGGGTTAAGCGCTCTGCTAGCGAGCTGCATTCGTGCAGCCTGCATGAGTCTGGAGTTTGATTCATGCACTTCGCGGCACTAAAAAGCCCGGCAATCAGGCAAAGTTTTGGGGTTGGGTACATATCCGTTTTTTTGGTAACGGCGACTATTGGTTCCGCCTTTACGGCGGGTCACTTGGAAGAGCCTGCGCGGCCCGGCGCTAAGTAACCAAGCGCTAGCGCCCCTGACGTACGGTGCCTCGCTGTGGCTCGGCATTCCCTCACTCCGGTCCTGCTCCGTGGGCCCGCCGCCATCGGCCATCCATGGCCGGGGGCGGCTAACCCGGCATCCATGCCGGGTTGCCCACTGCGCAGAACCTGCGTTCGGCCTTCCGACGGGGCAGATCAAGATCAAAAGCGGAAGGCGAGCTAACGCTCGACCTGATGAGTGGTGAGAAGCAACAGCGGTGCGCTGGTCTGCTTTAGGTAGGAGTGAGCCTGCTCGCGATGTTTTTGCTGTTGCTGTTGCTGTTGCTGTTGCTGTTGCTGTTGCTCGTTCCCATGCTCCGCGTGGGAATGCCGCCGGGGACGCTCTGCGTTCCGCTGTCGACACCAGACTTAAGTCTTGCGCAAGGGTGACGCGGAGCGTCACGGGATGCATTCCCACGCGGAGCGTGGGAATGATCAGGACGATCACGACGCGCAAGCGTTGAAGAACCAGGTCGGCCCGTAGGCCGCCTCGTTTTGCTTTGGCACTGCACGCCCCCTCGTGAGGCCGAGCGCAGGTTCTGCGCAGTGGGCACCGCGGCAAGGATGCCGCGGTAGCCGCCCCCGGCCATGGATGGCCGATGGCGGCGGGCCCACGGAGCAGGACCGAAGCGAGGGCATGCCGAGCCTTAGCGAGGCACCGAACGTCAGGGGCAAAAGCGCTTGGTTACTTGGCGCTTCTCCAAGTGACCCGCTGTAAAAGCGGAACCAATAGCCGCCATTACCGCAAAAATGGATATGTACCCAACCCCAACCCCAACCCCAACCAAACCGGCCTTTTCATGTTCAAGCTCAAAGCTCAAGCCGCTCACGCAACCGCTGGGAATGATTGGCAGACACCGGAATCGGCGGAAAATCTTCATTGAGCAATCGCAAGTGCTCGATCGCCTCCTGAAACTTCTGATCCGCTTTTCTGCGCACGGCCCGATAGCGCTCAAACAGCTCCACATCCAGATCCCCGCCCTCAAGCATTTCAAAGGCACAGCGACTCAGCAGCTGGGCTTCTTCGAACATCTGTCGATTGCGTTCCAGGGCGAACGTGCGGCAGGCCTTGATTTGATCGGGAGAGGAACATTGAGTCATGACAGGCACCTTCTTCTTATCCGAGGTCCCTTTGAACGGCATCTTTGCCACAGTGGAACCGAACACTGTCGTCTCCTGCCTGCAAAACCGAGGCGGGTTTAACGTTGTGACTGTCGGGTTTCACGGGGATTTCAACTTTTTAAAGATGAAAATTCGATAGGTCGATAACTAAGTACGCAGACTAAAAATCAAAAATACTGTTTCGATCGTTCCCTCGCTCTGCGTGGGAATGCAGCCCGGGACGCTCTGCGTCCCAAGAGCAGACGCAGAGCGTCGGAACGATCAAGTGGGGAACGTCAGGCCTTGAGGTTGAGCAGGCTGCGTTCCATTCGCGCCAAGCCTTCTTCGAGCAACGCCCGCGGGCAGCCGAAATTCAAGCGCACGAACTGTTGGGCGTTATCGCCGAAATCCTGACCCGGGCTCAGGCCCACCTTGGCCGTGTCGAGGAAGAACTGCTGCGGATTGTCCAGTCCCAAGGCCGTGCAATCGAGCCACGCCAGGTACGTCCCTTGGGGGATGTTCATCGTGACGCCCGGCAGACGGGTGCGAACCGCGTCCACCAGATAATCACGATTGCTTTGCAGATACGCCTTCAACCCGGCCAGCCACGGACCGCCTTCGCTGTACGCGACGCGTGTCGCTTCCATGCCCAACGGGTTGACGCTGTCGACCATGCCGCAGCGGGCATGATTGACCCGAGCGCGTACCGCAGCGTCCTGAATGATCATGAAGGAGGTTTTCAGACCGGCGATGTTGTAAGCCTTGCTCGCCGACATCAGGGTGATGGTGCGCTGAGCGATCTGCGGGCTTAACGAAGCGGTCGGAATGTGCACACGCCCGTCGAAACACAGCTCGGCGTGGATTTCATCGGAGATGATCCAGGCGTTCTGCTCCAGGCAGATGTCGGCGAGCGCTTGCAGTTCTTCCCGGGGGAAGACCTTGCCCAGTGGGTTATGCGGGTTGCTCAGCAGCAGCGCGCCGCCACCCTTGAGTGCCTGGCTCAAGGCGTCGAGTTGCGTGGCATAAGTGCCGTCTGCCAATGCATCGAATTCCAGTTCAACCTTGTGCAAACCCCAGTGACCCGGTGCATGGCGCAGCGGCGGGTAATTCGGGACCTGGACCACCACGTTCTGCTGCGGCTCGACCAGCGCCTTCAGGGCCATGTTGAAACCCGATTCCACACCCGGCAGGAAGATCAGCTCTTCCGGCAATACGCGCCAGGCGTACTTGTTCCAGAGGTCGGCAATGACGGCCGCGCGCAGATCATCCTGAGGCACGCTGTAGCCGACCATCGGGTGTTCCAGGCGTTTGCGCAGGGCTTCAACAATCACCGGCGGCGCGGCGAAGTCCATGTCGGCGACCCACATTGGCAATACATCGGCCGGGTAGCGGCTCCACTTGGTACTGCCGGTGTCGTGGCGGTCGAACACCTGATCAAAATCGAAGGTCATGCTCAGTCTCATAGAAAGCGTGGTTGAACGTGGCGCAATGATAAACGCCAAGCCCCTGTGGGAGCGAGACGCTAATGGTGCGAACAACACAAAACCTGTGGGAGCGGGCTTGCCCGCGATAGCGATGGAGCCGCCGACAACAATGCTCAATGACACACCGCCATCGCGAGCAGGCTCGCTCCCACAGGGTTATGTGTGATGACTGACATCCCGCACTGCCCGATGGTCGGTTTTCAGGCAGTCAGTTCTCCCATTGGCTAAAGTTTCAGATGTCGGTAGCCACGCTGCCGCCACCGTGATCGTCCAGAAAAACCCGGCAAAAATACCGGGTTTCCACCTGATCAGGAGTGCACGATGGACCTCAACCGTCGTCAGTTCTTCAAGGTCGCTGGTATCGGCCTTGCGGGCTCGAGCCTCGGCGCGCTGGGCATGCTCCCCGCGACAGCCTTCGCCGAGCAGGTACGCCATTTCAAACTCGCCCACACCCATGAAACCCGCAACACCTGCCCGTATTGCTCGGTGGGCTGCGGCGTGATCATGTATAGCCAGGGCGATACCGCCAAAAACGTCGCGCAAAGCATCATCCACATCGAAGGCGATGCCGACCACCCCGTCAACCGTGGCACCCTGTGCCCCAAAGGCGCCGGCCTGCTGGATTTCATTCACAGCCCTGGCCGCCTGCAATATCCCCAGGTGCGCAAGCCTGGCAGCACCGAGTGGACGCGCATTTCCTGGGATGAAGCGCTGGATCGGGTCGCCGACCTGATGAAGGCCGACCGCGACGCCAACTTCATCGAGAAGAATGCCCAGGGCCAAACGGTGAACCGCTGGCTGACCACGGGGTTCCTGGCGGCATCGGCGGCGTCCAACGAAGCGGGCTACATCACCCACAAGGTTATTCGCAGTCTCGGCATGCTGGGGTTTGATAACCAGGCGCGTGTCTGACACGGCCCGACGGTGGCAAGTCTTGCCCCGACGTACGGCCGTGGTGCCATGACCAATACCTGGACCGACATCGCCAACGCGAACCTGGTCCTGGTGATGGGCGGCAACGCAGCAGAAGCGCACCCCTGCGGCTTCAAGTGGGTGACCGAAGCCAAGGCGCACAACAAGGCGCGGCTGATCGTGGTCGATCCGCGGTTTACCCGCACGGCCTCGGTGGCCGACTATTACGCGCCGATCCGCACCGGCACCGACATCGCCTTCATGGGCGGGTTGATCAACTACCTGCTGGCCCAGGACAAGATCCAGCACGAATACGTTCGCAATTACACCGACGTGTCGTTCATCGTCAAAGCCGGCTATGGCTTCGAGGACGGTATCTTCAGCGGTTACGACGTCGCCAAGCGCAGCTATACCGACAAGTCCGGCTGGGGTTATGAACTCGGTGACGATGGTTTTGTAAAAGTCGACCCGACCCTGCAAGACCCGCGCTGCGTCTATCAATTGATGAAGCAGCATTACAGCCGCTACACCATTGAACTGGCGAGCCAGATCTGTGGCATGCCGGTCGATGCCATGCAAAAAATCTGGGATGAGATCGCCACTTGCGCGCAACCGGGCAAGACCATGACGATTCTCTATGCGCTGGGCTGGACCCAGCACTCGATCGGCTCACAAATCATCCGCAGCGCCGCGATGGTGCAATTGCTGCTGGGCAACGTCGGCATGCCGGGCGGGGGCGTGAATGCCTTGCGCGGGCACTCCAACATCCAGGGCCTGACCGACCTCGGTTTGCTGTCCAACTCGCTGCCGGGTTATCTGACGTTGCCGGTGGATGCCGAGCAGGACTACAACGCCTACATCGTCAAACGCACGCAGAAACCGCTGCGTCCGGGGCAACTGTCCTACTGGCAGAACTACAGCAAATTCCACGTCAGTCTGATGAAAGCCTGGTACCGCGAGAACGCCACGGCCGAGAACAATTGGGCCTACGACTATTTGCCGAAGCTGGACATTCCCAACTACGACATCCTCAAAGTGTTCGACCTGATGGGGCAGGGCAAGGTCAATGGCTACCTGTGCCAGGGCTTCAATCCCATCGCCGCGCTGCCCGACAAAAACCGGGTGATGGCGGCACTGGCCAAGCTGAAATGGCTGGTGGTGATGGACCCGCTGTCGACTGAAACCTCGGAGTTCTGGCGCAATGTCGGGCCGTACAACGATGTGAAGAGCGCCGATATCCAGACCGAAGTGATTCGCCTGCCCACCACTTGTTTTGCCGAAGAGGACGGCTCGCTGGTCAACAGCAGTCGCTGGCTGCAATGGCACTGGAAAGGCGCCGAAGGCCCGGGCGAAGCGCGCACCGATATCCGCATCATGGCCGAGTTGTTCATACGGTTGCGCCAGCGTTATCAAGCCAATGGCGGCGCTTACGCCGAGCCGATCCTCAAACTGTCCTGGCCCTACAAGATGCCCGAAGAGCCATCGCCGGAAGAACTGGCGAAGGAAATCAACGGCTACGCGGTCAGCGATTTCACCGACGCCACGGGCGCCGCGATCAAGGGCAACGCGCAACTGGCCGGGTTCGCCCAGCTCAAGGACGACGGCAGCACGGCATCAGGTTGCTGGATTTTCTGCGGCAGCTGGACCGAGACCGGCAACCAGATGGCCCGCCGCGACAACAGCGACCCTTACGGCATGCATCAACATCAGGGCTGGGCCTGGGCGTGGCCGGCGAACCGGCGGATTCTCTACAACCGCGCCTCGGCCGACCCGCAAGGCAAGCCGTGGGACGAGAAAAAACGCCTGGTGTGGTGGAACGGCAAAGTCTGGGGCGGCACCGACGTGCCCGACTACAAGGTCGACGTGGCGCCGGAAGCGGGGATGAATCCGTTCATCATGAACCCCGAAGGCGTGGCGCGATTCTTCGCCGTCGACAAGATGAACGAGGGTCCATTTCCCGAGCACTACGAGCCGTTCGAGACGCCAATCGGCATCAACCCGCTGCACCCGCAAAACAAGAAAGCTACCAGCAACCCGGCGGCCAGGATCTTCGATTCGGTGTGGGATTCGCTCGGCGTGGCCAAGGATTATCCGTATGCGGCGACGAGCTACCGGCTGACCGAGCATTTCCACTTCTGGAGCAAACACTGCAAGCTCAACGCGATTGCCCAGCCCGAGCAATTCGTCGAGATCGGTGAAGTGCTGGCCAAGGAAAAAGGCATCGTCGCCGGCGACCGGGTCCGGGTCAGTTCCAAGCGTGGGCATATCGAAGCGGTGGCGGTGGTGACCAAGCGAATCCGGCCGCTGCAAGTCAACGGCCAGGTCGTGCATCAGATCGGTATCCCGCTGCACTGGGGCTTTACCGGGCTCACGCGCCACGGCTACCTGACCAACACCCTGGTGCCGTTCCTCGGCGATGGCAACACTCAGACCCCGGAATCCAAGTCATTCCTGGTCAACGTGGAGAAAGTCTAAATGGCCAGCCAAGACATCATCGCCCGTTCGGCCACCACCACCGTGCCGTCCTCGGTGCGCAATCAGGAGGAAGTGGCCAAGCTGATCGACACCACCAAGTGCATCGGCTGCAAGGCCTGCCAGGTCGCCTGCTCGGAATGGAACGAGCTGCGCGACGACGTCGGCCACAACCTCGGCACCTACGACAACCCTCAGGACCTGAGCGCCGACACCTGGACCTTGATGCGCTTCACCGAGCATGAAACCGACGCCGGCAACCTGGAGTGGCTGATCCGCAAGGACGGCTGCATGCACTGCGCCGAGCCCGGTTGCCTGGCGGCGTGCCCCAGCCCCGGCGCGATCATCAAGCACGCCAATGGCATCGTCGATTTCGATCAGGACCATTGCATCGGCTGCGGCTATTGCATCACCGGCTGCCCGTTCAACATTCCGCGGATCTCGCAGAAAGATCACAAGGCGTACAAATGCACCTTGTGCTCGGACCGGGTGGAAGTGGGGCTGGAACCGGCCTGTGTGAAAACCTGCCCGACCGGCGCCATTGTGTTCGGCAGCAAGGAAGACATGAAGGAGCACGCCGCCGAACGCATCGTCGACTTGAAGAGTCGCGGCTTCGACAACGCCGGCCTGTATGACCCCGAAGGCGTTGGCGGGACGCACGTGATGTATGTGCTGCACCACGCGGACACGCCGAGGCTGTACGCTGGTTTGCCGAGCAATCCGACGATCAGCCCGCTGGTGGAATTGTGGAAGGGCATGAGCAAACCTTTGGGCTTGTTGGCCATGGGCCTGGCGGTGCTGGCCGGGTTCTTCCATTACGTGCGCATCGGCCCGCAAGTGGTCGAGGAGGATGAACTGCCGCCGCTCAAAGACCCTGCGGTGCATGAAGTCGATCCATCGGTGCATACCTATGATCCGAAACGGGAGGACCGGCCATGATCCGCAAACAGATCCTTCGCTACACCGCCAACCAGCGGACCAATCACTGGCTGGTGGCGATCCTGTTTTTCATGGCGGCGCTGTCCGGGCTGGCGTTGTTCCACCCGGCACTGTTCTGGCTCAGCAACCTGTTCGGCGGCGGGCCGTGGACACGCATCCTGCACCCGTTCATGGGCGTGGTGATGTTTGTGCTGTTCCTCGGCCTGGTGATTCAGTTCTTTCGGGCGAACTTCTTTATCAGCAATGACGGCTTGTGGCTCAAACGCGTCGGACGGGTGATCCGCAATGAAGAAGAGGGCGTGCCCCCCGTCGGCAAGTACAACCCGGGGCAGAAACTGCTGTTCTGGACGCTGCTGCTGTGCATGCTGGTGTTGCTCTTCACTGGGCTAGTGATCTGGCGCGCTTACTTCAGCGCGTACTTCGGCATCACCGCGATTCGCTGGGCGATGCTGCTGCATGCGCTGGCGGGTTTTGTGCTGGTGCTGAGCATCATCGTGCACATCTATGCCGGCATCTGGATCAAGGGCTCGATCAGCGCCATGGCGCATGGCTGGGTCAGTCGCGCCTGGGCGAAGAAACACCATGAACTCTGGTATCGGGAAGTGACACGCGACGAGCATCCCGACCGGCCGATCAGCAAAAAAGGATAAGCCCTTGGCGACCATTCTTCAGCCTGGCGAAATCGAAGCGGCGGCGACTTCACCGCCGTTTTTGCACCTGCCCCCGATCAACCTGTTCGCCTTGCGGGCGCAGCGTCTGGAAAAACTCGCTGACGGGCATCCACTCGCCGATTACCTGCGACTGGTGACCGACCTGTGCCGCGTGCAGCAAGACCTGTTGGACGATCCACCCGACACCGCGCCGCTCGATTCCGAACGCCTGCGCCTCTGCCAACAACACAGGTTGCCGCCGTTGGCTGCCGACAGCCTGGTACGCGAGGACGCCTGGTTGCCGTACCTCGATGCCTTGTTGCAGCGATATCAACCTGCGCCAACGTCTGCTGTCGAGAAAGCCGTCGCTGCGTTGCGCAATGCCAATACCGGGCAACGCAAGGCCTGGGCGATCGCCTTGGTCAGCGGTCAATATTCATTGCTGCCGGCAGCGCTGGTGCCGTTTCTCGGTGCCGCGTTGCAGGCCGCCTGGAGTCATTGGCTGCTGAGCACGCCCGACCTGGCGTTGAAACCCGGCGACAGTCTCAGCCAGTGCCCGGCCTGTGGGTCGCCGGCCATGGCCGGGGTGATTCGCCATCGCGGCAAATACAACGGATTGCGTTATCTGGTGTGCTCGTTGTGTGCCTGCGAATGGCATGTGGTGCGGGTCAAGTGCGTGTATTGCGAGCACAGCAAAGGCCTGGAATACGTCAGCCTCGATGACGACCGCTACGCCGCCAATCAAGCGCCGTTGCGCGCCGAAACCTGTCCCGGCTGCCACCACTACCTGAAACTGCTTTATCTGGAAAATGACGCCGAGGCCGAAGCGCTCTCGGCTGACCTCACCAGCCTCATGCTGGACATGCGCCTGGAGCAGGAAGGCTACTTGCGCGCGGCACCCAATCTTCTACTCGCTCCGGGAGGCGATTAAGCACAACGACTACACTCAGGCGCGACGGTCAACGTTTGCGGGAGCGCCTGATGTCTGCCAGATCCGCCAGCCCAGCCTTGCGGCTGCCTTCCATCGACAGTTTGCTGCGTCATCCGGCGTGCCAGCCATTGGCCGAACGCTATGGGCGGGATGCGCTGCTGGCCAGTCTGCGGCAATTGCTTGATGAGCTACGCGAGCCGGTGCTTTCAGGGCAACTCGACGCCGTCGAAATCACCCCTGAGGTCCTGGCCGGCAGAACCGGCGAACGCCTGGCGATCCAGCAGCGCAGTCATGTGCGCCGGGTGTTCAACCTGACCGGCACGGTCCTGCACACCAACCTCGGTCGCGCGCTGTTGCCGGAGGAAGCCATCGACGCGGTGCAAATGGCCGCACGCTTTCCGCTCAACCTGGAATTCGATCTGCACAGCGGCAAGCGCGGCGACCGCGATGACCTGATCGAAGGCCTGATCCGCGAGCTGACCGGCGCCGAGGCGGTGACGGTGGTCAACAACAACGCGGCCGCCGTGTTGCTGACGCTCAACAGCCTGGGCGCGCGCAAGGAAGGCATTATTTCCCGGGGCGAACTGATCGAAATCGGCGGCGCGTTCCGCATTCCCGACATCATGGCCCGGGCCGGTGTCAGGCTGCATGAAGTCGGCACCACCAATCGCACCCATGCCCGCGATTACGAAGCGGCCATCGGCCCGCGCAGTGGTCTGGTGATGCGCGTGCACGCCAGCAACTACAACATCGAAGGTTTCACCGCACGCGTGCCGACCGCCGAACTGGCGGCGCTGGCGCATAAACACGGATTGCCGCTGCTCGAAGACCTTGGCAGTGGCAGTTTGCTGGACCTGACTCGCTGGGGCTTGCCCGCCGAACCCACGGTACGCCAGGCACTGATCGACGGCGCGGACATCGTCACCTTCAGCGGCGACAAGTTACTCGGCGGCCCCCAGGCCGGTTTGATCGTTGGCCGCAAAGACCTGATCGCCAGGATCAAGAAGAACCCGCTCAAGCGCGCATTGCGCGTTGACAAACTGACCCTGGCGGCGCTGGAAGCGGTGTTGGGTTTGTACCGCAATCCGGATCGCTTGGCCGAGCGGCTGCCGAGTCTGCGCCTGCTGACCCGAGCGCAGGCCGACATCCTCGCCCAGGCTGAGCGCTTGCAACCGTCCCTGGCGCAGGCGGTGGGAGACGGCTGGAACGTCAGCGCGGTGCCGGCACTGGGCATGATCGGCAGCGGCAGCCAACCGGTGGCGCGATTGCCCAGCGCGGCGTTATGCCTGCGCCCGCTCGTCAGCAAGCGCCTGCGTGGACGGCAATTGCTGGCGCTTGAGGCAGCGTTTCGCCAATTGAGCATTCCGGTGCTGGGCCGGATTGACGATGACGCGTTGTGGTTGGACCTGCGGCAACTGGACGACGAAGCCGCGTGGCTGGCGCAACTCGATCAATTGCAGGTGCAAGAATGATTGTCGGCACGGCCGGGCACATCGACCACGGCAAAACGGCGTTGCTCCAGGCATTGACCGGCCAGGCCGGTGACCGTCGGCGCGAAGAGCGCGAACGCGGGATGACCATCGACCTCGGCTATCTTTACGCAGCATTGGCGCCGGGCGCGGCACTGACCGGGTTTATCGACGTGCCCGGTCACGAGCGTTTCACCCACAATATGCTGGCCGGGGCCCAAGGGATCGACCTCGTGTTGCTGGTGGTCGCCGCCGATGACGGCGTCATGCCGCAGACCCGCGAACATCTGGCGATTGTCGAACTGCTGGGCATTCCACGGGCGCTGGTGGCCATCAGCAAATGCGACCGCGTCGATCCGGCCCGGGTGCAGACGGTGCGTGAACAAATCCAAACGTTATTGGCGCCGGGACCTTTTGCCGATGCGCCGCACATTGCGCTGTCGAGCGTGACCGGCGAAGGCGTCGAAGCCCTGCGTGCGGCCTTGCTGTATGCACAACGTGAGGTCCATCAGCGCAGCCCCCTCGGTGGTTTTCGGCTGGCGATTGACCGTGCGTTCAGCGTGGCCGGCGCCGGCATCGTGGTGACCGGCACGGCGTTATCCGGACAGGTTGCCGTGGGCGACACGCTGACACTCGGTCCGTTGGGCAAAGCGGTGCGGGTGCGGGGGCTGCATGCGCAAAATCAAACGGCAGACACGGCGGTGGCGGGCCAGCGTGTCGCCTTGAACCTGAGCGCCGAGCGCTTGGCGTTGGAGCACATTCACCGTGGCCACTGGCTGGTGGCCGAATGGCTATACGCACCGACCCAGCGCCTGGACATCGACCTGCGTTTGCTGGCCAGCGAAGCCAAGGCCTTCGAGCATTTTCAGCCGGTGCATGTTCACCTGGGCACGCAGGATGTCTCCGGGCGAGTGGCGTTGCTGGAGGGTTCGAGCCTGGCGCCCGGTGAGCGAATGTTTGCGCAGGTCCTGTTGAATGCGCCGGTGCAAGCGGTGAAGGGCGATCCTTTGATTCTGCGCGACCAAAGCGCCCAGCGCACCCTCGGTGGTGGCCGGGTGCTCGACCCGTTCGCGCCGACCCGCCATCGCCGCAGTCCTGAGCGATTGGCGCAGCTTCAGGCGCTCGCGACATGCAGCGAACTGGAAGACGTTCTGCCTGCATTGTTGGTGAACAGCGATACCGGGCTCGATCCGCAGCGCCTTGAGCGTCAGTTCAACCGTGCGCGCGACACCTGGATTTTGCCGGCCGATATCCGCTTGATCGATACGCGCCAAGGGTCGTTGTTGTTTAGCGTAGCGCGCTGGGATGCCTCGAAAGCCGCGCTGCTGGAGCATCTGGCGCGCTTTCATCAACTCGAACCGGATCAAATGGGACCAGACCGCGACCGACTGCGGCGCTTCTCTGGAACAGCGCTGGACCGACCGACGTTCATCCGACTGGTCGACGAGTTGCTGGCCAGTGGCGTCATCCAGGCCAGTGGTCCTTGGCTGCATTTACCGCAACATCAGGTGCGCTTGAGCGAAGCGGATCAAGCCCTCTGGCAACGCCTGCAGCCGCGGTTCGAACAGGCCGGTTTCGATGCGCCATGGGTGCGCGACCTGGGCCATGACGAAGCGGCGGTGCGCCTGTTATTGCGCAAAATGGCCAGGTTGGGGTTGGTGCATCAAGTCGTTCGCGACCTGTTTTACACCGATGCAGTCCTGCGCCGATTGGCGGCTATGCTTGTGCAACTGGCGGCGCAGAACCCGGTGATTCAGGTCACGGCGTTTCGCGATGCCATGGGCCTGGGACGCAAGCGCAGCATTCAGATTCTCGAGTATTTCGACCGGCTCGGCCTGACCCGTCGCATGGGCGACCAGCGCCATATACGCCTGGACAATGCCTTGGCTCAACACAACGATCACTGACGTCAAGGAAGGCAATCGCGCCCGGTGGCGCGGCCGGGCTTCAAACCCGGTTGGGGACGGCATCCGTTCCCGGGCCGGTTCGACTCCGGCTGCCTTCCGCCAATTTCCGCTCAGAGATGCCCCAGGTTCAGCGGGTACTCGATGACCACATACACCCTGTCGATATCATCGCCCGCCTGGGCCGCGTTGGCCCGATGCGACACATGGGACAGTTGCAGGGACAACCCCTTGGCCGCACCGGATTGCACGATGTAGTGCAGGTCGATGTCGCGTTCCCAATGACGTCCGCCGTCGCCTTGTTGCGGCACGTATTCACCGGTCGACGCATCAAACGGGTTGTAGGCGCCGCCCTGTGGGGCGTGGGTGCCGTCAATCTGGCTGCCCGTGACATACCGCGTCATGAACTTCAGGCCCGGAATCCCGAAGGTGCTGAAATCGAAGTCGTAGCGTGCTTGCCACGATTGCTCGTGGGCACCGTTGAAGTCGGCGTACTTGATCGAGTTGGCCAGGTAGATCGAATCGCCGCCAACGAAATCGAAGGGGGTGTCGCCGTTGATTTTCTGATAGGCGAGGGTAAAGGCGTGCGCATCGACCGTGTATTTGCCCGACAGGCTGAACGCGGTGTTGTCGATTGCGCCGGCCAGCGCTTCGCCGGTGTCCCGCGTGTGGTAGAGATTGGCGTCGAGGAACACCCCAGGCTGCTTCAGGTGCAGGTTGGCGTAGTACTGATGCCAGGTGTCGGTGAGTTCGGACGCATAGAGCGCGCCGCCGACAGGACTCTGAGTGAACAGGTCAGTGCCGACAAAGGTAATACCGCCGGCCTCGGTGTTGGCGCCGTAACCAAAGAAGTTGCCCTTGCTGGAAGAGCTGTCCTGGTTCTTGAACGCCGTGAAATGACCGGCGACCAGATTGACGCCATCGATTTCGTGGCTATTGAGCAGAAAACCGGTGGCGTATTCCGGTTGCAGGCGTTTGTCCGCCGTGTCGAACACCGGGGTTTCGACCATCATTTCACCGAACGCCAGGGTGGTGCGCGAAGCCTTGATTTTGAGCGCGCCACCGCCACTGGAATAGTTGTCTTCGCTGCGACCTTCAGCGTCCACGGGCAGCAACCCCGTCCCGGAATGCCCTTTGCCGCTATCCAGTTTAAAGCCCGCAAAGGCATGGGCGTCGAGCCCAAACCCGATTATCCCCGGTGTGAAACCGGATTCAAAAGAGCCGATAAAGCCCTGAGCCCACTCCTGTTTGTAGCTTTTACCGGTAGAAGAGGGAGATCGGTAATCACTGTTCAAATAGAAATTTCGACTGAGCACATCAAGCGTTGCACCGTCGAGAAAGCCTTGTGCGGGTTCGTCAGCCAGCGCTGCGCCGGCGAACAGCGCCGGGATCCAGAAGGATAATCCGGCGCGAAAGTCTTGCTTGCCAAATTTCATCGATCAATCACCACGGTGCAGCGGCTGCGCAACATCCGCAGCCGCTGGCTTTGTATGTAACCGATTAATGGCCTTCGGAGGCGCCGAACATGGTTTTGGCGTAGATCAGGCCCAGACCGTACGAGCCACCGTTGGCAATCGAGGTTTTCACGGTTTCATCGTAGGTTTCGGTACGTGCCCAGTCGCGCTGCAGTTCGAGCAGGTATTGCAGCGAGGTCATCGGACGAGCGCCGATCTGGATCATCCGCTGCATGGCCATTTCATGGGCTTCGGTGCTGACGTCGCCGCAAGCATCGGCAATCACGTACACCTCAAACCCTTGGTCGATGGCCGACAGCGCCGGGCCGACGATGCACACGGACGTCCAGAGACCGGCCAGGACGATCTTCTGTTTGCCGATCTTGTTGACTTCAACGGCGATGCGTTCGTCTTCCCAAGTGTTCATGCTGGTACGGTCGATGACGTTGTGTTCCGGGAAGACCGACTTGATTTCATCGAAAATCGGGCCGGAAAAGCTCTTTTCCGCAACGGTGGTGAGGATGGTAGAGACCTTGAAACCACGGGCAGCCTTGGCCACGAGCGCGGCGTTGTTGCGCAGGGTAACGGCGTCGATCGACTTGGTCGCAAACGACATCTGCGACTGGTGATCGATCATGATCAGGGTGTGGTCGGTCGGGGTCAGCAGGGTTTTGCCAGGAACAGCTTTTGCGATAGCCATGACGATGTCCTTACGGGTGAATGAGGAGGCCATGTTTACGCAAATCCAGGCGGCGGGATTGAATCGGTGTGCTGTGTTTTTGCCAAATCCGGGCTGGCACACGCGCTCAATAGCGCAGGCTCTCTTCTCGCATCCGTGCAAAGCGCGCCATTGCCGCGTCATCGAAGGCTTGTGCGGCCTGCGGCGCGGCGCCGTCGCGGATGGCTTGCCACACCGATGTCGAGCCGATCGAACCGCGGGTTGCCACGAGATTGAATTGAGTGGGATACAGCGCATGCAAGGTGACGAGTAGCGACAGTCCCAGGCTGGCGACGGGGCGTCGATCAGCGGTCTGGTCGCGAACGATGCTGACGCCATGACACACTTGCCCGTGCCAGGTCGATTCGGTGGGGACGAAATCGATCGGCGCGAAATGCGCGCCAGCCTGTAGCGCATTCAGCGCGCTCGCCAACCGCGTCGCATCGATCCACGGCGCTCCGAACCACTCGAACGGGTGCGGCGTTCCGCGCCCCACGCTCACATTCGCACCTTCCAGCAAGCCGACATCCGGGTACAGGTCGAGTTGGGCCAGCGTGCGCAGGTTCGGCGATAGCGGCACCCAACCGAGGCCAGTGTCGGTAAAGGTCATGTCGCGCCGGTAACCTTGCATCGGCACCACGCGCAGATCCGCCCCGAGGTGCTTGTGACGATTGAACAGGTTTGCCAGCTCACCGACGGTCATGCCCGGTTGCAGTGGCGCGGGGAAATAGCCGGTGAACGATTCGCGCTGACTGTCCAGCAGGGGGCCGCCAAAGCGCTGCGCACCGAGCGGATCTGGCCGGTCCAGGACAAACAACGGAATGTGATGCGCCGCAGCCGCCTCAAGGGCGTAGCCAAGTGTTGTCTCATAGGTAAAGAAGCGGACGCCGGCATCCTGGATGTCGAAGATCAGCGCATCGAGTCCTTGCAGTGAGCCGGCCGGAAATCGCTGCTTTTCGCCGTAGAGACTGTGCACGACCAGTCCCGTTGCGGCGTCGCGTGTGTCGCCGACCCGTTCGTCCACATCGCTGTCGAGCCCGTGTTCAGGCGAGAACAATGTGACCAGCCTGACGCCTGGCGCGTGGGCAAGCACGTCGATGGTGCGCCGGCCCGCAGCATCGAAGCCGCTGCGGTTGGTGATCAGCCCGATGCGCTTTCCGGCGAGCGGGGCGAACTGTTGCGCCTCGAGCACGTCGATGCCGGTTTGAACCGGTCCCGTGGAGATCGGCAGACGTTTGGCGGCCAGGAGCGCGGGCATCGCCGACGGCAGCGCCTGGCCGATCTGCATGGCGCTCGCCGGCGCCCCGTGACTGGCCAGCAACGCGAGCAACTGAGCGCGAAGCGGGCGGGCGTCGCCACGATCGTCCGGGTACACACGGTTGGTCAGTATGACGATGAATTGGCGTGTCACCAGGTCGATCCACAGGCCCGTGCCGGTGTAACCCGTATGGCCGATGCCGCCAATGGGCGGGAGGCGGTCATGGTTGGGCACCAGCGGTGCACTCAGCTCCCAGCCAAGTCCGCGCCAGGGTTCGCTTGTGAACGGCGAGGACGCAGCCGCCAGCGCGGCGATACTGGCGGGCCTGAGTATCTGCGCGGGGCCGGCGCGGCCATCATTGAGGAGCATTTGCGCGAAGCGTGACAGGTCATCCGCCGTTGAAAACAGCCCTGCATTCCCGGAGACGCCCTGCATCCACCGAGCCAATGGGTCGTGCACTCGCCCGCGCAGCAGGCCGGCCTTATTGGCGAGGGTCGGCGCACTGCGCGCGACTCGCCCTGCGTCCGGCACGAAGAGTGTGTCACGCATGCCGAGCGGTGCAAAAATGTGCGTCCGGCAATAGGCGTCAAGCGAAAGGTGGGTGATGCGTTCGACCAATTCGCCGAGGACCACGAAATTCAGGTCACTGTAGATGACCCGTGCGCCGGGTTCGTCAAGCAGGGGCTGCGCTGCGATGGCGCTCAATACGCCTTGGCGTGCGCCCGACGGAGGCCGCACGGGCAAGCCCGGACGCAGTCCCGAGGTGTGCGCCAGCAGTTGGCGCAAGGTCACCGCCTCTTTGCCATCCGAAGCAAAGGCTGGCCAGTAGCGGGCAACCGGTGAATCCAGGTCGATACGGCCGGCTTCGGCCAGTTGCATGATCGCCGTGGTGGTGGCGATGACCTTGGTGAGTGATGCGAGATCAAACTCGGTGTCCAGCGTCATCGGTTCGGGGGAGGGCGTCGTCATGCGTTGGCCAAAGGCTTGGCGATAGAACACGTGCGTGGCATCGCCGATCAGGACAACGGCCCCCGGCAGGCGCCCGGCAGTGATCTGCGCTGCAACAATCTGCGCGGCTTGCAGGCGCGTCGGCGCATCCAGATCGATAGCGACGGCAAACTGGGCGGACATTGCCAAACAGAGCCACAGTGCCCAGCGTTCAAACGCTGCGATCAATGATGCGGCAGATCGGCGGCTTCGTAGTGATTGCGCGGGTTCCATAACATCCATCCATCAGTACCGGCCGCGTCGGCGGCATCAACCTGAGCCTTGATCGCCGCCTGGTCAAACAGCCGATGATCGAACGCATAGTCGCGAAAAGCCTGTAACCAGGGACGAAAGCGTAGGCCGGGCAGTTTTGTGCGGTGCTTCGCCTCCGCCAGGGAGCGCCTGACGATCTGGCCGGGATCCTCCGTCGGGTTGGTCAGGCCCGGCAGCCCCCAAGTGAAGCTGGAGGGGTACAACATCGGAGAAATGTAGTCGAGCGCCGCGCCGAGCAATTCGATTTGCTGGCCGATGGCAGTGTCGTCGAGATTCCAGCAGACGTAGCCGAAGATATCCGCCGAGATGAAGACGTTGTAGGGCGCGAGCCGTTGACGCGCCTCCTTCAGGAACCCGACGATTGCCGCCGTCCGGTTGGCCCGGGTGTTGGCGAGCGCAAAACGTAACCCGCTCTTGTCGGGAAAGCGCACATAGTCGAACTGGATTTCATCGAAGCCCATGCGCGCCGCTTCCTCGGCGAGATCAAGATTGTGTTGCCAGACCTCGTGGGAAAACGGATCCATCCATTGCAGGTTTTCAAGATCCCGCCACGGCGTGCCGTCCGCGGCATGCACGCTCCACTGTGGGTGCGCGTCGGCGAGGGGATCGTCCTTGAACACCACGATGCGGGCGATCAGGTAGAAGTGCCGCGCACGCAGTTTTGCCAGCAGCCCGGGAAAGTCTCGTGATTGAGGTGCGGGG
This sequence comes from Pseudomonas sp. IT-P294, assembly GCF_949767865.1. Lineage (NCBI taxonomy): Bacteria > Pseudomonadati > Pseudomonadota > Gammaproteobacteria > Pseudomonadales > Pseudomonadaceae > Pseudomonas > Pseudomonas sp. IT-P294. The sequence continues at coordinate 789,104 of NZ_CATKQW010000011.1, read as the reverse complement.
CGACTCGCGTGGGCCGCTGCGCCAATCGCCTCGCGGGCCGCGCTGCGATAAGGCGTCAAGCCGCGATCACCCTTGACGTCGATGACCAATGCATTGACGTCGGTGCTGTCGGCCAGGCTGACGACTTTGTCGCGTAACAGCGAACTGGTGACGCCGAACACCGACAGATAGACCGCTTTGGGGCGAAACGGGGTCAATGTGAGCACGCTGGGCGCTTCGTCGGGCACAAGCGTCACCTCGGTGCGCAGGTAGCCCGGGGCTCTGGCCGCGATGGTTGTGTCCGCGGAGTCGGTTTCGAAGTGCCCCAGTTCGTCGGTTTGCATCACGGCGCCCGAGGTCGTGACCGTTGCGCCGGCAATCGGCCTTTGGGTGTCGGCGTCCAATACGACACCGCTGACGGCAAAGGCCTGATCAGACAGCAAGGCGGCGATGAGCAGCAACGTTGGAGTCGCCTGGCGCCTCAAGGCGCGGATGAAGGTCATCGCGTGCTCCCTGCCGTGGGCTGAGGCCGGGTATCCGGTTCGCCAAGCAGACGGGCGAAGGTCTTGGCTGCGTAGGCGTCGATCATCAGATAGCGCGGCAGGGCGAGCAGGCGCGCGTGCCGGTCAGCCTTTTTTTCCTCAAGTGTAAAAGCCGCGATGTAGCCTTCGTCGGCGGCTTGTGCGATCAACTCGTCGTCATAGAGGCCGAACGGCCAGGCGAGCATGTCGACCGTGCCACCGGTTTGCGATTCGATCCGTCGCCGCGATTTGTCCAGTTGCTGGTGAACGAACTGGCGGAAATCAGCTGGGGAAAGACGCCGACGCTCGATGTTGAAATTGGGATGCCAATAAGTGTGCGACTGGATCTCGACGAGGCCAGTTTGCTTCAAGGTTCGCAGCTGCTCCCAGGTCAACGCATAGGCGGCATTGGAAATCGCCGACGGGTAGACAAACAGCGTCACTGGAAAATGCTCGCGCAGCATCACCGGCAGCAGCTTGTCGAATACCGAACGATGCCCGTCATCGACAGTGATTGCGACCGGTTTGTCCGGTAACGTCGCATCGGGATTTCGCAGCCAGTCGACTACCGCACGCAGCGTGACGAAGTGGTAGCCATGCGAACGCAAGACCCCCAGTTGACTGTCGAATGTGCTCATGCGCACCGTCATCGAGTCGTCCGCAGTGTCCGAGAAGCGGTGGTACACGAGGATCGTGACAAGTGGTTCGGTGGGGTGCGCCGCCCCCCAGGACAATCCGCAGGCGCACAGTAAAACGGCGAACAGCAGAGCCCGTGACACGAGGCGGTCTTTGATCCACGGCAGGATGTTCCCGTACATGTCAGCTCCCGCGATCGAATGCACCATTTTCCCGCAGGAAGGCGGCAGTCAGGGCAGTACTGTCGAGTATCTGCAGATGACGCGTCACACAATCAGCGGGCAGACGAAACGGCGGCACGGTGTCTGTGATCGCGATGTGTTCAAAGATCGCTGAGTCGACCAGTTGACTGCCTGCGGTAAACAAACCATGAGTGGCGGCCGCGAACAAGCGTGTGGCACCGGCCTTCTGGCAGGCAAGACCAGCGTGTTTCAGCGTTTCCCCCGTGCTGATCAGGTCGTCGTAAATAATCGCAGTCTTGCCGCGCACATCGCCGATCAAGAGGGTGCCCGTCAGCGTGGTATGGGCACGGTGTTTTTCCATCACCGCGCTGCCGACCGAACGTCCCAGCTGTCGCTCCAGCGCCTGACGAAATTGTTCGGCTCGCTTGGTGCCACCTGAATCCGGGGATACGGCAACCACTTCAGTGTCGCCGACGTGCGGGGCGAAATGCTCGGCAAACAGTTCCGCGCACTGCAGACTCCACGCCGGCCTGCGAAACGCGTTATCGAACGCGGCCGTATTGTGCACTTCCAGGGTGATCAGGCGATCCACGCCACAGGCTTCAAAAAATGCCGCCACGTAGCGCGTGATGGTCGGGTCCTGAGGCTGGCTGCGGCGGTCCTTGCGCCCGTAACAGAGGTAGGGTGTCATCACCTGCACCTGACGAGCGCCAGCATCCTTGAGGGCACCGCAGAAAAACAGCAGACGACACAGCTTATCGTTAGCGCTCTGCCGCTCATCCCCATACAAGGCATGGAACACCACGACCTCGCGCCCGTTTACCGGATCCAGCGGACGGCATTTGTGCTCGCCGTCTTCATAATCACGCTCCTCATGGCGCGCCAACGAGCAGCCAAGCCGCTGCGCGACGCGGGCGGCATAGAACTCGCTGCCTTGCAGGGCAAAAAGAAGCGGGGGCAGGGTGAGCATGCAGGACTCCTTTGAAGCCGTTGCCAAGTGCGCATCATCTACCGTCAGCGGGCGGCGCCATGCCGCACAACTTCAATGCAAAACTCCCGGCATCAGCCCAGAGGAGGGCGATGACAGCCTGCGCTCAACTGCTTGAGCCGTTCCAGGTCGAGGATTTTCACGTCACGGCCCGATATTTCCACCAACCGCTGGTCCCGTAGGTGCGCGATACCCCGGCAGATGGTTTCCAGGCGCAGGCCCAGGTAGGAGCCGATCTCCTCGCGGCGCATTTTCAGGACAAAGTTGCGGGATGAATACCCGCGCAGGTTCAGCCGTTGTGACAGGTTCAGCAGAAATGCGGCCAGTCGCTCATCGGAGCTCATGCTGCCCAGCATCATCAGCACGTCGTGATCGCGAACGATTTCGCGGCTCAATATCTTGTTCAGATTGTGCTGCAGTGAGGGCAGCTCGCGGGCCAGTTTTTCCAGGTTGGCGAAATGGACGGGGCACACTTCGCTGTCTTCCAGCGCGTAGGCATCGCAGATGTGCCGTTCAGTGCTGATGGCGTCAAGGCCGAGCATTTCGCCGGGCATCTTGAACCCGGTGACGTGCTCTCGACCCTCTTGCGAGAGCACGCAGGTCTTGAACGAACCGATACGCACGGCGTACAGCGAGCGAAACGGATCGCCTGCGCGATAGAGGGCGGCGCCTTTTTTGACCTTGACGCGTTGCACGATCAGCGTATCCAGCTGCTCGATTTCCGGGCCGGAGAGGCCTGGCGGCAAGCACAGATTCAACACGCTGCAGTTGGAACAGGCGGCCTTGGGATGATGCACTGGATAGGGTTGAGCGACAGGCATGTCGAAGGCTCCTTGATATCGACTGTTTAAGCATAGTTTTCTGAGCGCTGCGGGGGGGCATCGACCATCAATTCGAGGCGGTTTTAGACGAGTGGATCCATGTCCGATGGCGTTACTGCAATGTGCCTGAGCGGCTTACACCCATTGAGCCCATCAAAAAGGGGTCAGTATTTCACTCCGCTATTGGCCATGTGGTTTGTTGATAAATATCAGAGGACACCGCCGATGACACTTGGATACTTGGCTTGACTGACCTATCAGGTCGGTAGCCACCAAGGAGTCGATCATGAAAAAGTGTTTGCCTGTTGCCTGGCTCGGCATTCTCCTGGCAACCACTGCCGGGTGCAGCGATAAGTACGCCCAGGAAATGAGTGCACGCCTGGAGTTAGCTGAAAACAAAGCAGCGATGGCACGGCTACGGGCCGATCAGGCGTACACCAGGGCGTTACTGGCTGTGGAAGTAGCCCGAAAGGCACAACAGACTGCCGATGAGGCCAACAGCCGCACGGCCGGTAAAGCGCCACGCAAATGAAGAAACGAGCATCGAGCCCTGACAGGAACACAGGGCTGTAACAGCGCAGGTAAGCAGTGGCGGCGAGGTACGAGATATTGAAACTCAAACGGATTTTGTTGATCGCACCCTCGGACATGACCCGAACTCCGGCATTTGATCGCGCTGAGGCGCTCGCCTGCGCCATGGGGGCGTTATTGCACATCGTTGCATTCGACTATGTCCAGGCGCTGGCACTGGCCGGGTTGGTGGATCACGATGCGATGGCCCAGGCGCGGGAGGGCTATTTGCAAGTGCATCGTCACTGGCTGGAACAACAGGCCCGGTTTCAACGGTGTATCGGCTTGCCGGTGACCACTGAAGTGGTCTGGGCGAAACCGACCCTGGCCCACACGCTGGAGTACGTGAATGATTTCCACGCGGACCTGGTGATCAAGGACACTCAGTGTGTCCATGCGCTGGGTCATGCGTTCCACCGTCCCCTTGACTGGTGGTTGCTGCGCAACTGCCCGGCCCACTTGCACCTGGTGACCGACGCCAGAAATCCCAAGCCATTGAAGATCCTCGCCGCCGTCGATCTGTCTCACCTGGAGGACCTGACCCAGGGGCTGAACGATCGGGTACTCGATCTGGCGTCGACGCTGGCGGCTTCCTGCGGCGCCGCCTTGCACCTGCTCAATGTCAGCAGTTGGTCGGTGATGGATGACTCGGTCACGAGCGTGCCGACGGCCAGCCTGCAGGACAGTTTGCGAGACGCGGTCACTGATACGCAGGAAGAAGCCTTCGAGGTGCTTGCCGATCGTTTTGGCGTCGAGAAACAACACCGGCATCTGTTGGCTGGCATCCCCTATAAGGTCATCGAGCAGTTCGCCCGGCACAATGCTTTCGACATGGTGGTGCTGGGCACGCTGTATCACCGTGGCCTCGACCGGTTCATCGGCAGTACCGCTGAAAGTGTGTTGAACCGCGCGCCCTGCAGCCTGGTAATCGTCAAGCCGTTGCCGTGGCTTGACTGAAACGGCGCTCCGTCGTGGCCGCGCTTGATAAATATCAACGACCGCCGGCCTGTAACGAGCGATCTATGACGTTTACACGAGCGATCCAGGAGACGGGCATGCGAATGACATTTCTCGGCGCCGCAGGCACCGTCACAGGTAGCAAATACTTGCTTGAGCACCGTGGTCGGCATGTGCTGATCGATTGCGGTTTGTTTCAGGGTTATAAGCAATTGCGACTGCACAACTGGGACCCGTTTCAGCTTCCGGTTTCCGACCTCGACGCCATCGTGCTGACCCATGCCCATCTGGATCACAGCGGCTATCTGCCGGTGTTGGTGCGCAATGGCTATCGCGGACCGGTGTATGCCACGCCCGCCACCTGTGAACTGGTGGCAATCCTGCTATTGGACAGTGGACGTCTGCAGGAAGAAGAAGCCGAATTTGCCAATCGGCACGGCTTTTCCAAACATACGCCGGCATTGCCGCTTTACACCGAGAAAGATGCCGAGCGAGCACTGAAACTGTTGCGGCCGGTGGAATTGCATCATCGAGTCAACATTCTTCCTGACGTTGCCATCCTGCTACGCGGTGCCGGGCATATCCTCGGCGCCGCCACGGTGGAGGTCACCGCCGATGGCATCACACTGCTGTGTTCCGGGGATTTGGGGCGTCCGGAAGATCCGCTGATGTTCGCCCCGGAATCCGTCGAACAGGCGGATTATCTGCTGGTGGAATCGACCTACGGCGACCGTAAACATCCGCAGGAATCGCCGCAAGCGCAGTTGGCCGACGTCATCACCCGCACCACGCTGCGCCACGGCATTACCCTGGTGCCATCGTTCGCGGTAGGCCGTGCCCAGTTGCTGATGTACCACCTGTATCGACTCAAGCAACAACACGCGATTCCCGACGTGCCGATCTACCTCAACAGCCCCATGGCCACCGACGTCACGCATTTGTACCAGCGCTTCGGCAGCGAGCACCGATTGTCAGCACAGGATTGCGAAGGCATGTGCAGTGTCGCGCATTTCGTGCGAACCACCCGTGAGTCCATCGAGCTGGACCAGCAGCGCACCCCGGCGGTGATTATCGCCGCGAGCGGCATGGCCACCGGTGGACGGGTGATCCACCACCTCAAGACGTTGGCCCCCAACCCGATCAACACCTTGCTGATTCCCGGGTTTCAGGCTGGCGGTACCCGTGGCGCGCACATTATCGCGGGCGCGCCTTCGGTGCGTATTCATGGCAAGGACGTGCCGATTCGCGCCGAGGTGGTGCCGATGGAAACCCTGTCTGCCCATGCGGATGCCGACGAAATCATGCAGTGGTTGCGCGGTTTCAAACGACCGCCCAAACACACCTTCGTCGTGCATGGGGAGCCTAATGCCTCGGATGTGCTGCGCCGACGTATCAGCGTGGAATTGGGATGGTCGGTGTCGGTGCCGGAGTATCGCGAAAACGTCGAACTCACCCGCAACGATTCATCGCCGTAACGCACGTTTGCACTCGCCTGTACGGCAGGAGAGAGAATGAGCACCGCCGTGGTCGCGACCCCGGATCATCCAGCAATCGTTTCGCGCGGGCTGAACAACCCGGTTGCTACGTCTTGATCAACATGTAAGACGTTCAAGTCCTAAGCTCTACCTCGAAAGCGGCAGATGATTTATCGCGAGGGACGGCCGTGTTTTCGAGGTGCCCACTTCAATGCTCAGTAAATGGCGGGACCCCATCCTGTTGCTGCTCACGACCCTGACATTGCTGGCCGGTGGCGCTGCGCAGGTTGCGCAAAAATCCGACTGGGCCTCGATGAGCTGGGCCGCGGGCAGTCTGGTGATGGCGTTGGTACTGCTCGTCGAGATCGTCGGGCGTCTGGCTCGGCGCGAGGCGGGTGTAGACCTGATCGCGCTGCTGTCGATCGCCGCCGCCCTGGTGTTTAAGCAGACGCTGGTCGCAGCGGTGATTGCCTTGATGCTGGCGACCGGACGGACCCTGGAGTTTTTCACCCGGCAACGCGCCGAGCGCGAGCTCCGTGCGCTGATCGACAGGGCACCGCGTTTTGCCTGGCTGCAGGAGGAGGGCGGTTTGCGGCAGATCCCCGTTGAACAGATCCAGCCACATCAAACACTGTTGGTACGCCTGGGGGAGGTGGTGCCGGTGGATGGTCGCCTGCTGAGTCCTTCGGCCATTCTGGACGAATCGGCGCTCAGCGGTGAATCGTTGCCAGTGACCCGTCGAGAGGGAGAGCCACTGCCCAGCGGCGTCTCCAATGTTGGCGCTCCCATCCTGCTGATCGCTACGCGAACGGCCGAGCAAAGCACCTACGCCGCAATCGTGCGACTGGCCGAGGCCGCACGCCGTTCGCGGGCGCCTTTCGTGCGTCTGGCCGACCGCTATGCGCTGGTCTTCATCCCTCTGACGCTGCTGATCGCCGCATTGGCCTGGCAACTCAGTGGCGATCCCTTGCGAGCGCTGGCGGTGTTGGTGGTGGCGACACCTTGCCCATTGATCCTGGCGGTGCCCATTTCGATCCTGTCTGGGATTTCCAGGGCGGCGCGGCGCGGGATCCTGATCAAGGACGGAGCGACCCTGGAAGCGCTGGCCGGGATCAAGCAAATGTTTTTCGACAAGACCGGCACGCTGACCAGCGGGCATGCCCGTTTGCAGTCGATCGAAGTCAACGGGGTGGCCGATCCGCAGCAATTGCTTGGCCTGGCGGCGTCGCTGGCACAGGCCTCGACGCACCCGATTTCCCAGGCGATTGTCGAGGCGGCGCAACAGCGCCAGGTGCCACTCAGCGTCCCGCAGGAGGTGGAAGAAAGTCCCGGTTCGGGTCTTTGTGGGCTCATCGATGGCAGGCGGGTGCGATTCGGCACATTGTCTTTTGCTCACCGGGACGCCCCCGTGTCAGATTGGGCCACCGCCATGCTGCGCCACATGGACTATCTGGCGTGCGCTGGAAGCTTCATCGAGGTGGATGGACAGCTTGCCGGCCTGCTGGTGTTCTCGGACAACGTTCGGCGCGAAACCCCGCAAACGCTGCGTCGACTGCGCAACCGAGGCATCGAGAGGATCGTCATGCTCACCGGGGATCGTCTGGAACCCGCCGAGATGATCGCCCTGTCTGCTGGAATTGACGAACTGCGGGCCGGGTTGACCCCAGAGGAAAAAGTGCGTGCCGTTCAGGAGGGTTGCCTGCGCACCAGCACGCTGATGGTCGGCGATGGCATCAACGATGCCCCCGCATTGGCGGCGGCGAACGTCGGCGTCGCGATGGGGGCCAGCGGTGCGACGGCTTCTGCGCAAGCCGCCGGTGTCGTGCTGCTGGTGGATCGTCTGGATCGGCTCGTCGAGGCGCTGGACATCGCCCGACGCACCCGCCACATTGCCCGTCTTGGCGTGCTGGCCGGCATGGGCATGTCGCTGCTGGCCATGGTGGTGGCGGCCCTCGGTTATCTGCCGCCACTGATCGGCGCCGTGGTGCAGGAGGGCATCGATGTGCTGATTATCATGAACGCGTTGCGCGCATTGGGGCCCTTGTGGGGGCGGCGGCAGCAAAAGCTGACGGCGGAGCATATCGATCGCCTGCAAGATGAACACCAGCAACTGTCCAATGTGCTGAGCGAGCTGCACCAGATGGCCAGTGACTTTGCCTGGCGCCCGGTTGAGCAAGCGCAGGCCGACTTGCTGGAACTGGTCGACAAGCTGCAAACCTCATTGGCGGACCATGAACGCGATGATGAAAAAACACTGTATCCGCTGCTGACGCAAAGCATGCCCGGCGAAGACCCGATGTCAGCGATGAGTCATGCTCACCGCGAGATTTTTCGTCTTATCCATCTTTTGGCGCGCATGAGCCGTGATTTTTGTGCTGATCCGGCAGCGACGTCCGCCGACGAGATTCAGCATCAGTTGATTCGTCTGGATACCCTGGTGCGACTGCACTTTGATCAGGAGGAGGAGTTGTTCCGCTTTCTTGATGGGCGTTAGAAGCCTTGTTCCAGCACACAGCGCCTTTGCGCAGTCTTTCCTCGGTGCCCATATGTTAAGGAAGAAAATATGAGTCATGAAAGTCCAGCCACCAAAGCCGAGCGTCTTCGCATTCCGCGCACGATCTGGGCGTTGGGCTTTGTCAGCCTGTTCATGGATCTGTCTTCCGAGCTGGTACACAGCTTGTTGCCTGTATTTTTGGTCACGACATTGGGTGCGAGTGCATTGACCGTCGGCGTGATCGAGGGTGTTGCCGAGTCGACCGCCATGCTCGTCAAGATATTCTCTGGCGCTATCAGCGACTTTATTGGTCGGCGCAAAGGATTGCTGTTGCTGGGATATGGTTTGGCCGCGCTGAGCAAACCCCTGTTTCCTCTGGCGCACTCGGTTGAAGTGGTCTTTACCGCACGTTTTCTGGACCGTATCGGCAAAGGCATTCGTGGTGCGCCTCGCGATGCTTTGGTCGCCGATGTTTCGCCGCCTGAAATCCGTGGGGCCTGTTTTGGTTTGCGCCAATCAATGGACACCGTAGGGGCTGTTCTTGGCCCGGCGCTGGCCATCTTGCTGATGCTCTGGTTTGCCGATCTCCAGCTTGTCCTGTGGTTTGCGGTGATCCCCGCAACAATCGCGGTGGCTCTGATTGTCGCCGGCGTAAAAGAACCCACACAGGTCTCCAGCGAACACACCTTCCGATCGCCTATCCATTGGCGAGTCCTTCACGAGTTCTCTACTGGATACTGGTGGGTCGTGATTGTGGGAGGGGTGTTTACGCTGGCCCGTTTCAGCGAGGCGTTTTTGGTATTGCGTGCGCAGGAGACTGGTCTGTCGGTCACCTGGATTCCGCTGGTGATGGTGGTCATGTCGATTTTCTACACGTTTTCCGCTTATCCCGCCGGCTGGCTGTCTGATCGTATGAGCCGTACGAAGCTGCTCTGCGTGGGGATGGGGTTACTTGTTTTGGCGGATCTGGTGCTGGCTCAGTCCAGTTCTGTCATCGCGATGATGCTGGGCGTCGCATTGTGGGGACTTCATATGGGATTCAGCCAAGGCATTCTTGCCTCGCTGGTAGCCGATACAGCGCCTGGAAAACTCAAGGGCACCGCCTTCGGCATTTTCAATCTGGTCAGCGGCGTGTGCATGCTGATCGCCAGTGTCCTGGCGGGCGGGTTATGGCAAAGCTTCGGATCAGGCAGCACGTTCTTCGTGGGGGCAGTGTTTGCCGCGACAGCTTTACTCTTGCTCTTACTGAAGAGAAAGTGATTCTTCAGTAAGAGCAAGCCAGGCGTCAGCACCGCAGGCTTCACTCAAAATGTTTATCACTTTTCAACCAGGATTCAAACGCTATCGCGGGCATCGGGCGAGCGTAGAGATAACCCTGTCCTTGGTCGCATCCGATGCTTCTCAGAAAAGAACTCTGCTCAGCGGTCTCCACGCCCTCCGCAACAATCTTGAAGCCCAGGGCATGTCCCAATTCAACGACGGTTTTGGTGATGGCCGCATCATTTTTGTCGTGAGGCAGATCGGAAACAAAGCTGCGATCAATTTTCAGACTGTTGATGGGCAGCATCTTTAGATAAGCCAGGGATGAGTAGCCTGTACCAAAGTCATCGATCGCCGTCGTGATCCCCAGGCTTTGGAGCGTACTCAAGACTTCTCTGGAGTGCTCTGGACTTGCCATCATCAAACTCTCCGTAACTTCTACCTCCAGGACACTCGCGGGTAAATCATATTTATATAACGCCGCTCGAAGTGTTTCGACGTAATCAGTTCTGTCGATTTGTATAGCCGCCACATTGACAGCGACGACCCCGCAAGCAATATCACTATCAATCCAGTGCCGAATGTCGCGGCAGACCCTGTCGACAACTTGCTCACCGATCTGGATTATCAGTCCCGTACTTTCTGCCAAGGGAATGAAGTCTGCCGGGCAAATGAGGCCGTGAACCGGATCCCGCCAACGAACCAGTGCCTCGGCGCCTTCAACCTTATCGCTCATCAGGTTGATTTTTGGTTGGTACCAAACTTCAAACTCATGGTTTTTTACGGCACGACGCAGGGAGCGCTCCAGGATCAGACGTTCCTGCGCACGCAGGGTCATCTCAGGCTGATAGAAGCGGTAGTCGTTGCGGCCTCCTTCTTTGGCGCCGTACATGGCTGTATCCGCTTGACGGAGCAATTGTTCCGGCGTTTCGCTATCTTGCGGTGCCACGGCAATCCCGATGCTGGCGGTCAGCAGCGTAGAGTTTCCCCGTAGATCAAAAGGCTCCTGGAGAGACATCAGTAGTTTTTTCGCGACGACGATGGCATCGGTTGGCTGGCTGAGGTTGTTCAAAATGACCGCAAACTCGTCTCCGCCTATTCGAGAGATCGTGTCCTCAAGGCGTATACACTGCGAAAAGCGAATACCGGCTTGCTGCAGTAGCAAGTCTCCCATCGAGTGGCCAAGGCTATCGTTTACCGTTTTAAAGCCATCCAGATCGACCAAAAGCACTGCCAGTGCCTGGTCATAGCTTAAGGAAAGATCCAGGGAGTGCTGGAGTCTTTCCTGGAAGAGGAGGCGATTGGGCAGACCGGTAATCGGGTCATAATGCGCCATGCGGTCAAGCTCGGATTGCGACTGATTGATAGCTGACATATCTGAAAAAACAGCCACATAATTGATCGGCTGACCGAATTCATCGAGCACCGTATTTATCGTCATCCACTTCGGATAAAGCGTGCCATTTTTTCTACGATTCCAGAGCTCACCGCGCCAAAATCCATTCGCCTTGAGGGTCGCCTGGATATCTCGGTAGAAATCGAGATCTTGCTCCTCTGAAATAAGAATAGAGGGCTTCAACCCTATAGATTCTTCTGCGCTGAATCCTGTGATGTCAGAGAATGCTTTATTGATCGATACAATATGACCTAGGGCATTAGTGATAATCACCCCGTCGGCGGTATTCTCCAAGACAACGCCCGCGAGTCGTAATTGTTCGGTACGTTGTTTTATTTCAGTGATGTCAGTAGAAATACTGAGGACGCCTGTTTGCTGACCATCATTGTCGTAAAGAACACACTTGGTTGTAAGGTAAACATGAGTAGTGTTATTTCTGTCGATCGCTTCCTCAAAGCGCATGGCACTTCCAGTGGCGAGAACCTGTTCGTCATTTTGACGTTGGGTGCCAGCCTCTTCAGAGGTCAGAAAGCTTTCACGCGGCCTGCCGTTCATCTGCGCAAATGATAAGCCTACTGCACGCTCAAACATGAGATTGCAAAGTTGAAGATTTCCCTGAAGATCGAACACATAAATCAGCGACGGTGCATTATCCACTACATCCTGAAGCAAGGTCGTTTGAGAGAGTAACGCCTGCTCAGCTTTTTTACGGTCGGAAATATCTCGAACCACCGCATACAACATCAACTTGCCCGACAAAGCGACGGTGGAGAGAGTGACTTCAGCTGGAAATACCACCCCGTCTGCACTTTTATGGAGCCATTCAAAACGATGAACACCTTTTTCCATGGCCATGTTCAACATCACTTGTGCTTTCTTTGTCGTGCATTGACCATCGCTTTGAAAAGGAGGAGAAATATCGGTGGCTTTGACTTCATGCAGTGTTTCCAAGTCTTCATAACCGAATAACTTGAGTGCTGCGGTGTTGGCATCACTACAAATGCCTCCACGACGCAGGATCCAGATCGGATCTGGCGAACGCTCAAACAGGGCGCGGAAGCGTGCTTCACTTTGCACTAAAGAGAGCTCTGCAATCTCACGCTCTTCAATTTCCTTGGCGAGCTGCGCATGACGCTGGCGAATCAGGCGGTGACTTCGGCTGAGTTGAGCCGCAAGAAAGGTAAAAAAGCCAGTGCAGGTCAGCGCAAAAATAAACAAAGGTGAGGTGAAGAGTGTGTTGCTCCTCCAGCCTTCCCGAGGAATCGCCGCGAGTTGCCAGGTGCCGCCAGGCACATCGACAGAGGTTGTAATGGCATCTTCTGTAAATATTGCAGGGTTTCCCCAGATCATTTTTCCATTGTTGCCTAACCCATCCGCACCTCGTAAGGCCAGCTCAAGCGTCCCACGCGCATTGATGCCACCGGCTTCAAGCAATGCATCAACATCAGCCACAACCGACGCGGCCCCCCAGTAACGATCAGTACCGTCGTCGGCGGTGACAAACACCGGGCGCCGATGGACGAACCCCCGTCCTCCCTGGAAAAGGTCAATAGGGCCTGCCAGCACCGGGACTCTTGACTCCCGAGATCTCAATACCGCAGCGTACTGACCGGGCAGATTGCGATAATCAACGCCTAAAACGCCTTCATTACCTTTGATGGGATAGACACTGCGAATGACGTCGTTGGGAGCAAGCGCGATGTGATGGATATGTGATTGCAGAGCCATTGCCTGCTCTGCCATGCCCTCAAAATGCGCAGTTGTTATGCCGCCGTCCAACCTCAATAGCTGAACAATACCTTCCGTTGCGTCAAACGTAGCGTTTATTTGGCCTTCTAAATGAGCTCGGACGCCCGTTAGTTTAGAAGTGACTTGTGCTCTGTCCTTGTTTGATTCTTGCTGGACTTCCAGGTGCCCAAGCGTCACCGAAAGCAAAGTACCTAACAACAAGATGCTAATAGGGAGCAACACGGATCGAAGCGACCAGTTGTGCGAAAGGATCGTAGCTGGTGCCAAACCTGGGTTCGCCATCCGTAATTCTTCCAATGTTTAAGCCCCCGTTATTTTGTGATGGGCAGGTCTTGATGTTTCTGACGTCCGTTTCGCAAATAGTTGCCGATGTCCTTTCAAGGTCAGGATCAATACCTATACAAAATAAATATCATGTCTAAGGGGTGGAAAAAGTAGGGCATTCAGTCATCGGTCAGATAAAACTCCTGTCATAGGCTTCGGGCAAACTTTTGCAAAACCCTTCCTGTAGGTGGTTACTGGAAAACTTTCGCATTAACGCTCTAAATCTTTTGAGGGTAGAGAAGTCGAAAGGTGCGTTTTACCGCGTGAAATAAAGAGAAAAAACATAATTTTGTCTGCCTTGGGATCGCAAATAGGCCTTATGGGCCCCCTCTGTCGTTTTTTAAACGGCGATCTGCTTGGAGTACAGCAGGTTGCATGGCAATAAATAAGACGTTTCGTCGGCTTCCTTGACGGGCTCGAACTCTGCTCTGCGGTGACCGGATACACTCGTTCACCCTTCATAGGCCCACTCGGCGTTTCGGTGATGGTGTCCACCTTTTTTGCCCATGCCAAACCTATGAGTCGAAATACCCGATGAGTGATTTTGAAGATACAGCGCGTGAAGTGCTTTCGTTCTTGCGGCAACGGCTAGGGTTCGATTTGTGGATGGTTACCCGGGCCGACGGCGATGACTGGACTGTTCTGCATTGCGAAGATCATGGCTATGAAATTCAGCCAGGCAAAATTCTCAATTGGAGTGATTCTTTTTGCAGTCACATGGTCAAGGGGTTCGGGCCACGAATAGCGCCGAATGTCGGGCTGGTACCTTGCTATGCAGCGGCACCCATCAGTCGCCAGCTGACCATCAACTCCTACATTGGTGTGCCACTTCTCCTGTCCGATGGCTCCTTGTTCGGCACGCTGTGCGCCATTGATCCATCGACTCAACCTGAAAAAATCAGGGAAGACCAAGCACTCATTGAAATGGTCGCCAAGGTGCTCAGCAAGATTTTGCAAATGGAATTGAGGGCCGATGAAGAGGCGAGCAGAGCGGAGCGATTTGAAGCGCAGGCGCTTAACGATGCCTTGACGGGACTTTATAACCGTGCCGGCTGGGATCAGTTGGCTGCGGCTCAGGATATTCGAAACCGTCGTTACGGACATGCCTCAGCGGTTGTGATTGTTGATATAGACGATTTGAAACTCATCAATGATGGCAAAGGTCATGCTGCGGGTGACAGTGCGCTCAAGAGTGCCGCTGACGCCTTGAATCACGCGTCGAGATCCGGCGATATCGTTGCAAGGCTGGGGGGAGATGAGTTCGGAGTCATCGGCGTCAATTGCGACAGAGTTGGCGGCGAGGCGCTTCGCGAGAGGGTCAATCAGTCACTTCAACTGTTGGGCGTCAGTGCTTCTGTCGGTTTAGCCATGGCTAACGCTTCCAACAATATCAGCTCGGCCATGACGCTCGCTGACCATGAGATGTATGAGCAGAAGCGCCTGAAAAAATTGGTAGAAGTGGCTTCTCCCGTACTTTGAGATTTACCGACAGGTACTTTGACCAGGAACGTGGTTCCACGCGCTCGGTCGGAAGTTACATCCAAAGTGCGGCCACAATCTCGGAGGCGATGTACAGGCCCAACCCCCCGTAACGCCTTGGAATGCAGAGCTTCGCCGGGTACCTCGATGGTTCTTGCAAAATCCTCCCAAGCTTGCAGTATCGGCTCAAGATTTTTGATGATGAGGTCTGACAAGCGCATGCCGATAGATCCTGGTTATTCGTAGGCCTTCGTCAGGCGTAACACCTCAGGTGTAAGGGGGGAGGGCATGGCGGATTTCATCGAGCTCGTCCCAGGGGCGTGTCCTCGCTGAAGCTGCTCTGGAACACGTTGTGGTATGGGGGAAATCGCTTTCTCTATCGAGTTCGGATTGCGTCGCCTTGCATGACTTGCAAGTGACGCTAGCCCGTGAAAGGCTCCAGGTGCCGTGCCAGGCGATAAGACTTTCCGAAGGAGACATGGTAATCAAAAACTCTACAGACTTTGTACAACATTAGTTTCTTGTATAGGTTTTGGCGAGTAAATTTTGCATTTTTACTCGCTTGGTTGCTCCGAGGTGATTACGCCTGCGACAGGGTTATAAGTCGCGCTTTCTGGGTGGCTGATCGCTGTGATCCCGTGGAAACCAAACGACCCTACGATGAAGCCGCACAGCCAACCGTCATGGCTATGGATCGAATCAGACTCTGCGGTGTCGATGTTTTAGATGGGTATAAAGATTCGCAATTTCGAATCAGCCCCATCTTGGCGGAACGAGATGCACAGCACCGATGATTTTCGATTCAAATCCCATCAATTCCTGCTAGAGCTCGACGCGGCAACCACTGAAATGATGATGTTGGTTTCGATTCGCGAGACGACTGGCGACCGTTGGGCGCTGGCAAGCCAACGGCATTGTGAAGCCTATGCCGCCTGGAATTCGTTCATCAACGAATCATCCCGACCTTCGCCGAGTGACCTGGTGACCTCCAAATAGAAAGCGGGTTTTAGAGTTCCGCTAGCCAGAAACTAAGTTAGAGTGCTCAGAAGGGCTCTCCACTTGATTCGCGTAGTCGCGCCGAGCGATTACCGCGAACGAACAGGGCAAAAAAAAACGTCAATCAATCGTTATGTGAAGAATGAATCGTGCGCTGTTTGTTTCTCTGGATGGGCCCAAGGGCGCCGGCAAAACCACACTGTTGGAGGCCGTCACAAAAGTACTGAGGGCCGACAACAAAAAGGTGATCCGACTTTGCGAGAAAAAAAGCGATCCCTATCGAGGTGAAACAATGACCCTCGTGAACCAACTCGTCAGAAATCCCACCCGGGATCTGGAGTTGCGGGTTTGTGAGCGCCTTGCTGACAGCCGTACCTGGATTTCCCGGCACGTACTGGCTAAACAGCCACCCGACAGCATTATCCTGATCGATCGCTGGTACCCGTCTGATGCCGCGTTTCGCCAGATAGTCCCGTTTGCAGAGATTTTGCAGCTGAACATTGATCGAAACGTGCAAGTGCCAGACCTGCATGTCGGGGTTGTCACCGCCCCTGATATTTCATGGGCCAGGGCAGCGGCGCGATCGCGTGGGTTGAGCAGTACGGTGATGCATAAGCTGGAAGAACATGTCGCTTGTACCAAAGCGTTCGAGCGAGCGATTGCAGATCACGGCTGGGTGTTATGCCGTAATGAAGGAACGCTCGAAGACGCAACGATGCAGGTGATTTCCGAGATCTATAAAGTCCTTCTCGGGCGTCAGGAGCATTGCTAGCGTCATGAATGCGCGATGCGGTGTGACGTGCTTGGCAGCTAACGCTATACAAGACCGACAAACGAAAGAATAACGAGGACGATCACAACTGCGCCGACGATGTAGATAATATTGTTCATGAATGCCACCTCTATATATGAACAGGATTACGACGAACAAGGTCGTCTAATACAGACGACACCTTGACTCGCCATTCCGTTCCGCAAACGGGTCTCAACGGCGGCGCAATCGCAGCAGAGCTCTTGGGTTGCCGTAAAGGGCCTACAGATTGCTTGGGCTGTTCGCTGATCAGGAATGAAACTGAAGGGAGCATTCAGCCAAGCGACACCTCGCGAGCAGTGTCAAACCCAATATCGACTCACCGCGCCATGCAAGCCCTGAACGGGATCCTGCTCTGGAAATGGCAGCTTTTGAATGCTCGCCAATTGCTCTGAAGTCGGTGCTTCGCGACAGATGTCCGCGTGCTGGTCAGGGGGGTAGGCACCGACAACAAGAAAGTCACTGCTGGAATCGACATTGCAGTGACCGGTACCGGCAGGCAAGAGCAACACATCCCCACTGCTGACCTCCAATATCCGCCCACCCGGCCCGCCAAGCATCAAACGAGCGTAGCCAGCGGCGACGCCGAGCACTTCATGACCTTCGGTGTGATAGTGGTGATAGTCATAAACCCCGTAGCGCCATTGCGGCGGCCAGCCATTGGTGCTGAAGGTTCTCTCGAACAGCGCCGCCGGGTCGCTCCCTTGAATGGCAATCGCCTTGATGTAAACGAGCACAGGAAGGCGAGGGTTGTTAGGTACCCAACCGTTTTGTTCGAGGAGCAGCATTTGCACGGGAGCATCGACAACCTGTGACCTGACCATAAGAAGTCCTCCGCTTTCGAGTAAGTGTCTTGAAGACAACTTTTAAAGCCCGATCCATTAAGGACATTTGAGGCTCTTCAAATGTTCAAGAAATCCAGGCAGCAGCGTTCCCTTGGTGGTCGCAAAGCAATGGCCAGTGATGTCGATCGAATTTTCAGCAAGTGGTTTGGCAACTTGGATACTGTCGAATTGTTCCCAGAGACATTCGGTCGCTGATGATCTCCTCGGGAGAAAGGCGGCCAGGGTGTCACAGTCATTGAAGAGTGTTCTACCAGCCGCATCCGCGCATTGTGAAGAGGCGCCCAACCGCAGCTGGGCGCCATTCGAATCAACCAGTGTGGTGACTCTTGGCAAGGCCATAGACGGATGTGGCGATGCCCTCGAAGCGCGCTTTTAACTGCAGCGCCAGATACAGCGAATAATGCCGTGACTGATGCAGGTTGCCACCGTGGAACCAAAGGTTTTCCTGCTGAGTTGGCTTCCACATGTTGCGCAATTCGCCCTCGTACGGGCCGGGATCATTCGTGGTTCCAGAGCCCAGGCCCCAGCAGCGACCGACCTTGTCAGCGACTTCCTGGGAAATCAGCTTCGCCGCCCAACCATTCATTGAGCCATAGCCTGTGGCGTAGACGATCAGATCTGCCGGTAGCCGGCTGCCATCGTTGAGTACGACGGCATCTGCTTCGATGCGTTCGACACCCAGGCCGGGCGCGCTCTTGAGCTTGATCGTGCCGTTGGCGATCAGCTCGCAGGCGCCGACATCGATGTAATAACCCGAACCACGGCGTACATACTTCATGAAAAGACCAGACTCGTCGTCTCCGAAATCGAGCATGAAGCCGGCCTTGGACAGGCCCTCGTAGAAGTCCTTGTCACGCTCCTTGATCGCATCAAAGATAGGTTTATGAAAGCTTGGCATCACCTTGTAGGGAATCGAGGCGAACAGCATGTCGGCCTTGTCCGTGGTCAAACCCGACTCCAGGGCGTCTTCAGAGTAGAGCCCGCCGAAGACGAGATCCATCAAACTGTCGGAACGCACGATGTGGGTGCTTGAGCGTTGCACCATGGTGACCTCGACGCCATTCTCCACCAGGTCGGCGCAGATATCGTGAGCCGAATTGTTCGCCCCGATGACCACCGCGCGTTTGCCGCTCCAGGCGTCTCCGCCGGGATGGCGGCTGGAGTGATGCTGCTGGCCATTGAAAACCTCGGCACCCGGATAACGGGGCACATTGGGTACGCCGGACATGCCGGTGGCGAGGATCAACTGGGTCGGCTGTAACGTCAAACGCTCACCGTCGCGCTGCACTTCAACCTTCCAGGTGCCACTTTGCTCGTCAAAACTGGCGCTCACGCATTCTGTGCGCGGCCAATAATTGAGCTCCATGACTTTGGTGTACATTTCCAGCCAGTCGCCAATCTGGTCTTTTGGAGTGAAGACTGGCCAGTGATCGGGGAAGGGCAGGTAAGGCATATGGTCGTACCAGACAGGGTCATGCAGGCACAGCGACTTGTAGCGACCGCGCCACTGATCGCCAGGACGCTCGGCCTTGTCGACGATCAGCGTTGGCACGCCCATTCGCTTGAGCCGCGCAGCGAGCCCCAGTCCACCCTGGCCGCCACCCACGATCAGGCAGTAAGGTTGGGTGGTAATGCCTAGCGCCGCTTCTTCATCGCGACGGCGTTCCAGCCAGTTGCGTTTGTCAGCGTGGGCGTGACCATGAGTTGCGCCCATTGGACGACGGCGGCCGCTGGGTTCTTCAAAGCCTTTGAGCTCGCGCATGGTCGTCAGCAGCGTCCAGCACAGACCGTCCTTTAGACGCACGTAGCCTTTACCTCGCGCTGCATCGGTTTCCAGGCTGATCCAACCTTCGAGCACACCGTCATTGAGCGTCGCCTCACCTTCCAGTTTCCATCGCTCGGGACGAGTCTGGTCGAGGCGTATTTCGAGCATGTCTCGGATCGCAGGCTTGCCTTCCAGGGTCACCAGGTTCCAGCTGAAAAGTAGCAGGTCACGCCAGTGACACTCGTCGGCAAACAGTTCCAGTACGCCGTCCACATCACGTTGGGCGAGACGTTCACCGAGGTTTTCGACCCAAGCCGCGAGCTGATCAGTTGGCGTGTGCACAGGTGTTTCAACAGCGATGTTCATGGGGCATCTCCGATCTTGTTGTTTTTGTACCACTTGCCCTAGAGCAAGGCTCGGGCCACCTTCGCGAAAGCCCCATTGCAGAGCGGCTGCGGAGGTGTTGCTCAGGCGTGGATTCGCAGATCTGTCACGTTTCTGGAAATAGTGGATGACAGAGTGTCACTCGGTGCAAAAAGCGCTGGTTGCGGTCTTTTCATATAAGCTGCAAACAGACCCGTGTCCTGACCGTAACGGAGAACAAGAACAATGAAGCCGGCCTTGATCAACGCCCATGCACAACAAGTGCTGCAAGCCGTGCAGGGCACTCACGCCCCCCTTGGCCCGATGGCTGACCTGGCCATCACTCGATCCTGGCGCCGGTGCCTGGATCAATATCAGCTCGATCCTGCCAGTCGCCGTGCGCCTAACGTGGTTGAGCATCCACGCTTGCAGGATCATCGCGCGCCACTGGAACACATCATCTCCGTAGCGCACTGGCAGATGAGCAACTTGCACCAACAACTCGGACGTGATGGCCACGTGGTGCTGCTGACCGATGCTCGCGGTGTGGCGATCGACAGTGTGTTTAACGAATCCGAACGGGCCGAATTTCAGCGTTCCGGGCTGTGGCTCGGTTCGGTATGGAGTGAAGATTGCGAAGGCACCAATGGTGTCGGCACCTGCCTGGTCGAGCGAAAGCACGTAACCATCCGTCGTGATGAGCATTTCCGTGGCAAGCACGTCGGTCTGACCTGTTCGGCGAGCCCGATATTTGATGCGAGTGGAGAGTTGCTGGCCGTGCTCAATCTCTCTTCCGTCAGGGATGACCTCAGTCTTCAGCAGCATTTCCAGGCGATGGCATTGACCAACCTGTCGGCCAAGTTAATAGAGAGTTGTTTCTTCCTGGGGCATGATCCGCAACGATATTTGCTGCGCTTGCACCCTGAGGCAGGCTTCGTTGGCATGCTGGGTGAAGGCCTGATCAGTTTTGACGAGAATGCCCGTATTTGCTCGGTCAACCATGCTGCGCTGGAACTGCTGGGCCTCAGCCGTGATCAAGTGATCGGCCAGTCTCTGACAAGGCTGTTGGAAACCCCTATTGAGCAGATGATGAGCCAGGCCAGCGCTCAGCCGAGTGTCTGTTGGCCAGTGCGGCTGGTGGACGGCCGCCAGTTCTACGGGCAACTGCGAGAACCCGCGCACCGGGCGCCCTTGGTCATTCCCGCGACACCCAAAATCAACGACGTGCACGTGTGCCTTGAAGACCCACGCCTGCAACGCGGCTTTGCTCGCGCATTACGTGTTCTGGAACGTGACGTCCCGGTGTTTTTGCAGGGAGAGACCGGTACGGGCAAAGAAGCTTTTGCTGCGGCGCTGCACCGCGCTAGCTCCCGAGCCAACCAGCCGTTTGTGGCGATCAATTGCGCAGCCATTCCAGAAACGCTGATCGAAAGCGAGCTGTTCGGCTATCGCGGCGGCAGCTTCACCGGTGCACGTAAAGACGGGATGATCGGCAAGCTGGAACAGGCCCACGGCGGCATATTATTTCTTGATGAAATCGCCGATATGCCACTGGCTCTACAGACTCGCTTGCTTCGCGTGCTGGAGGAACGTCAGGTGGTGCCCTTGGGCGGCGCGACGGCACGCCCGCTCGATGTTCGCCTCATCAGCGCCAGCCACCAGGATCTGCACGCCTGCGTGGCCGAAGGGCGCTTGCGCGAGGATCTGTTCTACCGCGTTGCTGGATTCGCCGTGCACCTTCCACCGCTGCGTGAACGATCAGACAAGGGGCTGTTGCTCGACCTGTTGCTGCGCGAGGAGGGGGCAGGAGGCAGGATTCGGCTGGAGCCGGGCGTCAGAGAGCGCCTGCTGACGCAGCCTTGGCCAGGCAATGTCCGGCAGCTGCGTACGTGCCTGCGCACGCTGATAGCGTTGGCGTTTGAGGGGCGTGTCACCCTGGACGATTTGGCGGAGTTGCTGCCGGCAGCGCCAGCGTCAGTTGCGCCCGCCGAAAATCCGCTGGGCGTGTCCGAGCGGCAGACACTGCTCACATTGATTGAGGCGGAACACTGGCATATCGCCCATGTTGCCGCTCGGTTGGGGATCAGCCGCAATACGCTCTATCGCAAACTGCGGCATCACGGTATTTCTCGACCTGGTTGAATGCGCAATGGCATCCACCCCTTGGCGAGCTTGTGTCATTTCATGTCTCTGGCCTGCACCCACAGCACGGCGTCTTGCGACAGGGGTTTGCCTTTATGGGTTTTCGTTGTACCGATGTCGAGCGCTGCAATGCCCCACCATCCGGCCCGGGGCAGGCCGATGGTCACGACGCCCGAGGAATCCGCGTACGTGCTCAGGGATTTGAATGATGCTTGAGGTGCCGTTACGTAGTCTTGCTGGCCGAAGCTGTTTTTCTCGATGTCGACTGAATGGTTGATGTATTCGATCTCGATTTCGGCGAACGGAACGGGCTTGCCGTCGGCCAGCACCAATGCGCGGAACACGCCGCCCGTCCAGTTTGCATAAGGCTTGCTGAGTGGCTGGATTTCAACCGGCAACCCTTGCGGTTCTGCCCAGTTGCCGGGCACGCCGCCCACGTTCACGATGAGTTTGGTGAACTGCTGGATGTAGACACCTTCCTCGGTTTCCAGGTAAGGCTCGGGTTCGAGTACGAAGATATGGTCACCCAGTGAGCGTACCAACTCGCGTGGAATCGACGCACGATAGGCGGTCGTACGGTTATCGCGACTCTGCCATTGGACAGGGCGCAAATATTGGCGCAGATCGATTTTTTCCCCGCCGTGGGAGCTGATGTGGCTGAAGGCGCGAGGTTCATCCATGGCCATGGTCGGGCCGCCGGAGAAGGGGTGTGTGAACACGAGCGCGAACTCCAGTTTATCCGAGCGCGGCAGCGCCGTTTCCTCGACGTAGAGCATCTGGAAATGGGCCTGTGCTGCGCCGGCCAGGCAGGCTAACGTAACGGCGGCAAGTGCCTGTAGCAGTCGTCGTTGGATCGGCATGGTCGATTTCACCTTGAAATGTCGGAGGACTGAATCGTGGCTTCATGGTTGTCTCCGCCCATGAACACAACGGAGTATTTTTCGGCGGGGGGCTGGAATGCGTAGGTGTTGTCGGTGCCCACGATCCCTTCGAGCAACACCTTGTTGCTGGTGTCCTGGACATGGATTTTTCTGCCAGCGGCCGAGCTGCCGTCGGTGTAACCCGCCTCGCACTTCACCCGATCATCGCTCTCGATGTAGCAGTCGAAGACGGGCCCATGAGCAAAGGCTGCCTGGCAGAACAACAGGGCGCCTGCTATCAGTATCCGATGTGCTGAACCTAGGGGTTTCATAAGGTCTTCGATCTCCACGGTCGAGGTTGATCATTGGTGCGGCGGTGTGTGATCGCCGCGCGTATTGGCGCCAGGTGGCGCGAAGGCTGCCAGCAAGGCATCCAGGTTCGAACTCAGGAGTGCTTCGTACCCGTTGGCCGAGTCCGCGAGCATTCCCGGGTTGCCCGCATCCAGTATCAACAACCGTGCGCCGCCGTCCTCGATGGCCTTGGCGATCCTGGCGTCCGGTGCCCACTTGTGGACCACCACATGGATGTCACGCTCACGCAGGTATCGGGTCAGTGCGGTGCGGTCGGCGTCGCTCCAGTCGATGTCCTGTCGGACGAACCAACCGTCGACAAAAATGCCGAACTCGCCGAACAGGTAAGTGAACTCACTGGCCAGCGACAGCACCCGCAGCTCCGGCACGGCCACCAGCCGGGCTCCATAGTTGGCCTTGAGTTGGCGCAATCGCCCTTCGAGTGCGGCGAGGTTGTGCGCTATCCGAGGCGCATCGGAAGGGGACAGGCGTGCCAGGTCGGTAGCGATAATCACCGACATGCGCATGGCATTGACGGGGCCGAGCCAGGCGTACGGCGAAAGCCCACCATCGACGCCGCGCTCGGTGGCCCAGGGAACGTCGTTCGATGGCACGCGGGTCACGGCCACGCCCGGTTTGATGGTGTCCCATGAGTGCGAAGCATCGATCTCGACGATTCGCAGATTGTGGCGACGGGCCGTCGCGTACAGAGGATCCGCGCGCCAGAGACTGCCCAGAGTGACCACGGCTGCGGCCTGCTGGAATGCAGCGGCGTCCAGGCGCGACAGCGCGTTCGCCTGGCTTTCCATCGGCACGGCAGCGTCCGCTGGAAGACGGACGACCTCGATAGTCGTGCCGTCGCTGAGTGCCGAGGTGAGCGCATACACCGCTGGCAGCGCGATAAGCACCTGCTGCCTGCCGATATCCGCGATGGCACACAGCGGGTTGCCGAGCAGCAGTACCACCATCGCTAGCCAGGAACGACGTGACATGCAAAGCCTTTTCATACGCTGGCACCTCTGAACCGGGACGCCGTAGCGCGGATCACGGTGGTGATGAGGAACACCAATGCAGCGACGATCACGATGGCGCCGCCCGTTGGCACGGGGATGTGGAATTGCATGGGGGCCAGGATGCCGACCACGCAGGAAAACGTCGCAATCAGGATGGCGCGCACGACCAGTCCCGGGAGCGAACGGCTGATGTTGCGTGCCGCCGCCGCCGGAATGAGCAGAAGGGCTTCGACGAGCACGGCGCCGATGATCTTCAGGCAGGCGACCGTCACCAGCGTGACCAATACGACAAACAGGTATTCGACGCTTCGCACGCGCACACCGCGAGCATGCGCCAGGCTCGGATTGAGGCTGGCCAGCAGCATGCCGTTGTACAGCGGCAGTCCGAGCAGAGCACACGTCGCCGTTACCACAAGCAGCACGTTCATGTCGGTGTAGTCGACCGCCAGGATGGAACCGAACAGCACGCTTTCCATCACGTGCGTGTTGATCTTCGCCGACACGAACAGCAACAACGACGCCCCGACCGCCAGCGAGATGGACAAGAACACACCGATCAGCGTGTCATTAGCCAGCGTGGTGCGGTGCTGCGTGTACTTCAGCGTCAGGGCGAACAGCAGGCAGAAGCCGAACATTGAGAAGTAGGGGGAGGTGTAGGACTCGCCGATCAGCACGCCGATGGCCACGCCGGTCATCGCCGCATTGCCGACGGACTGACTGAAGAATGCCATGCGCTTGATCATCACCATCGAACCCAGCACACCCAGCAGCGGCCCGATGAGCAGCGCGCAAAGCAGCGCATTGATCACGAACTCGTACTCGAACGGCTGCGGCAAGATGCCACTCGCGGCGAGCGCCTGCAGCTGGTTGCGAATCAATTCATACAGGGCGCTCATTAGTTACCCTCCAGCGGGTAGGCGACCTGGTCGGGCGGGCCATGAAACAGCACCCGCCGGTTGATAACGGTCATGGATTGCGCGATGCGCCTGACCTGTTCCAGGTCATGGTTGATCCAGAGGATGGTGACGCCGCGGCTGTTCAGCTCCGCCACCAGTGCCTCCACCAGGCGCACGCCCGGTTCGTCGATGCCGGCGGTGGGTTCGTCGAGGATCAGCAGCCAGGGCGCCGGGCTGATCGCCTGAGCCAGCAGCACTCGCTGACGCTGGCCACCGGACAGGCTGCCAAACGGTTTTGCGCCTATTCCGGCCACGCCGGTGCGCTCCAGCGCCTGGGCATTGGCCGCCTTGGCGGATCGGCTTGAGCCCAGGAAGGCCGGCCTGCGTTGGCCGAGAAGGGCCATGATGTCGTTGACCGTCATCGGCACGTTGCGGTCGAAGTCCGGCAATTGCGGGACATACCCCATCGGCGTCGTGACCTCGCCCTCGAACCGGACCGTCCCCGAATGCGGCATCTGGCCCAGCAGTGCGCGCACCAGTGAAGTCTTGCCGCCGCCGTTCGGGCCTACCAGGCAGTGCAGCGCACCGGCTTCTACTCGGAAACTCACCTTGTCGAGCACTTGGGTGCCTCCCAATTGCAGGGAGACGTTGTCGAACACAATGGCGGGGCCGCGCATCGCTTGTTCCTCCTTCATCGCGTTCATCGCTGCGTAAACTCGACGGCTTCGGCCAAGGTCTCGAGGTTTTCGCGCATCGCCACCTCGAATTCGTCCGGGCTATAGGTATCGCCGGTGATGTGAGACAGCGCGAAAACCTTCACGCCGGTGGCTGCCTCGATAGGCTTGGCGAGGTCGAGGGAAAAATTCTTCTCGGCGAAAAGCACACGCACATTGGCCTTCTTGATCGCGTCGATGGTGTTGGCCAACTGGCGCGCAGTCGGCGCGACGCCGTGACGCGGCTCGATCACGGCGCTCACGAACAGGCCGAACTCCTGCATCATGTAGTCGTAGCCAGCGTGCGTTGTCGCGCACCGGAACGAAGACAAATCCAGCGCGGCGAAGCGGGTCATGAAGCCAGCCCTCAGCTCGCGGATACGCGCGGCATACGCCAGAGCGTTTTGTCGATACGCCGCAGCGTTGTCCGGGTCCAGTTCGCCCAGCCGGCGAGTGATTTCGAAGACCTGCTGTATCGCTGCCGTGGTGGATACGAAGGTATGCGGATTGACCACCTTGGCGTCGCCTTGGTCACCACCGATAGGGATAAGCGCAACCGAAGCATTGGCCTGGATAATCGGCAGGTTCGCCCCACGGCCGGCGGCCTTGATGATCTGAAAGGCCCATTCATCGTGTCCGATGCCGTTGACGACCAGGACATCGATGTTCATCGCGCGGGTGATGTCATCGGGCTGCGGCTGATAGTTGTGTGGATTGGCCTCGGCTGGAATGAGCGCAACGACCTCTGCCCGATCACCGACGATGTTTGCCACGAAGCTGTAGTAGGGATGCAGCGTGACGCCGATTTTTAGCTTCTTGCCTGAAGAGGGTGTGGTGCCTGCAAGTGCGATGGCGGGTATCAGCAGCAATAGCGCGATGCATCGGCGCCACAGTGCGCGGTGTTTCGTAGAAACGGTCATGGCTGAGTTCCTTTTACGCGTTCGACTTCGCTGGCACCGTCGTAGGGGATGACCTGGCGCCAGCCATCGCCGACCAGCGACTCGGGCTTGACGATGCCAGGGTAGGGCGCGTTCGGGTTGCGGTGGATCCAGATCGTCGCTTGGTTGGCCCACATGACTCCGGCATGCGCGTGACCGATGACGAGCAGGTAGGCGCTCTGGCCCGGCGCGCGGCCGGCTGAGCCGTAATAGACCGTAGCGCCCTGGCCCTGGGTGGCTTGCGACACCTTGTTGGCAGTCTGGTCCGGCGGGGTGACAGGCGCGTCGGCGTGCTCGTCGCCGGAAGCGGCATGCGGCTGGTGAGTGCCGGGCAGAATCAATTGCCACTGCACCTCGCCATTGGTCTTCCAGAAGGCGTCACGGTAGAAAGGCGGCAGCAAAATTTTCTGCGCACGCTCCAGCGTGATCCAGCCGCCGGTGTCGTTGTTGAACCAGATGATTTCTTCACCGGCAGGCAGCAGCGCGCTGTGGATGGCCTGATCGACTTGACCCAGGCCATCGAAGGAACGTACTTGCCAGCTCAAGGGTGTCGGTGGGCCGGCTTTCTGGGGTCGCAGCGTTATATATCCTGCCACGCTGGCGATGACTGCCAGGACCGCGAGCAACAGTGCCAGCGATTCCCATCGGCCGGATACCGGGCGTACGACCTTTGCGTGATCGCTGGGCCTATCTGCGCCGGATGCGCGACGTGGCGATAGAGGAGCCATCAGAGAAACGCGATCCAGCGGCCGAGGAATACCACGCCCGCCCACAATGCCAACGAACTGAACCCCGCGACACGCGCCTGGCTGGGAGGCACTCGCGTCGTGTCCCATTCGGCAATGCGGCGAAAGACGCCCAAATGGAATACCCCCATGTTGAGCCCCGCCAGCATTAACACGCCCATCTTGCACAAGAAGGCAGTGTTCTCGGCATAGGTCGTGGCATTGGCGGCGAACATGAGCAGGCCGGTGATCACGCAAGCCACGAACGCGACCCAGGTGAACGGCAGCAGGTCTTGTATCAGCCGTAGCGCACTGCGGCGATGGGAGGCAACGCCAAGCAGCCGCAAATCGACGACGGCGATGGTGCCGAACACAAGGGCAATGCCGATCACATGCACCGATTCAAGGGTTGGAAAAGCGGAGCCGGACTCTCGGATGAAGGTGGCGACAGAGGTGTCCTGTAGGGCTTGCAGCAGGGGTTGAATGTCCATGGCGAATACCTGGGAGCTTTCGTTGAAAACGCTTAGATCGCGTAGGCGATCCAGCGGCCGCAGATGATGACGACGCACCACAAACCGATCGACAGCCAGGCTAACGCCTTGACGAGACGAGGCTCGCCAACACGTTTGGCATCGTCGGCAGGGCGCAGCAGGGGACGCCGTAAAAGCGAGGTCAATGTGAACGCACTCACGACCAGGGCCATCTTCAGCCAGAAGGTCGAGTTGACGAGAACGCGGTCAGGCTCGGCGATGATCATGATCAGTCCCGTGAAGAGCAGGACGAGGAGCGCATTGCGCATCCACGGGTAGTAACGGCGCACGACGCCGCGCAATGGCTCGTCAGTGGCGAACACACCCGCCAGCCGAAGATCGGAGATCACCGCAGAGCCGAAGAGCACGGTGATGGCCAGGATATGAATGCTCTGGACGGTGGGTATGACCCAGAGAATGTCCCTGATGGTTGTGCTTAAAGGTGACGCATAGATCCAGCCAATGATCAGTGATGATGACATCTGCTTTTCTTCCACATGGGGTTAGAAGTCTTGAGGTGTTGCGATCGGATGCAGGCCCGCCGCATCTTCTGGCAGTAAGTACCCTTCCTTGATCGAAAGGGCTTTGGCGTCTTCGAATCTCTGTTCGTAGTTGCTGAAGCTTCCATAACGCTGGGCAAGTACTTCCTTGGAGTAAGGCACCTTGGTGTCGTAGATCAGGCCGCAACCGGTCTCCTGGTCAGTGAGGTAGGTCGCACTGGGCACCTGAATCCACGGCGGACGTACGCCCCCTTGCAAGTTGCCGCTAACGGGATCACGCGCGGCGGTCTTGCCATCGCGGGCGACCCGCGGAGCATTCGGCATGGGTTTGCCGTTGCGTACCCATTGGTCCATGCGATCCAGAAGCGAGGATACGACCAGCTCCGCCGGTTCGTCGTACAGCGTCCGGCACCGTGGGTCGTCACCTTTGCCGACGTCGGCAGCGAACAGTTCGGTATGTTCCGTACCGAGGTCGGCCAGCCGCAGGTGCGGCATGCCGGTCACTTCGTAGTAACGAACCTGCGGGCTGTCGGTGTCCGGCGGCAGGTTGATGCCTTCGATCACGTCATGCATCAGTTCGGACTGGCTGTAGACGGTCACGAACGGCACGCCGTCGGGCGTCTGGCGCGGCAGCCGGATGACGTCGCCGCCCACCTCTCCGTAGGCCATGCGGCCGGTCATGTAGGCATCGATCAGCGGCCTTGCGTCGGGCATGCGCCACTGCTGGTGCCGGCCCTGGTCGAGGTAGTCCATCCAGACTTGCGCGGTCACGGCCCAGCTATTGACATAGACACGTTGCACGTCGAGTCCTGCCAACGGGCTTTGCGCCGCTTTGGTTTTCAGCAACAACGCCAGTTGCGCGCCGATGCCCTGGGACTGTGGAGCGAACGGATCGGGACCTTCGCCGCGGGTGAAGTGTTGCGGGTCGTAATAGCTGCCCAGCGGCGCGTAGCGTGCAAAGTCGAAGCGGCGCATGAACTCGAAGTTCACGATCCGTCCGTACTGAGCGATCTGATCGGCCTCGGCCGCCGGGGTGTCCGAGATGAACTTGGGGTCGACTGGCGGCTTGTTTACATTGAGCGTGTACCCGACGTACGCATAGCCGCGACGTAGCAAGTAGTCGCGGGTCAGGATCCAACCCGCGGCGCGCTCGCCGAACCAGCTGAACGGCTCGATCACGACCGTGCCATTGAAGCGTGCGGGGTCAGCCGGTTTGCGCACCAGAATGCGGGTGGTGTAAGGCGCCTCCAACAGGGTTTTGCCCGAGGCGGTAATGGCCGGGGCGACGCCTTGCAGGTAAAACTCTTCCTCGATATAGCCGTACTTGTCGAGGTCGCTGTATTCGGTTCCCGGGCGTTTGGCCGACGACAGCGGTAGCTTGCCGGAAGGCGGCACGGGAATGGCCGTGGGCATGCGGGGCATCTCGGCGAATGAGTTCGACGAGAGGAGCAGCGACAGCAGGACGCTTTTCAGCGTCGGCCGCAGGAGGCTGAGGGTTGTCAGTCGTTCCATTCGGTCAGCTCCAGTTGGCGATTGATGAGGCCGTCACTCGAGGCTGAGGGATGCCTTGCCCTCGCTGTCGATCACGATCTGGTTGTTCTCGCAGACGTACTCTTGAATGGCGTAGCTGGACCGCTTGTAGTCGAACGTGAAGCGATACGGTGCCTTGAGCACTTGCGGATCCTCGATCACGACCTGGTTCTCCAGGTGATCCGGCGCCGTCAGCCTGATGCGTTCGGTGATCTTCATGTCCTTGCCGTGCGGAACGTCGTAGAAACTCACGTCCGTTCGCACCCGTTGTGTTTCCACGACGAGCGTGTCGCCTTCCCAATGGCCGCGTGAATGGCCTTGATATTTAGGGTCCAGGGTCTCTTTTGGAGGCATCGCTTGGTTCAAGAGAATCCGGCGGACCTGCTGGAGATACTCACCGAGAACAATCACTTGCTTGTCGTCGTGAATGATCTGGATCGGAAAAAGCGCCGCCATCATCGTCGGCATTCCCTCGGGCAGGCATCTGGAGCTCGTTGTGGCCAACGGCGTTCCGGCCTCGTTCGCCACGGCTTCTTTCTTCTTCAGCGCGACGTATTCGTCGGCATAGGGCGCCTTCAGGTCCATCGGTCCGCCCGGGTGCACCGGGTTGTCCGGGTTCTCACCGAACCAGTCGTCCGGGGTTCGTTCCCAGGTGCCGCTGATGTCGGGGCGCGCGCTGACGCTGTGTTTGTCGCTAAGAGGTTTGGAAGGTGTCGCGGCGTTGCACATCCCGGCGACCGTCACGAGGGCGATGCCCAGGACGATCATTGCCGTGTTCAAGGTTCGTGTCGGTTTCATTGAAACGTCTCCACGCTGCTGGTCTGGTCTGGTCTGGTCGGTGAGGTCTTCAGGATGCCGGGAAGGGGCTTCCTATCCGCCGCCCGTGAGTACGACGTCTCCGATCTTGATTTCCACGAGCAGCCCACCCGGCTCACCGTTTTTCAACGGTTTGAAGGACACCTCGGCACTCTCGCCGGCCTTGATCGACTCAGCGGTCCAGCCCGTGCGCTGTAACGCGTTGACACTGCCCGTTTCGATCTTGAATCGCTGGGCGGGTGGGCCGGGTGTATCGACGTAAATCGTGATGTGGGGATTGGTCCAGGCAAAGCGCTCAACGACACCCTTGATCGAGACCGTCTGGGTCTGATCGAAAAGGGCGAACGAATGGTGGGCACTGGCGATAGGTGCCAGGGCACTGCAGGCGAAGAGGGTCAGAAGACAAAGCCCCTGACGTAATAACGGGGAGTGTGACAAGGGGGTCATGACGGGTGCCTCGGTTCTTATGGTTCTTATGGGCCCAGCATAGGGGCGTTGCGTTCAGAGGCCGTAGCCCAAAACGGCAACCATTAAAGGCACCGGAGGGTGCTTTTCAGTGCAGGAGATATCGCGCGAAGAGGCGGGCGGCCAGCCCCTTGAAAGTGCTGATTTGGGTTACCGCTTGGGCAACCCAAGCCTGAACACTCGCGGCTCGCCTCATAAATATAAAAACAGGAGAGACGTCATGCGCACCCTCAGTTACGCCCCATTACTTTCGCTGGTTGCACTCTGTACCTTTGAGCCGCAGGCACACGCCTATCAGCTCTATAACGAAGACGATGGAGCAACCGTCCTGAATGCCGACCTGTCGGCGGCGTTTGGCTGGTTCGGCAGCGAGAAGAACTACATCGCCGACCCTGAGAGGGAGCCCGGCAGGATGCGGTGGCAAGAAGGCTTCGCCAAATACGGTCTCAACGGCACGACCGATAAGATCACTGCCGGCTCGATCTATGGCGGGCTCAGCTGGATCAGCACGGGGTCATTTGGCGATGGGGACGCGGGAGGGCTCACCGTCGGGGATGAAAGAAGAACGGCGGTGGAAGACGCCTACCTGGGCTGGAAGTCAGGTGATCTGATTCCAGCACTGGGCAAGGACGGCGTTGATTTCTCTTTTGGCCGACAGCTCGTTACGGTGGACGGCTTCCTGATCACCGATGACGGGTTCGCCCCCGGGAAGGGTTTCAATCCTATCCCGGGCGTTGCGGATGGCCGGTTCAATCGTGGCGGCGCCTTCTACCTTGGACCGCGGCTGGCGTTCGCGCATACGGCAGTCTTGAAGCTGGGTGGTACGCAGGGCCTTCACAGTAGCCTGATATGGCTCAAATCCGACAACCCCGGGCAGTCGAAGACTGAAGTGGCTGGCGCCACCCTCGACTACACGACGCCCATCGGCTCGATCGGTTCGACGTACGTGCACGGCCTCGATGTTGACGAGCGATTTGCCTTTGGTGATCGGCTTGAGCGCAAGGGCATGAACATCTACAGCATTCGTGGGCAGGGCAATGCCGGGATCGAGAATGCCGACTTTGCGTTTGAGGTGGCACGTCAGGAAAAACGTTCAGGCTCACAGCGGGCGATGTTCTTCGAAGCGGGCTACACCTTTGCCGACACCCAATGGCAACCGACGGTGAGCTATCGATATTCGCGCTATTCCGAAGGTTACGACTTTCTGTTCCAGGGAGGTTTTCGCAAGCGATTCCAAGGTGAAGTCGCCGCCAATTACGCAGGTTCGGTGACCTCAAACATGGCGATCAACGACGTGCTCCTCTCAGTCAAGCCGACCGATAAATTGACCCTTAACGCCATGGCCTTCAACTACCACCAGCTCTCCCGTACGCATGAGCAGGACTTCACTGCGCGCGAGGTCGATCTTTTTCTGGATTGGATGGTGACGGATAACGTCACAATCTCGCCGCTGATCGGCTTGTATACGCCCCAGAAGTGGCTCGGGGACGGTGGTCTGCAGAGCGGGAGCGCATCAACCAACACTTACTTCCAGTTCATCGTGTGGGTGGCTTTCTGAGTCGCCGATTGCGCCGTAACAACGAAGGTTTGTTGTCGGTATCTTGATCAGGGGCGCCACCGGCGGTGGCGCACTCTGGAGGTGAGGTCGCCAGGCAACAGGCGATCGAGGAGGGGCCCGTCAAGTGGCTTTTTTTCCGACGAAGCCCATCTCGATGGGGGTCTTTATGTAAAACACAGAGATCTCCTCAGCATCCAGCCTCTTGAGCAACTTTTCGGATTCATCCTCGGTGATAGCCATGCGAATTTCCGTAGGCTGATCCGCGAGTTCAAAAAAATGCGAAGAGTGCAGTCGACCGGTGTGTCCAAAACCCTCGATAGCTGTCGACAGAGTCGCACCTCGCAGCCCCATCTCTTTGGCCACATCGACGATCCATTCGCCAAGCATCTTTCCCTGATAACGACGGTTCTGTTGAGTAAAGAAAATCAGGAGAAAGCCTTTCATTTTCATCTCCTCATCGCATGCCAATGAATTGGCAGGACAGAAGCCCGGCAGCGCCAACGGTGATAACAACGAGTGATTTCAGCGTGAGGGTATCACCTCGTCAGACCTGGGCCAGACGGGTATCAGGTAAGCACAACAGAACTGACGACTTCAAGAACCCCGTGCGCAAGTGGCGCTACCGGAAGTCAGATCCATCAAGGCGTGGACGTCTTGCGCCCACGCCTCATCAAGTCACAGCATGCGGCGCAGGACATCGTTTCGAGGGTCGCGGTCTAAAAACCGGTGTTTCAGGGCGCCCGCGACATGCAACAGGATCAGTCCGAGCAGGGTGTAGGCCAATACTTTGTGCAGCCATTGGAAGACGACGAACCAATTGTCATTTTTCGGAAGGAGTTCCGGCAGGTTGACCCCAAAAAAGAACACCCCGTCGCTCATCGTGTAGGTGCTCGACATTGAATACCCCATCAACGGCACGATCACGATAAGCGCATACATGACACGCTGCGTAAGCCTTGACAGGAACTTTTCATAGCTCGCCAGCGTTTCCAGCGGCTGCGGAAGCACGGGAGTCCGAAAACGCAGGGCGATCTGGGTCAGGACAACCAGAAACATCAACACGCCAAAGGATTTGTGCCACGGGTAATAGAGCTCGTACTTGCTCGCCACTTCGTCATTCAGACCGGTCATATGCCAGCCTGCCCAGAGCAGGCCTGCGATGAGCGCGGCGCGCACCCAGTGCAAGATTCGCAGGGACGTCGGATACCGATCGGTTGTCTGTTGATCTATCGGGTTCATCGCAGTCTCTCCAGTGATTTTTCAACGGCATCAGGGATGCACTTTTGAACGGTCACCCTCCACGGCACGGGGCCCGGAGGGTGGTTCGGTCAGGACAGGTTTTGTGCTCAGGAAGGCAACAGCACGGTGATGACTTTCTCCTCGGTGTAGGCCACCGCGCCGGCAAACCCGCCTTCACGGCCGATACCGCTGGTCTTTATGCCGCCCCAGGGCAGGTTAGCGTCCAGCGGGCTCCAGCAGTTGATACCCACGGCACCGGCCTTCACCGCAGCGGCTACCCGGTGCGCTCGCACCAGGTCGGTCGTCCAGACCGTGGCCGCCAGGCCGTAGCTGGAGTCGTTGGCCAGTGCGATGGCTTCCTCTTCGCTGTCGAACGTGATCAGCGTGCCGACGGGGCCGAAGATTTCGTCCTGGGCGATCGCCATGGTGTTGTTGGCGTTGGTGAAGATCGTCGGTCGCACAAACCAGCCACGCTCAGGCGTCGATACACCGCCGGCCAATAGCGAGGCGCCTTGGTCGATCCCCAGTTGGATATATCGGTTAACGCGATCGAATTGCGCTTTCTTGGCCACCGGTCCCATCTGTACGCCGGGCTGGCGAGGGTCACCCACATTGACTGACTGCGCCGCATCGGCAAGCGCCGCGCCAAAGCGATCGGCGATGCTGCGGTGGACCAGGATGCGCGAGCCAGCGGCACAGACCTGGCCCTGGTTGGCGAACAGGCCAAGTGCACAGCCGCGCAGTGCGTCGTCGAAAGAGGCGTCGTCGAAAACAATCTGCGGACTCTTGCCGCCCAGCTCCAATGCCACGCGCTTAAACAACACGCCGGCGGTGCGCTGGATTTCGCGCCCGGCCTCGGGGCTGCCGGTGAAGCTGATCTTGGCAACGTGCGGGTGTACGCACAAAGCGCGACCCACCTCATTGCCGTAGCCGGTGACCACGTTGATCACGCCGTCCGGGAAGCCCGCTTCCTGAGCCAGTGCTGCCAGGTGCAGGGCAGACTGCGGCGTCTCTTCCGAAGGCTTGATGACCACGGTGCAGCCTGCTGCCAGCAACGCGGCAAGCTTCCAGACGGTGATCATCAGCGGCGAATTCCAGGGGACGATGGCGCCGACCACACCCACGGGCTCGCGTACCGTGTACGAAAGGGTCTTGGTGCCGAAGTAGCCACCTGTGGGAATGGTGCGACCTTCCAACTGGTTGGCCCAGCCGGCAGCGGCGCGCAGATTGGCGATCGCGTTGGGTAAGTCCATCCGGCGCGGCTCGATGGGGGAGCGCCCGATGGCGTTGGCGTCCAGATCGGCCAGCAATTCGCTGTCGCGTTCAACCAGGTCAGCGAGTTTCGATAGCAGTCGGCTGCGCTGGGCGCCGTCGAGCTGGCTCCAGGCGCCACCCTCAAGTTGACGGTGCGCAGCCGCCACCGCGCGGTCCACGTCCTCAACCGTGCCCCGTGCGGAGCTGCCGTACACCTGTTCTGTCACGGGGTTGATGAGGTCTATGCGACGGCCGTCGGAGGCTTCGAAGGTCGCGCCTTCGATGAAGTGATTCAAGTGCTCAGTCATTTTTGTGGTCCATAAGTGATGTGGTCAGGTCACGCCTCAAGGGAAGCCAGGGCATCGCCGAAGATGTCCAGTGCCTTGAAGAACAGCGCGCGCGAGATCGTCAGCGAGGGCATGACTCGCATCACGTTGCTGTAGCGACCGCAGGGAATCATCAGCACGCCGTGGTTCAGCAGGTAGCCCATGAGCTGGCCGATTTTTTCGGGCGCCAGGGGGGCCTTGGTGACGGGGTCTTCGACCAGCTCGATACCGATCATCAGGCCGCGGCCGCGGACTTCAGCGACAAACCGGCTGTTGAAGCCACGGATATATTCCTGAGCGTCCAGTCCCAGCGTATGAGCGCGGTTGATCAGATCGAGCTCCGGGTCCTGCAGGATGCTGATGTTGGTCAGCGCCACCGCGGCGGACAACGAGTTGGCGGCGAAGGTATTGGGCATCGATCCGTCAGGAATCGCCGCCGCCAGGTCTGAACGCATGATCAGGCCCGCCATTGGCAGGTCGCTGCCGATGCCCTTGCCGAACGTGAGCATGTCTGGCTTGACGCCTGAGTGCTCGACCGCCCACATCTTGCCGGTGCGCCCTGCGCCGGATTGCACTTCATCGACGATCAGCAGCGTACCGCTGCGGTCGCATGCCTTGCGCAACAGCTGCAGGAATTCTGCCGAGGGGGGCACGTAGCCGCCTTCGCCCTGCACCGGTTCCACAATCACGGCAGCCACGTCATCGGCGGCGGTGTAGGGGGTGTTCAACAGGTAGTCCACGTATTCACCGGCGATTTGCTCGGCGCTTTTGTGCGTGGTGTCGAAAGGGAAGCGGTAAGCATAAGGGTAGGGGGCGTGAATGACCCCGCCCATCTGCGCACCGTAGCCCTTGCGGTAGGCCGTACCTGTCGTCAGAGAACCCGAAGCGTTCCACACGCCGTGGTAGCCTCCATGAAAGGCGACGATCTGGTGCCGCCCGGTGATGCGCTTGGCAAACTTGATGGCGGCTTCCAGCGCATCGCTGCCGCTTTGCGTGAAGAAGGTGATGCAGTCGCCACGCAAGCCGTCGGGCGCGATCTCGGAGAGCTTGGCTGCCAGTTCAGTGCGCCGGGTACTGTTGACTTCCAGGGCATGCATCAGCACTTCGGACTGTTCTCGGATCGCCTGCACCACCTTCGGATGGCAGCGGCCTACGCTGCTGACGCCCACGCCGGCGGACAGGTCGATGTAAGTGTTGCCATCCGGGTCCTTGAAGGTAGCGCCGAAGGCACGGTCCATCGCGACGGGCATGCGTCCGCCGCCGCGTGCCATCGACTCGGTACGCGCCGACAGCGCCAGGGCCTCGCTGGTTTTCGGGCCGGGAAGTACGGTGGAGGTAATCCGCGGGGCATCCGCGAAGTGGAGGGATTCAAGTTTGGCTTCACTCATGACGTTCTCACTGCATGTCGATTTAAGTGTGCTGATCATCTCCGTGGCGTGCCTGGGGCCGGTAGCCCGAATTGGCACATGGGTGAGCCGCCCTGAACGCATCTTCCAGCAGTGAATTTGAGATGCCACAAACAAATATGCAGAATTTTTACTATGTGCGAATATCGCAAGGGATGGCGATCTAAAAACAAGAATATTGGCAGAGGCTTTCGACATCATGAAAAATCAGACTATCAGCCATTTCAGCGACGTCCATGCCCATGCGGCCACCGTCCAGGAGTGGAACCAGGACTACAGTCAGTTAACCGCAGGCTCGACCGAGAGTTCGCTGATGCAGTTGTCGACGGCGGGTGTCCACGTCTTTCTCGAGCAGATCAACCAGCGTGTCGTGCAGCACGGCGTGGCTCCCCGAGGCAAGATGTGCTTTGCAGTGCCGATCACCACCCCGGGTTCGATTCGGATGCAAGGGCGAGAGGCGGACGATAGCAGCCTGTTTTTTCTTCAAGGTGGCGAGGAGTTCATGTTCCATATGCCGATGGGCATGGAGTTGCTGTCCATCACTTTCGAGCGTGAGTTGTTCGAGCAGGCGTTGGCGCAAACGGCTTCGGCGAAAGAGGTCAGCCAATTGTTGCGTCAGCCGGTGATCAGGGTTTCCGCGCCGCGCTTTGCAGACGCACGTCGCCGATTGCTGGCGATGTTCTCCCAGGCCCTGGTGTACGAAGAACTCGACAGCACGCGAGATCGGGAGCGGGAGCTGGCGTTTGAGCAGGCGATGCTCGGCGAGTTGCTGCAACTCATGACCGACCCGGCCTGCGACAAGCAACAACGCACCACAAGCTCCACGCGAAGCTTCATTGTCGAGAAATGCCACCGTCTGGCGACCTCAGAGATGATCGACGTGCCCAGCGTGATCGAGTTGTGCCAGCGACTCCAGGTCAGTCGTCGTACCGTGCAGAACAGCTTTCGCGCGGTTGCCGAGACGACGCCACTCAATTACTTGCGCTCGGTGAGGCTCAACGGTGTACGCCGCACCTTGATGTCCACCCGCGCCTCGCAACTTTCGATTGGCGATGCCGCTGCCCAATGGGGCTTCTTTCACCTCAGTCATTTTGCGGCGGAGTACCAGGAGCTGTTCGCAGAGTTGCCGTCCCATACCCCGCGCGCGGCCATCGCCGCCTGCGCTCGCGCCTGAACATTCACCCTCGGCACTGTGTGGCGGGGCGACTGTCGGCTCCACAAGGATGTAGAAAAGATGAATAGCGTTCGCCGTCTGCTCATGGTCTTCGACCTGTTCCGCCCGGAACAGCCGATCATTGATGTGGACATCATTTGCCGCGAGCTCGGCTACACGCCCGCCACCGCCTATCGTTATTTGCGCGAACTCGGCGATGCGGGACTGTTGAAGCGATTGCCGCGCGGCTACGCACTCGGCCCGCGAATTTTCACGCTCGAGCATCTGATGACGAACTACGATCCGTTGCTGGCCTGCAGCCGTGACCTGGTCGAAAAGCTGGTCGCCGACACCGGCCTGGATGCGCTGGTCAGCGAGTGGCATGGCGATTCTGTGGTCAACGTCCTGATCCAGCGTGGCTCCGATGCCGGCCCGGCCGGTGGCGGCAGGGGGAGGCCGATCGATCTTTTTCACAGTGCGACCTCCCGCGTCGTACTGGCTTATCTGCTACCGCGTCAGATCCGGCGCGTCTACGACGCTCATGCGAACCCATCCCAATTGCAGAGTCTGGGGCTGGAGTGGAAGCCGTTCATCAAGAGCCTGCTTGCCATTCGCAAACAAGGCTACTGCATCAGCGAAAGTGAGCTGTACCCGGGGCGCAGTGGCGTCGCGGCGCCGATTTTCGACGAAAAGCGTCGAGTGCTCGGAAGCATGACCCTCGTTGGGCTCAGTGAACGGTTCAATGCGTTTCAGCAGCGCTATCTGTGCGACCTGGTGACCGGTGCGGCGTCGCAGCTAACGGCGCGTCTGGCCTTGCAGTGAGGACAGGGAGGGCGTCAGGTCATGGCGGAACAGGTTACCGATTTGGGATACCGGGGCGTTCACGGTGAGGCATAGGATCGAATCCAGCGTGCGACATCTATCGGTGACGGTGAGCGGCTGTCTGCACCGATCCTACAGCGACTGCCTCATACAATAAGGTCAAAAACATGAGTGTATCTATCCCGATCAACAGTTCGACGGAGTTGAAACGTGGTGCCTTGGGTATCGGCTTCATCATCTTTTTCGTGGTGTCGGCGGCGAGCCCGTTAAGTGTCATCGCCGGTGGCTTCCCGATTGGCATCATGCTGGGCAATGGCGCGGGTACGCCGGCGCTGCTGATCCTGGCGTTGCTGGTGTTGCTGGCGTTTTCAGTGGGCTACACCACCATGTCCCGCCACCTGACCAATGCCGGCGGCTTTTATGCATTCACCTCCCGCGGTCTGGGTGGCCTGGCAGGTGGCGCAGCCGGGGTGTTGGCGATGTTTGCCTATAACATTCTTCAGGTCGGGCTGTATGGCATGTTCGGTGGGGTCGTCAGCGGCACCATGGAAAGCATGTTCGGTCTGGTGATGCCGTGGTGGTCTTACTCATTGATGGCGATGGCGAGCATCGCGATTCTGGGGTATCGCAAGATTGACCTGTCGGCGCGGGTACTGTCGGTGATGGTGATTGCCGAGTACCTGGCGATTCTGATCCTGGATTTTGCCATCCTCAAATCCGGCGGCGACAGCGGCATCAATTTTGACTCGTTTGATCGCAGTCATGTGTTTAGCGGCACTCCGTCAATCGGCTTGCTGTTCTGCTTCGCGGCGTTTATCGGCTTCGAGGCCACGACCATTTACGGCGAAGAAGCCAAGAACCCGCAGCGTACCATTCCGATTGCCACCTACTGCTCGGTGTTGCTGATCGGTGGTTTCTACGCGCTGTCGGTGTGGTCGATGGTGGTGGGTGTAGGCGCGGACAAGATCGTGCCGATGCTGCAGGCCTTGCAGGATCCCACGACATTTATCTATGGCATGTCCGACCACTTTGTCGGCCCTTACCTCACGCAGATTATCCGCGTGCTGTTCATGGTCAGTATCTATGCCGGCCTGCTGGCCTTTCATAACGCTGCGGCCCGTTACTTCTACGCCATTGGGCGTGACGGCCTGTTGCCGCACCGCTTGGGTACAACCCATCGCGTTCACCAAAGTCCCCATATGGGCTCGGCGTTGCAGAGCCTTATCTCTGCCGTGGTTGTGCTGGTGTTCGCCGCCATGGATGCCGATCCGATCCTGCAGCTGTTTGCCTGGCTGTCCAACTTGGCCACGCTGTGTGTGATTTTGCTGATGGCGCTGACTTCCGCTGCGGTGTTGTTCTTTTTTCGAGGTCATCCGGAACTCAAGGTGGGGATCTGGCGTGGGCGGATTTTCCCCGGTTTTTCTTGTGTTGCCCTGTTGGCGGTCCTGGTCCTCGCGGTGGTGCATTTCGATGTGTTGACGGGCGCCAGCAAGGCTTTGTCGTACGGTCTGTGCGCCATCATTCCCGCGGCCCTGCTGGGTGGCGTGTTTCTGGCGGCTCGACTTCGCAAGGCATCGCCGGAGCGCTATCGGGCATTGGGTAGCCATAAGCTTTGAGGCTCCATGCGCAACCGTTCAACTGAAACCGCGCTTTGCTTATCAAGGACGATCTGTGACCTCGCGCGGTTGCGCTTGTTTGCTCAGCATGACCAGCAGCGATGCGATCAACAGCAGGACTGCCGACACTGCCAGCACGGCAACAAAGCCTGCATCGAACGCCGCACGGGCGAAAGCGGTCAGCATCGCGCTGCCTTCGGGTGACAACGTCTCGGCGACGACCAGCGCGTCGTCGAGACTCTCGAATGCCGTGGGGTTTCGGGTCAGCCACGACGGAATCACCAAGCCCGTTGAATACTCATAAATCGCCGATAACAGGCTGCCCGCAAGGGTTACACCCACAGCACCGCCCAGTTCAAAGGACACTTCCTCGATGGAAGCGGCCATGCCGGCTTTATCGGCGGGCACGCTGAGCATGATGGTGCTGGACGAGGCGGTCAGGGCCGCGCCAATCGTCAGGCCCAACAGCGCAAGGCTGGCGATTTGCAGGGACACCGCCGCGTTGTACAGCAACAGATAGGCCAGCATCGCCACCGACGAAAGCAGCAACGTCCAGAACAGCATCCGCTGGTT
The DNA here is from genome assembly GCF_949767865.1 of Pseudomonas sp. IT-P294. NCBI lineage: Bacteria > Pseudomonadati > Pseudomonadota > Gammaproteobacteria > Pseudomonadales > Pseudomonadaceae > Pseudomonas > Pseudomonas sp. IT-P294. The sequence goes on along the minus strand of NZ_CATKQW010000011.1, from coordinate 748,067 downwards.
GCCCAGTCGCGGCAGGTAGTAGCCGGCAAGCGGACCTGCGATAAAGGAACCCAGTGGCAGCGGGAGGATGAACAGTGCTGCCTCCAGCGGTGACATGCCGAGTACCAGTTGCAGGCGTTGGCTGAACACCAGCTCCATGCCGATCAGCGCAGCGGCCGACACGACCGCTGAAATGACGGCATTTCTGAAGCCCGGTGTTGTGAACAGCGCGAGATCGAGCATCGGCTGTGCGGCACGACGTTGGCGTCGAATGAACAGCGTCAGGCATAGCGCACCCAGGACGACAGCCACCAGCATTCCATCGAAGGAGGGCGCCCGTTTACCGAGTTCCTTGACGGCATACGCCAGGCTGATCAACCCGATCATGACTTGCAGCGAGCCCAACCCATCCCATCGTCTTTGCGCATCCCCCGGGTGATTCGGAATCAACACCGCGCCAAGGGCCAACGCCACCAGCACAATGGGCACGTTGATCAGAAACACCGAACCCCACCAGAAATGCTCCAGCAACAGGCCGCCCACCACCGGGCCGAACGCGGCACCCCCTGAGGCAACTGATGCCCAGATGCCAAACGCCATGGCTTGTTCGCGCTCGTCGGTAAACGTCACCCGCACGATGGCCAATGTAGCCGGCATCATCATCGCCGCGCCGACGGCCAGAAAGCCACGGGCACCGATCAATACACTGGCAGATGGCGAGAAGGCCGCGATCAAGGAGAACAGGCCAAACACACCCAGTCCGCCGATAAACAGGCGTTTGTGCCCGAGGCGGTCACCGAGTGTGCCCATGCCCAGCAGCAACCCGGCAGCGATCAATGCATAGATGTTGATGATCCAGAGCTTTTGCGAAGACGAGGCATTGAGCTCACGGGTGAGTGTCGGCAGCGCGGTGTACAGCACCGTCATATCAATGACGATCAGCAGCAATGCGCTGGAAATAACGGCCAGGATCAGCCAGCGTCGCGGGGGAATCATGGGCGGGGCTCGAGAATGGATGGCAGGAAGCCGGCAACTGCAATCCATTCAAGATTTCAGCACCGGCAGGCAGTTGTCAGATAGCCGGCGGTGTCCGATTACACACGGAAGTGACCTACAAGCTGTTGTTGATGGTTGGCCATTTCATGGAGCGAGTCACTGGCCCTTGAGGCATCGCTCATCCGCTTGGTCAGTGTTTCGCTGATGCCGCGAATGTCACTGACACGATGGCTGATATCTTCCACGACCGTGCTTTGCTCCAGGGCCGCGCTCGCAATCTGCTGGTTCATCTGTTCGATCACATCCACGGCCTGGGAAATATTCTCCAGCGCTGTACGGGTCTGTTGCACCTGAATCACGCTGCTGCTGGCTTGTTCGCGGCTCAGTTGGGTGCTGTGCACCACCTCCTGGCTCAAGTGCTGCAGCATCTCTATTACCGTGCGGACCTGTTCGACCGAACTCTGGGTGTTGCTGGCCAGGTGCCTGACTTCATCGGCCACCACCGCGAAGCCGCGCCCCTGTTCGCCCGCTCTGGCCGCTTCGATGGCCGCATTCAATGCCAACAAGTTGGTCTGCTGCGCGATGGTGCTGATGACGTCCAGCACCTGGCCAATCTGGTTGCTGCTATCGGCGAGGGCATGCACTTGCTTGAGGGTGGTGTCCAGACGCTGATCGAGGCTTTCGATGCTGCGCTCGGTGGTGGAGAACACCGCTTGACCTGATCGGCTCGCGTTTTCGGCAGCTGTCGCGGCGTCGGCGGCGCCGTGGGAGTGACGCGCCACTTCCTGGGCGCTGGCGCTCATTTCGTGCAGCGCGGTCGCGGCCAACTCCACCTCGCGGTACTGGCGCTGCATCCCCGCGCTGACTTCCCGGGCAATTCCCGACGACGTATTGGCGCTGTTGCGGGTATCGAGGGAGGCGGCTTGAATGTCGCGAATAATCGGCTGCAACTTGTCCAGGAAACGGTTGAACCCATTGGCCAACTGGCCCAATTCATCGTGTCGCCCCACGGGCAGGCGTTGGGTGAGGTCTCCATCGCCTTCGACGATGGCATCGAGCAGACTCGCTACCTTCAGCAGCGGGCGTGTCACCCCGTAGGCGGCCAGCCAGATCAGCAACATGCCCAGGCTGCTCGCCAGTACGCCCAGGCCAAGGTTGAGCCAGTTGGCCTCGCGGCTTTTGTCGTCCAGTTCGCTTTGCATTTGCTGAGCGGGTGCCTGCACCAGGGCTTGGGGAACCTTGATCTCCAGTTGCCAGAGTGGATTGCCGGCCACGGTTTGCAGCGCCTGGCGTATATCGAGGGTGTTTCCCGAGACTTCGCCGCTGCGTCCCGCCACCTGGCCGGTGGGCGACACAATGGCTACTTGGCTGTTGCCTTGATACAGGTCCTGGCCGAGGTCGGCAGCCAGCTTTTGCAGCGTGTCGAGGCCAATGTCCATGCCAACCACGCCGAGGACCTTGCCGTTGGCGATCAGAGGGATGGAGACGCTGCTCATCAGGACTTTTTTTCCTTCCACCTCACTGGTGTAGGGCTCCACCACACACGTACGCCGTTGCGCTTGAGGGCAGGTGTACCAGACGTTTGTCGGTTCACTGCCGGGCGGCGCAGTGTCGGTGAAGATTTGCGCCTCGGTGAGCACGTCCTGGACCAATTGTCCCGGCTGGCTCTGTGACCAATACAGCGCAAAGCGGCCTTTTTCGTTGCCCGCCAGTGCACGCTGCCCGACAAAATCGGCGTCTGCGCCCGCCAACGCATCAGGCAGAAGGATGACGTACAGGCCGAGCACTTTTTCGCGTTTGAGCAGTGTCTGACGGGTCACGCTGACCAGCGCTTCACGCAATTGCCCAGGCGTGAGCCGTCCATTGAGCGTTTGATCACGCAGTTGCAAAACCTGTTGCGCGAACCCTTCGCCATACAGCGCCGTTTCGTTGAAAAAGCGTTCGACCTGTTGGCCATGGGCAGCGGCCTGGGCTTGCAATCGGTCCACGGCGGCCTGCCCGAGCAACTGACTGCTCTGCGCCTTCAGAAATTTTGCGCTTTGTTGATTCTGGTACACCGAGGCGCCTACCAGCGCGCCGACGACAGCCAGCAGGCACAGTCCGCTCAGGAGTGTGATCCGCCATTGAATGGTTAGGTGAGCTAAGCGCATGACTGAGGTTTCCTGCAGAGGGCTTTGGCTGCGATGGGCTGAGGTGCAGGCCCTCGCTTTTTATTATCGGTGCCGGCATCTGGGTATAGAGCGGGTGACGCTAGCATGCGGGGAGGGGCGGCCAAGCGGTTATCCCAAATCGGCAATGGCTATGGGGTTGGCAGTGCCGCATCGACCTGTTTTGGGGCGGCGCCTCGGATGCTACCGATTTGGGATAGCGAGCGGTTCAGGGGCGGGCATAGGATCGAACTCAGCGCGCAACTAAAACAAAACGCTAATCGGTGCCGATGGAATTCGATCGGGCCACCCCAACAGCGACTGCCTCATACAATAAGGTCAACAAGCATGAGTGTATCTATCTCGGTCAATAGCTCCACGGAGCTCAAGCGTGGCGCCCTGGGTGTCGGCTTCATCATCTTCTTCGTGGTGTCGGCGGCGAGCCCGTTAAGTGTGATCGCCGGTGGCTTCCCGATTGGCATCATGTTGGGTAACGGTGCCGGTACCCCGGCATTGCTGATCCTGGCGTTACTGGTGCTGCTCGCGTTCTCGGTGGGCTACACCACCATGTCCCGGCACCTGACCAATGCGGGCGGCTTTTATGCGTTCACTTCACGGGGTCTGGGTGGCCTGGCAGGCGGCGCGGCCGGGGTGTTGGCGATGTTTGCCTATAACATTCTTCAGGTCGGTTTGTATGGCATGTTCGGTGGGGTCGTCAGCGGCACCATGGAAAGCGTATTCGGCCTGGTGTTGCCGTGGTGGTCCTACTCGCTGATGGCGATGGCGAGCATTGCGATTCTGGGCTATCGCAAGATTGACCTGTCGGCGCGGGTGCTGTCGGTGGTGGTGATCGCCGAGTACCTGGCGATTCTGATCCTGGATTTTGCCATCCTCAAATCCGGCGGCGACAGCGGCATCAACCTTGATGCGTTCGACCGCGCCCACGTGCTCGGCGGTACCCCGTCCATCGGCCTGCTGTTTTGCTTCGCGGCATTCATCGGCTTTGAGGCCACCACCATTTACGGTGAAGAAGCCATCAACCCTAAACGTACCATTCCGATTGCCACCTACAGCTCGGTGCTGCTGATCGGCGGGTTCTATGCGTTGTCGGTGTGGTCGATGGTGGTGGGTGTAGGCGCGGACAAGATCGTGCCGATGCTGCAGGCCTTGCAGGATCCCACGACATTTATCTACGGCATGTCCGATCACTTTGTCGGGCCGCACCTGACCCAGATCATTCGCGTGCTGTTCATGGTCAGTATCTATGCCGGCCTGCTGGCCTTTCATAACGCCGCGGCGCGTTATTTTTACGCCATCGGTCGTGACGGCCTGTTGCACAGTCTGTTGGGCACCACGCACCGCGTGCATCAGAGCCCGCATATGGGCTCGGCATTGCAGAGCCTGATTGCCGCCGTGGTGGTGCTGATTTTTGCTGCATTGGATGCGGACCCGATCCTGCAACTGTTCGCCTGGTTCTCCAACCTCGCCACCCTTTGCGTCATTTTACTGATGGCGCTGACTTCGGTAGCGGTCTGTGTCTACTTTCACCGTCATCCCGAACTGAACGTCGGAATCTGGCGCGGGCGCATCCTGCCGGTTTTTTCCTCCCTGGCGTTAGTGCTCGTACTGGTACTGGCGGTGGTGCATTTCGACGTGCTGACCGGGGCTAGCCAGCTGTTGTCCTACGGACTCTGCGCCATCATTCCCATGGCCCTGATCATTGGCGTCTTTCTTGCCGCGAGATTGCGCAAGATCTCCCCGCAACGGTTTCTCGCCTTGGGCAGCCACAAGCTTTAAGGCCGCACTCGTTACAGCTCGACTAACCAGATAACTCAAGCCTGCCATCGCTTGGCATGGCGCGTCAGCGTGTGAAAGGAAGGTTTCAAATGCACAACTACAAGATGCTCATCAATGGGGTTCAGGTCGCCGGTGAACAGGGCCGGTTCGACGTGATCAACCCGGCCACCGGTGCTGCATTCGCCCAATGTCCCGCCGGCTCGCTGGCGCAACTCGACCAAGCGGTTGACGCTGCTCAGGCGGCATTCAAAAGCTGGCGCCACAGCACTCACGCAGACCGTTGCGAGCGCCTGTTGGCGGTCGCGGCGGATATTGAGCGGGAGGCCGAGACACTGGCCCGTCTGATTGTGCAAGAACAAGGCAAACCCTTGGAGTTGGCGTTCTCTGAAGTCATGGGCTCCGCTGCCTGGACCCGCTATGCGGCCGGGCAGGAAATTGCCGTCGAGCTGGTGGAAGACACCCCGACTCAACGGATCGAGTTGCATCGTAAGCCTTTGGGTGTGGTGGCGTCTATCACCCCGTGGAACTGGCCGTTCATGATCGCCGTCTGGCACATCATGCCGGCGCTGCGAGCCGGCAACTGTGTGATCAGCAAACCGTCGAGCCTGACTCCGCTGAGCACCTTGCGCCTGGTGGAAATCATTGCCCGCCATGTGCCGCATGGCGTGATCAATTGCCTGACGGGCGAGCACGGTTTCGGCAGCGCAATCACTTCGCACCCGGGCATTCAGAAGATTGTATTTACCGGCTCGACCGCCACCGGACAAAGCGTGATGCGCGGCGCCGCCACCAACCTCAAGCGCCTGACCCTGGAGCTGGGCGGTAACGACGCGGCAATCGTTTTACCAGGTACGCCGATTGAGGCCGTGGTCGAGGAGATTTTCCAGGCAGCGTTTCTCAACATGGGCCAGACCTGCGCGGCCCTCAAGCGTCTGTATATCCACGAATCGCAGTACCAGGCCTTTGCTGATGCGCTGACCCTGATTGCGACGCGCCAAGTGGTGGGCGATGGCCTGGAAGCTGGCGTCACCTTTGGTCCGGTGCAAAACCTTGAGCAATTGGAGCTTGTCGACGCGCTGGTTGCTGACGCGCGGGCACAAGGCGCACGCGTGCTGTGCGGCGGCGCGCGTCTGGATCGCCCCGGCTTCTTTTACCCGCCGACCCTGGTCGCGGACGTGACAGATGGCCAGCGCCTGGTCGACGAAGAACAGTTTGGTCCCGTGTTGCCGTTGATCGCGTACCGCGATGTCGAGGATGTGCTGCGACGCGCCAATGCCGGCGACATGGGGCTGGGCGGATCGGTCTGGGGGCCGGATGTCGAGCAGGCCCAGGCATTGGCCAGCCGTCTGGAGAGCGGCGTTGCCTGGGTCAACTGCCACGCACAGATCCAGCCGAACACGCCGTTTGGCGGCAGCAAGATGTCCGGGTTCGGCGTCGAGTTCGGCCTTGAGGGGCTGCTGGAGTTCACTGGCCAGCAACTGCTGTTTGTCCGTAAACGTGATGCTGAACAAGGAGCATGACCATGTACGAAAAATACAAGACGGCCGAGAAGAAATTCTGGCACCCCATGAGCTCCAGCACCTCGGCGCATCGCTCAAAAACCTTGATCATCGCCCGTGGTGACGGCAACTACATCACCGACATCGACGGCCATCGCATGCTTGATGGTGTGGGCGGTCTATGGAACGTCAACATTGGGCACAACCGCGCCAGCGTCAAGGCCGCCATCGCCGCGCAATTGGACGAGCTGGCGTATTACCAGACCTTCGACGGCATTGCCCACCCTCGGGTGTTTGATCTGGCCGAACGGTTGACCGCCATGTTCGCCCAGGAGCGAATGACGCGGGTGCTGTTCAGCTCCGGCGGCTCCGATGCGGTGGAGACCGCGCTGAAAATGGCGCGCCAATACTGGATCGCCAGCGGCGATCCGGGGCGTACGCGTTTCCTGTCTCTGCGTAACGGTTATCACGGTGTGCACATGGGCGGCACATCGGTGGGAGGGAATGGGGTTTACCACTACAACCACGGCCAACTGTTGGCGGGCTGCCATTTGCTCGACACGCCCTGGTTGTATCGCAATCCCTGGGATTGCCGCGACCCCGAAGCGCTGACCGCGCACTGTATTCGTCAGCTGGAGGATCAGATCGCGTTGCTGGGTGCGCAGACCATTGCGGCATTGATCGCCGAACCAGTGCAAGGCGCCGGCGGGGTGATCGTACCGCCAGCCGACTACTGGCCGCGCCTGCGTGAGGTGTGTGATCGCCACGGCATCCTGTTGATCGCCGACGAAGTGGTCACCGGCTTCGGCCGCTCGGGCTGCATGCTCGGCAGTCGCGGCTGGGGCGTTGCGCCGGACATCCTGTGTCTGGCCAAAGGCATCACTGCCGGTTATATCCCGATGGGTGCCACGCTGTTCAACCAACGTATTGTCGATGGGATCGAGAACGGCCCTGGCTTCAGCAGCATGATCATGCACGGCTACACCTACAGCGGGCACCCGACCGCGTGTGCGGCCGCCCTGGCGGTACTCGATATTGTCGAAGCCGAAGATCTGCCGGGCAACGCTGCCAGGGTCGGCGCGCAATTGCTTGAGCATCTCCAACCGTTGACCGAACGTTTCGACATCGTGGGCGAGGTGCGCGGCAAGGGCTTGATGATTGCCGTGGAACTGGTCGCCGACAAAGCCACGCGCCAACCGCTCGACCCTGCAGGCGGCCAACCGTTGCGCATCGCTGACGAAGTGCGGCGCGCCGGCGTGCTGGTACGACCGATAGGCAACAAGATCATTCTCTCGCCGCCGTTGACCCTGACGTCGGACGAGGCTGGCCTGATTGTCTCTGCGCTTGAAGCGGCACTTGTCACCTGCCGCTAGTCCCTCGCGACACCGGTGCAGCCCGTCTGCACCGGTGTCACGCCCATACCTGAGACAGCTTTTTAAAGGCGCATCACAAGGAGTTTGAGCCATGCGGTATCCATCACGTCGTCCAGTGTTCGGTAGCACGCTTATGTGCACATTGGCGCTTTGCGCCAGCAATCAGGCCCTGGCCTATGAGTTGTACAGTGATGAGAGCCGTCACCTCAACGCAGACATGACGGCCGTGTTCGGCCAGTTCAACAGTCGCAAGAACTACGACGGCACGTCGGGAGGGTCTACCTGGCGCGAAGGTTTCATCAAGTACGGATTGAGCGGCGACCAGGCCTTGGCAGGTAATGGCACCGCGTATGGGGCTTTCGCGCTGGTCAGCTCCGCCACGTGGGGCGACGGCGACCCAGGCGGCAATTCACTGGGGACCGAGCGCACAACAAAGATCGAAGACGCCTACCTGGGCTGGCGCTCCGGTGACCTGTTTCCTGCATTGGGCAAGGATGGGGTCGATATTTCCGGTGGGCGCCAGGTGGTCAAGCTGGGCCGAGGGTTCCTGATCAACGATGACGGACTGAACCTGGGCAAGGGCCCGGCCAATGGCACGATGAACCGTGGGGGCGCTTATTACCTGGCGGCACGGCATGCGTTCGATCAAACCGCGCTTTTGCGCCTGGGTGGCCAAGACGGCCTGCACGGCAGTCTGCTGTGGCTTAAATCCGACAACCGTGTCCAGGCCGAAACCGAATTGGCCGCCGGTACCCTGGATTACACCACCCAGCCGGGTACGATCGGATTGACCTGGATACATGGCATTGACGTGAACGATCAATGGGCCAGCGACCTTCAACGCCAGCGCAAAGGCATGAACGTCTACAGCGTTCGAGGTGAAGGCGATGCGGGCATCAAGAACGTCAGCCTGGCGTTCGAATACGCTTGGCAGGACAAGGACGCAGGGCCTGAGAAAGCCTGGTATGGCGAAGCGGGCTACACCTTCGCCGATACCGCCTGGGCGCCCAAGGTGACCTATCGCTATACCCGCTATTCACAGAAATGGGATCCGCTGTTCACTGGCTTGAGCATGGGCTACGGCACCTGGTTTCAGGGGGAAGTCGCCGGCAACTACGCCGGGCCGTTCAACAGCAACACCAGCATTCAGCACGTTGGATTGAAGGCCGCGCCGCTGGAGAACCTGACCTTGGGCGCGCTGTATTTCGATTTCGACACGGTGCGTAAAAGCAATGCGCTGAACCTCAATGCCCGCGAACTGGATGTCTACGCCGAGTGGGCAGTTAACCCGCACTTGATCGTTACCCCGCTGATTGGCCTCTACAAACCCGATCAGGACTCAACCACGGGAGGCAATCAAGTGAGCGGCAATGGCACCAACGTGTACAGTCAATTGTCGGTGGCCGTTCCGTTCTGACCACACATCCGCCGGGTCCACGGTAAGGGACCGGCGGCTTATCCATAGGTTAGGGCGCGGTGGTGTTCGACTGATTACGCATGTTTTCGGCAATGCGCCGAGTGGTGTCCATGACCATTTCGATCACGGTTTCCTGACGCAGCAGCTTGAAGCTTTGAGTGCTGCCGACAGCGGACAGGCTGCCGACCACTTCGTCGATGTCTGCCTGGATGATGGGGGCGGCGATGCCGGTCAGGCCCAGGTTGAGTTCATCGTGGGTGAGGCAGTAACCGTCCTTGCGGATTTTTTTCGCGGCTTTGGAGAATTCTGCCCAGTCATAAGGACTGTCTGGGTCGTTGGCCATATGTTCTTCGAACAAGCGCTGCAAGCGGCGACCTTTCTGAAAGGCGATCAATACCTTGGATTGCGCGCCGCGAAAAAACGGCAGGGGTTGCCCGCGCCCGAACGCGAAGTGGTAGGTGTCGGTGGGTTCGGCGATGTAGGTGTTGATGATGCGACCGTCATAAAAAACGCTCGCAAACACGGCCAGGCCGGTTTGCGCGGACAGCTCGTGCATCAACTCTCGTCCGGCAATGAGGATCGGGTCGTACTGACGCATCATCCAGTCCAGTTCGATGACACGCGGCCCCAGGCCGTAGTTGCCGGCATCCACGCGGGTCAGCAGGCCGGCGTCGCACAAATCCTTGACGTAGCGGTACACGGTCGCGCGTGACAGGCCCATGCGCTCGGCAATGGTGTCGGGGTCGATCTTCAATGTCTGTGGACCGAACAGGTCCAGGACACTCAGCAATTTGCTCAGGCTGCTCATTTTGTTCCTAAAGACGGGGGGAGGGCGCGTGCTTCGTCCCGGCGTAGACCAGGCATCCCGCAAGAACGCCAAGCGCTGGCGCAACACTACCTCAGTGAGAGAAAAACGCAATCTCGGAAGCCTTTCTTGGTCGATTTAAATCGCGTAAATCTCATTTCATGAGATTAATGTGATTTAAATGCTTGTTAATTGAGTTTTGCCGTGCGATAAATCTCACCACTGCAAATGCTCAAGCAAGAGGGCTGAAAATGAATGGTGCGCAACTGATAGTGAATGCGGCAGCGGCAAGCGGTATCGAATACTGCTTCGCCAACCCCGGAACCACCGAAATTCCATTGGTGGCGGCCATGGCCAGCGCACCAGCACTGAAGCCGGTGTTGTCGTTGTTCGAAGGGGTGTGCACGGGGGCGGCGGATGGGTATGGCCGGATTGCCGGCAAGCCAGCGATGACCCTGACGCACTTGGGCCCAGGGTTTGCCAACGGCATCGCCAACCTGCACAACGCGCGTCGTGCCAATACCCCCATCGTCAACGTGATCGGCGATCACGCGTCCTGGCATGTCAACTACGATCCGCCGCTGGCCAGTGACATCCAGGCCTTGGCCGGGACTGTTTCCGGTTGGGTGCGCACCTCGCGCACGGCGTCGGGTATTGGCGAAGATTTGCAGGAAGCAGTACGGGCGGCCTGGCAGGCCAAAGGACAGATCGCCAGCCTGATTCTGCCCATGGACCTGCAAGCCAGTGCAGTGACGCACAACGGTGTGTTCGCCCCGATGCGGGCGCCGGTTCGCCGCTTTGCCGGTGACCGGGTCGAGACGGTGGCGCAGGCACTGCGCGATGGGCAACGCCTGGTGTTTATCGTCGGCGATGAGGGGTTGTCGGTCGCCGGTCTGGAAGCAGCGGGGCGTCTGGCCCAACTGCCGGGCGTGCGCATGTTTGCCGAGACCTTTCCACGGCTCAGCTACCGTGGCGGTGGTTTGCCGAACCTGGATCGCCTGCCGTATTTCCCGGAAGTGGCCATTGAAATCCTTGAGCAGTACGACCAGGTCGTGTGTGCCGGAGTGCCGGAGCCCATCAGTTATTTCGGCTACGAAGGCATTCCGTCGCGCCTCGCCGAGCGCGAGCGTCTGCTGGCGTTGGCCGACGTCGGCGACGATGTAGCCGGCGCGCTGACAGCGCTGGCCGATGCCCTCAATGCGCCGGCTTACGTGCCGACGCCGTTGGGCATTGAACTGCCGCCCGGTCATGCCGAGCTCACCCCTCAGTCCATCGGCCAGGTGTTGGCCGCATCGTTGCCGCACGACTGCATCGTTTCTGTGGAAGGCGGCACCTGCGGCTATCCATTTTTCACCGCCTCCGCGGGTGCCGCGCGGCACCGGGTGTTGACCAATACCGGTGGCGCGATTGGCCAGGGCATTCCGGTGGGGTTCGGTGCCGCACTGGCGGAGCGGGGCAATCGCGTGTTCTGCCTGCAATCCGACGGCAGTGCCCAGTACACCATTCAAACCCTGTGGAGCATCGCTCGCGAGCAGTTACCGGTGGTCATCCTGATTGCCGCCAACCATCGCTATGCCATTTTGCAGAACGAACTGCGCCGCTTCGGCATGACTGAAATGGGGCCTGAAGCCCTGCGCCTGACGGTGCTCGATAGCCCACGAATTGACTGGAAGGCTCTGGCCAAGGGTTACGGCGTTCCGGCCTGCACGGTGCACACCAATGCCGAACTGCAACAGGCGCTGGCCAATGCCAATGCCGACAGCGGTCCTTGCCTGATCGAAATGGCGTTGTGAAGGAGTCGATGATGAATCAGTTTGAAGTGCTACCCGCTGTGCAAAATTTTTTGTCTCAGCCCGGACGCCTGTTTATCGGTGGCAGTTGGCAGGACGCCGCCGCTGGTCGACGGTTTGCCGTGGAAAACCCGGCGACTGAAGAGACCCTGACGGAAGTGGCCCAAGGCGACGCGCGCGATGTGGATGCGGCCGTTGCGGCAGCCCGCGTCGCGTTCAACGGCGCCTGGGCACTGCAGTCTCCCGCCCAGCGTGGCCTGCTGCTGTTCCGGCTGGCGGACCTGCTGGATCAGCACCGCGAGGAGCTGGCGCAGTTGATCACGCTGGAGAACGGCAAACCCATCTCAGCCGCTCGAGGGGAGGCGGCCAGCGCGGCGACCATTATTCGCTACTTCGCTGGCTGGCCGACCAAGATCGAAGGCAGCACGCTGCCTGTATCGCCGGCCAGCGGTGCGCCGATGCTCAACTACACCTTGCGTGAACCGGTGGGTGTGTGCGCGCTGATCGTACCGTGGAACTTCCCGTTGAACATGTGCGTGTGGAAGCTTGGCCCGGCGTTGGCGACAGGCTGTGTCGCGGTGCTCAAGCCCGCCGAGCAAACGCCGCTGGTCGCCATTCGACTGGTGCAGTTGATCGAAGCCGCCGGGTTTCCAGCGGGAGTGGTCAACCTGATCACCGGCCTTGGCGCTGAAACGGGCGGGCCGCTGGCTCAGCACCCTGACGTGGACAAGATCGCCTTCACCGGCTCGACCCATGTCGGTCGGCTGATCGCTCAGGCGGCCACCAGCAACATGAAAAAGGTCTCGCTGGAACTGGGCGGCAAGTCGCCGAACATCATCTTGCCGGACGCCGATATCGTGCGCGCTGCCAAGGGGGCCGCCGACGGCATCTTCTACAATCAGGGCCAGGTGTGCACGGCTGCTTCACGTTTATACGTACACGCCAGTGTGCTCGATCAGGTGCTCGAAGAACTTGAGCGACATGCCACCGCCCACGTGCTCGGCAATGGTTTGGACCCGGCCACCAGCATGGGCCCACTCGTATCGGGTCGCCAATTGAACACGGTCAAAGGCTACCTGCAACGCGGCCAGGAGGAGGGCGCCGAACTGATCTGCGGTGGCGGTCGTCCCGACCACCTGGAACGCGGTCACTTCATTGCGCCCAGCGTGTTCCTTGATCGCGCCGAGCGTGCCTGCGTCGCCCGCGAAGAGATCTTCGGTCCGGTGCTGACCGTCATGAGCTGGACCGAAATCGACGACCTGGTGCTGCGCGCCAACGATTCGCCTTATGGCCTCGCGGCAGGCCTGTGGACCCGCGACCTGCGCTCGGCGCACCGCGTGGCGGCGCAGCTCAAGGCAGGCTCGGTCTGGATCAATTGCTGGAACGTGGTCGACGCGGCTTCGCCGTTCGGCGGCTACAAGCAATCCGGCTGGGGCCGGGAAATGGGTAAAAACGTGATCGATGCCTACACCGAGACCAAGAGCGTCTTCGTCGATCTGGCCTGAACTGAATAATCACAAGAGGAAATGCTATGGATCTGGAATTGAAAGGTCGCGTGGCCATCGTCACCGGCGGCGGTATGGGTATCGGCAAGGAAGTCGCACGTTTTCTGTCCGAAGAGGGCTGCAAGGTGGTGATCTGCGCACGCCGCATGGAGTTTCTCCAACAGGCTGCCGAAGAGATCACGGCTCAGACCGGCAACGAAGTGCTGCCGCTGTACTGTGACACCAATCAGATGTCGGCCGTGTCGGACATGGTCGAAGCCGCGCACAAACACTTCGGCCGCATCGACATCCTGGTCAACGGTGCCGCAGCGCCGTCCGGGGTGGTGCGCAATGACATCGAACATGCCGGCGATGACGAGCTGCTGTCGGACCTCAACACCAAGGTGATCGGCTACTTCCGTTGCGCCAAGGCCGTGACCCCGCATATGAAGGCGGGCGGCTTCGGTCGCATCATCAACATCGGCGGTCTCACCGGGCGCAGCAGCAAAGTCCTCTCGGGGATGCGCAACCTGGCGATCGCCCACATGACCAAAACCCTCTCCGACCAGTTGGGCCCTTCGGGCATCACGGTCAACCTGATTCACCCCGGTGTGGTCGACACCCCGCACATCCAGGAGCTGTACGAGCGCGAAGCGGTCAAGCAAGGCAAGACCTCGGAACAGGTTGAGCAGGCCTACATCGACGCGACGCCGATTCGCCGCACCCTGGCACCGATTGAAATGGGCTGGCTGATTGGTTTCCTGGCTTCGCCAAAGGCAGGCGCGGTGACTGGAGAATCCATCGGCATCGACGGCGGTTTGACCCGCGGTATCTACATCTGAGGAGCACCAGCGATGAGTAACGGAACCCTGTTAGTGGCCACGGTAGGGCAGGCGGTGATCCGCAGCGCCGACGAGGGTCGGACCTGGCATCGCCTGGGCCTGGGCCAGGATCTGGAGTTCGACGCAATCACTCGATCCTTGAGCGTACACCCCGGCGAGCCTGAGGTGATTTACGCTGGCACGGACGTTGGTTTGTGTGTCAGTCGCGATACCGGCGGCCATTGGCAGCGGGTCGATTCGCCGTTCAACGGGCAGACGGTCTGGAAAGTCGCCGTCGATCCGCAGGACGCGAAACGGATTTTCGTCGGCACCGGTGCGCCTTCGCGTGCCGTGCTGTGGCGGACGCTGGACGGTGGTATCAGTTGGGATCGTGCGCCGGTGGAGATTCCTGAGTTCTGCGACGGGGTCAGCCGCCCACGGTTGCTGGCTTTCGCCTATGACCCGACTGATCGCAACCAGCTATGGTTCGGTCTTGAAGAGGGTGGGTTATTCCATTCCCGTGACGGTGGGGACACTTGGACGCGCGTCGATGATCGGCTGCTGTGGGACTACAACTCGGATGTCCACAACATTCTGGTTCTGCCCAATCATGGCCAGAAAGTCATCGTGGTGGTCTGCGTCAACGCCGTCTACCGCAGCCTGGATGAAGGGCTGACCTGGACCGGCATTATCGGTCGAGAAGTGTTCGGCCTGTATTACATGCGCGCCATGAACGCACCGTTGGGCACGCAAAGCGACCTGTACCTGAGCATTTCCGATGGCACGCCCGGTACCACCAGCAAGATCCTGGTGTCCCGTGATGCCGCGCTCAGCTGGGAAGTGTTGCCCCTGTCGCAACAACCCAATTCCTGCGTCTGGGCCATTGCCTTCAACCCGCAAAATCCGCGGCAGATCGTTGCGGGAACCAAGTATGGGCATTTGTTCACCTCCGACAATGGCGGTGATGGCTGGCAGAAACAGTGGCGCGAATTCAGTGAGATCGCTGACGTGCTCTGGACCCCCGCAGTGGCTCAGATCAAGGCAGGGCATCAATCCGTGGTCAAAAAAAGCTGAGGTATCAGGCGATGAAAGTCGAAATCCTTCGTACACACTTATCGCTCTCGGTAAGTGATCCTGATGTGTCGGCACGCTGGTACGCCGACATCCTGGGCATGCATGAAAGTGCCCGGGGCGAAAGCTGGGTCATGATGGCGTTTGGCACCAAACATCACGACATCGCCTTGCTTCGTGCAGAGCCCGGCGCCCATCAGGGCGGGCTGGGGTTGCAACACTATGGATTGGAAATCGCCGGGGACATGACCACCTTGCGCCAGCTCTACGGCATGTTGCTGGGCAAGGGTGTCGAGGTGGTGAAGATCACCGATCACGAAATCGGCCATGGTGTGTATTTCAACGACCCTGACGGTAATCGCATGGAGTTTTTCCTTGAGACCGAACACGACGATGCGCGCGGCAAGGCCCGGTTCAAGGCCGCTGGCGCACCAAGTCGACATTTCAATCTGGATCCACTAGACCCGCTTTGAGGCAACCCTGATGAAAACCGCAAATTTCGCTTCGTATCACATCCGCAAGTGGTACAGCTTTGTCGAAGAAACCCTGGCCAACGAAAGCGGCCAATTGGCCGATGGCGAGCCGCTGTACAAATATGCCGTCGCCGCCGTGATCGCCAACCCCTATGCCGGTCGCTACAGCGAATCGCTGACCGAACTGATAGAACCGTCGCCGTTGTTGGGCGAAGAGTTCGGTCGGCGTATTCAGGCGCTGGCCGGCTCGCGGGATATCGTCAGCTACGGTAAAGCGTGCATGGTGGGCAGCCAGGGTGAGTACGAGCACGGCAATGCGTTCCTGACCAATCCGGCTGCCGATCCGGTGCGCCTGGCGTTGGGCGGGGGCAAATCCTGGGTGCCGTCCACCGGCAAACGGGGTGGCCCGGGTTCCACCATTGATGTGCCGTTGGCCCACAAGGATGCGCTTTATGTACGCTCCCATTACGACAGTATCTCCTTGATGTTTGGCGATGGCCCTGCACCGGATGAGGTCATCGTGATCTGGGCCTTCGCCACGCGTGGGCGCTTGCATGCGCGACTGGGCGGCCTGCAGGCAGCGGACGTTAAAGGTATTGATGGGCTGCACTGATTTCAGGCGTATGGCTTTAGCGGCGTCGGATTAAAAACACAACAAGAAAGCGGTGAATAGCGATGAAGCAGGAGAAGACCCAGGTTGTCATAGTCGGCGGCGGCCCTAACGGGATCACAGCCGCGCATTATATGGGGATGTACGGTATCGACTGCGTCGTCCTTGAACTTGCCGACGGCGTACTGCCTTACCCGCGTGCAGTGGGGATGGATGATGAAGCACTGCGCGTACTCCAGGGGATCGGCATCGCCGATCTCGCAGTGCGCGACATGATCTGCGATGTGCCGTTGCGCTATTACAACGCTCGCGGTGTGTGCTTCGCTGAGGTCAAGCCGAGTACCGCCCATTACGGCTGGCCAATGCGCAATATTTTCATGCAGCAGTTGCTGGAGGGCACGTTGCGCGAAACCCTGGGGCAGCGTGACAGCGTAGTGTTGCGCCAGGGCCATGAAATGCTCGAACTTGAGCAGGACGGGCAGGGCGTGACATTGCAGGTGCGCGATGCTCAGGGCGATACGTATCAACTGCGGGCTGACTATGTGATCGGCGCCGATGGCGGACGCTCCACTGTGCGTAAAAAGCTTGGCATCGAGCTGTCGGGGCTGACACATGCACGCAAATGGGTGGTGGTCGATACGGCCAATGACACCCTTGATGCGCCTTACACTGCACTGCATGCCGACCCGCAACGGCCCTTCGTGTGCATCTATCTGCCGTACCAGCAACGCCGCTGGGAGTTCATGCTCCTGGAGGGCGAAGATGAGGCGAAGATGTGTGACGAGGGCACTATTCGCGACTTGATCCGTGGGCATATCGGCAACGCGGTCGATCAGTTGAACATCATCCGCATCCGCGCCTATACCCACCACTCCCGGGTCGCCGTGCGGTTCGTCGAAGGGCGTGTGGCGCTGGTGGGCGATGCCGCGCATATTTCTCCACCCTGGGCCGGGCAGGGCCTCAATTCCGGACTGCGGGACGTGGCCAACGTGGCCTGGAAACTGGCGGCGATCATCCAGGGGCGCGCCTCGCCTTCGATCCTCGTCAGCTACGATCAGGAACGCCGTGGGCATGCTACCGAACTGGTGGGCCTGGCTGACAACATGGGCGCCGTGCTGGGGTTGACCAACCCGCTGATGGCCGGCGTGCGTGACTGGCTGTTCCAGGCGGTCAACACTGTCGACAACCTGCGCTCGCACCTGCTGGAGTTCAAGTTCAAACCCAAGGCCACCATCACCAAGGGTTTGGTTCATCACGAGCGTGCCGAGTTGCGCGAGGACGATCTGGTCGGACAGCTATTTGTCCAACCACATATCGAAGACGCTCAGGGACAGCGTCGTCGCCTGGATGAGGTGCTGGGCAATTCCTATGCGGTGCTTGGGTATCGGGTGAACCCGCGCGAGCCACTCAGCGAGGACATGGCCGCTTATTGGGCGCGCTGGGACATGCGTTTTATTCAGGTCAATCGTTCGCGCAGTGGCATCGGACGTGGCCAGCCGTTGACGGCCTTGGACGCCATCAGCGTGGAAGACGTGGATAATCGCCTGGGTGAATGGTTCTCCAAAGTGCGTGACTGCATCGTCGTGGTGCGGCCGGACCGCTTTGTGGCCGCCATTACCACACCCGAGAGGCTTGATAGCGTACTGCGCAAGCTGGCGGAGCAACTGTCATGAGCAGTGGACACGCGCTACTGAGCCAGTTGCATCAGGCGACGCGCACGGCGCAAGCCATTGCACCATTGGCTCCCGAGGCGATAGGTCGGCTTGCCGGGTATGCGCTGCAGCGTCAGGCGCTGGACCGACGCCAGGTCGCAGGCGAGCAACTGAGCGGGTGGAAGGTCGCCTTCGCCGGCAGCGCCGCGCAAAAACGCTTTGGTCTTGACGAACCGGTGTATGGCGCCCTGACGGATACCATGATCGTCGAGCCGCAGACGACGGTGGCGCTCTCGCGGTTGATCCAGCCCAAGCTTGAGATCGAATTGGCATTTGTGCTGGGGCGTACCCTGCTGCCGGGGGACTACCGTGACGAGGATATTCTGGCAGCCATCAGCGACGTGGCGCCCGCGTTCGAGATCGCAGACTGTCGTTGGCAGGGCTGGGCTTTCGGGGTAGGTGCTTTTCTGGCCGATAACGCGGCGGCGGGGCTTTATTGTCTCGGGCCGCGCATCCCGTTCGATCCCGTACACCACGTCAACGTGGAGTATCGTCTGGAGTGCGACGGCGAGCTCTGCGGCAACGGTGATACACGCGATCGGGAGGACAGCCCTGCGGCCAACCTGTGCTGGCTGATTCGGCGTCTGCTGGCCGACGGTCAACCTGTCGAGGCTGGGCAAATCGTGCTGTCCGGGGCGCTGTTGCCGCCAATGAATATCCAGCCTGCCACCTACCGCCTGCGCATGCTTGGCACGGAACTGGCTTTGGGTTTCACCGCGCACGCCGCCCCTGTGTGAACGATAGCTGCGGTCACGGATGACTGAGTCCCTTTCAGGCCAATAAAAAAACGGGGCCACCGAGGAACGACGACCATGCTCGCTGAAGTTCGAACCTTTAATGACCCTCAACAACACGCCGGCTCCATCCAGGGCTGGCAGCAAGTGTATGACCAACTTGGCCGTGGCTGTCTGACGAGCGAGCTGCGGCAGTTGTCCGCCGACCGCTTTCAAATCTTCCAGGAAGTGCTGGATAAACGCGTGGTGCAGCGCGGTTATGCGCCGAAAGGTCGACTGTGCGCGGCCATGTCGTTAGGCTGCCCGCCAGTGGTGCAGGGGCAACAGGTGGGCACTCACAGTGTGGTGTTGTTGCGGGACGGCGAGGAGTTTGTGTTGCACGCGCCTGAAGGCATGCACTTCTTTGCGCTCAATGTCGACGCGGTGCGCTTCGCCAAACTGGCGGCCTTCGAATTGTCTGGCGATCAACTCAAGCGCCTGAAGACCACGTCCCAACTCAGCGTCGATGACGCGTTGCTGCTGCGAATACGCCAGCGTATTCACCCCTTGTTTCGTCACCTTTTGGAGCAGACGGACGCTATCAACTCCACCACCGAGAAAATGCTCGAGGAAGAACTGCTCGGTGCGTTCCTCGATTTGTTCAGTCACGCCACCGATGAGGTGCGTTGTCGTCGCGGTAATTTCGCCGTGAGCGCCTATCTGGTCAAGCGCTGCCAGGAGTTGATCGATGCCAGTGGTGATACGCCACTGAGCATTCTCGACCTGTGCGAACACCTGCGGGTGAGTCGCCGGACCCTGCAAAACAGTTTTCAGGCGGTGACCGGGATGCGTCCGGTCGAATACCTGCGCAATCTGCGCCTCAACGCGGTGCGCCGGCGCTTGATCACAACCTCTGCGTGCACTCACAACATCGGTGACATCGCGATGGCAATGGGCTTTTTCCATCTGAGCCACTTTGCCTCGCATTACCGGCAATTGTTTGGCGAGTCACCCTCCGAAACGCTCAGGGCAATGCGCTAAAGACCACATGTGCGGTCGACGCTTTTCTCCCACCCGATTTCCTTTTTCAGGCTGATATTCAAGCGCTCATGACATTGTTGGTTTCGCTACGCGAAGCTGAAAGGGCGGGTCAGGCGTAGTTGATGCGGTCGCTATAGGCGTTTTGGACCATTTTGCGTTGATAGTCGCAGGGCGTTGTACTAACCAGTTTCTTGAAGTCGCGCAGGAAGTGCGATTGATCGGAAAAGCCGAGGTCGAGGGCCAGCTCCGAAAACGATACGTCGTGTTGGGTATTGAGAGTGTCCAGAGCCGCCTGGCAACGGATGATTCGGCAAAAGGTCTTGGGTGACATGCCGGTGTCCTGGCTGAACTGTCGATGCAGCGTGCGACTGGTGTACCCGCTGAGGTCTTCCAGTTGCTGAATACGAATATCACCGCGGTGGCGCAGCGCCTGCTGAATGACCATCGCCGTGAGTGTCGACGTTTTACCCATCAGGCGAGGGGCAAGGTAGTCGTTGAACAGCCGCATCTGATCACTCAGCAGCGGAGCTTGAACGATGCTTTCGAAGATGCGTTGGGCAAACCCCGAGACCTCCAGAAGGTCGAGTTCCCGTTCGGTCAATTCTTCGGCCAGCACATTGATAAATCCGGGAATGACGCCCGGTGAAAAACGCACGCCAAAGTAGTGATGGTTCTGGTGTAGCTCGACCGCTTGGGCAGCCAGCGGCGTGCCACAGATCCGCGCGCTGGGGCGTGTTGCATCACAGTCGAAAACAATGTCCACGCAACCATCCGGCACGGCCAGCAGATTGGCCGATTGAGCCACGTCGAAGGCATAGAAATGCGAGATCGCCGGGTGCTCTGAAGGCATGACCGAATACCGTGAAGAGTTGAGCACGAACCAGGGCTGTTCGTTCGCAGTGTGGTGCCGGGGAGTCGGCGCGAACTGTTTGATCATGGTTGCACCTTCGATAAGCAGCGATACGAAAGATATCACGCATTAACCACGCCAAGTATTGCGCGACGGCTAACCGGGCATGTCCGAAATTTACAATACCGCCGAAAAACGCGCCCTGATACTCGACGTCGACAGCGTGGAGCTGTGCCTACCGCAGCGATCTCACCTTCAGCCCGAGAACAACTATGTCTACAACTACAAAAATCGACTTCATCTACCTCTCCGAGCAGGACATGATCCGCGCGGGCGTGACCGACATGCCGGCGTGCGTGAATACCATGGAGGAGATGTTCGGCCTGCTCTATGCCGGTGACTATCGCATGGCCGGGCCGAACAATGACTCCCATGGCGCGATGGTGATCTTTCCGCAGGATTCACCTTTCCCGAACATGCCCAAGCCCACGGCTGATCGGCGCATGATGGCCATGCCTGCCTACCTGGGCGGCAGCTTTTGCACCGCAGGCGTGAAGTGGTACGGCTCCAATATCGCCAACCGCGAAAAAGGCCTGCCGCGCTCCATTCTGATGTTTACCTTGAATGACCCCGACACCGGCGCACCGCTGGCCCATATGTCGGCCAACCTGCTGTCCGCCTATCGCACCGGTGCGATTCCCGGCGTGGGCGCGCGCCACCTGGCACGCAAGGACTCGAAAGTCGTCGGCCTGCTCGGCCCAGGGGTGATGGGCAAGACCACATTGGCGGCATTCATCGCGGTATGCCCGCATATCGACACACTAAAGATCAAAGGTCGAGGCCAGAAGAGCCTCGATGACTTTATCGCCTGGGTCAAAGACACCTACCCGCAAGTGACCACGATCGAAGTGGTCGACAGTCTTGAAGCGGTGGTCCGCGACTCGGACCTTGTTACTTATTGTAGCTCCGGTGAGGTGGGCGATCCCACGACCTACCCAATCGTGAAGCGCGAATGGGTCAAGCCGGGTGCCTTCCTGGCGATGCCGGCCTCTTGCTCGCTTGACGACGGGATGGAGCGGCGCGACGTACGCAAGGTGCTGGACAACACCGGTCTCTACCAAGCGTGGTTTGAAGAACTGCCCAAGCCTGCGCATCACTGCGTGCCGGTCATTGGCGTGCGCTTCATGGACATGATTGCCGAAGGAAAGATGCAGCTCGATGAAGTCGAGGACATCGGCAAGATCATCGCCGGGGCTGCGCCAGGCCGTAAGAACGATGAAGAAATCATCATCATGTCAGTGGGCGGCATGCCCGTGGAAGACGTGGCCTGGGGCACGGTGGTGTACCGCAACGCCATCGAAAAAGGCATCGGCGTGACCTTGAACCTGTGGGAAACCCCGGTTCTGCGTTAAGCCATCCATCACTTGTTTTTAAAGAGGCATTGCACATGACAAACATCATCAAGCTCAAGACCGGCTCCCCGTTTGAAGACCAGGCCAGCTATTCGCGCCTGGTGGTCGTGGACAACTGGATCTACGTGTCCAACACCGCTGGCCGCAACCCGAAGACCAAGCTGATTCCGCAAGACATCCTCGAACAGACGCATCAAGTATTTGCCAACATTGAGGCAGCGCTCGCAGCGGTCGATGCGACCCTGGCTGATGTGGTGTGTTCGCGGGTGTTTATCCAGGACCCCAATGACGTAGCGGACGTGATGACCCTGATCGGTGAAAAGTTTCGCGGCATTGACCCGGCCAGCACCGTCACCTGTCCACCCTTGGGGTCGACGGTCTACAAGGTTGAGCTGGAAGTGACGGCGTATCGCAACGCGTCGAAGGCACACGTCGAAGTCATTCGACTGTTGCAGTGATCGTCACGCGGCCACGCGCTGGCGTGGCTTACCTCATTCGCTGACCGAGTCTTGATCATGGCACCGACTATAGCGCCCGTGAAAACGTCTACCGCGTTTCCCTCTACAACCTCCGTCGTCATCATTGGCGGCGGGATTATCGGCCTGACCGCTGCATTGACATTGGCCGAACGCAATATCTCGGTGGTGGTGCTGGAAAAAGGCCATATCGCCGGTGAGCAGTCGTCACGCAACCTGGGCTGGGTACGCAAGACCAGCCGCCACGCGGCCGATATTCCCCTGGCCCTCGCCGCGGACCGCTTGTGGGCGAAGATGCCTGAGCGGGTAGGGGCGGATGTCGGGTATCGCCAGGAGGGCATCATGTTCGTGGGCCGCACCCCAGCGCAGATGGCAATGCATGAGGGATGGCTCAAGTCGGTGGAGCATTTGTCACTGGATTCGCGGATGCTCAGCAAACGCGAAATTGGCGAGCTGGTGCCAGGCGGCGTGGGTGACTGGGCTGGTGGCATCTTTACGCCATCCGATGCCCGTGCCGAACCGACGCTGGCAAGCAGCGCTATCGCCAAGGCCGCCCTGGACAGGGGGGTGGTAATCATCGAGCAGTGCGCGGTCCGGACGCTGCAGATGTCCGCCGGGGTGGTCAGTGGCGTGGTCACGGAGAAAGGTGAGATTCGTTGTGATCATGTGCTGCTTGCAGGGGGGATGTGGTCTCGGCGCTTTCTGGGCAACCTCGGTGTGTCGTTGCCGACCTTGCCTTTGACCTGTTCGGTGCTGCGCACTCACTCAATGGAAGGGCCGACGGAAATTGCGGTCGGCGCACCTGACTTTTCGTTTCGCAAGCACAAGGACGGCGGCTACATCATTACCCAGCGCGGCAAACTGGATGCCTTCCTGACACTCGATCACCTGTTGCTTGCCAAGCAATATATGCCGCAGTTCCGGGCCCAACGCAGCGTCCTGAACGTGACATTGGGCAAACCTTTTTTTAATGACCTGGCGCTTGCCCGACGTTGGCAATCCGACAGCGTCAGCCCGTTCGAACGCGTCAGGGTGCAGGACCCGGCCGCCAACCCGCGGCTCAATAACGACGCAATGAACAACCTCATTGCCGCCTGGCCGGTCTTTGAACACGCGCGGATCGCCCAGGCCTGGGCAGGCACTATCGACGTCACGCCCGATTCCAATCCGGTCATTGGGCCGGTCGCCCAGATTCCGGGGCTGACCGTCGCCACCGGCTTCTCGGGGCACGGTTTCGGCACGTCGCCGGCGGCCGGTCACCTCGCAGCGGATCTTGTCAGCGGTCATACGCCGATCATTGATCCAAGCCCTTATCGGTTCGATCGTTTCTAGGTCGGTCGAAGCCACGCATTAAGGAAACCACCGATGCCATCTGACAGCTGTTTCTTTACCAACCGTTCGGGCTTGCGCCTGCACTTTTTGCGCTGGGGCGAATCGACCGGCGTGCCCCTGGTGCTATTGCATGGTTTGCGGGCCTACGCACAAACCTGGGAATCGCTGGTGCAATCTCTGGGTGCGGGCTACTGCATCTATGCCCTTGACCAGCGCGGTCGAGGACTGAGTGACTGGGCCTCGCCTGACAGTTACCACACGCAGTCGTATGTCGAGGACCTTGAAGACCTGGTCGCCCATGTTGGCCTATCGCGTTTTGTGTTGCTGGGGCACTCATTAGGCGGCGCCAACGCTCTTGAATATGCGCGGCAAAACCCGGGACGGCTGATGGGCTTGATGATCGAGGACATTGGTCCCGGCTCTTCAACCCAGGGCGACGGCGCCGCGCGCATTCGCCGCGAGATGAGCCAGACACCCTTGCAGTTCGAAAACTGGGAAGCGGCCCGCGCATTCTGGCAGGCTTCGCGTCCGGGGTTGTCGGAGCAGGGCCTGGCATCACGGCTCGCTCATTCGATGAAAGAGAGCGAGGGCGTGATCACCTGGCGCCACGATCAGCAGGGCATTGCGCAAGCGCGCCTGAGTATCGAGCCGACAGACCTGTGGCCGGCGGTGCACGCACTGGATTGCCCGACCTTGTTCATTCGCGGCGGGCGCTCGGACTTCCTTCCGCCCGCGATGCTGCAGGCGATGAGCGCCAGCAACCCGCAGGTTCAAACCGTGGAGGTCGCGGGTGCCAGTCACTATGTGCATGACGATCAAGGCGAGGTGTTCAACCGGCTGGTCTCGGGGTTTCTCATGAGCCTTGCGATCCGCGCCCAATGAAACCCACGGCACGTCTGATTGCACTGTTGGCATCGCTGACGGCCTTCGTGCCGTTTTCCATCGATACTTACCTGCCCAGTCTTCCGCAAATTGCCAATGACCTGTCGAGCAGTACGACCCAGGTGCAGCACACGATCAGTGCCTTTCTCGCCGGGCTGTGCCTGGGCATGCTGTTCTACGGACCACTGTCGGACCGGTATGGGCGTCGGACTCTGTTGCTGGGCAGTCTCATGTTCTATGGCCTGGCGACCCTGGGCTGTTTGTTTGCCGGCAGCATCGAGCAACTGACTGCATGGCGATTTCTCCAGGCCCTTGGTGGGGCCGGCGCGCTGGTCCTGGCGAGGGCCGTCGCCAGAGACCTGTTCGGCCTGGCACAGGCGGCCAAGGTGCTGTCCTGGATGCATCTGCTGACGATGATGGCGACGTTGGTCGCGCCAATGATCGGTACGTGGCTGGTGCTGATCGACGGCTGGCGCACGATATTCGCCGCGTTGTTCATCCTTTGCGGGTTATGCCTGCTGATGGTGAGCCTGGGGCTCAACGAAAGCCTTCCGGCACCGGCGCGCAGCACCTCGCTGAAGGGCGCGTTCGCCGCGTACCCGGGCGTCGTCCGACAACCTCGGGCGGTGGCGCTGATCCTGTGCATGGCGCTGGCGTTTGGTGGCATGTTCGCTTTTATCACCGCTGCCCCCTTTGTGTACGTCGTGTACTTCGGTGTCTCGCCACGTACCTTCAGTTGGCTGTTCGGCCTGAACATCCTCGGCATCATCGTGGTGACCTTTATCAATGCCCGCTGGGTCACTCGCTTCGGACCGCAGCGCATGCTGGGTGTGGGTGCCGTGCTGGCCGGCGGGGCTGGGCTGGCACTGATGGTGGCGGGGTACACGCAGTGGGGCGGGTTGTGGAGCATCGTCCTTTGCATGGTGTTGTACATGGGCGTCACCGGGTTGCTTGGGGCCAATTGCACGGCAAGCCTGATGAGCATGTTCCCGAGGCAGGCGGGGGCGAGTGTCGCCCTGGGTATCTCGGTGCAATTCGCCACCGGGGCGCTGGCCAGTCTGTGGGTCAGTCGCCTGGCCGATGGCACGCCATGGCCCCTGTGCCTGGTGGTGGGAAGCTGTGGGCTTGGTTGTCTTGTTGCGTATGGCATCTCGATCTACGCGCCTGTCAGTCCGGTCGCTGCGCGCGATGACGTGAGTGTGCCGCTTCAACCTTGACTTCAAACCTTCTCCCGTCAAAGACCCACTGCATTGGTGCATGTCGAAATCAGACTCGAAGGCGGCGCGTTCAGGCTACTTGCGTTGAAGGTGAGACGCGTAAGGTGGCGCGTCATTCCGTATCAGTGAGCAGTTGTGAAGACTGATGGGGAATGCTTAGAAGCGCTGAGGTTCGCCGCTTACCATAAGGGGCAACAGGAAAATGATGATCGCCTGACCCTCAGTCAGCACGCTTTAACGTCGATCACCAGAGAACAAAAAAAACAATGGATAGCCTCAACTCCAAAGATTCGAACGGTCAGTTGGCGCAGGGTTTCAAACCGCGTCACGTCACAATGCTTTCTATCGCGGGAATTATTGGCGCGGGTTTATTTGTTGGCTCCGGCCATGCCATCGCGGCCGCGGGGCCAGCGGTATTGCTGGCTTATCTGTTCTCCGGCCTGTTGGTTGTATTTGTCATGCGCATGCTGGGTGAAATGGCGGTTGCCAACCCGGACACCGGATCGTTCTCAACTTACGCCGACCAGGCCATCGGGCGTTGGGCGGGCTTCACCATCGGTTGGCTCTATTGGTGGTTTTGGGTGCTGGTGATACCCATCGAGGCGCTCGCGGCAGGGCACGTACTGAACCAGTGGTTCCCACAAATCGATACCTGGTTGTTTGCGTTACTGTCGATCATTGCGCTGGTCGTGACCAATCTGTTCAGCGTGTCCAAATATGGCGAGTTCGAATTCTGGTTTGCGATGGCCAAAGTCGTGGCAATCATCGGATTCATCGGCCTTGGTTTTGCGGTGTTGATGGGTTGGATTCCTGACCACCAAGCCAGCGGCTTGAGTCGACTCATGGCAGAACATGGCGGATTTGCACCCAACGGCTTGTCAGCGGTCGTCGGGGCATTCATCACCATCATGTTCAGCTTCATCGGCACAGAGGCGGTGACCATCGCCGCCGCCGAATCCAGCAACCCTGCGCAGAACATCGCCAAAGCCACACGTTCAGTGATCTGGCGCATCGGTGTGTTCTACTTGCTGTCCATTTTCGTGGTCATTTCCGTGGTGCCCTGGAATGATCCGTTGCTGGCGTCTGTCGGCTCTTACCAGCGCGCGCTGGAGCTGATGAACATTGCGCACGCCAAGATGCTGGTGGATGTGGTGGTGTTGATTGCCGTGGCCAGCTGCATGAACTCGTCGATCTATATTTCCTCGCGCATGTTGTTTTCCCTGGGCAAACGCGGTGATGCACCGAAGCCGATGAAGGTCACGTCGTCTGCCGGCGTGCCGCGTGCTGCGGTGATTGCCAGCACGGTACTGGGTGCCGGTGTCACTTTGTTCAGCTATTTCATGCCCGCCGGTTTATTCCAGTTTCTGCTCGCCAGCTCCGGCGCCATTGCGTTGCTGGTGTACCTGGTTATCGCCGTGTCGCAATTGCGCATGCGCGGGATTCTGCGTCGGCAGAACGTCACGCTGACCTTCAAGATGTGGTTGTTTCCATGGCTCACCTGGTTGGTCATCGCCTTCATCTGCGCAGCATTGGCGGTGATGATGGTGACGCCAGAGCACCGTCTGGAGGTGTCTTCAACCATCGGCCTGGCGTTGGTGATTTCCTTCATCGGCCTTGTGACCACGCGTCACCATGGGCGACCACAGAGGGCGGTGTCGGCGCAACGTTCAGCGTAAATCTGCTTGCGATCTCATCAGTGCGCAAGCAGCGGCGGGGCGGTTAACACCGCCTGCGCCGCGGGTCCTTACCGTTCGCTGCGAGAGTAACTTCGATGGCATACGACACCTCTAAGCCCGCGCCTCCCCAAACCGTCGGTTTTTTGCTGCTGGACCAATTCACGTTGATCTCTCTGGCGTCTGCCGTTGAGCCTCTGCGAATGGCTAATCAGTTGACCGGCCAGGAACTGTATCGCTGGCACACCTTCAGTCTGGGAGGCGAGCGGGTATGGGCAAGCGACGGCATGCCGATCACGCCGGATTCATCGACTGATAGTGCACCGGCGCTTGATACGGTGATCGTCTGCGGTGGCATTGGCATTCAAAGCGCTGTGACCCGGGAGCACGTTACCTGGCTGCGATCCCAGGCGCGGCGCTTGAAACGGATCGGGGGCGTGTGCACAGGTAGCTGGGCCTTGGCCCAGGCTGGGTTGCTCGATGGTTTCGACTGCAGCGTGCACTGGGAATTTCTGGCTGCCATGCAAGAAGCTTTTCCGCGAGTGAACCTCAGCTCCAGTTTGTTCACCCTCGACCGTGACCGTTTCACCTGCTCGGGTGGAACTGCTCCCATGGACATGATGCTGCACCTGATCAGTCGCGATCATGGTCATGAGCTGTCGGCGGCCATCTCCGAAATGTTTGTCTACGAGCGCATCCGCAACGAGCAGGATCACCAGCGAGTCCCCCTCAAGCACATGCTCGGTACCCATCAACCAAAGTTGCAGGAAATCGTGGCGCTGATGGAGGCCAATCTGGAAGAACCGATCGAACTGGATGAACTGGCAAATTATGTCGGTTTGTCCCGTCGACAACTCGAGCGGTTGTTTCAGAAATACCTGCATTCCTCGCCTTCGAGGTATTACCTCAAGCTGCGCCTTATCCGCGCGCGTCAGTTGCTCAAGCAAACACCGATCTCCATCGTGGAGTTGTCGGTGGTATGTGGCTTTGTGTCCACACCCCATTTCTCAAAGTGCTATCGCGAGTGTTTCGGCATTCCTCCCAGCGAGGAGCGCTCGGTCACGCAAACGCAACGCCAAGTGACAGCCAGCCCGATTGCGCAGGCATTGCCACCGGCAAGGTCGATGAGTTTGCTCGATCAGGCGCGTGATGAGTCAACCTTCGCAAGTGTCAAAATCGTGAAATCCTGAGCCATCCGGGTGGGCAGGTTTTCGGCGAGATGATCTGTTACCTGGCTACCATTTTTCACCCATTTGGGGCGCGCTGAGCCATTTCGTAGCACACGGCGAGTCGCACGCTGATCAAAGACTCATCGGTTCCTGAGTCGAAACTCCTTTCCAATGAAGACCTTGAAGCCGTATCAAGCGAAATGGCACGGTTTCTGCTTTTTTGAATCCATGGATAATTGGATACAAAACTGCAAAAGGTGACTTTATGCAATTCGCTCCCGCCTACGTTGAACGTCAGCCCCTGACCGCCGAGGAGGAGGCTTACAACTTTTTGCTGGAAGCAATCTGTGGTGGTCGTTACCGCAAGGGCGATCGGCTGATCGCGGAGGACATTGCCAGCGAAATCGGCATGAGCCGGATGCCGGTGCGCGAAGCCTTTCGCCGTCTCGATGCGCAAGGCCTGGTCACCCTGAGGCCCAACCGTGGCGCCATCGTCAGTGGCCTGAATTTCGATGAATTACACGAAGTATTCGAGATGCGCAGTGCCCTCGAAGGCCTGGCCATCCGCGTGGCCGTGTCCAGGATCGGTGAGCGTCAGCTGGCGGCTCTGGAACGCATGCTGGACGAGATGGATGACTACCGCGACGAAAGCGCCGAGTGGGTCAGGCTTCATCGTGCCTTCCATGAACACCTGTGCAGCCTCAGCGGCCGTCCTCGGCTGATGAAGCAGATATCGGCGCTGTATTCGTTGATCGAGGCGCCAATGCGTCTGTGGCTGCAACACAGCGAAAAACCCTTGAGCGCTCGCCAGGAGCACGCGGTGATCCTCGACGCCATCCGCTCAGGCGATGTCGACCGGGCCGAGGCGGTGGTGCGCGAGCACATCGAGGGCACGGTGCCGGCGCTGATCCAGTTTCTGCAATCGGAAAAATAGAATCGGGCATCAACCCGAC
The DNA here is from genome assembly GCF_949767865.1 of Pseudomonas sp. IT-P294. NCBI lineage: Bacteria > Pseudomonadati > Pseudomonadota > Gammaproteobacteria > Pseudomonadales > Pseudomonadaceae > Pseudomonas > Pseudomonas sp. IT-P294. Next base: position 718,375 of record NZ_CATKQW010000011.1, on the reverse strand, counting down.
AGTGTGTTTTGACTTTGAGTACTGCCCCGTTACTAAACAACTGGAGTGTCTCGTCATGCATAAACGCCAAATGTTACTCGCCGCCATCTCCCTCGGACTCTGTACACAGTGGGCGTTTGCTACGCCACAAGTGCCGGAGCGACTGCAAAAGGCTGACAAACTCACCTATTGCTCGGGCATGGATTCACCGCCCCTGGTGTCTTTCGATGAGGCGCAAAAGCCCCGGGGCCTGACGGTCGACCTGGGGCTGGAAATCGCCAAACGGCTGGGAGACAAACCGGTGCAATGGCGGGTCATTCCGTTCTCCGGGTTGCTGCCGGCATTGCTTGCCCAGCAGTGCGACATGATCGTTGATCAGCTGTTCGACAAGCCCGAGCGGCGGGAAGTGATCGACATTGTCAACTACATGTATTCCAGCCAGTCAGTGGTCGTTCCCAAAGGCAATCCCAAGGGCATCAAGACCCTGGATGGACTGTCCGGGCACAAGGTCGCCGTGCTCAATGGCTCGACGATCAAAACCTTGCTGGACGCCGAGAACGAAAAACTGACCAAGGCTGGCAAGCCCCCAATGAAACTGGTGGTCTACAACAGTGACACCGACGCCTTTCAGGCGCTGCGCATCAGTCAGGTGGACGCCTACGGTACTACCGTGGAAACCGCCGGTTACTACGCGGCCATGGCGCCCGATCTGTTCGAGGAAGGGGTGCCGGCGTTCAGCCGGATACTCACCGGTTTGGGCGTTCGCAAGGATGATCCGCAGCTCACCGCAGCGGTGCAACAGATCATCAGTGACATGCGCAGCGACGGCAGTTACGTGCAGTTGCTGAGCAAATGGCATGTTCCCAGCGACACACTCGACTGAGGCGAACACTCGATGAATTTCAATTGGGATGTGTTCTGGCAATACCTGTTGCAGCCCAGCGGGGTGTACCTCACCGGACTTTGGCTGACTTGCCTGATCAGTGTGCTGGCAATGACGCTGGGCTGCGTGTTGGGTCTGGCGGCGGCGTTGATGCGCCTGTCGCGCAACCCTTTGCTCAACCTGCCAGTGCGGTTTTATGTATGGCTGATGCGCGGCACGCCGTTATTGGTGCAAATCGTTTTTCTCTATACCGCATTGGCAGCGGGCGGCATCTTCCGTTTCGAAGACGTGACGCTGTTGGGGTTGGTGGTGCCGGGCAATATCCAGGCAGCGATCATCGCCTTGGGCCTGAACGAGGGTGCCTACATGGCCGAGATCATTCGTGCCGGGATCGGCGCGGTGGACAAGGGGCAGTACGAAGCGGGGCGTTCGCTGGGCATGACCTTCGCCAAACTGATGCGGCGTATCGTTCTGCCTCAGGCGTTCCGGGTCATCGTTCCGCCGTTGGGCAACGAATTCAACGTGATGCTCAAGAACACGACACTGGTCAGCGTGATTGGCGTGCAGGAGTTACTGCTGAGTACGCAAATGGTCACGTCGGCGACATTCCGGGTCTTCGAACTGTACTTGGTGGTGGCGATTTATTTCCTGCTGCTGACCACCCTCTGGGGCTTCTTCCAGCGTTGGCTGGAAGCGCGTTTCGGGCAGTCCGATCGACCCGCACCGCCAGCGGCTGGTAGTCGCATGTTCGGCCGCGGCACGCTGAAATTGCTGAGGGGGCGTTAAGCATGGCGCACAAAAGTGAAGAACTGATCATCGAGGCGCTGGACATTCATAAGTCTTTCGGCGACCTGGAGATTCTCAAGGGAATTTCCTTGCAGGTGCGGCGCGGTGAAGTGGTGGTGTTGATCGGTGCCTCGGGTTCAGGCAAGACCACCTTTATTCGCTGCATCAATCTGCTGGAGGACATTCAGGGCGGGCGCATTCGCGTCAACGGCCGAGCCATGGGGTATCGAGAGCGCGCCGATGGCAGCCTGGTGCGCGACTCCGAACGCAACATCGCTCGCCAGCGTCGGGACATTGGGATGGTCTTTCAACGTTTCAATCTGTTCCCCCACATGACCGCGCTGGAAAACATCATTGAGGCGCCGATCCAGGTGCTCGGCGTGCCACGCGCCGAAGCGTTGGAACAGGCCCGGGCCTTGCTCGCACGGGTCGGTCTGGCGGACAAGGCCATGCATTACCCGTCGATGTTGTCCGGTGGGCAGCAGCAACGCGTGGCAATCGCCCGGGCGCTGGCGATGAAACCTCAAGCCATGCTGTTCGACGAGCCCACGAGCGCCCTCGATCCGGAAACCGTCGGCGAGGTGCTGCAGGTGATGAAGCAGTTGGCCGATGACGGCATGACGATGGTGGTGGTCACCCATGAAATGGGATTTGCCCGAGAGGTCGCCGACCGCGTGGTGGTCCTTGATCAGGGCGAATTGATCGAGCAGGGGCCGCCGGAGCAGATTTTCAGTCGACCGACCCACCCGCGAACCCAGGCCTTTCTCAGCCGGGTGCTGTGACCTTCTCAGTCGGGTCTTTTTTCACCCGGCATGTAACCGGATACCTGCGGCCAATGAATCTTTGATTGGAAGAGCTTTTGCCATGTTGAAATTTTCTGCCCACGAATATCCCTATCCCTCGCAACGTCAGAGTGTGTTTGCCCGGCGTGGCATGGTCGCGGCTTCGCAGCCGTTGGCCGCCGAAGCCGGCATCGAAATCATGCGCAATGGCGGTAATGCCATTGATGCCGCGATCGCCACGGCGGCAGCGCTGACGGTGGTTGAACCCACCGGCTGCGGCTTGGGCGGCGACGCCTTTGCACTGGTCTGGAGCAAAGGCCAATTGCATGGCCTGAACGGCAATGGACAGGCGCCAGCAGCGCTGACGATCGATGCAGTCAAGGCGGGCGGTCACGAGCAGATGCCGCTTTATGGCTGGACGCCGGTCACGGTGCCCGGTTGCCCATCGGCCTGGGCGGAGCTCTCCAAACGGTTCGGCAAGCTGCCATTTGCCGACTTGCTGCAGCCCGCCATCAGTCTGGCCAGGGATGGTTTTCCACTGTCTCCGGTGGTCGCTCGACAATGGCAGACGGCTCTGGAAGAATTCAGCCCCCATCGAGACCCCGTGCTCGACGCCTGGTTCGACACGTTCCTGATCGATGGCCGTGCACCCAAGGCCGGTGAAATATTCTGCAACCCGGCGCAAGCCCGAACGCTGCAAGAGCTGGCTGACACCGCGTGTGAAAGCCTCTATCGCGGTGCATTGGCTCAGCGTCTGGATGCCCATTCCCGCGCCACCGGCGGTTACCTGCGCGCCAGCGACCTGCAAGACTATCGCGCCCAATGGGTGGACCCGATCAGCATCAACTATCGCGGCTACGATGTGTGGGAAATCCCCCCAAGCGGACAAGGATTGGTCGCCCTGATGACCCTGAAAATCCTTGAGGGCTTTGACTTCGATCACCGCGACAGCCAGCAGACCTGGCACCGTCAACTGGAAGCCATGAAGCTGGCCTACAGCGACGGGCTGCATTACATCACCGATCCACTGCACATGCGTGTGGCCGTGGCTGATCTTCTCAGCGATGCCTATAGCAGCCATCGTCGCGAACAGATCACTGATCAGGCGCGTGAACCCAATCCCGGTGATCCCCATGCCAGCGGCACGGTTTACCTGGCCACGGCGGATGCCGAGGGCAACATGGTGTCCTTCATCCAGAGCAACTACCACGGCTTCGGTTCCGGTGTGGTGCTGCCAGACAGCGGCATCGCCTTGCAGAACCGTGGACAGGAATTCAGTCTCGACCCTGACCACGCCAACTGCCTGGCACCGGGCAAAAAAACCTTTCACACCATCATTCCCGGATTCATCAGTCAAGGCGACGTGCCGGTGGGGCCGTTCGGCGTCATGGGTGGCTACATGCAGCCCCAAGGCCATGTGCAGATGGTCATGAACCTGGTGGATTTTGGTCTTAACCCCCAAGCCGCGCTGGACGCGCCACGGTGGCAATGGTTAGGGGAAATGAAGGTCGGCATCGAACAGGGAGCGTCTCGGGATCTGGCGGCTTCGCTGGCGCGCCGCGGACACCGGATTCAGGTCGATTGCGACCTGATCAATTATGGGCGAGGGCAGATCATCATCCGGGACCCGGACACTGGTGTGCTGTGCGGCGGTACTGAGCCGAGAGCGGATTCCCATATTGCTGTGTGGTAACAGAGTGTTGGGGGCCAGGCGCCTTATCCGGCCTGGCGTCCCTTGCCCAGTACATTTTTGCGTCGTTGATCGTGCGGTATCGACAGCAACGGAAAACGGTCGCTCCTGCACGCTCGATAATGATCTAGCACGATGAGTGTGGGACTTGTGGCTTTCTTGATCGATGTCAACCACATGGATCGGACGGCTCTGTAGTCTCCAGAGACCGACATCCCGTGCACTTTTACCGTAACGGGTTGCCTTGACTCAAGGCGAAACCTCTATGATCTATCCGCTGATTCTGACGTTGCACCTGTTTGCCGCGCTGATCTTTATCGGCACGGTGTTCTTCGAAGTCCTGTTCCTTGAAAGCATCCGCAAACAGCTACCCGCCAGGGTCATGCTGCTGGTCGAGCAGGGCATCGGCCGGCGAGCGCGCACGCTGATGCCGTGGGTGCTGCTGGTATTGTTCGGTGCGGGGCTTGGCATGGTCTGGCTGCGCTACCTGCCAGTCCTTGCCTCACCATTGGCGTCATCGTTCGGCACATTGCTGGCCTTGAAAATTGCGCTGGCCGTGAGCGTGTTACTGCACTTCCTGGTGGCTATGTTTTTGTTCAAAAGTGGCCGAATGAGCCCGCGATACCTGCAGTTCATCCACGGCAGCTTGTTCTGTCACATGGTCGTTATCGTGCTGCTGGCCAAGGGAATGTTCTATCTGACCTGGTGATGGCTTTGATCGGTGGTCTGTTCTTCCAGGACTTTGCTTGTGCTTGATGCAAATCAAGGCGCATGGGTCGTCGAACCTCGACACTGATGATCCGCAGCCAGTCTCGGAGACTCGTCATGCTCGATTTCTTTCACAACCCCGGCGCGCTGATCGCCCGGTGCGATCAGGGCGTACTCGACCCCAACTGTCATGCCGACACGCAAAAATTCCATGAGGGTATCGGCTCACTGGATCTGCTTCGCGCGTTGCGCGTCAGCCGCCAGAAGCGACGTCCGTTGTCCCTGAACGTGCAGTTGCCCTCCAGCCTCAAGCTGTCCTTTTGTTCCCCTCGCGATAGCGCCGACGAGCACCAGAATATTGAGCAGTACCTCCAGCATCTGGAGCAGGAGATCGACCTCGTCGGTTGCCACCTGGATGCGCAGCAACGGGTGGAGCAGTTTCATCTGGGCGGCGGAACACTCACCATTGCTCACATAGAGCGGCTGATGAGTCATCTGCGTGGCCGATTCAACTTTCTCGTCCATGAGTGCGGCGATTACAGCGTGGAGGTCGATCTCTATCAAACCGATTGGGCGACCATGGGCGTGCTGCGCGACCAGGGTTTCAATCATGTCAGCATCGGCGTTCCGGATTTTGACAGCGACTGTGAAAGGTCGGTGGCCTGTTACCAGAACCCGGCGCCGATCCACTCGCTCATCGATGCCGCGCGCACTTTTGGCTATCGATCGATAAACGTCGACCTGGGTTTTGGACACGCGTGGCAGACACCCGAAAGCTTCGCGCTGAAACTGGCGACGATTATCGCACTGGAGCCGGACAGGTTGATGGTGTTCGACTATGCACGGCCACCAAGACGCTATCGACCAGTGAGCGCTGATACCGCCAGAGCGATGTGCAGCCAGGACGCTAAAGGCGCGATGCGTCAGATCTGTTTTGAACAACTAATGTGCGCGGGTTATCACTACATCGGGTTGGGCCAGTTTGTCCGGCCCGACGATGATCTGGCGATAGCTCAGGAGCGAGGCCGGTTACGCCGCAGTTGTGAGGGTTTCACCCGTCACGGGTATTGCGATCATATCGGTTTCGGTTTGGGTGCCATCAGCCAGATCGACGATTTGTACACGCAAAATACCGACGGGATTGACAGTTATCAGCAGCAACTGGACAGCGGGCAATTGCCGACGTGCCGTGGTTGGCGCTTCGAGGCAGGGGAGCAGATCAGGCAAATGGTCATGGAGCGACTGGCGTGTGATCTGGAACTCGATATCCGCGCCATCGAAAGACGTTATGGGCTGGTTTTTTCCAGGTATTTCTCGTCCGTCTGGCCGTTGCTGGAGCAATTGAGTCGCGATGGGTTGATTGAGTTGTCGGACCGTTTCATCAGCATTCTTCCCGCCGGTCGGCCAGAAGTGGATGCCATCTGCAACCTGTTTGAAAAGGATTTGGGGTGCGAGGCATTGACCCCCTTACGAGTTGATCAATCATGAACACGACTTTTGATTTCAATCGCGCCCTGGTCGAAAAATACGACCGTCCGGGGCCGCGCTATACCTCTTATCCCACTGCGCCACAGTTTCATCAGGCGTTTGCCGTTGACGACTATCAACGTGCCGCCCGCGACAGCAATCAGGTGGTCGCGCCAAAGTCACTGTCGGTGTACATCCACATCCCGTTCTGCAAAAGCCTTTGTTACTACTGCGCCTGCAATAAAATCATTACCCAGAAAACCCATCGCGCCGTCGAGTACCTGACATACCTCAAGCGTGAAATCGCGATGCAGTCGGCCTTGTTCGACAACACCCGCAAACTGACTCAGCTGCACCTGGGGGGCGGCACGCCGACCTACTTGACCAGCGAACAGCTGGCGGACCTGATGGACTGCCTGCACCAAGCGTTCAACATGGATGACAGCGATGATCACGAGTTTTCCATCGAGGTCGACCCGCGCACCATCAGCACCGAGCAAATTCGGTCGTTGCGCCAATTAGGCTTCAATCGCCTGAGCTTCGGCGTGCAGGATTTCGACCCGGACGTGCAGGCCGCGGTCAATCGCCAGCAAAGTGAAGAGCAGATTTATGCGCTGGTTGCTGCGGCACGCGAGGCGCAATTCAAGTCGATCAGCGTCGACCTTATCTACGGCCTGCCCCTGCAAACCGTGCAGAGTTTCGACGTCACCCTCAGCAAGATCATAGCGCTGCGTCCGGACCGGATTGCCGCCTACAGCTACGCACATTTGCCGGAGATGGTTCGCGCACAACGGTTGATTCGTCCCGCCGACATGCCGCCACCGGAGCGCAAGCTGGAATTGCTTGAACTGACCATCCGCCGTCTGACCGCGGCCGGTTACGTCTATATCGGCATGGATCATTTCGCCTTGCCGGACGACGAGCTATCGCTGGCCCGCGCCAATGGCACCCTGCAGCGTAACTTTCAGGGCTACTCCACCCACGCCGACTGCGATTTGATCGGCCTTGGAGTGTCGTCGATCGGCAAGGTCGGCGACAGCTACAGCCAAAGCGTCAAGGAGCTTTCGCAGTACTACGCGCGAATCGATCAAGGATTGTTGCCGGTGCATCGGGGTTACCGCTTGAATGCCGACGACCTGCTGCGCCGTGAGGTGATCAGCGACTTGATGTGCCATGGCCGTATCGCGTTCAGCCCGTATGAGGCGCGTCACGGCATTCGCTTCACCGAGTACTTTGCCGAGGCATTGGCGCAGTTGGGCGAGCACGTGCGCGATGGGCTGCTGCAGATTCACCACGACGAACTGGTGCTGTTGCCGCAAGGGCACTTGATGATGCGCAGTGCCGCGATGGCGTTCGACGCCTATCTGGGGGGTGAACAAAAAGGCCAGTTTTCGCGTACGGTTTGAGCCCCTGGCGCGAGCCATTCGGGGGGTATTTTCGCAAGTTGATTTCAATCAAGGGCCGGGGGCGCAACGCTCCCTAACATGACCGCAAGCCCCTTTTAAATCAGCGAACCCATGACAACCCATCAGCCTTTGATACACGGCAACCTACGCGCCTGGGGCGTCGCGCTGGTGGTCATGCTGGTGGTGATGTTCGCTACCTTCGAGGCGGTGCAGGCCAAGCAATACGGTGACATCGAGCAGCAGCGCATCGAAAAAACCTTCCCTCATACCGACTCCGTTTCCGCCCCCGAAGGCCGGTTCAAGGTGCGCACGCTGTCCGCCGCCGGCAAAGTCATCGGTTATGTGTTCCAGAGCCTGGACGTGGTGGATATTCCGGCCTACTCGGGCAAGCCAATCAATACCCAGGTGATCCTCGACACGGCCGGCGTGATTCAGGATGCCTATGTGCTGGAGCACCATGAACCGATTCTGCTGATTGGCATTCCTGAGGCAAAACTTCACGGTTTCAGCGCCAGGTACAAAGGCATCAAGGTCAGCCAGCGGGTTGTCGTCGGCCATTCCAGCGACCCGAACGCGGTCACCGTCGATGCCATCGCTGGCGCAACTGTCACCGCCATGGTGGTCAATGAAGTCATCATGCGCGCCGCCCATGAAGTGGCCGTGTCGCTCAAGCTGATCGAGGACAAGGGCGGGGTGGTGAGTAAGCCCGCCACCATCCGCCAGGACTTTTTCGAGCCCGCCAGCTGGGAACAACTGACCGGCAATGGCGCCATCCGCCGCTTGAACCTGACCCGTGGCCAGGTCGACGCCGCCTTCAAGGGCACCGAAGCCGAAGGCGTCGACACTGCCCCCGCCGACCAAGTGGATGACACCTTCATCGAGCTGTACACCGCCGACCTGAACCCGCCGACCATTGGCCGCGCACTGCTGGGCGACAACCAATATCGTTTCCTCATGCAAGACCTCAAGCCCGGCGAGCAGGCCATCGCGGTGCTGGGGCGCGGGCTGTTTTCCTATAAAGGCTCGGGGTATGTGCGCGGCGGGATCTTCGATCGGGTGCAACTGCGCCAGTTCGGCAACGTCATCAGTTTTCGCGACATGGACCATCAGCGGCTCTCCGATGTGTTTGCCAAGGGCATGCCGGAATTCACCGAAATGTCGATTTTCATCGTGCGCGAACCAGCCCGGTTCGACCCGGGATCGCCCTGGTCCCTGGAATTGCTGGTGCGTCGCCAAACCGGGCCGCTCAGTGGCACGTTCAGCAGCTTCGAACTGCCTTATCAACTGCCCGAGCCGTACCTTGAACGGCCACTGCCCAGCCCCGAAGAATTGGCCGCCCTCGAGGAAGCCGGTCGGCCGATGTGGTTGACCATCTGGTACCAGAAATCCTTTCAGATCACCGTGCTCGGGACCGCGTTACTGCTGCTGACGGTGATCCTGTTCCTGCAGGACACCTTCACGCGCCGGCCACGGTTTCTGCATTGGCTGCGCCGGGGTTACCTGGCCTTTACCGTGGTGTTTCTCGGCTGGTATGCGCTGGGGCAGCTGTCGGTGGTCAACGTCCTGACCTTTGTGCATGCGCTGTTCGAGCACTTTCGCTGGGAGCTGTTTCTCACCGACCCGCTGATCTTCATGCTCTGGGTCTTCGCCGCTGCGAGCATTCTGCTGTGGGGACGTGGTGTGTTTTGCGGCTGGCTGTGCCCGTTTGGCGCCTTGCAAGAGTTGATCAACGAAGCCGCGCGCAAGCTGAAAATCCCCCAATACGAATTGCCCTTCGCGGTCCATGAACGGCTGTGGGCGATCAAATACATCATTTTGCTACTGCTGTTCGGCATCTCCCTGGAGTCGATGTCCACCGCCGAACTGTTCGCCGAGGTGGAACCGTTCAAAACCGCCATCACCCTCAGGTTCGACCGCCAGTGGTGGTTCGTGGCCTACGCGGTGGCGCTGCTGGTCATCAACGTCTTCACGCGCAAGGTCTATTGCCGCTACATCTGCCCGTTGGGAGCGGCGCTGGCGATTCCGACCAAATTGCGCCTGTTCGACTGGCTCAAACGCCGCAAGGATTGCGGCACACCCTGCCAACTGTGCGCCAAGGAATGCGAGATCCAGGCGATTCATCCCGATGGTCGGATCAATGCCAACGAGTGCCACTACTGCCTCGATTGCCAGATGACTTACCACAACGAGAACAAATGCCCGCCGCTCATCAACAAGCGCAAGAAGCGCGGCAAACCGGCACCCATCCCTGTGCAACTGATACCTGTCGTGGAAGTGAACGCTCTGGAGTGAACCCCGCGAGCACCTGTGCGCAGTGACCGTTTTTATCCCTTCAAGGAACACACCTGATGAACGACACAGAATCCAAAAAAGCCACTGAAGTGCCGGAATCGACCGGCCTCAGTCGTCGAGGCTTCCTGGGCACCAGCGCGGTGACCGGCGCAGTACTGGCCGGTGCCACGGCCATCGGTGGCGCGGTGTTTACCCGTGAGACCTGGGCGGCAGCGGCCAAGGACGCGCAACTGAAAACCCACGTCGGGCCGGGCGAGCTGGACCAGTACTACGGTTTCTGGAGTGGCGGTCATCAGGGTGAAGTGCGGATCATGGGCATACCGTCGATGCGCGAGTTGCTGCGTGTGCCGGTGTTCAACGTCGACTCCGCCACTGGTTGGGGCCTGACCAACGAAAGCAAACGGATCATGGGCGACAGCGCTCATTTCAAGAATGGCGACTGCCACCACCCGCATTTGTCGATGACCGACGGCAAGTACGACGGCAAATACCTGTTCATCAACGACAAGGCCAACAGCCGCGTTGCACGTATTCGTCTGGACATCATGAAGTGCGACAAGATGCTCACCGTGCCCAATGTGCAGGCCGTTCACGGGCTGCGCCTGCAAAAAGTGCCGCACACAAAATACGTGTTCGCCAATGCCGAGTTCGTGATTCCACACCCCAATGACGGCAGCACCTTCGACCTGCAGGACAAGAACAGCTACACGATGTTTAACGCCATCGATGCCGAGAAAATGGAGATGGCCTTCCAGGTCATTGTCGACGGCAACCTGGACAACACCGACGCCGACTACACCGGCAAATACGCAGCGTCCACCTGTTACAATTCGGAGAAGGCCTACGACCTGGGCGGCATGATGCGCAACGAGCGCGACTGGGTGGTGGTGTTCAACATCCCGCGCATCGAAGCCGCGATCAAGGCGGGCAAGTTCATCACCCTCGACGGCTCAAAAGTGCCAGTGGTCGACGGTCGCAAGGACGAAGGCAAGGACAGCGCGTTCACCCGTTACATCCCGGTGCCGAAGAACCCGCACGGCATCAACATGACACCCGATGGCAAGTACTTCATTGCCGCTGGCAAACTTTCGCCTACCTGCACGATCATCGCCACCGCGAAGCTGGATGATCTGTTCGACGACAAATTCAAGGACCCGCGCGACGTGGTAGTCGGCGAACCGGAACTGGGTCTGGGCCCGCTTCACACTACCTACGATGGCCGCGGCAATGCCTACACCACGCTGTTTATCGACAGCCAGGTGGTGAAGTGGAACGTGGAGGAGGCCATTCGCGCGTACACCGGCGAGAAGGTCAACTACATCAAGCAGAAACTTGACGTGCAATACCAGCCGGGCCACAACCATGCCTCGCTGACGGAAACCAGAGACGCCGACGGCCAATGGCTGATGGTCCTGAGTAAGTTCTCCAAGGACCGCTTCCTGCCGACCGGACCGCTGCACCCAGAGAACGACCAGTTGATCGATATCTCCGGCGAGGAAATGAAGCTGGTGCACGACGGCCCGGCTTTCGCCGAACCCCACGACTGCGTCATGGCCCGCCGCGACCAGATCAAGACCAAGAAAATCTGGGACCGCAACGACCTGTTTTTCGCCGAAACCGTGGCCATCGCCGCCAAGGACGGGATCAAACTGGAGACCGACAACAAGGTCATCCGCGACGGTAACAAAGTCCGCGTCTACATGACCTCGATGGCCCCGGCCTATGGCCTGCCGGAATTCACCGTCAAGCAGGGCAACGAAGTCACCGTGACCATCACCAACATCGACCAGATCGAAGACGTGACCCACGGTTTTGTCATGACCAACCATGGCGTGAGCATGGAAATCAGCCCGCAGCAGACGTCTTCGATTACCTTCACCGCCGACAAGGCCGGCCTGCACTGGTACTACTGCAGCTGGTTCTGTCATGCGCTGCACATGGAAATGGTCGGCCGCATGAAGGTCGAGAAGGCCTGACCGTTGCCCGTCGACAGGAGCGAAGCAATGACTCAGAGCAAGGGAAACCCGGTGGAGGTCATTGCGCTTGCGCTCCTGCTGATGTCCGGTAGCGCGCTGGCGGTGCAACCCATCAACACGTTGCCGTTTCAGGTGGACGCCGATCAACGCTGGCACCTGCCGGCGGGGGAATACCGTGGCTCGTTCAGCGTCGATCAACCAATGCAGATTCTTTGCGAGCCGGGCGCGGTGTTCCAGGGGGAGGGGCAGGGCAACGGTTTGATCATCAGTGCGCCGGATGTCGGCATTGAGGGCTGCACCTTTCTGGACTGGGGGCACGACCTCACGGCAATGAATGCGGCAGTTTTTATCCAGCCCAAAGCCCATGGCGCGGTAATCAAAGGCAATCGCCTGCAAGGCCAGGGGTTCGGTATCTGGGTCGACGGCACTCAGGATGTGAGCCTGATCGACAACCGTATTCAGGGGGATCCGGCGATGCGCTCCCAGGATCGCGGCAATGGCATTCATCTGTATGCGGTGCATGGCGCCAAGGTCATTGGCAATCAGGTGCGCGATACCCGCGATGGCATCTACATCGACACTTCCAACGGCAACCTGCTGCAGGGCAATACCCTGGAAGACCTGCGTTACGGCGTGCATTACATGTTCGCCAACGATAACCAACTGATCGGCAACACTACCCGTCGCACCCGCACCGGCTACGCCCTGATGCAAAGCCGCAAGCTCACGGTGATTGGCAATCGCTCCGAACAGGATCAGAACTACGGAATCCTGATGAACTACATCACCTATTCAACCTTGCGTGACAACTTCGTCACTGACGTGCGCGACGGCTCGACCGGCGACAGCATGATCAGCGGTGCCGAGGGCAAGGCGTTGTTCATCTACAACTCACTGTTCAACAGCATCGAACACAACCACTTCGAGCACAGCGCCGTGGGCATTCACCTCACCGCCGGCTCGGAAGACAACCGAATCGCCGACAATGCTTTTGTCGGTAATCAACGGCAGGTCAAGTATGTCGCCACCCGCTTGCAGGAATGGTCGGCGGATGGCCGCGGCAACTACTGGAGCGATTACCTGGGCTGGGATCGCAACAGCGATGGTCTGGGCGATATCGCCTACGAACCCAATGACAACGTCGACCGGCTGCTGTGGCTGTGCCCGCAGGTGCGGCTGTTGATGAACAGCCCCGGCATCGAGTTGCTGCGTTGGGTGCAACGGGCCTTTCCGGTGATGAAATCGCCGGGTGTCCTGGACAGCCATCCTCTGATGAAGTCACCCACGCCAAGCCTGACCCAGGAGCCCACCTCATGAACGTCGTCGACATCCAAGGCGTCAGCCAGCGCTACGGGCACACCACCGTGCTGCATCAGCTCAACCTCAGCCTTGCGGAAGGTGAAGTGCTGGGCTTGTTCGGGCACAACGGTGCGGGCAAGACCACCAGCATGAAACTGGTGCTCGGCCTGCTCCAGGCCAGCGAAGGGCAGGTCAGGGTGTTCGGCCGTTTACCCAGTGATCCGCACGTGCGGCGCCTGCTCGGTTATCTGCCGGAGAACGTGACCTTTTACCCACAGCTGAGCGGTGTTGAGACCTTGCGCCATTTCGCACGACTCAAAGGTGCCGCGTCCGCTCAAGTGGACGCACTGCTGGAGGAAGTCGGCTTGGCCGGTGTGGCGCATCGGCGGGTCAAGACCTACTCCAAAGGCATGCGTCAACGATTGGGGCTGGCGCAAGCGCTGCTCGGCGAGCCGCGTTTGTTGCTGCTCGACGAGCCGACCGTCGGCCTCGATCCCATTGCCACCCAGGACCTTTATCGCTTGCTCGATCGTCTGCGCAGCCAGGGCACCAGCATCATTCTCTGCTCCCACGTATTGCCGGGCGTCGAGGCGCACATCAACCGCGCCGCGATTCTGACCCAGGGACGCCTGCTGGCTCTCGGCAGTCTCCACAGTCTGCGTGAGGAAGCGGGGTTGCCGACGCTGATTCGCGCCAACGGCCTGAAGCACGCCGGGCCCTTGCAGCAACGCTGGAACAACGCCGGGCACGTCACCGAGCGCTGGGGCGTCGAAGGGCTTGAAGTGGCCGCGCTCAATGGCAGCAAGCTCGGGCTGTTGCGCCAACTGCTCAATGAAGACGAACCGGCCGACGTGGAAATCCATCAGCCGTCGCTGGAAGACATTTACCGCTACTACATGAGCCGGGCCGGTGCGGTGCCGATCGGGGAGGCCGTATGAACGCTGTCTGGAACATGGCCCGCAAGGAATTCAGCGACGGTTTGCGCAATCGCTGGTTGTTGGCGATCAGTGTGCTGTTCGCGGTATTGGCCATCGGCATCGCCTGGCTGGGCGCCGCGGCCTCCGGGCAATTGGGTTTCACCTCGGTGCCGGCCACCATCGCCAGCCTCGCCAGTCTGGCAACGTTTTTGATGCCGTTGATTGCGTTGCTGTTGGCCTATGACGCCATCGTCGGCGAGGACGAAAGCGGCACGTTGCTGCTGTTGCTGACGTACCCGTTGGGTCGCGGGCAGATTCTGCTCGGCAAGTTTGTCGGCCACGGGTTGATCCTGGCGCTGGCGACACTGATTGGTTTCGGCTGCGCCATGCTGGCCATCGCCGTGCTGGTGGACGATGTCGAACTGAGCCTGCTGCTCTGGGCCTTTGGCCGGTTCATTGCGTCGTCGACGCTGCTGGGCTGGGGGTTTCTGGGGCTGGCCTATGTGCTGAGCAGTGTGTCGGCCGAGAAATCCACGGCCGCCGGGTTGGCGCTGGGCGTGTGGTTCTTCTTCGTGCTGGTGTTCGACCTGGCACTGCTGGCGCTGTTGGTGCTCAGCGAAGGGCAGTTCAACCCGAAAGTGCTGCCCTGGTTACTGCTGCTCAATCCGGCCGACATCTACCGCCTGATCAATCTCTCCGGTTTTGAGCCCGGCGCGGGCACCACGGGTGTACTGACGCTGGGCAGCGATTTGCCGATGCCGGGCGCGATGCTCTGGCTGTGCCTGTCGTTGTGGGTGGCGGTGCCATTGGGCTCCGCCTGGCTGTTGTTTCGTCGCCGGGCGACATGAATGTTCACTTTGATAGTTTTGGAGTAGTTGACGATGAGTACGTTTTATCTGACGACAATGCGCGCGGTGGCGGGCCTGATGATGTGCCTGTTGCTGACGGCCTGTGACAATCCGGCGCAAGCCACCTACAGCAGCGCCGCCACAGCCTTTCATCCCAGTGATGAATGCCATGTCTGCGGGATGATCATCAACGGATTCCCAGGACCCAAGGGCGAAGTCGTCGAGCGGGCCGGGGTGAAGAAGTTCTGCTCCACGGCGGAAATGATCGGTTGGTGGCTGCAACCGGAAAACCATCACGGCGATGCAAAACTGTATGTCCACGACATGGGCCGCAGTCCGTGGAACGCGCCGGATGACGCCCACCTGATCGATGCCAGAGATGCGTTTTACGTGGTCGGCACCCAGCTCAAAGGCGCCATGGGTGTGGTGTTGGCGTCCTTCTCCAGTCGCGAGGCCGCTGAAAAGCTTGTCGCGCAACAGGGTGGTCGCTTGTTGCGGTTCAGCGAAATCACTCCGGGGCTGCTGCAGCAACCCTGACGCTGTCGAAAAAGCCTGATCGCCGTCAAGTCGGTTTTTTTCTGTCTGCTCAAAGATAGGGGCTCGCTACGTCCCCAGTGCTTGGCATCCGCGATGCCCAGGAGAACATGATGAAAACCGAGTTTCAGGATCGATTGGCGGTGGTCACGGGGGCCAGTTCCGGGATTGGGCTGGCCTTGTGTGCTGCGCTGTTGCCACGGGGCGTGAAGGTGCTGGCGATGTCGCGGACCCTCGGTGAATTACCGGCCTTGCAGCACATCTACGGCGATCGGTTGCAGTGGTTTGCCGGGGATGTCACGAATCAGCAAGACCTGCGCGAGCTGGCCGAGCGTGCGGCGGCGGTGGGCCCCGTGGACTATCTGGTGCCCAACGCGGGAGTCGCCGAAATGGCCGACAGTCTGGACATGTTGGCCTTCCAGCGACAGTGGGCGGTCAACGGTGCCGGTGCGCTGAATACCCTGGCGGCGTTGCGTGGGCAACTGGCGAACCCTGCTTCGGTGGTGTTTGTCGGGAGCTTCCTCACCGGTTTGAGCTTTCCCGGGTTGGCTGCCTGCATTGCCAGCAAGGCTGCACTGGTGGCTCAGGCGCGGACACTGGCCGTTGAGTTCGCGAGTTTTGATGTGCGAATCAATCTGGTCTCCCCGGGGCCGACCGCGACGGCGATGTGGGACAACCTTGGGTTGAGCGAAGGGGAGCTCGGCGACGTCGCTGACACCCTTGGTAAACGTCTGTTGCCCGGCCATTTTCTCGATGCGGCGGCGGTGGCCAATGTGATTGTCTTTCAGCTGTCGCAGGGTGCTCGGGGTGTCTACGGTCAGGACTGGAAAGTCGATAACGGCTATACCTTGGGCTGAAGGGGCGGAGTACATGCATGAGCGAGCCTGCTCGCGATGCTGTAGATGTTGATCGTTCCCACGCAGAGCATGGGAACGATCAGGAATCATTAAGCGCAAGCTCGATTTACCGTTCATCAGTACTGGGTGGCAGAAGATGGGCTGACCATACATTTGGCTAATTTGGGGCGTTTGGGTCCGGTCCGTACACGCTTTTCCAAAGTGACTCGCTAAAAGCGAAACCGATAGACGCCGTTACCAAAGAAACGGATATACCCCCAAGGCCTAATGCGAAGTCCCCTCGGCAAACTCAATCTTGTTCCCCACGTTGTACTTGCCCGAAGGCTTGTTCATCGGAATGCGTTTGATCTCCTTCAGGGTATTGCTGTCGTAAACAATCAGCGCACCGTCGGTGGCCCAAATGCTCAACAGCAGGAAACGGCCGTCCCGGGTGAACTCAACATGAGCCGCGGTTTTTCCGGGTATCGGGCGCAAGGTGTGGGCAATTTCCAGGGTCTGTTTGTCGATCAGGTGAATTGCATCGTTGTCCGGCCCGAAGAACACGTCGCTCCAGGCATACCGTGAGTTGACGTGACTGCGCATGAAGAAGCCCGGCCCCAGGGTCGGGATTTCCTTGATCAGTGTCCACGTCTTGATGTCGATCACCGAAATCAGCCCCTTGCTGATGTTCGGCGTGGCGAACACCCACTCACCGTTACGTTTCCAATAGGTCCCCGAGCCCAAATGCGGCATGCCCGGCAGCGCGATATCGGTGATCACCTTGCCACTGTCGAGGTCGATCACCTGACCGCCCTGGGCCTTGCGCGAGGTGGCCAGCAACTGTTTGTAGTCCGGGGAAAAGGAGAAATCGTCGAGAAAATCCCCGGCGTGGATCCGTCGCGGCACGAAATCCGGGGTGCCGGCCCATGACAGTTCCCAGACTTCCTTCACGTCCTTGAGCGCGACGATAAAGCTGTCCCGTGTCGGGGCGGAGTACACCGCACTGACCCTTGACGCGGTGCCGTCCTCGCCGATCGCCGGGATGGTTTTGACCAGTGACAGATCGCGGGCATCCAGCACCACCAGGTTGCCCGGCAGGTAGTTGCCCACCAGCACCCAGCGACCATCCTTGCTCACCGCCAGGTTGCGGGTATTGAGACCGGCGCGGACCTCGGCGATCAGCTTCAGGTTGTGCAAGTCATACAGGCTGATCCAGCCGTCACGCGAGGCGAAGTAGACGAAGCGTCCATCCGGCGAGAACTTCGGCCCGCCATGCACGGCAAAGTGCGACGCAAAACGCGCCAGCACCTCGAAACGATCACCGTCGAGGATGTCGATGTGATGATCGCCGGCCTCCACCACCACAAACAGGTTCAGCGGGTCGGCACCATGCTGGGGCGTGTTGGGCAGCTTGCTGACATCCGCGAGCAGCGAGTGGCTGCCGAGAATGGCGTCATTGCTCCAGGTGAGCGCGGTGGCGGGCGGTTGCTGGAGGTAGTCCACTAGCGCGTCAATCTGTGCCGGGCTGAACACGTTGGCATAGCCGGCCATTTGGCTTGCGGGGCGACCGCTCTGGATCACGCTGCGAATTTCGTCCGGTTTGATCCGGCTCAGACTCTGCGGTAGCAACGCCGGTCCCGCCGCGCCAAAACGGTTGGCGCCGTGGCAGCTTTGGCAATGTTGTTGGTAGTCGTGCGCCGCTTGTTCGAGTGCCGGAACCGCTGCGCCAGCCTGCGCCGCACTGATGCATAACAACTGGGCAAGCACCAGGCGCCTCATAGCGCCACCTTGCGTGGAGGTTTTGGGTAGAGGCGCGCCGGGTATTCCATGTGCTGCGCCGCGAACAGATCGACCACCTTTCCAATCACCGTCAGCGTCGGGATGCCAGGTGGGCAATCCAGTGCCAGGGTCGGCAGTTGGTGCAACAGACCACGGGCGACATGCTGGTCGCGGCGGGTGCCGTTACTGATCAGTGCCGCCGGTGTGTCGGCGGCCATTCCGGCTTCGATCAAGCGCCGGGCGATAATCGCCAGGTTCGATAACCCCATGTAAAACACCAGGGTCTGGCTGCCGTCGGCGAGGCTGCTCCAGGGCAACGTCAACTCGCCATCGCGTTGCAAATGGCCGGTGATGAATCGACAGGAGTTGACCAGGTCCCGGTGGGTCAGCGGAATGCCCGCGTAGGCGCTGCAACCAGAAGCGGCGGTGATGCCCGGGACAACCTGGCAATCAACGCCGCGTTGCAAAAGGTACTCAAGCTCCTCGGCGCCGCGACCAAAGATGAACGGGTCGCCGCCCTTTAGCCGCACCACGCGCTGCCCTTGATCGGCAAGGTCGGCGAGCAGTTCGTTGATCTGTTCCTGGGGCAGGCTGTGGCAGCCGCTGGCCTTGCCGACGTAATGCCTGGCGCAGGCCAGAGGGATCAACGTCAGCAGTTCAGGGCTGATCAAACGGTCGTACACCACGGCATCGGCCTGCATCAACAGGCTCCAGGCGCGCAGGGTCAGCAGGCGTGGATCGCCGGGACCGGCGCCTACCAGGGCGACTTCGCCCGGTCTGAACGGGGACATAAGCGCGGCCGGTAAAATAATCGATGGGTGCATGGGACGTCCTTGAGGCTTCATCAGGTTCGCCGGCCCCAACCTTGGTCAGGTGGTTTGCCGGACGGACGATTCAGTGGCTGAGGCAAGCGAGGGGCGTGGGCGGCGGCGCGCCGATTTCGTCATCGCTAAGATGGCAGCCGGGGTCCTGGCCCCACAGATCTCCCTCGGCCCAGGCGCGGGTGCGGGTATTTCCGTTGCAGATGGGCAACCAGCGGCAGTGAGCGCAACGGCCACCGACCGCGCGGGGATGCTCACGCAATCGCAGCAGCAGAGCATCCGGCTGGTCCAGCCACAGCGCGCGGAACGGCGTGTGCCGCACATTACCCACCGAGTGCTGCCACCAATAGGTGTCCGGGTGCACTTCGCCGGTGTTGTCGATATTGGCGATACCACTGCCCGAAGCGTTGCCGCCCCAGGCGCGTAGCATGTTTTCCAGGCGCGGGTAATGCTCCGGCAGACGCTGTGCGGCCCATTGCAGCAGCAGAATCGCGTCGGCATCGTTGTTGCCACTGACAAAGTCACTGTCGCGGCCCAGTTGGATGTCGTCCCAGGCTCGCTCGAAGATCAGCGTCATCGCGTCCCGACTCATCTGCTTTTGCGCGTCGAGTTGACGACTGCGTTTGCCGCGACCGCTGTAATTGAGGTGCGACAGATAAAACTTCTGCACGTCGTACTCGCGCATCAGCGCCAGCAGTTGGGGCAATTGCGGGTGGTTCTCCCTGGTCAGGGTGGTGCGCAGGCCGACGCGAATCCCTTGTTCGCGACAGAGCCGGATCGCCTGTATGGAACGGGCAAAACTGCCCTTGAGTTGGCGAAAGGCGTCATGGGTGGCTTCCAGGCCATCGATGCTGATGCCGACGTAGTCGAAGTTCGCCGAGCTGATCTGCCCGATGTTGTGCTCGTCGATCAGCGTGCCGTTGGTGGACAAGGCTACAAAGAAGCCCTTGGCCCGGGCGTAGGCGCTGAGCACAAACAGATCCTCGCGCAGCAGCGGTTCGCCGCCGGAAAGAATCAGGACCTTGACGCCGGCCTCGTGCAGGTCGTCGATCACTGTTAGCGCGGCGGCCGTGTCCAGTTCGTCACGAAAGACACTGTTGGCGGACGTGGCGTAGCAGTGTTTGCAGGTCAGGTTGCAGCGCCGGAGCAAGTTCCAGATCACCACCGGCGGCCGATGTATGCCCGGTGGACTGGTTCTGGGGGCAGGCGCCTGGCCGGCAAGCGCACGCAGGTATTGGCTGATCCTCAACATGCAACTCTCCTTGAGTCGGGACGTATTCAGTTCGAAGCGGTGGGCAGACGCAAGCCGGTTTTCTTCAGGATGCGGCTGCTCACCAGCATCTCTTCGGCGGCACACGCGTCGCCCAGCAGATAGCGCAGGTGCTCGCGGTAACTGTCAATTTCATCGCCGCTGCGGCCGTGGACCATGGCGAACAGGTTGTAGCGCCAGCCGGTTCGGCGCGGGCGGCGGTAGCAGTGGCTGACGAAGGGTTGCGCGCCGATCAGTGCACCGAGGCGCGGCATGTCCACATCTCGCACATCCCAGACCGTCATGCCGTTGTGACGGTAGCCCAGTCGATAGTGGTTGGGCACCGCGGCGATCCGCCGGATCGCGCCTTCAGCCTGCAAGCGCTTGAGCAGGTCCAGTGTGGATTCGATGCTCAATCCCAGTTGTTCGGCAAGCCAGGCCCAAGGGTCGTCCAGCAACGGCAGGCCGGCCTGGGTCAACACGATCAGACGCTGTGCAAGGGTGTCTTCAGACCGGGAAATACAGACCGACATGGTAGGTCTCCTCTTTGGGCAGGTTGAGCAACGGCAGGGCGGTCAGGGTTTCGATGTGCTGCAGGGTTTCGGCGATCGCTTGTTCAGTGGCGCAACCGAGGACGAACCACATGTTCCAGGCGTGTTCGCGTCGGTAGTTGTGCGCCACTTGCGGCAGGGCTTGCAGTTGCTCGGCGACCTCGTCGAAACGCTCTTCCGGCACCGCCAGTGCGGCGAGAGTGAAGGCGCCGCCCAGTCGTTCGATGTCGAACATCGGGCCGAAGCGCGTGAGCACCCCGTCATCGAGCAGGACATGGAGGCGGTCGAGCAGTTCGGTGGCGCTGCTGTCCAGTTCGGCCGCCAGCACTTGCCATGGGTGGCGCACCAGCGGCAGGCCCAATTGCAACCGATTGATCAGTCGACGGTCGAGGTCATCCATGGTTAGGCGCTCCTGTTCGCGAGGGCGCAAAACGTCCGCCGCACTGCTTGAACACTTGGGTGCTGAACAACAGCTGATGGGGCAGGTCGCTGAGTAGATGTTCTTCCAGCAATGCCTGGATCTGCGCCTGGACCTGATCACGTTGACGCCCATGCACCATGCAAAACAGGTTGTACCGCCATTGCGGCAAGCGCCGGGGCCGTTGATAGCAGAGGTTGATGCCCGGCGCTCGCCCCAGCCGCTGGCCGACTTCGTCGATCAGCGCGTCCGGAACGTCCAGGACCAGCATGGCGTTGGCGGTAAAGCCCAGCGCGCGGTGGTGCAGCACCAGACCGATGCGGCGAAACAGCCCTTGTTCGCTCCACTGATGCATTTGTTCCAGCACTTGGTGTTCGTCAGCATTTATCCGTTCTGCGAGGGCCTGATAAGGACGCGATACCAACGGCAATCCACCTTCAAGGTGTCGGCGCAGCGCCAGCGCCTGTTTGGGGCTCAATCGCGGGTTCATCAGTTTTCTCCCAGGGCAAAGCCCAGGTCGATGCGGTAGGCGGTCAACATCGGCAGCTCCAGCGGCATGAGGCCGGTGTCGTTCTCTAGTTCTTCGAGCACGCGGTCGATGTGCTGACGATTGGGGCCGGTCAGCACAAACCACAGGTTGTAGAAATGCTCCCGCGCGTAGTTGTGATTGACCTCGGGATATTGGCTGACGCGTTCGGCGACTTGTTGCAGGCGTTCGGCGGGCACGGCAAAGGCGGCGAGGGTGCTGGCCCCGGCGCGGCTGTGTTCGAACACCGGGCCGATCCGTGAGAGGGTGCCGGCCCGGTCCATTTCCTCCAGGCAAGCCATAACTTGCGATTCTCGACAACCGAGAATCTTGGCCATCTCCTTGTACGGCGCCGGGCACAGCGGCATGCCGTGCTGGAAGCGGTCGATCAGTTGACGGCTGAGCAGTTCAAGGTTCAATTCAATACCCCATTTTCTGCGCGCGACTGCTGAAGAAGATGCCGCTTGGCGCGGCGGCCGGCAGACTGCTGAGCAGCTTCAGGCTGTACGGATCCCACACCTGAACCTGGTCGCCGTCGCGTAATGACAGCCACAGTTGGTCGCCACGTGCGGTGAATTCCATGTGCAGGATCGCCGGCCCCGGCTTCAGGTCGGCGACCACGGCGTGGGTTTCGGTGTCGATGACTTGCACGCGGTCGTTGTCCGGGTAGGCGAAATTCACCCACAGCTGCCGACCGTCCGGGCGCGAGGTGACGAATACCGGTTGACCGGCCACCGGAATCGCAGCGGTCTGCTGCCAGGTGCGTGAATCCATCACCAACACTTTATGACGGCCGACGGCGGGCACGAACGCCTGGTTGTCGGCAACGGCCCAGCCCTCCAGGTGCGGCATCTTGTAGACCGGCAGTTTCGCCTGGCCGCGACCGTAATCACCGAGCACCCGTTGCACACCGCGCTCTGGATGCCAGAGGTCGAGTTGCGCCATGCCGTCTTCACCGAACAGGCCGGCCATGTAGTAGCGCCCATCGGGAGTTATCAGGGCGTCGTAGGGTTGCTCACCGATGCCGGTGAAACGGCTGATTCGTGGGGTGCTGCCCTGACTGAAATCGGCGGTCCAGATCTCGCCGGTATCGAACAGGCTGAAGACAAAACGTTGCCCCGGCGCGTCGACCAGCCCGACCACCCGCGAGCGTTTGCTGCCGTCGGCCAGAGGCGTGGCAGGAATATCGGCCACCAGTTGCAGGGTGTCGGCATCGAACACCTTGACCCCGCCGGGCACGTAGTTGGACACGGCGATCAGCTTGCCGTCCTGGCTGATGGCGCCGCCGATACTGTTGCCACCCTGGATGACCCGATGATCAATGCGCCGGGTCAGTAAATCAATTTTGCTCAAGCCGCCGTCACGCCCGAACACATAGGCATAGCGCTGGTCCCGTGAAAACACCATTGAAGCATGGGACAGGTCGCCGAGACCCTCGAGCCGCGCCAGCGCGGTGCGGGTATCGCTTTCGATGATTTGTACGCTGCCGGTGGCGCGCTCCACGACCACGCCCAGGTCACCAGTGCCACGCAACGGTGGCTGAACGCAAGCGGACAACAACAGCCCGGCTGCAGCGCAGAACAGGATTGAACGGATCATGGTGCGGGATATCCCTGGAGAAGAAGATCGACCAGCCAGCGGATGTCGCCGGGGCTGAGCAATGGCGCCCAACCGGGCATCGCGGTGCCGGGCCGGCCTTGAGCGACGGTGGCAATCAGGCTGTCCCTGGACTGGCCGGCCAGCGCTGCGCGGGTCAGTTCGGGACCCAGCCCGCCCGTCAGGTGCAGCCCATGGCAGGCGCCGCAGTCCTGGGTCAGCAGGTGTTCGAGTTGCGCCTGACGCTGGGCGTCGGGCGCCGCAACCGCGGTGGCGCAAATGAGTAGGAGGGCCGCCAGCATCACTGCGTGTCGATAAACCATCATGGCGCCCTCCAGGCGGTTATTTGAGGGTCAGTACCCAGGTTGCGAGAATTTTTGCTTCTTCTTCAGTGACCGGGTTTGCCGGCATGGGCATCGGGCCCCAATTGCCTTGTGTACCGTTCTTGATGTGGCCCGCGAGGGTGTCCACGGCCCCCGATACGCCAGCGTTCTTGGCCGCTACATCCTTGAGCGCCGGGCCGACAATTTTGGTGTCGATGGAGTGACAGGCTGCGCAGGGTTTGCTCTTGAACAACTCCAGCGCGTCTTGGGCCATGGCCGGCTGCACACTCAGCGCAGCGGTCAGGGCGAACAGTGAAAACAGAGTGTTTTTCATGGTGTTTCCTTGCATTGATGGAGCTCAATAGATGTCGTGTTGGGTGTTGTAGACGTTGAACTTCCCGGTGGGTGTGATCAGTCGTTTGTCCTTGATGACGGATTTGAGCTTCAGTGTTTTGTCGTCGATCACCACCAACGCCGACTCATCTGCCTGGCCGCTCCACACGGAGAACCAGACTTCATCGCCGGCCTTGTTGTATTCCGGTTGCACAACGCGCATGGCGCCTTGCTTGATGCCCGCGTATTCAGCGATGGGCAGCACGGTGTAGCCGGCGTCAAGTTTGTCGATGTCGAACACCGCCACCGATTGGCTGAGCTTGGCGTCCGGGTTGAGGGTGGTGTCGACGTACAGGTGACGAGAGTTGGGGTGGGTTTTGATAAACAGCGATCCGCCACCCTGGCCCTTCAGCGAGGCGACCTGCTTCCAGGCGTATTGCGGGTGTTTGGTCGGGTCGGTGCCGATCAGCGAGATGCCGTCATCACCCAGATGGCTGGTGGCCCAGACCGGGCCGTAGGTCGGGTGGTTGAAGTTGGCGCCGCGACCCGGGTGAGGGGTTTTGCCGACGTCCACCAGCGCGGTCAACTTGCGCTCCTTGGAGTCGATCACGGCGACCTTATTGGAGTTGTTGGCGGCGGTCATGAAGTAGCGGTGCGTGCTGTCCCAACCACCGTCATGCAGGAAGGGTGCAGCATCGATGTAGGTGACGGTGAGGTTTTTGATGTCCTGGTAATTGACCAGCATCACCTTGCCGGTTTCCTTGACGTTGACGATGAACTCCGGCCATTCGTGGGAGGCGATGATCGCCGCGACCCGAGGCTCCGGGTGATATTCCTGTTTGTCGACGGTCATGCCTCGGGTCGAAACGATCTGCTTGGGCTCAAGGGTTTCGCCATCCATGATGGTGAATTGCGGCGGCCAATAAGAACCGGCGATGGTGTATTTGTCTTCGTAGCCTTTGAACTTGGAGGTCTCGACCGAGCGCGCCTCGATGCCCACTTTGACTTCGGCGACCTTGGTCGGCTCCACGGGCCAAAGGTCGATCATGTCGATCCGGGCGTCCCGGCCAATCACCAACAGGTAGCGACCGGAAGCAGAAATGCGCGAGATGTGCACCGCGTAACCGGTCTCGATCAGCTTGACGATCTTCTTGCTGTCACCGTCGATCAGGGCGATCTTGCCGTCATCGCGCAACGTCACTGAAAACAGGTTCGGCAGGTTGAGTTTGCTCAACTGCTTCTTCGGACGGTCCTCGGGTTTGACCAGCACTTTCCAGGTTTTCAACGTCTCGGCCATGCCCCATTCCGGTGGCGTCGGCGGCGTGTGCTGAATGAACTTGGCCATGACCGTGATCTGATCCTTGGTCAGCGCATTGGACGTTCCCCAGTTCGGCATGCCCGCCGGAGACCCGTAGGTAATCAAGGCCTCCAGGTACGGTTGCCCGCGGCTCTGGGTAATGTCCGGCGTCAGCGGTTTGCCCGTGGCCCCTTTGCGCAAAACGCCGTGGCAGCCTGCGCAGCGCTGGAAGTAGATTTCCTTGGATGAGTCGAACTCGGTCTGGCTCATGTCGGGAGCGCCGGCGGTTTTGACCATGGGCGGGTTGGTCGCGGCGGCGGGTTCGTCAGCGCTGGCGGCATGACTCACTGCCAGAGCCAGTGACGAACACAATGTGGCGAGGGTCAGGGCAAACGTTTTTCTATTGCTGATCAGCATTCCATTTCTCCTCAGGCAAGACCTTTGCGATGTGCTGAAACGGCAGCGCAGAACGCAGGTTCTTAGTGCCGTGCAAGGCTATGCCCGAGCAGGCCAATGTTCGCTTGACGACGATCAAGTTTGCCGGCCATCTCACTTGCCAGGTTGTCGCAGGGGACCGTAGCGTGTTCCTTGAATCCGCTTTTGGAACAGGCAGCCCATGGACCGTATCCAGTCTTGCGATCACCCGATCGAACCCTTCTACCAACCGCTCAATAATGAGGAGGCGCTGTTCGAACAAGCCTGGCGTCATGGCATGCCGGTGCTGATCAAGGGCCCGACGGGCTGCGGCAAAACCCGCTTCGTCCAGCACATGGCCCATCGGCTGAAACTGCCGCTGTACACCGTGGCTTGCCATGACGACCTGAGCGCGGCCGACCTGATCGGCCGCCATCTGATTGGTGCCCAGGGCACCTGGTGGCAGGACGGACCGCTGACCCGCGCGGTGCGCGAAGGTGGCATCTGTTACCTCGACGAAGTGGTCGAGGCGCGTCAGGACACCGTGGTCGTACTGCATCCCCTGGCTGACGATCGCCGCGAGCTGTTTCTGGAGCGCACCGGCGAAGTGCTGAAGGCGCCGCCGTCATTCATGCTCGTGGTCTCCTACAACCCCGGTTACCAGAACCTGCTAAAAGGCATGAAACCCAGCACCCGCCAACGTTTCGTGGCGATGCGTTTCGGCTATCCCCCGGTGGCCGACGAGGAACGCATCGTCGCCCGGGAGGCGCAGGTGGACAACGCGCTGGCGGCGCAAGTGGTGCGATTGGGCCAGGCGCTACGCCGGCTCGATCAACATGACCTGGAAGAGGTCGCCTCAACGCGGCTGCTGATTTTTACCGCGCGCATGATCCGCTCCGGCATGAACCCGCGTGAGGCGTGCATGGCCTGCCTGGCCGAGCCGCTGAGCGATGATCCGCTGACCGTTGCCGCGCTGATGGACGTGGTTGATGTCCACTTTGGCTGAGTCCGCGGGCGTCTCTCGCCGTCAATTGCCGGGCGATCTGGCGATGTGGTTTTTCATTCTGGCCGAGCTGTCGGTGTTCGCCATCCTGATCCTGGCGTTCGCCGTGACCCAGGCACTCAAGCCGCAGATGTTCAGCGAAAGCCGTTTGTTGCTGAACACCTCAACCGGGTTGGCGATGACCCTGAGCTTGCTCACCGCAGGCCTGTTCGCCGCGCTGGCGCAAGAGCACGTCAGGCACTCACGGCCGCGCCACGGTGCGGTCTTCCTGCTGATGGCGTTGCTCGTCGCCAGTGTCTACGTGGTGCTGAAACTCAAGGAATACCGGCACTTGCTCGCCTCGGGGCTGGGCATGGAGCACAACACCTTTTTCACCCTCTACTGGATCCTCACCGGCTTTCATTTTCTCCACGTACTGCTCGGCATGGTCATTCTCGGGTGGCTCGCGGAGCGCTGCCGCCGTGGCCTGTACGACGCCAGCAAACGCAGCGGGTTTGAATCCGGCGTGCTCTATTGGCACATGGTCGATCTGATCTGGATCATGCTGTTTCCGCTGGTCTACGTGCTGAGTTGACGAGGTTCTCATGTCTATTTCCAGGGTATTGCTGGTCTGTTGGGCGGCGCTTGCCACGTTAAGTGTGTGCACGGTGGCGTTGGCCCACGTTGGCGCGACATCGCTGTTGACGTTGGCCATCTTGCTGGTGGCGGTGGGCAAGGCGTGGCTGATCACCGACGGCTTCATGGAGATGCGCCACGCGCCGCGACTGTGGCGCCGGTTGATGTTGAGCTGGGCGCTGGTGTTGGCGACGGTGATCGGGATGACACTGCTGTCGTTCCGCTGAAGGAATACACATGTGGGAGCGACCAAGCCCGCTCCCACATTCGATCTGCGTTGTGGACAATACCCGACCAAAACCATCTGGCTTTCTTGATCGCCATCAAGCAGGTTTCAACCCTTCGCTTCCTATCATGGACGGGCCAAGCAAAGAGGAAGCGACCATGTCAGAGACCTTCACCAAAGGCATGGCCAGGAATATCTACTTCGGGGGAAGCATCTTCTTCTTCCTGATATTCCTGGCCTTGACCTATCACACGGAACAGACCTTTCCGGCCCGCAGCAATGAAGCGCAGCTCACCGAATCAGTGGTGCGCGGCAAGTTGGTCTGGGAGCAAAACAATTGCATCGGCTGCCACACGCTGCTGGGCGAGGGCGCCTACTTCGCGCCTGAACTGGGCAACGTGTTCCAGCGTCGCGGCGGGGAGGCGGGGTTCAAACCCTTCCTGCATGCCTGGATGAAAATGCAGCCGCTGGGCGTACCGGGCCGGCGCGCGATGCCACAGTTCAAATTGAGTGACCAGGAGGTGGATGACATCGCCGAGTTCCTCAAATGGAGCTCGAACATCAACACCAATGGCTGGCCGCCAAACAAGGAGGGCTAAGCGATGAGCATTGCTAATCCGCATCTGAAATTCGCCTCGCAAGCCGTGGCCAAACCGTACTTCGTGTTTGCTCTGATCCTGTTTCTCGGTCAGGTGCTGTTCGGTTTGATCATGGGCCTGCAATACGTGATAGGGGACTTTCTGTTCCCGATCATTCCCTTCAACGTGGCGCGGATGGTGCACACCAACCTGCTGATCGTCTGGCTGCTGTTCGGGTTCATGGGTGCTGCCTATTACCTGATTCCAGAAGAAGCCGACCGCGAACTGCACAGTCCGAAACTGGCAATCATCCTGTTCTGGGTCTTTGCCGCCGCGGGTGTGTTGACGATCCTCGGCTATCTGCTGGTGCCGTATGCCGGCCTGGCCAGGCTGACCCACAACGAACTGCTGCCGACCATGGGCCGGGAGTTTCTGGAACAACCGACCATCACCAAGATGGGCATTGTGGTGGTGTGCCTGGGCTTCCTCTACAACATCGGCATGACCCTGCTCAAAGGTCGCAAGACCACCGTCAGCATGGTGATGATGACCGGGTTGATCGGGCTCGCGGTGTTCTTCCTGTTCTCCTTCTACAACCCAGGCAACCTGGCCCGTGACAAGTTCTACTGGTGGTGGGTGGTGCATCTTTGGGTGGAAGGCGTGTGGGAACTGATCATGGGTTCGATGCTCGCGTTCGTGCTGATCAAGATCACCGGTGTAGACCGGGAAGTCGTGGAGAAATGGCTCTATGTGATCATCGCCATGGCGCTGATTACCGGGATCATCGGCACCGGTCACCACTTTTTCTGGATCGGTGCGCCGGAGGTCTGGTTGTGGGTCGGCTCGATTTTCTCTGCACTCGAACCGCTGCCTTTCCTGGCCATGGTGATCTTCGCCTTCAGCATGGTTAAGAAGCGTCGCCGGCAACACCCGAACCGTGCCGCCACCCTGTGGGCCAAGGGAACCGTCGTCACAGCGTTCTTCGGCGCTGGTGTTTGGGGCTTCTTGCATACCCTGGCTCCGGTCAACTTCTACACCCACGGTTCGCAACTGACAGCGGCGCACGGCCACCTGGCTTTCTACGGTGCCTACGCGATGATCGTGATGACCTTGATCAGCTACGCCATGCCACGACTGCGCGGCTTGGGTGAAGCAGGCGATGAGCGCTCACAGACCCTCGAAATCCGGGGCTTCTGGTTGATGACCCTGTCGATGGTGATGATCACGCTGTTCCTCACCGCAGCCGGAGTTGTTCAGGTTTACCTTCAACGCTGGCAAGTCGATGGTGTCGCGTTGCCATTCATGGCCACTGTCGAACATCTGCAGGTGCTGTTCTGGGCCCGTTTCGGCGCCGGTCTGGGTTTCCTTGCGGGACTGCTCTGTTACCTGTTCAGCTTCAAGCAACGTGGCCGCGCAGCGTTGCGCGCCCCGGCTGCGGTGGTTCCTTCATGAGCCGGTGTAACGGCTAGAAAAGGTCGGCCCGGCTGATACAGCGGGCCGTTTTTGTGGTTTACAGAAAAGGGCAACTGTCATGGCCTTTACCATCGAGCTGGAAGAATGGGTAGGCAGTGTCTGGCACCGCTTCATCACCCGACGTGCCAGCCCGGATTTCCCCGAGGCGCGCGTCGAACTGACCAGCCAGCAACGCCCGCTGGCGCTGTTGTTCCGCGCCATGGGCGGCGCCAACGGTGTTGGTGTGGAAGCCGCCAGCGACCGCGATCTGCTGTTGCGCCGCAACGTGTTGCAACAGATCGCCGGCACCTGCAAGCAAGTGCCCCTGGCGTGGTGTGATGCAAGCAACCTTCGTCTGCCGTCGAACCTCGCGGTGTTTCCTGAAGTCGCACTGAACGAGGAACTCTATCGTTGGCTCGCATTGCTCGCGGCGCAGGCCGGTCAGATGCGGCACTGGGGACGGGACAATCAACGCTGGACGCAACTGCTGTTGCGGCGTTATCCCGCGTTGCGTGCCCGGTACAAACGCCTGGTCGATGCTCACCTGCAATTGCGTCCGGATCCGGCCACATTGAGTCGTGGCGAAGCGGCCCTGGAACGGGCGTTATGCCAGGCGTTGCGCGAGCCCGGGAGTGTCGAACATTTCCCCCGCAGCGAACGGGCCGCATGGCCGCTGCCGCTGTGGTTGTACCCGCCGCAAAACCTCGCCAACCCGCAGGCAGCTGACTTGGGTGATGAGTCGGAAGAATCGCTGACGACCCCGCCCGGCGAACAGAAAGGCGGAAGCAAACGCGCCAAGCGGATCGATGAAGGCAACCGCGATGGTGGGTTGTTAATCGTGCGTCTGGAGAACCTGTTCAGTTGGACCGAACACGTGGACCTGGATCGCTGGTCGGACGATAGCGAAGATCCGGACGCCGCCAGAGTCGCCGAAGACCTGGACGAACTGAGCCTGTCGCGCACCCGTCTGCGCAAGGGCGGCGGCCTCAAGTTGCACCTGGATTTGCCGCCGGCTGATGTCGACGATATTCCCCTGGGCGAGGGCATCAAGTTGCCGGAGTGGGACTATCGCAAAAAACAAATGCAGGACAGTTTCGTCAATCTACAAATGATGGTGCCCCGCGACTGTGAGGCGCAACCATTGCCGCCACGGCTGAAAAACTCGGCGCACCGCCTGCGGCGTCAGTTCGAACACCTGCGCAACGATCGCCAATGGTTACGCCAGCAGCCTCAAGGGTCTGAACTGGACATGCAGGCCTGGCTGGATTTTCACGTTGAACGCGAGCATGGCCAGTGCGCCGAGCGCGGTCTGTTCATGGAACAACGCCAGACCCGTCGCGACCTGGCGTGCTTGTTGCTGGCCGATGTGTCGATGTCCACCGATGCGCACCTGAACGATGAACACCGGGTCATTGATGTCATCCGCGACAGTCTGCTGCTGTTCGGCGAAACCTTGTCGGTGCTGGGTGATGACTTCGCCCTGTACGGGTTTTCCTCACTGCGTCGTCAGCAAGTGCGCATGCAGGAACTCAAGTCGTTCACCCAGCGTTATGACGACAACACCCGAGGCCGCATTCAGGGGCTGAAGCCGGGTTACTACACCCGCATGGGCGCCGCCATCCGCCAGGCCACCCAACTGCTGGGCAAGAGCAAGCGCCGCAGCAAACTGTTGCTGCTGCTCACCGATGGCAAGCCGAATGATCTGGACTTGTATGAGGGGCGTTACGGTGTTGAAGACACCCGCGAAGCGGTGCTGGAGGCGCGGCGCCAGGGGCTGACACCGTTTTGCATCACGATTGATCGCGAGGCCGGGGATTACCTGCCTTACATGTTCGGCGCCAATGGCTACACCTTGATCCGCCAGCCCGAGCAATTACCCCTGCGCTTGCCGCAGTTGTATCGTCAGTTGACCCAACCTTGAAGGGGGAGCACGCAGCATCAACTGATGCTGCGTGGCAGCCAGAAAAACATCGTCACGCAGAAGATCGTCAGGCCGATGCAGAACCACATGAACCGACGCAGCCGACGTTGCGCAGCGCGTGCGGCCAATGCCGGCAGGGGCATGCCGCACTGGCGGCACTCGGTTTCTTGTGTGGGGTTGGCGCGTTGGCAATACAAACAGACGGGCATGGCACTCACTCGAACTGTTCCAGGCGCAGGCGATCGAGAATGGCTATCTGGCGGCCGTCCTGGGTGATGATGTTTTCATCGATCAGGCGACGGATGATCCGCGAAAAGGTTTCCGGCTGGATCGACAGATGCCCGGCAATCAGTTGCTTGGCCATTGGCAGTTCGAATTGGCTGTCAACGGTTTGCTGGCGCACCAGTTGTGTCAGCAGATAACGCACGACCCTGTGGGTGGCGTTTTTCAGTGACAGGGTTTCGATTTCGTTGACCCGTTGATGCAAACGAACGCACAGCTTGCCGAGCAGCGCAAAGGTCAGGCGGCTGTTGCTTTGCAGCAGGCGCATGTAGGTGTTGTTGGACAACCGATAGAGCTGAGTGGGACAGATCGCTTCGGCCGAGGCCACATAGTTTGGGGTGTCCATCAGCATCATCGCTTCGGCGAAGGTTTGCCGGTCACCAATCACCTCAAACACTTTCTCCTGCCCGTCGGGCGTCAGGCGATAGATTTTCACCGCGCCGGCAATCACGAAATAGAACGAGTCTGCCGGCTCGCCCTGGCGAAACAACGGTTCACCTTTGTCGATGCTCAGCAAATGGCTGGTACTCATCAACTCATCCAGCTGTTCTTCGTTCAACGGCTCGAATAAGTGATGACTGCGCAGAATCTGGTGATGGACGCGATGAAGCACCATAAGAATTCATCCTGAAGTTTGAGAAGGGGATGACGATCTAGTCAAACGAGGCCCAGCGAGACACCGCTGGCCAACGCCAGCACCGAGGTCAGCACGACAAACCAAGCCAATGGCTGGATGACTTTTTTCATGACGACTCCTGGGGATCGAGAAGGATCAAGGTTTCCTTAATTCCTGAACCATTGAGCAAGACGCGGGCCATGCCCGGAGGCCTTTGTTTACTGGGTTTGTCAGATGGGATGGTAAAAACGACCACGAGACTTAGGGTTTAAACAACCCTCAAATGGTCATTTGTACCCTAAGTCAAACGCCCTTGTGGGAGCGAGCCTGCTCGCGATAGCGACGGGCCAGCCGACATGGATGCTGAATGTACCGCTGTCATCGCGAGCAGGCTCGCTCCCACAAGGGCAAAGGTCTTCGCCACAGGAATACGGGAAAGCTGCAGGGCACGCCCTTTGCACACTTGATCTGCGACAAAGGCAATCAATCGTCAATACCCGATGATTGCCCCCGGACTTGCCTCGACGCCTGTGGGTTGGCGTCAGGTCAGCAGCAAGGTAAAGGAGTGGCTTTATGCAAGTGCTCGACCGCCGTAAAGCGATGGCTATCGCGCCGCTATTACGTTTGGCCTTTCGGCCATTTTTCCTCGCTGGCTGCCTGCTGGCGGTGCTGGTCATTCCGCTATGGCTGGCGACCTTCAGTGGTGTGTTTTCCGACTGGCAGCCGGCCGGTGGCTGGCTGGGCTGGCATCGACACGAATTGCTGTTCGGATTCGGCCTGGCGATCATCGCGGGCTTTCTGCTGACGGCGGTGCAGACCTGGACCGGTCGCCCCGGCATCAGCGGGCACCCGCTGGCCGTGCTGGCGTTGCTGTGGTTGTTGGCGCGCGTGGCCTGGCTGGTCAATGCACCGTTGCCGGTGTTGGCGGTGCTGGAACTGGCGTTCCCGCTGGCGCTGGCCGCGCTCATGGGTTTCACCTTGTGGAAGGTGCGGCAGAAACGTAACTACCCGATTGTGGTGGTGCTGGTGTTGTTAGCGGCGGCCGACGGCTTGTCCCTGTTCGGCCTGGTCGCAGGTCATGAAGGCTGGCAGCGTCAAGGCGTGTTGACCGGTCTCTGGCTGGTGGCGGCGATGATGGGTTTGATCGGCGGCCGCGTCATTCCGTTTTTCATCCAGCGCGGCCTCGGCAAGGTCGATGGCGTGACTCCCTGGCCGTGGCTGGATTGGCTGCTGTTGATTGGCTCACCGCTGGTGGCGTTGTTGTATGCCGCGGGACCTGCACTTGACCCCAATCTCTGGGTGGGGCTGTTGTTCGCCGGGTTGGCCGCTGGGCATCTGGTACGCCTGATTCGCTGGCATGATCGTGCCCTGTGGCGCGTGCCGTTGCTGTGGTCGTTGTACCTGGCTTATGCCTGGTTGGCGGTGGCCTGTCTAGGCATGGCGCTGTGGCATTTCGGTGTGCCGATTAACCCGAGTCTGGCGGTGCATTGCCTGACGATAGGCGCAATAGGCGGCCTGGTGCTGGCGATGATTGCGCGGGTCAGCCTGGGCCACACCGGCCGTGCGCTGGAACCGCCGTCGGGCATGACGCTGGCGTTCATTTTGCTCAACCTGGCCTGTTTGAGCCGGGTCGTGTTGATCCTGTTTTTCCCCTTGCCGGCGTTGTGGCTGGCCGGCCTGTGTTGGACGCTGGCGTTTGCACTGTATGCCTGGCGTTATGGGCCGATGCTGTTGCGGGCCAGGGTGGACGGCCATCCGGGCTAACCACGTGAACTGATGGAGGCTGCCAGTGATGTATCCCTTTTTACTGGTCACTCACTTGCTGGCGGCGATTGCCTTCATCGGCACGTTGTTTTTCGAGGTGGTGATCTGGCATAACGCCCGCCAGCAGGTGGCGGTTAGCGCGCAAACGGGCGCCGATCAAGCGATTGCAGTGCGTTCGCGTAAGGTGTTGCATGGCGTGGTGTTGCTGTTGTATGGCGCCGGCATCAGCCTGGCGTGGCAACACCGTGGCGTATTGAGTCAACCGCTGGCGAGCAGTTTTGGCACGTTGCTGAGCCTGAAGATATTGCTGGCCTTGAGCATCATCGGCCATTACTTCCTGCTGGCGTACTGGCTGAAAAGCGCACGCCTTACCACGACCCGCGCCACTTGGATTCGCCGCAGCATCCTCGGGCACATGGTCTTGATCGTGATCCTGGCCAAGGCCATGTTCTATTGGCACGGTTGATCGCCCGACATCCCTGACAGACAAACCCGCGTCAACCGATGGGTTGGCGCGGGTCGGGTGTGAGCGGCAATCGATCAGTGGCGAGGTTTAAGGGCGTTGACGAACAGCACGTTGTTTTCCAGATGGATGTGTTGCATCAGGTCATCACGAAACTCCAGCAGCCCGCGATACAGGGCACGCCAGGTGTTGCAGGCGTCGGCCGGCGGAGTGATGTTGTTGGTCAGCGCGAGCAGCCTTTCCAATGCTTCGCCATGTTGATCATGTTCAAAGCGCAGCACCTGGATCGGCGGTGCAGCCTGAGGGCCAATGCCTTGTTGCAGCATCGGGAAGAGCACTTGTTCTTCCTTGAGCATGTGGCCTTCGAGTTCTTGTTGCATGTCGGTCAGCAGATCCGCCAGGCCGTTGGGGCAGCTGCTGCGCGCGCCATGGACCTGCTCGACGCGGCGGGCCAGGCGAATCAGTTCCGGCAGTTGTTCGCGGTGGCGAGCGTGGTAGCGCGCCAGAAGGTGGGCGATCAGCAGCGCTGACGGTTCGTTGCGCCAGTCGTGCTGGGTTTCGCCGGTGTCTTGCAGCCGGTGCAGCGCATCGGCAATCAGGACGGGGTCGAGGTCTTTGCCCGCAGCCGCTTCACGCAGGCTTTTATGCCCGCCACAACAGAAGTCGAGTTTGAAGGTGTGAAAAATCCGCGTGGCGCCGGGAATGTCGCAGGCCAGTTGGCCGAGGCTTTGTTCCAATAGAGTCAGGCTCATCAGGGGTTCCTTGTTTGGATTTCAACAGTTCTCCAGGCTCAGTGCATTCGGCATGCCATATATAAACTATTGAAAAATATGGCTTAATTTTTAGTTGTGGTGATAGACACCCGGACGCTTTAGGGTGAATCCAACCATAGAGGGTAATAACTACCATGCTGCGTGAAAGCCTGGCGGCCGACCTGATTGTCGAGTTGCCCAATGCCGTGCGGTTGCAACGATTGGTCCAGACCCTGCGCGAGTACTTCAACAGTGGCGCCGTGGGTTTATTGCGTCTGGATGACGACAGCCTCAGGCCCGTCGCGACGGTCGGGCTGGTGCATGAAGCGTTGGGGCGCCGGTTTGTCATCGCCCAGCATCCGCGGCTGGCGGCGATCATGGCGTCGCGCGAACCCACCTGGTTCGAGCCCGACAGTCGCCTGCCGGATCCCTATGACGGCTTGCTTGACGAACATGCCGGCGAACCGATGCCAGTGCACGACTGCATGGGCGTGAGCCTGTATGTGGAGGGGCGCATCTGGGGCGCGATCACCCTCGATGCGCTGCACGCCGGGACCTTCGACAGCCATGCGCGGGAGGAGCTCAAGCGTTGCACCTTGCAGATCGAAGCCGCCGTACGAGTCACCCGACTGGAACAGGAAAACCGCAGCCTGCGCTTGTCCCGCAGCGATATTCAAGACGTACGCAGGCCCACGGACGAAGGCGAAATCCTCGGGCAAAGTGAAGTGCTGCACCAGTTGCTCAATGA
Source organism: Pseudomonas sp. IT-P294 (assembly GCF_949767865.1). Lineage (NCBI taxonomy): Bacteria > Pseudomonadati > Pseudomonadota > Gammaproteobacteria > Pseudomonadales > Pseudomonadaceae > Pseudomonas > Pseudomonas sp. IT-P294. Next base: position 682,245 of record NZ_CATKQW010000011.1, on the reverse strand, counting down.
GCTGGATGTACTGGCCGATTCCGAGCTGCCGGTGTTGCTGCTGGGCGAGACCGGCGTCGGCAAAGAGCTGTTCGCTCGGCGTTTGCATCGCTTGTCGCGTCGCAGTCATAAGCCGCTGGTGCAGGTCAACTGCGCCGCTTTGCCGGAATCTCTGGCGGAGAGTGAATTGTTCGGCCATGTCAAAGGTGCGTTTTCCGGCGCCACCAGTGACCGTGCCGGACGTTTCGATGCCGCCAACGGAGGCACGCTGTTTCTCGATGAAGTCGGTGAATTGCCATTGGCGGTGCAGGCGAAACTGCTGCGCACCCTGCAGAACGGCGAGATCCAGCGCCTCGGCGCCGACAAGCCGTTGCACGTCGATGTACGCATCATCGCCGCGACCAACCGGCACCTGCCGGACAGCATCCGCGACGGCTTGTTTCGGGCCGATCTGTATCACCGGCTCTCGGTCTACCCGGTGCCGATTCCGCCGCTGCGCGAACGGGGTAACGATGTGTTGATGCTGGCCGGGCACTTCCTTGAACTGAATCGGGCGCGACTTGGCTTGCGCGGTTTGCGCCTGTCGCCGGCTGCCGAGCGAGCGCTGCTGACTTACAGTTGGCCAGGCAACGTGCGCGAGCTGGAACATGTGATCAGCCGAGCCGCGCTGAAGCAGCTCAGCCGCGGCACGAGTCGCACCCTGATCATGACGCTGGAACCAGAGATTCTGGACCTCGACAGCGCCATGGGCGGGCAGGGCGCGGTCGTCGAAAGTCCTCTGGACGAAACGGTTGAGGCGCCGTTCCAGCCCCTGGGGGAAGCGGTCGACGATTACCAGCGCAAGAAAATTCTCCAGGCCTTGAGCCTGTCCGGGGATAACTGGGCCAGCGCCGCGCGGATCCTGGAAGTCGATCCCAGCAACCTGCACAAACTGGCGCGGCGTCTGCGCCTCAAATAAGGCGGGGCATGCTCAGTGTTGATGGTGGTCAAGGTGATGTTGCGCGGTGTCTCGCACACTGGGTAGAACCTTTTTGGAGATCACCGTCATGCCCCTTTCCCTGGCACAGATGCGCCGCAACTACACCCTTTTTGGCCTGCAAGACGAGGCTGCGCTGGACGACCCGCTGGCCATGTTCCGACAGTGGATGAAACTGGCCCGCGACACCGAGCGCGCGCCTGTCGAAGCCAACAGTATGGTGTTGGCGACCGTCGACAGTGAAGGGCGCCCGCACTGCCGGGTCCTGTTGCTCAAGGGCTTCAGCGATGAAGGCTTCACGTTTTTCGGCAACTATCTGAGTGACAAGGGCCAGCAACTGGCCGCCAACCCGCATGCGGCCATGACTTTTTTCTGGCCGGGACTGGAGCGTCAGGTGCGTATCGAAGGCCAGGTCTCCAGGCTCGCCCCGGCGCTGTCGGATGCGTACTTCGATTCCCGCTCGCAGGACAGTCGTCTGGGCGCCTGGGCTTCACCGCAAAGTCGGTCGCTGGCCAATCGGACCGAGCTTGAATCGCTGTTGATACAAACCACCCAACGGTTTGCCGGCCAGACCGTGCCGCGGCCCGAGCATTGGGGCGGCTACTGCTTGCAGCCTGATCGCCTGGAATTCTGGCAAGGCCGTGCCGACCGCTTGCATGACCGTCTCGATTACCGGTTGCGCGACGGCACTTGGCATCGCAGCCGCCTGGCGCCTTGAAATCCATGATCACACGTATGCAGAACCTGTAGAGGTACCTCCTTTGAGGAATAGGCTCATTGGGAATTCCAGTTCAGGCTTTGTCCCATACCCTCATTTACGGGAAGGCTTGGATATGGCCCATTTGGCGCAACGCACGTTTGAACCCCTGAACATTGCCGTGCTGACCATCAGCGATACGCGCACCTTTGACACCGACACCTCGGGACAGACCCTGACCGATTTGCTGCAAACCGCCGGGCACGTACTGATCGATCGAGGTCTGGTCAAGGACGACATTTATCAGATCCGCGCCAAGGTTTCCCACTGGATCGCCGACCCCTCGGTGCAAGTGGTGTTGATGACCGGCGGCACCGGTTTCACCGCACGCGATAACACTCCACAAGCGGTCCTGCCGTTGCTGGATAAACACGTGGAAGGCTTCGGCGAACTGTTCCGTCAGGTGTCCCTGGCGGAAATCGGCATGTCCAGCCTGCAATCCCGGGCATTGGCGGGGATGAGCAACGGCGTGCTGGTGTGCTGCGTACCGGGCTCGCCGGGTGCCTGCCGAACCGCCTGGAACCAGATCCTGCTCGAACAACTGGACAGCCGCACCGGCCCCTGCAATTTCGCCCCGCATTTGAAACCGCAAGGGCCGCGGGCCATCGACTTCTGCGAGCCACGTTCATGACCGGTCGGGTGTGCGACCTTGGCCATCTGATGCCCGTGGACGAGGCCATCAGCCGTTTGATGGAGCTGGCACCGCCGCCGCCTTCGATGCAAAGGGTCAGTCTGGATCAAGCCTTAGGGCGGGTGCTGGCGGCGGATATTCATTCCCCGGTGAACCTGCCGGCCTGGGACAATAGCGCCATGGACGGCTTTGCCCTCAGGGCCGCTGACCTCCCGCCGCAGGGTGGCTATTTGTCGATTGGCGGGCGGATTGCGGCAGGCGATTCGGCACACTCGCCCTTGATCGCGCAGCAGGCGGTGCAGATTTTTACTGGTGCGCCATTGCCTCCGGGTGCCGACACGGTGGTGCCCCAAGAGCGCTGCCGGATCGAGGCCGAGCGCGTCGGGTTCCCTCCTGTGAAGGTTGGCGATCACGTGCGCAAGAAGGGCGAAGAAGTCCGTCGAGGCGATCTGTTGCTCAAGGCCGGCAAGCGCTTGCGTGCACAGGAAGTGGGGTTGCTGGCCGGCGCTGGTATTGCGCGGGTCGAGGTCTATCGGCCGTTGCAGGTGTGCCTGCTCAGCAGCGGCAACGAGCTGCGTGAACCGGGCGATCCGTTGGCGCCCGGACAGATTTACAACAGCAACCGTTACTGCCTCGCAGCGTTATTGAGCGGTTGGGGCGTCGAGGTGCATGACTATGGCGTCATGGCCGATGAGCTGGCGGCGAGCCGGCATGCCTTGAGCCTGGCGTCTTCGGAGTGCGACCTGCTGTTGAGTTCCGGTGGCGTTTCGGTGGGTGAGGAAGACCATCTCAAACAGGCGATCGAAGAACTGGGCAGCCTGGATTTCTGGCGGCTGGCGATTCAGCCGGGAAAACCACTGGCCTTCGGCGAAGTGGCCGGCAAACCCTGGATCGGCATGCCGGGCAATCCTTCGGCGGCGCTGATTACCGCGCTGGTGGTGGTGCGTCCGTTCCTGCTCAGGGCTCAGGGCGTGAGTGACGTGCTGCCGGTGCCATTGGGCGTGCCGGCCGGGTTCGACTGGTTGCAGCGCAACAAGCGCCGGCAGTACCTGAGGGCAAGGCTCACGCCTGATGCCAACGGCCACTTGAGCGTCGAACTGCACCCTCAACAAAGCTCTGCCATGTTGACCGCCGCGTGTTGGGCCGATGGGCTGGCAGTGATCGAGTGCGAACAGCAAGTACGCAAGCACGACAACGTGATGTTCCTGCCCTTTGCCGAACTGATGCATTGAGGGCAATTGATTACCGTCAAGGCTGTGTCTGCCGGTCTCGCTAGACTGGCAGCGCCTTTTTCGATCGCTGCGCCACAGGCATCGAGGGAGGGTCCAGACGCGTTTTTCCATGAGGATTACCCATGCAACTGGTCTGCCCGGCAGGGAACCTGCCTGCGCTAAAAGCGGCGGTGCGCCAAGGCGCCGATGCTGTTTATGTCGGTTTTCGCGATGACACCAATGCCCGACATTTCGCGGGGCTCAATATGGACGACAAACAGTTCGACGCCGCCGTCGCGCACATCCGCCAGCACCAACGCAAACTCTATGTCGCGGTCAACACGTACCCGCAACCCAAAGGCTGGGAACGCTGGCAACGCGCGGTTGATCGCGCTGCCGATTTCGGCGTGGATGCGCTGATCGCCGCCGACCCCGGCGTGCTCAACTACGCCAGCCAGCGGTATCCGCAACTGGCGTTGCACCTGTCGGTCCAAGGCTCGGCAACCCATGCCGCCGCATTGGAGTTCTATGCGCAGCGCTATGGCATTCGTCGCGCGGTGCTGCCACGGGTGTTGTCGTTGGCACAGGTGCGTCAGGTTGCCACGAGCAGCCCGGTGCCCATCGAAGTCTTTGGCTTCGGCAGCTTGTGCATCATGGCCGAAGGACGTTGCCATCTGTCTTCCTACATCACCGGCGAGTCGCCGAACCTGTGCGGTGTCTGCTCGCCGGCCAAGGCCGTGCGCTGGAGCGATGACGCCGAAGGCTTGAGCGCACGGCTCAGTGAAGTGTTGATCGACCGCTACACCCCTGACGAACCCGCCGGTTACCCGACCTTGTGCAAAGGCCGCTTCCTGGTCGGTGGTAAACGCTTTCATGCGCTGGAAGAACCCACCAGCCTCGACACCCTGGATTTGCTGCCTGAATTGGCGGCCATCGGCGTTGCAGCGGTGAAAATCGAAGGCCGCCAACGCAGCCCGGCCTATGTCGAACAAGTGACCCGCGTCTGGCGTGCGGCACTGGATGCCCACCGCGGCTCGCCGGGCAATTTTCGGGTGAAGGACGAATGGCGTCGGGTACTCGCCGGTTTGTCCGAGGGCAGCCAGACCACTCTGGGTGCTTACCATCGATCATGGCAATGAGGGAGGCGACATGAAGCTCAGCCTAGGACCGGTCCTGTTCTATTGGGACAAAGAACAACTCAGTCACTTCTACGCCGAGATGTCGGCCTTGCCGCTGGACGTGATTTACCTGGGGGAAACCGTGTGCTCGAAACGCCGGTCTTTTTCATTGGATCAATGGTTGGGCGTGGGGCGCGAATTGCAGGAATGCAGCCAGGCGCAGCTGGTGATCTCCAGCCTGACGCTGATCGAAGCGGCGTCCGAGCTCTCCAGCCTGCGCCGGTTGTGCGACAACGGCCAGTTGTTGGTGGAGGCCAACGATATGGGGGCGGTGCAGTTTCTGGCCCAGCGCAAGTTGCCGTTTGTGGGGGGGCCAGCGCTCAACGTGTACAACGGCCATACCCTCGCGCAACTGCTGGACGGCGGGATGACCCGTTGGGTGCCGCCGGTAGAGTGTTCGGCTGCATTGATCGGTGACGTGATCGAACAGGTACGTGAGCTGGGCCGTACGGTTCCGGAAGTCGAGATCTTCGCCTACGGACATTTGCCCTTGGCCTATTCCGCACGCTGCTTCACCGCCCGGGCGGAAAACCGGCCCAAGGACGACTGCCAGTTTTGCTGCATCAACTATCCCGACGGCCTGCCGCTGACCAGTCAGGAAGGGCAGGCGCTGTTCACCATTAACGGCATTCAAACGATGTCGGCCGAGGTGACCAATCTGCTGGCGGATTATGCGGGGCTGGTGGCCTGCGGCGCTGATTTGTTGCGCCTGAGCCCTCGTGCTCAAGGCATGGCCGAAGTCATTGCCGCCTATCAACGGGTGCGTTTGGGTGAGACACCACCGGTGTTCGTCGACGGTTGTAATGGATACTGGCATGGCCAGGCCGGCATGTTGCGCGTCGAGGAGGTCGGCCTGTGTTGAACCGAAAAAAATGGCTGTTGAAAGGTGCCGACCGGTTACTGCCGCTGGTACGTCGGGTGCCCTTTGTGGTGCAGCGCCTGGCGTTGCAGCAGGCGCTCAATCGCTGCCTCGCCGAGCCGTTGCGCGATGGCGAGTTTGAAGTGTTGCGCGGGCGCTGGCTGTGCCTGCGGATCCCCGACCTGGGATTGTCGTGGTTCCTGACACTGACCCGTGAAGGGCTACGAATTGCCGAACACGCCACAGCGGATGTAACCATCAGCGGTAACTGGCGAGAGTTTTTGTTGCTGGCCAGCCGTCAGGAAGATCCGGACACGCTGTTCTTTCGCCGGCGCCTGGTGATCGAGGGCGATACGGAGTTGGGGCTGGCGCTGAAGAACCTGATCGACAGCCTCGATCCCGACGTGTTGCCTGTGTGGCTGTGGCGCAATCTGGAGCGGGCAGGCAAGGGCTTGGCGGCCTGATAGCCGACCTGTATTTTTCTCGGGGTACCCACACTGATCGTTCCCACGCTCCGCGTGGGAATGCATCCCGTGACGCTCCGCGTCACCATTGCGCAGGACTCAAGCCTTGCGTCGTGAGCGGAACGCGGAGCGTCCCCGGCGGCATTCCCACGCGGAGCGTGGGAACGATCAGGTGTACGCGAAGGCATGACGAGCCTAGGCGAGGCACCGAACGAAAGGGGCAAGAGCCCTTGGTTACTTGGGGCTTTTCCAAGTGACTCGCTAATGAAATGGCTACCCCCGTTGCCCCCCCGTGATCGCCTGACACTACGCCATCGCGGGCAAGCCCGCTCCCACAGGGTTTTTGTGTTCTTCAGGCCATCGTTTCCTGCCGGTTCACATGCTGCCGAACATCACTGGCAATCAACTGCCTGATCTCTTCAAACAACTCATCACTCTCTGTCTGCGTGCAGTCCTCGCCATAACGCTTACGCAACCCGTAATGGCTAAGAATCAAGTGCACATCCGCGTGCAAGCCATGTTGCTTCAGGCAGTTTTCAACGCATTGCAACGGGCAACCATCCAGCGCAAAAATCCGCCGTCCCGAGCGGGCCTTGTTGACCAACGCGGACACGTGCCCACCGACTCCGACGATGCAGGACATTTCAGCCAGGCCGCTGCGATCAAGCCGCACGGCGAGGGTATTGGCCAGTTGGGCGACGTTGGAACAGCCTGAGCAGGCATAAATCAGCGGCAGGGTTGAACGGGGCATGAGCGCTCTCCATGGATGGACTCTTTCAGTGTGCAAGGCTGGTGGCATTGCGCATTGACTGCGGTCAATTCCGTCTATTGGAAGGCCGCGAGATCCTCTTCGGCGAGGATGCTGATATTGCGGCGTTCCATCGCGATCAGGCCGCTGTCCACCAGGCGGTGCAAAATCCGCGAAAAGGTTTCCGGCTGAATGCCCAGCTTCGAAGCCACCAGGCGTTTGGACACCTGCAAGACAATCAAGCCGCTGACGGGGTTGCGTTCCTGGAACAGGAAATTGATGACCCGACGGCTTGCACTGGCCATGGTCAAGGTGTCGATGTCACGCAGACGCAGGTGCAGGTGAACGCTCATGCTCGCCAGTATCGCCAGGCAGACTTTCGGCTGGTCTTCCAGGGCGTTGCGGTAGTGGTTGCCCTCGATACTCACCAGCACGCTGTCTTTCAGCGCCGTGGCACTGACCGGGTACAGACGGGCCTGGCTGAACAGCAAGGCTTCGGCAAAGGTCTGGCCCGGCTGGATGATCTCCACCAGGTTCTCCTGGCCTTCGCCGGTGAGCCGATACAACTTGATCTGGCCGCTGACCAGCAGGAAAAAACGCTTGGCCGGATCCCCTTGGTGCATGAGTGTGCTGTGACAGCTCAGGCGCTTGAGCATCGCCAGGCCGCAGACTTCCTCGAAGATTTTCTCCGGAAGCTGGCTGAACAGATGGTGACGGCGCAACGTTAAAACGATGGAAGGGTGGGTCAGCATGGCGTACCTCCGCTGACGCTCATAGTAGAGAGCGTCGGCCCGCTGACCTATGCCTCTAGCGGCCTACCTCCAAAGAGGCATGCCCCTCAGCTTGCATTGCGCAGGTGCTCCATGGCCCACACCGCGGCCTCTACCCGCGAGCGCAAGCCAAGTTTGTGCAGCAGGTTTTTCACGTGAACCTTGACCGTCCCTTCGGTGATGCCCAGCTTGTGCCCGATGACTTTGTTGCTGAAGCCGCTGGCGATGGTTTTCAGCACCTGACGTTCACGCTCGGTCAGTTCCACCATGGTCTGGCGTTGCGGTGAGCGCAGCGCCTGGGCCATGACTTGGGTCAGGCCTGGGCTGATCACCAATTCGCCGTCCAAGGCATTGCGGATGTACTGAATCAACAACTCCGGCTCCATGTCCTTGAGCAGGTAGCCGTCGGCATCCAGGCGCAGTGCGTCGCGAATATCGTCTTCGGCGTCCGACACCGTGAACAGCAGCACCTTACCGGTGTAATGCATCGCTCGTAACTGGCGCAGGGTTTCAATGCCATTCATCACCGGCATGTTGTTGTCGAGTAACACCAGATCCGGTTGCAGCGGCTCGATCAGAACGAGGGCTTCTTCACCGTTGTTGGCTTCACCTACGATCAGGAAATCATCTTCAAGTTCGAGCATCTGGCGGATGCCGTGACGCATCATCGGATGGTCGTCGACCAACAGGATGGTGTGTTGCATGGACGATGTCATGTGATGCTGCCTTCTGTTTGCTGTCCGAGAAACTCCGGTTGGAATTCCAGTTGAACGCGGGTGCCTTGCGGTTCCCGGGACACTATTTTGAGTTGACCGCGCAAGCTGCGAGCTCGCTCATCCATGATGTTCAGGCCGTGGTGTTCGCGTTGGTCGACGTGGCCGCTGAAGCCACGCCCGTCGTCTTCGACGATGAGCCTGACGGTTTCACCGTCCTGTCGCAGTTGCAGCCAGGCGTTTTGCGCGTGGGCGTGGCGCAGGCAATTGGAGAGCGCTTCGCGGGTGATCTGCAAAATGTGGATCTGCTCGCTGGCCGATAACTGAAAGGCCAACGAATCGACGTGCAGGTGCACTTGGAACTCGCCGCGCCGGGAGAACTCCTCGGCGGTGTCCTTGAGCTCCTGCACCAGTCCCGCATCGTGAATCTGCAAGCGAAAGGTGGTCAGCAGTTCGCGTAACTGGCGGTAGGCATTGTTCAACCCTTCGCGCAGTTCGGCGGTGACGTTTTCCAGGGTTTCCATTGGTTCGCCACGGCGCATCAGGGTTTGCAGGCGGCTGACTTGCAGCTTCATGTACGACAGGGCCTGGGCCAGCGAGTCGTGCAACTCGCGGGCGATGATCGTGCGCTCTTCGAGCAGCAGCAGACGATGATCCTGTTCCCGTTGGCGTTTGAGCGAAAGCGAGGTGCCAATCAGGTTGGCCAGGGCCTGGATCAACTGGGTTTCCCAGGCTTGCGTCGGATGGCCGTCGACAAAATGCGCCTTGAGCTCCCCCAGTTCACTGCCCTGGTTGCTGATGCTGAAGGTCTGCGGGCTGGCTTTGTGATGCTTCTGGCACGTGGCGCAGTCGCTGCTGGCGCAGACCTCACGGATGTTCGCACCATGCAGAGCGAGCAATTGCTGGGCCGGTGCCTGCAATTGTCCTTGCAGACACAGCGACAGGCGCAAACCGGGCAGACGTTGCTGGAAGCGCCGAATCAACTCGTCCAGCCCTTCGGCATTGGCCAGGCGAGTGGCGAGGCTTCGACTGCTTTGGTACAGCAACTCGAGGGCGGCATTGGCTTGCTGCAGGTTCAGGGTTTTTTGCTGGACTTGACTCTCCAGGGTGCGGTGCGAATCTTCGATCGTCTCGGCCATGGCGTTGAAACTCATGGCCAGCTCGCCCAGTTCGTCCTGGGACTGATGGTTGACCCGCACCTTGAAATCGCCGCGACGAAAGCGTTGGGTAGCATCCACCAACTCTTTGAGGGGGGTAACGACGCCGTACTGCAATTCGTACAGCCCGATCAGCAGGACGAACAGGGTGGTGAACAGGGCCAGGCCCTGGATGACTTGTTGCCAGCCTTGCTTTTGTTCGCTTTGGCGCTGCAACAGGTCGACGAACTGGTTCAGTTGCTCAATGAAGGGCAGGGCCTGGACCTGAAAATAGGCGGCATCGCCACGCTCCAGTGCCGGACGCAAATCCTTGCCCCATTGTTGCTGAATTTGCCCGTAGCTGATTTGCAGCGCAGTGGTCGGGCCATCTTCCAGCACTGCCTTGAGTGACTGGCTGTTGAGACGGGTTTGCAGGCTGTCGGAGATGGCGAAGATTTCTTCGCCGGTTGCACCTGCCGCCAGTTTCCAGCTCAGGTGGTAAGTCTCCATGCGCACCGAGCCTGCGGTGTTGATGGCGGCAGCATCGCCCTGGCTGAACCAGGCGATCAGTCCGGCACTCAACGAACTGGCGAGGGCGAGCACAGCGATCAGGATTACGGCTAGCCCGGCGCGAGCGGGCAGTGAGCTGCGCAACCAGCGCATCACCAGCGCAGGTCCCGGAAAAATTCAGGAAAACAGAGCATGTGGAACCCCAGGGTAGGGTTTGGCTGCCGATCCCGGGCGCGCTACCTCTAAAGAGTTGTCGACTGATCCTTGTCAGCAAAAACCTTGGCAGAAAACCTTAAGACGCTGATAAACAAACGGTTTTAGGGTTTTCCTGTACTACCTCCTTAGAGGTAGACCGCACAAGCATAGGCCTGTGTCCCCATGGGCTTCGTTGACATGGATCAAGTTTTTGCGGGGTTCGCCTCTCTAGTCTGCCGCCATGGCTAACTGACTGGAGAGCATTGTGACCGAACCCCGTGTACGACAAGGCCTGGTGCTGGGCATGAGCACATTGGCCTTCACTGTGTGTTTCATGGTCTGGATGATGTTCGCCGTGCTCGGGGTGCCGATCAAGGAACTGCTCCAGCTCAACGAAACCCAATTCGGCCTGCTGGCCGCGACCCCCGTGCTGACCGGCTCGCTGGTTCGTTTGCCGCTGGGCCTTTTGACCGACCGTTTTGGCGGTCGCAGCGTGTTCTTTCTGCTGATGCTGGCCTGCGTGGCGCCGCTGTACCTGATCAGTCACGCCACCGCCTATTGGCAGTTCCTGGTGCTGGGCTTGTTCGTCGGCCTGGCCGGCGGCTCGTTCTCGGTGGGGATTGCCTACGTCGCCAAATGGTTCGACAAGGAAAATCAAGGCTTCGCGATGGGCATCTTCGGCGCGGGTAACGCCGGGGCTGCGGTCACCAAGTTTCTCGCCCCGGCGCTGATTGCTGCCGGCAGCTGGCAGCTCGTGCCCAAAGTCTTCAGCGCAATCCTCTTTATTACCGCGCTGTTGTTCTGGTTCCTCAGCGCCGAAAAAAAGGACCACCGCAGTGCCTCGGGTGCCACGTTGCGTGAGCAATTGAGTTCGCTGAAGGACCCGGCCGTGTGGCGCTACTGCCAGTACTACTCGATCGTCTTCGGTGGTTATGTCGCACTCGCGCTGTGGATGACCAAATACTACGTGCAGGAATACGGTTTCAGCCTGCAAAGCGCAGCGCTGCTGGCGGCCTGTTTTTCCCTGCCCGGTGGCGTGCTGCGTGCCGTTGGCGGCTGGATGTCGGATCGTTGGGGTGCACAAAGCGTGACTTGGTGGGTGTTGTGGGTCAGCTGGATCTGCCTGTTCCTGCTCTCGTATCCCCAAACCCAACTGCAAGTGCAGACCCTCAACGGCCCGGTGGATTTCCACATCGGCCTTAGCCCCGCGCTGTTCACCGTGCTGCTGTTCATCATGGGCACCGCCTTTGCGTTCGGCAAAGCCTCGGTCTTCAAATACATCGCCAACGACTACCCGAAAAACATGGGCGCAGTGTCCGGCATCGTCGGCCTTGCCGGTGGCCTGGGCGGCTTCGTGTTGCCAATCCTGTTCGGCGCCCTGGTGGACCTCACCGGAGTGCGCTCTTCCTGCTTCATGTTGATGTACGGCGTGGTCTGGGTCTCCCTCACCTGGATGTACTTCAGCGAAATACGCAAAAGCCCGGTGCTGGGTAAAGCGCCGTTGCTGACACCGTCCCCGATTTCCAGCATTGCCCTAGGAGAAGAACATGTCCGTTCTGCAAAAGCCTGACAAAGGCCCGGTCATTCATGACTGGCGCCCAGAGGACCCCGCATTCTGGGGAAGTAGCGGCAAACAGACCGCCACGCGCAACTTGTGGATTTCCATTCCTGCGCTGCTGCTGGCCTTTGCGGTGTGGATGGTCTGGAGCACGGTGATCGTGCGTTTGAACGCCATCGGCTTCACTTTCACCACCGACCAGCTGTTCTGGCTGGCGGCGTTGCCGGGCCTGTCCGGGGCGACCTTGCGGGTCTTCTATTCGTTTATGGTGCCGATCTTCGGTGGCCGTCGCTGGACCGCCCTGAGCACAGCGTCGCTTCTGCTGCCATCGATCTGGATGGGCTTCGCCGTGCAGGACCCGAGCACCTCCTACAACGTATTCGTGTTGATTGCCTTGCTCTGCGGTTTTGGTGGCGGCAACTTCGCGTCGAGCATGTCCAACATCAGTTTCTTCTATCCCAAGTCGCAGCAGGGCACGGCCCTTGGCCTCAATGCCGGGCTGGGTAACCTGGGCGTCTCGGTGATGCAGTTCTGTGTGCCGTTGGTGATTACCTTCGGTGTGTTCGGTTTCATGGGCGGCTCGCCGCAAGCACTGCCGGACGGCGGCCAGTTGTGGTTGCAGAACGCCGGCTTCATCTGGGTGCCGTTTATTATCCTGGTGACGGTACTGGCATGGTTCGGCATGAATGACTTGTCCAGTGCCCGCGCTTCCTTTAGCGAACAGGCCGTCATCTTCAAACGCAAACACAACTGGCTGATGTGCTGGTTGTACCTGGCGACCTTCGGTTCGTTCATCGGTTTCTCCGCCGCGTTTCCGCTGCTGATCAAAACCTCGTTCCCTGACGTCATTGCCTTGAAATTCGCTTTCCTCGGCCCGTTGGTGGGTGCCCTGGTGCGTCCATTGGGTGGCTGGCTGGCGGACAAGCTCGGCGGCGCGAAGGTGACCTTGTGGAACTTTGTGCTGATGATCGTGATGGTCTTCGGTGTTCTGCACTTCCTTCCTGAAAGCGGCCAGGGCGGCAACTTCTACGGCTTCCTCGGCCTGTTCATGCTGCTGTTCATCACCACGGGCGTCGGCAACGGCTCCACCTTCCGCATGATCCCGGTGATCTTCCGCACCCAGCATGAAAAAGCCTCTGCCGGAAAACCAGCCGCCGTGCGCGAACAAGCGCTGAAAAATGCCGGCAAAGAGTCAGCCGCCGTCCTGGGCTTCAGTTCGGCCATGGGCGCCTTCGGTGCGTTCTTCATTCCCAAATCCTTCGGCACTTCGATGGCCCTGACCGGCAGCCCGGAGATGGCCTTCTACATGTTCGTCGGCTTTTACCTGAGCTGCATCGTGGTGACGTGGTGGTGTTACGCGCGCAAAGGCGCCGCGACACCCTGCTGAGTCGAGCCGAATCCAACCATTGCGTGGGCGGGGCACAGACCCCGCGACAAAGCCTGAGAGGACTACACCGTGAGTCATTTACTGGATCAATTGCGGTTTTTCAACCGCAAGCAAAACGAGTTTTCCGACGGTCATGGTGAGACTCGCAAAGAGTCTCGCGACTGGGAGAATGTCTACCGTTCGCGCTGGCAGTACGACAAGATCGTGCGCTCCACCCACGGGGTGAACTGCACCGGTTCCTGCTCGTGGAAAATTTACGTCAAGAACGGCCTGATCACCTGGGAAACCCAGCAGACCGACTACCCGCGTACCCGTAACGATCTGCCGAACCATGAGCCCCGTGGCTGCCCGCGTGGTGCCAGTTACAGCTGGTACATCTACAGCGCCAACCGGCTCAAGTACCCGAAAATCCGCAAGCCGTTACTCAAGCTTTGGCGCGATGCGCGGCAAACCATGGCGCCGGTCGAAGCCTGGGCCAGCATCGTCGAGGACAAGGCCAAGGCCGACTCCTATAAAAGCAAACGCGGCATGGGTGGCTTCATTCGTTCCAACTGGGAGGAAGTCAACGAGATCATTGCCGCGGCCAACGTCTATACGATCAAGCAATACGGCCCTGACCGGATCGTCGGCTTCTCGCCGATCCCGGCCATGTCGATGGTCAGCTACGCCGCAGGTTCGCGTTACCTGTCGCTGATTGGCGGCGCCTGCCTGAGCTTCTACGACTGGTACTGCGACTTGCCACCGGCCTCGCCGATGGTTTGGGGCGAGCAGACCGACGTGCCGGAATCGGCCGACTGGTACAACTCCAACTACATCATTGCCTGGGGCTCCAACGTCCCGCAGACCCGTACCCCCGACGCGCACTTCTTTACCGAAGTCCGTTACAAAGGCACCAAGACGGTGGCAATCACCCCGGATTACTCGGAAGTCGCCAAGCTCACCGACCTGTGGCTGAACCCTAAACAAGGCACCGATGCGGCGCTGGCCCAGGCGTTCAACCATGTGATCTTCAAAGAATTCCACCTGGACAAACCGAGCGCCTATTTCACCGACTACGCCAAGCGCTTCACCGATTTGCCGGTGCTGGTGCTGCTCAAGCAAATGGTCGACAAGGCCCCGGGCGCCGGTTATCAGCCGGACCGCTTCCTGCGTGCCAGCGACCTGACCGACAACCTCGGCCAGGAAAACAACCCGGAATGGAAAACCATCGCCCTCGATGTCAGCGGCGAACTGGTGTCCCCTCAGGGTTCCATCGGTTATCGCTGGGGCGAGAAGGGCAAGTGGAACATCCTCCCTCGTGAAGGCGGCGAAGGCCGTGAAATCGATCTGAAACTGAGCCTGATCGGCGATGACGTCGCCGAAGTGGCGTTCCCGTATTTTGCCGGCGAGTCCCACGAGCACTTCCAGCACGTGGCCGGCGATGCCGTGCAATACCGCCGCGTGCCGGTGCATAACGTGGTGCTGGCGGACGGCAGCGTGGCCAAAGTCGCCACCGTGTTCGACCTGTCGGCCGCCAACCTGGCCATTGATCGTGGCCTGGGCGGCGATAATGTGGCCAAGGATTACGACGACGCCTCGGTGCCTGGCACCCCGGCGTGGCAGGAGCAGATCACTGGCGTCAGCCGTGAGAAAGCCATCCAGATTGCCCGTGAGTTTGCCGACAACGCCGACAAGACCAAGGGCCGTTCGATGATCATCGTCGGCGCGGCGATGAATCACTGGTACCACATGGACATGAACTACCGCGGGCTGATCAACATGCTCATGCTCTGCGGGTGTGTCGGTCAGACCGGTGGCGGTTGGGCGCATTACGTCGGTCAGGAAAAACTCCGTCCGCAATGCGGCTGGCTGCCATTGGCGTTCGGCCTGGACTGGAACCGTCCGCCTCGCCAAATGAACGGCACCAGCTTCTTCTACGCCCACAGTTCGCAGTGGCGGCACGAGAAGATGAGCATGCACGACGTGCTCTCGCCATTGGCTGATAAATCACAATTCCCTGAGCATGCGCTGGATTACAACATCCGCGCCGAACGCGCCGGCTGGTTGCCCAGCGCACCGCAACTCAACACTAACCCTTTGCACATTTGCCGCGACGCGGCTGCGGCCGGCATGGACCCGAAAGACTACGTGGTCAAGTCGCTGCAGGACGGTTCGCTGCGCTTCTCCTGTGAACAGCCGGACAGCCCGGTCAACTTCCCGCGCAACATGTTCATCTGGCGTTCCAACCTGCTGGGCTCCTCGGGCAAGGGCCACGAGTACATGCTCAAGTATCTGCTGGGCACCA
Organism: Pseudomonas sp. IT-P294; assembly: GCF_949767865.1. Taxonomy (NCBI): domain Bacteria; kingdom Pseudomonadati; phylum Pseudomonadota; class Gammaproteobacteria; order Pseudomonadales; family Pseudomonadaceae; genus Pseudomonas; species Pseudomonas sp. IT-P294. The sequence continues at coordinate 666,889 of NZ_CATKQW010000011.1, read as the reverse complement.
AGAACGGAGTCATGAACGAAGACATCGGTCAGGTCGGCGATTGCAAACCCGAAGAAGCCGAATGGGTGGACGAGGGCGCCATAGGCAAGCTCGACCTGGTCACCACACTGGACTTCCGCATGTCTTCGACCTGCGTCTATTCCGACATCGTGTTGCCGACCGCCACCTGGTACGAAAAAGACGACATGAACACCTCGGACATGCACCCGTTCATTCACCCGTTGTCGGCTGCCATCGACCCGGCGTGGGAATCGCGTTCCGACTGGGAAATCTACAAAGGCATTGCCAAGGCGTTTTCCAGCATGTCCGAAGGGCATCTGGGCGTTGAAAAGGACTTGGTGACCATCCCGTTGATGCACGACAGCGTCGGCGAACTGGCCCAACCGTTTGGCGGCACCGACTGGAAAAGCGCTGGAGTGGCACCGGAGCCAGGCAAGAACGCGCCGAACCTGCATGTGGTCGAGCGTGACTACCCGAACATCTACAAGCAGTTCTCGTCCCTAGGGCCATTGCTGGAGAAACACGGCAACGGCGGCAAAGGCATCAACTGGAACACCGAAGACGAAGTGAAATTCCTCGGTGAACTCAATCACAAAGAAGGCGATGCCGGTATCAGTCAGGGCCGTCCGAAAATCGACACGGCCATCGATGCGGCTGAAGTGATTCTGTCCCTGGCACCGGAAACCAACGGCCAAGTGGCGGTCAAGGCCTGGGCTGCGCTGTCGGAATTCACCGGCATCGACCACAGCCACCTGGCGCTGTCCAAGGCCCACGAGGCGATACGCTTCCGCGACATTCAGGCTCAGCCGCGCAAGATCATTTCCAGCCCGACCTGGTCGGGGCTCGAAGACGATCACGTCAGCTACAACGCCGGTTACACCAACGTTCACGAAGGCATCCCATGGCGCACCATCACCGGTCGCCAGCAGTTCTACCAGGATCACCCGTGGATGCAGGCATTCGGCGAGCAACTGATGAGTTATCGGCCGCCAGTCAACACCCGCACCATCGAAGGGGTGAAAGGCAAGCGCAGCAACGGCCACAAGGAAATCGTCCTGAACTGGATCACCCCGCACCAGAAATGGGGCATTCACAGCACCTACAGCGACAACCTGCTGATGCTCACCCTCAGCCGTGGCGGGCCGATTGTCTGGCTCTCGGAGAACGACGCGAAAAGCGCCGGTATCGAAGACAACGACTGGATCGAGTGCTTCAACATCAACGGTGCGCTGACCGCTCGCGCGGTGGTCAGCCAACGGGTCAAGGACGGCATGGTGATGATGTATCACGCCCAGGAAAGGATCGTGAACGTGCCTGGTTCGGAAACTACCAAGACTCGTGGCGGCCACCACAACTCGGTCACCCGCGTGGTGCTCAAGCCGACCCACATGATCGGCGGCTACGCCCAGCAAGCTTACGGTTTCAACTATTACGGCACCGTCGGTTGCAACCGCGACGAATTCGTCGTGGTGCGCAAAATGTCCAAAGTCGACTGGCTCGATGGTTCATCCGGCGATGACCTGCCGCGTCCCCTGCCGACCGATATCGAGGAGAACTGAGATGAAGATTCGCTCACAAATCGGCATGGTTCTGAACCTGGACAAATGCATCGGTTGCCACACCTGTTCGATCACTTGCAAAAACGTCTGGACCAGCCGCGAAGGCATGGAATACGCCTGGTTCAATAACGTCGAATCGAAACCCGGCATCGGCTACCCGAAAGAATGGGAAAACCAGGACAAGTGGAAGGGCGGCTGGATCCGCAACGCCAACGGCACGATCAACCCGCGCATTGGCGGTAAATTCCGCGTGTTGGCGAACATTTTCGCCAACCCGGACCTGCCGAGCCTGGACGACTACTACGAACCGTTCGACTTCGATTACCAGCACCTGCACACCGCGCCGTTGGGCGAGCATCAACCCACCGCGCGTCCGCGTTCACTGATCTCGGGCAAACGCATGGAGAAAATCGAGTGGGGCCCGAACTGGGAAGAAATCCTCGGTACCGAATTCGCCAAGCGTCGCAAGGACAAGAACTTCGACAAGATCCAGGCGGACATTTACGGCGAGTACGAAAACACCTTCATGATGTATTTGCCGCGCCTGTGCGAGCACTGCCTCAACCCGACATGCGCCGCGGCCTGCCCGAGCGGGGCGATCTACAAGCGAGAAGAAGACGGCATCGTCCTGATTGACCAAGAGAAATGCCGTGGCTGGCGGATGTGCATCAGCGGCTGCCCGTACAAGAAGATCTATTTCAACTGGAAAAGCGGCAAGTCCGAGAAATGCATCTTCTGCTACCCGCGTATCGAAGCCGGGATGCCGACTGTGTGCGCGGAAACCTGCGTCGGGCGCATCCGCTACCTCGGTGTGTTGCTGTATGACGCCGACCGCATCAGCGAAGTGGCGAGCACCGCCAACGAACAGGATCTGTACGAGAAGCAACTGGAAATTTTCCTCGATCCGAATGACCCGGCAGTGATTCGCCAGGCTCTGGAAGACGGTGTGCCGCAATCGGTGATCGATTCCGCGCAACGTTCGCCGGTCTACAAAATGGCCGTGGACTGGAAACTGGCGCTGCCGCTGCACCCGGAATACCGCACCTTGCCGATGGTTTGGTACGTTCCGCCGCTGTCGCCGATCCAGAACGCCGCCACTGCCGGCACCGTGGGCATGAACGGAGTGATCCCGGATGTCGACAGCCTGCGTATTCCCCTGAAGTACCTGGCCAACCTGCTGACGGCGGGCGATGAAAAACCGGTCAAGCGTGCACTTAAACGCTTGCTGGCGATGCGCGCCTACAAACGTTCCGAGCAAGTCGATGGTGTACAGGACCTGCAAGTGCTGGCGGATGTCGGCTTGAGCGTGGCCCAGGTCGAAGAGATGTATCGCTACCTGGCGATCGCCAACTACGAAGACCGTTTCGTTGTGCCGAGTGCGCACCGTGAAGACGCCATGAGTGACGCCTTCGCCGAACGCTCAGGTTGTGGTTTCAGCTTCGGCAGCGGTTGCAGCGGCAGCTCCGACACCAACATGTTCGGTGCCAAGAAAGCCAATCGTCGCGACATCCTGAAAACCGTTCAGTTGTGGGAGGAATAAGCATGCAAATTCTTAAAGTGATTTCGCTGCTGCTCGATTACCCGACCGAAACGCTGATCGGTGGTCGCGACGAACTGGAGCAAGCGATTATCCAGTCCCGGGAAATCAGCCCCAAGCAGCGCGGAGCGTTATTCGAGTTGCTCGAACTGATCTGCACCAATGACCTGATGGACGGGCAGGAGCACTACGGTGCGCTGTTCGGCCGGGGGCGTTCGTTGTCACTGCTGTTGTTCGAGCATGTGCACGGCGAATCCCGCGACCGTGGACAGGCCATGGTCGACATGATGGCGCAATACGAAGCCGCCGGTTTTGCCATCGGCGTCAAGGAGCTGCCCGATTTCATCCCGCTGTACCTGGAGTTCCTGTCCACTCGCGAAGACATCGAGGCCCGCGAGGGCCTGGCGGATGTTTCGCACTTGCTGGCCTTGCTCGCCGCGCGACTGGAAGAGCGCGAAAGCGCCTATGCCAGCTGCTTCCGGGCGCTGCTGCAAATTGCCGGGGCCGAGCCGCATCAAGCGGTCGCCGACCTGCGGGCTCAGGTCGCGGCGGAACCTCGCGACGACTCTCTCGAAGCCCTCGACAAGATCTGGGAGGAGGAGGCCGTGGACTTCCTCCAGGCCGAACAGCAGGACCGTTGCAGTTCGCTGCCAAGCGCACCGGGCAAGGCCCGGGAAGAAAGCGCGGTGCCGTTGCACTGGGTGGATTTTCAGCATGAAGGGCCGGCCGCCGTGCCGGCCAAGGAGGTCGGCAATGTCTAAATGGAACCTGTTGTTGTTCGGGGTTTATCCCTACGTCGCCCTGGCGATTTGCCTGATTGGCAGCTGGGCGCGCTTCGATCTGTCGCAGTACACCTGGAAGGCCGGCTCGAGCCAGATGCTCAATCAGCGCGGCATGCGCGTGGCGAGCAACTTCTTCCACATTGGTGTGTTGTTCGTGCTGGCCGGGCATTTCGTCGGCCTGCTGACGCCCGCGTCGGTTTATCACCATGTGATCAGCACTGAAAACAAGCAATTGCTGGCGATGGTCTCGGGCGGACTTTTCGGCCTGTTGTGCCTGATTGGCCTGCTGATGCTGATCAACCGGCGGCTCAGCGACCCTCGGGTTCGTGCGACTTCCAGTCCTTCGGACATCCTGATTTTGTTGGTGCTGCTGGCGCAATTGCTGCTCGGGCTGCTGACCATCGTCGCGTCCACCGAGCACATGGATGGCTCGGTGATGGTGATGCTCGCCGATTGGGCGCAGAACACCGTGCTGTTGCGTCCGATGGAAGCGGCGGCGTCCATTGCGCCGGTCGGGCTGACCTACAAGTTGCATGTATTTCTGGGTTTGACCCTGTTTGTGTTGTTCCCCTTCACCCGTCTCGTACACATGATCAGCGCACCGATCTGGTACCTGGGGCGTCGTTATCAAATCGTTCGTCAGAAGTATTGAGGAGACAGTCATGTCAGGTGGATGCGGATGTGGTGGCGGTAACGGGGGCAGCGGTGGCTGCGGCTCTTCAAAAAAAGTGGAGGCCGCTGTCGACATCGCGCCGGTCGTTCAGGCGCAATTTGAAGCGCTGCCGGTTGAGCCCGCGGCGGCTGATGACGCCCCGGCGCAGTTGATCGCCAGCAGCGAACAGGAGTGGCCGATCATCCGCGTCAACGAGGTGTCGATCACCCCGGAGGCGATGGCGCAGGAGTTGCAATATCACCCGGCCGAAAGCCGCGAGGAGGCGGTCTTCCTGGCCGCCCGGGCGCTGGTGATCCGCGAGTTGCTGCAACAGCGCATCACCGAGCTCGGTGTGTCGCTGGAGATCGGTGCCGGTGAGAACGAAGAAGAAGCAGCCACGCGCTTGCTGCTCGAACGCGAGGTGAAGGTGCCGCAGTGCGACGAGGAGTCGAGCTTGCGTTACTACGAAAACAATCGCGGACGCTTCCACAGCGCACCGTTGCTGGCGGTGCGGCACATCTTGCTCGAGTGCGCGCCGGACGATGTCGAAGCCCGTGAACTTGCCAAAGGTCAGGCCGAAGTCCTGCTGCAGCGACTGGATGAATTTCCCGGCAGTTTCGCCGAGCTGGCGCTGAATTATTCGGCCTGCCCGTCGAAGGCTCAGGGCGGTTCTTTAGGGCAGATCAGCAAGGGCCAGACCGTGCCTGAACTGGAACGTCAGTTGTTTACCCTGGCACCGGGCCTGGTCAGTAAACCGCTGGAAAGCCGCTACGGCTGGCATGTGATCAGCGTCGATCAACGCATCGAAGGCGTGCCGTTGCCCTATGAAGTGGTGTCGACGGCGATTCGCACGCAGTTACAGCAAGGCGTCTGGCAAAAAGCCCTGGTGCAATACCTGCAAACCCTGATCGGTGCGGCGGATATTCGTGGCATCCACTTACAGGGTGCCGACTCACCGCTGGTGCAATGAGCCTTGGGCAATCCGGGAGATGTGATGAACGCTGTGATGCAGGATGGTTTTGGGCGGCAGATTGATTATCTGCGGATGTCGGTGACGGACCGCTGTGATTTTCGCTGTGTGTATTGCATGGCGAAAAACATGACGTTCCTGCCGCGTCAGCAGGTGCTCACCCTGGAAGAATTGCAACGCTTGGCGACACTGTTCGTTGGCTTGGGGGTACGCAAAATCCGTCTGACCGGCGGAGAGCCGCTGATCCGCCCCGGCATTGTCCAACTGTGCCGCAACATCGCCGCGTTGCCCGGTTTGCGCGAACTGGTGATGACCAGCAACGGCTCGCAGCTGGGCCGTCTGGCACGGCCGTTGGTCGATGCCGGAGTCAAACGGATGAACATCAGCCTCGATAGTCTGGATGGGGAGAAATTTCGGGCGATCACCCGTAATGGCGACCTCGATCGGGTGCTGGGCGGCATTGAAGCGGCGCGGGATGCGGGGTTTGAACGGATCAAACTCAACTGCGTGGTGATGAAGGGACGCAACTTCGATGAAGTCCCGGCGTTGGTGCAATACGCCATCGACCAGCGCATCGATATCAGTTTCATCGAAGAAATGCCCTTGGGCGACGTCGGTCGCTCCCGGGGCGAATCGTTCTGTTCCAGCGACGAAGTGCGCACGCTCATCGCCAGCCAGCATCGGTTGCTCGACAGCACCGAGAACAGCGGCGGACCGGCGCGTTATGTGCGTCTGGAACGCCATCCCGAGACCCGGATCGGCTTCATTTCACCCAACAGCCAAAACTTCTGCGGCAGCTGCAACCGGGTGCGGATGACCGTTGAAGGCAAGCTGTTGCTGTGCTTGGGCCAGGAAGACTCTCTGGATTTGCGTGGATTGCTGCGCCGCTATCCGCTGGATGATCAACCGGTGATCAATGCGGTGCAGAAGGCCTTGCGCGGCAAGCCGCTGCGTCACGATTTCAGTCCCGACGGGGAGGTGCAGATTGTCAGGTTCATGAACATGAGCGGCGGTTGAACCGACCTGTACGGTCCCTAAAACACAGCAAATCAAATGTGGGAGCGAGCTTGCTCGCGATAGCGGTAGACCAGTCGACATCACTGTTGAATGTGCTGCAGTCATCGCGAGCAAGCTCGCTCCCACATTGGTTCTTCGCTGGCCTAAGTGTTTTTTATCCACCCTGCATTCGGGCGTTTCTTTCACCCGAAAATCTTGATGTCGATCAATTGCAGATCAGCACTTTGTCCGTAGTCTTCACTGCATATTGTGGTTTTAAGTTTTATTAAGTCTATATGTAGTGTCTGGAGGCAAAATGCAGAGCACGCTGATCGCCGTAGGAAGTAACCGCTTGCACAAACGCGATGGCAGTCAGGTCGCCTTCGATGCCGACAAAATCCGTCAGGCATTGATCGCCGCCGGCAAGGCGACGGGGGAGTACCGCGAGGTTGAGGTTGAAGCCTTGCTTAACGCGGTATTGGCAAGGCTCGAAGGGGTGCCGAGGCTGCATGTCGAGCAAATCCAGGACCGTGTTGAACGGGTACTGATGGACGCCGGTTTTTTCCTCGCCATGCGTGCTTATATCGTCTATCGCGAACAGCACGGGCGTTTGCGCCGCGACCGCCGGACCATGGTCGAAGTGGCGACCTCGATGAACGAATACCTGGATCGAGAAGACTGGCGGGTTCAGGCCAACGCCAATCAGGGTTATTCACTGGGCGGTCTGGTGTTGAACGTGTCGGGTAAGGTCACCGCCAACTACTGGCTGGACGAGGTGTACAGCGAAGCTATCGGCCAGGCCCACCGCGAGGCGGACTTGCATGTGCACGACCTCGACATGCTCGCCGGTTACTGCGCCGGTTGGTCGCTGCGCACCCTGTTGCACGAAGGGCTCAACGGTGTGCCAGGGCGAGTCGAAGCCGGTCCGCCGAAGCACTTGAGCAGTGCCCTGGGGCAGATGGTCAATTTCCTCGGCACCCTGCAAAACGAATGGGCCGGCGCCCAGGCGTTCAGCTCGTTCGACACCTACCTCGCGCCCTATGTGCGCAAGGACCAGCTGAGTTTTCAGGAGGTGCGCCAGGCGATCCAGGAGTTCATCTACAACCTCAACGTACCGTCGCGCTGGGGCACACAGACGCCTTTCACCAATCTGACCTTCGACTGGGTTTGCCCGCAGGATTTGCGTGAGCAGATACCCGTCATCGGTGGTGAGGAAATGCCGTTTGCCTATGGCGACCTGCAAGTCGAAATGGATTTGCTCAATCGTGCCTACATCGAGGTAATGCAGGCCGGCGATGCAAAAGGGCGGGTGTTCACCTTTCCGATCCCGACCTACAACATCACCCATGACTTTCCGTGGGACAGTGAAAACGCCGACCGGCTGTTCGAGATGACCGCGCGTTACGGCCTGCCGTATTTCCAGAACTTCCTCAATTCCGATCTGCAACCCAATCAGGTGCGTTCCATGTGCTGCCGATTGCAGCTGGATGTCCGCGAGTTGCTCAAGCGGGGTGGCGGTTTGTTTGGCTCGGCGGAGCAAACCGGATCGCTTGGTGTAGTGACCATCAACTGTGCCCGTCTGGGCTATGTGTTCAAGGGCGATACCAGTGGTCTGCTCAAGCGCCTGGACACGCTGATGGAGCTGGCGATGGAGAGCCTGGAGGTCAAGCGCAAGGTGATCCAGCACCACATGGATGCCGGTTTGTACCCGTACACCAAGCGCTACCTCGGGACCCTGCGTAACCACTTCTCGACCATCGGCCTCAATGGCATGCATGAAATGCTGCGCAATTTTTCCGGCGACGAGGAGGGCATGCACACCGAGTACGGCCGGCAGTTTGCCCTGAAGATGCTCGATCATGTGCGCGCCACGTTGCTGCGTTTCCAGGAGGAAACCGGCCACATGTACAACCTGGAAGCGACGCCCGCCGAGGGCACGACCTACCGTTTCGCCAAGGAAGACCTCAAGCGCTATCCCGATATTCTCCAGGCCGGCAGCACGCAGGCGCCGTATTACACCAACTCCTCGCAACTGCCCGTGGGCTACACCGAAGACCCTTTCGAGGCGCTGGAACTCCAAGACGAGCTGCAGTGCAAATACACCGGCGGCACGGTCTTGCACCTGTACATGGCCGAACGGATTTCTTCGACCGAGGCGTGCAAGCAACTGGTGCGCAAAGCCCTAAGCCGCTTTCGCCTGCCGTACCTGACCGTGACCCCGACATTCTCCATCTGCCCAGTGCACGGCTACCTCGATGGCGAGCATGAGTTCTGCCCCAAGTGCGACGAAGCACTGCTGCTTCAAGAACAGAAGCTCGGCACCGTTCATTGATTTCGATCCACTCAACTGCAAGGAGCTACACCATGACTGCATCGCAAATATTGCCCCAGGCTCAACGTCAACGCTGCGAAGTCTGGACCCGGGTGATGGGCTATCACCGCCCTGTGTCGGCGTTCAATCCGGGCAAACAGTCGGAGCACCGCGAGCGGGTGCACTTCACTGAAAGCGCAGCGCTGGCCGGGCGCCAATGAGTCGAACGCTTCGGGTCGGGGGCATGGTGCCCCTGACCACTATCGACTATCCGGGACAGCTCGCCTGCGTGTTGTTTTGCCAGGGATGCGCCTGGCGTTGTCGTTACTGCCATAACCCGCAGCTGATTCCGCCTCGTGGCACAGACGAAGTGGATTGGCGGCGGGTGTTGGCATTTCTACAACGGCGCCAGGACTTGCTCGATGCGGTGGTGTTCAGTGGCGGCGAGCCCACCTTGCAGGACGGTTTGCTCGACGCCATGGATGAAGTGCGGGCGATGGGATTTCGCATCGGTTTGCACAGCGCCGGCATCAAACCTGCGGCGTTCGCCAAGGCACTAACCGGGGCCGATTGGGTCGGTTTCGATGTCAAGGCATTACCCGAGGATTGCCAGGTCATCACCCGGGTCGAGGGCAGCGGAACGGCGAATTGGCGCAGCCTTGAGCATCTGTTGGGCAGCGGTGTCGACTACGAATGTCGCACCACCGTGCACTGGCATCTGTTCGAGCCGGCGCGCCTGCTGATCCTCGCCAAGCGTTTGAGCGAACTCGGCGTCAAGCGCTTCGCCGTGCAACTGGTTCGCACCGAGCGGATGTTCGATCCGCAGCTGCCGAGCATTTCGGCACAAGCCTTGCTACCTGACTTATGGGAGGCCCTGCGCGAGTTGTTTCCAGCCTTCGTGTTACGGGGGTAACCGAGGCTGAGGTTAAACGTTTAACAGGAACATCCATCATTAGGTTTTCAAATGCGCTGCCAATCGGCAGGTATCAAACGGGGAGCATTTGATATGGCCAAATTAACGACGGCACAACGTATCGTCATTGGCTTTGCCATCGCGCCGCTGGCGCTGATGGGCATGGCGTTTTACGCGTTACACGATCTGGCAACGCTCAAGGAGCAGGCGGTGGTGATCGTCAAGCAGGACTGGCCGAAGATCGATCCGATCATGGTCATTGCCACCGGCGTGCGCGATAACGCCAGGAACACACGGGATCTACTGATCGACAAAGACAATCAGCAAGTGCAGCAGTCAATTGACACCACCAAGAAACAGATCACTCAGGCACTCGAAACGCTTGAACCGTTGTTCTATTTGCCCGAGGGTAAAGCCGCTTACGCCGCGCTGAAAAAGAATCGCGAAGCCTACGTTGCGGCGTTCACTCAAGTGCAGGTGTTGATCCGGCAAGGGGCCTTCGATGACGCCATGGCACAGCTGAAACAAAAGGTCGTGCCGGCCGAACGCGAGGTTTATGGCAGCCTGGATCAGTTGATGGCGCTGCAGGGCAAAATATTCGCCGACCGTGAACAGTCGGCGCAGGCACTGTACGGCGATGCCCGGCGCAACATGCTCGGGTTGTTTTTGTTCTGTGTGGCGCTGGTCATCGCTGCAGCGGTGATCGTCACGCGCAGTGTGACCCGTCCACTGGGTGGCGAGCCGGATGATGCCGCACGGTTTTTGAGTCAGATCGCTCAGGGCGACCTGACGATTCAGGTGCCCGTGAACTCTAGTGTCGGCGACAGCGTGATGATGAACATGCATCAGATGCAGCAAAGTCTGAATGCCATGGTCAGGCACATCGCGACCTCAGTGGACCAGGTGGCCAGTTCCTCCGAAGAGCTGAGTGCGGTCAGCAGCCAGACCAGCAGCAACCTGCAATTGCAGGGGCTGGAGATCGAGCAGGCGGCCACCGCGGTGAACCAGATGACCGCTGCGGTCGATGAAGTGGCGCGCAATGCGGTGAGCACCTCCGAGGCCTCGCGGCAGTCCGAGCAAACCGCACAGCGCGGGCGCGAACAGGTTCAGGAAACCGTGGTTTCAATTGGCGCACTGGCCGATGGCGTCACCGACACCGCACAACGCATCGAGCAACTGGCGGGACGGGTGCAGGACATCAGCAAGGTGCTGGACGTGATTCGTAGCATCGCCGAGCAGACCAATTTGCTGGCCCTAAACGCGGCCATTGAAGCAGCGCGGGCGGGGTATGCCGGGCGCGGTTTTGCCGTGGTCGCCGATGAAGTGCGCGCCCTGGCGCATCGCACCCAGGAGTCCACCCAGGAAATCGAGCAGATGATTGGCAACATTCGCCTGGATACCGGCCATGCGGTGACCGCCATGCAAAGCAGCAGCAACCTGGTGCGGGCTACCCTGGAAGTGGCGCAACGCTCGGGTGATGCGCTGGATGAGATCACACGCTCAATCTCGCAGATCAACGAGCGCAACCTGATGATTGCCAGTGCCACGGAAGAGCAGGCGTTGGTGGCGCGGGAGGTGGATCGCAATCTGATGGGGATTCGTAACTTGTCCGAGCAGGTCTTGCTCGGTGCTCAGCATACCCACACCGCAGGTCACGATTTGGCGCAGATGGCCGGTGCGCTGCACCAGACCGTGGCTCGCTTTAAGGTCTAGTGAATAAGGTGGGTGGTGGTGACTCAGGAGGCTCAGGCCCAGCCCCAGAATTGCAACCACCAGCCACATCCAACCGTCCCGATGGCCAGTAACTGGCAAGCGCTGGCAAAGCCGCGCCGGGCCAGGGAAAGGTCTTCGCGGTTAAGGCGTTTCCAGCCCAGCAGCAGGCTCCAGCCCATCGCGGCCACTAACAAACAAGCTCTGACTGGTTGGACCCACTCCAGCAGCAGACCTTCGTAGCGCAGCAGTTTTACCGTCGTGGCCGACAGCCCGAGAAACAACCCCGCACCACCCAGGGGCGTGAGTGTCAGCGCCAGGGGCCAATACAGTGCGCGATCTTGTGCCAGTCGAGCTGCCAGGCGCAGGAGAGTCATCAACACGGTGCCGAACACCAGCGAACTCAAACTCAAGTAAACAACGATGCTGAAACCGTCGAGCCAGCTGAAGCTGTCGTTGAGCTGCGGGTAATGGGTCAGCAGCCACCACGGCGCGTTGTCCTGCAGGGCCCAGAGTTGGTCGTGCTCGACCAGCCATTGGGCGAAAGTTTGCTTGAGGGCGATGAACCAGGGGCTGACCGTCCACTGGAATGCGCCCATGGCCAGGCCGATCACACCGAACAGCAGTAAGCGCGCGTCCCACGGTGACAGCGTCTGCGCCGTGGCGTGAACAATCTCTTGGTTGCTGGAGCGGGCGATCAACTGAACAGCGCCGCGTTGTCCGCTGCAGCGTCCGCAGGCGTGGCAGTCACTGGCGCCTCGCATACGCCGGATATCGAGCAAGGGCGCGCAGTTGGGCGGCGGCAGGCGCGGCGCGGCATTTTCCATCCAGCGTTGTTCATCGACCTGAAAATGCACGGGCGCCAGGCGGGCGAGCAGGGCGAACACGCCGCTGACCGGGCACAAGTAACGGCACCAGACCCGCTTGCCCCGGGCAAACATGAACCCGACGACGACTGCGGCGACGGTCGAGCCGCCCAGAATCAGCAGCGCCGCCTGGGCGTAGTCGTAGACGCTGATCAACTGGCCGTAGAGGGTCGTCAGGCAGAACGCCAACGTCGGCCAGCCGCCCCAGCGCAGCCAGCGCGGCACACCCATGCCTCGGCCATAATGGCTGGCCCATTCGCTGAGCGAACCTTCCGGGCACAGTACGCCACACCAGAGGCGGCCGAACATCACCATCGACAGCAGCACGAACGGCCACCAGATTCCCCAGAACAAAAACTGCGCGAGCATGGTCAGGTTATCGAGCATCCGTGCCTGGCTGTCCGGCAGCGGCAACAGCGCCGGTAACACCAACAGCAAGGCATAGAACAGTACAACGGCCCACTGCACGGCACGAATGACGGGCGCATGGCGACGCATGCCGTCGCCCAGTCGCTGGAGTAAACGATTGTGTCGACTCAGCTCAGGCATGGGACTTTTTCCGCAGCCCGTTGATGCAGCCAACCGCCGACGGTCAGCCAATAACCGGCCAGCACCAGTAACGTCAAGCCGCTGGGCGTCGCGCGATAGCCGGCAAAACCTGCGAGAAAACTACCCAGTCCATGGCTGTCGCTGAGCAAGGCACTGCTGTCCCAAAGCGCATCACCCACGAGGCTGTACATCACCTGCGGTAAATCCATGGCGAGTAATTGACCGCCAATTCGCTCGGTGCCGCTGACCAGCAATGCCGCGCCGAGTAGCAGTAAAACAGCTTCGCTGATGGCAAAGAATCGCTGCCACGAAATGAACCGGCGACTGCTGTGCAGCAGGGCAATGGTCAGCGCCGACAGCGCCAGTCCCATTGCGCCGCCGATGGTAAACAAACCGAGTTGCGGCCCGCGTAAACGCGCCCCGGCGCCATAGAGAAAGACCACCGTTTCACTGCCTTCGCGGCTGACGGCGAGCATGGCCAGCAGCAACAGGCCCAAGCCGCCTTGTCGGGCCAGATGGCTGTCGGCGTGGCGTTGCAAATCCTGTTTGAGCGTGCGTCCGTGGCGATTCATCCAGCCGACCATTTGCACCATCAACAGGCTGGCAACTAGCGCCAGTGCAGCCTGGAACCATTCACTGGCTGAGCCGCTCATAGCCTCACCGGCAAACAGAATCAACACTGCCAGCAGGCCCGAAAGCATCAACCCCAGCACCACACCTACCCACAAGTATTTCGCCAGTCGATCACCCTTGGGCTGCTGGCTGACCCAGGCCTGGAGAATGCCGATCACCAGCAGCGCCTCGACGCTTTCGCGCCAGACAATGAACATTGATTGATTCATGGGAACTCCGTGTTTGAACGGGCTATTTCGCGAGGATGCCGCCCTCGGGCAGTTGCGGATTGAACTCGTCGAAGAAGGGGTAGTGGCCAGGCCCGAGGGGGTGTATGACGACGAAAGTCGTCACTCCCGGCGACAGTACTTTTTCAACCCGCAATGGCGTGCTCTCGAACTCTGCTGGCCCTTGACCGATATTTTTCAGGATGATCTTGAAGCGCTGTCCGGCCGGTACCTCCAGTACGGCCGGCGTGAAGTGGCCATCGCGCAAGCTCAGCTCGTAGCTGGGCAACTCGGCATAAACCGTCAATGGCAACACTGCTCCGGCAAATACCAGCCAGGCAATGTGCAGGCGCTTCATTTAATAACCGCCTTTTTTACCGATACCGGCGTAGACAAACTCATAGTGCAATTCGCAACGTTCAAACCATGGCGCTACGCCGGTTTCCTTATCGGTATGGCGGCCAAGGGATCCATGACCGCCGGGTGGCAGGACGGTGAAGGTCAGTTGATATTTGCCTGGACCGAGCAGCTTTACGTTGTCGCCATAGTGCGGGCCGTCATTGGCGACCATGGCGTGGAAATCGCCTTTGAGCTCGTTCTCGTTGCCCTGTTTTTTCAGCTGGAACGAGACACTGAGATAGGGCACAAAACTGCCTTCCTGAAAGCCCTGTCGATTGTCCGCCGTGGCGCGAATGTCGGCTTCCAGATGCACATCGGAATCTGCGGTGGCCCGCATCATTCCGGCAGGCTCCATCTCGATTGGCTGCAAGTACACCGCCCCGACTTCCAACCCGGGGCACAACTGTGGTTCACCGATTGGGTATTCCTTGGCGTGAGCCAGCGGTGTAAGCAAAAGCAGGGCAAGCGACAGCGAACAGGGGATACGCATGATGTCTTCCTGGGCATTGGCGAGTAGGAGCCAGAGTCTAGGAAGCTTTACTGCAAACAATAATGATTATTATCAAGTTTCGAGCAATTAAACCGGTGGCTCGTCACGCTGGCGAAATCGCTGGGCGCGCTCGACACTGTGGGTCATCTGTTCGGCTGCGTGAATGGTCAGCGGATGCTGGGTAAAACCGGGTCTGGGGGAAATGTAGGTGGCCATCTCCCGAGCAACGGCGAGCTGATGTGCCGTGCCTTCGGCCAGCAGGGCAATAACCAGGTTCTCCAGGGCAATCACCCGGACACGCAGGTGAACCAGTTCGGCGTTCGTCATGGCGGGCGGAGCGGTAAACGCTTCGTCATCGAGGGATGTTGCGGCGCCCTGACCGTCCCACGTCGATAGGCTGCTTGGGAAAGGGTTTCTATTGAGCATGAGAGATGTCTCCAAGTCTATTGAGGTGTCAGCTTAGTCCCAGGATTGCTGAGGAGGTGAGCGCAACCGTCGATTCTTGATGTGCATCAAGGCTGACCTTGCGTAAGGGCTGTAGGTTGGAAGAACGCCTCCCAATGACCGGAGATCGGCATGGCCAAGAACTTCCCAATAAACCCCAAGCACCCCGAACGGATCTGTTGGGGATGCGACCGGTATTGCCCGGCGAAGTCCCTGGCCTGCGGCAATGGCTCCGACCGTACGATGCATCCGGCCGAACTTTTCGGCGAGGATTGGCATCTGCCTGGTGACTGGGGCATCGAGAAGCTCATCACTACTGACAAGCCGACAGATGACGTAGCGGACACCTGGACTGGCAGTCAGAGCGAGTAGCGGGTTGCCAGTCCGGTGCAGTTGGCGTGCACGCCGACGATGAGGTGCATTGATGGTGGAGTCACCCCATGAGTTTCAGACCCGTGAATGAAATGTTCTAGTCGTAAAAATGATGCGTCGAATGTAGCCGACGCGTGACGAAGCCGAATTCAAGTCAGTGGTTCGCCGCAGGGCAAACGCCTCTGAGCGCCGGCTCGAAAAATGAGCTGGCGTGGTTGAACACGCCGATCAGTTTCAGTTCTCGGTAAGCAACAACACTCCGATATCCCCCTTCTGCACAAAACGGATAGCGATCTGCGCAAAGCGGATATTGCCATTCTGCCGGTCCCAATACCCTTCATTTGCATCCTGCGTAACAGTCCTGTGCATGGCACGTAACAATGCCGCCGCCATCGGCGGAGCGTTGCGTGTACCGCCTGCGGCATCCCGCTGATACGCCTGAACGAACAATAAAAAATAACAACAAGAGACCGATGTCATGCGAAAAATCGATGTACACGAGGTTATCGACAACGCTCGCTTCAACCGCTTTCACTGGATGGTGTTGTTCTGGTGCGCCCTGATCATCATCTTCGACGGCTACGACCTGGTGATCTACGGGGTGGTCTTGCCGACGCTGATGAAAGAGTGGGGCCTGAGCCCGTTGGAGGCTGGGGCACTGGGCAGTTATGCGCTGTTTGGCATGATGTTCGGTGCGCTGTTTTTCGGCCCGCTGTCGGACAAGATCGGGCGCAAGAAAACCATCACCCTTTGCGTGATGCTCTTCAGCGGTTTCACCGTGCTCAACGGCTTTGCCACGAGCCCCACGACCTTTGGCATCTGCCGGTTTATTGCCGGCCTTGGCATCGGCGGCGTAATGCCCAACGTGGTGGCGCTGATGAACGAATACGCGCCGAAGAAAATTCGTAGCACTCTGGTCGCCATCATGTTCAGCGGTTATTCGGTGGGCGGCATGCTCTCGGCGGGCCTGGGCATCGTGCTTATTCCCAGCTTCGGTTGGCAGGCAGTGTTCTATGTGGCGGGGCTGCCGTTATTGCTGCTGCCGTTGATCATGTACTTCCTGCCAGAATCGGTGGGTTTCATGCTGCGCCAAGGCCGCAACGAGCAAGCGCGTGCTGTCTTGCAGCGCGTTGATCCGGCCTATGTTGCCCAGGCCAGCGATACCTTGCTCATGGCGGAAGTGAAGGGCACCGGCACGCCGGTACTGCAGCTGTTTCGCGAAGGCCGAGCCTTGCGCACGCTGATGCTTTGGCTGGCGTTTTTCTGCTGCTTGTTGATGGTCTACGCCCTGAGTTCCTGGCTGCCGAAACTCATGGCCAACGCCGGCTATAGCCTGGGTTCAAGCCTGTCCTTCTTGCTGGTGTTGAACTTCGGCGCGATTTTCGGTGCGGTCGGCGGTGGCGTATTGGGCGACAAGCTCAACCTTCCAAGGGTTCTGGCGGTGTTCTTCGCCATTGCCGCGGTGTCAATCACCTTGCTCGGCTTCAAGAGTCCGCCCCCTGTGTTGTACCTGCTGATCGCTATCGCTGGCGCTACCACCATCGGTTCGCAAATCCTGTTGTATGCCTGTGCCGCGCAGTTCTACTCCATGGCCATTCGCTCCACGGGGCTTGGCTGGGCGTCGGGGATCGGTCGTAACGGTGCGATTGTCGGCCCGTTGTTGGGCGGCGCGTTGCTGGGAATCAGTTTGCCGTTGCAACTCAACTTCATGGCATTCGCTCTGCCGGGTGCGGTAGCCGCCCTCGCCATGACCTTCTATGCCATCAGCAGTGAGCGAAACGCCGCCAGCGTTACCGCGCCGCTGTCGGCGGCCAAGGCCTGAGTCTGCAAGGAGCTGTTTGATGAAAGACTTGATGCGCGACTTTTCGCTGTCTGCTGCGGTTGCAGGCTTTATTGCCACGATAATCTCCTATGCTGGGCCCTTGGTGATTATTTTCCAGGCGGCGGACGCCGCGCATCTGTCTCGCGAACTGCTGTCGTCCTGGGTCTGGGCGATCTCCATTGGCAGTGCGCTGCTGGGTATCGGCCTGAGCCTGCGTTACCGCGTGCCGATCATCATTGCATGGTCGGCACCCGGCTCGGCGCTGCTGGTGGCGTTGCTGCCGGGCATCTCGATGAACGAGGCTGTCGGCGCCTATCTGTTGAGCAGTGTGATTATCTTCCTGGTCGGCATCTCGGGCGCCTTCGACCGTGTTATCAGCAAGCTGCCCGGGGCCATCGCGGCGGCAATGCTAGCGGGGATTCTGTTGCGTTTTGGCACTGGGCTGTTCGTGTCATTGCAAGGCAAACCCGGGTTGGTGCTGGCAATGTTCGCCACCTACCTGGTGTGCAAACGGCTGATGCCGCGTTACGCGGTGATGGCGGTACTGGTGGTGGGCTGTGTCATCGCCATGTTGACCGGCCAATTGCACCGCGAAGCGCTGGTAATTGGCTTGGCAACGCCGGTTTGGGTCAGCCCGCAATTCAGCCTTGGTGCAACCTTGAACGTTGCCTTGCCACTGGTGATGGTGGCCCTGACCGGGCAGTTTGTTCCGGGTATGGCGGTGTTGCGCGCCTCGGGTTACGCCACGCCGGCCAGCCCTATCATCGCCAGCAGCGCGCTGGGCACGGCGCTATTGGCGCCGTTTGGCTGCCACGGCCTCAACCTGGCGGCGATCACTGCCGCCATCTGCACTGGCCGCGAGGCCCATGAAGACCCGGGCAAACGCTATGTCGCCGGTGTGGTCGGCGGCCTTTGTTACCTGGTCTTGGGCATCTTTGGTGCGACTCTCGTGTCGTTGTTTGCCGCCTTCCCCAAAGAACTGATCGCCGCCCTGGCGGGCCTGGCTCTGTTCGCTGCAATTGCCGGAGCCCTGACCAATGCCATGGCCGTACCCAATGACCGCGAAGCGGCGCTGGTGACGTTCCTGACTACCGCCTCGGGCATGTCGCTGTTTGGTTTGTCCGCCGCGTTCTGGGGGCTGATTTTCGGCATGGCCGCGCACCTGCTGTCGAGTACGCGGCGCTCCCCCCTTGCATCCTCCAGCAGCACCAGCGAGGTGGCGCGCTGATTTGTATTCGCCACGCCTTACCTATTCATAACAACAATAAGAGCACACCGATGAAGCAAACCATTCATACAACTCGTACGTTATTGTCCACGGCTGTCGCCTTGGGGTGTTCAAGCCAACTGATGGCCGCCGAGGGCGGATTTATCGAGGGTGCCACCGCCACCTTGCAGGCACGCAATTACTACTTCAGTCGGGACTACTCGGACATTGTCGGCGCCAACCGGCAGTCGAAGGCGGAGGAATGGGCCCAGGGTTTTATCCTCAATGCCAAGTCCGGCTACACCCAAGGACCGATCGGTGTTGGCGTCGATGTCATCGGCCTTCTCGGGCTCAAGCTCGACAGCAGTCCGGACCGGGTCAACACCGGCCTGTTGCCGGTGCACAGCGATGGCCGCGCGGCCGATGACTACAGCCGTCTGGAAGGCACGCTGAAGCTGCGTTACTCGAAGACCGAACTGCGCGTTGGCGAGCTACAACCCAACTTGCCAGTGCTGTATTTCAGTGACATCCGCCTGCTGCCGCCCAGCTACCAGGGGGCGAGCATCACATCCGGTGAGATCAATGGCCTTACGTTGCAAGGCGGTCATCTGAGCTCCACTCACCTGCGCAACGAGGCCGGCGACGAGAAGATGCAGGCGATGCTCGGCTACTTGCCTCAGCGTCAGGCCAGCAGTGACGCCTTCAATTATGGTGGCGGCGATTACGCCTTCAACGACAAACACACCAGCGTCAGTGCCTGGTACGGGCAACTGGAAGACATCTACCAGCAAGGCTTCCTTGGCCTGAAACACAGCCAGCCCCTGGGCAGTTGGACCCTGGGCGCCAACCTCGGCTATTTCGATGCCAGGGAGGATGGCAAGAAGCTGTTGGGCAATATCGACAACCAGGCGTTCTTCTCCCTGTTGTCGGCCAAGTACGGCGGCCATACCTTCTACGTCGGCTACCAGGGCATGTACGGTGAAAGCGCCTTTCCTCGGGTATTTGCCAACATCTCGCCGCTGGGCAACGAAGTGCCAACCTATGAGTTCGCCTCCACCGACGAGCGCTCGTGGCAGGCGCGTTACGACTTTGACTTCGCCGCCCTCGGCGTGCCGGGCCTGACCAGTACCGTGCGCTACATCACCGGCAACAACGTAGACACCGGCAAGGGCTTTGAAGGCAAGGACCGCGAGCGCGACCTTGACCTCGGTTACGTCGTGCAGAGCGGCACCTTCGCAGGGCTTGGCGTTCGAGTTCGCAATGCCATGGCGCGCTCCAATTACCGCACCGATATCGATGAGAACCGGCTGATCCTGAGTTACACCTGGACGTTGCTGTGAATGACCTGGAGGCGAGCATGAGCAATAAAGTCTGGGCGCGATTGACCCTGTTTGCAGCTGGCAGCGCTGTGGTGCTGCTCGCTGCCGGTAACGGCATGCACCTGATGTATGCCGGCATCATCAACCTGTTGCTGCTGGCGGCAGCGGTGCTTTTTCATCGTCAGCCAGTGCGGGTGATTGAAGTGCTCGTGGAGCGGGAGCCGGATCTCGTGGTGTCCGGTGCGCCGGTCCCGCTACCGTCATTGCCCGTGGTCGAGCCCGCTTGGCCGGGCGCTGAAGTAAAGGTGGCACTTGAACACCTGACTGAAGTGGTGCAGCAAACTGAAGAGGACATGCGCTTTGCCAACCAGTTGGCGCGTGGCGCGGGCGAACGGGTACAGGCAAGTGCTGCGAGCATGCAGTCTTCGGCTGCCGTGTTGGGGGATCTTGATCAGTACCTGCAGCGTCTGGATCAGGTGTTCGATGAGCTGGGCAGCCAGTCGGTTCGTATCGGTGCGATTGTCGGCAGCATTCAGGACATCGCCCGGCAGACCAACCTGCTGGCGCTCAATGCCGCGATCGAGGCCGCGCGGGCCGGTGATCATGGCCGAGGTTTTGCTGTAGTGGCGGACGAGGTGCGCAATCTGTCGCGTCAGGCAGCGGACTCCAGTGCGCAGATCCGGCAGATCGCCACAGGCCTGGAGAAGTCAGCACAGGATGCCCGTCAGGGCCTTGAACAGCTTACCGTTTCGACGCGTTCGGGCCTGGACAAGACCGAGGTCGCGTTGCAGTCGATGGGGGAGTTACGCAGTGGCGCGGTCGCCAGACTGGAAGTGGTTGAACGCGTCATGCAGCGTTTGGCCAGTTTGCACGAGTTGGCACTTGAGGCAACCCGGATAGCGGTTTGAAAAAGGTGTTTTTGCTGTCTCTCAAACGCCCGA
This sequence comes from Pseudomonas sp. IT-P294, assembly GCF_949767865.1. NCBI lineage: Bacteria > Pseudomonadati > Pseudomonadota > Gammaproteobacteria > Pseudomonadales > Pseudomonadaceae > Pseudomonas > Pseudomonas sp. IT-P294. Next base: position 646,211 of record NZ_CATKQW010000011.1, on the reverse strand, counting down.
GCAACTGCCCATCACCTGGTAGGAAAACTTGTGGGTTTCACCTTGATGGTCGATGTAAACCATGGTCGCCGGGACAACCTCGCAGGCGGTCGAGGTATCAGTTACCGAGATGACTTTCGCGATATCCAGGGTTGAAGGTGTTGTGGTCGGGGTGCTTTCGGCGGCCATAACGGCGGTTGTGGTCAGGGCCAACAGTACGCTCAATAAGGTTTTCATGGTTTTTTCTCCGTCGTGTTTCGATGAGTCAATTCTATTCTTCTACAGATATGGATAAAGAGGGCGGTGCTTGATGCAGCGTTACGTCAGATGCAACAGTCGTTGCCGTTGGAGGATTCATGGACTTGCTTAACAGCCTGCGGGTATTTGTGCGTGTAGCCGACGCAGGCAGCTTTACTACCGCCGCACAGGCGCTGGACTTTTCCACGGCGCAAGTGTCCCGGCTGGTGGCCGATCTTGAGCAGCACGTGCAGGCACGTCTGCTGCAGCGCACCACCCGTCGTTTGAGCCTGACCGAAGCTGGGGAACGTTTCCTGTTGCGGGCGCGGCAAATACTGGACGACATGGCCGAGGCCACCGCAGAAGCGCGTGGCGCTCACCTGGAGCCCAATGGCCGGTTGCGTCTGCACTGTTTGACCGGACTGGGGGTGCTGATGACACCGCTCATTGCCCGCTACTGCGAGCTCTATCCGGACGTTGTGGTTGAGCTGACCTTGTCGCAACGCAACCCCGACCCCCTTGAAGACGGGCACGACGTGGTCATTTGCATTGCCCAGGAATTGGCGGATTCACAATTGGTTGCCCAAGCGGTAGGGCGCATCTTCAGCATGCCTTGCGCATCGCCTGCGTACATTGCGCGTCGGGGCCTGCCCAGCCATCCCGAACAACTGAATGACCATAGCTGCCTGCGCATGCTCGATCCGTTGTACGGCGATGAGTGGGTCTTTCGTAACGAGCAGGGCGAGCATTCAGTGGTGCCCGGCAAGACCTTCCAGAGTAACGTTCCCGAGGCGATGGTCAATGCGTCGGAGGCCGGGATGGGCATCAGCCTGCTGCCGTTCTACACCGCAACCCGGTCGCTGCGCGAGGGCACATTGCTGCGCCTGCTGGGCGATCACCGGCTCAGGGAGCGGAACGTCTATGCACTCTATCCTTCCAAACGTTTTCTGGATGCCAAGGTGAGGACATGGGTGGACTTTCTCAAGGCAGAGCTGCCCGGGCTTTTTTCCGGACATGAGGTGATAGCGAATGATGTTCGGTATTGGGGAGTGGGCTAGCGCCAGTTTGCTCCACGAACACCCGTACAAAATACGACGGGCTCAGGTCAACGGTGGCGGCAATGTCCTTGAGCGAAATCGGGCAGGACAGGCGTGAATTGATGTATTGCTGAAGCGGGTCGCGTTGGAGGTTTGTCAGGCGAGACGCTTGATCGCTATCTCTGAGGTCACACCGTACATACTGGCGCAGCAGATGAATGCACATCTGTATTTCCAGCGACTGGGCATAGCAAGCCTAAGTAATAGGGGGCTTGCGCGCAGTGCTGAGCGAGCCGCATGCGGCCGCGGAAACAACACGCCGATCTCGCCCAGCTTCATGCGTTTACCGGTGTTCTCGGCTTTGGCTTTCAGGCTTTCCAGATCCACCAGGCCTTCACCGGCGCCATTTGATATTGCTTACCCATCAATTCCCTCGGTATGTGGAGAAACCGTAAGGACTGAGAAGCAGCGGGATGTGATAGTGAGGAACGGTACCGTCCACCTCAAAAATGACGGGTACCTCCGGAAAGAAACTGGACGTTTTGTGCGCCTTGAACCACTCACCAGTCTTGAAGGTGACACGGTAGGTACCTTTCTCCAGACCACGACCTTCCGGATACAGACCGGGGATACGACCTTGCTCGTTGGTTGCCGCGCTGTTGAGCATGTCCCAGTTTTTCCCATCCTGTTTTTCCAACGTGACAGTGACACCAGGGGAGGGGAGGCCATCTTGCAAGTTCAGTACATGCACGCTCAATGGATTTGCGGCCGCTGATGCAAGAGTTGAAAGGGCACTCAATACAGCGCCAGCGAATAAGCTTTTCAATACATTCATGGTGATGTCCTTAGTTTTTAACGACAGGTAGAACTTTGTTGATGGCGACCTCTGCACAACCTTCATCGTTTGCAGCGCCACCCGCACCGGCCACACCGATGGCGCCGATGATCTGGTCATCGAACTTCAATGGCACGCCTCCACCCAGCAGCAACAATTCCGCAACGGTATTGAGGTTCTCAGCATCGGGAGTACTGCGCGCACGCTCCGCCAAGAGTCGCGTCGAAGTCTTCGTCGACAGGGCGGTATAGGCTTTGCGTTGCGCGGCTAACGTGTTGTGCGGGCCGACATTGTCATCGCGTTGCACGGCAACCAGATTGCCGCCACGGTCAACCACTGCGGCAACGGCTGTGCGGCCATCGGCGTGGCAGGCTGTCAGCGCGGCAGTCAGCAAATCGTTGGCCATTGCAAGTGACACGTCCTTGCGCTGAGCAACTTGATCCGGGCCTGCAACGGCGAACGCAGAACTCATTGCGAGTGTCATCAGCAATGAAGTCGATAGGCTTGTACGCATGCTGTTTCCTTGGTGAGTTGAGTCTGTATGAGTCATTGCCAGACATCATGACCAGCCCACCCCGTCAGGATGATTGCCGCCTGATTACCAATATGTAATGTGAGAAATCAGCGAAGCGGGCTAGCCTGTGCTCCAGTCGTGGAGGAAAGAATGCGTATCCTGGTGGTTGAAGATGAAACGAAAATGGCGGATTACCTGCGCAAAGCCCTGACTGAATCGGGTTATGTGGTGGAGATCGCCCTTGACGGGCTGGATGGCCAGCATTTGGCACAGGAGAGTGAGTTCGACCTGATCATTCTGGATGTCATGCTGCCTGGGTTGGACGGCTGGCAATTGCTGCAAATCATCCGGCGTAAGTGGCAAACCCCAGTGCTGTTCCTGTCCGCACGCGATTCGGTGGATGATCGGGTCAAAGGACTGGAGTTGGGGGCCGATGATTATCTGGTGAAACCCTTTTCCTATGCCGAGTTGCTGGCACGCGTTCGCACTTTGCTGCGCCGTGGCCCGCCTCGCGAGGTTGAGCATTTTGTCGCTGGTGACCTGAGCCTGGATTTGCTGCGACGCAAGGTAACGCGCAATGGCGAGCGCCTTACCTTGACCAACAAGGAGTTCGCGTTACTGCATCTGCTGCTCAGTCGTGAAGGGGAGGTGTTATCGCGTTCGTTGATTGCCTCCCAGATCTGGCAGATGAACTTCGACAGTGACACCAATGTGGTGGATGTCGCTATCCGTCGACTGCGGGCCAAGGTTGACGATCCTTACGCGCTGAAGTTGATTCACACAGTGCGTGGCATCGGTTACATGCTCGAGGTGCAATCCTGAAACTATTTCCGCGCACCCTGAGCCTGCGCCTGGCCATCATGTTCGCACTGGTCAGCTTAGTGTTATTGGGCTCCATTGGTTTTTACCTTTATCAATCGCTACAGCGGGAGATTGCCTGGCGCGATGACCAGGCATTGCTGGGGCGCCTGGAACGAATGCAGGCGTTGATCAGCGATAGCGATAGCATCGAGCAATTGCAAGGTCGGCCCAAGCTTTACGAAAACATGCTGGGCAATCGCGACAATCTGCTATGGATCGTCGATGACAACCGTAAGGTGCTGATCGAAATCAACCCAGTGCATATGACCTTGCCAAATTTGCCGGCTGCACCAGAGCCTCGCCTCGGTGATGGTCACCCTTCGGAGTCAGTGCGGCTCGCCTGGCGGAATGTTGTGCAGGGTGATCGACGCTTGACCCTGATCGCCGGCAAGTTATTGGGCGAGCGCGACCAGATGATGGGGGCTTACCGCCTCAAACTCTGGCTGGCCATGTCGGTCGGCGCGCTGCTGGCTTTCGCATTAGGCTGGTGGGTGAGTCAGCGAGGCTTGCGCCCCGTGCGCCTGTTGGCCAAGCGCGCTGCCGGGATTGATGTGCAGAATCTGCATTTACGGCTGGATGAATTCAATGAACTGAATGAGCTGAAATTGCTCTGTAGTGCGCTCAACCAGATGCTGGCACGCCTTGAAGACGGATTCGCCCAGCTTTCACGTTTCTCGGAAGACCTCGCCCATGAGATGCGAACCCCACTCGGCAACCTGATGGGACATACCCAGCAAACCCTGAGGCGCAGTCGCTCTATCGAGGACTATCAGAACTTGCTGGTTTCCAATCAGGAAGAGTATGAAAGGTTGGCGCGAATGATAGACAGCATGTTGTTTCTCGCTCGCACCGAGCAACCCAACGCTCGCGTGGAATTTGAGCCAATCAACCTGCACGATCTGATTGAGCAACTATGTGAGTATTTCGAAGGGGTGGCGCAAGAGCGAAATGTGCAACTGATAAACCAGGCACAAGGTCAGTTGCTGGGTGATCCAGCCTTGATTCGTCGAGCATTGGCTAACCTGCTGGCGAATGCACTGCGCTATGGCAATTCCGCGTCTGCAGTGACGGTCACCAGCAAGATTTCGAAGGACAGATTCGAAATCACCGTGCGCAACCAGTGCGAGCCAATTGCTGCAGAGCATCTGCCGAGATTGTTTGAGCGCTTTTACCGGTGCGACCCATCACGTAATCAGCCCGATGACTCTGGTGGTTTGGGATTGGCTATTGTCCGCTCAATTATGCTACTGCATGGCGGTAGCGTATCCGTTGATAGCACTGAAGCCGGTACGAGCTTTCACTTGGAGTTTCTAATTAGAGAAGCCTGAAATTAATGGCATTTCACCGCAGGAAAATCTGCTTGGTTTTGAAGGGATTGGGACAGTCGACATTGCGAATCACAGAGCTGGCTTGACGTAGGCTTACCGGGCGATGGCTCACCATTCGTCAGCAAGAGGCCGTGCCTCTTCTTGACAGCCAAGTCGTCTGAGGAAATACTCGCCACAAGATTCATATAGATGAATAGATAACAAGGTGAATAAAGTCTATGAATGCTCTCTCCAGTGATGTTCGCCTGCCGCTTTACCAACGCCTGCGTGACCACTTGGCAGAGCAAATCGCCAACAATCGCTGGCGTCCGGGAGAAGCCATTCCCACCGAAGCCACGCTTTCCGCGGAATACCAACTGTCCACTGGCACTGTGCGCAAAGCGGTCGACGCGCTGGTCAGTGAGGGCATCCTGGAACGTCAGCAAGGCCGAGGCACTTTCATTCGCCGGCCGCAGTTTCAATCTTCGCTGTTTCGCTTCTTCCGTTTTCAGACCGCTGCCGGCGAACGCCAGGTGCCGGAGAGTCGTATCCTGTCGATCGAGCCGGTCGCTGCGCCCTCGGCGGTGGCCCAGGCGTTAGGCTTGCCTGCCGACGCACCAGTGATCCGCATTGTTCGCGTACGTCTGCTGGATGTTAAGCCGGTACTTGCTGAAGAAATCTGGCTGCCGCGCAACCGCTTCCAGCCGCTGCTGGAGATCGACCTGAGCCGCAAAGGGCCACTGCTTTATCCGATCTACGAAGAAGTTTGCGGCCAGGTCGTCGCGTCTGCCGAAGAAACGCTCACCGCCGAATCGGTGAATGAGGTGCACGCGCGATTGCTGCAAGTCCCGATCAACAGCCCTGTAGTAGTAATTGAGCGCCTGGCGCGTGATTACGCCGGAACTCCGCTGGAGTGGCGACGCTCTCGCGGACATGCCGAGCATTTCCGCTACAGCGTGGACATCCGCTAAGCCCTTGCCTGGATAGCGGATCGCTCAGCGACGACTCGGTCGTTGCTGATTTCATTGTTTTGATTACCACGACTGGCCCGTAGCGGCGCGGTTTGTTCTCGGCTGCCTCCCGTTCCACTTATAAGGATAAGAATCATGTTCAGCTGGTATCGCCAAATCACTCCTCGGGAGCGCAAAACGTTTTGGGCCTGCTTCGGCGGATGGTCGCTCGACGCACTGGAAGTACAAATGTTTGGCCTGGCGATTCCAGCGTTGATCGCCGCCTTTGCTCTGACCAAGGGAGACGCGGGGCTGATCAGCGGAGTGACTCTGGTCACTTCAGCTATCGGTGGCTGGGTAGGGGGGACGTTGTCCGACCGCTACGGCCGGGTGCGTACGCTGCAGTGGATGATTTTGTGGTTCTCCTTTTTTACCTTTCTCTCCGCGTTTGTCACCGGCTTTAACCAGCTCTTGATCGTCAAGGCGCTCCAGGGTTTTGGTATCGGCGGCGAGTGGGCAGCCGGTGCGGTCTTGATGGCCGAAACCATCAATCCGCAGTATCGCGGCAAAGTGATGGGCACTGTCCAAAGCGCTTGGGCCGTGGGTTGGGGGCTGGCGGTCGGGGTGTTTACGCTGATTTACACCTTCGTGCCCCAGGACATGGCGTGGCGCGTGATGTTCCTGGTCGGGCTGCTACCGTCGTTCCTGATTATCTGGGTTCGTCGCAACGTCGAGGAACCGGACAGCTTCCAGCGTCTGCAAAAAGAAAACGCCATCCCGCAAAGTTTCTTCAAATCCTTGGCAGGCATCTTCCGCCCCGAGTTGATCCGCGTAACGCTGTTCGGTGGTCTGTTGGGGCTCGGTGCACACGGTGGTTATCACGCGGTGATGACCTGGCTGCCGACGTTCCTCAAGACCGAGCGCAACTTGTCCGTGCTGAACTCGGGCGGCTACCTGGCGGTGATCATCTTCGCGTTCTGGTGTGGGTGTGTAGTCAGCGGTTTTTTGATTGACCGTATTGGCCGACGCAAAAACATCGTGCTGTTTGCGCTTTGCTGTGTCGTCACTGTGCAGAGTTATGTGTTCCTACCGCTAACCAATACCCAGATGCTGTTCCTGGGGTTCCCGCTCGGCTTTTTCGCGGCCGGTATTCCCGCGAGCCTTGGCGCACTGTTCAACGAGCTGTACCCGGCGGATGTACGCGGTGCCGGTGTGGGCTTCTGCTACAACTTTGGCCGAGTGCTTTCCGCGGTGTTCCCGTTCCTGGTCGGTCACATGAGCGACTCCATGTCGCTTGGGTCTGCGATTGGTATCGACGCCGGGATTGCCTATGGCGTGGCGGTGATTGCGGCACTTTGTCTGCCGGAAACCCGTGGACGCAGCCTCGAAGCTTCGAGTGCATCGGTGCCAGCAACGGTCAACGGCAACGAGAGTGCGCGGGCCTGATGCCCTTTACCTTCTATAGATGAACGCTATGACTGACACCTGTTCTACGCCGATCACCGGCATCGACTCCCATGCTCATGTGTTTAGCCGTGATCTATGTCTGGTCGGTGCACGGCGCTATACCCCTGATTACGACGCCACGCTTGAGCAGTATCTGACGCACTTGCACGCTCATGGTCTGAGTCATGGCGTATTGGTGCAACCGAGCTTTCTCGGCACCGACAACAGCTACCTGCTGGCGGCGTTGAAGCAAGCGCCGCAGCAGTTGCGAGGCGTGGTTGTGCTGGAGCCAGGCGTCAGTCGCGCCATGTTGAATGACATGGATCAGATGGGCGTGGTCGGGGTTCGCTTGAACCTGATGGGTAAGGCGTTACCTGATTTTCGTAACAGTGCCTGGAGAGAGTTTTTCAGCCACATTGCTGATCTTGACTGGCATGTCGAGTTGCATCGGGAGGTAAAGGATCTGCCGGGACTGATCCATCAATTGACGCCGTTCGGTTTGAAGTTGGTGATTGATCACTTTGGTCGGCCGGATGCCAATTCGGGCGTCGAACAGCCCGGGTTTTGCGAGTTACTGGAGTTGGGATCGAAAGGTTCGATCTGGATGAAGGTATCGGGAATCTATCGTTTGGGAGGTACGCCGCAACAGAACATCAATTTCGCTCGAATGGCATTACCGCTGCTGGAACAAAGTTTCGGCCTTCGCCAGTTGGTGTGGGGCAGCGACTGGCCGCATACGCAGCATGAGCAAAGCATCGGTTTCAGCACCGTAGTCGATCAGTTGCAAGCCCTGGAGTGTTCGACGCAGGTTAGCTATTCGTTGCTGGTGCAAGTCCCTCGAAGGTTATTCGGTTTTGCAAAAGGCGAAAGCTGAAACTTACGCCTGCATTTGCCGATGACCATTCATCTCACCCATTTAAACGAATACATACAGAACGTTCGAAATGCGACGTTGCAGTCAAACCTCTCGTGCCGCATCGAGAAGTTCTGCGTAATAGCAGCTATTCCAATTACAAGAGAGTGGTTTCCATGAACACGTCATCCAATGCCGAAGTTAAAAGCCCCCAAACGATGTTTGGTTTATCGCGTGCGCCGACAGGCGTTACGGTTTCAAACTTCTCTTTCAAATCTGAGTGCAGTTTGAGCGCCAGCCCAACCGAGATCCATTCATGACTCCCTTAGATGTAGACCTCTTACTGACCGCATTGGTGAGCGTCCTGGTGCTGGTGGCGCTCATCGTGTCGCGTCTCAAAATGCACCCGCTCCTGGCCCTGCTAGTAGTTTCCGTTGGCGTTGGCTTTGCAACCAGTATGGAGCCAGAAACCATCGTCTCCCACTTGATCACCGGCGCCGGAAAGACACTGGGGGCAGTAGGGGTCGTAATCGCGCTTGGAGCGATGCTAGGCAAAATTCTTGCTGACGCAGGCGTCACAGAGCAGATCGCCGAGGTCATCCTCAAGCGAACATCGGATCGGATGATTCCTTGGGCCATGATGATGGTTGCATTTGTAATTGGCATTCCCATGTTTTTCGAAGTGGGCTTGGTGATCATGCTGCCGCTGATATTCAGCGTGGCGCGAAAGCTGGAAAGCCAGGCTCGCTTCAAAGGTTCAGCGTATGTGTATGTGGGTGTTCCGGTGATTGCGGCACTTGCAGCCATGCACGGGATGGTACCGCCGCACCCTGGCCCCTTGACGGCCATCGCCGCGCTCAAAACCTCGGTTGGGCCCACAATGCTCTATGGCTTCCTTGCGGCTATTCCTGCAATGATTTTAGGCGGCCCGCTTTATGGCGCATTCATTTCGCCGCGCATGAGCACTCGGCCCGATCAGGTTCTGCTGGATCAGTTCACCCTGGCTGAAAAAGCCGACGATCAACCAAGCACCAGCATATGCCTTGGCGTGCTGGCAGCCTTGCTACCGGCGATCCTGATGCTGATTCATGCCGTCGCTGAGATGGTATTACCCAAGGACAATGCGATCCTGAAAATAGCTAGTTTCCTGGGCAATCCCCTGATAGCCATGCTCCTGGGCGTGCTGTTCGCAGGGGCAAGTCTGGTACTCGCACGGGGCGGCGATGCGGGGCAATTGCGCGACTCCCTGGGCAAGAGCCTCAAGCCAATCGCCTCAATCATCATGATCATCGCCGGCGGTGGTGCTTTTCAGGAGCTGCTGACCAGCGCCAAGGTGGGCGATGCCATTGTGCACCTGACTCAGCAGTCTGCGTTCCCTCCGCTGATCTTGGGTTGGTTGATCGCGATGTTGCTCTCGGTATCTACCGGTTCTGCCACCGTAGGTATCGTTGGTGCTGCTGGCTTGCTGGCGCCGCTTGCAGGTGCTGATCCCAGCCTCAACCTGCCTCTGCTTGCCTTGTCCATAGGCTGCGGCTCGCTGTTCTTCAACTATGCCAACCATGCGGGCTTCTGGATGGTAAAGGAATCCTTCGGCATGACTATGGGCGAAGCCACCAAGACCATTTCAGTGGTTCAATCCATCGTAGCCGTGGTCGGTTTGATTGTGGTGTTGATGTTGAATGCGGCTGTCACGGTGACTTGAGTCAGGATCTGTTCCCAGGCAGTAACCCTGCCCGAGCGAGTTAGTCGAGGGTGGGAGATAGAGTTACGTTCTACAGGGTGTTTTACCATCGAACTTGAATGCTCAGTGTTCGGTGGTAAGCATGGAGCGTTTTATTCGGCTATAACCCTAAAGTGTTGGCACCCGTAAGCCACGCATGTTTAAGGTCTATAAAAATCCTCACACCGGCGAAGTCTTCGAAACCAAAGGCGACAACCATAAAATTTTGAAAGAGTGGAGAGCGAAATACGGCTCCGCCACTGTCGAGTCCTGGCTGAGCAAGTGATACCTGTTTGAGTACAAAAAGGGCCCAAAAGGGCCCTTTTTATTTGCAGCTGTCGAGCTCAGCTACCAAATGCTTGGGGGAATTTCGTAATCGACAGGAACGCTCGACGTTTTGCTCATGGACTTATGTATGGCTGCTTGCTGTACGTAAGGATATGCTGCACCCCGACTTCATATATGCCAATAAAAAAACCAACCATAGTGACGTTATGAGCCAATCAGAGACACGTGCGACTGCCCTAACGCTGTATCCAGAGGACTCCCGCGAGGCGGCGGCTCTGCTGAAGCAGGCTGTACCACTGATGGTGCGTCACAATATTCCACCAAATCCCGTCCACTATGCTCTCTGGTACACCTACAGCAAAGGTCAGGAGCCAGAGCTTAATCGCCATCTGGACAGGGTGGTCAAAGACTTCGACTGTTTCCCTCCAGAATCCGCTACGAAGCTTTTTCGCGACTACATCATTCGTGACGAATTGGAGGAGGCGAGGGCAGGTCAACAACAAGCGATCAATCTGGTTGACGACATGGAGCGTAATGTCTCCCGTAGCGTGAATGGCAGTTCCAACTTTCAAACCAGTCTTGGCCAATGCATGGAAATGCTCGCGGAGCCGGTTGACCAGAGGTTGCCCGCCATTCTAAGCGAACTGCAACAGAGCACCCAGCTCATGCAGGAACAGCAAGAGCTTTTCCTCTCCCAGTTGCACTCAGCACAAAATGAAATTAAGAGCCTGAGAGACAAACTCGAGCGAGCCCAACTGGCAGCCTCTTTGGATGGTCTGACTAAGGTGTTAAACCGAGCTACCTTCACTCGCGCACTGGAGCATGCATTGACCAAAGCTCCTCATGGGGTGGTATTGGTCATGTTGGATATCGATCATTTCAAGCAGTTCAATGACCGGTATGGTCATCCTTTGGGTGACCGCGTACTTGAGCATGTTGGTCAGGTGTTACGGAACTCAATCCCGCCTAAGGCCTCGGCGGCACGCTATGGTGGTGAAGAGTTTTGTGTAGTCCTGCAAGAGTGTTTTGATCTCACCAGTGCTCACACATTTGCTGAGCAGCTGCGCCTAAAAATTCAGGCGCTGCGGATCAAGGTTCGTGGCACGGATGAAGTGTTAGACACGGTAACTGCGTCCTTTGGTGTCGCCCTCGCCAAAGCTGGTGACGATGTGGAAAGCCTTCTGACTCGTGCCGATGATGCGCTCTATCTAGCCAAGCGCAGCGGGCGCAACCGAGTGGCCTGAAACTGGCGTTGGGCTCTAGCTGCAATCACAAAGCCCGACAGGGTAGGGTGATTAGATTCGCGTTCATTCCGAATGGCAGCCATAGCTAAGCTGTGGTGTGAAGCTACGTCAATGGAGAGGTCGCTCCTTCGGGCTTAAGCCCGGCTCGATCACGCGCCTTCTGGTCATGTGTCCCAGCCTGATGTACTGGTTCAGCGAAGCATTTTATGGCTTCCTCATTTGCCTTCGAGGCTGCCGCGCTGTTCGCTACTCCAGGCTTCAGTGAGCTCGTCTATCCGATCTGAGTCCGGCAATCATGACCTAGATACGTCGAAATCGGGAAGCTCAGGCTTCTTTGTGATTTGCTCGATCATCATCACAGAGAAAAACCTGCCGGGGGTCTACGAGCGTGCAGAAACGCTGCGCTTACAGCACTTTCAAACGGGTGAGATCAAGTCCAGCAAGCTCAAAGCCAAGGATTCGGATCGCCGTCGGAAAATTCTGCTAGATCTATCCGAGCTGCCCCTGAAGCTTTATTTCACGGTCGTGGACAAAGGCCGCGTGCACAAGGATGGAGGAGCAGTCCTTCATCAAGAGCGTGAATAACCTCTTGTACGAGCGCCTGTTTAATCACTGCACCGATTTGCACATGACCGTCGATGAGCACGGAGGGTCTGAGTTTCAGACTAGCCTGAGGGAAAACATCCTGCGTAACCAAACCTTGGGGCTACTGGAATGGCCACCGAAGTATCAGTCGCTCATCCGCTTCCATCCAGACACATAATTTAACATAATATACATTACACGTAACATGATATTTCCAATTGAGCCCGGTTGCGCGCAGATCTTCCTGTCAAAGCGCTCGGGAATAAATCTGTTGAACGATGGTTTCGTCCCCACCTCAATAAAGCGCTTTCGTACTCTAATCTGAACGGTTGGCCTGCGTTGATGCTCCATCATCCGTTCATTCTGGTTCCGGTATGAAAACTTCACTGACCAAGCCGGCGCGTTTCCTTGCAGGCTTCAAATGTCAGTCTTATTGACGTGGTCGTTCACCAAACCCGAGCTCGCTATTTCATCAGCTTAATAAAGATGTTTTGGTGAGTGACTGTTCTTTGTGGCTTTACTAATCTCTCAGGTCCGTCTTCGCGCACGCTGCTGTGTGAAATCTGCTACGTTCAACTTGGCGTTGGTACAGGGATTTCACGGACAATCATTTTGCAACAGCCACGAAAATCCCCGCTGCGACGGATTCATTATCAGTTTCCGCTTTGAATGGATTAATGCAAAAAGACAATGTCGCTGCTCAAGAATTGGCCTTGGTCAAAAACACGGTGAAATCCACGGTGATTAACAATTCGGAAAACTGATTTTCAGAATGTTCGGGATCGACGCCTTTGAAATCAAGATAGCTCCAAGCTCCACTGCCTGCGATGACGCCTATTTTAGCAACGCCGTTGATTGCAAATCAGTCTTCAGATCTGTCCAAGGCGCAAATTCATCGCTCAAAAAGTACAGCTCAACTAAACCTCCATTTAGTAGAGCTAATGCTCTAATACTTTCAAAGCAAACCAACATCAGACCTTGTCACCGATTTGTATGCCCGCCTCTATCTCCCATCCTCCCTCCCCTTGAACTGCCTCATAGCTTTATGAACTCAAGTCAAAGCTCACGCGGTCGCCCTCGTTTCAGCGTATTCCGCTTACTGAAAAAGCGTCAAAATAAAGTTAATGCGTAAAAATACTTCACAACCGCTGATCAGTAATATCGGTTTTTTGACGCTTCTCCGATGCGCGGTCAAAACTTTTGCGTGTCTCTGGGTCATAACACAGTGGTCGTCGATGGAATATTGGCATCTGCTGCGATTTAAGCCTGATACGGAGATAAGCTCATGATTTTTAACGTACAAAATTTTGGCGCCAAAGGAGATGGCCTCACAGACGACACGGCGGCGATACAAAACGCAATTGATGCGGCCGCCGCCGCAGGCGGCGGACAGGTGTATATGCCGACCGGCACCTATATCGTTTCGGGAGGTGTGGAACCCTCCGACGGCTGCCTGATGCTCAAGAGCAACGTCTACCTGTACGGCGACGGCATGGGCGCCACCAACGTCAAAGTCGCTGATGGCTCCGACACCAAGATTACGGGGGTTATCCGCTCCGCCTATGGCGAGGAAACCCACGATTTCGGCATCAGCAACCTCACCATCGATGGCAACCGCGATAGCACCACGGGCAAGATCGACGGTTGGTTCAATGGCTTTATTCCTGGTAAAGAAGGCTACGATTCCAACGTCACCCTCGACAGTGTCGAGATCAAGGATTGCTCCGGGTACGGTTTCGATCCCCACGAGCAGACCGTCAACATGGTCATCAAGAACAGCGTGTCCCACGGCAATGGCCTGGACGGCTTCGTCGCTGACTTTTTGAGCGACAGCACCTTTGAAAACAACGTCGCCTACGACAACGACCGGCATGGTTTCAACGTCGTCACCAGCACTCACGACTTTACCCTGACCAATAACGTCGCCTACAACAACGGCGGCAATGGCATTGTGGTGCAACGTGGTAGCGAGAACATCCCCTCCCCCAGCAACATCACCATTACCGGTGGCGAGGTGTACGGCAACGGCGCCGAAGGGGTGCTGATCAAACTGTCCAGCGATGTCACCGTCAGCGGCCTCGACATTCATGACAATGCCAGCGCCGGTGTCCGCATCTACGGCAGCAACCACGTCGAGATCATCGACAACACGCTCAACAACAACTCCCTGGGCAACCCGGTACCGGAGATCATTCTCCAGTCCTACGACGACACCCTGGGCGTGTCCGGCAAGTACTTCAACGGCAGCGACAACACCATCCAGGGCAACATCATCAGCGGCAGCAACCTGTCGACCTACGGTGTTGCTGAGCGCAATGAAGATGGCACCGATCGCAACGCCATCATCGGCAACACCATCAGTCACACCAGCAAGAGTGCCACGCTGGTCTATGGCGACGGCAGCTACGTCAGCGACACGGTGCCGATGACCACCGTGCAAGGCACGGCTGGCAACGACACCCTGTTGGGCAGTGCTGACAGCGAGATTTTCTACGGCGGTGCCGGCAACGACATCATCAATGGCGGGGCCGGTAGCGACATTCTGGTCGGCGGTGCCGGCATCGACAAACTCACCGGTGGGACCGGCGCCGATACGTTCCGTTTTGCCGCTCAGTCCGACAGCTACCGCAACGCAACCGCCAGCTTCGATGACACCGTGACAGACTTCGACGTCACCCAGGACAAGATCGACCTCGCCGGTCTCGGTTTCACCGGACTGGGCAATGGCCGTGGCGGCACCCTGCAGGTCAGCTACAGCGCCAGCAACGACCGCACCTACATCAAGGACTACGACGCCGACGCCAGCGGCAATCGCTTCGAGTTGATTCTCTCGGGCAACCTCACCAGCACCCTGACCGCCAGTAATTTCATCTTCAATCGGGTAGTCACCGGCACCAGCGCCAGCGACTCATTGCTGGGCAGCGATTCGGCCGACACGTTGCTTGGCCTGGCGGGTAACGACAACCTCAGTGGTGGCGCGGGCGATGACAAGCTCGACGGCGGTGCCGGCATGGACAGCCTTTCCGGTGGCGCCGGAGCGGACACGTTTGTGTTCTCCAGTCGCCTGGACAGTTACCGCAACTACAACACCGGTGGCGCCAACCTTAGCGACGTGATCACCGATTTTGATATCAGCGCCGACAAGATCGACCTCTCGGCCATCGGTTTTACCGGCCTTGGGGATGGCAAGAACAACACCGTGTACCTGGCGCTCAACAGTGCCGGCACCAAGACGTACATCAAATCACTGAATGCCGACGCCGATGGCAATCGCTTCGAAGTGACGCTGGACGGCAACTACCTCGACAAATTGACCGGCGCCAACTTCGTCTTCGCCACCGCGTCTGCGACCAATCAGGCGCCCGTGCTGGCGGCACCGTTGCTGGATCAGAACGCGACCGAAAACACGCCATTCAGCTACGTAGTACCGGCCACCAGCTTCACCGATCCGGATAACGACAGCCTCAGCTACACCGCCAAACTGGCCGATGGCAGCGCCCTGCCCGGCTGGCTGACATTCGACGCAGCCACTCGCACGCTCAGCGGCACACCCAGCGACACCGCATCGGGCACTTACTCCATCCAGGTCACTGCAAGTGACGGCAGCAACGCCACAGTCAGCGACAGCTTTACCCTCGCCGTGCAGGATGTTCCCGCCTCACCCACGGTGATCAATGGCACGCCGAACAACGACACGCTGACCGGCACCGCTGCCAACGAACAACTGTTCGGTGGCGCCGGTAACGACACGCTTAATGGCGGCGCGGGCAACGACATCCTGGTCGGTGGCGCCGGGGCGGATAAGCTCACCGGCGGCGCGGGTGCCGATGTGTTCCGCTACACCTCAACACTCGACAGTTACCGCACCAGCTCCACCAGCGTCAGTGACCAGATCCTCGATTTCGACGTGACAGCGGACAAGATCGATGTATCGACGCTCGGCTACACGGGCCTGGGCAACGGCCTGAACGGCACGCTGCAAGTCACCTACAGCGCATCGAGCAACCGCACCTACCTCAAGGACCTCACCGCCGACGCCAACGGCAACCGTTTTGAATTGTCGCTGGCGGGCAACCTGGTGAGCAGCCTGACGGCGAGTCATTTTGTTTTCGCCGACCAGAACACTCCGAGCAACGCAGCGCCGGTGGTGGCCATTCCCCTGCTCGACCAGAACGCCACCGAAAGCACGCCGTTCAACTACACCGTGACCCATGACAGCTTCACCGACGCCAATCAGGATACGTTGGTCTATTCCGCGACCCTCGCCGATGGCAGCGCCCTGCCCGGCTGGCTGAGTTTCAACGCCACCAGCCTGACGTTCACCGGAACGCCGATCAGCACGGCGTCCGGCAACTACAACGTACTGGTCAAGGCCACCGATCCTTCTGGCGCCTCGGTCAGCGACAGCTTCGCCCTGGCGGTGGCCGATGCACCGGCCAACACCATCGCCGGCACCAGTAACGCCGATACGCTTAACGGCACGGCGGGCGCGGACCTGATCCTCGGCCTCGGTGGCAACGACACGATCAAGGCCGGTGCCGGCGCGGACATCATCGACGGCGGTGCCGGTCGCGATTCGCTGTACGGCGGCGACGGGGCCGATACCTTCCGCTACAGCAACTCGCTCGACAGCTATCGCGACTACGACGCCGGCGGCATTACGGCCACCGACACGATTTACGACTTCACCGCAGGCGTCGACAAGATCGATGTGTCGGGCCTGGGCTTTCTCGGTCTCGGCGATGGCAGCAATCACACGCTGTACATGACCCTCAATGCGGCCGGCGACAAGACCTACGTCAAGTCAGCCGATGCGGATGCCGATGGCAACCGTTTTGAAATCGCCCTCAACGGCAACTACCTCAACACCCTGACCGCCAGCGACTTCGTGTTCGGCGAGCGCGCGCAACAAGACATTCTCTACCTGCCCACCCTCGGCCAATCCAACGCGCGCTTGCTGCGCATGACGGAGGACGACAATCAGTCCGGCACCTCGATGCTGGTCAACGACCTGGACCGCTACACCACCTACGACGTGCGCAGCCAATTCACCGATGCCGATGGCAATGGCATCGACATCGCGGTGGGTGGTAGCACGGTCAACGGCCTGTCGACCATGGGCGCCGAGGAGCTCAATTTGTGCTGGTGGTTGACCGACACCAACCAACCCGGGCCTGCGCTGTTGCGTGCCGTCGCCTTGCTGGGGGACCAGCTCACTGAACTGAAATCGATCGATAACGTCACCATGGGCATCATTTGGGGCCAGGGCGAGGAAGCCGCCCAGGAGATCGGCCGCGCCACGGACAAAACAGCGGCAGCCGCAGCCTACAAGGCCGCGACCATGAACGTGTTTGATTACCTGCATGCCCAGTTCGGCAACTTCAGCGTGTACATGATGGAAACCGGCCACTACCAAGAGGATGCGGCGAGTGCCCGGGGTTATTCGGCAGAAAAGATTGCTTCGATCGTCGAAGGGGTTGGCTATGTCCGCGCCGTCCAGGAGGAGATCGCCGCCGAGCGCACCGACGTCAAGCTGGCGGTGGACTACACCGACCTGCCCTTGCGTTATGAAGTCGATCCGCTGGTGTATCCCGATGACGTCTGGCACCTGCACGAGGAATCGGCGGAAATCGTTGGCCAGCGCCTGGCCGACTACATCGCCGGTGACCTTGGTTTTCAAGGCAATGCCAACGACAACAACAGCGTGCAGGATATTTTCGACAACGCTCAGAACCAGGGCGGGATGATCTCCGGCACCGACCAGGCCGATACCCTGGTGGGCAGCTCGGGCAACGACACACTGGATGGCGACCTGGGCGCCGACTCCATGACCGGTGGCGATGGCAACGACATCTATGTGGTCGACAACGCGGCCGACAGCGTGGTGGAAACCAACGCCTCGCCTTCGCAGATCGATACGGTGCAAGCCTCGGTCAGCTGGACCCTGGGTGCCAATCTAGAAAATCTGGTACTCACCGGTGTGTCGGACATCAACGGCACCGGCAATGAGCTGCGCAACTTCATCACCGGCAATGCCGCCGCCAACGTGCTCAATGGTGCCGCAGGGGCCGACAGCATGAGTGGCGGCGATGGCAACGACACTTACTATGTCGACAACGCCAACGACACCGTGATCGAGACCAACAGCAATGCAGTGCCGGGAGGGATCGACAGCGTACACAGCAGCTTGGCGGCCTATACCCTCGGCGCCAACATCGAGAATCTGTACATCGATAGCCCCGGCGCCGCCAATGGCACGGGCAACGCGCTGGACAACACGCTGTTCGCCGGAGCCGGCAACAATGTGCTGGACGGGCGCGAGGGTAATGACACCGTGTCTTTTGAACGCGCCCTGTCTGGCGTTACCGTCAGCCTCTCGACGTCAGCGCAACAAGACACCGGGGGCTCCGGGCTCGACACCTTGAAGTTCTTCGAAAACCTGACGGGAAGTGCCTACGCCGACAATCTGTTGGGCAACAGCGCCGCGAACGTTCTGAACGGTGGTGCGGGCAACGATACGTTGGTGGGTGGTTCGGGCGATGACCGGTTGATCGGCGGTGCAGGCACCGACACTCTCACCGGCGGCACTGGCGCGGACACCTATGCATTTGGTGCGCTGTCGGACATGGGCGTCGGTGCTTCACGCGATGTGATCAACGGCTTCAAGAGCATCGAGGGCGACCATCTGGATTTCACCGGACTGGACGCCAACCCGCTGACCGCCGCTGTTGACGCCTTTACCTTCATCGGCAGCAACGCCTTCGACCCAGCCAACGCCACCGGCCAACTGCGCTTTGCCGACGGCATTCTCTACGGCAGCGTCAACGCCGACGCCACCCCCGAGTTCGAAATTCAACTGGTAGGCGTCAAGGATCTGCACGCCAGCGATTTCACCGCCTGAGTCAATCCACAACCGGAGGGAGCGAGCCGGCCCGCGATGACGGTGGCCAATCCAGCATGGATGCTGACTGACCCACCGCTATCGCGAGCAAGCTCGCTCCCACAGGGGGTTGCAGCGTTCGGGAAATCGAGGACAACCACAGATCAAAATGTGGGAGTGAGCCTGCTCGCGATGACGGCGGCACATCCAGCATGGATACAAGCTGACCCACCGCTATCGCGAGCAAGCCCGCTCCCACAGGGGGTTGCAGCGCTCGAAAAATCGAGGACAGCCACAAATCAAAATGTGGGAGTGAGCCTGCTCGCGATGACGGCGGCACATCCAGCGTGGATGCAAGCTGACCCACCGCTATCGCCAGCAGGCTCGCTCCCACAGGGGTTTGCTGCGCTCGGGAAATCGAGGACAACCACAGATCAAAATGTGGGAGTGAGCCTGCTCGCGATGACGGCGGCACATCCAGCGTGGATACAAGCTGACCCACCGTCTTCGTGAGCAAGCCCGTTTTCAGAGGATTAGGGTCGCAGACCGGCGTCAATCTCTCCCCCCGCTTCATTCCTCAGAACAGATTTTGCACCTGTTCCAGTACCGCTCGGTTCATCTGGCCGGTGTGGGTGTGCAGGCTGACATAGCTTTGCAGCATGTCGAGCTTGGTGTTGAGCAAATCTCGGCGCGCCTGGAACACCCGCTGCTGTGCATCAAGAATATCCACCGTTGACCGCACTCCCCCCTGGAAACCCTTTTCCGTCGAAGTCAGTGCTCGCTGATTGGACTCGACCGCCCGCAGCATCGCCTTGCTTTTGGCGAATCCGGCCACGACGCCCAGATAGTCAGTCTCAATGTCCTCGGTCAATTGTTGGCGTTGCACGTCGTAGTCGGACTGGGCACCGGCCACTTGCGCTTCGGCCTTCGCCACCGAGGCGCGCACCGCACCGCCGCGATACAACGGAATTTCCAACTGAACCCCCACGTAATACGAGTCCTGGCGCGGGTCTTGCTCCTGATACTGACTGGTTTCCCGGCGGCTGAGCTGGGTGGTCAGCGACAATGTTGGATAATGCCCGGCGCGCTGACTGTCGGCCTGCGCTTCGGCGACTTTCACGGCCGCCAGCCGGGCTGCCAGCTCGGGGTTGGCATCACGGGCAATCGCTGTCCAGTACGTCAAATCCCGTTCCGGCGGAATCGGGTTGCCGGTGGGCAGCTCTTCGCGCATCAACTGGATGTCTTCGATGGCCACGCTGGCACGACCGGACAACGCACGAAGCGCCGCCACGCGGCGAGCCTGGGCTTCAGCTTCCTGGGCTTCGACGAGATCGAGCCGCGCTTGGGCTTCATCGATATCGGTGATTGCGCCCTGCCCGCCTTGATACAGTTTTTTGCTTTGCGTCACCAACCCATTGATGGCGGTCTTTTGCTGGGCGATCAACTTGATCTCGTTCTCGGCCCGGGCGACATCGAAATAGCTTTTGGCAACCCTGTCATATAGGGTCTGGCCGGCAACGTCGAATAACTGCGAACCCAACTGCCCCCGCGCCTTGCCCTCCTGATACGCCGCCCAGCGCCCTTTGTCGTAGAGCGGTTGTTGCGCCGCCAGTGTGACGTTGTTCGCCTGGTAATCGTTACTGTTGACATAGCTGCTGTCGCTGCCGCCATCGGTACGACCGCCGTATCCATAACGCGACGTCAGCGACACTTGCGGATAGAGGCCACCGCGGCCAATCGCCTCTTCATGCGTCGACGCATCATAGGCATGGGCGGCCGATTGCACAGTCGGGTCGTTGATGCGCGAGGCATCGTACGCGGCGGTCAGGCTCAGGGCCTCCTGGGTCGCACAGGCAGAACTGATCGCGCCCCAACCGGTGCACAGACTCAGCAACAGGCGGGCGCTATAACGGAACCGTACGGTCATGCTCATTCCTCTTTGAAGGCTGCGAGCAAGCGTTCGCGTAAGGGTTTCATCAGGTAGTTCATCAAGGTGCGCTCCCCGGTGACCACCGTCACATCAGCCAGCATGCCGGGGCGCACCAGCAGGCCAGCGGCCTGCAGCGAGGCCACGGTATCGGCGGGAATTTCGACCTTGGCGGAAAAGTACGGCTGGTGGGTCTGTTCATTGATCAACTGGTCTGCCGACACCGTAGAGACCGTGCCCGTGACCGTCGGCGTATCCACCCGTTGCAGCGCCGTGAAATGCACATGCACCGGCAACCCCGGACGCAACTTGTTGGCCATCAACGGCTCGAAACGCGCGGTAATCGCCATCGGCGCATCCAGCGGCACCACCTGCATCAGGGTTTGACCGGCCTGCGCAACGCCGCCGACCGTATGAATGCTCACGTCCATGACCTGCCCGGAAGCGGGCGCCCGGATCGCACCGTTGTCGACTTCAAACTGAAAAGCATGGATCTGGTCGGCAAAACCTGACGCCTCGGCAGAAACTTCGCTGAGCTGGATTTCGGCATCGCGGCGAAACTCCTGTTGCGCCTGCAAGGCCTTGAGCCGACTTTCGTTGATCGACTGCCGAGTCCTGCCGACATCGCCCACGCCGGAGGCAATCTGCCCGGCCAATTGGGCGGCGTTGCGCTCGGCCTCGAAAAGTTTATTGCGCGGCACGTAGCCCTCGCGCGCCAAATCACGCAGGCCTTCCAGCTCCTGCTGCTGGAAGCGCATCTGCGTGTCGTAGTTGCGTTTGACGCCTTCATAGCCGAGCAATTGCTGCTGCAACGCGGCGGCTTCGTGTTCAATGATTTGCAAACGGCTGCCCAGTTCTGCACGACGGGTCACAAACAACTGGCTCTGCAACGCCATGGCGGCCTTGACCCTCGGCTCCTCGGCGTGTTCCAGCAGTTCAGCGGGCCATTGGATCTCGGCTGAGCCCAGGCGCTCGGCAATCAACCGGGCCTCGACGCTGCGATCGTTGAGCAGCTTGCCCCGGGTCACGTCCAGTTGTGACTGTGCTTGCACCGTGTTGAGCTGCACCAGCAACTGCCCCTGGGTGACGCGGTCGCCGTCGCTGACCAGCAGTTTTTCCACCACGCCGCCGACCAATGACTGCACCGCTTTGCGTTCACCCGCCACGACCACGGTGCCGCTGCCCACGACACCCTGGTCGAGCGGCGCCAGACACGCCCAAAGCAGGAAACCACCGAGCGCCAGGAACAGAAATCCCACGCCATAACGTGCCGCACTCCCCGCGTCGGTGTTGGCGCCGGGCGGTGTTGCGTTGCCGCGTACGCTCGGCCTCTGCTCGCTGTACGTTTGTTTTCCGGGGGTCAGATCATGCATCTTCGCCTGTCTCCTTGACCGCTGCCGGTTTTGGCCCCGGGATCAATGCCTTGAGCACCCGGTCCCGTGGACCGAATGCGTGTTGAGTGCCGTCCTTGAGCACCAGAATGTGATCGACCACCGCCAGCACATTAGGCCGATGGGTAATCAGCACCACGGTGCTGCCAGCAGACTTGAGCGCACTGATGGCCTGAACCAGTGCCACTTCTCCGGCTTCATCGAGATTGGAGTTGGGCTCATCGAGCACGATCAGCGACGGTAGCCCGTAGAGTGCGCGAGCCAGGCCGATGCGCTGTTTCTGTCCGCCAGACAATCCAAGCCCGCCGGGGCCCAGCGGTGTGTCGTAACCCTTGGGGAACCTCAGGATCATTTCGTGAATGCCCGCGTGACGGCCGGCGGCGATGATCTTGTCCGCGTCCTGTTCACCGAAGCGGGCAATATTGTCAGCCACACTGCCGTCGAACAGTTCGATGTCCTGCGGCAGGTAGCCGAGGTACGGGCCCAAGGCGTCGTGAGACCATTGACTGATCTCCGCGTCATCGAGGCGCACCGATCCGCCCATGGCCGGCCAGACGCCGACCAGCGCCCTGGCCAGCGTGGATTTACCGCTGGCGCTGGGGCCGACGACGGCGAGCACGTCGCCTTTGACCAGACTGAAATTGATTCCGCGCAGGATCGGTTGCAAGGCTCCGGGCGGGCCAACATGCACCTGCTCCAGACGCACCGCGCCGGTGGGGGGCGGCAACGGCATGCGCAGACGGTCGCGCGGGTGCTGGGCAAGGAGTTGGCTCAGGCGCTGGTAACTCTGGCGGCCAGAGTTGAATTGCTTCCACGAGCCAATGGCGATTTCCACGGGAGCCAGGGCGCGCCCCAATAGCAGCGACATCGCGATCATCATGCCCGCCGACAACTGGCCTTCGAGCACCAGCAGCGCGCCCAGGCCCAGGGCCAGCGATTGCCCGGAGATGCGCACGAAACGGGTCGCCGAAGTGATACGCGCGCTACGGTCGCTGGCATGTGCCTGAGCGGCAACGATGCGTTGCTGCAGCAGACTCCAGCGCTGGCGCAATGGCCCAAGCATGCCCAAGGCCTGGATGACCTCGGCATTCTGGAACGTGCTGTTGACGTAAATCGACGACTGCACGCTCAGTCGATTGGCTTCGCCCAGACGCGCTCGAGTCGCCAGCTCGCCCCACAGTGCCAGACCGATCAGCACCAGGGCCAGCACCAGCGTCAGCACGCCGAACCAGGGATGAAAGATGAACGCCACCAGCAGAAAGATCGGCAACCACGGTGCATCGAGCAACGCAATCAGGCCCTGGCCGGTGATCAACTGCCGCAGCGTCGCCAGATCGATCAGTACCTGCGCCGGGTTGGCGTTGTGCTCGCGCAGGCTGCGGGCGAAGGCAGCGTCGAAAATTCGCTCGCCCAAGGCATCGTCCAGCCCCGCGCTCATGCGAATCATCACCTCGCCGCGTACCCACTCGATCAGCGCACTGAACATGAACAGTCCGAGGGCGATCAAGGTGAGCATGACCAAGGTGGTTTCGTTGCGGCTGGTGAGAACCCGGTCGTACACCTGCATCATGTAGAGCGACGGCACCAGCACCAGCAGGTTGATCACGCCGCTGAACAGCGCCAACGACCAGAAGACCCGGCGATAGCTGAGTAAAGCGGCATCAATTTCATGACGCGGATCAAGAAGCAAACCCATGGAAAATCGCTCGTATAAGGATTAGTCGGTCCAGGACGCAATCCATCGCGAGCGCTTTGCCAAAAGAGACGAAACACTAAATTTAGTCTGACGTGCCGCCATCAGAGACGATCCTCGTCGCTACAGGCGCCAATAACTGACAACGCATCTACGGGTTAGTGCAGGTTCTATAGGCTGGGTATTCAGGCGGGTGACGGGCGGGAGTTTTGCACAGTGCCAAGGTCGCTTGGCGGTAGAACTTATTTATCGTCATCGTGACCAAAGAGCTTGGGATCGAGCACCCATTCACGCAGTGGCGTCAGGCGTTTTTCAGCCAGATCAGCTTGTCGAGTGCATTCGGCGGCGTCATTGGCAGCGCCAACAGTTGCCGCCTGTTCAGCCATTTGACGCAGCAGCAGGATTCTTTCCTCCACCGCCCTCAATGTGTCCCACAGTCCCGTGTCGATGGCTTCGTTGACCTCGCAAATCAACGACTTCATCGAGAAGGCATGACCCGTGTGGCAACGAAATCTGACGATGGTGCCTTCTTCGATTTGCACCAACACGCCGTGGCAATCAGGACAGGTGAATTGGGAAACCTTACCTAATCCCATGACACCTGCTTCGAGACCATTTCCTTTCAAGGAGATAACGCTTTCGATCACATGACGGGTTTTTACCTCGTGTGTCTGCTGATCAGCTATCGGGCTACCGATCGCTTTGCAGAGTGCGGTGGCGAGCACTGCCGCCGGGCCGACAAGATCAATGTTCACATGCGCAATTGCGCTGTCGGGCATCGAGCTCTGCATGGCTTCGCCAGGGGCCTGCACATAGGTCAATCCACCCCGATCCTTGACCGCCCACATTCCCGCCGTGCCGTCATCCAATGCGCCGGACAGAATGACGCCAATGACCCGAGCGCCGTAATTGACCGCAGCTGAGCGGAACAGCACATCGACAGCGGGCCGGGCACGACACTCCTTGGGCCCACGCGTCAGGCGTATCCCATCCTCCGTAATCATCAGATGCCGATCCGCAATGGCGACATAGACTGTGCGCGCTTCAATCCGCTGCCCCTCCTGGGCCGCCACGACCCGCATGTTTGTCACCCTTGCAAGAATGCTATGCAGGACACTGGGTTCATGAGCGGGAATATGCATCACGACAAGAAAGGCCGCGGGCAGGTCGGCAGGTAGATTTTCAAACAAGGCGATCAACGCCTGAACACCACCCGCCGAGGTGCCGATAACGACAATGTTTCGCGCACCGGCATCAAGTTCATCAGTCACAAGGCGCCTCCCACTCGAAATGAGTCCGCCTGCCATTGGCAACGTACACAATCAAGAGTAGCTCTTGCGTCTGGTGCCCTCTGAGCAACCGACCCAATAGTTAGAGACTGCGAGCAGTTAACAAGCGCAACCGCTAATCGTAAAACGGCTCGACCGACACGCGACTGCCGACAAAAAAGCTGTCGGCAACCAGGCGCAACGGTTGCAGGTCCAGGTCACTGACTTTATCGCCTATCAGCTGTTGAAAATGTCGATACACCGCGGCGTACTCGCCCTCCTCCGATACGGCTTGGGGCACGCCGTCGATGCTCAACAGTGCGCCACCGTTGTCCAGGCGCAACGTGCCTTCGGTGCAGCGAATCTCGATACTCCAGAGCTCATCATGGCCGTGGTCGAAATCGAACTCCGCACGGACATCGAGGTGACGCGCGTCAGACATCTTGATGGACGCGGCAATCGGCGACTGGCAGTTACTGGGGACGTGCAGTTCGGCAGACTCGACAAACAGCGGCAACGCCAGCAGATGGGTTGCTATCGACAAGGCATTGATGCCGGGATCGAAGACACCCAGGCCGCCGGGCTGCCAGATCCATGCCTGGCCAGGGTGCCACTTGCGCACGTCTTCCTTCCAGTCGATCTGCACGCTTTGCAGGGTGCGGGTGGCCAGCCAGTCACGGGCGGCTTCGATGCCGGGCGCGTAGCGTGAATGCCAGGCGAACAAACCGCTAACGCCCTGCTCCTGCGCCTGGCTCGCCAACGCCATCGCTTCACCCAGCGTGGCGCACGGCGGTTTTTCTACCAGCACGTGTTTGCCGGCAGCCAGTGCTTGTTGCACCAGCGCGAATCGACCTTGCGGTGGGGTGCAAAAGGCGATCGCATCGACCTGCGGGCCGTTTTCAAGCAGCTCACTCAAGGACCGGAAATTCTCGACCCCGGCGCAGGGCTGCCCTTGGGTTGCGACAGACACCAACTGGAACGCGGGGTTGGCGTTGATGGCGGGAACGTGTTGGTCCTGGGCAATCTTGCCATAGCCCACCAGACCGAGACGGATCGGTTGCATCAATGACTCCTGATTTTTCTTATAGGGGACGCGGATTGGGAAGATTACGTTTGTACGGTGGGGAAGTCATTGCTGACGTGCCGGGTTGCCTGCCGATACTGGCGCGGCGTGAACCCGGTGGATGCCTTGAACTGCCGGGTAAACGCGCTGTGATCGGTGTAGCCGCACTGCAAAGCCACGTCGGTGATGGGAATATCGGTGTGCAACAGACGATGCGCGTGCTCCAGGCGAACCTTTTGGATCATCTGTCGCGGCGTCAGGTGGAACACTCGCTTGCAGTACCTTTCCAGTTGCGCCACTGAAATCCCGGCGATGCGCGTCAGTTCGCCCAAGGTGACACGGCGATTGAAATGCGCGCGGATGTATTGATCGACCGCTGCCAGTCGCTGGTACGCCGGGTGGGTATCGCTGGTGGACTGCAGGTCGACCGAAATCCCTGCCAAGCCAATGATTTCACCGTCGCGGTTGTACAACGGTCGTTTATGCGTCAGGCACCAACCGGGTTCCCGACTGCCGTACAAGTGCAATTCCAGCTGGTCCTCCAGGACAAAGCCTTGCTCCAGTACCCGACGATCCTGTTCGGTATAACCAGGCCCCAATTGTGCAGGAAACACCTCGGCGCTGGTTTTCCCCAGCAACGGTTGCAACTGCTTCAATCCACAGCGCTGGACCAGCGTGCGGTTGGCCATGACATAGCGCGCCTGACGGTCCTTGATAAAGATCGCGGCGTTAGGGATCACATCCAGCATCGGTAACAGAAACGCCACGCCCGCCAGCAATTCATCGAGGGTGTCGGGCCGATTCAGCTCGTTCCCCTGGCACAGGACCGCTAAGGCGTGCTGCGTCATGAATCCTGTTCTCCCTTTCTCTGAATAGACAAAAGCCTTCTTCGCGCAGATTGACCCAAGGCGGGAGCCGTGTCGAGGTGCCCGCGATGTGGTCGTCTTGTGCACGCGCATTGTGCCGATTTCGTCATCCGTGCCCACGCAAAACATCAATCGCAAATGCCCTGACACGCTCACGCTGTGGCCATTGCATGCACACCTGCCGATCCAACAACCCACAAAAAGGCGACGCTATGTCAGGCGAAGGCACGTTCATGAAACGCATCCACGTCATCGATTCCCACACCGGCGGCGAACCGACCCGCCTGGTGATGAAAGGCTTCGCGCAACTGCCCGGCCAGACCATGGTCGAGAAGCGTGATGCCCTGCGCGATCACCACGATCAATGGCGTCGGGCCTGCCTGCTGGAGCCCCGTGGCAACGATGTGTTGGTCGGCGCCCTGTATTGTGAACCGGTCTCGCCGGATGCCACGTGTGGCGTGATCTTCTTCAATAACGCCGGCTACCTCGGCATGTGCGGTCACGGCACCATCGGCCTGGTCAACTCATTGCACTACCTGGGCCACATTGCGCCTGGTGTGCACAAGATCGACACGCCGGTCGGCCCGGTCGACGCCACGCTGCATGAAGACGGCACGGTGACTTTGCGAAACGTGCCCGCCTACCGCTACCGCAAACAAGTCCCGGTCGATGTTCCCGGACACGGCCGCGTGTTCGGCGACATCGCCTGGGGTGGCAACTGGTTCTACCTGGTGTCCGACCACGGCCAGGCGTTGCAACTGGACAATGTCGAAGCCCTCACCGAATACACCTGGGCGATGCTCAAGGCGCTGGAGGCCCAAGGTATCCATGGCGAAGGCGGCGCGTTGATCGACCATGTCGAACTGTTTGCCGACGACGAGCACGCGGACAGCCGCAACTTCGTCATGTGCCCCGGCAAAGCCTACGACCGCTCGGCCTGCGGCACCGGCACCAGCGCCAAACTGGCGTGCCTGGCCGCCGATGGGAAACTCGCCGCCGGCGAGCGCTGGGTCCAGGCCAGCATCACCGGCAGCCAGTTCGTCGGCAGTTACGAATGGGAAGGCGAGCGCATCCGCCCGTTCATTACCGGCCAGGCCTTCATGACCGCCGACAGCACACTGCTGATCGACGAACAGGATCCCTTCGCGTGGGGCATTTGAGCAACCACGCGGCACTTCACCTTTCCGTCATTCGAATAAACGCGTCAAGGAGCTGAACAAATGAGCGATAGCATTTTCACTGGCTGCATTCCTGCGCTGATGACCCCCTGCACCGCCGAACGCAAACCGGATTTCGATGCGTTGGTGGCCAAGGGGCGCGAACTGGTCGATATCGGCATGAGTGCGGTGGTGTATTGCGGGTCCATGGGTGATTGGCCGTTGCTGACCGAAGCCGAGCGCCAGGAAGGCGTGGCTCGTCTGGTCGCCGCAGGCGTTCCGACCATCGTCGGCACCGGCGCTGTCAACAGCCGCGAAGCGATTTCCCACGCGGCCCATGCGGCCAGCGTCGGCGCCCATGGCCTGATGGTGATCCCCCGCGTTCTCTCCCGTGGGGCCTCGCACGCCGCGCAAAAAGCGCACTTTTCGGCCATTTTGCAGGCGGCCCCGCAGTTGCCGGCGGTGATCTACAACAGCCCTTACTATGGCTTTGCCACCCGTGCTGACCTGTTCTTCGAATTGCGCCGCGAACACCCGAACCTGATCGGCTTCAAGGAGTTTGGTGGTGCCGCCGACCTGCGCTACGCAGCCGAGAACATCACCTCGGCGGACGACAACGTCACCCTGATGGTGGGTGTCGACACCCAGGTGGTCCATGGTTTCGTCAACTGCAACGCCACTGGCGCGATCACTGGCATCGGCAATGCGCTGCCGCGTGAAGTGCTGCAACTGGTGACGCTGAGCAAGCAAGCGGCCAAGGGCGACGCCAAGGCCCGCCGCTTGGCTACCGAACTGGAATCGGCGCTGGCGGTGCTGTCGTCCTTCGACGAGGGCTGCGACTTGGTGCTCTATTACAAGCACCTGATGGTGCTCAATGGCGACAAGGAATACACCCTGCATTTCAACGAAACCGATGTGTTGAGCGATGCCCAACGGCACTACGCCGAGAACCAGTACGCGTTGTTCCGCCAGTGGTACAAGCACTGGTCGGCAGAACACAACGTCGCCTGATTTCAACCTGACCGAGCCCACTGCGTCAGCACCCGGTTTCGCCGCCGGGTCCACCCTTATCGCCAGGAAAGCGCCATGACTGTGACAGGCCAAACGTTGATCGGCGAGCACGCCAACTCCGCTCGCCACCAAGCGATCCGGACGAGCGGCCCCGCCACAGAGCCCCCGGACATTGCCGTGGTCGGCGCCGGCATCATCGGCGTCGCCTGTGCCCTTCGGCTGGCACGCCAAGGTCTGCGAGTGGTGGTCATCGACCAGCAAGACCCTGGCCGGGGCGCCTCGTTCGGTAATGCCGGGCACCTGGCGACCGAACAGGTGTTTCCCATCGCCGACCTGTCCATCCTCAAACGCCTGCCCGGCATGCTCATCGACCCGATGGGCCCGCTGCGTCTGGACTGGAGATACCTGGCGCACGCCCTGCCCTGGTTCACGCGCCTGCTGTTGAATCTGCGCGCAGCGCCTTTCCAACGGACCGTGTCCGGCCTGCGCGCACTTAACGAAAGCAGCCTTGGCGCCTGGCACCGATTGCTGAAGGATATTGCCCACCCCGATCTGCTACGTCAGGACGGTTCATTACTGGTATTCGAACGTCCCGACTCGCGCCAGGCCATCGAAGCGCTGAAGGCGCGGATGCAGCATCAACAGGTGCCGGTCGATTACTGGTCCGCCACCTCGGTGCGCGAGACGGCACCTCAACTCAGCGAGCGTATTCAGGGCGGACTGTTTTTTCCGCAAACGGGTCATTTTCTCGACCCCTACCGGGTTGTCTGTGAACTGGTAGAGGCTGCCAAAACCAGCGGCGTGCATTTCCTCAAGCAACAGGTCCTTAGCGCCCGTCTCCAGGCGGACGGTGTCTCGCTGATCACCGATCAAGGCCTTCTGATGGCGCGCCGGGT
The DNA here is from genome assembly GCF_949767865.1 of Pseudomonas sp. IT-P294. Taxonomy (NCBI): domain Bacteria; kingdom Pseudomonadati; phylum Pseudomonadota; class Gammaproteobacteria; order Pseudomonadales; family Pseudomonadaceae; genus Pseudomonas; species Pseudomonas sp. IT-P294. Next base: position 616,203 of record NZ_CATKQW010000011.1, on the reverse strand, counting down.
ACTGATCGCCTGCGGCGCCCACTCGGCAAAGCTGACGGCAGCGCTGACCGGCAAGCAGGTGCCGCTGGACACCGAGCGCGGGTATCACCTGATGTTGCCTCATGAGCAGGAGCGATTGCCTTTCGCCGTCACCTCGCTGGAGCGCAAGTTCATCATGACCCCGATGACTGATGGACTGAGATTGGCAGGCACCGTTGAGTTCGCCGGCCTCGAGCGGCCGGCGGCCATGGAGCGCGCCTGGCAATTGCACCGGTTGAGTGCCGGCCTGTTCACCCGGGACTTGAATGCGCAGGCGGCCACGCCCTGGATGGGGTTTCGCCCGTCCTTGCCCGACTCCCTGCCGATCATCGACCGAGTGTGCGACGGCAAGGTGCTGCTGGCTTTCGGTCACCAGCACCTGGGGCTGACGCAAGCGGCGGTGACCGCCGAACTGATCGCGCAAATCGCCTTGCCTGCGACGGTGCCTCCTTCCCTAGGGTTGCCGGCCCTTGAACCCTACAGGCTGGATCGATTCTGAAAAAACACCCGCCGGCGGGCGGGAGTGGCAAGTTTCGAGCACTGGCTTACACTGCGATACACCCTATGCAAACGAATGACTGCTCACCGGACAGAGAGGCCCACGGCAATCCGCGCATCACGCAATGATTCGGGTGAAGCCAACATGAAAACGGTCGCGACCCTTTTCACCTGCCTGCTCGCTGCCAGCTTGTGCGCGGCGACGAGCACCTGTGCCAACGCGGCGTCCTTCAAAACCAGTTTCGATTGCGCCACGGCAAAGGCAACCGTCGAAAAGTTGATCTGTCGCGACCCGCTCCTGGCGCAGATGGACGTTGAACTGATGCGCCTCTATCGATTGGCGCTCACGGATGAGCGCTCAGTACCGCCGCCAGACAACGTCATCATCGACCAGCAGTTCTGGGTCGACACCCGCAATCGGTGTGCCTCCGACCCAGTGCCCAAAACGTGCGTCATCCGCAGTTATGCCGAGCGTGCGTACCAGTTGCGCCAGGGTTCGGCCATTGTGCGGACCAAGGACCCGGACAGGCTGACTGAAGGCCCCGTGGCATTTCGATGTACCGGGTTGAACGTGTTGGTTGCCGCCACCTTTTTCATCACCCAGCCTGGTGTCGTGTACCTGAAATGGGCCAACACCTCGATCACCCTGAACCAGGTGCAGAGTGATGTGGGAAGCCGTTACATCGGCAAGGATGCGCTGGGAAGCTACAGCTTCTGGCAAACCGACAATACAGCAGTTTTCCAGAAGCCTGGCTCAGTGGCGATGAGTTGTACGGCCGAACCGGCCGGCTGATCGCAGGTACTCAGAACTTCTCGGGCACATGCCGCAACGGATGATCCGGCTCGCGATAGTTTCCGGGTTTCTGCCGTGGGGGCAGCGTGACTTTCTCTCGCGGCACCTTCTTGTACGGGATACGGCTGAGCAAGTCGGTAATGATGTTCAGGCGCGCCCGGCGCTTGTCGTTGGAATTGGCCACAAGCCAGGGGGCGTGTTCGGTGTCGCTCGCCTTGAACATGTCGTCCCGGGCACGCGAATAGTCATACCAGCGGCTGTAAGACTTCAGGTCCATGGGCGACAGCTTCCAGATTTTGCGTCCGTCGTTGATGCGCTCTTCAAGCCGACGTGTTTGCTCCTCGGGGCTCACTTCCAGCCAATACTTGAGCAGGATCACCCCCGAATCGACAATCGCGCGCTCCACCAGGGGAATGGCCTTGAGGAAACTTTCAGCCTGCTCCTTGGTGCAAAACCCCATGACTCGCTCGACGCCCGCGCGGTTGTACCAGCTGCGGTCGAAAATCACTATTTCGCCTGCTGCAGGCAGATGCGGCAGGTAACGCTGCACATACATCTGGCTTTTTTCACGGTCGGTCGGTGCAGGTAACGCCACGACCCGAAAGACGCGCGGGCTGACCCGTTCGGTCAGCGCCTTGATGGTCCCACCCTTGCCGGCACCATCGCGGCCCTCGAAGACAATACAAACCTTGATGCCTTTGTTCTGCACCCATTCCTGCAGCTTCACAAGCTCGACGTGCAGTCGTCGCAGTTCACCCAGGTACTGCTTGTTAGTCATCTTCGGGTGTTCGTCGGCATCACTTTTTTTGCTGCGCTTTTTTTCCTTTGCCATGTCCAAGGCCTCACGCGAATAAGTCACTGAGCTAACTCGCATGAGTCTAGTCCAGATCAGCCAATTTCCAGTGCTTGCTGGCTGAGTTCGTGTTCACGGATCAGGCGTTTGTTGATTTTCCCGACACTGGTTTTCGGAATATCGGCCACGACCTTGATCTGCTTGGGAATCGCCCACTTGTTGATATGGCCGCGCTCAACGTACTGATGCAGATGCGCCACCAGCATGTCCGGGGTAATACGCTCTCCCGCCGCACACACCACCAGCGCCATTGGCCGTTCACCCCACTGGGCATCAGGAATGCCGACAACCGCCACCGAGGTCACGGCGGGATGCTCGCTGAGAAGGTTTTCCAGTTCCAGTGAGCTGACCCACTCCCCGCCGGTCTTGATGACGTCCTTGATCCGGTCCTTGATCTCGATCACACCCAAGGCGTCGATGGACGCGATGTCACCGGTATGCATCCAGCCCTCCTCCCACAGTTGCGCACCCTGGTCCGGATCCTTGAGGTAGCCCTGGGTCAGCCAAGGGGCCCGCACCACGATTTCCCCCAGCGCTTCGCCATCCTGAGGCGCGTCATTGCCGCAGGCATCGATGATTTTCAGGTCGACCATCGGCACCGCTACGCCGGTCTTGATGCGAGCTGTCACTTGCGCTTGCGCTGGCTGGTCAAGTTCGGCGTCACGCAGGTGGGTCACGCACAGCAACGGACAGGTTTCCGACATCCCGTAACCGCTATGCACACACATGCCCCGCGCTGTGGCCTGGGACGCCAGCCCGTGAGTCAAGGCGCTGCCGCCCAGGAGCATTTTCCAGCCGTTGAAGTCGGTCCGGGTCGCTTCGTCGCACCCCAGGATCATTTGCAGGATGGTGGGCACGCAATGGGAAAAACTGACCTTTTCTTCGCGGTACAACCTGACCAGTTGATTGGGCTCGTAGCGCCCCGGATAGACCTGCTTGATGCCCATCAGCGTCGCGACATAAGGCACGCCCCAGGCATGCACATGAAACATCGGCGTGATGGGCATGTAGACATCGTCGGAACGTAACAGCGGCGCGCCTTGATACACCCCCAACGTGCCGACGGCATTGAGCGTATGCAGCACCAACTGGCGATGACTGAAGTAAACGCCCTTGGGATTTCCGGTGGTGCCAGTGGTGTAGAAGAGGGTCGCCACCGAGTGTTCATCGAAGTCCGGGAACTCGAAGTGCGGCTCCACCTGCGCCAACAGGTTTTCGTATTCCCCCAGCACCGGCAGCGTGGTCGATGGCACGTCGGCGTCGCTGAGCTGAAGGTAGCCTTTGACCGTCGTCAGCTGATCGTGAATCCGCTCCATCAACGGCAGGAAATCATCATGAACCAGCACCAGGTCATCCTCGGCATGGTTCATGGTGTAGAGAATCTGCTCGTCCGAAAGGCGGATATTGACCGTATGCAACACCGCGCCCAGCATCGGCACGGCAAAAAAACATTCCAAGTACCGATGGCTGTCCCAATCGAGCAGCGCCACCGTATCCCCGGCCTTGACGCCCGCCTGGGTCAGCGCGTTGGCCAATTGCTGGATGCGCTGATTCAGCGTTCGGTAGCTGTAGCGCAGCTTGTCCGCGTAGACGATTTCCTGATCGGGCGAGTACCGCGCCCCCGAGAGCAGCAGGCTCTTGATCAGCAGCGGATAGGCGTAGGCGCCTGGCGCGTGAGCGATTATTTTTGTCGTTACCACTGTGAGGTCTTCCTGAGTCTGTTGAGTGGCGGTCACGTCAGAACTGCGTTGCATCGAGCCGGTAAAGCGAATCGCTGCCCGCCTTGACCGACGCAGCCAACGACTGAATGCGTGGCAACAGGCGCGCGAAATAGAAACGCGCGGTGCCCATCTTGCTCGCATAAAAATCGTCCTGCGCCTCCTTGCCAATCGCGGCCTTGGCCATCCGTGCCCACATGTAGGCATAAGCGGTGTAGCCGAAGGCGTGCAGATACTCGACTGACGCTGCGCCGATTTCATTGGGGTTGGATGTGCAGCGGTCCAGCACCCAGGCGGTCAATTCGTCGAGGTTGTCCAGGGCCGCATTGAGCGGTTGGGTGAATGGCGCCAGGTCAGCACAGGCGTTTGCGCTGAAGTGGCGAATCTCGTCGGCAAACAGCTTGTAGAGCGCCCCGCCGCTGCCGACGATCTTGCGTCCGACAAGGTCCAGCGCCTGAATCCCGTTGGTGCCTTCGTAGATCTGGGTGATCCGCACATCGCGCACCAGTTGTTCCTGGCCCCATTCGCGAATGTAGCCGTGGCCGCCAAACACTTGCTGGCCGTGCACGGTGGATTCAAGCCCAAGATCGGTCAGAAACGCTTTGGCCACTGGCGTTAGCAACGCCACCAGCGCCTCGGCGCGCTTGCGTTTGTCCGGGTTGTCACTGAACTTGGCGATGTCGAGTTGCATTGCCACGTACGTGGAGAAGGCCCGGCCGCCTTCATTGCAGGCTTTCATGGTCAGCAGCATGCGCCGCACGTCCGGGTGGACGATGATCGGATCAGCCACCTTGTCACTGGCCTGCGGGCCGCTCGGCGAACGACTTTGCAAACGGTCACGGGCGTAGGCCAGCGCATTTTGATAAGAGCGCTCAGCGGTGGCCAGCCCCTGAATACCGACGCCCAGACGCTCGTAGTTCATCATGGTGAACATCGCCGCCAGGCCCTTGTTCGGCGCATCGACGATCCAGCCCGTGGCGCCGTCGAAGTTCATCACGCAGGTGGCCGAGGCCTTGATCCCCATCTTGTGTTCAATGGAGCCGCAGGACAGTGCGTTTTTCTGCCCGAGGCTGCCGTCGGCATTGACCATGACTTTGGGCACCAGGAACAGCGAAATGCCCTTGGGACCTGGGGGCGCGTCGGGCAGCCTGGCCAGCACCAGGTGGATGATGTTCTCGGTCAGGTCATGCTCGCCGCCGGTGATGAATATCTTGGTGCCGCTGACTTTGTAGGAACCATCGGCCTGAGGTTCGGCCTTGGTGCGAATGAGCCCAAGGTCGGTGCCGGCGTGCGGCTCGGTCAGGCACATGGAGCCGGTCCAGAGCCCGGCGTACAGGTTGGGCAAGTACGTGGCTTTCAGCTCGTCGCTGGCGTGTGCGTTGATCGCCAGGCAGGCGCCGGCGGTCAACATCGGGTACAGGCCGAACGACAGATTGGCGCCATTGACCATCTCCTCGACCTGAGCGCCGATCACTTTGGGCATGCCCATGCCACCGTAGACTGGATCACCGCCCACGCCCACCCAACCCCCTTCGGCAAAGGCCCGATAGGCGACGCCGAAACCGTCCGGGGTAATCACCTCCCCGTCGTTCCAGGAACAGCCCTGCTCGTCGCCGCTGCGATTGAGCGGTGCGATCAGCTCGGCGCTGATCTTGCCCGCTTCCTCAAGAACTGCATTGGCGGTGTCTTCATCCACCACGTCGGCCAGGCCCGGCATGGCGGACCACAATCGGGAAACGTTGAACACTTCGTTGAGTACGAAACGCATGTCACGCAAGGGTGCTTTGTAATCAGACATGATTGAAATCCTCAGGCAAATGCCAGGGCATTGAACCTGCCCTGGTCAATGGAAGTGGCCCCTGGTTCAGGGAGTGCCGATCAGTTCCGCCGTACGTTCGGTGGACATCGTTGGAATGGGGAGAATGTTGCGCAGCAGGAAATGCGACAGCGCCGGGATCAGGATCAGCGCACCGAGCATGTTCCAGAGGAACATGAAGGTCAGCAGGATGCCCATGTCGGCCTGGAACTTGATCGGCGACCAGGCCCAGCACACCACGCCCGCCGCCAGGGTGATGCCGACCAGCCCCACCACGCGGCCGGTGAAGGACACCGCGTTGCGGTAAGCCTGGGCCAATGGCAGGCCCTGGCGCTGGTAATGCAGCTGCACACTGAGCAAATACAAGGCGTAATCGACGCCGATCCCCACCCCCAGTGCGATCACCGGCAACGTCGCCACCTTCACGCCAATCCCCATGATCACCATCAATGCCTCGCACAGGATCGAGGTCAGCACCAGCGGCAGCAGCGCCACCAGCGTGGCACGCCAGCTGCGGAAGGTAATCAGGCAGAACAGCGTCACCGCCGCGTACACGTAAAGCAGCATCGTGTGGTTGGCTTCGCGCACTACGATGTTGGTGGCGGCTTCAATGCCGGCGGTGCCAGCGGCCAGCAGAAACTGGCGATCGGCCGTGCTGTTGTCCTTGGCGAACTTGTCCGCGATGGCCACCACGGCGTCCAACGTCTGGGCTTTGTGGTCCTTGAGAAAGGCAATGACCGGCATCACCGAACAGTCGGTATTGAACAGTTCCGGCGCGTTGACCGAGGCCTGTTGTGCCGCGTAGTTCAGCACGTTCTGATTGCGCTGGATGCTGTTGAGCTTGGGGTTGCCTTCGAACGAACCGGCGGTGATCTGGCGCACGGCATTGACCAGCGATGAAGTTGCCTGCACGCCCGGATACTGCTGCAGTTCCCAGGCCAGACGGTCGGCCAGGATCAGGGTCTGGTAGTTGAGGCAGCCTTCGGGCGGCGTCTTGATCATCACCGCGAACAGGTCGCTGGACAGTGCGTAGTGGCTGGTGATGTAGGCGTTATCACGGTTGTAACGCGAGTCCGCGCGCAGCTCCGGGGCGCCACTGTCGAGATCGCCGATTTGCAGATGCTGGCTGACCATGAAGCCTGCGACGCCCAACGCCACGGCCCCGAGCACGATGCCCGTGGCCCACTTGCGCGTGGTGAAGCGGTCGAGAAAATCCCAGAGCTTGCCGAACCCTCGGCTCTGCGCCGCGCGGGTGTCGATCTTCAACGCCCGTTCAGCCGCCTTTGCCCCGACGCCGATATAAGACAGCGCCACCGGCATCAGCAACAGCGAGGTGAAGATCAACACGGCGACGCCGATGCTGGCGGTGATCGCCAGGTCCTGGATCACCGGAATGTCGATCAGCATCAACACTGCAAAGCCCACCGCATCCGCTAGCAAGGCAGTAACCCCTGCAATAAACAGACGCCGGAAGGTGTACCGCGCCGCCACCAGTTTATGGGTGCCACGGGCGATGTCCTGCATGATGCCGTTCATCTTCTGTGCCGCGTGGGACACACCGATCGCGAAAATCAGGAACGGCACCAGCACCGAATACGGATCGATGGCATACCCCAGCCAGGCAACGATGCCCAGCTGCCAGACCACCGCAGTCAGCGAACAGACAATCACCAGCAGCGTGCTGCGCAGGCAACGGGTGTAGAGATAAATGATGACGAACGAGGTGACCACCGCCAGGCCGAAAAACATCATCACCTGGATCAGGCCATCGATCAGGTCGCCGATCAGCTTGGCGAAACCGATCACACGGACCTTGTACTTGCCCTTGCCCTCCTCCCCGGCCTTGCGTGCCTGGCTGTCACCGGCAAATTCGATCTTGTCGCGCAGTTGCGTTTCGAGCTTCTGCGCGAAGGCGTAGTAATCGATGCCTTGGCCGGTGGCCGAAGCCTTGTCCAGCAACGGCACAATCAACATGCTCGATTTGAAATCGCTGGCCACCAGGCTGCCGACGATGCCGGCGCGATTGATGTTCTGGCGCAACTGGTCGATGTCTTCGGGCGAGCCGTGGTACGCGTCGGGCATCACCGGGCCACCCTGGAAGCCCTCCTCGGTCACTTCGTTCCAGCGCACCGCCGGGCTCCACAACGACTTCATCCAGGCCCGGTCAACGCCTTCGGAGAGAAACAAATCGTCGTTGACCTGTTTGAGTACAGTCAGGTAATCGGGGTCGAAAATATCGCCTTGGGTGTTCTCCACCACCACCCGCACCGAACTGCCCAGGCCACGCAATGATTTACGGTTCTCCAGAAAATTCTGGATGTAGGGCTGGCTCTGCGGAATCATCTTTTCGAAGCTGGGGCGCAGCTCCAGGCGGGTGGCCGCCATATAGCCCAACAGCAGCGTGACCAGGGTCATGCACAGCATGAACAGCGGACGGTAATTGAAGACCCAGCGCTCCAGCCGGTTGCCCGAGCGTCGATCGAAGTCACGCATGTGGCGGATCACCGGCATGGTGTCTTGCTTGAGGTTGCCCATGTCAGGGTACTCGCTCTAATGAATCCAGTTCTTATTTGACGTTCAGTGCCCGGGCACCACGGCTGCCGACCAACACCAGCGTGCCGTCGGGGGTGCTGATGGCGCCGGCTGACGGGGCCGGATTTTGCTGAGGTATTGACGTCAGTCGCGAATCGCCTGCATCGACCAGCATTTGTCCTGCCTGGCTAAACAGCAGGTAGCGACCCTTGGCGTCCACCGTGGCGGCCGTGATGCTGACCTGCAGACCGGTGTTGAGCGCGGCCCAGCTCGCGCCACCGTCAACGCTGCGGAACACATGCCCGCGCAGGCCGTAGACCAACACTTCGCCAGGCGCGCCGATCACCCCGAAAAAGCTGCCCTGATACGGCGATTCGAGCGCCACGAAACGCTGCGTGGATTCATTCCATTTGAGCAGCAGGCCTTGTTCGCCAACGATGTAGAGCGCATCGCCGGTGGACGCGATGGCATTGAGGTGCAGGCTTTGCGGGTTATCGGTGCGGTCCTGGAACGGTGTCCAGTGCTGGCCACCATCGTCGGTGCGCAGAATCAGGTTGAATGCGCCGACCACGTAACCGGTTTTTTCATTGGCGAACCACACGTCGAGCAGCGGCTTATCGGCGCCCTCTTCGATCAGCCGCTGGCCTTCCTCGACGCGGGTGGCCCATTGTTCATTGGCCGGTTCGGCACTGGCCAACGCGCCATAGTGTTTGACCAGCAAGGCGCCGATCTGGCGACCGTCCAGTTGTTTGCTCCATGTCTGGCCGGCATCACTGGTGTGCAACACCACACCGTCATTGCCGACCGCCCAACCTTGCGCCGCCGTGGGAAAACTCACGGCATTCAGGTCGGCACTGACCGGCACGGCAGCCTGCTGCCAGTCTTTGCCGCCATCATCGGAATAGAGAATGTGGCCACGCTGTCCGACAGCAACCAGACGTGCCCCGGCGCGGGCCACGCCCAGCAACGGACTGCGCACTGCCAGGGCGCTGGTCTTGGCCGGCAAGTCCAGCACGTCGATGTAGCTGGCTGCCTGGGTGAAGCCGTGCAACAGGGCAAGGGCCATGCCCAGCGCCAACTGCCGGTACTTTTTGTACGAACACATACGGCGTCCTCATGAAAAAGCTGCGCCGGGAGCACATCGTGTGCAACCCGGCGTCGAAACACGGCGCTTCAGCGAATGCCGGCCCCCGCCAGGGACTCCGGCGACCATTGCGCCTTGGACAGGGAGTCGATGTAACGGATGCCGCCGTACGGGCCCACCACGCCGTTGATGTTGTAGGAGCCGCCGACCAGGTCGTAGATCATGAACGGCGTGGAGTCCGGCACCTGCTTGTCATAGCTCTGGCTGAGGAACGCGAAGGAACCACGATAGAGCTGACCACGGGCGTCGTATTGGTCAGAGGCCAGTGCCGCCCAGCTGTCTTCATCGAGGTAGAAGCGACGTTTCTGGTAGACGTGACGCGCACCCGGCTTGAGGTTGCCCTCCACTACCCACACGCGGTGTTTCTCCCAACGTACGAAGTCGGGCGACAGGTGATTGGGGGTGGTCAGGCTTTTCGGATCCTGGGCGTAGGTCAGTTTGTAAGTGTTGTACGGCACGATCATTTCTTGCTTGCCGACCAGCTTCCAGTCGTAGCGATCCAGCGCGCCGTTGAACACGAACACATCATCGTAAGTGCCCGCACCGGCGGTTCCCGGATTCGGCGTGTCGTAGGCCAGGTTCGGCGCCAGTTTGACGCGACGCTGGCCCGGCAAGTATTGCCAGGCGCGGCGTGGCTGCGCCAGCGGGTTGGCGGCGTCCTTGAGCATGATCGACTCGCCGGCCCGGCGCGCGGGACCGGTGTAATACAGCTTCATCTGGTAGTACACGTCGGCGCTGCTGATGGGCTGCGCCATGTTTTCGTAGATCGGGTAGGTGATGAACGCCTGCCCCGTGGTGGCCAGGCTTGGCACGCCGGCCGAGTCAACGTTCCAGGAATCGTACTTGGAGTTGATGTTGACGCCCTGGTACCGCAGCAGGAAATTCCACATCGCCTCGCTGCCCGATTGCGGAATCGGAAACGGCACGCCGGGCAAGACGTTGTCGATGGCCAATCCACCTTCAAGGGATTTGGCGCCATTGGCGTTCTTCAGGCTGTTGTCCAACACCGGTTGCGGCAAGGCCACGGTGCGATGGGTCGGATAGACATCGACGCGGTAGCTGGGGAAACGCTTGGCCAGTTCTACCGTGGTGGCGCTGAGCAGGTTCTTGTACTGATCAACGTTTTTGCCATTGATGACCAGCAGCGGTTTTTCACTGGCAAAAGGGTCCGGGCGCATGCTGTCGCCCGCTTTGAAGCTGGCCGGAGCCGTGGTCAGTCCGCCGGCGTAGGCGGGAATGGAGCCGTCGGCGTTGGCGGCTTTTTCAGCGCCGATCAGGGTCAGGCTGCTCCCGAGTTTGGCCGCGTCCTGCGCCGACACGGCGGCTTGAACTTGAGCGGCAACGGCCAGGGCCAATGAAGCGGCGAGCAGAGTTTGCACGAATTTCATGGGATCAATCTCCTGCTTAGTGTTTAAGCATTGGGTGAATCAGAAGGTGGTTTTCAGCGTCAGGTACAGGGCGCCACGGTCTTCGGTGGTCGCACCGCCACCGGAGAAGGCTGAATAGCCACCGGCAAAGCACGCATAGTTTTCGTTACCGCTGAAGGCGTTCGGCGTGGAGCCGTCGCCACTGCCGGCGTTGGCCGCGCCGGTGCTGTTGCCGCTGACGTTGCACTTGTCAGCCTTGCCGAAAGAGTCGACGTACTTGAGGTCGACGAAGTACTTGTTGTAGATCGCCGCACCGACGCCCAACGCATAGTTGCCGGTGTCTTTCGCGCCACCGCCCGAGACCGGTGAAACGCCGTCGAGGCCGACGTTGACGGACATCGGCATGCTCATGTCGACGCCAGGGAACACCTGGTACCAGGTCGGCGTGAAGTTGACCGCAATACCCCAGTTGTCACGGGTCGGTGCATCGACACCGCGGTAAGTGCCCTTGCCCTTGTAGAGCGCGGCGTTCTTGTCATCGAGCTTGAGCAGGTTGCTGTAATACAGCTCACCAAGCAGGACCGCCGAGTCGAACACCGGCGTCTTGGGCAGGGTCATCAGGCCGTTGAGCGTCCAGTGCAAGGTGTCGCCGGTGGCGCTCATGCTGTCACCATCGTGCGGGGTGTCGTAGATGACGCCGGTGGCCGCCGTGCGCGGCGGCAGCAAGCCAAGGCCTTGACCGAGTCCCAATGGGCTGTTGGTGCTGACGATCGCCGGGATACTGGCCAATGGCATGTTGTGGCGGATGTTCAGGTCGCTGCCGACACTGACGCCGCCGATGTCCTTGGACAGGCTCAAGCCAAAGATGTCGATCTTGTCCGAATACGCCAATTGATAAGTGGCGGTGCTCAACGAGTTCAGGGTGTTGACCACCGCCGGCACCTGGCCTGCTGGCCGCGTGCCGTTGGGGTTGGCCGAGGTCAGTCCACGGGCGTCGAGCCAGGCTTGCGGCAAGATGTCCGAAGTCTGGCGGTAGTAGACACCAAGCGTGCCGTCCAGCCAGGCGGGCGACCACTTGGCCATGACGCCCCAATCGCCTGAATTGCGCGGGGTCAGGTCATCGCCACGGCGCACGTTGGTCAATGCGTTGCACGGCGCCAGGCCACACCCCAACGGGCTGCCAGGGGTGATCGAGTTGGTGTTGCCGAGCAGGAACGACTGCGCGCCGAAGCCCACGAGGTCGGAACCGCCGTAATAAGTACCCGCCTCAGGCAGGCGTGCGGCGTCCCAATCAAGGAAATACTGGGCCCCGACGGTCAATTCGGGGTTGATGGTGAAGGTCATCGACACCTGGTTACGCGGGACGAACAGCTCCTTGGCCTCGGTGCCGGGGGACGCTGCCAGTTTGGCCAGGTCCAGGCCGGACTGGCCGTAGCTGATCGAATGCACCGGGTTGAGGATGGTCTCCCCCCAGAACACGTTGTGCTGCCCGGCCTTGATGCTGAACAGCGACTCCTCCCCTACTTCGGTGCTGTAGAACACGAAGGCATCGAGGATTTCCCCGGAAGGACCGTTGTAGTAGCGCTGGGCGTAGTGGCTTAGATGCGGGCTGCCATTGCCGACATTGTCGCCAGTCACCGCCGCCAGGCGCGGGTCATTGGCGACCAGCCCGGAGGTGTCGCCATTGCCGTTGACGAACGGGTTGGAATTGGAACCGGTGTTCTCATAGGCCTTGTCGTACCAGCTGGCGGCACTGACGCGAGCGCCCATGTGGTCCTTGTAGACCACGTCCATCTCGGTCAGCAGGTCGACCCGGTTGGTGATGTTGGTGCCGGCCCTGCGAAAGTTGTAGTCACCGTCATTGTTGTTCGGCGTCCCGAGCATGCGCTTGTCGGCGTTCTCGGTGCGCACCCCGTAGTTGTACTTGACGGTGTTATCGAAACGCACGGCCCAGTCGGGGTTGCCGGTGTCCAGCTCGACGGCGTGGGCGACCGGCATCGATGCCGCCAGAATTGCTAGCGTCAGCAGACTGCGACGTGAAGAAAGTGTGTGGCCGTGACTCTTATTGTTATGCATTACGGTGTCTCCGCCATGTTGTACTTGTTTTTAAGCGCAGCTTTCCTTGCACAGGCCCAAGTGAAAGGGCTTGCGTTGTGTTCACGCGTTAGAGCAATTGCCGGACGTGTGCCGACCGGCCAGGTGCCTGACTAACGATCCAGTTCCAGAATGAGTGCCTCAGCTTGCGGCCAATGGCCGAAACCCGATGCAGGATTGAGGTGGCCGACCTCGCCGAGATTGACCACTTCGCTGCCCCAGTTGCGGGCCATGCAGGCAACGGCTTCCAGGCTGGCCAGGTGATCGTTGCTGCTGGCCGCGACGATGCTGGGAAAAGGCAGCGCGCCGACAGGCAGTGGAGCCCAGCCATGGGTTCGCAGGGTTTCAGGGGATGGATAACCCGACGGCCAGGTGGCATCGAGATCAGGTGGCGCGGCCAGCAGCGCGCCTTTGATGTGAGCGCTGTGCCGAGCCGTGCCATGCAGAGCAGCGCCATGCAGAGCAGCCCAATGCGCGACCATCAACACACCGGCGCTGTGGGCGACGAGAATCACCGGCCCGTCGATCTGCGCAAGTTCATGCTGGATCGCCCGGACCCGGGCCGCGCAGTCGAGCTTTTCGGTTTCCAGTGGCGGGACACTACGGACGTTGCTCAGCCGGGCTTCCAGCAGCGTTTGCCAGTGCTCGGCAACGTGGTCACGCAGACCCGGTACGATCAGAACGGTTGCGGCAGTTTTCAGTTTGTCCACTTCAACACCTTCGCCTTCACGGTGACTCGACTGGCTGTTTCGCCAGAATCTTTTTGTTGGTCCGACATTAAAGAGCCCGCCACCGCTGCGCTTTTCATTTGACGACAGCGACTTTTCTTTTGATGACAGCGCCACGACCCCGGATTGACGGTCATGTGGAAGGCAAAAAGGCGGCTTCAAAAACTTTGCATTTCATGGTGTGCTGGCTATAGTCGCCCCGCTGATTTCCACCGGGACCACGCCAGGGAAGACCTTCGCATGCCAAAGCTTGTTCGCGCCGCCGTCTTGACCAACTACCTGGAAGTGGCCCACTACCTGGGGCTCAACCCGCACGATTTACTGGCGAACGTCGGCCTGAGCAAGGCCCGACTGCAAGCCCCCGAGCAACGCATCCCGATCGATTCGGCCGTGCGTCTGCTGGAGGATTCAGCCGTCGCCACTGGCTGTCAGACCTTCGGCCTGAGCATGGCCGAGTCGCGTCAGCTCTCGGACTTCGGGGTCGTCAGCCTGCTGCTCACCCACCAGCGAACGCTGCGCGATGCGTTGCAGGTGCTGGTGCATTACCGCCACCTGATGAACGATTCGCTGGCGATCTTCGTTGAGGAAGCCGGCAAGATGGTGATCATTCGCGAGGAAGTGGTGACCGAGTCGCCAATGCCCTGTCGCCAGGCAAACGAACTGGCCATTGGCGTGATGTTCCGGCTTTGCGCCGCCCTGCTCGGCGCGCACTGGCACCCCTACAGCGTCAACTTCACACACCAGCCTCCCGACAACCTGCAACTGCATCGTCGCCTGTTCGGCTGCAACCTGGAGTTCGGCAGCGAGTTCAATGGCATTGTCTGCCCCGATGCCAGCCTCGACATGACCAATCCGCATGCCGACCCGGCCATGGCGCGTTATGCCCAGCGCTATCTGGATTCGCTGCAGAACCACGATGGGCCGTCGATCCTGTTCGAAGTGCGCAAGGCCATTTACCTGCTGCTGCCGATGGGCCGAGCCACCATTGAACAGATTGCCCAGACCCAGGGCATGAACGTGCGCACCCTGCAACGTCGCCTGAAAGACGATGGCTGCGCCTTCAACGACCTGATCAATGAAGTGCGCCGTGACCTGGTGCTGCGTTACCTGGAGAACCCCAATTACTCGCTGGGCCGCATCGCCGACATGCTGGGCTATTCCATGGCGAGCTCGTTCACCCGCTGGTTCATCTCCCAGTTCGGCATGCCGCCGGCCACCTGGCGCAGCACGCAAAAGACCGACCCCACAAAACGCTGAACGCCTTTAGGAGCTGTTGATTGATCGTTCCCACGCTCCGCGTGGGAATGCAGCCCGTGACGCTCCGCGTCACTGGACGCGGAGCGTCCCTTGAGGCATTCCCACGCGGACGCCTCGACGTGGGAACGATCTATAGATCAGAAAAAAAACGGCGACTGTTAATACAGTCGCCGCAAAAGAACCGGTGCTTTTGACCCCGGTCGAGTGCCGCAGTCCGTCGGAGTGAACGCAATGCGGCGGCTGTGTTACATCCCCCAGCGCAGCAACAGCAGCAACAGCAGCACCAGAACAACCAGGAAGACGGTCTCCCCCACCATCAACAGAATGGGTTTGATGCCCACTGACGCCAGTTCCTTGAGCCGGGTTTTCATGCCCAGCGCACTGATGGACACCACCAGGCACCAGCGCGACAGTTCATTGACCGAACCCTGCACCACCGGGGCAATCCAGCCGGTGCTGTTGATACAGGCCAGTAGCAGAAAACCGACCGCGAACCACGGCAACAACGGCGGCCGTTTGCCTGTCGGGTCGGCGCCTTGCAGGCGGGTAATCATGGCGGCGCTGACGATCACCGGCAGCAGCATGGCCACGCGCATCAACTTCACCACCGT
Organism: Pseudomonas sp. IT-P294; assembly: GCF_949767865.1. NCBI lineage: Bacteria > Pseudomonadati > Pseudomonadota > Gammaproteobacteria > Pseudomonadales > Pseudomonadaceae > Pseudomonas > Pseudomonas sp. IT-P294. The sequence continues at coordinate 600,774 of NZ_CATKQW010000011.1, read as the reverse complement.
CGCCGTATCGCCCGTCTCGGTGGACATGCTGTAACCGGCGCCCACGACCTGGGCAACATCGTGGATGGTCGCCCCCAGAAACACGCCAGCCACCTGAGGCGACAACGACAGCCAGTTGGCAATCATCGGATAGACGATCATTGCCAGGGTCGATAGCGCCGACACACCAATCACCGTGAACAGCGTGGCCCGCTCTTTCTGCGGATGATTGGGCAATGCAGCGGCCAGCGCCAACGCCGCTGAAGCACCACAAATCGCCGTGGCGCCACCGGTGAGCATGCCGAACAAACGTTGAAACCCCAGTGCCTTGGCCGCGATCACCGAGACGCCAATGGTCACGACCACCAAAATCACTACAAGGGCCACCGGTTTCCAGCCCAGCGCGACCATCTGCTCCAAGGTAATGCGCATGCCCAACAAGGCCACGCCGATGCGCAATACGCTGCGGGCAGTGAATTCAATGCCGGCCTTGCACGCGCCGTCCGCCGCCAGAAAGTTGAGCGCCATGCCCAGCAACAAGGCGAACAGCATCACTGGCGCGCCGTAATGCTCGGACAAAAAGGAAGCGGCCGCCGCGACGATCAGGCTGACGATGAACCCAGGCGCCAATTCGCGCGTTCGGCTGTGGATTCGGGTGAGAGCAATGGCGCTCATGGCGCGGACTCCTCGGGAGCGATGACGATAAAGGTTTGGCCGTCGACTACCTCGACCGGGTAGTTGGCGACCTTGAGTTTGTTGGAATTGAGCAAGTAGCCGCTGGCCAGATCGAAGCGCAATCCATGGGCGCAGCACTGAATCAGTCGTCCATCGAGGCGCCCGCCACAGAGCGAGGCGCCCTGGTGCGGGCAACTGTCGTCGATGGCGAACAACTGCCCGTCGACGTTGAACAACGCCAGACTTTTGTCTTCGAACTCGAACAGCGCACGGGCACCGACCTGCGGGCGTTTGCCGGCAGGGACGCGAATACGCCTGATCATGCCGGTTGCCGCTCGCGATCACTTTCCTTGAGCGCTTCGTTCATGGCCCCAAGCAGCGCCTGAGCGGGTTGTGCACCGACCACGGTCACGCGGCCGTCGAACTGAAAACCCGGCACGCCACTGGTCGCGCCGGGGGACCCGTCAAAGGGCGTGCCGTCACCCTTCAGGCAATCGAGCACCCTGTCCGTATCGATGCCGCAGGAGTGGGCAATGGCGAGTAACGTCTCACGACAACCGAGGTTTTCGCCTTTGCGGAAATAAGCGGCGAACAGTCGTTCGAGCAACATTTCACGCTGGATAGCATTGCCCAACGCACTGGCACGCTCGAACAAGCGATGGGCGTCAGCGGTGTTGGGCATCGTCGCGATGCGGCCGAGGTCAATGGCCAGTCCAACCTCACGGGCAGCCTGCTGTACCTGAGCCTGGCGCGTGGTTACCGCGTGGGCATTACCCAGACGCTTGCGATAGAAATCAGCGAAGGGTTCACCCTCTACCGGTAATTGGGGCAGTAGCTGCACCCCATGCCACGCGGTGGCGATCTGCACATCCGGATAGCGATTGCGAAACTGTACCTGCGCATGCTCCAGTTGGCGCTTGCCGATCAGGCACCAGGGGCAGATGAAATCGAAAAACACATCAATCTGTAAACGACGACTCACAACTTCACCTCACACGCCGCTGTGCCCGGCACGTCATTGACGCGCTCATCCCTCAATCGAGCGATGTCTTTGTGGTAATGGCACATGGCATAAAAGAACACGCCCGCCGCCAGCACGCTGACCAGGGGCACCATTTGGAAAGCGGCGTGCAGACCGATCACATCGGACACGCGACCGGTGATGAACGGCCCCGGCGCCAACCCCAACATGTTGTTGGCCAGGGTCAAGGTCGCGAACGCCGTGCCGTGCACCGAGTAATGGGTCAGGTTGGCAACCATTGCCCCGGCGGGACCGGTGGTGCCTGCCGCGATCAGCATGCCCAGGCAGATCAGTCCCAATTGCACGGGCCCGGCCGGCATGGCGAACGCCACCGACAACAGCATGCAACTGCCCAGGCAATAAGCGATGGCCAAGGCCACCTTGCGCTCCGGGGAATGGCGACACAGACGGTCACTGAGCATGCCGCACAGGATCATCCCCACCCCGCTGCACAACACGATGATTGCCGCCATGCCTCCGGCTTTGTCCGTGCCCATGTCGTAGTAACGATTCAGGTAACTGGGCATCCACACAATCACCGTGCCGCCGACGAACAACTGCAAGCCGCTGCCGACATAGGTGGCAATCACCGAGCGGGTGGAAAACAGCGTGCGCAACGGGTGCTTGACCTTGACCTCGACCTTGTTCATCGCATTGGTCGCACGCTGCGGCGCGATGCGCGCTTCTTTCACGATGATCGGGTAAAGCACTGCCAGCAGCAGACCGAACAGCGACATGCCGGCGAACGACCAGCGCCAGCCCAGCTTGGCCGCTATTGCACCGCCCAGCGCCATGCCCAGGACCGATCCGAACATGCCGCCCGCCATGAACGCACTGCTCAACGTTGCGCGCATGTGCTTGGGGAAGACCGAAATCACCACCGCGATGCCGACGCTGCCATACGCGGCCTCGCCGACGCCCACCATGAAACGGGCGATGAACATCTGCGGATAATCCTGCGCCAACGCGCAGCCCAGTGTGGCCAGACTCCACAGCAACGCCATCAACGCCAGGCTTTTGACCCGACCGAAGCGATCAGCCATCAACGACAGCGGAAACGTCAGCAGCCCGACCATCAACGCAACAATGCCGCTGAGCAAGCCGAGCTGGCCGTCGCTCAGGGCCCATTCGCCCTTGAGCATCGGGAACACCGCGTTCAGCACCTGGCGCGACATGTAATCGGAAATCAACAGGCCGAACGTCAGGGCGAAGACGATCCAGGCGTACGGCCGCGCAACGCCGACAGCAACGTCGTCATCGTCTGCAGCGATTGGGTGAAAGGCCATGAAGCCTCCTCGAAACGTTGTTTTTATTGTTATCGAGCGTTGTGAAATGCAACGAGCGGGAGGCCAGCTCCCGCCCGCGCTGCCGGTCAACCGCGTTGCGGAACACCTTTCTGCCCAGCCTTGCGGTTGGGGGCCATGCCATTGGCCAACAGGGTTGCTTCGATGCTCGGGTACTGCACGCCAATGCGGTAAATCTCACGGGCTTCTTTGCCGGTGGCGATCTCGCGACCCAATTCATGGGCGACGCGCACGGTTTGCTCGATCTGCTGCACCGAGCTGAACCGCTTACCCTTGTGATCAATAATAGTGTCTTCAATGCCCACTCGTGGGTGCAGCCCCATGGACAACGCCATCGTGTTGAATGGCAGCACGTTCTTGAGCAGCGATTCAGCGGTCAGCGTGCAGCCATCCGGCGCGCGATGGATGAAGTTGAAGAAGTTGAACGGGTTCGGGCCATCGAAGCCGCCACCGATGCCGATCCAGGTCAGGTTCAACGGGCCTTTGTAGACGCCTTTGCGCACCAGGCGCTCAAGGGTCTCCATGGCGTGCATGCCGGTCAGCTGGAAGTGTGGCTGAATGCCGTTGTCCATCAGGCGCTTGAGGTGCTCGGCAACCCAGGCCGGGCCGGCCGGCACGGTCATCTCGCTGTAGGCCGCCTGATAGGCCGGGTTGGCCAGGGACGTGCCTTCCAGGTATTCCGGGTAGAGCAATTCCATGATGTTCATTTGGGTGGTGTTGATCGCCACCGTGACCTGATCCGGCTTTGGCGTCAGCTCTGCCAGCATGTGGCGGGTATCGTCGGACAACCATTTGGCCGCTTCGCCATCGCTTTCCGGAGCGAAGGAAATCGAGCCACCGACCTGAATGATCATGTCCGGCACGGCTTCACGCACACCGGCGATCAGCTCGTTGAACTTGGACAAACGTTTGGAGCCTTTGCCATCCAGTTCACGTACGTGCAGGTGCAACACGGTGGCACCGGCCTCGTAGCAATCGACCGCCTTCTGCACTTGCTCATCCATGGTCAGCGGGATGTCTTCGGGGAAGTCTTCGGGCATCCATTCCGGGCCGTACGGGGCCACGGTGATGACCACCTTTTCCATGTTTTCCGGGTGCAGGGAATCGTCGAAGAATTGCATGAGTTACTCCTGTTTTTATGATTGTCCGCCCAGCCGGGATCGTGCCCGGTGGGCGCAGTGATGAGTGCGAATGCAGAGACGGTCGATCAGTAAGTCTTGTCGCCGATGATCCCGGCGCGTTCCATCTTGCGATGGCACGGCGGGTAATCCATGACGGCGTAATGTTGCGTGCTGCGGTTGTCCCAGATGGCGACGCTGTTGGGCTTCCAGCGCCAGCGCACTTGATACTCGGGGATGTACGCCTGGCTGATCAGGTAGCGCAGCAGCTCGCTGGCACCGGGGTTGGCGTCCTGGCCGAAACGCACCCTGTCGGGGGTGTGGTAGTTGCTGAAATGGGTGGTGAAGGCGTTGACGAACAGCACCTTCTCGCCGGTTTCCGGGTGGGTGCGCACCACCGGGTGTTCGGCATCCGGGTACAGGGCCTTGAGCGCCAGGCGTTTTTCAATCGGCATGGCCGCGCCGAAGCTGGCCTCGATGCTGTGCCGGGCACGCAGGTCGGCAATTTTTGTCTTCACATCGTCAGGCAACTGCTCGTAGGCCTCGACCATGTTCGCCCACATGGTGTCGCCCCCCACCGGCGGGCATTCCACGCAACGCAGCACACAACCCATGGGCGGCGCGTCGCGCCAGGTGGCGTCGGTGTGCCAGGCGTTTTCGTAGCGGTCCATCGGCTGGTCGGGCTTTTTGTAGATGCGCACCAGCCCCCGATGATCCGGGTCACTGCCGGCCACCGGGTGGTCCTCCAGTTCGCCGAAACGACGGGCGAACGCCACGTGCTCGGCACGGCTGAGGTCCTGGTCGCGCAAAAACACCACTCGATGCGTCAGCAGTTGGGCGCGGATCGCGGCAAAAAGACCGTCGTCATGGATGGCGTCGGCGAGGTTGACGCCGATCAGCTCCGCGCCGATGTTGCTGGTCAGTTGTTCGACTTTCATGGCAGCAGGCTCCCTTAAATGACGAAAATCGACGAGCCGGTGGTCTTGCGTGATTCCAGATCACGGTGCGCCTGTACGGCATCCTGCAAGGCGTAATGCTGGTTGATCTCGATCTTGATTCGACCGTTGCCGACGTGGTCGAACAGCTCACCTGCCAAGGCTGCTTTTTCCGCAGGGTCGGCGATGTAGTCGGCTAGCGCCGGACGTGTCAGAAACAGCGAGCCTTTCATTGCCAAAAGGACCGGGTCGAAGGCCGGAATCGGGCCGGAGGCGGTGCCGACGCACACCATCAGGCCACGGCGCTTGAGCGAGTCGAGCGAGCCCATGAAGGTGTTCTTGCCAACGCTGTCAAACACCACGTTGACGCCAACACCGTCAGTCAGTTCGCGAACGCGCCCGGCAACGTCCTCGTGGCTGTAGTTGATGACGTGGTCACAGCCATGCGCCTTGGCGATTTCAGCTTTGGCTTCGGTGGATACCGTGCCAATGACCGTCAGCCCCAGCAGCCTGGCCCACTGCGAAACGATCAGGCCGACGCCCCCGGCGGCAGCGTGCAGCAGGATAGTGTCGCCGGCCTTGAAGGCATGAATGCGTCGCATCAGGTAGGCCGAGGTCAGCCCGCGCATGGTCATGGCGGCAGCGGTCTCGAAGCTGATGGTTTCCGGCAGTTTGATCAATGCCGAGGCCGGGATCAGGCGTTCGGTGCTGTAGGCGCCCAGGGTGTTGAGAAAGCCGGTATAGGTGACGCGATCACCGACCTCAAACTGGGTCACGCCCTCGCCGACTGCCTGGACCACACCTGAGGCTTCGACGCCCATGCCGTTTGCCAGTGGGATCGGGTAGGTGCCATTGCGGAAGTAGGTGTCGGCGTAGTTCAGTCCGACAGCCACTTGGCGGAGACGAACTTGACCCGGGCCAGGTTCGCCGACCTCGATGTCTTCATAGCGCAGGACGTCGGGACCACCTGTTTCGTAGAAGCGTATGGCTTTGGCCATGCCTTTTATTCTCCAATCTGCATTTTTATTAGCGTAATGCGCCGATTTGCGTTGATTGGACTGTAGGCCGCGGGTTGATGACCCGCTTCTCATCAGACGACAATGACTTTTCATTTCATGACAAAGGGGGGGCTGCTTTCGGGCTGGTGCTTTTTGGGTTGGGTTGGGTTGGGGTTGGGGTTGGGTACATATCCGTTTTTGCGGTAACGGCGGCTATTGGTTCCGCTCTTACAGCGGGTTACTTGGAAAAGCGCCAAGTAACCAAGCGCTTTTGCCCCTGACGTTCGGTGCCTCGCCAAGGCTCGGCATGCCCTCGCTCCGGTCCTGCTCCGTGGGCCCGCCGCCATCGGCCATCCATGGCCGGGGGCGGCTACCGCGGCATCCTTGCCGCGGTGCCCACTGCGCAGAACCTGCGCTCGGCCTCTCGAGGGGGCGTGCACTGCCAAAGCCAAAGCGAGGCGGCCTGCGGGCCGACCTGTTTGCTCAACGCTTGCGCGTAGTGGTTACGTGATTGTTGTGATCGTTCCCACGCTCTGCGTGGGAATGCCGCCGGGGACGCTCTGCGTCCCGCTATCGACACCAGGCTTGAGTCTTGCGCGATGGTGACGCGGAGCGTCACGGGATGCATTCCCACGCGGAGCGTGGGAACGATCAACATCAAACCGCGAGGAGGCCTTCCGGCCAGCCTGCCTTTGGCAGATGTACTCAATACCTGTGGGAGCGAGCCTGCTCGCGATGGCGGCATTACAGGCAACATCACAGCCGACTGACAGGGCCTCATCGCGAGCAAGCTCGCTCCCACATTTTGACGGTGTACACCCATGGCTCCTGACCACTCATCAGGCCGAGCGTTAGCTCGCCTTCCGCTTTTGATCTTGATCTTGATCTGCCCCGTCGGAAGGCCGAACGCAGGTTCTGCGCAGTGGGCAACCCGGCATGGATGCCGGGTTAGCCGCCCCCGGCCATGGATGGCCGATGGCGGCGGGCCCACGGAGCAGGACCGGAGTGAGGGAATGCCGAGCCACAGCGAGGCACCGGACGTCAGGGGCGCAAGCGCTTGGTTACTTGGCGCTTCTCCAAGTGACCCGCTGTAAGAGCGGAACCAATAGCCGCCGTGACCACAGAAACGGATATGCCCCCAACCCCAAAACTTTCCAAGTGCACAGCATTACCTGCTGCCAACGCCGATCACTCAATGACCGCGAATGTAATGCTCCAGTTGCCGAATCAGATCCGCCTGCTCAACGATGGCTTCCTTGACCAGATCGCCAATCGACAACAGGCCAATCAATTCGCCGTCCTTGACCACCGGCAGATGCCGCAGATGACTGTCAGTCATGACCGCCATGCAACGCTCGACGCTCTGTTGACTGTCCGCAGTGACCACCGGCGAACTCATGATGTCCCTGATCCGCGTCCCGACCGAAGAGCGCCCCTGCAAAACCACCTTGCGTGCATAGTCACGCTCACTGATTACCCCGACCACCTGCCCGTCTTCGATGACAGGCAGCGCACCAACGTTTTTCTCGGCCATCATCCGCAGCGCTTCAAGCACCATCTGGTCCGGTGCAATGCTGTGCACCTGCCGGTTTTGCACGACTTTAAGCGTCAGCAACTGTGCAGCTGTTTTCATACGTGTCTCCCCTGGACTCAAACCACCCCAACTTCCACCACGCTACCGTTCAACCGCACCGGCCAGACACGCAGGCGCTGTTGCGGGTACTCCAGGCAACTGCCGTCCTCCAAACGAAAATGCTGCTTGTAGATCGGCGATGCGACGACCATCTCGCCCTTGATATTGCCGACCAGCCCGCGACCGATGACGTTCGCCCCGGATTGCGGGTCATGATTGTCGATGGCGTAAAGCGTCCGCCCCTCGGCGCCCGGCAGGTAGAACAGCGCCACCTGTGCGCCGTCGAGCCAGACCACCACACCGGAGTGGCTGACCAGATCCCGGTGCTCGCACACCGTTTGCCAGACCTCGGTACTTTCCAGGGACGCGACGCGTTGTGCTGTGGACTGGCTCATCAGACGGTTTCCTCAATGACAGGGATAAGGTTGAGTTCGGCCGCCATGATCGGGCGGCGTTGACCGCGTTCCTGGACAAAGTGGATGTCCGGGTCCGGGCGTTTATCGTTGACGAAGGTACGGAAGCGCTTGAGTTTTTCCGGGTCCTTGAGGGCGTTGGCCCATTCGCATTCATAGCGATTGACCACCAGCTGCATCTGCGATTCGAGCTCTTCGCCAAGCCCCAGGCTGTCGTTGATGATCACGTCCTTGAGGTAATCGAGGCCGCCTTCCAGGCTTTCGCGCCATACCGAGGTGCGCTGCAATTTGTCGGCGGTGCGGATGTAGAACATCAGGAAACGGTCGATGTACCGGATCAGGGTTTCATCGTCCAGGTCGGTGGCGAACAGCTCGGCGTGGCGCGGGCGCATGCCGCCGTTGCCGGCGATGTACAGGTTCCAGCCTTTTTCGGTGGCGATGACGCCGACGTCTTTGCTCTGGGCCTCGGCGCACTCACGGGTGCAACCAGACACCGCGAACTTGAGCTTGTGCGGCGAGCGCAAACCCTTGTAGCGATCCTCGATGGCCAAGGCCATCTTGACGCTGTCCTGTACGCCGTAACGGCACCAGGTGCTGCCCACGCACGACTTCACGGTGCGAGTAGATTTGCCGTAGGCATGCCCGGTTTCGAAACCGGCTTCAATCAGCTCGGCCCAGATGTCTGGCAGCTCGTGCAACTGCGCGCCGAACAAGTCGATGCGCTGGCCACCGGTGATTTTGGTGTAGAGGTCGTATTTCTTCGCCACCACGCCAATGGCGATCAACTTGTCGGCGGTAATTTCGCCACCGGGGATGCGCGGCACCACCGAATAGGTGCCGTTTTTCTGCATGTTGGCCATGAAGGTGTCGTTGGTGTCCTGCAACGGCACCAAGGAGGCGTCCATGATCGGCTGGTTCCAGCACGAGGCCAGAATCGAGCCCACCGCCGGCTTGCACACATCGCAACCGGTGTGGCCACGGCCATGTTTGGCCAACAGTTCTTCGAAGGTGATCACCCCTTCCACTCGCACCAGCGCATAGAGTTCCTGACGGGTGTAGGCGAAGTGTTCGCACAGGCTCTTGTCGACGCTGACGCCACGGGCAATCAACTCATGCTCGAACACTTGCTTGAGCAACCCCGCGCAACCGCCACAACCGGTGCAGGCCTTGGTTTGTGCCTTGAGCAGGCCGAGGTCGGTGCAACCGCCGTCGATGGCCGAGCAGATGGAACCCTTGGTGACGTTGTGGCAGGAACACACCGTGGCCGACTCGGGCAACGCGCCCGGGCCCAGGGTCGGTACGCCTGTGGAGGACGGCAGAATCAGGCTGGCCGGTTCCGCCGGCAACGCAATGGCGTTCTGCATGTATTGCAGCAGCGTGTCGTAATAGCTGTTGTCACCGACCAGCACCGCGCCGAGTACGTGTTTGCCGGTAGCGTCCACCACCAGCCGGCGGTAGCTGGCGCTGGTTTCGTCGATGAACTGATAACTGCGCGAGCCCGGTGTGTGGCCGTGAGCGTCGCCGATGGAGCCGACGTCGACGCCCAGTAGCTTGAGCTTGGTCGACATGTCCGCGCCCACGAACGGTTCGGCGGTTTCGTTGCTAAGCTGTGCGGCCACCGCGCGGGCCATCTGGTAACCCGGCGCGACCAAGCCAAAGACCGTGCCATTCCACGCCGCGCACTCACCGATGGCGTAGATGTGCGGGTCGCTACTTTGGCAGTAGTTGTCGATCACGATGCCGCCGCGCGGGCCGACCTCCAGCGAACATTGACGGGCCAGCGCATCCTGGGCGCGGATGCCGGCGGAGAACACGATCAGGTCGGTTTCGAGGAATTCGTCATTGGCGAAATTCATCCGGTAGCGGTAGTCCTCACCCGCGCTGATCGATTGAGTGCCACGGGACAAATGCACACCGACGCCAAGCCGCTCGATCTGCGCCTTGAGCGCACGACCACCCTGCTCGTCCAGTTGCACCGGCATCAAGCGCGGGGCGAATTCCACCACATGGGCTTCCAGGCCCAGGCTTTTCAGGGCATTGGCGGCTTCCAGGCCGAGCAAGCCACCACCGACCACCACGCCGCGTCTAGCGTTGGTTGCAGCGGCACGGATGGCATCGAGGTCTTCGAGGGTGCGATACACTAGGCGCGAATCGCCCTCGGCGCCTTCAATCGGCGGCACGAACGGGTAAGAGCCGGTGGCCAGGACCAGTTTGTCGTAGGCAACACAACCTTGCGCGGTGATCACCTGACGACGGGCACGGTCGATTTCCAGCACCGGCACGCCCAAATGCAGGGTCACGCCTGGAGTCTGGTACAGCGCGGCATCACTGAGGGCCAGCGACTCGGCATCACGCCCGGTGAAATACTCGGAAAGGTGCACGCGGTCATAGGCGCGCATCGGCTCCTCGCTGAAGACGTGCAGTCGATAGTGATCAAGGGCGCCGCGCTCGATCAGCTGTTCGACACAATGATGTCCGACCATGCCATTGCCGATCACGATCAGCGTTTGCTGCTTGTTCAACGCGGCCACATTGGTATTCATAAGAAGCACCCGGCTAAAGCCCATCACGATTCAAAAAGCAAAAAAAAACGCCTGAAACCTTACGGTTCCAGGCGTCTTTGCCTGTTCTTTTGCGGTGTTGAAACCAGACGTCTATGCCTGACCCACCGATGTTGCTCACGGATCGATCGTCGTTGACCGAGGGAGCTGCCCCCGACTGCATTCACGGTGGGCCTTGATCGATGTAATGCAGCGTTTGTGCCAAACCCGGATTATCCGGGTTTGACACCGTCTGGCGGCTTGAACGGGTGTTTGCGTCCTGCGGTGCGCAGCGCTTTGTGCCTTGGCTTAGTGCATGCCGAAAGGCCCGGGCTTTATAAAAGTGCATTTCCCCCGACTGGCTTACAGATACCAGCGATACTCCCGGGCACTGATTTCCTGCATGAACGCCAGATGATCCTGACGCTTGTTCTCGCAATAGACATCGACGAACTCGGCGCCCAGTCCTTCACGCAGTTGCGGTTGATGCTGCATGGCACGCACTGCCTCGAGCATTTCCAGCGGGAAGTCGACCCCACTGTTACGGTTTTCGTTGAGCGGCGCGATGGGCTCGTTGCCTGATTCCAGGCCATGTTCAAGTCCCACCAGAATCGCCGCCAGCACCAGGTACGGGTTGGCGTCGGCACCGGAGAGGCGATGTTCGATGCGCAGGTTTTTCGCATCCGACTCAGGAATGCGCAGACACGCATCGCGGTCCTCAAAACCCCAACTCGCCCGGGTGGCGATGTTCGTCGTACCGCCCAAGCGGCGATAGGCGTTCTGGTTCGGCGCGAAGATCGGCATGCAATGCGGCAGCAGTTCCAGGCAGCCCGCCACGGCATGGCGCAGTGATCGCTGTTGGTTTGCCGCCAGGATGTTGTTGCCTGCCGCGTCGTACAGACTGACGTGCACGTGCATGCCGCTGCCTGGGTGCTGCAAATAAGGCTTGGCCATGAAGCTGGCGCGGTAGCCGTGTTTCAGCGCCACGCCTCGGCTGCTACGACAGAACAACGCCGCCCAGTCGGCCGCACGCAAGCCATCGTCGAGGTGACCGAAATTGATCTCGAACTGACCCGGGCCGAGTTCGGCGGTGATCACCGTGGTGTCGATGCCTTGAGCCCGCGACGCTGCGACCATGTCATCGAGGACCGGCGCAAAGCGGGACAGTCGCTCGATGTGCATGTTGGGTTGATCATCGGCATCGTCCGTCAGGTCATCCCGGGGAAACTGCGGGAGACCGTCGCGCAGCTTTTTATCGAACAGATAGAACTCCAGCTCGAACGCCACCACCGGGTGAATGCCTTTTGCCGCGAGCCTGTCCAGCACCTGCGCCAACACCTGGCGCGGTTCGAACACGATCGGTTTCTCGGTGCCGTCCGAGGTGATCAGCATCTGCCCCAACGGCTGCGCTTCCCAGGTCACCGGCTTCAGTGTGCCCGGCACCAGCCGGCGCAGCGCATCCGGGTCGCCGTCGTTGAAGCAGTAATCCCCGATCTTGAACAATCCGCCTTGCACACCCAGCAACACGCAGTTTTGCGGCAGTTTCAGGGCGCTGCCGGCCGCGACCTTTTCGAGCATTTCCACGGGGTAGCGTTTGCCGTAAAAGTGCCCCGGTATGTCCAGGGAGATCAGGTCGACGTAACGTACGTCAGGGTAGCGTTGGCGAAAGGCACGCACTTCGGCCAGCAGATCAGCGTCCATCATGGTTGGTCCTATTGTGGTTATCAGGTATAGACCCAGAGCACTCGCGTGAGATGCCCGGTCAGGTTGCCGTAACGGCAACGGGTGTGACTGTCGAACTGAAAGCTGTCGCCGGCGAGCAAGGTGACCGGGTCGTCGTCATCGCCCAGCCACAGCGTCAACTCGCCCTCGAGTACGTAACCGCCCTGCTCCGAGCTGTCACTCAAATGCCGGTCGCCACTGCTGGCGCCCGCTTCGAGATGACTTTCGAGCATGGAAAACGAGGCCCGCATCTTCGGCGACACCAGAATGTCGGTAATGCCATTGGCGTAGTACAACGTGCGGCGCTCGTCCGGGCGGGTGACCCACGGCAGTTCCTTGGGTTTGGGCAGGCTGTAGAAGTAAGTCGTTGGCACGCCCAGGGTTTCGCTGATCGCGGTCAGGTCGGCAACGGTGGGCCGGGACAAGCCGCGCTCGACCTGCGAGAGAAAGCCGACGGAGCGGCCGATTTTGTCGGCCAGTTCCTTCAGGGTGTATTTCTTGTGCTTGCGCAGATCGTGGATAAGGATCGCCAGCGCAGCGATTTCTTCTTGCTTGTTCATGCCTGCCCTTCCGCCAAGTAATTCATCAGATGCTGTCGCGCAGTCGATACCACGCCTTGCCGATGGCTTCCAGCGGTGCCGCCAGGTATTTACCGCCGGGGAAGCTGCCGTTGCTCAAGCCTTGGTACAACGCCAGTTCCTGCGGCTGACCGAGAATGGCGTCTGACACGGCGCGGGCGGCGGCCAGCGTCGGCAGCACGCCATGCCCGGAATAGCCCTGAAGCCAGTAGCGATCACCGTGGCGACCGATGTCAGGTGTGCGTTTGAGCGTCAGGTCGATGTGTCCGCCCCAGGCGAACTCAAGTTTCACGCCTTTGAGCTGCGGGAACACCCGTTCCAGAAACGGCCGCGTGGCGCCGGCAATGTCCTTGGGCAGTCCGCCCAGATACGTACAGCCACCACCAAACAGCAGGCGGTTGTCGGGGGTGCGGCGGAAATAGTCGAGGACGAATTGGTTATCGGTGACGCAGACGTTGCTCGGCAGCAGTGAGCTGGCCTGCTCGGCCGTCAGCGGCTCGGTGGCGACTTGATACGTCCCCACCGGCAATACGCAACTGGCGAGTTTCGGATCGAGCCGATCAAGGTAGGCATTACAGGCCAGCACCAGCACATCCGCGCGGATCGATCCGCGCTCGGTGTTGACCCGGAACCGACCGCCCTCCTCTTGATAACTCAACGCTTTGCTTTGTTCATGGATGCGCCCGCCGGCCCGTTCGATGGCGGCGGCCAGGCCGAGTGCCAGTTTCAATGGATTGAGATGGCCGCCCTCAGGGTCATAAAGACCAGCCTGATAACGCTCGCTGGCGACCCATTGCGGTAATTGCTCGCGGCTGATGAACCGTAAGTCGTGGTGGCCCCATTTGTGACTGGCTTCGCGCTGCCACTCGGTCAGCAGACCGACGCGACGGGGCATGACCGAGGTCCACAGATGCCCGGCGCGGTAGTCACAGTCGAAACCATGGCGAACCGGCAATTCACGCAGCTCTTGCGCTGCCCAGCGCATGCCGTCCCACAACCGTCGCGCGCGCTCGTAGCCCAGCGCTGCTTCCAGCGGTGGCATATCACACGACCAGCCGAGAATGGCCTGACCACCATTGCGTCCCGAGGCTGCCCACGCCACCCGGCTGGCTTCCAGCAGCGTCACTCGCTTACCGGCCAAGGCCAGGCGTAGCGCGGTGTGCAAGCCGCTGAAACCGGCGCCGATGATCACGATCTCGGTGTCTTGTTCACCGCTCAGCGCAGGTCGGGTGGTCAGGCGATCAGCGCAACTGTGGGCGTAATAGCTGGCGACATGCTGCGTGGACTGCTGAAACATACAAGCCTCATGAAATTATTTTTTTATAATTTCATGAAAAACTACAGCATAAATTTCATTCAGACAACTCACCTGTTCGGCGATTTATGCCACGGATAACCTTTCGCACTGAGTTCAAAGGCGTAATCGAACAGGCGTTTCATGTATGCGCCGTCGAATTTCTGATTGCGCGGATGCAGAAAATCGGCGCCGATGTACGCCAGATTGAAGTCCGCCCCGTCCTGCTGGGCGATGCGGTAAATGCGATCGAGGTCGCTGATGCCCTGGGTCTGGATCAAGGTGCTGATGGCGCGACCGCCGATGCTCAAGGTACGGCGCTTGGTGCCGGCCCATTGCGGTTCCAGCTTGCCGTTGCGAATGACATAGAAATGCCGGTCCCGGCGGATACGCGCGCCGCTCACGCTGTTCAGCGCCATCACCGTGCCCGGCGGGTAAAGGAACACCTGAGTGAGCACGCCGCCGTCGACGTGCATCTCCTGAAACTGTTTGCCGTCCACTTCCACATCGATCATGACCGGTGAGACGGCACCGGGAATACTCATCGAGGCGACCATGATGTTGCGAAACAGGTCGAGCGCTCCCGGTGCTCCGCTGGCGGCAATGGCGCCCATGTTCCAGGTAACTGGCCGTCCGGCGTCGAGGTCGGTGGTCCCGATCATCAGTAACCGACCTTTGGCGTACTGCGCAGCGACGGCTGCCAGTACCTCGGCGGTGATGTATTTGGCAATGAGTCGCGCCAGGGGTTTGCTGTCCGCGATGCCATCGCTGGTCAGGCGGGTCAGCACACTTCGCGCATGGAAAACGTCTTTGGGGCCGATTGCGCTGCAGATCCCCAGAATGATCTCGTCATACTCAGGCCCCAGGTAAGCGAACGGCGCAACCAGCGCACCGGCGCTGATACCGGTGACGACCTTGAACATGGGGCGCGAGCCATGCAGGGTCCATCCGGCAATGATGCCTGCGGCGAAGGTGCCGGCGTCGCCGCCCCCTGAAATGGCCAGGTAATAGCCCCGTGGCAACGTGTCGTTGGGCAGCTCTTCACCGACGTGCGCCTGGGCCTCGCGATCGTTGGCCAGGCTCGCCTCCACGATGAACGTCGACAGGTCCCGATCCAGCCAGTAACGCGCATTCGGGATGCCCGGGATGACCGATTGTTCCGTCAGCGCTTGCGGCACAGCCTCGCGGCGTTGCAGGCAGCCTTCGCGCAACATGTTCATCGTCGAGGCGCTGGGCCTGGGCAGAAATGGTTTCAAAACGCCTCCTGCGGTCCCCGCCATCGACAGAGAACGCGCCCGACTGACTCGGCAAGATGACCTCGGCGATCATGCGCGCGGTCAATGCCCATGACCACCCGCTCAAACCGGCGGCGGCCCTCCACCTTCCTGCGATGGGTCCCGTACCCACTGCCAGAATAATTGATAGCCGACCGCAAGAACCACCGGCCCGATGAACAGCCCGATGACGCCGCTGGTGACCATGCCGCCCAGCGCACCGATCAGCACCACCGGCATCGGTACGTCGACACCGCGTCCCAGCAACAAGGGTTTGAGAACGTTATCCACCAAGCCGGCCACGAACACATAAATGGAGAACACGATGGCGGCTGTGGTGGCTCCTTCGTTGGCAAACACATAGACAATCACCGGAATGGTCACCAGCGTTGCCGGTAACTGCATGATGCCCAGCAGCAGGACCGCAAGGGCCAGCAAACCAGCGCCGGGAACCCCTTTGATAACAAAACCCAGGCCGACCAGCAGCATCTGGATAAAGGCGATGCCGACCACCCCCAAAGCGACTGCACGGATCGTGGCGGTGCACAGGTCGGCGATTTTCGGCCCCCGGTCCGGGCCGCTGATGCGCGAGGCGATCTGCACCGCGCTGCGCCTGCCGTTTTCGCCGTAGGCCATGAAGATACCGGCGATGATCAAGGCGAAAATGAAAGTGAGAAAACCCATGCCGACGCCGGCCAGCTTACTCAGCAGGCCCAGGATCACCTGTTTTATCTGCGGGAGGTACGTCGCCGTCAGCTCGGGGAGATTGGTCGAGGCCTGTAGCCAGAGCGCCGAAATCCGCTTGCCCACGACAGGCCAACTGGCGACAGATTCGCTGGGTGGCGGAATCTGGAAGCCGCCGCTTTTGACGAGTGCCACGGCTTGTGCGACCGAGTCGGCGATCGAGATGCCCAGCAGATAGACCGGCACCATCAGGATGACGATGGAAAACAGGATGATCAGTGTCGCGATTCGTCCCTCTTTCTGCCCCAACGGCCCCTTGAGGCGTTCTTGCAGGGGGTAAAGGGTGATCGCCAGAATCAACGCCCACAGCATCAGGTCGCGGAACGGGCTGAATATGTTGAAGCAAAACAGCACCAGGACGGTAATCAGCCCGGCACGAATCAGGACATCGAGCAACGTGCGTGAAAGGGTTTTTTCGGAAACCGGCGCGGGCAACATGCTGCCTCCTTGCAGATTCACTGCACAGGAATGGGATCGATTAGCCCAGCATAGACGTTCAATTCCCGCCGCGAGAGATCACCGCAACTTCAGTGGATCGACCATTCCCGCCGCAATGGCCATGCCCACCAGGTCCGGCAAGGTATTGGCCTGCATCCGTTTCATCACGCGCGAGCGATAAAGATCGACAGTTTTGGCGCTGACGCCCAATTGCTCGGCGATTTCACGGGTGGTGTAACCCTGAACCAGCGGCAACAACACATCGCGCTCGCGTGGGGTGAGTGTCAGTAGACGTGCCTGCAAGGCTTCGTGGCCGCGGTTATCCGTGCGGCTGGCCGCGCACTTGCTGAGCGCCTGTTGCACGCTGTCGAGCAACAATTGCTCGTTGTAGGGCTTCTCGATGAAGTCATGGGCGCCGGCCTTGAACGCGCGGACCACGATGGGCACATCGGCGTGCCCGCTGACGAAAATGATCGGCAGGTTCAGCTCACGGGCGCGCATTTCTTCCTGCACGTTCAACCCGCCCATGCCGGGCATGCGCACATCGAGCAGCACACAGGCATAGAGCGTTGCATCACAGGCATTGAGAAACTCGGCACCGCTGGTAAACGGCAAGGCCTTGAGCCCGACCGACTCGAGTAACCAGACCGTTGAATCGAGCATGCCCTGATCATCATCGACCACATACACCACGTGCTCCGTCACACCTGCCATTACGTCATTCCTGTTGTTGTTTTGTTGGACCGGCCAGCGGCAATCGGCAGCACATCAGCAGCCCGACCGGTTGCCGCCGGGCCTGCAACTCGCCACCAAAGCCTTCAATGATGCTGCGGCTCATGGACAAGCCAAGGCCCAGGCCATCGGCCTTGCTGGTATAGAACGGGGTAAATATCTGCTCCAGTTCGGGCTCGCTGACGCCCGGCCCCTGGTCTTGCACATCGATTTGCACGGTGGCGCCACAGCCCTGTTCGGCCGTCATCACGATCAACGAGGGCTGCCCGGGGTGTTGTTCGCGATTGGCGTCGATGGCGTTGCGCAACAGATTGAGCAGCACCTGCTCAAGCAGCACCCGGTCGGCATAAACGGGCGGCAGATTATCCGGCAGGCGATCCTCGATTGTCACTTGGCAATTGCTCGCTTCCCAGGCACACAAACGCACGGCCTCGCGGGCGACGTCGGTAAAATTCAGCGCCTGCATGCGCCGCTGGCCCTTGCGTAGAAACGCCCGTAAACGCCTGATCACTTCTGACGCATGCGTGGCGTGATGGGTAATGCGTTCCAGTCCTTGTGCCACCCGGGCGGCGGCCTGGGGATTGGAATCCAGCGTCTGCAAATAGCGCTGGCTGGCATTGGCATAATTGACCACGGCGGCCAATGGCTGATTGATCTCGTGGGCGATGCCCGAGGCCAGTTCACCCAGGGTGACCAGCCGTGCGGTGTGCGCCAGTTCATCCTGATGGCGACGCTGTTGCGCTTCACGCAATTCGCGCTCGGTCATGTCACGCGCCACCAATGAGTAGTAGCGCTCGCCACCGGCCGAACGGTGCGCCAGCAGCACCAGCGACACCGGCACCGATGTGCCGCCGCCCGGCGGCTGCAACCGTGCATCGGTGCTCCACACGCCATCACGTTCGGCGCGGCTCCAGCCGTCACGTTGCAGGCGTGTCAGGTCCGCGCTGGCAAACAGCTCCGCCAGGGCTGGCATCGGTTGTTGCTCATCGATGCCGAGGATGCGCTGCGCCGCCGGGTTGAGGTACGTCACTTGCCCGTCCGGGTCGATGAACAACACCGGATCGGTGTTAGCCTCGACCACTTCGGCCAGGCGCCGCTTGTTCTCTTCGGCCTGCACCCGGGCCGTGATGTCCCGCGAGACGCTGACCACTTCGACCACCGCGCCGGTGTAGGTTTCACGGATCGCCCGGCTGGCGGTTTCGAACCACAGGTAATGCCCGGCACGATGGCGGATGCGATAGGTCATCGTGTGATAACCGTCCTGTTCCAGAGCGTCTCGCGCACGCTGCACCAGGTTGGCCAGGTCCTGACCATGGAACAATCCCTGGGCCATTTGCCCGCGCAGCTCTTCGGGCCAGTACCCAAGCAATGTCCAGGACGCCGGCGAGGCATCGAGAAAACGCCCGTCGGGCGTATGCCGGGAAATCAGGTCGGTGGTGTTCTCGATGATCAGCCGGTACAGCCGGCGTGCCGTGGCCGCTTCACGCTCGGCCAACACTTGCGCGGTGGCATCGCGGCAACGGGCGAGCACACGGTTGTCCTGAGGATCGGGGATAAACGTCCAGATCAGAATCTGCTCTTGAAACTGCGCTTCGACCCCTTCGATGGCCCGCTGCTGATCAAGGCAGGCGCGTACCAGCACCCGGTGATTGCCCGGCAAAAAGCCCAGCACATCGGTCAGCGGTTTTTCCGCAAGCAAGGCCAGCAGCGCGGCGTTGAATTCCAGCGGCCGGCCCCGCGCATCGAGCAACAGACTCGGTTGCGGATCGTGACCCAACAACGGTGAGCCGCGCAGCATGCCGTTGACGCTGCTGAGCAAGGTTGTCAGCAAATCCTGCACCCAACCCAGCCAGTCAAGACTGACGCCTTCGCACACTTCCACCAGTAATAACCCAGGTTGCCCCGAGGTCAGCGCCAGATCAAACACCTGGCCGTGGCTGATGGCGGCGCGGCGCAATCGACCGGACAACCAGCAATCGAGTTGCCGTACTTGCGCCAGGTCCAGGCGCCCAGCCTCCACCAGTCGATCAAATAGCAACTGATCGCTGGCCAGCGATGGATCACCCAATCCAGGCGGGAAGTGCTGCGCGGCGCCCTCATGGCTGTAAATCCCTGCCTGTGGCTGCCAGCTCAGATAAACCGCCCGGCGCACCTCGGGGCATTCCTGCAATGCGCGACACAACGCATCGGCCCGGGCGGCCAGAGACACCCCCTCACGTTGCAGGCGCAACCAGCTGTGCAATCGAACGGGCGTCAGGGTCATCACAGGTCCGCTTTGTCGGGGGAGCCAAGAATATACCGGCTCTGTCGGTAAGGTCGCCTCCATTTGGATGCGCAGGAATCAAATATAGTACATGTTCTATACTGCGTAGGTTGTACTTCCATATAGGTGGGAGGTTGTTATATAAAGCAAGCCGGACATAAAGGATGACCTCAGCGTCTACGCTGAACAGGCCATCCATAGAGCTAACAATCAGCCACCGAGTACCCGTCATGTCGATTTATGAACAAGGGCTAGCCCCTTCGGCTGTCAATCACATCGCTTTGTCGCCTCTGAGTTTCATCGAACGCACCGCCAGCGTTTACCCTCACTACCCTGCTGTCATCCACGGTTCGATTCGTCGCACCTGGGCGCAGACCTACACCCGGTGCCGTCGCCTGGCCTCGGCGCTGGCCGGTCGCGGGATCGGCAAGAACGACACGGTGGCCGTGATGCTGCCCAACATTCCCGAGATGCTTGAAGTGCATTTCGGCGTGCCGATGATCGGCGCCGTGCTCAACCCGCTCAACGTGCGCCTGGATGCCGAAGCCATCGCGTTCATGCTTCAACACGGTGAAGCCAAGGTGCTAATTACCGACCGTGAATTCCATGACGTCATTCGCGCAGCCGTCGGCATGCTCGATCACCCGCCGCTGGTGATCGACGTCAATGACCCGGAATACGGCGAAGGCCAGGCCGTCAGCGACCTGGACTATGAAGCGCTGCTGGCCGAAGGCGACCCGGCATTCGCCTGGCAATGGCCGGAAAGCGAATGGCAAGCCATCTCGTTGAACTACACCTCAGGCACTACCGGCAACCCCAAAGGCGTGGTTTACCACCATCGCGGCGCGTACCTGAACTCGTTGGGCAACCAGATGACCTGGGCGATGGGCAACCATCCGGTGTACCTCTGGACGCTGCCGATGTTTCACTGCAACGGCTGGTGCTACCCGTGGGTCATCACCGCAATGGCCGGTGTGCACGTGTTCTTGCGCCGGGTCGACCCACAGAAAATCCTCACCCTGATCCGCGAGCATCAGGTGACGCACTTGTGTGCGGCGCCCATTGTGCTCAATGCCCTGGTCAACATGCCGGAATCGGCAAAAGCGGCCATCGACCACCCGGTCAATGCGATGGTGGCGGGTGCTGCTCCGCCGGCCAAAGTGATCGGCGCCGTCGAAGAAATGGGCATCAAGGTCACTCACGTCTACGGCCTGACCGAAACCTATGGCCCAGTAACCCTGTGCGCCTGGCATGCCGAGTGGGATCAACTGCCACTCGATGATCGTGCACAGATCAAGTCCCGCCAGGGAGTGCGCTACCCCACGCTTGAAGGCGTGATGGTCGGCGACTCAAAGACCCTGGAACCGACCCCGCGCGACGGTCAGACCATCGGCGAGATCTTCATGCGCGGCAACACCGTGATGAAGGGCTATCTGAAGAATCCGACCGCCACCGCCGAAGCCTTTGAGGGTGGCTGGTTCCATACCGGCGACCTGGCGGTGTGTCATCCCGACGGTTATGTCGAGATCAAGGACCGACTCAAGGACATCATCATTTCCGGTGGCGAAAACATTTCCACCATCGAACTCGAAGGCGTGCTCTATCGCCATCCGGGTGTGATGGAAGCCGCCGTGGTCGCCCGTCCCGACGAAAAATGGGGCGAAACGCCGTGTGCGTTCATCACCCTGAAGGCCGACCACCAAGACGTTCGCGAGGCCGACATCATCAGTTTCTGCCGCGAGCACCTGGCCGGGTTCAAGGTGCCGCGCACGGTGATCTTCACTCTGTTGCCGAAGACATCCACCGGCAAGATCCAGAAGTACGTGCTGCGCGACAGGGCTAAAGCGCTCTAACCCCAACCGACGTTTTACCCGCCCGGCGGCAGGTGTTGCACCTGCCGCCGAGGGTGCGTGCAGCCCGCATTCGGCGCAGCGCTGCCCTTCAATGCCCAACGCATCGATAACAAAAATAATAAGGAGCCACCCATGATCGACATTCATTCAACCGATACCGAACGCTGTGAACGCATTCGGGCCAATCCGAAATTCCTTCAACTGGTGAACACCCGTTCGCGCCTGGCCTGGTCGTTGAGTGCCGCGGTGCTGGGCATTTACTACCTGTTCATGGGTGTGGTGGCGTTTGCCCCGCAATGGTTGCATGCACCGCTTGCCGAGCATCGGATGTTGACCCTGGGCATGCCGATTGGCGCGGCGATCATCATTTTTTCCTGGCTACTGACCGGTTGGTACGTCTACCGCGCCAACACGCGCTTCGACGCCCTGGGTGCCGCCATTCTCGAGGAGAGCAAGTGATGACGCTGCTGCGAAAACTGATCCTGGCCGCTGCCGGCCTGTTGCCGGCCTCCATAGTCCTCGCCGCGCCAACACTGGGCGCAGTGGAAAAACAACCGCTCAACCTGCACGCGATCGGCATGTTCTTTGTGTTTGTACTGGGCACGCTGGCCATCACCTGGTGGGCTGCGCGACAAACCAAATCCACCTCGGACTTCTATACCGCCGGCGGTGGCATTACCGGGTTTCAGAACGGCCTGGCGATTGCTGGCGACTACATGTCCGCCGCCACGTTGCTGGGGTTGTCCAGCCTGGTGTTCGCCAAAGGCTACGATGGTTTCATCTACACCATCGGCTTCTTCGTCGGCTGGCCGATCATCACCTTCCTGATGGCCGAGCGTCTGCGTAACCTGGGACGCTACACCTTCGCCGACATCGTGTCCTACCGGCTGGACCAGAACAAAGTGCGGATCTTCGCCGCGTTCGGTTCGTTGACGGTGGTGTGCTGCTACCTGATCGTGCAGATGGTCGGCGCGGGGCAATTGATCAAGTTGCTGTTCGGTCTCGACTACCCGGTAGCAGTGGTGATCGTCGGCGCATTGATGCTGGTGTACGTGATCTTTGGCGGCATGATCGCTACCACTTGGGTGCAGATCATCAAGGCAGTGCTATTGCTGGCTGGCGGCACGACGCTGGCGTTCATGGCCATGTCGCAGTTCGGTTTCAGCTACGAGACCCTGGCCAGCAAAGCCGTTGAGGCTCACGCCAGTGGCTGGAACATCATGGGCCCAGGCTCAATGCTCGCCGACCCGATCAACACCGCGTCAATGTCACTGGGCCTGGTCTTCGGGATTGCCGGCCTGCCGCACATCCTGATGCGCTTCTTCACTGTGCCTAACGCAAAAGAAGCGCGTAAATCGGTGTTCTACGCCACCGGTTTCATCGGTTTCTTTTTCCTCGTGGTGTGCACCCTGGGCTTCGCCGCGATGGTGATCATCGGCACCGACCCGCAGTACTACGTCAATGGCGAAGTCGGCGGCACTTTGATTGGCGGTGGCAACATGGTCGCCATGCACCTGGCCAAAGCGGTCGGCGGCAACCTGTTCTTCGGCTTCCTGTCAGCGGTGGCGTTCGCCACCATTCTTGCGGTGGTGTCAGGGTTGGCCCTGGCCGGCGCCTCGGCGATTTCCCACGACCTCTACGCCACCGTGTTCAAGCAAGGCAAAGCCACCCAGAAACAGGAAATGCGCGTGACGCGCATGGCCACGGTGGGCCTTGGCATCATCGCGATTGTGCTGGGCATTCTGTTCGAGAAGATGAACGTCGCGTTCCTGGTGGGCCTGACCTTCGGCATCGCCGCCTCGACGAACTTCCCGGTGTTGATCATGGCCATGTACTGGAAAGGCCTGACCACCAAAGGCGCGATCATCGGCGGGTTCGCCGGGCTGATCTGTGCGCTGGTGCTGGTGATCCTGTCGCCAGCCGTCTGGGTCACCGTACTGGGTCATGCCCACGCGATCTTCCCGTACGACCACCCTGCCCTGTTCTCCATGCCGCTGGCTTTCCTGGTGATTGTCGTGGTGTCGACACTCGACCGCAGCGTACGGGCCGACAAGGAGCGCGATGCCTACGCCGACCAGTTCGTTCGCGCCCAGACCGGCCTTGGCGCCGCCAGCGCGTCCGCTCATTGATTGAACCGGCACGGCCCGCTGTTGCGGTGCCGTGCCTACCGCACAAACCGTCCTTTTGAGGTTCACGATATGCCCCAATTCAACGCCCCGCTGCGCGACATGCGCTTTGTGTTGCATGAAGTGTTTGATGCACCGGCCTTGTGGGCGCGCCTGCCGGCCCTGGCCGACAGCGTCGACGCTGCCACCGCTGATGCCATTCTTGAGGAGGCGGCGAAAGTCACCTCACACCTGATTGCACCGTTGAACCGCAGCGGCGACGAAGAAGGCGCGCAGTGGCTGGATGGCCAGGTCAGCACGCCGGCCGGTTTCAAAGAGGCTTATGCCACCTACATCGAAGGCGGTTGGGTCGGCCTGTCCGGCAACGCCGATTTCGGCGGCATGGGCATGCCGAAGATGCTCGCCGTGCAGTTTGAAGAAATGCTCTACGGCGCCAACTCCAGCTTCGCCCTGTATTCGGCGTTGAGTTCTGGTGCCTGCCTGGCACTGGATGCTCACGCCAGCGATACCCTGAAAAGCCTCTACCTGCCGCCGATGTATGAAGGCCGCTGGGCCGGTTCGATGTGCCTGACCGAAGCCCACGCCGGCACCGACCTGGGGATCATCCGCACCCGTGCCGAACCTCAGGCCGACGGCAGTTACGCCCTGACCGGCAGCAAGATTTTCATCACGGGCGGCGATCAGGACCTGACCGAGAACATCGTGCATCTGGTGCTGGCCAAACTGCCGGATGCACCGGCCGGGCCCAAAGGCATCTCGCTGTTTGTCGTGCCTAAAGTGCTGGTCAATGCCGACGGTTCCCTGGGCAATGCCAACGCGGTGAGTTGCGGCTCGATCGAGCACAAGATGGGCATCAAGGCCTCGGCCACTTGCGTGATGAACTTCGACGGCGCCAGCGGCTGGCTGGTCGGTGAGGCCAACAAAGGCCTGGCGGCGATGTTCACCATGATGAATTACGAACGCCTGTCCATTGGCATTCAAGGCATCGGATGCGCTGAAGCGTCCTATCAAAGCGCCGTCGCTTACGCCCGCGAACGTATTCAGAGCCGCGCACCGACCGGCGCCGTCGCCTCGGACAAAGTGGCCGACCCGATCATCGTTCACCCCGACGTGCGACGCATGCTGCTCGGCATGAAAGCCATGACCGAAGGTGGCCGCGCCTTTGCCAGTTACGTCGGGCAACAGCTCGATCTGGCGAAGTTTTCCGATGACGCCCAGGAGCGCGACAATGCGCAAAACCTGGTCGCGCTGTTGACGCCGGTAGCCAAGGCGTTCTTCACCGACACCGGCCTGGAAAGCTGCATCAACGGCCAGCAAGTCTTTGGCGGCCATGGCTACATCCGCGAATGGGGCCAGGAACAATTGGTCCGTGACGTGCGCATCGCGCAGATCTACGAAGGCACCAATGGCATTCAGGCGCTGGACCTGCTCGGTCGCAAAGTGCTGGGTGACAACGGTGTCGCTTTGCGTCAGTTCACTGCCCAGATCCGCCACTTTGCCCATCAGCCCGACGCGCCGTACGCCGCGCAACTGTTCGATGCCGTGCAGCGCCTGGAAAATCTCAGTGACTGGCTGCAGGACCAGGCCGCGACCAACCGCAACGAAATCGGCGCGGCGTCGGTCGAGTTTCTGCACTTGTTCGGTTACGTCGCCTACGCCTGGCTCTGGGCGCGCATGGCTCAGGTCGCCCGGGCAAAACTTGGCGAAGACGAAGGGTTTTATGGCGCGAAGATCGCCACCGCCGACTTCTACATCCACCGCCTTCTGCCGCGCATCTTAAGCCTGGAGCAATCCATTCGCGCCGGCAGCGCCTCGTTGTACGGCCTGAGCGCCGAACAGTTCTAACGATTGAACCGCACGCGGCGCCACGCTCCTCTCTTTTTCGGCGTTCGCGTTTTTTATCGATCAGCCCTCGCCCACCCGGCGAGGGTCGCGGGACCCGCTTTTCCATAATAAAAACAAAGGGGCTTCACCATGGACCGTCACACCCGCAATCTCGCTACCCGACTGCTACTGGCCGGTGGCGTCATCGGCCTCTCGGCCCCTGCCACGGCTGACTTCCTCGCAGACAGCAAGGCCAGCCTGGAGCTGCGCAACTTCTACTTCAACCGGGATTATCGCCAGACCAACGCCCCTCAATCGAAACAAGAGGAATGGGCCCAGGGTTTCCTGCTGCGCTATGAATCGGGCTTCACCAACGGTTTGATCGGCGTCGGTTTCGATGCCATCGGACTGGTCGGCGTCAAGCTCGACTCCAGCCCTGATCGCGCAGGTTCCGGCTTGCTCAAACGCCATCGCGACACGAGCAAAGGTGCGCAGGACGAGTACGGCGAACTGGGCCTGACCGCCAAACTGCGCGCCTCAAAAAGCACGCTGAAACTCGGCACGCTGCTGCCCAAGCTGCCAACTGTGCTGGCCAACGATTCACGGCTGTTGCCACAAACCTTCAAGGGCGGTCAGTTGACGTCGCTGGAACTTGAAGGCCTGACCATGGACGCCGGGCGCCTGACCCAGGTCAATCAGCGCGACTCCTCGGATTACGAGGACATGGGCATCACCCGCACCGGCGCCAAGGGCATCACGACGCGTCATATCGGTAGCGACAGCTTCGATTTCGCCAGCCTCAACTACAAATGGACCAGCAACCTCGCCACCGGCTACAGCTACGGTCACCTCGACAATTTCTACAGCCAGCACCTGGTGAACCTGACCTACGTGTTGCCGGTGACCACGGGCCAGTCGTTGAAGACCGACCTGCGTTATGCCCGGTCCACGGACGACGGCGGCAGCAATGTCGATAACAACGCCATCGGCGCGATGTTCACCTACAACCTCGGCGGGCATGCGTTCGGGCTGGGTTATCAAGGCATGAGCGGCGACACCGGCTACGCCTACGTCAACGGCACCGACGCCTTCCTGGTGAACTTCGTGCAGATCGGCGACTTTGCCAGCAAGGACGAAAAGTCCTGGCAGGCACGCTACGACTACAACTTTGCAGCCATTGGCGTACCGGGCCTGACCTTCATGACGCGCTACCTCACGGGCGACAACATCGATCTGGGCGCCAACCGCCCGGAAGGCAAGGAATGGGAACGCGATACCGACATTGGCTATGTCGTGCAGAGCGGGCCGCTGAAAAATGTCGGGGTGAAGTGGCGCAACGCGACAGTGCGCTCGACCAATTTCGGCAGCGACCTTGATGAAAACCGCTTGATCGTTAGCTATACGTTGCCGATCTGGTAAGTAGATTCGGTTCCTGTGAGGGGGGCTCGCTAACAGCGGGCTCCCCTTTTTTTGCTCGCGAATCTTCTGTGTGCTGGAGGGTCTCGTCGCGGGCAAGCCCGCTCCCACAGTTGACCGAGTTGTTCAGATAGACACCCTTTAATGTGAGGGCGAGCCTGCTCGTGAAGGCTGCCTCAAGGGCGGCAGCGACGATTGTAGGTTAAGATGCCTGCAAACCCGGCTCGCCACGAGACACCCCGCATGCCAGATACGCCCCGCCTGATCAAGAAGTACCCCAATCGCCGGCTCTATGACACCCACACCAGCAGTCATTTGACGCTGGCGGACATTCGTCAGCTGGTCGTCGATAAAGTGGCGTTTCAGGTGGTCGATGCCAAGAGCGGCGAGGACCTGACGCGCAGCATCCTGTTGCAAGTGATCCTGGAAGCCGAAAGCGGTGGCGAGCCGATCTTTACCAGCGAGATGCTGATGGGGATTATCCAGTTCTACGGCCCCTATCAAGGCGTGCTCGGCAGCTACCTGGATAAAAGCATCCAGACCGTCATCGACATTCAGTCCCAGACCGGCGCGCAATCGTCCGAAGCCTGGAGCGCCTTCATGCATCAACAGGCCCCGGTCATGCAGGACCTGATGCGCCAGTATGTCGACCACTCCAAGGCGTTGTACCTCAATACCCAGAACATGTTCGGCATGTTTGGTGCCAAACCCGGCACCGATAACGGGCCGAAAAAAAATGGCGATGGGGAATAATCCCATCGCCATCGGTGCTGCTGGCCTGATGTGACTTACTTGCTAGCCTTGGCGCCCGCTTCTGGAGCGGCCTTGGAAGCTGCAGCAGTCGCTGCGTCGAAATTGCTCTGTGCCGCATCGGACGCCTGTTTCACGGCTTTCTGTGCACTTTCAAACGCTGTACCGGCATTCGCCAGGCCCGACTTGAACGCCGCTACCACAGGCTCGGAGCCGGCCGGTGCATTCTTGCTGATCGCTTCGACGAACTCATTCACTTGCTGGGTGCCCGCCTCGACCTGACTCGACGTCAGTTTGGCGATGTCCGACTGCGTGCCCACGATCAGCGCTTGAACCTGACGATTGAACTCGGCCAGACGTTCGGTCTGGGCGTTCGGCTGGGTGAAAGATGCCTGCAACTCGGCAAAACCTTGTGGGTCACGCACGGCCAGCAGCTTGCGAACGCCTTCAAAGTGCTCTTCGGTGGAGTCGCGCAATGCCTTGAACTGCAACTGGCTCAGCTGTTCAACGCTGGCGAAGACTTTGCCGCTGATTTGCTGCAAGAGGTCGAGGTTGGCTTTCTGAGCGGTTTGCAGTTTTTCCGAATTGAAAAAAGACATGCTTGTATCTCCTGGTACTGAAAGGCCCTGATGGACCTGAGGACGCGACAGCGATCCAGCCAGTTATCGCGTTAGCCTTGATATTGCAGTGCACAAAATTATTTAGCAACGGCTATTTTGTGCACCGCACAATAAAGTTCACTGCTCCTGCCCATATTCCCTATACACTCGTGTCAATTGAATGGCTGGCTTGACCTCTATTGGTCAGGGCAACATTCCCACACAGGGCGCCAGGAGTTCACGATGGGTCAGGAAGAAAATATTGCGCTGCAAGATGAAGGGCTGTCGCCTGCGTCCGGTTTGTTTGAGCACCTGAACCATCTTCAGCGCCTCAACACCCGCAACGTTCTCGACGCCATGCAAGCGCGCCAGGCAAACACCTACGCCCCTTCAAACCTCGGGCAACTCCGCCAACCGACGCCCGCTGACTGGCAGGAATACCTCACCGACCTTGGCCAACGCAGCGTGTTGTTCTGGGACACCTTGCGCCAGCGCGGCGACAACACCCTGGCGCACGAGCGTGCCGGGTATCCGCTGCTGCTCAAGTTCAATCATGAAATGTTGGTGGCCGGTGAAGACTTGCCGCGCCCGGTCAACTATTCGCTGCTGCAGATCCTTGCCGGCCCCGGGCAACAACTCGACAGCAAAAAGCAGCCGGTCATCATCATTGACCCGCGCGGTGGCCACGGCTCAGGGATTGGCGGTTTCAAGCAGGACTCGGTCATTGGCGAAAGCCTCAGGGCGGGTCACCCGACCTATTTCATATCGTTCAGCCATTCACCGTGCCCGGGCCAAACCCTCGACGACATCGTTGAAGCCCAGGCGCGATTTATCGAAGTAGTCAGCGCTCGACATCACGGCAGTGCCAAACCCGTGGTGATCGGTAATTGCCAGGCCGGTTGGGCATTGATGGGGCTGGCGGCTACACGGCCGGAACTGCCAGGGCTGATCATCGTCAATGGCGCGCCACTGTCGTATTGGGCCGGCGTCAACGGTCGCAATCCGATGCGCTACACCGGCGGTTTGCTGGGGGGCGGCTGGATGGCGCGCCTGGGCAGCGACCTGGGCAATGACCGTTTCGACGGCACCTGGTTGGTCAGTAATTTCGAAAGCCTCGACCCGGCCAATACTTACTGGGGCAAGTACTATCACCTGTTCAGTGAAGTCGACAGCGAGGCGGCGCGGTTTCTGGATTTCGAGCGCTGGTGGGGCAGCCCGACCTTGCTCAACGGTGAAGAGATCGAAATGATTGTCGACGACCTGTTCATCGGCAATCAGCTGTCCGGGGGCCTGGGGCGCAAGAGCAGTGGGCTTGATCTCAAACGCATCGAAGTGCCGGTGGTGGTGTTCTGTTCCTATGGCGACAACATCACCTCCCCGCAACAGGCACTGGACTGGATCGCTGACATTTATCCCAGCGATCTCGCCCTGCAAGAGGCCGGTCGCACCATCGTTTACCTGCGGCACGCGAGCATCGGTCACTTGGGCATCTTTGTGTCCGGCGATGTCGCTCGGCGTGAGCACCGTGAATTGCTGGGTGCGGTCGATGCGATCAACCAACTGCCGGGCGGGCTGTATGAAATGCTCATCGATGACCTGCCTGAGAACTCAGACACGGCCTACGCGGTACGTTTCGAGCCTCGGCGTATCGCCGACATCCACGGTGAGGTCCCGACACCCCGTGATGATGATCGCGAATTTGCCCTGGTCGAGCGCGCATCGGTCATCAACAACAGCCTTTACGATGGTTTTATACGGCCGTGGCTGCGTCAGTTGATCAACGAACCGGCTGCCGAACTGATGCGCAAGACCCATCCGTTCCATCAGCAGCAAGTCATGTGGAACAGTTTGAACCCGGCACTGTGGTGGCTGGCAGGCAGCGCTGCGCAAGTGCGCAAGGATCGCCACCCCTCGAGCCCGGATAATCCGTTACTGGCTTGGCAGGCATTGTTTTCCAACCAGGTTCAGGACGCCTTGAATGGCTACCGGGATCTGCGGGATGCCGCTCAGGAAATGTGTTTTTACGGCGTTTATGGCGTACTCGACAGCCTCGCCGGCACTGCGCCCGGGCGCAATCTCCAGGCGCATGCCGAGCAGCACGACAAAGCCCTGATCGAACGCCTGCAGGACGCCCTGCCCCTGGGTGGTTTGATGGAGGCCTTGATCCGTATTCTGTTTCTGCTGGAACGTGACAGCGACGAGCCCGGCAAGCAAGGCGTCGACAAGTTGATCCAGCAATTGCAGGTGCTGCTCCAGGACCATAGCGCCAAGCCGCTGGACCTGCGCGACACCCTGAACCTGCAAAAACTGCTGGTTGCCACCCACCCGCAAGCCAGCCTGCTCAGCGTGCCCTTGTTGCTGACCGAGGTCGAAGAGCGCCAGCAAGTGCTGGCAGCCGTCGCCAATTTGCTGCCTCACCTGCTGACCCGCGGCGCAAGCCATCCCGTGTGGTGCGAGCTGCACTCGCTGCTCGACGTATCGATGCCCGGTTTCAACCTGACCCAACCTCCCGGCGCTGCCGACATCAAGGAGCAAGTGCCGGTCGTGGCACCCGAACCCATCAAGCAAACAGCGCCGGTCGTCACGCCTGAGCCGGTGGCGCCCAAGCCCGTCAAACACAAAGTCGCTGTGGTGCCCTCCGCCCCAATCGTCAGAAATACGGGACCCGTTCGCAACCCTGCCAAGGGTAAAAAAGGCGCGAACAAACCGCCGGCGAAGTAACGCTGAACGACTGACGGGCACCGCGTCACACTGGCGCGGTCTCCTCCAGTTCAAACGATTCATCGGCGCGATACTGGCCAGGCGTCATGCCGAACCAGCGGCTACAGGCCTTGTTGAAACTGCTGTGGTCATGAAAACCAAGGAGATACGCCACATGCTTCATGTTGAAATGAGAATGGCGCAGGTAGAAATCGGCCAGTTGCCGGCGCACGGCATTTTGCACGTCCTTGAACTGGGTTCCTTCCTTTTCCAGCGCGCGTTGCAGCGTGCGCTTGCTGATGTTCAATGCCGCTGCAATCGACTCCATGTCGCACTGCCCGTGGCCCTGGCTCAAGCGTTCGGTGAGCAGCGCACGAATCCTGCCGACAATGCAAAACCCGAACAGCAGGTCCAGTTGCGCCTCGGCAAAACTGTCATGCAACACCGCCAGTGTTTCGTTGGCCATGCTCAACGGCCGCATCAGCTCCTGCCCGTCAAACAAAATGCTGTCATAAGCCGCGCCAAAATGCAGATCGTCGCCAAACAACCGCCGATGTTCGCGGGTGTCTGCGGGCTCCGGATAAGTGAATTCGACGCTCAAGGGGTGCGGTAAGGTGCCGCCCGCCAGCTTGCGGCAAAAACCCAGCAATGACGCCAGCCCGGCATCGGTGTACTGACGGGGTTTGACCGAGCCAAGTTGTTCATGATCGAGACCGGACAGTCGGTAATTTTGCTGTTCCGATGTAAAGAAAAGGCTGAATCCAGTGCCAATCAACGGACTGAAACGGACCAGCCGTTCGAGGGCTTTTTTCAGGTTCAGGCTGGACATCATGGTGTAGCCGACGATCTGAAAGCTGCCGGGATGGAAACTGCCATAAGCCTTCAGGCCGAGGTCTGGATCGCCAGAGGCCTGTGCAGCCAGATCCCATAATCGATAGATAGCCCTTCGCTCGCAAAACGCTCCGGGTTTGTTCGCCAACTCGATATCCAGTCCAGCCTCCTGACACAGACTGGCGACTTCCAGTCCTTGAGCCGAGAGCGTATTTACCAGCACGCTGGCATAGCCTGAACTCATTCTATACATGGCGTCCTCAATGACCTGTGGAACCGAACATCCTGTCCGGAGCCATGACTGATCTGCAATGAATCGAATACTGACGGATTGTTCAGTTGCCAATGTTGATCCGAGTATAGGTGCTCCTCACTTTTAGCCACCATTCGTCACCCTGATACAGGCAACTTGCGCTTGGCACCGTTGGACACCAGAGCGTCACCTCCCAACACTTCCGCATCCCCCGCCAATAACGAACACTCCTCCCATCTTGCAGCGCAATAAAAAAAAGGGAAGAAGTCTATGAAGTCGCTTGGTCGTATTGCGTTGGTCACTGGCGGTATGGGTGGGATTGGCACGGCGATAAGCCAGCGCCTTTACAAGGAAGGATTCAAGGTCATCGTCGGTTGCAGCTCGGATTCGGCCCGCAAGAACGAGTGGATTGCCGGCCAGCTGGCGGCGGGTTATCAATTTGAATGCATTTACGGCGACATCACCGATTGGGAGTCAACGCGCAAGGCGTTCGAAATGGCGCGGGAGCAGTTCGGCCCGGTCGATGTGCTGGTCAACAACGCCGGCATCACCCGTGATGCCTCGTTTCGCAAGCTCAAGCCCGAAGACTGGAATGCCGTCATCGGCACCAATCTGACAGGCCTGTTCAACACCACCAAACAGGTGATCGAAGGCATGTTGGCCAAGGGTTGGGGACGGGTGATCAATATCTCTTCGATCAACGGTCAGCGCGGCCAGTTCGGGCAAACCAACTACAGCGCGGCCAAGGCCGGCATTCACGGCTTCACCATGGCCCTGGCACGGGAAGTTTCGGGCAAGGGCGTGACCGTCAATACGGTTTCTCCCGGCTACATCCAGACCAGTATGACTGCGGCTATCCGCCAGGACATCCTCGATACGATGATCGCCGCCACTCCGGTCGGGCGTCTGGGCCAACCCGAAGAAATCGCCTCGATCGTGGCCTGGCTGGCCTCCGATGAGTCGGGCTACAGCACCGGTGCCGACTTCTCGGTCAACGGCGGCATGAACATGCAGTAGGCCTGTCAGGGCATGGACGCCCTGCTCCCGCTCGACAACATCCTAATGAGGTCTCGCATGAACGAAGTCGTAATCGTTGCCGCAACACGTACCGCCATCGGCAGTTTCCAAGGTGCCCTGTCGGCGATTCCCGCCACCGAACTGGGCGCTGCGGTGATTCGCAGCCTGCTCGAACAGGCCGGGGTCGACGCCGCCCAGATCGATGAAGTGATCCTCGGCCAGGTCCTCACCGCAGGCTCGGGCCAAAATCCGGCACGCCAGAGCGCAATCAAGGCCGGCCTGCCCTTTACCACCCCTGCCCTGACCCTGAACAAGGTGTGCGGCTCGGGCCTCAAGGCGGTGCAACTGGCCGTCCAGGCGATTCGTTGCGGCGACGCCGAACTGGTGATTGCCGGCGGTCAGGAAAACATGAGCCTGGCGCCGTATGTGCTGCCCAAGGCACGCACCGGCTTGCGCCTGGGTCATGCGCAACTGCAAGACAGCGTGATCCAGGACGGTTTGTGGGATGCCTTCAACGACTATCACATGGGCATTACCGCAGAGAACCTCGCCACGCAGTACAGCCTCAGCCGCGAAGACCAGGACGCCTTCGCCGCCGCCTCGCAACAGAAAGCCGCAGCGGCCATCGAAGCGGGTTATTTCAAGCGGGAAATCACCCCGATCCTGATTCCCCAGCGCAAGGGCGATCCGCTGGCGTTCGACACCGATGAACAACCGCGCCCGGGTAGCACGCTGCAAGCGTTGAGCAATCTCAAACCCGCATTCCAGAAAGACGGCAGCGTCACCGCCGGCAATTCATCGACCCTCAACGACGGCGCCGCCGTGTTGCTGTTGGCCAGCGCCGCCAAGGCGCTGGTGCTGGGTTTACCGGTGTTGGCGCGCATCAAGGCTTACGCCGGTGCGGGCGTGGACCCATCGATCATGGGCATCGGCCCGGTGCCGGCCACCCGTTTGGCATTGACCAAAGCCGGCTGGAGCCTGGACGACCTTGACCTGATCGAAGCCAACGAAGCATTCGCCGCGCAGTCACTGGCGGTCGGCAAGGAACTGGGCTGGGACACCCAAAAGGTCAACGTCAACGGTGGCGCGATTGCACTGGGGCATCCGATCGGCGCATCGGGCGCGCGGATTCTGGTGTCGCTGGTGCACGAGCTGATTCGTCGTGACGGCAAAAAAGGCCTGGCCACGTTGTGCATCGGCGGCGGCCAAGGCGTCAGCCTGCTCATCGAACGATAAAAATAAAAAAGGCTTGGCTGACTACTGACGCGGTGCCGAATGGCGGCACCGCGGTTTTTTTCTGCCCGGATTTGCGATGTCGGCAAGGAGTTCCATGGACAATAACGCGCACACCTTCAACACCTTCTGGTCAGGCCAGGTCCCGTTCATTGCCTCCTTTGCAGTGCAACAATTACGTCTATGGGTCAGCACCAATCCGTGGTTTACCGGCCAGGACTATAACGAGTGGTTCGAGTTGCCCCGTGCAACCCTGGACAACCTTCAAGCCGATTATCAAATGCAGTGGGGCGATCTGGGCCAGCGCCTGTTGACCGGCCAGCCGTTCAGCTTCGAAGATCGACGTTTCGCCAGCGGCAACTGGAACACTCCGCTGTTCGGCTCCCTGGCCGCGTTCTACCTGCTCAACGCCGGTTTCCTGCTCAAGCTGCTCGACAAGCTGCCCATCAAGGACAAGAAACCGCGCCAACGCCTGCTCTATCTGGTGGAACAAGCCATTGCCGCCGGTGCGCCCAGTAACTTCCTTGCCAGTAACCCGGACGCCTTGCAACGTGTCGTCGATACTCAGGGTGCCAGCCTGCTCACCGGCCTGCTGCACCTGGCCAGCGACCTGCAAGAAGGCAAAATGCGCCAGTGCGACAGCGGTGCCTTCAAGGTCGGCGTCGATCTGGCCAACACGCCCGGCGAAGTGGTGTTCGAGAACGAGCTGTTCCAGTTGATCCAGTACTACCCGCAGAGTGAAACCCAGTACCGGCGTCCGGTGTTCATCGTCCCGCCGTCGATCAACAAGTTCTACATCCTCGACCTGCGCCCGGACAACTCGATGGTTCGCCACCTGTTGCAGCAAGGGCACCCGGTGTTCCTGATGTCGTGGCGCAACTTTGATGCAGCGCACGCCGGCACCACCTGGGATGACTTGATCGAAACCGGCATCATCAAAGGCCTGCAAGTCACCCGCGAAATCAGTGGTGAACAACGCCCCAATTGCGTGGGATTCTGTATCGGCGGCACGTTGCTGAGCACGGCGCTGGCGGTATTGGCGGCGCGCGGCGACAAAGACATCGCCAGTGTGAGCCTGCTCACCACTTTCCTCGATTACCTGGACACCGGCCCCATCGACATCTTTGTCGACGAGCAATTGGTCGCCTACCGCGAGCGCACCATCGGCGGCCAGGATGGCCCCGTTGGCCTGTTCAAGGGCGAGGACATGGGCAACACTTTCTCGCTGCTGCGCCCTAACGACTTGTGGTGGAACTACAACGTCGACAAATACCTCAAGGGCCAAAAACCCAACGCCCTCGACCTGCTGTTCTGGAACAACGACAGCACCAACCTGCCCGGCCCGATGTATTGCTGGTATCTGCGCCATACCTATTTGCAGAACGACCTGAAATCCGGCGACCTGGACTGCTGCGGGGTCAAGCTGGACCTGCGCGCCATCGACGCGCCGGCCTACATCCTCGCCACCCATGACGATCACATCGTGCCGTGGCGCAGCGCTTACGCCAGTACCCGATTGCTGAGCGGGCCCACGCGTTTCGTGCTCGGCGCGTCGGGGCATATCGCCGGGGTCATCAACCCGCCGGCCAGGGAAAAACGTCATTACTGGACCAACAAGCGGGTCACCAAAAACCCTGAAACCTGGTTCATGAATGCCCAGCAACACCCTGGCAGTTGGTGGAATGACTGGTTCGCCTGGCTGGCTGAACAGGCCGGGGAGCGCCAGCCTTCCGCTCTGCACACCGGCAATGCGAAATACCCGGCGCTGGAGTCGGCCCCCGGGCGTTACGTAATGCAGTGATTGAAAGCCCCGCGCGGTCATCCGTATCGCGTGGGGTCAACGCGCGCCTGTTTCATCCAGCCTGCTGTCGCACTGGCGCGCAACCGATGAGGTCATTCAATCGATACAGACGTCGATATCGATTGCAAAAGCGTCTCTCAAATAATCAGTGAACGCCCTTACCCGCGCTGACTGCCTGCGGTCCGCTGGAGACACCGCGTGAATAGGCATCGACGACGGTGTGTAACCCTCAAGCAACGCCACCACTCGCCCTGCCTGTAAATCCTCACGAAACAGCCACGAGGGCGACAGCGATAGGCCTAGTCCACTCAGGACCATTTGCCGGATCGACTCACTGTTGTTGCTGCGCACATTGCCCTTGACTTGCACCCCGCTCCATTGGCCGTTGTGCTCGAAACGCCAGGTGTCGGAATGCTTGAGCTGATTGAACACAAGGCAATTGTGGTTGCCCAGTTCATCCGGAGTCGCGGGCATGCCGAATTGCTTGAGATAACCGGGGGCTGCAAAGACTCGACGTCGTGTCAGGCCTATCTGTCTGGCGATCAGGCCACTGTCTTTCAACTCGCCAATGCGCACCGCAACATCGATCCCCTCGCTGACCAGGTCTACGTTCTCGTCACTCAGTTGCAAGTCGATAGACACCTCGGGGTGTTGCTGAAGAAAGCCGTGCAACCGAGGCGCAATCTGTAGGCGTCCGAAACTGCCTGAAGAGGCAATGCGCAGCGGGCCCGCCACGCGCTCTTTGCCGGTCTGAAAACTGTGCTCGGCGTTGTCCACCGCCGCCAGAATCTGCCGACAATGTTCGTAGTAGCGCTGCCCCTCATCCGTCAGGCTCAACTTGCGCGTACTGCGGGCGAACAGGCGGCCGCCCAGCCTTTGCTCCAAGGCGCCGATCTGTTTGCTGATGGTTGGCTGACTGAGGCCGGTTTCACGGGCCACCGCTGAAAAGCTGCCTCGCTCCACTACCCGCATAAAAATGGCCATCGCTTCCAACGTGTCCATAGCGACCTCACTTAGCGATCAATTGGCATGAATACTATAGGCATTTGCCCTCTTATCGGAATTCATCGACTGCAGGAAACTGTTGCCATCGCCCAGCGCGAACCGAATTCACTCAAGAGGAATTACCCATGAGCCAGAACACTATGAACGCCGCCGTCGCTTTGCGGGCTGGAGCCGCTTTAGAGATTCAGCAGCTGCCCGTGCCTGAGATTGCCGCCGGACAAGTGCTGGTCAAGGTCATCGCCAGTGGCGTGAACCCGTTGGATACCAAGATCAGCAAGGGTCAGGGATCGCATGCCCGCCAACCGTTGCCGGCTGTTTTGGGGATGGACCTGGCGGGTGTTGTCGAAGCGGTAGGGACCGGCGTCACTCAGTTCACCGTCGGTGACGAAGTCTTCGGCATGGCCGGGGGGATTGGCGGTCACCAAGGTTCGCTGGCGCAGTACATCGCTGTCGATGCCGACCTGCTGGCACGCAAGCCGAAAAACCTGAGCATGCGCGAAGCCGCCGCGCTGCCGCTGATCTTCATCACGGCGTGGGAGGGATTGGTCGACCGGGCCAATGTCCGGGCCGGGCAGCGCGTTCTGGTGCACGGCGGTGCCGGTGGTGTCGGGCAAATGTCGGTGCAGATCGCCAAGGCGCACGGGGCACACGTCTTCGCCACCGGAAGTGCCGCCAGCCTTGAAGCCATCAAAAACCTGGGGGCCACCGCCATTGATTATCGTGCCCAGAGCCCTGCGGACTATCTTGAGCAATACACCGACGGCGAAGGTTTTGACATCGTGTATGACACCGTCGGCGGCGCGACACTGGATGCCTCATTCGCCGTAGCAAAAGTGTACACGGGCCACGTCGTCAGTTGCCTCGGCTGGGGTGAACACTCACTTGCGCCTTTATCGTTTCGCGGTGCCACCTACTCCGGGGTGTTCACCCTGCTGCCGTTGATTACCGGCAAAGGTCGCAAGCACCACGGCGAAATCCTCGCTCAAGCCACCGCGATGGCAGAAGCAGGACAACTGCGGGTGCTGCTGGACGAACGACGCTTTACCCTCGGCACCGCCAATGAGGCTCATGCACTGGTTGCTGCAGGCAAGGCGGCGGGCAAAGTAATCGTTGATATCGAATGAATGCCGTCCACGGTCAATGCGCTTCATGACGTTCTGGGCGGGCCCCGGATTCAAGCCAGCAGTTCGGTGATCCAGCGGGCCTGCCGCGCGACGTCCTGCACCTTCTCTTCGGGCACGGCCTGCCCCGCACGGGCGAACTCGCTCAGGGTCTTTTGCTTCTGATGCAGCCGGCGCTGCCACTTGACCAGGAACGCCGGGCTGCGGGCCTGCATCTGCAATGGGCCGAAGTACAGCTCCTGTTCGGTGTACGCCACCGGCTCGTCGCGCTCGGCGACGATGATTTCGTAGTCGAAGCGGTTCTCCCGCAGCACTTCCTCGCAGACGATGCGGTAGGCATTGTCCATCAGCCATTGGCGCAGGGGTTGCTCGCCACCGTTGGGCTGCAGGATCAGGCGTTCGTGGCCACTCAGGTGCGCCTTGCCGCGCTCGAGAATGTCGCGGATCGTCTCGCCCCCCATGCCACAGAGGCTGATCGCAGTGATTGCATCTTCTGCCTTGATCGCCGCGAGGCCATCGGCCAGGCGCACGGTAATCCCCA
The DNA here is from genome assembly GCF_949767865.1 of Pseudomonas sp. IT-P294. Taxonomy (NCBI): domain Bacteria; kingdom Pseudomonadati; phylum Pseudomonadota; class Gammaproteobacteria; order Pseudomonadales; family Pseudomonadaceae; genus Pseudomonas; species Pseudomonas sp. IT-P294. The sequence continues at coordinate 562,043 of NZ_CATKQW010000011.1, read as the reverse complement.
GGTCCTGACCGCTCTCGCTCACGGTACGTTCGGCCGAAAGGAACGGCGTCAATGCCACCTCGCCGGCCACCGCCCCCGCAATGGCCCCACGGCGCATCAACGCGACCGGCAAATAGGCGTGATCCGAGCCGATATCGGCCAGGCGCGCGCCGACGGGCACATGCGCCGCCACCCGCTCCAGGCGCATGGATAATGTGTGTTCGTTCAACTGCTGTTCCTTTCCACCACGAATGTCCGCCGCCATTGGCATGAAGTGCGGGCGGCCATGATGCTTGGTGCGGGCGCAAGGGTAAAGCGCCCGCGCCCTCTCAGACCGGTTGTTTGCGCCAAGTGCCAGGGGATGTGCCGAACTGGCGCTTGAATGCGCGACTGAACGCGGCTTCGGATTCGTAGCCCACTGAAAAGCCGATCTGCGCCACGTTACCTCGGCCTTCGCGCAACTGTTGAGCCGCCACATGCATTCGCCACAGCGTCAGGTATTGCATCGGTGGCTGGCCGACCAATGCGGTGAATCGCTCTGCGAACACCGAGCGCGACATGCCCACTTCCTGCGCCAGGGCTTCTGCCGTCCAGCCCTCGGTGGGACGCGCATGCAGCAGCGCCAGTGCACGCCCGATAAGCGGATCTCGCAATCCTGCCAGCCAACCGCGTCGCTCAGCCGGGAGGCTGGCGACGTACTGACTGACGGCTTCGACGAAGAGCAATTCGGAGAGCTTGGTGATGACCGTTGTCGAGCCGACCCGCCCCGCCGCGATCTCACTGACAGCAAAACGGAATGAGCTTTCGATCCAGGCGCCCAATGCCGTGGAGCGAACATCCAGTTTCAATAACGATGGCAACGACGAAAGCAACGGGCTGAAGGGGGTTTCAGAACCGAGGAATCCGCACAACAAATGCGTTGGCTCACCGCCCCCGCCGCACTTGATTCGTGAAATGCCGCCCACTTCAGGCGGTTGAATAACGTCGCTCGCCGACAGGGGCGCAATGCTCAGGTCACTGCCAAAGCAATGAATGTCATTGCGAGGCAGCAGAATGAGTTCGCCCGCCCGCACATCGATGGGCGCTTCCCCTTCGATGCGTAATTGCATGTGCCCCGAGGCGACAAAATGCGACGCAATGATGTGCCTGGGTGCCGCCACGAACGGCTTGCAGTCGTCGGCAGAGATTCTTCCGTTGAGGCACCAGGGTGCAGTGAACTCCGCCTCGAGAAAAACCCCTCCAGACAGTCGGATCACACGCAAGACATCAGAAAGCGCATCCAACACTTGCCGGCCCTCTCTTCCGGAGCCTGGAGCATGCAATCAGGCGCCCCGGGCATTCTTCGCCAGAACGGCGAGGCCTAGATTAGCACCAACGCGGACCCGGTGATCAGGCCAGCCCTCAGAGGCTTCACCAACGGTCATGGGCTCCGATGTTGGCTGAAACGGCCCTTTGCTACTTGATCCAGGAAGCAGGAGATCGATATGAACAGCGTCGCAACCGTACCCCGCTCAGATTCGGGCAACGCCGCCCGTTATGCTCAACTCGTCAGATCATCGAAGAAGGCGGAATGGCAGATCGATCGCGATTTGCTGCAAGACCGTCGTTTCGACTTCTCGCGCAAATTCTTGCCCGACGGGCTTTCGCGAGTCGACCGCCTGACCTTTCTCGCCGCCGACGAGGCCCGCCTGCTCAGTCAGATTCAGGGCCGGACCTATGCGTATCTTTTTGGCCTGGTGGAGCGTTTTATCAGTGCCAAAATGCTCGATCAAGGCCGGGCCCATGTGTTTGACGATCAACTCGCCCTCGAAGCGCTGGTGCGTTTTTCCAACGACGAGATCAAGCACCAGGAGTTGTTCCGGCGCATGGAGACCCTGTTGGGTTCGCAGTTACCCACCGGATACCACCAAGTAGCCGATCCAAACGAGGTGGCGCGCTCGGTCCTTGCGGCCAGCACCTGGTCAGTGCTGGCGCTGACCTGTCATATCGAGCTGTTTGTTCAGGCGCATTACGCGCACAGCATCGCTCCGCGCGAGGAGCTATGCCCACTGTTCAAGGACGTCTTCAAATTTCACTGGAAGGATGAAAGTCGCCACGTCGTGCTCGATGAGCTGGAGTGGAAGGCCGAACACGCGAAACTCTCGCCCGTCGAGCGTGACCAGGCAGTGGACGATCTTATTGCGCTGGTGGCCGCCGTCGACGCCATCCTGCAGGCGCAAGCGGCGGCCGATGCCGACTACTTCGTGCGCAATGTTTCACCCTCGTTCAGTGTCGCGCAGACAACGCAAATCAAGGCCTGCGTCCTGGGCGCCTACCGCTGGCAATACATTGTCTCGGGGGTCCGGCATCCACACTTTGGCCGGCTGCTGACGAGCATGACAACACCGGCCCAGATGTCCAGGATTCAGGCGGCACTGGCCCCCATCATGGGCGATTGATCGAAAACGCGCGACCGACCACACGTCGGTTGCGCGGTTGTTGAACGATGCGCTGAAAATGATTGATTGAGGATGGCGGCCATGACGACGCCGATGTGGATGCTGCTTGGATTCGCGACCTGGAATTTGCTGCTGTTGATGGCAACCGTCGGGGTGTATCGCTGGGTCAGGATCCTTTTCTCAAACGTTCCGATTGCCTCTTTCCGAAGCGATCAGCTCGAAGGCGAGGACTGGTATCGGCGTGGCACAAGAGCCCACGCGAACTGCGTGGAAAACCTGCCGGTCTTTGGCGCCATTGTGTGGATGATTTCAGCCCTTGGGATCGACGCCCCTGTGGTGAACGCCTTGTCCATCCTCGTCCTGACCGCTCGCGTGTGCCAGTCTCTGGTTCATGTGTCCCATGTGCAAACGGATGCGTTCGTGGCGGTTCGGTTTTCTTTCTTTTGTGTGCAGCTGGTGTGTTTTCTCGCGCTCATTGCGATAGCCGCCTGGTACGGCTTAATCGCTAAATAAGGGATTAATTCAGGCTTGATCGCCGGCTATGGCGGCCTCAACTGCATTGCCTGAAGCAAGCCCCCAGGCCCGTAACGCCTGCAGACACATCGGCTTGGCGAAATAATAACCCTGGGCCTGCCCGGCGCCCATTTCGCGCAGCAACGCCAGCGTCTCGGCGTCCTCGACGCCTTCGGCGACCACGCTCAGGTCCAGCGATTCGGCCATCCGCACAATCGCCCGTACGATCGCGCGGCTGCGGGGGCTGGTGGTCAGTTCGAGAATGAACGACTTGTCGATCTTCAAGCCGCTGAAACGGTATTGATGCACATAGCTCAGGGAGGAAAATCCTGCGCCGAAGTCATCGAGCACCACGGACATGCCGTTGTCGGCCAATTGCTGCATGGTCAGTCGGGCAATCGCCGGCTCGGCCACCAGCGCGCCTTCGGTCAGCTCCAGGCAGATGCGCGACGGCGCGACCCCGTACCGGGCCAACAGCGCAAGCACATCGCTGGCGAAATCCGGGCGCGTCATGCTGTAGCTGGAGCAATTGACGTGCACCGCGGGCCAATTGGCGTGCTCGGGCTGGGCGAGGATCACCGCGATGCTGGTGAGCATGTACAAGTCCAGCCGACCGATCAGGCGCAACCCCTCGACATCCGGCAAAAACTCGCCCGGCCCCATCACCCGTCCGCCCGGCTGATGCCAGCGGATCAGCGCTTCGAGGGCCAGCAACTCACCGGTTTCGACGCTGACAATCGGCTGGAAATACGGCAACAGTTCGTCGGTGCGTTTGAGCGCATTGCGCAAGGCCCCTTCGCGCTCGACCTGATCCGAGACTTCGCGGCGCACTTCCTGGTTGAACACCGCGTAACTGTCGCGACCGGCACTCTTGACCCGATACATCGCCGCATCGGCATCGCGCAGCAAGTCCGCTGGCTCCTGATGGAACTGATGGTCGGCGCTGACAATGCCGATACTGCAGGATGAAAACACTTCATGGCCATTGATGAAAAACGGCAGGTCGAACGCTAGCAGAATCCGTTCAGCGATCTCGATCAAGACATCCAGCGGCGCCTCGGGTGCGAGCACCGAAAACTCATCGCCGCCCAGGCGCGCCAGCATGTCGGTGTCGCGCAGGCAACCGCGCAATCGGTGGGCGGCCTGCATCAACAGCAGATCGCCAAAATGGTGGCCAAGACTGTCGTTGACCAGCTTGAATCGGTCCAGGTCGATGAACATCACCGCCAAGTGCCCGCCTTCGTTGCCGAACTGCGTCCAGGCGAGATTGAGGCGCTGCTGCAGGTAGGTTCGATTCGGCAGCCCGGTCAGTGCATCGTGGGAGTTTTCATGTTGCAACTTGGCATTGGCGTGATCGAGTTCGCGGGTGCGGTTCTGCACCCGGGCTTCGAGCTTGAGGTTGGCGGCATGGATGGCTTCGGCGGCCGTGCGGCGCGACAACGCGGTGTCGATGTGCCGCGACACGAACGTCAGCAATTCCTGGTCGCGCAGGGTATAGCGCACTTTTGAGGTATAGCTTTGCACCGCCAGTACGCCGCGTACCACATCGCCATCGAACAAGGGAATGCCCAGCCAGGAATAGGATCGGACATATTCATCGGCCAGTTCGATTTCGTCATTCGCCGACAAGCGTTCAGCTTCATCGACGTCAATCAGGCACGGTCGACGCTGGCGGATAACGTACTCGGTCAAGCCCCGGCGACCACGCCGAGCCAGCGGGCAGGTCGTTTGCCGCTCATCGACATAATAGGGAAAGGTCACTTCGGTGGTCGCGTCGTCGAACAGCGCAATGTAGAAGTTTTGTGCGAATAGCAGATCACCGACGATGCCATGCAAGGTTTGAAACAGCTCGGCCATGTCGCCCGGCTGGCTCGACAGTTCGGCAATCTGGAACAGCGCACTCTGCAGATGCTCGGCGCGCTCGCGTTCTGCCACTTCCTGCCTCAATGCATCGTTGAGCGCCGAAAGCTCCAGGGTGCGTCGCAGCACCGTCTCTTCCAGGTCCTCGCGGTGCAGAATCCGGTCCAGCGCCATGGCCACGTGGCGAGCCACCACCAGAAACAGCGCTCGGTCTTCGGCGCTGTAAGTACGGGAAACGTCGTAGACCTGCATCGCCAGCATGCCGAATACATCATCCGAGGCATTTTTCAACGGGGCGCCCATCCAGAATTCCGGACGATCTCCCACACAGTAGAATCGGCGCTCGGCCTCAGCCGCGCGAATGCCGGCGGCGTCGATCAACAACGGCTGGCCAGACGTCAGCACTTGGCCGGTCAACGACAAGTGCGAAGCGTCAAGGTATTCGTATTGCTCGGACTCCAGGGCATCAACGTCGATGATGTCGACGTAATAGGGGTAGTCAATTTTGCCGGTGTGCGGATTGTACAGCGCGAGATAGAAGTTCTCGGCGTCGATCAGGCTGGCCAGCAGCCGATGAACTCCCACCAGAAACACTGAACGGTCACGGGTTGAGCTGGCCAGGTAGGTAATTTCATACAGCACCCGCTGAGTAATCTGTGCTCGGGCAAGGGTATTGGTCTGGACCTCAATGCCCAGGCGCCGGGCAAACTCGGCGAATGCCGGTTCGCCGGCCTCGGTGACGGGCGCGAGCAGCCAGCCCAGCACACTTTCACCTCGACCCGTTGGCCAGCGATGCAAGCGCCGGGTCAGGCAAAATGCTTCGAAGTCTTCATTGGCGACGCTTGACGGCCACGGCAACGCAGGGTCGCCCTGCCCGATCAAATGCAATTGTTCGCCGGCACGGTAAACCACCCACGCAGTGGTGTGGGCCCAGTGGCGCGCCGAGTCGAGCAATTGTTCGATGGTGTCCTCGATACCCGCGTAAGCCATGCCGACCGTATCCGATTTCCCTGTCAGTTGAGGTGCGACAACGTCGCAGTCGTTTGATTGCCGTGGGGAGTCGGTCAATGAACGAACACTCATCAGCACTCCCTGAGCCAAAAACTGGCGAAATTCACCTGCTGATTACTAGCAATGTGCCCGTGTGCTTCCCGTTTAAAGCTTATGGAAGTTTTTATCAATAGCTTTATTCGGTTTAATGCCAACCACCGCACGGACAACCCGCCATTCAGCCGCTTTAGTCCCGTGAGGTGTTCAGTCGCCGCCATGGTTGTCGCTGGATCCTCGTCAATGTACATCGCCCCTGGCATCCACGTCGCCCGACTCAAAGCGCTGCGTATTTAAGCCGATTGCGAATAGAGCTTAGTGCCTATCGTGATTAGCTTCGCTGGAAAGTTTTGAGGCAAAGGCAATACTCCAATTCGCACCGCAGATTATTCGATTGAAGCGTGGGGCAATAAGTCATGAACTTAAAAGTCTGCGAAGTAAAACCGGCGCGGTTCTCGTTGATCGCGCGCTGCCTTCGTGAGCCTTTACTGCACTTTCTGATCGCCGGTTTTGCACTCTTTGTGTTGTACGGTGGTTTGCACCGTTCTACCGTCAATCAAGACCCGCAGCGAATAGAAATCACCCCGGACGCTATTCAGCGCATCAAAATTTCCTGGCTCGCGCGATGGCAGCGACCGCCCTCCGACCAGCAACTTCAAGGGCTGCTTGATGAATATGTGAAAGAGGAAATTCTCTATCGCGAAGCACTGAAACTTGGCCTGGATAAAGACGACACGATTATTCGCCGCCGACTGGCGCAAAAAATGGACTTTCTGGCAGAGGATGTCGCCGCACTTCGCGACCCAGCCCCTGGTGTACTGCAAGCCTGGTACAGCGCCCATCAGCAATACTATGCCCCGCCGCCACTGGTAACTTTTCATCACCTGTTCTTCGCGTCGGACAAACGCGGTACGAATGCCCAGGCACAAGCTCAAGCCGTGCTGGCCACCCTGACCGACAAAAACAGCGCCGAAGGCGATACCTTCGTGTTTAAAAACGCTTATGCCGAGCAATCCCAGGATCAAGTGGCGAAGGACTTCGGTTCAAAGTTCGCCATTACAGTGTTTCAACAAAGCCTGGGACGGTGGGTCGGCCCTATTGAGTCAGGGTTTGGCTGGCACCTTGTGTGGATTGATGCGCTGGCCAAACCAACGGCTCCACCCTTTGAAAGCGTCGCCCAGCGAGTCAAGTCCGACTGGCTTTCCGAACAGCGTACTGAGTCCAAACGTGCAAATTTCGCAGCGTTGAAGGCCCGTTATGAAGTGATGGTGATGATGCCAGCGTCCGCTCGTGGTATCGCGGCCACTGAAACGGAGCAGCCTTGATGCGCCGTACGATCTGGCTTGTGTTGTGCGTTTTACTCATGGGGCAAGCGGCCCTGGCTCATGAATCCCGCCCGGCCTACATGGAAATCAACGAAATCGCCACCGGGCGGTACGACGTACTGTGGCGCACGCCAGTGCTTTCAGGGATGCGATTGCCTATCGCGCTGAAATTCGCCGAAGGCGTGCAAACGGTCGTTGAACCGGTGGAAAGCCAGCTCAACGACTCGCTGCTCGAGCGCCGGGTGATCGATGCCGGCCCCGCGGGACTGGTGGGCAAGCGCATTGAATTTGTCGGCCTGCAAGCGAGCATCACCGATGTGTTGGTCCGCGTCTCGCGCCTGGACGGCACGTTCTCGACCACCCTCGTGCAACCTGCTCAACCGTGGATTGAAATTGCCGCCACACCGGGAGCGTTCTCGGTGGCCGGTGCCTTTCTGGTTCATGGCATCGAGCACATAGTGGGTGGCTTCGATCACCTGATGTTTGTCTTCGGTCTTCTGCTGTTGGTGGGTAACGGCTGGATGCTGGTGAAGACCATCACCGCGTTCACCCTCGCCCACTCCATCACCCTGGCGCTCGCCACGCTGGGCGCCGTGCACCTGCCCGGCCCTCCGGTGGAGGCGACGATTGCACTGAGCATTCTGTTGCTGGCAGCGGAAATCGCCCGAAAGAATCGCGGCCAGGCAAGCTTTACCGCCCAATGGCCGTGGGTCGTGGCCTTCTGTTTTGGCTTGTTGCACGGCTTCGGTTTTGCCGGCGCGCTGGCAGAGATCGGCCTGCCACAACGGGACCTGCCCCTGGCGCTGTTTACCTTCAATGTTGGCGTCGAGATCGGCCAGTTAGTGTTCGTCGCCGTGGTGCTGAGCCTGCGGGCACTGCTGCTGCGTTGTCGACTTCCACAGCCGGCGCACTTGTATGCCCGTCCGATGGCGTCCTATGGGCTGGGGACGCTGGCCGCCTTCTGGTTTTTCGAACGAATTTCAAGTTTTTGGTCGTGAACTGCACCGTCCTGTCACTGCTGTGTTCCGGAGACGTGGAAAATGAAAACCAACACCCGCCTCAGCACATCGTTCTTGTTCAGCTACGCCGCCTTGACCCTGGCTATCAGCACGCAGGTCATGGCAGATGGCAATCCGGACCGCGAGGTCTACTTTGGCCAGACGCACTCGCACACCTCGTGGTCGATCGATGCCTACCTGGTGGGTAATCACGCAGTCGATCCGGAGCAAGCTTACAAATTCTCGCTGGGCATGCCGGTCATGCACCCGATGGGCTTTGAAGTACAGCTCAAGGGCCGTCCGCTGGATTTTCACGGCGTCACCGATCACTCGGAATACGTGGGCGTTATCGCGCTGGCCAACGATCCGAAATCGGACTTCAGCAAAACGCCCATCGCGCAAAAGCTGATCGTCAAAACCCCGGAGGACTTCAATCGGGTCTTCAAATGGATCGCGGGCAGCATGAACCACCCGATCAAGGAACTGATTGATCCGAAGGTTGCCGGCAACATCTGGCAGCAAAACATCGCCATCGCTGACAAGTATTACAAGCCCGGCACGTTCACCACGTTCGTGGCGTATGAATGGACCTCGGCGCCCAACAATCAGAACATGCACCGCAATGTGTTCTTCCGCGATTCGAAAAAGGCCCCCGAACTGCCCTTTACCGCTCTCGACTCCGGCAAACCCGAGGATTTATGGGCCTGGATGGACGATCAGCGCAAAAAGGGCAATGACGTACTGGCGATCTCACACAACGCCAACCTCAGTAACGGCATGATGTTTCCGGTCGACGTCGATGACCGGGGGCGCCCTATCGATGCGGCGTGGGCCGAGACGCGGATGCGTAACGAGTCCCTCACGGAAATCCACCAGGTCAAGGGCACCTCGGAAACCCATCCCGAGTTGTCGCCAACCGATGAATTCGCCAACTACGAAATCATGAGTTTCCTGCTTGGCATGGACAACAGCACCTCCAAACCTAACGGCAGCTACGTCCGCCAAGCCTGGCAAAACGGCATGGCCTTGCAGGAGGCTCGTGGCTTTAACCCTTATAAAATGGGCGTGGTCGGTGCCAGCGACTCGCACAACGGGGTAATTCCCTACACGCAGAGCGACAACTTCGGCTCCCACGGCTTTACCGACAGCACACCTCAGGCGCGTCTTTCCGGCAAACAGAACTCGGGCATGATAGCCCTGCAAACCAGCACCTCCGGCCTGGCCGGTGTCTGGGCGGAAGAAAACACCCGTGAATCCATCTTCGATGCGATGAAGCGCAAAGAGGTCTATGGCACCAGCGGCGTGCGGATTCCCGTGCGTTTGTTTGGTGGCTGGGGTTTCGACAGCAACCTGTGGAACGAAAAAGACTGGGTGCATGCCGCCTACGCCAAGGGCGTGCCCATGGGCGGCGACCTGCCGGCAAAACCGGGCAAAGAGGCGCCGACCTTCGTGGTGTGGGCGGTCAAGGATGCCGATGATGGCAACCTCGACCGAATCCAGATCATCAAGGGCTGGACCAAAAACGGTCAGACCTTCGAGAAGATCTACGACGTCGCCTGGTCCGGTGATCGCACGCCAGACCCCGCCACTGGCAAAATCCCACCGGTGGGTTCCACGGTCGATATTTCCAAGGCCACTTACACCAACACCATTGGCGCCACCGAGCTGAAGAAAGTCTGGGTCGACCCGGACTTCGACCCAGCCCAGCATGCGTTCTACTATGCCCGCGTGTTGCAGATCCCGACACCACGCTGGAGTACCTACGACGCCGCCAAGCTGCAGGTACCGCCACCGGCCAACGTCTCGGCCGTCGTCCAGGAACGCGCCTGGACCTCACCGATCTGGTACTCGCCGAACGCCGAAGACAGCCAGTTGATGGTGCGGGGCAAAACCGTTGACCAGCTTAAATCCGAAGGCGCCAAGGCGTTGACCAACGAGCAGCTGCAAACCCTGGTGGTGGGCAAAACTGTCAAGGTGCGCAACACGGTCACCGGCCAGACCTTTGAAATTGTCTACGGCACCGATGGCCAGCGCTCGGTTACCAGCGTCGACGGCAAACCGGCTGCGCAAGGCGAGTACCTGAACATGTTGCACGGTGGGCAATTCGGCGTGCCGGCCAAATATGAAATCAAGGATGGGCAACTGGTGACCACCCTTGGCGGTTCGCCCTTCGAGGCCACGGTGTTTGAGCAAAACGGCAAATACGTGGCGGCTCGCAGCAATGAGTTCGGCTATGTGAATTATGAGGTGGAAGATGTGAAGTAGCGGGCGCCTTTCATTTAGGAAAGAGCAGCGTGTAGGCCACGCGAAAGCCCCACCCTTGGGCGCCGTCTTTCGGACTGTCGGCCCAGTAGCGTGGCCCGACCTGCAGGCTCATGGGCTGCTTGCCGACCTTGAACAGTTGCGTCACGAACAGATTGATCGGCACGTTCCACTCCTTGGTCTCCCAGTCGTAAGTGGATTCGGTGTTGATGCCGAAACTGGTGTAAGTCGCCGTGGTGTACACCAGAAAGGGTTGCAGAAAGGTTTGATTGACTTTCTCTTTGTCGTCGGCAGGGCTGTTTTCCAGCGACCAGATGTGATTGGCGAGAATGCCGATGGTCCAGCCGTGTTCCTGCTTTAGCGCCACGGCCGTCGGCCCCAACCCCCACTGTTCGCTGCTGAGCAAGGTGTTGCTGCCGGTCGGCAACAGCAATGCCGGCCCTACCCCCCAGATCCAGCCACTCTCGGTGGGTTTTTTCGGAGAGAAGAAAAAGCTCTGAGTCGTGTCGCCTACCCCGCTTTTGTCGGCCACACCATTCGGTGTCAGACCATGCTGATCGATGATCGGCAGGATCGTGCGTGAGATCAGGTTCCAGTCTTCATTCAGACTGAACGGTAAAACCGGCTGGACGTTGGTCACGCTCTGGATGCCGTCACCGGAGGGCCCCATTTTCTGGTTCCAGTTGTACTGGATGGGCAAGCTGTAGAGCGCAGCGACCGGGTTCAATGACTGCTTGGCCAGCTCGGCCTGACTGTCCGCAAAACTGCAGACGGGCACTGCAAGCGTCATCACGGAGAGCACAGGCAGTTTGATGCATCTGTTCATACCGAGCGCCCTCCATTGCAGTGATCAGGGTGAACGCCCCCGTCAGTAACGCCAGGTCATATTGGCCGACAGGGCTTGAAGCCAGGCATTGTCGAACTCGCCGGACACACGATTGCCCGACAGGGATTTGGTCTGGTCGACGGGCATGTCACCCATCCAGACCGTAACCCAGCTGAAGTTCAGGTCGGTCTCCTTGTTCAGCGAATACGTGAGGCCGGCGGCGAACCGCCAGGCGGCGCCCATGGGCACGGTGAGCGTGCGATTGCTGTCGGAAACCGCCGAGGTGTCGTAGGCGATACCGAAGTCCCAGAGCAAATCTGGGTTCATCTGATACTGCGCGCCCAGGGCCAATTGGTAGGTGTCTTTGTAATGCGCATTGATGGTGGTGGCCCGCGACCCGCCAGCATTGGTGTCGACGTCAATGCCGATGTCGCCGAACTCGGACCAGTCCTGCCAATTGACCGAGGCCAGAAACGCCCATTGCGAGTCCAGTTGCTGATACAAACTGAGGGTGGCGGTTTGTGGGACTTTCAGATCGAGTTTGAGCTTGGTGCCATCCAGCCGACTCACGAGCGGGCCGCTGTTTTTGATATCCAGGCCATCCTCGAAATTCAGGTCCACCTGGCTGGTGTAGGCCAAGCCGATACGCGTGCCTGCTTGCGGGGCATAGATCACGCCGACATTGGCGCCATAGCCCCAATCGGTGTCCCTGTATTTGTACTGCCCGTCCGCGCGGTTCGTCAGGCCAAGGGGCGACTGATCGATGGCGGCCTCGGATTTGAGCATGCCGTACATGGCTTTAACGCCAAGCCCCACGGACCATTGATCGTTGAAGCGATACGCCACGCTAGGCACCAGTGACAATCCGGCGATGCTGGCGTTCTGCACGAAATAACGCCCGGACCAGTCGTTGTCGTAGTTTTCCGCCAGGCCAAAATCGCCATAGGAGCCGAAGCCGACGGACCAATGGTCATCCAGTTGATGGCTGATAAAAAAACTGCCTCCCGGTATGGGGTCGAGAATATTGCCGCTGCCATTGCCCGGGGTATTGGTCTGATCATCCCGATCGAACGACAAATGACCAAAGAGGATCTGCGCACCCGCAGTGATTTGCGTGCCGCTCAAATAGCTCAAGCCAGCGGGGTTACTGGCGATGGTCGAAGGGCCTTGTGCCCTGGCGGCGGCCCCGGCATTGGCCAGACCGATGTTGTCCGTGCCGATTTCATACAACATCAGTCCACCGGCTGTGCTGCGCTCGCTGGCTAATAGAGAGAGCGCTCCAAGAACGGAAATACACAATGCATTTTTATTCGACTGCATGATGTCCCTCTCAAATAATGTTTATCACTATTGAACGGATAACAGCGCAACCGCTTACTTATGGCGAAATGAAGTATTGCTGAGGATTGGGCATTGTCCATTTAAAGACACTTAATTGTTCGGTGTGATAGAAGTTTTAACCCGGCTTTTTCAGAGTGTTGTGTGCTTGAGAAAGTTTGGGGGTTGGGGTTGGGTACATATCCGTTTCTGCGGTCACGGCGGCTATTGGTTCCGCCTTTACGGCGGGTCACTTGGAAGAGCGCCAAGTAACCAAGCGCTTGCGCCCCTGACGTCCGGTGCCTCGCCTAGGCTCGGCATTCCCTCACTCCGGTCCTGCTCCGTGGGCCCGCCGCCATCGGCCATCCATGGCCGGGGGCGGCTAACCCGGCATCCATGCCGGGTTGCCCACTACGCAGAACCTGCGTTCGGCCTTCCGACGGGGCAGATCAAAATCAAAATCAAAAGCTGAAGGCGAGCTAACGCTCGACCTGATGAGTGGTGAGGAGCAAAAGCTGTGCGCTGGTCTGCTCTGCTTTAGGTGGGAGTGAGCCTGCTCGCGATGCTGTTGATCTTGGCTGTTGATCGTTCCCACGCTCCGCGTGGGAATGCCGCCGGGGACGCTCTGCGTTCCGCTGTCGACACAGGCTTGAGTCTTGCGCAAGGGTGACGCGGAGCGTCACGGGATGCATTCCCACGCAGAGCGTGGGAACGATCAGTACTCTGGAGAACGATCACTACGCGCAAGCGTTGAGCAAACAGGCCGGCCGGTAGGCCGCCTCGCTTTGCTTTGGCGGTGTACGCCCCCTCGAGAGGCCGAGCGCAGGTTCTGCGCAGTGGGCACCGCGGCAAGGATGCCGCGGTAGCCGCCCCCGGCCATGGATGGCCGATGGCGGCGGGCCCACGGAGCAGGACCGGAGCGAGGGCATGCCGAGCCTTAGCGAGGCACCGAACGTCAGGGGCAAGAGCCCTTTGGTTACTTTGGGGCTTTTCCAAAGTGACCCGCCGTCAGGGCGGAACCCTAAGCCGCCGTAACCGCAGCAACGGATATGCCCCCAATCCCACCCCCCAAAACCATCTTAAGTAAACATCATCAGCCAAATCATCCGGCTTTTCCGTGCACTCAGACGCAGTATCAGAGCAACTTCAGCAATGGCTTCCCCATTCACTCAACAACAGCGAGTCTGTCCATTGCCACCGCCGTATCGCGCTTCCTGACGTTCCCGAAAGAACACCTCATAGCTCATCACCGGCTTGTCCGGGTGTTTGGTTTGCATATGCTCGACGTAGGTGTCGTAGTCCGGCATCCCGACCATCAAGCGCGCAGCCTGACCAAGGTATTTACCGAGACGACTCAAGTCATTAAACATGCTCGCCCTCCTCCATCAAACCTGCGGGATTGCCTGATACGGCGCTTCTTTATCCGTACGTTCTTTGCTGCCCCAGGCGGCGATACCGACCTTAAGTGCAAAGAACAGGATGCTGAAGACCACAAACAGAAACAGCGCCGTCAACGTAGCGTTGGTGTAAGCGTTGTAGATCACGTGCTGCATCTGGTCGATGCTTTTGGCCGGGGCGAGGATCTGACCATTGGCCAGGGCATCGCTGTACTTCTTGGCCAAGGCCAGGAAGCCAATCGCCGGGTTGGCATCGAACAGCTTGATGAAACTTGCCGTGACGGTGCAGATCAGCAGCCACACAGCGGGCAGCATGGTCACCCACACATAGCGCTGGCGTTTCATTTTGATCAGCACAACGGTGGCCAACATCAGCGCGATACCGGCCAGCATCTGGTTGGAGATACCGAACAGCGGCCACAAGGTGTTGATGCCGCCCAGTGGATCGATCACGCCCTGATACAGCAAATAGCCCCACATCGCCACGCAGCCAGCGGTGGCGATCAGGTTGGCGGGCCAGGAGTCGGTGCGTTTCAGCGACGGCACGAAGGAGCCAAGCAAGTCCTGCAGCATGAAGCGTCCGGCACGCGTGCCAGCGTCCACGGCGGTCAGGATAAACAGCGCTTCGAACAGGATCGCGAAGTGGTACCAGAACGCCATGGTGTTTTCACCGGGCAGGACGTGGTGCAGGATCTGCGCGATACCGACCGCCAGGGTCGGCGCACCGCCGGCACGGGCCAGGATGGTGGTTTCACCGATGTCCTTGGCCACCGCTTGCAACGCGTCCGGGGTAATCGCAAAGCCCCAGCTGCTGACGGTTTGCGCCACCGAAACCACATCCGCGCCGACCAGTGCCGCCGGGCTGTTCATGGCGAAATAGACGCCTGGCTCGATCACCGACGCGGCGACCATGGCCATGATGGCGACGAAGGATTCCATCAGCATGCCGCCGTAACCGATGTAACGGGCATGGCCTTCGCTCGCAAGCAACTTCGGTGTTGTACCGGAAGCGATCAGCGCGTGGAAACCCGAGACCGCGCCACAGGCAATGGTGATAAACAGGAACGGGAACAGAGCGCCCTTCCACACCGGCCCGGTGCCGTCGATGAACTGGGTCAGTGCCGGCATTTTCAGGTCGGGCATGGTGATCAGGATGCCGATCGCCAGCGCCACGATGGTGCCGATTTTGAGGAAGGTCGACAGGTAGTCGCGCGGGGCCAGGATCAGCCAAACCGGCAACACGGCCGCCACAAAACCGTAGCCGATCAGCATCCAGGTGATCTGGATACCGGTGAAGGTGAAGGCTTTGGCCCAGACCGGATCAGCGGCGATTTGCCCGCCCAGCCAGATCGAACCGAGCAGCAACAGCACACCGACCACGGAGATTTCACCGATGCGACCCGGGCGGATGTAGCGCATGTAGACGCCCATGAACATCGCAATCGGGATGGTCGCCATCACCGTGAAAATGCCCCATGGGCTCTCGGCCAGGGCCTTGACCACGATCAGCGCCAGCACCGCGAGGATGATGATCATGATCAGGAAGCAGCCAAACAGCGCGATGGTCCCGGGGATGCGGCCCATTTCTTCACGGACCATGTCGCCCAGGGAGCGGCCGTTGCGGCGTGTGGACATAAACAGGACCATGAAGTCCTGAACGGCACCGGCCAGCACCACGCCGGCGATCAGCCACAGCGTGCCGGGCAAGTACCCCATCTGTGCGGCCAATACCGGACCGACCAGCGGCCCCGCGCCGGCGATGGCGGCGAAGTGGTGACCGAAAAGCACGTGTTTATTGGTCGGCACGTAGTCCAGGCCATCGTTATTGATGACCGCGGGCGTGGCACGATTAGGGTCGAGTTGCATCACTTTGGTGGCGATGAACAGGCTGTAATAGCGGTATGCAACGAGGTAAATAGCGACTGCTGCGACTACGATCCAGAGGGCGTTGATCGCTTCGCCGCGGCGCAGGGCCACGACACTCAGCGCAAACGCTCCCAGGACAGCCACGGCAAACCAGGCGAGGTGTTTAGCCAGACGGGGCATAGCGTGTCTCCTGCCGACAGCCAGTGACTGCGGCGGTAATTTTTATAATTGTGTCCGCGGTGCGGAGCTGGCCCAATATCTGCGCATGTCGTCTACAAATAAATCCGCGTTACTACGTACGTGGCATCTACGTAGTTCTACGTAGACTCTGCAGATCCTCTGTAGGAGTGAGCCTGCTCGCGATAGCGGACTGACACTCACCATCAATGTCATCTGATACACCGCTATCGCGAGCAGGCTCACTCCCACAGGGTTTTGTATTTGAGTTGAAGGACACCAAAGCCGCAGGTCATTCCGTCCTGCCGCGCTACAGGACGCGCGTATCTTTGGCATATGATGCCGGCCTTCGCCTACCCCTCCGCCCGGTCAGGAGCCAAGATGCAGCTCAAACACAAAATCGTCGCGCTCGGGATTCTGCCACTGGTCCTGGCGATCGCGGTGATCTGCGCGCTGGTGATTTCCCTGAACCGTCAACTCGGCGACCAACAGGCGCAACTGATCGAAGACAGCATTCTGGCCAGCAAACGTGCCGAACTTAAAAACTACGTGGAAATGGCGCAAAGCCTGATCGCGCCGCTGTACGACGACGGCCACGGTGACGAGCACGCCCAGCAACAAGTGCTGGAAGAACTGCGCAAACTCAGCTTCGGCATCAATGGTTATTTCTTCGTCTACGACCGCGAGGGTCGTAGCCTGATGCACGCGCGCCAGTCGGAACTGGTGGGCAAATACCTGTGGGACATGAAGGATCCGCACGGTTTGCCGGTGATCCAGGCGCTGCTAAACAGCGCACAGTCAGGCGAAGGCTTTCAGCGCTATGCCTGGAACAAACCCTCCTCCGGCAAAGTGACCGACAAGCTGGCCTACGTAGTGATGCTGGATCGCTGGGGCTGGATGCTCGGCACCGGCATCTACCTTGAGGATGTTGAACGCGCCACTCAACAAGCGCGCGACGAAGTGGCCCAGGGCATCCGCAAAACCATGCTGGCGATTGCCGTCGTCGCCCTTGTCGCGGTGTTGTTTGTCTTTGCCAGCGGCATGACGCTGAACGTCAGCGAGCATCGACTGGCGGACAAAAAGCTTCAGCGCCTGACCCAACGGATCGTCAGCCTGCAGGAGGAAGAGCGATCACGGGTGTCCCGTGAACTGCACGACGGCATCAGTCAGTTGCTCGTCTCCATCAAATTTCAGTTCGAACTGGCCAGCCTTCTGCTGGAGAACGGCCCGGCACAAGACAAAGGGTTGAGCACGCTAAAAGAGGCCACGCAGCGCCTTGGGGACGCGATTGGCGAGGTTCGCAGCCTCTCTCACGATTTGCGTTCCTCGTTGCTCGACACCCTGGGCCTGCCGGCCGCCATCGGCCAACTCGCCACGGAGTTCGAGCAACGCAGCGGTCTGAAAGTGACCTACGACGATAACGAATTCGACTGTGATCTGGTCGATGGCGCGGCGGTCTCTCTGTTTCGGATCGTGCAAGAAGGCCTGACCAATATCGAACGCCATGCCCAGGCTAGAAACGTCTCCATTACCCTGCACGGTTCGGCGGATTCCGTACGGCTGACCGTGGTCGATGACGGCGTCGGTTTCAACGTGGCTCAGGTCGAGCGTCGCCATGCGGGCATCGGTTTGCGTAATATCCGTGAGCGCGTCGAACATTTTGGCGGGCGTTTCGACCTGGTCTCGCTACCCGGAAGAAGTGAGCTGGACGTGCTGCTGCCAATGAAAGCACCCGGTTCAAAACACTGACACACCCCACTACAACAAGAGTGAATGACCGCAATGAACCTGCCCTGCCCGATCCGCGTCGCTCTGGTCGACGATCACGCCCTGGTCCGCGACGGGATCAAAGCCCTGCTCGCGGTCATGGCGCCGCTGGAAGTGGTGGGCGAAGCCGAAAGTGGCGCCGATGCCATCGAGATGGTCGGACGTTGCCAGCCAGACCTGTTGCTGGTCGACATCAGCCTGCGCGACATGAACGGGCTCGAGCTGACGCGCCTGTTACGCAGTCAGTACCCGTCGCTCAAAGTGCTGGTGCTGAGCATGTACGACAATTATGAATACGTGAGTGAATCCGTTCGTGCCGGCGCCAGTGGCTATGTGCTGAAGAACTCGCCGTCGCGGGAAATCATTGCGGCGATCGAAGCCATTGCCAGTGGCGGCACGTTTTACAGCGCCGAAATCGCCCAGCGGCTGATTGCCGATAAAGGCACCGACAACGAGCTGACGCCGCGCGAGAGCCAGGTGCTGTACAAAATGGCTCAGGGCTTGAACAACAAGGAAATGGCCCGTGAACTCGACATCAGCGTGCGCACGGTGGAAACCCACCGTCTGAGCATCCGGCGCAAACTCAACATCGACAAACCCGCCGCGCTGGTCAAATACGCCATCGATCACGGGATCATTTCGCCGTAGAGCGCCCTGCATTCAACGTGACCTTGGAGGCTGCCTTTTATCGTCGTGCCGTTCAATGATCGCTGAAGGTTTGAGGGCGCTTGAAAAGCTTGGCCGCCGATGGCGCGATTGGGCGGCTATGCTCCAGTGATCGTCCCTGGCTGGAACCTACGGAATGCCTCCACGTCGATCCCTGCTGATGAGGCCGGGCCACCTCATGTTGCTGGGCTTGCTGGGGCTGAGCGGCTGCGTACGGGTGGGACCCGACTTCCAGTCTCCCGCAGAGGCGTGGATCAAACACTGGGACACCCCTGCCCTTGCCCACGCCAGCCAGCGTGCGCTGACGCCGGACTTGCGGCAATGGTGGAGCGTCTTCAACGACCCGGTCCTGGACCGTTTGATCGCTGAGGCCGATGCCCATAACTCAGACCTGAAAATCGCCGGCCTGCGCGTGGTTGAAGCGCGCGCCCAACTGGGCATTGCTCAAAGCACCTTGTACCCGCAACTGCAACAAGCCAGCGCCGACAGTTTGTACGTCAACCGCCGACAATCGGGCGGCAACAATCCGCAGGACAGTCATTTCTGGCAATACAGTGCCGGGTTCGACATCGGCTGGGAGCTGGATTTCTGGGGGCGCTTCAGTCGAGCGATCGAGTCATCGGATGCCAGCTATTTTGCCGCACAAGCCAACTACGAAGACGTGCTCGTGTTGCTGCGCGCCCAGGTTGCGGACAGCTACTTTTCGTTGCGCACTTCCGAGGCGCGGCTGCGCGTCGCCCGGGAAAACGCCAAACAGCAACTGCGCAACGTCGACATCACCGAAAAACTGTTCAAAAGTGGCCAGAGTGCCGAGCTGGACCTGCAACAGGCCAAGACCCAATACCTGGGCACCCTCAGCACCTTGCCGACGCTCGAAGATCAGATCCAGCGAACCCGCAACGCTTTGTCCGTACTGATCGGGCAACCGCCCGGCGCCTTGCCGCAGCTGGCGGAAAACCCAGGATTGATCCCGCTGGTCGACCGCGCCGTCCTGCAGGGCATACCGGCCAATTTGCTGCTGCGTCGGCCCGACGTACGCGCCGCCGAGCTGAACGTCGCCGCACAGTCGGCTCTGATCGGTGTCGCCGAAAGCGATTTCTATCCGTCGCTGACCTTGCTGGGCAGCATTGTCTGGTCGGCCGATACGCTCAAGGGCACGTCCAGGAGCCTGGACCTGATCGGCGGCCCCAGTCTGAGCTGGAACGTGTTCGATTACGGCAGGATCAGCAACAACGTGCGCGTTCAGGATGCGCGCTTGCAGCAGCTGATCGAGGCCTATCGCGACAAAGTCCGTCAGGCCGCGCGGGAGGCCGACGATGCCGCCTATGGGGTGATCAAGTCGCTGGAAGGCGAACAAATCCTCGCGCAAGCTGAAGTGACCGCCAAGCGTTCGCTGGTGCTCGCCAGCGTCCAGTACCGCGAAGGTTATTCGGATTTCCAGCGGGTCCTGGACGCGCAACGCGCGCTGCTCGAGCAGCAGGACAACTACCTGGTCGCTCGCAGCAACGCCGTGAGCAATCTGATTGCCCTCTACAAATCCCTGGGCGGCGGGTGGTACAGCGCCCAGCCAATCATCGATCCGGCCACCCGCCAGCAGATGGAACAACGCACCGACTGGGGCGACCTGTTGCACGAAGCCGGCTCCCCTCTGCCCGACAAGGTAAAACAACCATGAGCGAAGCCGCGCAGACCGTTCCCGAAGCGCCCGCGCCCGACCCGGCGAAAAAAGGCATCAAATGGGTGTTGCTGCTGATTGTCCTGAGCCTGACGTGGTACCTGCTGGCCGACCGCTTCACGCCCTACACCCAACAGGCGCGGGTGGGAGCGTTCGTCATTCCGGTCGCGTCTGAAGTTGCCGGGCGGGTGATCCGCGTCAAAGTGCGCAACAATCAGGACGTCAAGGCCGGTGACGTGCTCTTCGAGGTCGATCCGCAGCCGTATCAGATTGCCGTCGACCGGGCACGCGCAGACCTGGAATCGACACGCCGACAGGTCGGCGCCAGCACCGCCGGCATTGCCTCGGCACAAGCCAACTTGCGGGCCGCCCAGGCCAACGAACTCAAGGCCAGGCAAGACAATCAGCGTCTCGAAGGCTTGTATCGCGAAGACCCCGGCACCATTTCCGTACGCGTGCTTGAAGTGTCCCGTGCCAACCGTGAACAGGCGGTCAGCCAGGTCGCCGCCGCTCGTGCCGAAGTCCAGCGTGCGCGCGAGCAGGAAGGCGGCAGCGAGGAAACCAACGCCCTGCTGCGCAGCGCTGCCACGGCGCTGTCCAAAGCCGAACTGGATTTGTCCAACACGCAGATCCGTGCGCGCTCGGCGGGGCTGATCACCGACCTGCGCACCGACGCCGGGCAATTCGCCGCGGCCGGTAGCCCGGTCATGACCTTGATTGCGATCCACGATGTATGGATCAGCGCGGACATGACCGAAAACAACCTGGGCCTGATCAAGCCCGAGACGCCAGTCGCCATCGTGCTGGACGCGCTGCCGGGCGAAATTTTCGAAGGCCAGGTGCGCAGTGTCGGGTACGGCGTCAGCGTCGGGCAGCCAACCCAGCCGGGGACGTTGCCCAGCGTGCAAAACAGTCGCGATTGGCTGCGGCCGGCACAGCGCTTTCCGGTGATCATCCAGTTCTCCCCAGAGTCACTGGCCACGCTGCGCGACAACCGAGCCATCCGTGCCGGCGGGCAGGCGGAAGTCATGGCCTTCCCCACCGACGGCAATCCGTTGAATCCGCTTGGCCGGTTGTTTGTGGGGTTCATGAGCTGGCTGAGCTATGCCTATTAAGCGCACACCGCGCGAACAACGCGCGCTGCGCCTGGCCACGGGCACGGCGCTGTGCCTGGCCGCCAGTTTCGGCCTGGCCTTGCCGATTCCCTTTTTAGCGCCGGTGTTGTGCCTGATCCTGCTGGCCTCGGTCAATCGGCCGCTGCCGTTCAAGGCGGCCGTGGTGCTTGCCTTGGTCGCGATGCTGACCACCAGTGTCGGCCTGCTATTGATTCCGATACTGCGTTATTACCCTGTCAGCGGGGTGCTGGTGATCGGTGTGAGTCTGTTCCTGGTCTTTCGTTTTGGCCTGCGCGGCGGCAATCCGCTGATCGTGACCTTTCTGGTGATCGGCCTGACCATGATCTCCTCGGCAGGCGTCGCTGAATTCGACCTGGCGGCGATGGTCATCGGGGCTCTGGTCAAGGGCTTGCTCCTTGCAGTGTTGGTCGTGGCGATCAGTCACGGATTATTCCCGGACCCGCCGAATGCCCCTTCGCCGCCGCCCGCCGCGCCCCTGCCCGACGAAGAAGTCAGCAGGGTTGCGCTACGAGCCACACTGATCGTGCTACCGGCATTCCTCTTGGCGCTGATCGACCCGGCAGGTTACTTGCCCATCATCCTCAAGGCCGTCAGCCTCGGCCAGCAAAGCTCCACGACTAACGCCCGCAACGCCGGCCGTGAACTCGTCGGTTCAACCTTGTACGCGGGCCTGCTGGCGATTCTGTTCTGGAGCGCTCTGAGTCTGTTTGTGCACCTGTGGATGTTCTTTCTGTGGATGCTGCTGTTCGGCCTGGTGCTGGCGCGCAAACTGTATGCCCTGAGCCCGACGCGATTCACCCCCGGGTTCTGGCTCAACACCCTGATCACGCTGATTATCCTGTTGGGCCAGTCGGTGCAGGACAGTGTCGCCGGCAAGGACGTGTACACGGCGTTTGCCGTGCGCATGGGGTTGTTCCTGCTCGTGACGCTGTATGCCTGCCTGATGGTTCATCTGCTTGTGGCAAGGCGGGAAAAAACTCAAGGATTGACCTGATAACCCCTTGCCTGCAGGCAATTGACATAGGCCATCTTCGCTTCGTCCTGGTCGCCTTCATAAAATTCATCATGCTGACGCCCGTGGGTCTCAGGCGCAACGGTGCCCGAGGGCGGCGGCGTTGGGCTCTGACTGAGCGCCACGTCATGGCAATCATCGACATCGAGCTGGGTTTGTTGCGAGTCCTGTCCCTTCATCGGCACGACGGTTTCGGCCCAGGCCTGGGGGCATGAAACGGCCAATACAGCGCACAGACTGATAAACCACACCTTACTCATAAAGATCTCCAACGCAGTCCGTTACCCTGCAAGTACACCGGGTGGTTTGGCAGTTCAAGACAGATCACCGACTTATTGAGCAAAAAGGAGTGTAGATCACACACCGTTCGTTCCCCTCGCGCAATGGCCCTGAAGGCGCCTGTCCATGATTCTTTTCGATCGTTTTGGCGTGATGGCCTAACCTCATAGGTTAAGCGACCAATAACAGAGCCGGGCACTCCTATGCGCAAGGCATTGAAGGCAGTCATTTTCGTCGTGCTCACGCTGCTTGGACCGAGTGCCACCTGGCTGTCGGCCGCCGAGCTGCTGCCGCCATCGGCTGTTTTAGGCACTTCGTCCGCTGCGATCTCCCAGAGTGATCTGCAAGCGCTGCAAGCCCGCCTCGACCGGATCAAGCAGCAAATATCGCAGGCCAATAACCTCACACAGATGGTCGGCCTGCAGGACACCGTGCAGTTGTTTATTAAGGATGTGGACACCCTGCAGTCTTCCCTGCTGCCCGAACAGAAGCAGCTACAAGCCCAACTTGATGTGCTGGGCCCGGTGTCGCAGGGCGATATCACGCCAGAAAAATCGGACATTGCAACGCAAAGTGCCTATCTGTCCGAGCAAAAGGCCAAAGTCGATTTCAATTTGAAAACCCTGGCGGCGCTGAGAAGCAACGCTGCCGACCTGATCATTCAAATTGCCGGCATCCGGCGCAGCATTCTGGAAACCGAAGTCACGCTGCGCAGCGGCAGCATCCTGTCGCCGGGGTTCTGGGCACCGTTTTTCAATCCGCTGCCGGAGGACCGCCAGCGTTTTGCAGAATTCATCCAGCAGGCCGGCAGTGCGCTCCAGGCTGCCTGGCAGCCCGGCAATCGACTGTCTGGCATCACCCTGATTTTGCTGGCGGCGGCCCTTTGGTCCTGGGGCCGAAGAATCGCCGAACGCGGGCTGACCTGGATGTGCATTCATCGAATGCCCGAAGGTCGTTTGCGCCGAA
Organism: Pseudomonas sp. IT-P294; assembly: GCF_949767865.1. Lineage (NCBI taxonomy): Bacteria > Pseudomonadati > Pseudomonadota > Gammaproteobacteria > Pseudomonadales > Pseudomonadaceae > Pseudomonas > Pseudomonas sp. IT-P294. The sequence goes on along the minus strand of NZ_CATKQW010000011.1, from coordinate 538,537 downwards.
GTTCCCTCGCACTGGCTTCTGTCGTGGCCACAGTGTTGACCACCGCCGGTGCGGTGCAACTGCTGTTTTATGCGCTCACGCGAGACTTGCCGCTGTCGCCCGTGATTCAGAACTTTGCCGATGAATTCGAAAAAGTCATCTATGTCTGCATCCTGATCACCGGTTTGAGCCGGGCGCTGCTGTCGACCCGGCATCCGTCCTGGCGCCTGCCCGCCATCGCCGACCCGGTTGCGCTGGCGATCCAGCCCTACCCCAGACTGTTGTCCGTCACGCTGCTGATTCTGGTGGGCCTGGCACAAATCACCAATGTCACCGGCATGAGCGCACCGGCCATCCTCTTTGGCCGGGGACTGATTTCGCTCCTGGTCACACTGATTATCGGTGCCTTGTTCCGGCGTGCCAGCCAAGTCCGAAGAGCCGTGGTGGACAGCGGTGAGGCGCCCGAATCGAGCACCACCCTGGCCGGCCTGATTTACTCGTTCGCCGCCGTCGTGATTGTGGTGGCGCTGCTTGCGCTGCTGATCGGCTATGTCTCCCTGGCAAGGTTCATCACGTATCAACTGGTCTGGGGATTCATCATCCTGTGCGGGTTCTACTTGTTGACGCAGGTGTTCAGAGACAGCTGTGAGTACCTGTTTTCACCCAAGAGCCCCAGCGGCAAGGCGTTCAAGCAATTGCTCGGTATCGGCGATGTGCGCCTTGAGCAAGTCTCGATCATTTTGTCCGGCGTGGGGCGTGCCACGTTAATTTTATTGGCGGTGATTTCACTGTTTGTGGGCGGGGTCGGTACCACACTCGGGCAACTGTTTACCCAAACGTTCGCCATCCTCGGCGGCGACGGCTTGCGCAAACTGAACATCATCCCTGACCACCTGTTGAAAGCCGTACTGGCCCTGTTGATCGGTATCTACCTGATTCGCTCACTGCGCCGATGGCTGGATGACGAACTCCTGCCCAAGACCGACATGGACCCCGGCATGTGCGCCTCGCTGAGCACACTGTTTTCCAACATCGGTTATGCCTTGGTGATTCTGATGACCCTGTCATCACTGGGCATCAAATGGACCAACCTGGCGTGGATCGTCAGCGCCTTGTCCGTGGGCATCGGTTTCGGCTTGCAGGAAATCGTCAAGAATTTCGTCTCTGGCCTGATTCTCCTGACCGAGCGACCGGTCAAGGTGGGCGACCTGATCAGCATCAGCGGCGTCGAAGGCGACATTCGGCGCATCAACGTCAGGGCCACCGAAATACAACTCAGTGACCGCTCGATCGTCATCGTCCCCAACTCACAATTGATTTCGCAGAACCTGCGCAACGTCACCCTTGGCGGCAGTGCCCAAGGGGTCGCGACACTCGAACTGGTATTCCCGCTGGACATTGACCCTGAACAAGTGAAAACCCTGCTGCACGACACCTATCAGGAACACGAAACCATCCTGGAAAAACCGGCGCCGTTTGTACGCTTCAGCAAACTGACTCCCGACGGCATCACGTTGACGGTCACCGGTTACGTCAGCAGCCCGAGAATCGTCGGCATAACCAAAAGCGATCTGCTGTTTGAAATTCTCAAGCGATTGGGGGCAGCGGGTATTGAGCTGGCAAAACCGGCGCCAGTGACCTGACTGGACGCCAACCGCATTCCAACCTTAAACCGGGCTGCTTTTTGGCGCCGCGCGTTTCAGCGTTTCGCTCGGCAGTTCCTTGAACAGCGCCCGGTAACTGCTGGAAAACCGTCCCAAATGCCAGAACGACCAGTTCATCGCCACTTCGGCGACAGTCGTCTCATTCGGGGTTCGGGCCAGCAATTCGCGGTGCGCGCTGTTCAGTCGGCGCAGGCGCAGCCAATGGGTCGGGGTCATGGCGGTGAAGGCCTTGAACGCATGCTGCAATTGACGCAGGGACACCCCGGCCACCTGGGACAGTTCCAGCAAGTTGAGGGTTTCTTCCGGTGAATCAGCCGCCCACTCACCGATGCGTTTCATGATCGTGCGCTCTTCGGTGCGCCGCTGCAGGCCACCGCGGTCCAGGCACACACAAGCGTTATCGAGGATGTAGAGGCAATCCTCCAGCAACTGCTGGGTCAGCGCTTCTTTGCTCGGTGGATCGAGCGTCTCTGCCAGCCGGGTCAAGGTGCCGCTCAACCAGCGGCTGAACAAGGCGTTCTGCCCGCAGTTGAGCGGCGACATGAACAAGCCTTCCAGCCGCGCGATGTTCAAACCGTGGCGCTGGACGAACTCGGGGCCGAACACCACGGCGATTTCCTGATAGTTCTCCGGGGTGATCCAGATGTTGCGGCTTTCGCCATTCAGCACGTACAGCGCGTTGTCGCTGCGATCGAAACAAAACGCCAACGCCCCCTGCGGCGCACTGAAATTCTGCTCGACCCGGGTGTTCATCTGTTCTTCGTAAATCTCCACGCCTTGCAGGTCCAGGTAGCGCACGCGCCCGGCGAAATGCCCCGGTGACATCTGTTGATAGTGCTGCACCCAACCCGGTGTAGCACGGATTTGCGCGGCGACATCATCGGTATTGAACGCTTGAACCTGTAACGGACTGGACGCTGACATGGGATGACCTTACGCACTCGTTTGGTGCGTTTTGGTGTGGCTTAAAGTGGATAGATAGAACGACAAGGCTCGCCCAAGATAGTCGTCAACGCGTCACAGGGGAAGTGTGTGGTGGATGAAGCCGCCCTCCCCGACGTTAATAAAACCAATAACGAGGTCTTTATGAATGTCCCCTTCGATCAGCTATTCACGTGGCTGAAAGATCACAAGATTACCGAAGTCGAGTGTGTGGTCAGCGACTTGACCGGCATTGCTCGCGGCAAAATCGCACCCACCAACAAGTTCCTGCATGAGCGAGGCATGCGCCTGCCGGAAAGTGTGCTGTTGCAAACGGTAACCGGGGACTTTGTCGACGACGACATTTACTACGACCTGCTGGACCCGGCCGACATTGACATGGTCTGCAAGCCGGACGCCGACGCGGTGTACGTGATTCCATGGGCCATCGAACCGACGGCAATCGTGATCCACGACACCTTCGACAAGTTCGGCAACCCGATCGAACTGTCGCCACGCAACGTGTTGAAGAAAGTGTTGCAGCTGTACACCGACAAAGGCTGGCGGCCGATTGTCGCGCCGGAAATGGAGTTCTACCTGACCCAGCGCTGCGAAGACCCGGACTTGCCGCTCAAGGCACCGATGGGCCGTTCGGGGCGCGCTGAAAGTGGTCGCCAGTCGTTTTCCATCGATGCCGCCAACGAATTCGACCCGCTGTTCGAAGACGTCTACGACTGGTGCGAACTGCAAGGCCTGGACCTCGACACGCTGATCCACGAGGACGGCCCGGCGCAGATGGAAATCAACTTCCGTCATGGCAACGCGCTGGACCTGGCCGACCAGATCACCGTGTTCAAGCGGACCATGCGTGAGGCGGCACTCAAGCACAACGTCGCGGCGACGTTCATGGCCAAACCGATTGGCGATGAACCCGGCAGCGCCATGCACATTCACCAGAGTGTGGTCGACATTGCCACGGGCAAGCCGATCTTCGTCGACGCCGACGGCAACATGAGCGAACTGTTTCTGCACCACATTGGCGGCCTGCAAAAATACATCCCCAAAGTACTGCCGATGTTTGCGCCGAACGTGAACTCGTTCCGCCGCTTCCTGCCGGACACTTCAGCGCCGGTGAACGTCGAATGGGGCGAAGAGAACCGCACCGTCGGCCTGCGTGTGCCGACCTCAAGCCCTGAAGCCATGCGCGTCGAGAACCGATTGCCGGGCGCGGACGCCAACCCATATCTGGCGATTGCCGCCAGCCTGCTGTGCGGCTACATCGGCATGGTCGAAGGCGTTGAACCGAGCGCGGCGGTGCAAGGTCGAGCCTACGAACGACGCAACCTGCGCTTGCCGATCACCATCGAAGACGCGCTGACGCAGATGGAAGAAAGCGAAACCATCGAGCGTTACCTGGGCAGCAAATTCGTCAGGGGTTACGTCGCGGTCAAGCGTGCCGAGCACGAAAACTTCAAGCGCGTGATCAGCTCCTGGGAGCGCGAGTTCCTGCTGTTCAGCGTTTAACCCCTTCCCATTGATCGTTCCCACGTCGAGGCGTCGAACCGTCTGCGTGGGAATGCCTCAAGGGACGCTCCGCGTTCCAATGGGACGCAGAGCGTCCCGGGCTGCATTCCCACGCGGAGCGTGGGAACGATCACACCGATCACAATCCAATAATTCAAAGAGGTGTCGAATGCGTCTATTGAAATCCATGGTTCCGGTCGCGCTGACCTTGCTGTTCAGCGCGGTTGCGCAGGCCCAGCCTACCGTCAGTGTCTACAACTGGACCGATTACATCGGCGACACCACTCTCGTCGACTTCCAGGCCAAAACCGGCATCAAGGTGATCTACGACGTATTCGATTCCAATGAAACCCTGGAGGGCAAACTGCTCGCCGGCCGCACCGGGTATGACGTGGTGGTTCCGTCCAACCACTTTCTCGCCCGCCAGGTGAAGGCCGGCGCGTTCCTCAAGCTGGATCGCGCACAGCTGCCGAACTTCAAGAACCTGGACCCGAAACTGCTGGCATTGCTGGAGAAAAACGATCCGGGTAACGAGCATTCCGTGCCGTACCTGTGGGGCACCAACGGTATCGGCTACAACGTCGATAAGATCAAGCAAGTGCTGGGCATTGATCACATCGACTCCTGGGCCGTGCTGTTCGAACCGGAAAACATCAAGAAACTCAGCCAGTGCGGTGTGTCGATGATGGATTCGGCCGATGAAGTGTTCCCGGCGATCCTCAATTACATGGGCATGGACCCGCGTAGCGAGAACCCTGAAGACTACAAAAAAGCCGAAGCCAAGCTGTTGAGCATCCGGCCTTACATCACTTATTTCCATTCGTCCAAGTACGTGTCGGACCTGGCCAACGGCGACATCTGCGTAGCCTTCGGTTATTCGGGCGATGTGTTCCAGGCGGCCAACCGCGCCAAGGAAGCCAAGAACGGCGTGAACATCGCCTACGCCATCCCAAAGGAAGGCAGCAACCTGTGGTTTGACCTGCTGGCGATTCCGGCCGATGCCAGCAATCCAAAACAAGCCCATGCCTTTATCAACTACCTGCTGGACCCGCCAGTCATTGCCAAGGTCAGCGCCTCGGTCGGCTACGCCAACCCCAACCCGCCCGCGAAGGCGTTCATGGACGCTGAGTTGGTGAACAACCCTGAGGTGTATCCGCCGCAGGCTGTCCTCGACAAACTCTACATTTCAACCACCCCGCCCCAGGCGATCATGCGATTGATGACCCGTTCCTGGAGCAAAGTGAAGTCCAACAAATGAACAACGAACACGCACAGTCCTATTACGCCGCGACAGCCCATCACCTGACGCCCTTCCCTGCGTTGACCGAGGATCTGTTCGCCGATGTCTGCGTGATCGGCGGCGGTTTTACCGGGGTCAACACCGCCATCGAACTGGCACAGCGCGGGCTCTCGGTGATTGTGCTGGAAGGCCGGCGCATCGGCTGGGGCGCCAGTGGGCGCAACGGTGGGCAATTGATCCGCGGCATCGGGCATGACGTTAGTGGCTTCAGTCGTTATGTCGGCGAAGAAGGCGTGCGTTATCTAGAGCGTGCGGGCATCGAGTCGGTGGAATTGGTGGGCAAGCGCATTCGCGATCACGGTATCGATTGCGACCTGCGCTGGGGCTTTTGCGAACTGGCCAACACCCCGGCGCAGTTCGCGGCCTTCAAAGCGGAACAGGCCGATTTGATCGACTCGGGTTACGCCCACGAAACGCGGTTGGTCGGACCAGAACAGATCCGTCAGCAGGTGGTGAATTCCGGCGTGTATGCCGGCGGGTTGGTCGACATGGGTTCCGGTCATTTGCATCCACTCAACCTGGTGCTTGGCGAAGCACGGCTCGCGCAGTCACTGGGTGTGCAGATTTTCGAGCAGAGCCCGGTGCTCGAGGTTATTCATGGCAGCACCGTGCAGGTTCGTTGCGCCGCAGGCACAGTGCGCGCCGGCAGCCTGGTGCTGGCGTGCAATGCGCACCTGGAAGACCTCGAACCGACACTCAGCGGCAAGGTGCTCCCGGCAGGCAGCTACATCATTGCCACTGAACCTTTGAGACCAGAGGTGGCGGCGCAGTTGATCCCGCAGAACCTGGCGTTGTGCGACCAGAAAGTCGGGCTCGATTACTACCGGCTCTCGGCGGATCGGCGCTTGCTGTTCGGCGGTGCCTGCCATTATTCCGGGCGCGATCCGGCGGACATCAGCGCCTACATGCGCCCACAGATGCTCAAGGTTTTCCCGCAACTGGCCAATGTGCGCATTGATTACCAATGGGGTGGCAAGATCGGCATCTCGGCCAATCGCTTTCCTCAGGTCGGGCGCTTGAGACAGCACCCGAACGTGTTCTACGCCCAAGGATATTCCGGGCATGGGCTGAACGTGACCCATTGGTGCGCGAAGCTCTTGGGCGAAGCCATCCATGCTGGACACAGCCAGGGCTTCGACGTGTTCAGCGCCATACCGCACATGACCTTCCCCGGTGGACCAATGCTGCGCTCGCCACTGCTGGCGCTCGGCATGTTCTGGTATCGCTTGCGCGAATTGCTTGGCTAGAAATCACCCTCACTGATCCACCGCTTTCGCGGGCAAGCCCGCTCCCACAGAGTCCTTGGCGAACACAGCATTTGTGTACGGCGAAGATCCTTGTGGGAGCGGGCTTGCCCGTGATGAACGATGACGCGGTTAATCAGGCGTTTACGCCTTTCGATTTGCTCTATCGCTAGGCACTTCTATATTGAGGAGGTGCTCTGACTTTCCTGTGTCCTGGCGAGTACGGCCTATGGCTACGACAAACCACCTGATCATTTGCGAGCACTGCGACAGCGTGTATGAAAAAGTCACGCTCGCCAAACATCAAAAAACCCTGTGCATACGCTGCGGCGGCGTGCTTCAGCGTTATAACGGCTTGACGGTGGAGCAGCGCCTGGCGCTGACCTTCACCGCGCTGATGCTGTGGATTTTCGCCAATTTCTACCCAATCATGAACATCAGCCTCAAGGGTCTGAAAAACAGTGCAACCCTCTGGGATTCGGTACTGGCCCTGAGTCTCGGCCCCATCACCTTCATCGCCATGGTGGCGGCAATTGCGATGATCATCGCCCCGATTTTTCAGCTGGTGCTACTGATCTGGGTGCTCGGCTACGCCCTCGCCTCCCGACGCTCGCCAGGTTTCAGGTTTTGCATGCGCTGGCTGGAAACCCTCAGGCCCTGGAGCATGCTGGAGGTGTGCCTCTTGGGCGCGATGGTCGCGGTCATCAAGCTGGCCGGGTTGCTCGATGTACTGCCGGGTATCGGCCTGTTTGCCCTCGCCATACTCAGCCTGATGATGATCCGCATTGCCGGTCGCGATATCCGTGAGCTGTGGGACATCTTATGAACTTGCCCCCGGTCGCCAGCGAACTCAACCTGTGCCTGTGCCACACCTGCGGGATTGCCTGCGACATGACCGGTGAGCCCCACGAATGCGAGCGTTGCGGCGCGCCACTGCACCGGCGCAAAACCAACTCGCTGGCCCGGACCTGGGCCTACATGTTCACGGCCCTGGCGTTTTACGTGCCGGCCAATCTGTTGCCGGTAATGAACACCAAGATGGTCGGCCATGGCGCCGACAGCACGATCATGAGCGGTGTACTGGAGTTCTGGGAAGCCGGTGCCTGGGACATCGCCCTGATCATCTTCATCGCCAGCATTGCGGTGCCGGGGATCAAGTTCGTCGCACTGACGCTGCTGCTGGTCACGGTGCATCGCGACAGCGACTGGGCGCGCAAAGAGCGCTCAAAACTGTACCGGTTCGTCGAGGTCATCGGTTATTGGTCAATGCTCGACGTAATTGTCGTGGCGCTGGTGGCCTCACTGGTCAAGTTCCAAGCCCTGGCCGATATCGAGCCGCGCCCGGGCATTCTGTTTTTTGGCCTGGTGGTGGTGTTCACCATGCTGTCGGCGATGAGTTTCGACCCTCGACTGATCTGGGATAGCGAGCGGTCGGACACCCACCGGAATGAGGAGGACATGGATGAAGTCGCAAGCCACTGACGGGCCGCAAGCTCCCGGGCAAGCCCCCGTAAAAACTCGTCGTTTCAGTGTTTCACTGGTCTGGATCGTGCCCATCGTTGCGGTACTGGTAGGGATTTCCCTGGTGGTCCACAGCCTGTTGCAGGAAGGCCCGACCATCACCGTCACCTTCAAGACCGGTGATGGCCTGACCGCCAACAAGACTGAAGTCAAATACCGCAGCGTGGTGATCGGCCATGTCTCGGACGTCGAACTGAGCAACGATCAGAAGAGTGTGAACGCGACAATCAAGCTGGCCAAACAAGCGGAAAGCTTTACCCGCGCAGACTCGCAGTTCTGGGTGGTGCGTCCGCGCATCGGAGCCGGCGGGGTGTCGGGCATCGATACCCTGCTCTCCGGTGATTACATCGGCGCCGACATTGGCCAGGCCAACGCTCGCTCCAAGCAATTCAAGGGCATTGAAAACCCGCCCCCCATTACCTATGGCGAACCGGGCAAGCGTTTCACCCTGCACACCGAGGACCTTGGTTCACTGGACATCGGCTCGCCGGTGTACTACCGCAAAATCCCGGTAGGCCAGGTCGTCGCCTACGCTCTGGACCCTGACGGCAAAGGCGTGAACATCGACGTATTCATCCACGCGCCCAATGACGCCTATGTCACCGAGAACACCCGATTCTGGAACGCCAGCGGCTTTGATGTCAGCGTCGGCGCCAATGGTTTTGCGGTAAAGACCGAGTCGTTGTCCTCGATTCTGGTGGGTGGCATCGCGTTTCGCGCACCCGATTACAACCCCGACGACAAGCCCGCGCCTGAAGAGTACGCCTACGAATTGTTCGAGGACCAGCAGACCGCCCTCGCCCCTCCCAATGGCAAACCGCAGTTCCTGTCCCTGCGTTTCGACCAGGCTCTGCGTGGACTGAAGGTCGATGCGCCGGTGGAATTCCTCGGGATGGAAATCGGCAAAGTGGTCTCAGTCAATCTGGATTTCGACGAGAAGAAAAAGAGCTTCCCGGTCAACGTCGGCATCGTGATCTACCCGCAACGTCTGGGTAAGGCACACACAAAATTGCTCAAAGCCTACAATCATGACCCCAGTGACGAAGCCGGTGGCGTGCGGCTTATCGGCTCCTTTATCGAGAATGGCCTGCGTGCACAGGCACGCAGCGGCAACCTGTTGACCGGTCAGTTGTACATCGCGCTGGATTTCTATCCGAAGGCTGAAAAAGTCGTGTTCGATCCAAGTGCTCGCCCTGTCATCATTCCGACCGTTCCTGGCAGCCTCGAAGAACTCCAGGGAAAACTGGAAGCCATGGTCGACAAGCTCAACAAACTGCCGGTGGAACGCATCGCCGGCAACTTGGACAGCAACCTCGTCGAATTGCGTAAAGGCCTGGCGCAGTTCAATGCCAAGACCCTGCCTGGGGTGCAAACAACCCTGGCCGACGTCAGCAAGACCTTGCAATCAGCCAGTTCGACCTTGGCCGAGGATTCGCCGCAACGAGAACAGTTGACCCAGACCCTGGACGAACTGGGACGCATGTCGCGCTCCTTGCGTGAGCTCTCGGATTACCTGGGGCGGCATCCGGAATCGCTGATTCGCGGGCGCCCCAACAACGCCGCGCCGATGGATCTGAAAGCGCCGCCGCGCAATTGACCACAGGAGCAATACCCATGGCTTTGAAGCTGAAAATCACCTTGGTCACCGCGCTGTTGCTGCTTGCCGCCTGCCGCAGTGATCCGATTCATTTTCACACCCTGACTCCGGCACAGCCAGGAGGAACAGCCAGGGGCAACGCTGCGGATGTCGTGATTGAAAGCATTACCGTGCCGCCGCAAGTAGATCGCCCGCAGATCGTCATCCGTCAGGGCAGCAGTGGGCTGGTCATTCTTGAAACCGAATGGTGGGGTGCGAGCCTGCCGGATGAATTGAGCAGCGCACTGGTGGATCAACTGGTCAACAGCAATCTGCAGCACAAAATCTCATTGCGTGTGGATTTTCAACGCTTTGACTCGATACCCGGCCAATACGCGCTGATCGACGTCAAATGGCGCCTGCGCAATCCCGGCGATACTGACAACACACTGGTGACATGCCGCAGTACCTTGCAAACCCCTTCAGGCCCAAGCATCGATGATTTGGTGGTCGCCCATCAGAACAACGTGAAACACCTGACCGCGCTCATCAGCCAAGCGGCCAAAGGCCCCTCGCGGGGTTGCCCTGCGTCACCCTGAACCGCCCGCTGCAAGTAAATCACTCTCAAACTCGACGGCGCGCACGTTTGTGCGCGTCCGTTTTACCTAAACAACGTAGGAGATAACAATTTGCAACAACTTATTAATGTTGCTCCGGCAATATCTCTGCAATTTTTTCACATTCGTTTCACTACTCCGCTACCTGAGCAGATTTAATTTTAGGCGCATCGTTCCCACCTTACATAACGAAGAACTCATGACTTCTCGGTTAATAAAACTGGCGTCACTCAGCGCAGCCCTCGTAGTGGTTGTACTGGTTTCAGGCTTTGCCTATTGGTCAAGATCGCCAGTCAATCTGGGCGGTGCCAACGCCGAAGACCGATCTCAATTGTTGCGGCAATGGCAAGCCGGCGAAGTCGTTGCGCTGGTTCGTCATGCCGAGCGCTGTGACCGTTCCAGCAACCCGTGCTTCGGCCCGGCGGACGGCATCACCAAAGTGGGTAACGATGCCGCCATCGCTGTGGGCCAAGGTTTCACGCGGCTGGGCATGGATCAGGCCGATGTGATAAGCAGCCCGGCCACTCGTACGGCGCAAACGGCGCACGCCATGTTCAGCAAAGATGCGATCGCTCAGGACTGGCTCGCCAGTTGTGGCAAACCCCTGCGTAACGATGTCGTGGCCCATAAACGTGCTAACCATAATCTGGTGCTGGTCACTCACAGTGGCTGCATCAGCGATTTTGAAGCACAAACAGGCTACCCTCATGCGGCAACAAGCGAATATGGCAGTTCCTTGCTCGTCCACATTGACGCGAAAGGGGAACTTAAAATACTTGGGATCGTGAAGGCCGATGACTGGAAATCCTTGCTGCAAGGCAGCAGCGTCCAGTAACGAACTTTAACGACTACAGCAGCCTCACGCTTTTAGTTATTTTCAATTTTAAAATTGCGCTCTCGCGTATAGCGCCAAGGACGAAAAATGACGTCTCGTAACCCCCTGCCCAACACTATTTCCCGTGCGTCCAGTCCGGTTGACCGCTGGCTGTTGCCCGGCTTGCTGTTGGCATTCGTGATGTTTTACCTGTTACCGATGCTGACCCACGGCCTGTGGATTCCCGACGAAACCCGCTATGCCCAGATCAGCCAGGAAATGCTCCTCAGCGGCAACTGGATTTCTCCGCATTTCATGGGTATTCGCTACTTCGAAAAACCCATTGCCGGTTACTGGATGATCGCCATCGGCCAGGCCGTGTTTGGCGACAACCTGTTCGGCGTACGTATTGCCTCGGCAGTGAGCACCGGGCTGAGTATCTGGCTGGCGTATTTGATTGCCCAGCGATTCTGGAACGATCCGCGCAAAAGTTTCGCCTGCGCAATGCTCTACATGAGTTTTGGCCTGATCGCGGGGCAAGCCGGGTACGCCAACCTCGATCCGCAATTCACGCTCTGGGTCAACTTGAGCCTTGTAGCCTTGTGGTTTGCCCTCGATAGCCAGTCTTCGCGAGGTAAATTGGGGGCTTGGGCATTGTTGGGCGTTGCCTGTGGCATGGGCTTCATGACCAAAGGCTTTCTTGCCTGGCTGCTGCCGGTGTTGATCGCCCTGCCCTACATGATCTGGCAGCGCCGGATGGGTGAACTGTTGCGTTACGGTCCACTGGCGGTAGTCGTGGCGGCGCTGGTGAGCCTGCCGTGGGTGCTCGCCATTCACCATCAGGAACCTGATTTCTGGCGGTTTTTCTTCTGGAACGAACACGTCCGCCGGTTCTCCGCCGAGAATGCCCAGCACGCTCGACCATGGTGGTTTTACCTGCCGCTGCTGCTTGCTTCGAGCTTGCCTTGGGCGGTACTGCTGCCCAATACACTGATCGACGGCTGGAAAAACAAGCGTCAACCGGTCATTGGCTTCCTGCTGCTCTGGATGCTCCTGCCACTGGCCTTCTTCAGTACCAGCAGCGGAAAACTGCCGACTTACATCATGCCGTGCCTGTTGCCTCTGGCCTTGCTGATGGGGCACGCAATCATGGAGATGCTGAGCCAGCAGCGAGGCAAGCTGATTCGCATCAACGGCGTGGTCAACGTCGTTATCGCTACCGTGGCCCTGATCGCGCTGCTGTATCTGCAGGCCACTAAAGAGATCTACGCAAACACCGAGATGTTCAGTCTGTCCCTGATGTTCTTCGCATTGATCGGCTGGATCATCGCCAACGCCTTGCAAGTTCTGCGTCCACTGTTGTTCTGGGCCATGCCAGCCCTTGGACTCTGGTTGCTGGTGGCGTTGCTACCGGCGGCGATGCCGTCACAGATTGTTAATAGCAAGATGCCCGACCAGTTCATCGCCGAGCACCTGGACGCATTAAGCCAGACATCCTCCCTGCTCAGTAATGACCTGGGCGCGGCATCGGCCTTGTCGTGGCGGCTCAAGCGGCCGCAGGTCGACCTCTTCAACACTATCGGCGAGCTGAAATACGGTCTCGACGACCCCGCCATGGCATCGCGCAAAGTGACGATGGACAATGTGGGGCAATGGATGACCGAAGCTCGCAAGAAAGGTGCGGTCGGTGTAGTGATGCGGGTCAACAGCGTCCAGGAAGTGCAGGAGGTCGAACTGTTGCCCATCGATGGCAAACGCTATCAACGCGGCAACCTGGAGATCCTGATCTTCCCGCAAAGCCAACCTTGACCAGCTAACGCCACATCAGCGCTTCACCTAAAGGAAACCCTTCATGAAGTTTTGGACAACTGACAGGGGCGCATTGGCGCTCCTGCTGGGCGCGTGTGCGCTGATGCTGTTACTGGGGTTGGGCGGTCGGGAGTTGTGGGGGGCTGAAACCCGTTGGGCCAACATCGCGTTGCAGATGCTGCAGAGCGGTGACTATTTCGATCCGTACCTCAAGGGCGGTCCGTATTACGACAAACCACTGCCCTCCTACTGGCTGATCACGGCGACCGCGTGGCTGATCGGTGGCTTGAACCACTGGTCATTGCGCCTGACCTCGGTCATTGCCGCGTGGCTCACCGTCTGGCTGGTGTACTTGATCGGCGAGCAGCTCTTTCGCAAAGGCACCGGCCTGATTGCCGGCTGGATGTTGGCGACCACCTTCTATTTCATCTTCTGGGCACGCGTCGCCACGGCTGACATCCTCACCGTGTGCGGTGTAGTGGCTGCAGTCTGGTGGTATTGGCGCGGGCCGGATGACACGCGTTTTAGTCGCTACCTGGGCTTTTTCCTGTTGCTGTCCCTGACCTCACTGCTCAAAGGCTTGATCGGGTTCATTCTGCCGGGCCTGGTGTTGCTGCCGCATGTCGTGCAGGACGGTCGCTGGAAACGCCACCTCAATCTGCGGATGTGCGCCGCCTTGGTGATCGCCGGGGCGTTCTACATGACGCCGTTCATGTTGTCGCATATCTATGGCGCACCGACTTATGGCGAAAGCGGCCTGAGCCTGGTGTTGCGGGAAAACGTCGTGCGGTTTTTCCAGCCCTTCGACCACATCGGACCGATTTACACCTACCTGATTTACCTCCCGGTCTACACCTTGCCTTGGGCGCCTTGCTGGCTGCTGGGGTTGTGGGTGGCGCTGCGCAATTGGCGCAGCATGGAACCCAATACCCGCTGGCTGGTGTGGGGCTTGGGTCTGTTGATGCTGTTTTTCACCGCCAGTGGCAGTCGACGCAGTTATTACGTATTGCCCTTGGTGCCCTTCGCCCAATTGCTGGGTGCGTGGTGGATCACTCACCGAATGGCTGAGCGCAACGAGACCGGCAGGTTCACTCGCAAGTTGAAAATTGGCTTCGGTGTGGCCACCGCGTTGTTGGTGTTGGTGATCGGTGTCGTCTATCCGTGGACCAACGGTGGCGGTGGCGTGATTGCATTCGCAGAAACGGTCAAGCTTGAGGCCAGCAAACGTGCGCCTTTGGATAAATGGAACATGGTGATGATCGAGGTGGACAACAAATTGCCGATGTACTTGCAAACCGGCGGCGCCCCCTTCTATTACGTGCGCGAAGACCAGGACTTTCCTCGCAATGGCAATACCGAGGCGCTGATGGCCTGGCTGGACCGCACCAGCGGCCAACACTGGGATCCACAGCGCACTATTGTCGTCGCGCAGTTCCGCAATGGCGATCCGTTACCGTTGAACTACCTGGGTTCGGATCATCAGGTCATCACCACCACCCCCACCAACGGCGAACGTATGTTTCATGCTCGCGAGGACCAGAGCGTTGCCTATATCCCTGGCATTCAGTAGCTAATCCACCGGACAATGGTCAGCAGCGCTGCTAATCTGAATGGAAATGACATGTATTAACGGTTTTTTTAACGTTTTTTTCTCATTTCCCCCTCTACATTCGCAGCCATCCAAAAATTGCAAATGATTCGCATTGATACACACGCGACTTGTTTGCATGACGACCATTGCCAGGAGCTGCTACCGAATGACCGCCCGTGTCCCCGCGTTTCTGAAAAAAGCATTATTGGCCACCGCGCTGATCAGCGCCGCCCACGCATATGCCGCCGATACCGACGGCATTGTGGTCTATAACGCTCAGCACGAGAGCCTGACCAAGGCCTGGATTGACGGTTTTACCAAGGAAACCGGGATCAAGGTCACCGTGCGCAATGGCGACGACACCGAGATGGGTAACCAGATCGTGCAGGAAGGCGCCGCATCCCCTGCCGACGTGTTCCTGACTGAAAACTCCCCGGCGATGGTGCTGGTCGACAACGCAGGGCTTTTTGCACCGGTTGCACCGGCCACCCTCGAGCAGGTCGGCGAAGCTTATCGTCCGGCCCACGGCAAATGGGTCGGTATCGCTGCGCGCTCCACGGTGTTTGTCTATAACCCGAGCAAACTGCCCGAAGCCGAGCTGCCAAAATCGCTGATGGACCTTGCGGGCCCGAACTGGAAAGGTCGCTGGGGAGCCTCGCCCGCGGGTGCCGACTTCCAGGCTATCGTCGCGGCAGTGCTGGAACTCAAGGGCGAAGCGGCTACGCTTGAATGGCTCAAGGCGATGAAAACCAATTTCACCGCCTACCGCGGCAACAGCGCCGTGCTCAAGGCGGTCAACGCCGGGCAGGTCGACAGCGGCGTGATCTATCACTACTACAGCTTCGGCGATCAGGCCAAAACGGGCGAGAACAGCAAGAACACCGCCCTGCACTACTTCAAGCACAAGGATCCGGGCGCCTTCGTCAGCGTTTCGGGTGGCGGCGTCCTGGCTTCCAGCCAGCACAAGGAACAAGCTCAGGCGTTCCTGAAATGGGTGACCGGCAAAGACGGCCAGAACGTCCTGAAAACCGGCAACTCGTTTGAATACGCCGTGGGCAAAAACGCGCAATCAAACCCAAAACTGGTGCCATTGCAACAGCTCGATGCGCCAGCGGTCGATGCTTCGAAACTCGACAGCAAAAAAGCCGTGGAGCTGATGACTCAAGCGGGGCTGCTCTAATTGATACCTGAAACACTGCCCGCAAATTTACCTGCGGCGATTCCCGACAACCTGCGCAGACGCCCCCGCGGCCTCTTCGCAGGTCGCGGTGGCGCGTGGGTCATCGGTTTGTCGGTGCTGGTTTCGCTGCTGGCACTGATGCCGATTGCCTTTGTCATCGGGGTCTCGATCCAGACCGGCTGGGCAACGCTGGTGCCGCTGGTGTTTCGGCCACGGGTGGGCGAATTGCTGATCAACACCGTGTTGCTGGTGGTGATCACGATTCCCCTGTGCATTGCGCTTGGCCTGGCCCTGGCCTGGCTGACGGAACGCACCAACCTGCCGGGGCGACGTGCCTGGTCGTTGCTGGCGACCGCCCCGCTGGCGGTGCCGGCCTTCGTGCACAGTTATGCATGGGTCAGCCTGGTGCCGCCGATACACGGGCTATTTGCCGGGGTGCTGGTCTCGGTGATCGCCTATTTCCCGTTTCTGTATTTGCCTGTCGCCGCAACGTTGCGGCGGCTCGACCCGGCCATCGAAGACGTGGCCGAATCGATGGGACTCAAGCCTTGGGCGATCTTTATTCGCGTGGTGCTGCCGCAGCTGCGTCTGGCCATCTGTGGCGGCGCATTGCTGGTGGGCCTGCACCTGCTGGCCGAATACGGTCTGTACGCGATGATCCGCTTTGACACCTTCACCACGGCGATCTTCGATCAGTTCAAATCGACCTTCAACGGTCCCGCCGCGCACATGCTGGCCAGTGTGCTCGCCCTGTGCTGCCTGGCGATGCTGACCGCCGAATCGGCTGCTCGCGGCTCGGCGCGTTACGCCCGGGTCGGCTCCGGCAGCGCGCGTGAGCAACGGGTTGTACGCCTGGGCGCAGGATCGACGGCTCTCGCGCTGACGCTGCAAATCAGCACCTGCGTGCTGGCGCTCGGTGTTCCGTTGATTACGTTGGGCAAATGGCTGATAGCGGGAGGCGCACAGGTCTGGAACCTGGCCGAGTTGATGCCCGCGCTTGAACAAACCCTGCTGCTGGGGGCCGCAGGCGCGGCGCTCACCACCTGCGCGGCCATCCCGATTGCGTGGCTGTCGATTCGTTCTCCCGGTCGTCTGCAACGCCTGCTGGAAAGCTGCAACTACATCACCAGCTCGTTGCCCGGTATCGTCGTGGCACTGGCCCTGGTGACCGTGACCATTCATTTCGCCCGACCGATATACCAGACCACCATCACGGTGCTGCTGGCGTACCTGCTGATGTTCTTGCCGCGCGCCCTGGTCAGTTTGCGCGCAGGAATCGCGCAAGCACCTGTAGAACTGGAAAACATAGCGCGCAGCCTCGGCCGCTCGCCCGCGCAGGCCTTGTGGCTGGTCACCCTGCGCCTGGCCGCCCCCGGTGCAGCCGCCGGTGCAGCGCTGGTGTTTCTGGCGATCACCAACGAGCTGACCGCGACCCTGTTGCTCGCGCCCAATGGCACCCGCACCCTGGCCACTGGCTTCTGGGCGCTGACCAGTGAAATCGACTACGTCGCCGCAGCGCCCTATGCCCTGCTGATGATCCTGCTGTCGCTCCCGTTGACCGGACTCCTCTATCACCAATCCAAACGAACGGCTGGCCGATGAACGCTCTTGAACTCCATTCGATCTCCAAGTTCTACGGCTCCCAGCGGGCCTTGGAAAACGTCAGTCTGTCGGTGCCGACTGGCAGCCGAACGGTGATTGTCGGCCCTTCCGGCTCCGGTAAAACCACGCTGTTGCGGATGATCGCCGGCTTCGAGTTCCCGGACACCGGCAGCCTCTCGCTTAACGGTCAGATATTGGTCGATGAGACCCACGAAGTCCCGGCGCATCAGCGTTTGATTGGCTATGTCCCACAGGATGGCGCCCTGTTTCCGCACATGACCGTGGCCGCCAACATCGGTTTTGGGCTGTCCACCAAAGGTGAGGCAAAGCAGCAACGTATCGCCGAATTGATGGACAGCGTGGCCCTGGACGCAAAAATGGCCAATCGTTGGCCCCATGAACTGTCCGGCGGCCAACAACAGCGAGTGGCGCTGGCACGAGCCCTGGCGCAGCAGCCGCGCCTGATGCTGCTCGACGAGCCGTTCTCGGCACTCGATACCGGCCTTCGCGGCGCCATGCGCAAAATGGTGGCGCGATTGCTGAGCGATGCCGGCGTGACCACCATTCTGGTCACCCATGACCAGAGTGAAGCGTTGTCGTTCGCCGATCAGTTGGCGGTCATGCGCGATGGTCGCCTGGTTCAGTCAGGCCATCCGCTGGACCTCTACCGTTATCCCGACGATGAACAGACGGCGCTGTTTCTCGGTGATGCCGTGGTCATGCCCGCCAGAATCGAAGCCGGGTGGGCCCATTGCGATCTGGGGCGCATACCGGTCAACAACCACAGGAACAACAACTCAGCGCAGATCATGTTGCGCCCCGAGCAACTGCAACTGATCAGCATCCAGCCCAGTCCTGCCGAAGGTCCCGGGTGTCGCGCCGTGGTGACCGACCGGGATTTCAGCGGCAACACCTGCACCTTGACCGTGGAATTGCAGCCTTCAACGGCTGGCGAACAGCCAGGCCGGTCCTTGATGGTGCGCAGCTCCGGCATGTATGCACCGCCCGCCGGCAGTGCAGTTCACGTCTCGACGATTGGCCACGCCCACGTTTTGGGTGAGTCCTGATTTCACCCCGTCAAAGATCGAACCGGTCCACCGCCCGCCGCCGCTCGTTGTCGTCACGCACATCGTAGTTGGCGGTGGTCTGGATGTTGCTGTGGTGCGCAAGTTTCTGCGCGATCGACAGGTCGAACTCCTCGATCACCCGGGTAATGAACGAACGGCGGAAATCATGCGGCATGATTTTCACGCCGACCTGCGCACCACGTTGCCGGGCGATGTAATAGATCGCATGTTTGGTGATGCGCTCGCGAGTGATGTGACTGCCACGGCGGATTCGGTTGAACAGGAACGGATCGTCCACTTCACCTTCCTTGAGCAGCGAACGGCGCAGCTCCAGCCAGTCCTGCAACTTGGCAAAGGCCCAGGCCGGCGCGTATTTGATCAATTGCTTGTTGCCCTTGGCCGTGACCCGCAAGCTGCGTTCGGCGAAGTCCACCTGTGACAGGTCGAGGTTCACCGACTCGGACTTGCGCATCCCCGAACCATACAAAATCCCGATGATCGCCGCGTCTCTCAACCCTTGTGGACGTGGGTCCGCCGCGCAAACCGCCATGAGCTCTTGAATCAGCGAGCGCCTGAGGTTGCGGCCCTGGGACAACCGCGTACCGGCGATGCCCTTGACCGAACGCATTTTCAGCAAGTGTTCCTGGCTGATCAGACTCATGCGCCACGCTTCGTTCATCACCCCACGCACTGCGTTGACGTAGAGTGAGGAAGTGTTCGGCGCGTAACCGTCCGCGCGCAATGCCGCCACCAGCGCAATGACATTGTCAGGTTGAAGCTGATGCCAGGGAATCTCCTCGACATTCATGTCCTCGAACCCCAAACGGTCCGCTGCATCCTGCAAAACGTAGCGCATGGTCAACTGACTGGACGGCGCCAGTCGGGCGAGGTAGACGGTCATCGGGTTGGTTTTTGAAGCGGCGGTATCGGTGATAGGTAAGTCAGTCAAACGTAACGGCCTTGATTGGGAATCACTTGAACAAAACAACTAAGGGTTGCAACAATATTTATCTAACGCGAGACACTTGTGCGGGAATGTTCTTCGAAGAAGCAGGATGAGCGGCGTAAGCCTGAACAGTGCCTGTATGACTTCCAGATAAACGATTACTCGACCGGCTTTTCATGTTCCTTTCACAAAATCTGGCATAACCTTGATTGATCTGGAAAAAGTCTGCTCCTCGCCCAAACTGCCGACACAAACGACAAAAGTCAATTGAGGTCGCGCATCGCGATGCTGATACAAGTAATTGATGCAGCGCTGATTTTTAGTCTAAGCTTTCGTTGGATCCAACGAATCAGCGCTGAACGTCCGTAATTTTTTCAACCCCGAGGTGCCAATGAGTCAGGCTTTTCTCCCCTTCTCCCGCCCGAGTATCGGCGATGAAGAAATTGCCGCCGTAGAGCAAGTATTGCGCTCTGGCTGGATCACGACCGGGCCGAAAAACCAGGAACTGGAAGAGCAATTTGCTCATTACGTGGGCTGCCGTCACGCCGTGGCACTTTCCTCGGCCACTGGCGCGATGCATATCACGTTGCTGGCGCTGGGAATCGGTCCAGGGGATGAAGTCATCACACCGTCCCAGACCTGGGTGTCCACTGCCAACATGATTTGCCTGCTGGGCGCCACACCCGTATTCGTCGACGTTGACCGCGACACGCTGATGAGCGACGTGGCCAGCATCGAAGCGGCCATCACCCCGCGCACCAAGGCAATCATTCCGGTGCATTACGCGGGTGCCGCATTTGATCTGGACCCGCTTTACGCGCTGGCCGACAAGCACGGCATTACGGTTATCGAAGACGCCGCCCATGCAGCCGGCACCCTCTACAAAGGTCGCCATGTCGGCGCCCAAGGCACCGCAATTTTCTCGTTCCACGCGATCAAGAACATGACCTGCGCCGAAGGCGCGATGTTCGTCAGTGACGATGAAGCCCTCGCCAATCGAGTGCGCATGCTCAAGTTTCACGGCCTCGGCGTTGATGCCTACGACCGCCTGACCCATGGCAGAAAACCTCAAGCACAAGTGATTGAGCCGGGTTTCAAATACAACCTGGCCGATATCAACGCCGCCATTGCCCTGGTACAACTCAAGCGCCTTGACGAGATCAACGCCAAGCGTACCGAACTGGCCCAGACCTACCTGAAACGTCTGGAAGGCTCCAAGGCACTGCCGTTGGTCATGCCGACCTACCCGCAGCAACACGCCTGGCACCTGTTCATCCTGCGCATTGACGCCGAGCGCTGCGGTCTGGATCGCGAAGCCTTCATGAAGGCCTTGCAGGAGCAGAACATCGGCACCGGCATTCATTTCATCGCAACGCACTTGCACACCTACTACCGTCAGCGCTTTCCTGACATCTATCTCCCCAACACCGAATGGAACTCGGCGCGTCTGTGCTCGATTCCGTTATTCCCCGACATGACCACCGACGATGTCAACCGTGTCGTCGATGCCATTGAAAACACACTGGACACACGCCTGTGAAACCGTATCCGATCCATTGCGTGTCGATCGTCATCCCGGTCTACAACGAGCAAGACAGCCTGCCGGAGTTGCTGCGACGCACCGAAGCGGCATGCGAGCAACTGAACCATGACTATGAAATCGTCCTGGTCGATGACGGTAGCCGCGACGACTCCGCGCAAATCCTTGAAGAAGCCGCCCAGCGTGAGTCCAGCAAGGTGGTCGCGGTCATTCTCAACCGCAACTACGGCCAGCACGCCGCAATCATGGCCGGTTTCGAACAGTGCAAAGGCGACGTAGTCATCACGCTCGACGCCGACCTGCAGAACCCTCCGGAAGAAATTCCGCGCCTGGTCGCCCAGGCCGAACTCGGTTACGACGTCGTCGCCACGGTCCGCAGCAATCGCCAGGATTCGGCCATGCGCCGCTGGCCTTCGAAGCTGATCAACCTCGCCGTGCAGCGCTCCACCGGCGTTGCAATGAGCGACTACGG
This sequence comes from Pseudomonas sp. IT-P294, assembly GCF_949767865.1. Classification (NCBI taxonomy): domain Bacteria; kingdom Pseudomonadati; phylum Pseudomonadota; class Gammaproteobacteria; order Pseudomonadales; family Pseudomonadaceae; genus Pseudomonas; species Pseudomonas sp. IT-P294. The sequence continues at coordinate 517,170 of NZ_CATKQW010000011.1, read as the reverse complement.
CTGCATGCTGAGGGCCTATCGTCGGACCATCGTCGACGCCATGCTCGCCTGCCGTGAGCGCAGCACGTTCATCCCGATTCTGGCCAACAGTTTCGCCCGGCACACCACGGAAATCCTGGTGATGCACGCCGAGCGCGAGCACGGCGAGTCCAAGTACAGCCCGATGCGTCTGGTCAACCTGATGTTCGACCTGATCACGTGCATGACCACCACGCCGTTGCGGCTGCTGAGCATTGTCGGCTTCGCCATGGCAGCACTCGGCGTGTTGTTTGCCACCGCGCTGATTGTCCTGCGCCTGGCCTTCGGCGCCAGCTGGGCAGGCCACGGCACGTTCGTGCTGTTCGCCGTGTTGTTCGTGTTCACCGGCGGGCAATTTATCGGCATGGGACTGTTGGGTGAATACCTGGGCCGCATGTACAGCGATGTCCGCGCACGCCCACGTTTCTTCATCGAAAAAGTTCTGCGTAGCCAACCTGCCACGCCAGTTTCCGTTGTCACTGTTGACGGCCTCACTTCCACTTCTTCAGATCAGGTTCTCTCATGAGCGCAAAAGCTGTTGTCTTCGCCTATCACGATATTGGCTGTGCCGGCATCGAATCCTTGCTCGACTCGGGTTTCGACATCGCCGCGGTGTTTACCCATGCCGATGATCCGAAGGAAAACGCCTTTTACGGCTCTGTAGCGCAACTGTGCGCGCGCAAAGGCATCCCGGTGCATGCACCGGAAGACGCCAACCATCCACTGTGGATCGAGCGCATCAGCAAACTCAATCCTGAATATCTGTTTTCTTTCTACTACCGCAACCTGTTGGGCGAACCGCTGTTGGCCACGGCCAGCAAAGGCGCATTCAACCTGCACGGTTCGTTGCTGCCGCGCTATCGCGGTCGCGCACCGGCCAACTGGGTGCTGGTCAATGGTGAAACCGAAACCGGCGTGACCTTGCACCGCATGGTCAAGCGCGCCGACGCTGGCGCAATCCTGGCCCAGAAAAAAGTTGCGATCGAGCGCAGCGACACCGCACTGACCCTGCACGGAAAATTGCGCCAGGCCGCCTCCGACCTGCTGCACGACACCCTGCCTCAGCTGCTTGCCGGCAAAGCTGTCGAAACGCCGCAGGACGAATCCAAAGCCACCGTGTTCGGCCGCCGCACCGCTGCCGACGGCAAGATCGAATGGAAACGCCCGGCTGAAGAACTGTTCAACCTGGTCCGTGCTGTCACCCAACCTTACCCGGGCGCGTTCTGCGACGTGGGCGAACACAAACTGATTGTCTGGAGCGCAGAAGTCGCCAAGGGCAATGAAGGTCAGAAACCAGGACGAGTCATCAGCGTCGATCCACTGCGCATCGCGTGTGGCGAAGATTCGCTGGTAATCACCTCCGGCCAGCGCAACGAAACCGGCTTGTACCTGAGTGGCCCGCAACTGTCCAACGAACTGGGCCTGGTCGACGGCTCCATGCTGCGCGGCGCCGAGTCCGGCCGCGGCCCGCGTCGCACCCGAGTACTGATCCTCGGTGTGAACGGCTTCATCGGCAATCACTTGTCCGAGCGTCTGCTGCGTGACGACCGCTACGAAGTGTACGGCCTGGACATCGGTTCGGACGCCATCGAGCGTCTGCGTAAACACCCGCGCTTCCACTTCGTCGAAGGCGACATCAGCATTCACTCCGAGTGGATCGAATACCACATCAAGAAGTGCGACGTGGTTCTGCCGCTGGTGGCCATTGCCACCCCGATCGAATACACCCGTAACCCGCTGCGCGTGTTCGAGCTCGACTTCGAAGAGAACCTGAAGCTGGTTCGTTACTGCGTCAAGTACAACAAGCGCGTGATCTTCCCGTCGACTTCCGAAGTCTATGGCATGTGCCAGGATCAGAACTTCGACGAAGACACCTCCAACCTCATCGTCGGTCCGATCAACAAGCAGCGCTGGATCTACTCGGTCTCCAAGCAACTGCTTGACCGGGTCATCTGGGCCTATGGCCAGAAAGGCCTGAACTTCACCCTGTTCCGTCCGTTCAACTGGATGGGGCCACGCCTGGACCGTCTGGACTCGGCGCGTATCGGCAGCTCGCGTGCGATCACTCAATTGATCCTGAACCTGGTGGAAGGCACGCCGATCCGCTTGTTCGACGGCGGTGAACAAAAACGCTGCTTTACTGACATCGCCGACGGCGTTGAAGCACTGGCACGGATCATCGACAACGATAACGATGCCTGCAACGGCCAGATCATCAACATCGGTAACCCGGACAACGAAGCCAGCATTCGTCAGTTGGGCGAAGAGCTGCTGCGTCAGTTCGAAGCTCACCCATTGCGCGACAACTTCCCGCCGTTCGCCGGCTTCCGCGATGTAGAAAGCAAAGCGTTCTACGGCACCGGCTATCAGGACGTGTCCCACCGCAAACCGAGCGTCGCCAACGCCAAGCGCCTGCTGGGCTGGACGCCGACTGTAGAGATGAGCGAAACCATCGGCAATACACTGGACTTCTTCCTGCGTGAGGCCATGCTTGAAATCTCGGAGTCCTCCAAAGAAGAATCACGCTGATGCAGGCAGGCCTTCGAATCGATGTAGACACTTACCGAGGCACCCGTGAGGGGGTGCCTCGTCTGCTTGAAATCCTCGATGAAGCGCAGGTCAAGGCAACGTTTTTCTTCAGTGTCGGACCGGACAACATGGGGCGCCATTTATGGCGCCTCATCCGCCCGCAATTTCTCTGGAAAATGTTGCGTTCCAACGCCGCGGGCCTGTATGGCTGGGACATCTTGCTGGCCGGTACGGCCTGGCCTGGCAAACCGATTGGCCGTGACCTCGGCCACTTGATGCGCCAGGCCCAGGCAGCCGGGCACGAGGTTGGCCTGCACGCCTGGGATCACCATGGCTGGCAGGCCAATGCCGGACGCTGGAGCGACGCGCAGCTGATCGAACAGATCCGCATGGGCGTGGATACCCTCAGCGATATCCTCGGGCAAAAAGTCGAGTGTTCGGCGTCCGCCGGTTGGCGTGCGGATGAACGGGTGATAGAGGCCAAAGAGGCGTTCGGCTTTCGCTATAACAGCGACTGTCGTGGCCAAAACCTGTTTCGGCCGATCCTGGCCGAGGGTGGTTTGGCTGCCCCGCAAATCCCGGTCGACCTGCCGACTTTCGATGAAGTGGTGGGCCCAGTGGTGGCCGCCAAGGATTTCAACGCGTTCATTCTCGATCGATTCAAACCAGAGAACCTCAACGTCTACACTATTCATGCCGAAGTAGAAGGGATTCTGATGGCTAACGATTTCCGTCAATTGCTGGCCGATGCACGCCAGCGTGACATTCGTTTTACACCCTTGGGCAATCTGTTGCCCGAGACCCTTGCCACCTTGCCAACGGGCCGTGTCGTGCGCGGCAATCTCGATGGCCGAGAAGGCTGGCTCGGAGTGCAACACGCATGAGTAATCGCTTGGCATTACCGCTGTTGCTGGGGATTTTCCTGTTGGCCTACTTGTTGCCATTGGGCAGCCACGGTTTATGGATTCCCGATGAAACCCGCTACGCCCAGATCAGCCAGGACATGCTCCTGAGTGGCAACTGGGTGTCGCCGCATTTCATGAGCCTGCGCTATTTCGAAAAACCGGTAGCGGGTTACTGGATGATTGCCGCCAGCCAGGCGCTGTTTGGTCAGAACCTGTTTGGTGTGCGCTTCGCCTCGGCCCTGAGCATGGGCCTTAGCGTATTGCTGTGCTTCCTGGTCGCCCGTCGACTGTGGAACGATCCGCGCAAGAGCTTTGCCTGTGCGCTGCTGTACATGAGTCTGACGGTGATCGCCGCTCAGGCCGGTTACGCCAATCTCGATCCTCAATTCACCTTTTGGGTCAACCTGAGTCTGGTCGCGTTGTGGTTTGCGCTGGACAGCACTGACCGCACACACCGTTTGATCGGCTGGGTGGTGCTGGGACTCGCCTGCGGCATGGGTTTCATGACCAAGGGGTTTCTCGCCTGGTTGCTGCCGGTGCTCGTCGCCCTGCCCTGGATGATCTGGCAAAAACGTTGGCGTGAGCTGCTGATCTACGGTCCGCTGGGGATTGCCGTGGCCATTGCGGTCAGCTTGCCGTGGGTCCTGGCGGTGCACGCGCAAGAACCTGATTACTGGCGCTTCTTCTTCTGGCATGAGCACATTCGCCGCTTTGCCGGTGACGATGCCCAGCATGACGCGCCGTGGTGGTTTTATCTGCCGTTGCTGGTCGGTTTCAGTTTGCCATGGGTGGCGTTACTGCCTCCCGCGCTGAAGCAGGCGTGGCAAAGCCGCAAGCAGGCTCACATCGGCTTCCTGTTGCTGTGGCTGCTGATGCCGCTGCTGTTTTTCAGCCTGAGCAAAGGAAAACTGCCGAGTTATATCCTGCCGTGCCTGCTGCCATTGGCGTTGCTGCTGGGTAATGCGCTGGCTGACCGGCTCAAGCTGGAACAGGGTCGGGCGATTGGACTCAACGGTTTGCTCAACCTGATCCTGGGCGTGACCCTCCTGCTCGCGCTGGTCTACCTGCAACTGAAAAAGCCGCTGTACGACCATGAATTGCACAATCTGGTATTGGTATTCATCGGCCTGATCGGCTGGATCATGGCGAACTTGCTGCAAGCCTTCCGCCCCCTGCAATGCTGGGCTGCACCGGCATTCGGCAGCCTGCTGCTGATCGGACTGTTGCCCGCCGGGCTGCCCAATTCGGTGGTGTCCAACAAGACGCCTGACCAGTTCATACTGCATCACGTCGACGAACTGGCGCAGACCGGTAAATTGTTGAGCAACGATCTTGGCGCTGCTTCGGCCCTGGCCTGGCGCCTGAAACGCCCCGACGTTGCGTTGTACAACACGGTAGGCGAGCTGAAATACGGACTTGCCTATCCTGATAGCTCGAAGCAACGAGTGGACACCGACAGCGTACAAGAATGGATTCGCGAAGCGCGTCGCAACGGTTCTGTCGGCGTGGTGATGCGGGTCAAGGGTGACGATGAACTGCAAGAAATCGAGCTCTTGCCCAAAGACGGCAAACGTTATGAACAAGGCAACCTGGTCATTCTGATCTTCCCTCAAGGTGCGTCATGAGCCTGCTACTGCTCCTGGTCGCGTGCCTGCTGACCTGTCTGGGCCAGATCGCCCAGAAGTACGCCGTCGAGAGCTGGCGCGCCAAGCCGTCTGGCTGGGGCGAGAAATTGTGCTCGCCCTGGCTTTGGCTGGCACTCGCCTCGTTGGGATTTGGCCTGCTCGTCTGGTTGCTGGTGCTGCAGCGCCTTGAAGTCGGCATTGCCTATCCAATGCTGAGCATCAATTTCGTGCTGATTACTCTGGTTGCACGTTTTGTCTTTCACGAAACCATCGACCGTCGCCACTGGCTGGGTGTAGCCCTGGTCATTGGTGGTGTCGTTCTGCTGGGGCAACACGCATGAGCCGGCGCCGTGGAATTACCTTCGCCATGGGCAGCGTGCTGCTCGTGAGCGCGGCCCAGCTGGGCATGCGCTGGAGCATGACGCACCTGCCGTCACCCGATGCCTGGCTCAGCGCCCCCCTTGATAAACTGGCCATCGCCGTGGTGTTTACCGCGATTGTGGCCTATGCAATGTCGATGCTCTGCTGGCTCGCCGCCCTGCGTGATCTGCCGCTGGGCCGGGCCTATTCGCTGCTGAGCATCAGCTATGCGCTGGTGTACCTGCTGGCCGCCAGCCTGCCGTTTTTCAACGAAACATTCAGTCTTTCTAAGACTCTGGGGGTGGCCTTGGTCATGCTCGGGGTCATCACCATCAACACACGTCCAGTTAGCGCGCCCGAACTCAGGAGTGCATCATGAAAATCAGTGTATTTGGAAGCGGTTATGTGGGTCTGGTGCAGGCAGCCGTTCTGGCTGAGGTTGGCCACGACGTGGTCTGCATGGACATCGACGCAAAGAAAGTCGAACTGCTGAAACAAGGCCATGTGAGCATTTTCGAACCGGGGCTTGCTGCCCTCGTTCGCGAAAGCCTGGAAGCCAAACGCTTGCATTTCACCACCGACGAAAAACTCGCCGTGCAGCATGGTCAGGTGCTGTTTATCGCGGTCGGCACGCCGTCCCAAGAGGACGGATCGGCGGACTTGAGCTACGTGTTCTCGGTAGGCGAAGCGGTTGCGCGCCATCGTGAGCAACCGGTGATTCTGGTGGAAAAATCCACTGTGCCAGTGGGTACTGGCGACGCGTTGCGGGCACACATGGACAAGTGCCTGGTCAAAATCGACCGAAAGCTGCAGTTCGATATCGTCTCCAACCCCGAGTTTCTGAAAGAAGGCTCGGCGGTTGCCGATTGCCGCCGGCCAGACCGGATCATCGTTGGCTGTGAACGTGATGAAGTGCGCGACGTAATGCGCGACCTCTACTCGCCGTTCAACCGCAACCACGACCGCATCATGTTCATGGACCTGCGCAGCGCCGAGCTGACCAAGTACGCCGCCAACTGCATGCTGGCGACCAAGATCAGCTTCATCAACCAGATCGCCGAACTGGCCGAGCACCTCGGTGCCGACATCGAATCGGTGCGTCTGGGCATCGGCGCCGACTCGCGCATCGGTTACCACTTCATCTACCCCGGCTGCGGTTATGGCGGCTCGTGTTTCCCCAAAGACATGCGCGCGTTGATCCATAGCGCCAAAGAAGCGCACTGCTCCAGCGATCTGCTGCAAGCGGTGGAGGCCATCAACCAACGGCAAAAGAACAAGCTGTTCGATCGCATCAACGCTTTTTACAAGGGCGACCTGGCTGGCAAAACCTTCGCCGTGTGGGGCCTGGCGTTCAAACCGAACACCGACGACATGCGTGATGCGCCGAGCCGGGTTCTCCTGGAATCGCTGTGGGCCGCCGGCGCCAGCGTGCGCGCGTTCGACCCGGAAGCCATGCAGGAGACCCAGCAGCTGTACCCGAACGAATCGAAGCTGATGCTGATGGGCACTCCGGAATCGGTGCTGTCCGGTGCTGACGCGCTGGTCATCTGTACCGAGTGGCAACAGTTCAAGGCTCCGGATTTCGATCTGATCCAAGAGCGGTTGAATGCACCGGTAATCTTTGACGGGCGCAATCTCTACGATGCCGAACGCTTGGCACGCAGTGGTTTCATGTACTTCCCGATGGGCCGTGGAGAGTCGCGCAAACTGCCGATTCCTCTGCAGCAGTGGCCTGCTAAACAAGGCGTCGCTTGACCGCCCTATCGCCTCCTGTTCGTCGGCAGTCGCTGGTTCTAGGGCTGCTGGCGCTGCTGTTGTTCATTGCAGGGGTGTATCAGCAGACAGTCATCGGTTTTGATTCGCGGTTCATTTTGTTTGCCCAAGAGATGCTGCGTCATGGGCCAACGGTTTTTCCGACTTCCTATGGCCAGCCCTACGCTGACTATTCGGCGGTCTCAACGCTCTTCATCTGGCTGCTGTCGTTGCCCTTTGGGCACATCAACAGCCTGACAGCCTGGTTGCCGAGCGCGTTGGCGGCGGCGGTGATCGTCGCGCTGATGTACCGTTTGCTGGCGCCCTACTCCCCTCGTTGGGCGCTGCTAAGCATCGCGATGCTGCTGTTGACGAGTACCTTCATCACCGAAACCCGTGCGGTATCCCAGGATCTGATCCTCGCCGCCGTGGCTTTTGCTGTGTTTTATCTGGGTTACGCTGCCGATCATTTCGGCGCGCGACGTCGCTGGCTGCTGATCTTTACCCTGCTGCTCTTGGGGTTCGGCGTTCGTGGGCCGATCGGTCTGGTGGTGCCAACCGGCATGTTGTGCAGCTATTTCCTGCTCAATCGGCAATGGCAGCGCCTGTTCGGATTCGGCCTGTTAGCGGCGCTTCTGCTGACAGTGTGCGTCGGTGCCGTGTTGTGGTTGGCGGAAGCCATCGGCGGCCCGGACTTCATGCATGACGTGGTGCGCATGCAGTTCCTGGGGCGCATGGACGGTAGCGAAGGCGTCAGCGGTTCGCTGTATTACTTCACCAGTTCGCTCGGCAACTACGCGCTTGCGTATCCGCTGGCTCTGCTGGCATTGGCTGCGGTCTGTCTGACGAATCCACGTCAGGCGAGCCCCGAGCTGCGCTTGTTGCAATACTGCACGGCAGCGGCGCTGATCGTAATGGTCGGGCTGTCGATCCCCCAGGCGAAGAAAGCCCGCTACCTGCTACCGATGGTGCCTATGGCGGCGATCATTGCGGCGTATCCCTTTCAGGTAGCACAGGGTCGGTTGTTTGCGTGGTTGCGCGGGTTGATGCAAGCCGTGTGGTTGCTGATGCCGGTGCTGTTGGGCGTTCTATTGCTGGTTCTCCATCGACGTTATCCCGAAGAACTGCCTTCGATTACCGGCATATTGATCTTTCTCGTTGCGCTGCAAGCGATTGCCGTGGCGACATTTTTCAGACCGCGATGGCAGGCACAGGTGTTGGCGTTGTGTGCGGTGCTGGCATTGTGGACGGTTTACATCGTGGTATACGAACCGGTCGAACGCAGCCTTTATGACACCCAATCCTTTAGCCGTGCCGCCTTCGCGCTCGTACAGAAAGAACCAGCGCCGCTGGTGATGCACGGGATGGGCAAGGATGCCAAGGCGATCAAGTTCATGGTCAATATCGAACAGGACCTGCAACCGGTGTTTACCGAATCGGCACAGGAACTGGAGAGTATTCAGGGGCCCGCATGGCTAATGATGGACCGCCACTATTACAACGCCTTGAAAGGCACTGCCTTGGGCAACTTGGAACCGGCATTAAGTGGGCGTTTCGATAAAAACGACTTCATATTGCTGCACTTGCTCAAACCATAAACCCGCCAAAAACAAGCCCCGGGAATCGTTGTCTGCTCATCGGGGCTTATCATCAAACCGGCGCCTTCAGATCAACCCCCAACGCCTGCGCAAACGCTTTAACCAGCGGACTGCGCACGGTGTTGTGGCGCAGGATCAAATTGAACGGCGTGACGAGGCTTATCAGGTCCGGACGCACCGCCCGAAGCAGCCCTTGAGCCACCATCGAGGCGGCGTAATGCTGAGGCAGAAAACCGACGAATCGCCCGGTCTTGATCAACAGCGCCACGGCTTCCACCTGAGTGGCTGACGCCGAAAAACTGTCGTAGTGAGCAAAATTCAGCTTGTCGCGATGAATCGCGTAGCGGTGGTTCACACACTCGTGATCCTTGAGCACCTGGCTGCCGATTTCAGCGTCCGGCACCGAAAACAACGGGTGACCGACCGCGCAGTAAACTTCCGAACGTTCTTCATACAGCGCATAGTAATCAAACTCTTCGCGCTTCTGATAAACCGGGACAATACCGGCCACTAACCGACCTTCTACAACGCCTCGTTCCACTTCATCCAGTTGTGAGGCCTGAAGTTGAAACCTTACTTTCGGCGACGTTTCATTAATGTGCCTAAGCGCTGCAACTAACGGTGAATTAGGGTCGGAAATTGTATTGTCGATAACCCCCACACCCAAGTCACCAATAAGTTCATTTTGTGCCGAACTAAGCCGATCGCGAAAGTTGTCGACCGAGGCAAATAAATCGATGGACGCCTGGTACACAAGACGCCCTTCTTCGGTCAGGTGAAACCCTTCCCGCCCTCGGGTGCACAAGCGCATGCCAATGCGAATTTCAAGGTCGGAGATCTGTTTGCTGATGGCTGCCAGCCCCACATTCAGCTCGTTCTGAGCCGCACTAAAGCCCCCCGCTTCGACCACCGCCTTGAATACTTTGAGCAATTTGAAATCCAGCCCACTGAGGGCCAACGGTGCCCGATGTACCGTTTTCGGTGGCGGGTTTCCGGAATTGGAAAGTGGGGTTTCCATAATGCTTATTTACCTCTGGCGCGCTATTCAACAACCTGTGTCCAACAACAAAAACATAGCTGGCCAATAATAATGAACACAGAAAACCAGGCTTGGCAACCGCTAATAATTTCCGAACTTCAGTGCCAACTCACTGATTTCGAACCATTAAAAGCTGACACTTCGATCAGTTCTCGCCCTTTCGCAACTGCCCCTTTTGAAACCTGCTTTGGCCCCATCACGCCCGATTGATTCGTGGCGCGATTTCAGGCCCTGGCACACCGATTTCAGTTCGCTTACCGACGAGGAAAACAACAATGTCTCAAACCACCGACCGTCTCTGGGGTGCTCGCTTCAAAAGCGGTCCGTCCGAAGCCCTGGCGGCCCTGTCCCGTTGCCCCGAGCGCTACTTTCGCCTCACCCCTTACGACCTGGCCGGCTCCAAGGCGCATGCCCGTGAACTGCAACGCGCCGGACTGTTGAGCGAGCAGGAAACCCTGACCATGCTCGACGCCCTGCAACGCATCGGCGATGACTTTCGCGCCGGCAGCATCGCGCCGACCCTGGACGACGAAGACGTCCACACCTTTATCGAACGCCTGCTGACTGAACGCCTCGGCCCACTGGGCGGCAAACTGCGCGCCGGCCGCTCGCGCAACGATCAGACGGCCAACGACCTGCGCCTGTTCCTGCGCGATCATGTGCGCACCCTGGCCGTTGAAGTGCTGGCCTTGCAGCAAGCCCTGGTGGAGCAGGCCGAGCAACACATCGAAAGCATCTGCCCCGGTTTCACTCACCTGCAACAAGCACAGCCCATCGTCTTCGCTCACCACTTGCTGGCTCACGCCCAATCGATGCTGCGCGACGTACAACGCCTGGTCGACTGGGACGTGCGCACCTCCTTGTCGCCACTGGGTGCCGCGGCCATGGCCGGTTCCGCCATCGCGCGCTTGCCGCAGCAGTCGGCCAAGGAAATGGGTTACAGCGGCGTCTGCGAAAACTCCATCGACGCCGTGGCCAGCCGCGATCACGTCGCCGAATTCCTGTTTATCGCCAGCATGCTCGGGATCAACATCTCCCGCCTCGCCGAAGAGTTTTGCCTGTGGTCGTCGCGCCAGTTCCGCTGGGTCGCGCTGGACGATGCCTACGCCACCGGCAGTTCGATCATGCCGCAGAAGAAGAACCCGGACATCGCCGAACTGGCCCGTGGCAAGGCCGGCCGACTGATAGGCAACCTGACCGGTTTGCTGTCGACCCTCAAGTCCCTGCCGCTGTCGTACAACCGCGACTTGAGCGAAGACAAGAACGGCGTGCTCGACAGCGTCGACACCCTGCTGCTGGTGCTGCCGGCGATGGCCGGGATGGTCGCGACCATGAAGGTCAACGTTGAAGAACTGCGGCGTCAGGCGCCATTGGGCTTCACCCTCGCCACCGAAGTTGCCGACTGGCTGGCCATGCGCGGCGTGCCGTTCAAGGAAGCTCACGAAATCACCGGTGCGCTGGTCCAGGCCTGTGAGAAACACGACCTCGAATTATGGGAAGCGTCCCCGGCGCTGCTGGCCGAGATCGACCCGCGCCTCACCGCCGAGGTGCGCGACAGCCTGACCCTGGAAGCTGCCATTGCTGCCCGCAGTGGTTGGGGCGGCACGGCGCCGCAACAGGTTCGCGAACAGATCGGCCGCCTGAAAACCGCGCTCGCCGCCCAGCAAGCGTGGACCGAAAACTATCAGGGGTTCCGCCTCTAAAGCAGTACGCAAAACCTGTGGGAGCGGGCTTGCCCGCGATAGCGGTATTACATTCAACAGAGATGTCGACTGACCCGCCGCCATCGCGAGCAAGCTCGCTCCCACAGGGATTGAGTCGGACCTGAAACACCCGCTTACGGAGAAACAACATGAGCCAGACTCAGGCAGAACGACTCCAGTCGGAGCGCAAACTGGCGGAAAACCAGTTCGATATCACCCAGTACGATCACGTGCCACGGCGTTACTACGGGCGGATCTTTTTCGCCACGTTGATCGTCATTGCGATCATCGGCCTGGTGCGCGCCTTCGCCGAAGGCAAGATCGAATGGTCATACATCGGCCAGTTCCTCACCTCCCAGGCCATCATGTGGGGCTTGCTCAACACCATCGTCATGGCGGTGCTGGCGATGGCGCTGGGCATTGTCTTCGGGGTGATCACCGCAATCATGCGCATGTCGGCCAACCCGATCCTGCGCTACGTGGCGGTGACCTACACCTGGCTGTTCCGCGGCACACCGCTGATCCTGCAACTGCTGTTGTGGTTCAACCTGGCGCTGATCTTTCCCACCATCGGCATTCCCGGCGTGTTCGAGATGGACACCGTGAGCCTGATGACGCCATTCGTGGCCGCCCTCCTCGGCTTGAGCATCAACCAGGGCGCCTACACCGCCGAAGTGGTGCGCGCCGGCCTGCTCTCGGTCGACACCGGTCAGTACGAAGCGGCCAAGTCGATCGGCATGCCGCGCTTGCAAGCGCTGCGCCGGATCATCCTGCCGCAAGCGATGCGGATCATCATTCCGCCGGTCGGCAACGAGTTCATCGGCATGGTGAAAATGACCTCCCTGGCGAGCGTCATCCAGTACTCGGAACTGCTCTACAACGCGCAAAACATCTACTACGCCAATGCCCGGGTCATGGAGCTTTTGATCGTCGCCGGTATCTGGTACCTGGCCACCGTCACCGTGCTGTCCTTCGGTCAAAGTCGTCTGGAGCGTCGTTTCGCCCGCGGCGCCGGCAAGCGTTCTTGAGGAGCCCAACATGAGAAGCATCGTCAAGGCCGTGAGCCTGAACAAATATTACGACCAGTTCCACGCGCTCAAAGACATCAACATCGAAGTCGAGCAAGGCGAAGTGCTGTGCATCATCGGCCCGTCCGGGTCCGGCAAAAGCACCTTGCTGCGTTGCGTCAACCAGCTGGAAAAGATCGACAAGGGCGGCCTTTGGGTCGACGGCGAACTGGTCGGTTACCGCATCGCCGGCAACAAACTGCACGAACTCAATGAATCGCAAATTGCCCGTCAGCGGCTGGCCACCGGCATGGTGTTCCAGCGTTTCAACCTGTTCCCGCACATGACGGTGCTGCAAAACATCATCGAAGGGCCGTGCCAGGTGCTCAAGCGTTCGCCCAAAGAGGCGACCGAAGAAGCCGTGGAACTGCTCGCCCGCGTCGGCCTGGCCGACAAGCGCAACAGCTACCCGATCGAACTCTCGGGTGGTCAGCAACAACGCGTCGCCATTGCTCGCGCATTGGCCATGCGACCCAAGCTGATGCTGTTCGATGAACCCACTTCGGCACTCGACCCGGAACTGGTCGGTGAGGTGCTGTCGGTGATGCGCGATCTGGCGCAAACCGGCATGACCATGATCGTCGTCACCCATGAACTGGGCTTCGCCCGTGAGGTTTCCAACCGCATGGTGTTCATGGACGGCGGGCAGATCGTGGAGGCTGGAAGCCCCGAAGAAATACTAATAAGTCCGCAAAACCCACGCACCCAAAGCTTCATTTCTGCCGTTCGAACCTAAGCGCCGGCTGGCGTAACAACACTCATAAGAGAACGACCATGAAGAACTTCGTTATCCCCGCAGTACTCGCAGGCCTGATGGCTTCCAGCTTCACCATGGCCGCCGAATTGCCGGCCAGCATCAAGGCCAAGGGCGAGATCGTCGTCGCGATCATGCCGAACTACCCGCCGATGGATTTCAAGGACCCGGCCACCAACACCCTCACCGGCCTCGATTACGACCTGGGTAACGCCCTGGCCGAGCGTCTGGGCGTGAAGATCAAATGGCAGGAAACCGGCTTCGAGCAAATGATCAATGCGCTGACCACCGACCGCGTGGACATGGTGCTGTCGGGCATGACCGACACCGCGGAGCGTCAGGCCAGCGTGACTTTCGTCGACTACTTCACCAGCGGTCCACAGTTCTACACGCTGCAAAAGAACAAGGACTTCAACGAGATCACTGACCTGTGCGGCAAGAAAGTCGGCACCAGCCGCCGCACCACCTTCCCGGCAGAAATCGCCGAGTGGAGCAAGGCCAACTGCGAAGCCGCCGGCAAGCCTGCGATCAATGTGATCGGCACCGAAGGTTCGGCCGATGCCCGTGCGCAACTGCGTCAGAGTCGTATCGATGCCGCGATGCAGGGCAGCGAAACCCTGCCGTACCTCAAGACCCAGGAAAAGGACATGTACAAAACCGTTGGCCTGCCGATCTCGCAGCAGTTCACCGGCCTTGGCGTGAGCAAGAAAAAGCCTGAGTTGAGTGAAGCCGTGAAGGTCGCGCTGCAAAGCATGATCGACGACGGCACGTACCAGACCATCCTGAAGAAATGGGACCTGGAACTGGGCGCGATCAAAACCGTGACCGTTAACGCCGGCAAGTAATGCTTGCCCTGTAGGAGTGAGCCTGCTCGCGATGGGGCCGTGTCAGTCGACATCTTTGTTTAATGACACACCGCTATCGCGAGCAGGCTCGCTCCCACAGGGTTTCGCGTTATGTCTATGAATCACCGGAGCACCACTGATGTCCTCCTCGCCACAACCCAACTGGCCCAACCAGCATAAAGCCTGTCTCGCCCTGGCCTTCGACCTCGACGGCCCCACCGGCGATGCCATGCTCAATGGCTCGATCTGGCGCAAGCCCGAGTATTTCGGCTTCGGCGGCTACGGACCCTATCGAGCGTTGCCGCGCCTGCTTGATCTGCTCGACGAGTTCCGGATTCCGACGACGTTTTTCGTCCCCGCCTGGGTCGTGGAAAACTGGCCGAAACAGTGCCAGGCGATCGTCGAGCGCGGGCATGAGGTGGCGTACCACGGCTACAAACACGAATCCTTTTACGCCCTGACGCTGGAACAGCAAAAGGACGTGATGAAGCTGTCCCGCGAGGTGTTCTGGAAGCACCTGAACATCCGCGCCGAAGGCTTTCGCACGCCATCCGGCGATTGGCGGGCAGAAACCCCGGCCATGCTGGTGGAAGCCGGCGTGACCTATTCGAGCAGCATGCGCGGCGACGACCGACCGTATCTGGTCAACGTCCCGGGCTTCGACACTCCGCTGGTGGAAATCCCCGGCCGCTGGGAAATGGACGACTACGCCTCCCTCGCCTACACCCGCGCACCGGACTTCCCTTCCGGTCTGGACCGCACCGCCAGCTACGCACTGACCCTGGACAACTGGTGCCGCGAGTACGACGGCGCCATGAATGAAGGGCTGTGCCTGACCACCCTGTTCCACCCCAAGATCACCGGCAAGCCGGGGCGCATCCTGCTGCTGGAAAAACTCTTCGAACACATGCGCCAGCGCGATGACGTGTGGTTCGCCACCTGCCGCGATGTCGCCCAGTGGTGGCTGAAGGAGCATCACCATGACTGATTCCGCTGTCTGGCCCAAAGGCTACCGCTGTGCCGTGGTTCTGACCGTCGATTACAACGACATCCACGGCATTCTGACCCAGGCGCCGGAAGTCGCCGGGCGCGACAAGACGCTGTCGGTCTGGCGTTACGGCACCCAGCGCGGGGTCGAGCGTTTGCTCGACCTGTTCGCCGAGCTCGGGGTTCGCAGCAGCTGGTGCATTCCCGGCATCGTCGCCGAGGAAAATCCACAGCACCTTCAATCCATTCAAGCCGGCGGACATGAGATTGCCTGCGCGGGCTATCGCCACCAGAACTACGACACGCTCAGCCTCGCCGAGCAAAACGCCGAGATCGCCAAGGGCTGCGACGCCCTGCAAGCACTGACCGGCGTACGTCCTACAGGCTTTCGCATTCCGGCTGGCAACGGCGCGCCGGGCTTCATCGAAGCCTTGAGGGATCACGGCATTCGCTGGTCGTCGTCGTGGCGTGGCGATGATTTGGCCTTCGCGCATCCCACGGCCCCGGAAGTGATCGAGTTGCCGTTGCACTATGAGCTGGAAGACGAACCCTATTTCGCCTTCAACCTCAGCCCGGCCGTGCCGCCGGCGCAATCGCGAATCGCCTCCTACAGCCACACCCTGGGCAACCTGCAAATGGACTTTGCCGGGTTTCACCGGTTCGGCCTGTGCTACGTGCTGCGCCTGCACCCGGAAATCATTGCCACGCCAGGGCGGATTGGCGTGTTGCGCGAATTGCTGCAAGGCATCCAGCAACACGATGACGTGTGGATCGCCACGGCCGGCGAGGTCGCGCAATGGTGGGCGGATTCAGCGGCGCCTGTCGCCGAGGATCATCCGGCATCCGTGTATGAGCGCCATTATCGGGATTACCTGCTATGACCGAACGCATGCAGCGACTGGCGCGGTTTTGCGTCGATACGCAATTCGAAGACCTGCCTCCGGCGCTGGTGGCGCAAGCCAAACGGCACATCCTCGACACCTTCGGCGCGACCCTGGCCGGGGCCGAGAGCGCGGTGGCGCAACAAGCCCGCCAGGTATTTGCCGGTGAGACCGGTAACACCCTGGTCTGGGGCACTGACCTGAGGATCGGGGCCGCGCAGGCGGCAATACTCAACGGGGTCGCCGCTCATGCGCTGGAACTGGACGACACGGGTGGCTGCGACCATTCCGGCGCGGTAGTGCTGCCGGCGGTCATGGCCGCAGTGTCGATGTCTGGGCGGCCGGTGAATGGCCGAGAGCTGATCACCGCCGTCGTCATCGGCTACGACATTGGCCGGCGCGTGCTCGAAGCGTGCGGTAGCTATTCGGCCCACAACGGCGCTGGCTGGCATTCGACCGCCACCTGTGGCGTGTTTGGCGCAGCCGCCGCTTGTGCGCGGATTCTTGGTCTGGATGCGCCACAAACCTTGTCGGCGTTGGGCATTGCCGGCAGCTTCAGCGGCGGTCTGTGGGCCTTCATTCATGACGGTTCGCAGAGCAAGAAACTTCACACAGGCCGTGCCGCGGAAGGCGGATTGCTGGCGGCGCGATTTGCCCGCCAAGGCATCACCGGGCCGTCAAAATTGTTCGATGATGTCTGGGGCGGTTTTCTCAAGACCCTGGCCGGTGACGCGGCCGTGCCCGAGGCGCTGGACGCCGACCTGGGCGTGGTATGGAAACTCGCCCGCTGCTCGATCAAGCCTTATGCCGCGTGTCGCGGGACCCACTCGGCAATCGACGCCTTGGGCCTGTTGCTGGATCAATTGCAGGTGGATGCCAGTCAGGTCGAAGACGTTCAGGTGTCGCTGTGCGGGTTTCTTCAGGACATGTGTGGCGGGCAGAATGTCAGCACACTGGCGGCGGCGCAGATGAGCCTGCCCTATGCCCTCGCCGCCCGGCTGGTGCATGGCCATTGCCGACTGCAAGCCTATGATGACGCGCAACGTGGCGATCCACGCATCGCTCACTGGATGTCGCGCATTCACCTTGAAGTGGACCCGCAACTGTCAGAGGATGGCGAGCCTGTTGTCAGCCTGCGGACCGTGGACGGTCGGCAGGCTAGCCTGTGTGTCGACCCGCCATTAGGTGCGCCGGGAAATCCGTTGAGTGATGCGGCACTGGAAGAGAAGTTTTTCAGCCTCGCCGGGCGGGTCATGCCGCGGGAGCGGGCTGAGGAGCTGCTTGAGCAGTTATGGCGACTTGAAGAATCGGAATCTGTTGAGACATTGATCGTTCCCACGCTCTGCGTGGGAATGCAGCCCGGGACGCTCCGCGTCCCACAAGCGGACGCAGAGCGTCCGGTGAGGCATTCCCACGCAGAGCGTGGGAACGATCATCAAATCTGAATAAGGACATTTGCCCCACCGTGGTCACTTACTCGCTTGTTATCCGCCGCCTGATGATCGTTTCGCTGACCATCGTCGTCAGCCGCGCCATCACCAGCCCGCTGCTGACGTTGTTCCTGAGCAACAAACTGGGCCTCAACCAGCAGGACGTTGGCTTGCTGTTGGGCATCGCGGTGTTCATCGCCACCCTGCTCGCGCTCTACGGCGGCTACATCATCGACCGGCTCGAAAAGCGCCGGCTGCTGATTCTTGCGATGCTTTCCAGCGCCGTCGGCTTTGTCCTGCTGACTTTCGCCGAAAACCTCTACCTGACCACGGCCACGCTGGTGATCACCGAAACCGCCTCGGCGCTGTTCCTCATCGGCTCCAAGGCGATCCTCAGCGAAAACCTGCCCATGGGCCAGCGCGCCAAGGCCTTTTCGTTGCGCTACACCCTGACCAACATCGGCTACGCCACCGGGCCGATGCTCGGCGTGGTGATTGCCGGTGTGTACCCGATTGCACCGTTCCTGATAGCCGGCGGTATCGCGTTTTTCAGCATCTTCCTGATGATCGGGATTCCCAAGGACGCGGCCCCGACACCCGCAATCGGCCAACCACAAAGTTTTCTGAAAACCCTGATCACCCTGAAGAACGACCGCACGCTGATCATGTTCACCTGCGGTTGCCTGCTCAGCACCGTGGTGCACGGACGTTTCACCCTGTACCTGTCGCAATACCTGCTGGTGACCCACGATTCGAAACGTGCCCTGCAAACCATGGCCGCCCTGCTCGCCTGCAATGCCATTAGCGTGATTCTGCTGCAATACCAGATCGGCCGTTTTCTAAAGCGCGAGCAACTGCGCTACTGGATCGCCGGTGGCACCAGCCTGTTCATCGTCGGCCTGATCGGTTTCAGCCTGGCCGACAGCCTGGTGTCGTGGTGCGTTGCCATGTTCATCTTCACCCTCGGCGAAATGATCATTTACCCCGCCGAATTCCTCTTCGTCGACACCCTGGCCCCCGAAGAGCTGCGCGGCAGCTATTACGGCGCGCAGAACCTGGCCGCGCTGGGCGGTGCCTTGAGCCCGGTGATCTGCGGTTTTCTGCTGATGCACACGCCCGCGCCCACCATGTTTTATGCCCTGAGCGCACTGACCGCGATGGGCGGATTCCTGTGTTTCATGAGCGGACGTCGCGTCGCGATGCAGCAAAAATAATGCACTGAAACTGCATTAATATGAATTTGTCAGCATCGGTATTCATCGGCACACTGTGCCCCGTTCCTCCCCCAATAGTTGGAACTCCTTCAAGGGCTTTCTGGGTATCCCAGCTAAGCCTTTTTTTTTCCTCGAATTTTTCATTGGATCGTTAGCCCCATGCTTGCTCGCTGGTTACCTGCCGCCGTCAACACCCGCCCTTCCGAATGGAGCCGTGCCGCCATCGGCATGTCCCTGGGCACGCTGTTCAGCGTCTGGCTGTGCAGCCAGGTGTTCGGCATGCAAGTGGCACAGCATTTAATCGGGCCGCTGGGCGCCTCGGCAGTGTTGCTGTTCGCGGTGTCTTCCGGCGCCCTTGCGCAGCCGTGGTCGATTGTTGGCGGTTACTTGAGCGCCGGGGTGATTTCGCTGCTGGTCGCTCACGTCCTCGGGCGAACCCTGGGCAGCGCGTGTCTGGCGGCCGGCATGGCGCTGATTCTGATGTGCTGGCTGCGTTGCCTGCACCCGCCGGCCGGGGCCTTGGCCTTGCTGTTGGTGCTGGCTGATCCGGCGACCATCGCGATGGACTGGAAAGCCCTCGGCCCGGTCATGCTCAGCGCAATGACCATGCTGGCAAGCGCCTTGGCCTACAACAACCTGACGCGCATTCGCTACCCCAAACGCGCCAGCGAACCGGTGGCGGTGGTGCCTGCCGATCATCCTCCGATCGACAGCCAGGCGATCACTGCCCAGGACCTGAAACTGGCGCTCGCGGACATGGAAGCGTTCTTCGACGTCACCCCCGAAGACCTTGAACAACTGATCCATATCAGTGAGTTGCACGCCAAACGTCGCAGTATTGGTGAAGTGTTGTCGCGTCGCTTGTAGCGCGAAGGGAGCGACCAATGGTCAAGCCATCGCCTTGCCTGTCGCTGATCTGTTGCTACAGTCAAAAACGTACCGCATAGAGTTGTCTGCCTTTCACTACGAAGTCTGGCTCGCCGTAATGTCCAGTAGCGATGACACAGAAGTCTGGCTATGGAGAAACACTCATTGTTGTTGAGTGGCGACGCTGCCTTCGCGCTTTGACAGAACCGCGCCTCCCCAGGAAAACACCACGCAATCCGTCGTGACCGCTGCCATTGGCAGCCGTTGGTTCATGGCGAGTCGATTGTCGTGTTGTTTGCTGCGCCAGCCCTCTGGCTCTGGTGGTTTCGAAACCATTTTTTCGAAATCCGAGAGAGGGATCTTCCATGAGCAATCCACTGCTGAACATGCTGCGAACCCCCGCGTTCGACGCAAGGGCCCGCCACGCCTTGCCTTTGCGCGACTACATGGAGTTGACCATCAGCCGCATGCGCCAGATCGTCCGGTCCGGGCTGATCACTAATGACAAGTGGCTGGGTCAGCCCTGTCAGTCGGACATGCGCCAGATGTGCAATGACCTTGGAGTCGTGGGCGCCTATGACTACGCGCTGTTTTCCTCGATTGTCGACCACATGATTGCCGGCAACGCGCTGTTCGCCCAAGGCGACGCCCTGCAAGTCGCGCGCTGCCGTCAGGAAGTGATCGAGATGAGCCAGGTCTACGCCTTTGGCTGCACGGAAATTCACAGCGGTTCCGACGTCGCCAACCTGCAAACCACCGTGACCTATGATCGAACCAATGCGAGCCTGATCCTGCATACGCCTTCGCCGGACGCCTGCAAATTCTGGATCGGCAACGCGCTGTACGCCGCGCAAGTGGTCATGGTGCTGGCGCGCTTGATCGTCGATGGCAAGGACGAAGGCCTGCACTGGTTCCGGGTGCCGATCCGCGAGCAGGAAAGCGGACCGCTGTTACGCGGCGTCAAGGTCATCGCCTGCGACCCGAAAGGCGGAATCCATGCCAATCAAGTGGCCGGCCTGTGCTTCTACGACATGCAGTTGTCGCTGGACGCGATGATGCAGCGCCATGCCCGGTTCAGCAGCGACGGGCGATTTGTCAGCGACGTGCCCAAAGACAAGCGTGTGACCAGCGCCATGGAAACGTTCATTCAGGAGCGCGTGTTGCTGCTGGCGGCGGCCCGGGGGGCGGCGGGTCTTTGCGCTCATCTGGCGTATCGGTTTGTCAGCCATCGACAGGTCAAACGCGCTGACGGAGGCGAACCGCTATTGGCCAAACCGCTGATTCGGCAACGGTTGTACGTCGAGCAGCTAAAGGCCCTCGCCCTGAAAATTCTGGAACAGGCAGTGCTGTCACGCTTCGAGGCCATGTGGGATCAGCCCGACAAACGCAAGGAGCTGCACATTCTCGCGGCCATCGCCAAGAGCGTTGGCACCTGGGTCGGGCTGGACGTGATGCGCAAGTGCCGCGAGTTGTGTGGTTCCCAGGGTTTTCACCATCACAACCAGATCGTCACGCTGTGCCTGGATTGCGAGATCAGCATCACGTTTGCCGGCGACAACAGCGTCATGGCCTACCAAGTGGCCAGGGATGCCGTGACCCGTCCGCGATTTGCCTCGCGGCCCACGGATAACGTTGCTCAGCGAGTCGAGAAGACCATTGTCGAGCGCTGTAACAGCCCCGCCGACGTCTCGCATGCCCAGGCACTGGCCTTGACCCATGCCCGGGCGCTCGACTTGATCATCAGCGAAGTGCAGAGCTCTCACGTGATTTCACCGGAGCTGCTGAGTGACGTCGTCAATGTGTTCGCCGCGTACTTGAGCGAAGGCGGCGTGAGCGTAGACCAGGCCAAATTGAACGAACACGCCACTGAAGGCTGGATCTCGCTGCTGGGCGCCTTGCTGCAGCCGCCGCCGGAACTGATCACTGCGCCTATCAATGATGCGGACTACATCCGTCAATTCACCGCGGCCTTGTACGAGGAGCAATGAACATGGACAGTGAAACGCTACTCGACTTCACCGATCGCAAGACGGTTCAGGATCCTTATCCCGCCTACGCCTGGCTGCGTGAGCATCAACCGGTGTATTGGTGCCCGCACTTCAAAGCCTGGTTCTTGACCCGGTACACCGATGTCTTTGCCGCGCAGGCCGACACTGAACGCTATTCCTCGAACCGCATGCAACAACTGGTCGATGCCCAGGTGCCCCCCGACAAACGCGCGCAATTGGCGACGTTCGTCAAACTGGCGTCCAAGTGGATGTACGCCGAGGATGGCAAGGATCACAAGGACAGTCGCCACCTGCTGGGCAAAGCCTTCAACCCTCGCGTCATCGAATCGTTGCGCCAGGACATCGAACAGATCACCAAGGGCGAACTGGACGCGCTAGAACCCCAGACAGACTTGATGGCCAAACTGTTCAATCGCGTTCCGGCGCTGATCCTGGCCAACCTCTATGGCATCCCCCGCGAAGACGCGCTGAAACTCAGGCGCTGGACCGACGACATTCTAATCTTCCTGGTTGGCAGCCTGGACCCGGACAAAGGGCCTGAGCAGGCGCTAAAAGGCGTCGAGGAAATGTACGCGTATTTCGCCGACGTCATCGAGCAGCGGCGAAAACACCCCGAAGACGATCTGGTCAGCCGGGTCCTGGAGGCCTGCAAGGGCGGCGATTCGAGCCTTGATCAGGTGCTTGCGCAAATCGTCTTCATTCTGGTGGCGGGCTACACCACCAGCGCTGACCAGTTGTGTATCGGGCTCCTTCATTTGCTTGAGCACCCCGAGCAACACCAGGCCCTCATGACCCATCCGGACCGGATCAAATCAGCCATCGAAGAGATGCTGCGCTTCGACTCGGCAGGTTCTTTCAGCCATCGGGTGCTCAACGAAGACGTCACGATCCATGGCGTGACGATGAAACAAGGCGACCTGGTCTACCTGATGCGCGCATCGGCCAATCGCGATCCGGCGAAATTCCCCGACCCCGATCATTTCGACATCGACCGCAAACACAACGATCACCTGGCGTTTGGTCGCGGCGAGCATTTCTGCATGGGCACGGCGCTGTTCAGGCTGGAAGCCGAAGTGGTGTTCAGCGCGCTGTTCAAGCGCTTTCCCGATTTGCGCCTGATTGCCGACAACCCGGCGATCTGGCGCACCAACAACCTGCAATTTCGTGGACTGAAATCACTGCCCATTGATCTGGGCAAGGGAGCAGCACAATGAAAATCCAACGCGTTTTTTCCGCAGCACCGTGGGAAACCGAAGCCTGCTACTGCCGGGCAATCCGGGTGGGTGAGCGCATTTTGATGGGCGGCACCGTGGCGTTTGATGACAAGGGCAAGCCATTCAAGCCCGGAAATGCGTACAAACAGACCCTGCGTTGCCTGGAAATCATAGAAACCTCCATCAAGCAGCTTGGCGTAGATCGGCGAAGCATCATCGGGATTCGCATTTATACGACAAGCATGAAGTTCTGGCCGGACATCGCGAGGGCGCACAAGAAATTTTTCAAGGGCCACCCACCGACATTGATGTGTCTGGCGGTCAGCGAATTGATCAGCAAAGAATATGTGGTTGAGATAACCACCGAAGCGATCTCCTGCAAGGTGAAATCATGACGGCCAATCAACAGGACTTTGGACCTACCGTAGAAGGTGCCAGAACAGCACTTCGCGACGTGCTCGTCGTCAGCGTTCGCGACCTGTCGATCCAAAGCCACGGCCGCCCCTTGCCACTAAGGCTTTACACCCCCGCCGGCCCCGGCCCCTTTGCCGTATTGATGTTTTTCCATGGCGGCGGCTGGGTCACCGGCGATCTGGACACCCACGACGGTTTTTGCCGGGTGATGTGTGAATGGGCCGGTTGCGCCGTGGTGGCCGTGGACTACGCCCGGCCGCCCGAGCACGTGTTCCCTGCGGCGGTGGACGATTGCTGTGCAGCGACCGAATGGGTTGTCGAACATGGCCCAGCCATGGGGCTGGATCCTTCGCGAATGGCAGTGGCGGGCGGAGGCTCGGGTGGCGGGCTGGCAGCGGTCATTTGCCAATGGGCCCGTGAACACTCGCGGTTGTCGATCATCTTCCAGCTGTTGCTTTACCCGTTGCTGGACTGTCTGGCTCAACATCCTTCGCATCGGGAGTTTGCCGAAGGCTTCGGGCTGACCGGCAAAATGCTTGAGTGGTACATCAATCACTACGTGCCCAAAGGCGTCTCGCGCGACGATCCACGCCTTTCTCCCCTGCGCCACAACCACCTGAGAGGCTTGCCGCCTGCGTTGATCATCACCTCTGAGCAGGATGTATTGCGTGACGAAGGCCGGGAGTATGTGCGCCGACTGACGGAGGCCGACGTACCGGTTCAACACAAAGAGTATCCGGGCATGCTCCACGGCTTTATCAATTACCCGGCGGACTCTGATGATGCCAAGCAGGCACTACTGCTCTGCGCTCAGTCGCTGCAGAGGCACTTTCACCCATGAAAAATGGATAGGGCCCCCGTTGGGCTGCGAAGCGACCCCAAAAATGGGGCCGCTGCACAGCTCAACGCGTTACCTGCTGCTCACCATGCAGGCCGCAGCTACTGGGGCAGATCAATTTTATCCAGCACACGATTCGCGGTGATTTCCGCCACCATGATGCTGTTCGAAATCCCCAAAAGCGCGTAACGCGACTCACCCTCCAGATGATCCACCAACTGATGCACCATCACATCGACCGAGGCCAGCGTCTCGACCAGATAAACCGCCAGGGTCTCGGCCGTGGCCTCGGGGTCTATGGAAAACAGGGTGCTGCGTGTTCGCGGGATGGCTTTGATGTCGGCGTTCGATGGGAAATGAAAGTCGAGGGCTCGCTCGGCGGCTTCGTTGAATTTTTTGGAATCGGTGGATTCGTAGGGGGAAACGTCATCGGTTTCGGGTGGGTTGGGTGTTGGTTTGAACATAGGTGAAACTCCTCTCATCGTAAATGGGAGCCATCACCCTCGCTACCAAACGACGGGTGGTGACCATGCACAGGTTGGTAGACCGGGATGTGAGGAGACCGGCGCGCCCGAAGACGCCCTGCGCATGACCACCATAAAACAGAGGCGAAAATACGCCGCAAATGGTGATGCTTAGCACCTCACATAAATCCCGGGGCTACCAAACCCCCATCGCTGTTCTTCAGCGACGGGGAAACGATAAAACCCAGGCCCAAGGCGCACAAGCCGGCGGATTCTGGCGCAGTCGTAGGTAACGACGCAAGGATGTGTAGCCTGAGAGAGTTTCTGGAGATGTCGATTAAACATCTCCGTTTAATCTCTTCTGGCTAAAACAGAAACGCTCTTCGATGTCACGCCGGAAGAATCATAATAATTTAACAATATCAGTTAGTTACACGACATACTTCGCAACATTGATGAAGTCAAAGCCAACGTTTCTGACGTCACACATCCCACGCCCCTTTTTAGCCCCTTTTAGCGCGTGCAAATGCACGCGCGTGGCTGACCAGGGCCAGTGTCCTGGCCCTTGGCACGCGAGTAAGGGTTCAAGCCGCCGATAACTGCCGTGCCGGCACCGCCAGACTCACCGCACGCACCGACGCACCCGCACTCAGCCCCAAGGTTTTCGCTGTCTGCGCATCCACAATCAACGTGCCGGCGGCGACCCGCGCCGGCGCCGCCGTGATCCGGCACTCGGCGAACTGGCGGTTATGAATCAAGTAAGTCGCCGCCTGTTCTCCCGGTGTGCCAATGCTCAATTGCAGCACCTGGCTGTCACGCACCGCGCGGATGTCGCCGGTGGCGCATTCAATCAGCGGCCCGCCGTCGAAAATGTCGATGTAGTCGCGGTGCTCGAAGCCTTCCGCCTTGAGCATGCCGAGCGCCGGTTCGGTGTTGGGGTGCACCCGGCCGATCACCGTTCGCGCCGCCTCGGGCAACAGGCAGGTCGGCAGTGGAAACTTGGGCATCAACTCGGCGATGAAGGTCTTGTTGCCCAGCCCTGTGAGGTAATCGGCATCGGCAAAGTCCATCTTGAAGAAGTGGCGGCCCAAGCCTTCCCAGAACGGTGAGACGCCCTCTTCGTCCGAATAGCCGCGCATTTCGGCAATGACCTTGTCGCCGAACTGCTGACGGAACTCCGCCAGAAACAGGAACCGCGCCTTGGACAACAAACGGCCATTGAGTCCGCTGCGGTGGTCGGCATGCAGGAACAGCGAGCACAGCTCAGAATGGCCGGTCATGTCGTTGCCCAGAAACAGCGTCGGCAGTTGCTGATTGATCCCGAGGTTTTTCGAGGCGGCGACAAACAGGCCCAAACGATAGTTGTACCAAGGCTCGCGCAGGCCGACGGCACCGGCCAGTGCGCAGATACCGATGGCTTCTTGCTGATCGTTCTCCAGCACAAACAGGTAGTCGGCATCGGCGCGCTCGGCCTCGCCAGCAAAGGTTTTCGCCGCCCATTCCAGACGCTGGCGCAAACGCGACGCATCGGCGGGCAAGGTGGTCAAACCGGTTCCGGCGCTGTGGGCCAGGGCTAGCAGGGCCGGCAAGTCTGCCGGTGTGGCGGGACGGACGATCATTGCGCGTGCTCCTGTGCAGCTTGATGTTTGGGTAGAAAGACCTCGGCCAACATGCAACGGGCGCTGCCGCCACCGATGCGCTCGATGGTGTCGATGTTGACCGGCAGCGGCGTGGCGTGGGTTTCGATCACGCGGCGCTGGCCGGCATCCAGCGATTGCCAGGCAGTGCGCGACATCACCAGCAGTGGTTCGCCTGCGGCGTTCCGGACTTCCAGCATGTTGCCGGCGAAGGATTCCAGTTGTGCCCAGTTCAAGGCGATGACCTGCTTGCCGCTGTCTTCGAGCCTTGTGCGCAGGGCCAGACGTTCAGCGGGCGCGTTGACCGAGTCCAGGCACGCCACGGCCAGGCGCGTGCCAACGCTCATCATTACGTTGGTGTGGTAGATCGCAACGCCGTGGCGATCCACCGCGTTGAAGGCACAGAGCTCGTAACCCAGGTGATTGACCAATTGGTCCAGCGCTTGGGCGTGGGTGCGCGTGGAATAACCGGCGTAGCAAATCCGTTGCTCGCGATCCAGCACCATGCTGCCAGTGCCCTCCAGGAACACGTCCTGTTGCTCGAGGTTGGAAAGGTCCAGCAACTGCTCCACCCGGTACTCATCGCGCAGCCAGTCGAGTACGCCTTTGTCCCGCTCCAGACGCCGGTTGTGGCCCTGCATCGGGTACAACACCAACGTGCCGTCGGGGTGGCTGCTCCACCAGTTGTTGGGAAAGATCGAATCCGGGGTGTGCGGCGCTTCGCGGTCGTTATGCACCCTGACGTCGACGCCGTGCTCACGCAGCGCGGCAACGTAGCCATCGAACTCTCGCAGGGCTTTTTGCTGAACGTCTTCGCTGACGGCGGCCGGCTGCTGGAAACGGTTGTTCGCCGCCGTGTCCTGATTGAAGGAGAAACGTGTCGGGCGAATCATCAAAACGGTATTGGTGGTTTGCATGGGCACAGATTCAATGAGGGTTGAGAGGTGCTCATTGTCTGTTTTGGCAGCGGAAAAACCCGGTTGATGAGGGGGTTGCCGATGATGGAAACGGCTGAAAATTCTGGCTGGCTCAGCCGATTCGGCGAGGGCTGAATACGGGTCGGAAAGCTGCATAAAACTGTGGGAGTGAGCCTGCTCGCGATGGCGGTGGGTCAGTCAACATAGTTGTCGTCTGACACTGCGCCATCGCGAGCAGGCTCACTCCCACAGGTTGTATTTCGTTGCAGACCTATTCCATCGTGGTCTTGACCATCGCCAGTTCCGGATGGCTCACCAGCTTGTCGATGTGCAGCTCAGGATCATCGAACCAGACCTCGGTCAGCACCCGGTAATGCTCCATGTCCCGGCAACGCATGCGCAGGCTGTAGTCGAACGCGCCGCTGATCAACCGACATTCCAGCACCTGGGGACAGGCGCGGACCTTGGCCTCGAAGGCCTTTTGCGCGGCCCGTCCACTCTGGTTCGACAACGCCACCAACACCAGCAACGACAGGCCTGGCGTCAGTTTCTTCTCATCGAGAATCGCACCGTAACCACGGATAACCCCGAGCTGTTCGAGTTTGCGCACCCGTTCCAGGCAGGGCCTGGGTGTCAGGTGCACGCGCTCGGAAAGCTTTTGATAAGTGATGCGCCCTTCGTGGCGCAGCACTTCGATGATTGCCTGATCGATACGATCAAGCACGATCGACAGATCGCGGATATCCGCCATGTACGTCTTGCCTCACTTCAAACGACCCGATAGGAATTGCTGTAAACGTTCACTCTTGGGCTGGTCGAGGATCGTTGCATCACCCTGCTCCTCGACCCGCCCCTGATGCAAGAACAACACTTGGCTGGACACTTGCCGGGCGAAACCCATTTCGTGGGTCACCATCAACATTGTCCTGCCCTCTTCGGCCAGCGCCTGAATCACTTTCAGCACCTCGCCCACCAGTTCCGGATCGAGTGCCGAGGTCGGCTCATCGAACAACAGAATCTCCGGTTCCACGGCCAGGGCCCGGGCAATCGCGACGCGTTGTTGCTGGCCGCCGGACAGAAACGCCGGGTATTGATCCGCCACCCGTTGCGGCAAACCGACCTTGTCCAGATAAGCCCGGGCGCTGTCTTCGGCGGCCTTTCGGCTAACCCCCAACACGCGACACGGCGCCAGCACAATGTTCTCCAGCACCGTCAGGTGGCTCCACAAGTTGAAATGCTGGAACACCATCGCCAGCCGTGTGCGCAAACGTTGCAACTGCTTCGGGTTGGCAACGCGCATGCCACCGACGCCCTGACGCGTGAGGACTCTCTCACCATCCAGGGCAATGGCGCCCTCGTCCGCGCGCTCCAGAAAGTTGATGCAGCGCAGCATGGTGCTTTTACCCGAACCGCTGGCGCCGATCATGCTCACCACATCCCCGGCCCGTGCGTTCAACGAGACGCCCTTGAGCACTTCATTGTCACCAAAGCGTTTATACAGATTTTCAACCGTGAGTTTGTACATGCAAAAAACTCCTGCAGCCGCGCCGGCCGCGACGCTGCTTTGGATAAAAGAATTTAGTGAGCCGGGCCGAGGAAACTCAGCCAGCGCTTCTCCGCCAACCGGAAGGCGCCAACCAGGCCAAACGACAGGGCGAGGTACAGCAAGCCGGCAATGCCGAAGGCCTGGAAGGTCATGAACGTCGCGGCATTGGCATCCCGGGCGATTTTGAGAATGTCCGGAATGGTCGCGGTGAAGGCCACCGACGTGGCGTGCAGCATCAGGATCACTTCGTTGCTGTAATACGGCAGCGCGCGGCGTAACGCCGAAGGCAGGATCAGCCGCAGGTACAGGCGCCAACCGCTCAAGCCATACGCGTGGGCGGCCTCGATTTCCCCGTAGGGAATGCTGCGAATCGCCCCGGCGAAGATCTCGACGGTGTAAGCGCAGGTGTTGAGGGTGAACGCCAGCAACGTGCAGTTCATCGCGTCGCGAAAGAACGCTTCGAGCAAGGGTTGCGAACGAACCACGGCAATGCCGTAGATCCCGCTGTAGCAAATCAGCAACTGGATATAAAGCGGCGTACCGCGAAATACGTAGGTGAACAGCTGAACCGGCCAGCGCAGCAGCCCCCAGCGCGACACCCGCAGGATCGCCAGCGGCAGCGACAGGAAAAACCCCATCACAATGCTCGCCACCAGCAACCACAGGGTCATGGCCAGGCCGGTCAGCGTGTCGCCGTCGGTGAACAGGAAGGGTTTCCAGTATTCGGCAATCAACTCGATCATCGCGCCATCCCCCGCACGCCCTGGTTGTAGCGCCGCTCCAGCACCCGCAGGACGTAGTTCGACGCGCTGGTGATCAGCAAATACAGCGCTGCGGCCAGCAACAGAAAGTCGAGCATGTTGAAGGTGCTTTTACCGGCCTCCTGCGCGACCTTGACCAAATCAGACAAGCCAATGATCGACACCAGCGCGGTAGCCTTGAGCAGCACCAGCCAGTTGTTGCCCAGGCTCGGCAAGGCAAAGCGCATCATTTGCGGGAACACCACGAAGCGAAAGCGCTGCCAGCGATTCAGGCCAAAACACGCGGCGGCCTCCTGCTGACCGCGCGGCACACTCAAAATCGCCCCGCGAAAGGTTTCAGTGAAGTACGCGCCATAGATGAAACCGAGGGTGACGATGCCGGCCACGAACGGGTCGATTTCCATGTAGGCCCAGCCCATGGCTTCGGTCAGGCTGCTCAGCCAGCCTTGCAGGCTGTAGAAAATCAGCAGCATCAGCACCAGGTCCGGCACACCGCGAATCAGCGTCGTGTAAAAGGTCGCCGGCAGGTTGAACAGCTTCAGCGGCGACAATTTCGCCGCCGCGCCGAGCAGCCCCAGCGCCATGCTGACCACCAGTGAAAGCGCCGCCAGTTTGAGCGTGACCCAAGTGCCGTGCAGCAACAATGGGCCATAGCCTTGCAGGGCCGAGAGATCGACCCCGATCAGATTCAGGAAGGAATTCACGCCAGTTACCTGTCTTGAGGCGCCCCGACGGTCGCTGCGACACAGCGACCGGGGCGCGAGGATCAGTTGTTGTAGAGGTCCAGATCGCCGAAGTGTTTCTGCTGGATCTGTGCGTAGATGCCCTTCTCATGCAGGGCCTTGATGGCGGCATTGAGCATGCCTTTGAGTTCGTCGTTGTCCTTGCGCACGCCGATGGCGATTTCCGACGGCACCAACGGGTCGCTGATGCCTTCGCTGTTCTGGAAGTCCGCGCCTTGCGGCGAAGTCAGGAAGCTCATCTGCGCTTGCAGTTTGTCCTGGATCGAGGCATCGAGACGGCCATAAACCAGGTCGGCGTACACCTGATCCTGATTCTGATAGGCCTTGAGCTTCACCCCGCCCGGCCCCAGTTTGGCCTTGGCGTAGGTTTCCTGAATCGTGCCCTGCATGTAGCCGATGGTCTTGCCGCGCAGCGACTCGGCGGTGGGCAATAAACCAGAGTCCTTGCGGGTGACGATGGCGGTTGGTCCGGCATAGAGGCGATCAGTGAAGTCGATCTGTTTTTTGCGGGTTTCGGTGACGGTCATCGAGGACTCGATGGCGTCGAACTTGCCAGCCTTGAGGCCGGGAATCAGTCCATCAAAGTCATTGCTGACCCACACGCAGGTCAGCTTCAGCTCGGCACAGATGGCATTGCCCAGGTCAACGCCAAACCCTTGCACGCCGCCATCGGCCGTGGTGGATTCAAAGGGTGGGTAGCTCGGGTTGACGCCGAATCTCAGCTCTTTCCATTCCTTGGCGCCGGCACCCGTGGAGCAGCACAGCAACGCGAGTACCGACAAGCTCAGCCATTTAGTCTTCATCTTCTTGAATCCCGATTTATTTGGAATTATCGCGGCCGGATTGACCAGGCCACCTTTATGGGCAGGAACAGAGAGTCGATGCGGCCAACACCGCAACAGCGTTCTTTTTGTTTTGTACGCAGGGCCGCACTCTGCGGCACCCGGCTTGAAACCCTCGGCACAGAGGGCTTGAAACCGGAGGTCAGAATGCCAACAGATGAGCGGGGGCTGGTGTCGTACGGGCCGGCGCAGACACCCGGATTGCGCTGATAAGGGCTTTTTCGCAGCCGATTCGGTTGTCAGCGCGGCTCGCGGCCCTTCTCAGCGAGAAATTATGCGTCTTCATGACAAAAGTGCAGACGAGACCTGCACATATCCGGGTTGTACAGGGCAAATTTGCACTGTTACGATCCGGCATCGCTCGCGCGCGAGCTTGTCTATAAAGAACAATAAAAGCAGGGAGTTACTGATGACTGCTCAGGTTTCATCGAAGGGTATTTCGCCCGTGGATGCCACGCAAAACGAAGTGCTGGCCGAGGTTCGCAACCACATCGGTCACCTGACCCTCAATCGCCCCGCCGGCCTCAACGCCCTCACCCTGGACATGGTCCGTCACCTGCACCGTCAGCTCGATGCCTGGGCTCAGGATCCGCAGGTGCATGCGGTGGTTTTGCGCGGTGCCGGCGAAAAAGCCTTCTGTGCCGGCGGCGATATCCGCTCGCTGTATGACAGCTTCAAGAGCGGCGACACCCTGCACGAAGATTTCTTCGTCGAGGAATACGCCCTCGACCTCGCCATTCACCACTACTGCAAACCGGTGCTGGCCCTGATGGACGGTTTTGTCCTCGGCGGCGGCATGGGTCTGGTGCAAGGCGCCGACTTACGCGTGGTCACCGAGAAAAGCCGTCTGGCGATGCCTGAAGTCGGCATCGGTTATTTCCCGGATGTCGGCGGCAGTTACTTCCTGCCGCGCATCCCCGGGGAGCTGGGGATCTATCTGGGCGTCAGCGGCGTGCAGATCCGTGCGGCGGATGCGCTGTATTGCGGACTGGCCGACTGGTTCCTGGAAAGCGAAAAGCTGGCCACGCTCGATGAGCAGCTTGATCAACTCCAATGGCACGGGACACCGCTCAAGGACTTGCAAGGCCTGCTGGCCAGTCTCGCGGTGCAACAACTGCCCGATGCGCCGTTGATCGCGCTACGCCCGGCCATCGACCATTTCTTCGCCCTGCCCGATGTGCCGAGTATTGTTGAGCAACTGCGTGAAGTCACGGTCGCCGACAGCCATGAGTGGGCCAAGACCACCGCCGACCTGCTGCAAAGCCGTTCGCCGCTGGCGATGGCCGTGACGTTGGAAATGCTGCGTCGTGGTCGGCACTTGAGTATCGAAGACTGCTTCGCCCTCGAGTTGCATCTGGACCGACAGTGGTTCGAGCGCGGCGACCTGATCGAAGGCGTGCGCGCCTTGCTGATCGACAAAGACAAGACCCCGCGCTGGAACCCGCCGACCTTGCAGGCGCTGGACGCCGCGCACGTTGCGAGTTTCTTCACAGGCTTTGACCAGACTGGGAGCTGAGCCATGCACGATATCGAATTGAGCGAAGAACAAGTCATGATCCGCGACATGGCCCGGGATTTTGCCCGCGGCGAAATCGCGCCCCACGCGCAGGCCTGGGAAAAGGCCGGCTGGATCGATGACGGTCTGGTGGCGAAGATGGGTGAACTGGGCCTGCTGGGCATGGTGGTGCCGGAAGAATGGGGCGGCACCTATGTCGACTACGTCGCCTACGCCCTGGCGGTGGAAGAAATCTCTGCGGGTGACGGCGCCACGGGTGCGTTGATGAGCATCCACAACTCCGTGGGCTGCGGGCCGGTGCTCAACTATGGCACCGACGAACAGAAACAAACGTGGCTACCGGACCTGGCCAGCGGTCAGGCCATCGGCTGCTTCTGCCTGACCGAGCCGCAAGCCGGTTCCGAAGCCCACAACCTGCGCACCCGCGCCGAACTGCGCGACGGCCAGTGGGTGATCAACGGCGCCAAGCAATTCGTCAGCAACGGTAAACGAGCGAAGCTGGCGATTGTCTTTGCGGTGACCGATCCGGACCTGGGCAAACGCGGTATCTCCGCGTTCCTGGTGCCAACCGACACCGCCGGTTTCATCGTCGATCGCACCGAACACAAGATGGGCATTCGCGCCTCCGACACCTGCGCGGTGACGCTGAGCAACTGCACGATTCCCGAAGCGAATCTGCTGGGTGAGCGTGGCAAAGGTCTGGCCATTGCTCTGTCCAACCTCGAAGGCGGCCGTATCGGCATCGCGGCACAGGCATTGGGCATTGCCCGTGCGGCGTTCGAAGCGGCGCTGGCCTATTCCCGTGATCGCGTGCAGTTCGACAAACCGATCATCGAGCACCAGAGCATCGCCAATATGCTGGCCGACATGCACACCCGACTCAACGCGGCGCGGTTGTTGATTCTGCACGCGGCGCGGTTGCGCAGCGCTGGCAAGCCGTGTCTGTCGGAGGCGTCACAGGCCAAGCTGTTTGCATCGGAGATGGCCGAGAAGGTCTGTTCTTCGGCGATGCAGATTCATGGTGGGTATGGGTATCTGGAGGATTACCCGGTGGAGCGTTACTACCGAGATGCGCGGATCACGCAGATTTACGAGGGGTCGAGCGAGATACAGCGGATGGTGATTGCCCGCGAACTGAAAAACTACCAGGTTTAAAACCCTAAAAGCTTCGCGAGCAAGCCCGCTCCCACACTTGACCGCATTTCTCCTGAAGGAACACGGTCGAATGTGGGAGCGGGCTTGCTCGCGAATGCGCCCTCAAGGTCGCTAAATCACTTCCCTTGGAACTCCGCTTCACGCTTGGCAATAAACGCCGCCATCCCTTCCTTCTGATCCTGCGTGGCAAACGCTGCATGGAACACCCGGCGCTCAAAGCGCACGCCTTCGGACAGGCTCACTTCAAAGGCGCGATTGACGCTTTCCTTGACCATCATCGCAATCGGCAATGACTTCTTGGCGATCAACGCCGCGACTTTCAGCGCTTCTTCCAGCAACTCGTCCGCTGGAACGATCCGCGCGACAATCCCGCAACGCTCCGCTTCCACCGCGTCGATCAAGCGCCCGCTCAGGCACATTTCCATGGCCTTGGCCTTACCCACGGCGCGGGTCAGGCGCTGGGTGCCGCCCATGCCCGGGAGCACGCCGAGGTTGATTTCCGGTTGACCGAATTTCGCATTGTCACCGGCCAGGATGAAGTCGCACATCAGCGCCAGCTCACAACCACCGCCCAAGGCAAAACCGTTGACTGCCGCGATGATCGGCTTGCGACGGTTGGCCACGCGATCGCTGTCGCTGAACAGGTCGTCGAGGTAGATCTGCGGGTAAGTCAGCTCGGCCATTTCCTTGATGTCGGCACCGGCGGCGAAGGCTTTTTTCGAGCCGGTCAGCACGATGCAACCGATGTTCGAATCGGCTTCCAGGCCATCAAGGGCGTGGTTCAGTTCGCTGACGATCTGCGCGTTCAACGCGTTCAGCGCTTGCGGACGGTTGAGGGTAATCAGGCCGACACGGCCATGGGTTTCCAACAAAATCGTTTCGTAACTCACAGAGCTCTTGTTCATAAATCAGTCCTTCTCAAAGATTGCGCGAAATGACCATGCGTTGAATATCGCTGGTGCCTTCATAGATCTGGCAAACCCGAACGTCGCGGTAGATGCGCTCCAGCGGGAAGTCGTTCAGGTAACCGTAACCGCCGAGGGTTTGCAACGCCGAGGAACAGACCTTCTCGGCCATTTCCGAGGCGAACAGCTTGGCCATGGACGCTTCGACCAGGGCCGGTTTGCCGCTGTCTCTCAATGCCGCCGCGTAATGCACCATCTGCCGTGCGACGGCAATCTGGGTGGCCATGTCGGCCAGGCGGAACGCTACGGCTTGGTGTTCGATGATCGGCTTGCCGAAGCTCTCGCGCTCACGTGCATAGTCACAGGCTGCCTCAAACGCGGCTCGGGCCATGCCCACCGATTGCGAAGCGATGCCGACACGACCACCTTCCAGGTTGGCCAGGGCGATCCGGTAACCTTCGCCCTCCTCACCCAGTCGATTGGCGACCGGCACCTTCACGTCTTCGAACAGAATCTGGCAGGTATCGGAGGCATGCTGGCCGAGCTTGTCTTCAACCCGCGCGACTTTGTAGCCCGGCGAATCGGTCGGCACGATCAACGCTGTGATGCCACGCTTGCCAGCACTCGGGTCAGTCACGGCGAACACGATCACCACCCCGGCGTTCTGCCCCGAGGTGATGAACTGCTTGCAACCGTTGAGCACGTAGTGATCGCCTTCCAGCCGCGCGCGGGTTTTCAGGCCGCTTGCGTCGGAACCGGCCTGGGGTTCGGTCAGGGCAAACGCCCCGAGCATCGCGCCGCTGGCCAGCGGCTTGAGGAAACGTTCTTTCTGCTCATCGTTGCCGTACTTGAGGATCGGCACGCAACCGACCGAGTTGTGCACGCTCATGATGGTCGAGCACGCGCCATCGCCGGCAGCGATTTCTTCCAGGGCCATGGCGTAGGCCAGGTAACCGGTGTCGCAACCGCCCCACTCTTCCGGCACCAGCATGCCGAAAAAGCCCAGCTCGGCCATCTCGCCGATGGCTTCCTTGGGGAAGCGGTGTTCGCGGTCCCACTCGGCGGCGAACGGTTTCAGCCGTTCCTGGGCGAATTGCCGGGCCGCGTCGCTGATCTGAAGTTGTTCGTCATTGGGAATCATGGTGAATCCTTAAAATCCGGGGTACGACACAGAACTCTGTGGGAGCCAGCCTGCTGGCGATGGCGTCGTATCAGCCAATCGCCAGCAGGCTGGCTCCCACAGGGGTGAAGTTGGCCTTAGTACAGGCATTCCACGGCCATGGCCGTGGCTTCACCGCCGCCGATGCAAATCGCTGCGACGCCGCGTTTCAGTCCTTTCTGGCGCAGGGCCGAAAGCAGGGTCACGAGGATCCGCGCGCCTGAGGCGCCAATCGGGTGGCCCAAGGCGCACGCACCGCCGTGAACGTTGATCTTCTCGTGGGGGATTTCCAGATGGGTCATCGCCGCCATGCCAACCACGGCGAAGGCTTCGTTGACTTCCACCAGGTCGACGTCATTCAGCGACCAACCGGTTTTCTTCATCAGTTTCTTGATCGCACCGACCGGGGCCACCGGGAACAGGCCCGGGGTGTCGGCGAACGCCGCGTGACCGTGAATCACCGCCAGCGGTTTCAGGCCTTGTTTTTCTGCGTCGGAACGGCGCATCAGCACCAGCGCCGCCGCACCGTCGGAGATCGAACTGGAGTTGGCCGCCGTCACCGTGCCGCCCTCGCGGAACGCCGGTTTCAGCGAAGAGATCTTGTCCAACTTGGCCTTCGGTGGCTGTTCGTCGTTGCTGATCAGCACCTGTTCTTTGCCGACTGTCACGGTCAGCGGCACGATTTCGTCCTTGAAGCTGCCGTCCTTGATCGCCTGCTGAGCGCGGGTTGTCGAGGCAATGGCAAACGCGTCCTGAGCCTCACGGGTAAACCCGTTGGTTTCAGCGCAATCCTCGGCGAAAGTGCCCATCAGGCGGCCCTTGTCGTAGGCGTCTTCCAGACCGTCGAGGAACATGTGATCGAGCACGCGGCCATGGCCCATGCGGTAACCACTGCGGGCGCGATCCAGCAGATACGGCGCGTTGGACATGCTTTCCATGCCGCCCGCGACGACCACGTCGGCGCTGCCAGCCATCAGCATGTCGTGGGCCAGCATCGCTGCTTCCATGCCCGAGCCGCACATCTTGTTCAGGGTGGTGCAGCGGGTCGATTTATCCAGCCCGGCGCCCAGCGCGGCTTGACGCGCCGGGGCTTGACCGAGGCCGGCAGACAGCACGCAACCAAACAGCACTTCTTCGACGGATTGCGGCGCGATACCGGCCCGTTCAACGGCGGCACGAATCGCGGCAGCACCCAGTTGCGGTGCGGTCAGGCTTTTCAGTTCGCCCTGGAAACCACCCATGGGGGTGCGGACGGCGCTGACGATAACGATTGGATCGTTGGCAATAGTCATGACAAATCCTCCTTATTTGGCGGCCATGCGCAAGGCACCGTCGAGACGGATCACCTCGCCATTGAGCATGCTGTTTTCAATGATATGCCTGACCAGCGCGGCATACTCGCCCGGTTTGCCCAGACGCGGCGGAAATGGCACGCCGGCGGCCAGGGATGCGCGGACTTCCGGGGTCATGCCGGCCATCATCGGGGTTTCGAAAATCCCCGGGGCGATGGTCATTACACGAATGCCGAAGCGCGCCAGTTCACGGGCGGCGGGCAAGGTCAGGCTGACGATTGCGCCTTTGGACGCGGCGTAGGCCGCTTGGCCGATCTGGCCATCGTAGGCGGCGGCCGAAGCGGTGTTGATGATCACGCCGCGCTCGCCGTCGGCATCCGGTTCGGTTTCGGCGATGGCCGCCGAGGCCAGACGCAACATGTTGAAGCTGCCGATCAGGTTGACGTTGATCACCTGGCTGAAACTGGCCAGCGCATGCGGGCCGTTCTTGCCGAGGATCTTCTCGCCGCGCACGATGCCGGCGCAGTTGACCAGGCCATTGAGGCCACCAAAGGCCTTGACCGTCGCCTGCACCGCCGCTTGCGCCGCGGCTTCGTTACTGATGTCGGCCACTACGCTTTGGGCACCAAGGCGCTCGGCCTGGGCCGCAACGGCTTCGGCGTTCATGTCCACCAGCATCACTTTGGCGCCGGCCGCGACCAGCATTTCAGCGGTCGCTGCACCGAGACCCGATGCGCCGCCGGTAACGAGAAAAACCTTGTTTTCGATCTGCATCATAGTTTCCTTCGATTCAAGCAGAAGCTTTTTGAGCCGCGGCCTCTTGAGCCTTGGCGATTTCCTGGTTGCGCAAGATAAAGCGCTGCAATTTGCCGCTTGGGGTTTTCGGCAATTCGCTGACAAATTCGATTTCACGCGGGTATGAATGCGCGGCCAGACGTTTGCGCACGTGCTGGCGCAGTTCTTCCGCCAGCTCCGGCGTCGGGCGGTAATGCTCGCCAATCACCACGAAAGCTTTCACCAGTTCGGTGCGCTCCGGGTCGGGTTTGCCGACGACAGCGGCTTCGGTCACTGCAGGGTGTTCGATCAACGCGCTTTCCACGTCGAACGGGCCGACGCGGTAGCCGGAGGTGGTGATCACGTCGTCGCTACGGCCGACGAAACTGATGCTGCCATCCGGGTTCCATTCGACGGTGTCGCCGCTCAGGTAATAGTTGCCAACGAAGGCCTTGGTCGGCGCGCCTTCGTAACCGTTGAACCAGCACATCGGCGATTGGCTGCGGTCGATGGCCAGGATGCCGGGCTGGCCGACGCCCAGTTCCTTGTATTCATCGTCGAGCACCGCGATGCGGTGGCCCGGCGAGGCGAAACCGGCGGCGCCCATATGGATCGCGTGTTCCAGGCCATGGTGATTGCACAGGACCATGCCCAGTTCGGTCTGGCCGTAATGGTCGTGAATGACCACGCCGAGGTTGTCGGCAAACCAGCGGATCACTTCCGGGTTCAGCGGCTCGCCGGCGCTGCTGACGATGCGCAGCTTGCCTTTGATCGACTTGGCAAATTCGTCGCCACCAGCGATTAGCAGGCGATAGGCAGTCGGTGAACCGGTGAGGTTGGTGATCGCGTATTTGTTGATGACCCGGCAGGTGCTTTCGAGGGTGAACGGGCCATCGTAAAAGGTGATCGGATGCCCTATCGACATCGGCCCGGTGACACCGAAATATATGCCATAGGCCCACCCCGGATCGGCCAGGTTCCAGAATGCGTCTTCCGGGCGCAAATCCACGGCGTCGCAGGTGTAGCCCTTGAAGGCGACGATGGCCTTGAGCGGCACGTACAGGGCTTTCGACGGGCCGGTGGTGCCCGAGGTGAACATCAGCAGGAACGGGTCTTCGCCGGTCAACAGCACCGGCTCACATTGGGAAGAATAATTGGCCAGTTCGGCCCAGAAGCTGTAGTCGCCACGGACGATGCCTTGGCCTTTGGGTCCGCCGACGGTGACGATGGTCGGGCAGTCGGCGACATCCGCGAGTTTCGGCCGATTGACTGCGTCGGTCACCACCACTTTGGCGCCGGAGTTGCTCAAGCGGTGCTCGATGGCTTTCGGGCCGAACGCGGTGAACAGTGGCTGATAGACCGCGCCGATGCGCCAGGTGGCGAACACGGTGATCAATAATTCGATATTGCGTGGCAGGAGGCCGGCGACCTTGTCGCCTTTCTGCACACCTTGGGCCAGGAGGAAGTTGGCAAACCGCGCCGCTTTTTCCTGCAAGTCGCTAAAGGTATACGTCGCGCTGGAGCCGTCACGGCCTTCCCAGAACAGCGCAATGCGCCCCGGCAATGCATGCCGGTCGCAACACTCGACACAGGCGTTGAGGGCCTGCAGATTGCCGGCCAGAGAAGTATCGACGGTGTGCTGGTAGTTGAACTGTGAAGTCGCAGACAAGTAATCGCGCATTGCCAGAATCCCGCTGTTTTTTTATTGGGTTGGGGGAACCGTAAGTAACAGGGAAATACTCGCTCTGCGCGGTGAAAGGGACAATGGTCAAAGCTATCAAGTTGTCTGACTGGTTTGGCCAAGGTTTGAATGGTGTGGCGCCTTTGCGGGCCTCATCGCGAGCAAGCTCACTCCCACAGGGGGAACTCATTCCAAATGTGGGAGCGAGCTTGCTCGCGATAGCATCAGCGCAGTCACCACATGCTTGGGATCAATCAGCTTCGTTGAGGATCAAACTCCGGTAATGCCCCGGATTGGACCCCGACCACTTGCGAAACGCCTTATAAAACGAGCTGGCATCAGCGAACCCCAAGCGCGCAGCGATTTCGGCGAAGCTGATCTGCGGCTCGGCCAGCCAGACGATGGCCAACTCCTTGCGCACGCTGTCCTTGAGCCCTTGATACGTCTGCCCTTCTTCCGCCAGCCGCCGGCGCAGGGTGGAAGCCGACATGCACAGTTGTTGCGCCAGCGGTTCGGTCTCTGGCCATTGTTCGGCGGGTAGTTGCCGCAAATCGTGTTTGATCCGGCTGGCCAGGCTCTGCGGATCGCGGTACTTGACCAGAATATTGGCCGGCGCATGGGCCAGGAAACGCTTCAGTTCCTCAGCGCTGCGCTTGATCGGCAGGTCCAGGCACTCGGCCGAAAAAATCATCCGCGTGCGCGGTCGGTCAAAGCGCAGGTTCTCGGAGAACATCACCTGATAGTCATCGCAGAAATCCGGCTCCGCGCAGCGCAGTTCGATGGCCAGAATCGGTATCCGCCGCCCCGCCAGCCAACAGGCGACGCCGTGCACGATCATCCAGTAGGTGAAGTAGGTAAAAGCGCGGCGCGGGTCCTGGTCGTCTTCGAGCAGGACGATCTCGGCCAGGCTTTGCTGACGCACCAGTTGCGCGGGCATGTTCTCGAGCATCAACGACAGGAAATTCAGGCCCGTGGTCAGCCCGGCGGCCAGGCTCGGCTGGATCATCGAACTACGGCACAGAAACGCCAGGCTGCCGGACTTGAGTTTGCGCGGGTCCATGCCAAAGAACTCATCGTCCCCACGCCGGGCCAGCAGGCGCCACAACCGTGCATACGCCGTAGCCGGGATGCGGGCGTCGTTGGAGTGCAGCAGCGCCGGATCGATGCCGACTTTGTTCAACACCTCATCGGTGGCAGAGCCCGGGGCACAGCTTTGCAGCAGTGCTTCGCGCACCAGTTGAATGGAGATGGTGTCTTTTTCCGACATTGAGCGAAGTGTGCCTTGTTCTTGTTGAGTGCCGGCATCTTAGCGCAGCCTTCAGCCCAATGCAGATCCCACAGGCTCCAGTGTGATGTTTAAGGTTGTTCAGCTTAGGTTCAGGTAAATAGCAATCAGTTCTATTTGGTAATGAGTGTCATTATGTTACAAATTAGCACCCTATCTAGCTTCGTAACGGTGCTGAATGCTTGTCCCCTTTCTGATCATGCTGCGCGAAGGCATTGAAGCCGCGTTGATCGTTGGCATCATCGCCAGCTACCTGCAACAGACCGGCCGTGGCCAGTGGATGCCCGCCGTGTGGATTGGCGTGTTCCTCGCCGTTGCACTGGCGCTGCTGGTGGGCGGCGGGCTGGAACTGGTCAGTGCCGAATTTCCGCAGAAACAGCAGGAGCTGTTTGAAGGCGTGGTCGGCCTGATCGCCGTTGGCATCCTCAGTTCGATGGTGTTCTGGATGCGCAAAGTGGCGCGTTCGATCAAGCATTCGCTGCACGTGTCCCTCGATCAGGCACTGACCGGCTCCAGGCACCAAGTCACGGCGCTGATCGCCATGGTGTTTTTCGCCGTGGCCCGCGAAGGCCTGGAAACCGTGTTCTTTCTGCTGGCGGTGTTCCAGCAAAGCGAAGGCCCGGCGGCACCGATTGGCGCCCTGCTCGGCCTCATCCTGGCGATCATCGTCGGCTTCCTGATCTACACCGGCAGCATGCGCCTGAACCTCAGTGCGTTCTTCCGCTGGACCGGGCTGTTCATCCTCGTCGTGGCCGCCGGGATCCTCGCCAACTCGGTGCAAGCGCTGCATGAAGCCGGGATCTGGAATCACCTGCAAACGGTGCTGTTCGACTTCAGCGCAACGCTGCCGATGGATGGCCCACTGGGCTCGGTGCTGGCGGGGATGTTCGGTTATCAGGACGCGCCGACCGTCAGCACGCTCGGGGCTTATCTGATCTATCTGCTGGTGGCGCTGGTGATGTTTTTTCTCCCCGCGCCGACGCCCGCTAAACACCCCTCTTCCGCTTCCAGTCAGTAAGGGCTCCCATGCCAAATCCAGCCCCTTCCCAGGCTTCCCCTCCCCGCGCCTTGCGCTGGGCGGTGGCCGGTTCGGTGATCGTGATGATTGCCGCCGGCGGCCTGTTCTACTACGCCTCGCAACGGGCGGCGGCCAAGCGCCAGGCCCACCATGACGAAGTGGTCGTGACCATTCACCCGCACAGCTGCGAGCCGAATGCACTGACGGTGCCGGCCGGTCGAGCCAGTTTCCGCATCGTCAATCGCTCGGACCGTGCGGTGGAATGGGAAATCCTCGACGGCGTGCTGGTGCTCGAAGAACGGGAAAACATTGCGCCGGGCTTGAGCCAGGTGATCAACGCCAACCTGTTGCCCGGCGATTACGCGATCACCTGCGGCCTGCTCAGCAATCCGCGCGGCACCTTGCACGTCACCCCGACGGCCGCGTCAGAGGCTGCCGCCCAGGCCAAACCGTCGATGGTCGCGTTCATCGGGCCCTTGTCGGAATTTCGCGTGTACCTGAGCAGCCAAAGCACGGCGCTGATCAAAGCCGTCAACGCACTTGAACACGCCATTGCTGCCGGCGACCTGAGCCAGGCACAGGCACTGTATGCACCGGCCCGCGCCGCTTATCAACGAATTGCCCCGGCCGCCCAG
The DNA here is from genome assembly GCF_949767865.1 of Pseudomonas sp. IT-P294. Classification (NCBI taxonomy): domain Bacteria; kingdom Pseudomonadati; phylum Pseudomonadota; class Gammaproteobacteria; order Pseudomonadales; family Pseudomonadaceae; genus Pseudomonas; species Pseudomonas sp. IT-P294. The sequence continues at coordinate 474,791 of NZ_CATKQW010000011.1, read as the reverse complement.
CGTCTGGCCGAACTGGACAACGCGATCAACGCCCGCGCCGATTACTTCGAAAAACGCGAGCAGGACCCCGCCTTCGCGGGCTTCCACCGCATCGAGTACGCGCTGTTCCAGCAACGCACGCTCGTTGATCTGGCGCCGGTGGCCCAGCGGCTGAGCCGCGATGTCACCACGCTCAAGCAGCAATTGCTCGCCCAGTCGCTGCCACCGGAGCAACTGGTGAGCATTGTCGTGCGCAATCTCAACAGCCTCGCCGAAGTGCGCGCCAGCAGCGGTGAAGAAGAACGCTACAGCCACACCGACCTGAATGGTTTCGCGGCCAACCTCGATGCGACGCGCAAAGTCGTCGACCTGTTGCGCCCGCTGCTGAGCAAGTCCGCCGTCCAATTGCTGCAGAAAGTCGACAGCGCGATCACCGCCCTCGACGCCGACCTCAACGGTTTCAAGCTCAAGGACGGCTACGCGAGCTACGACACGGTCAGCGCCGAGCAGCGCAAACAAATCGCCGACAAGGCCAGGACACTGGCCGACGCACTCGATGGCATCGATCCCGCCCTTGGCCTTTCCGGCCTGTCCGCAGAAGACTCAAACCGATGAACGACTCAGAACACTTCAATCTCCAGCGCCGCCGCGTACTGATGGGCATGGGCGCTGCCGGCGTCGCCCTGGCCGGCGCTGCGCTCAGTTGCCCGGCGATGGCCGCAAGCCCTGCGCAAGTTACCGAAGCGCCGAGCAGCGACAACACCGAAGACCGCCACGCCTTCCACGGCCAGCATCAGACCGGCATCGTCACCCCGCGTCCGGCGTCCGGCATGCTGGTGTCGTTTGATGTGCTGGCCAGCGACCGCCAGGACCTGGAGCGGCTGTTCCGTACACTCAACGAGCGCATCGCGTTCCTGATGAAGGGTGGCCCGGTGGCTCAGGTCGACCCGAAACTGCCGCCCGTGGATTCGGGGATTCTGGGCCCGGTGGTGACACCCGATAACCTGACCATCACCGTGTCGGTCGGCGAGTCGCTGTTCGATGAGCGCTTCGGTCTGGCCGACGTCAAGCCCAAGCGGCTGATCCGCATGGTCGGTTTCCCCAACGATGCGCTGGAAGCCGATTGCTGCCACGGCGACCTGAGTTTGCAGTTCTGCGCCAACACCACCGACACCAATATCCACGCCCTGCGCGACATCGTGAAAAACCTGCCGGACCTGCTGCTGGTGCGCTGGAAACAGGAAGGCAGCGTGCCGCCACAGGCCCCGGCGAAACCCGGAATGCCGGCGCAGAGCGCACGCAACTTCCTGGGTTTTCGCGATGGCTCGGCCAACCCCAATTCCAACGATGCCAAGGCCATGGATCGCATTGTCTGGGTCCAGCCCGGCAGCGACGAACCGGCGTGGGCGGCGAATGGCAGTTATCAGGCCGTGCGGATCATCCGCAACTTCGTCGAGCGCTGGGACCGCACGCCGTTGCAGGAACAGCAAAGCATTCTCGGTCGGGTCAAGAGTTCCGGTGCGCCCATGGGCGGTGCTCATGAAACCGAGGTCCCGGACTATGCCAAGGATCCGGAAGGCAAGCTGACCAGGCTCGATGCGCACATCCGTTTGGCCAACCCGCGCACCGCCGCGAGCCAAGCCAACCTGATCCTGCGCCGGCCGTTCAACTACTCCAACGGGGTGAACAAGAACGGTCAGCTCGACATGGGCCTGCTGTTCATCTGCTACCAGGCCGATCTGCAAAAAGGCTTCATCACCGTGCAAACCCGACTCAACGGCGAGCCACTTGAGGAATACCTCAAACCCGTCGGCGGAGGGTACTTCTTCACCCTGCCGGGTGTGACGGGCGATCAGGACTTCATCGGTCGCTCGCTGCTTGACGCCGCTTCTGCAAAAACAACCGCATAAATACCCCCACACGGAACCGTCATATGAAAAAGTCGCCACTCGCGTTATTGCTGACCCTAGGCTTGCTCAACACTCCGCTTTCGGCTTTCGCAGCGACGGCGCCGATGGATCTGGTGGGACCGGTTTCGGACTACAAGATCTACGTCACCGAGCAACTGGACGAACTGGCCAGCCACACCCGGCAGTTCACCGAGGCGGTGAAAAAAGGCGACCTGGCCACCGCGCAAAAGCTCTACGCCCCAACCCGGGTTTACTACGAGTCCATCGAGCCGATTGCCGAGCTGTTCAGTGACCTCGATGCGTCCATCGACTCCCGTGTCGACGACCACGAAAAAGGTGTGAAGGCGCAAGACTTCACCGGTTTTCACCGCATCGAATATTCGTTGTTTTCCGAGAAGAGCACCCAGGGCCTGGGCGAGCTCGCCGATGGCCTGGACAAGGACGTGAAAGACCTGCAAACCCGCGTGGCCGGCCTGACCTTCCCGCCTGAGAAAGTCGTCGGCGGCGCGGCGGCGCTGCTGGAAGAAGTGGCGGCGACCAAGATCTCCGGCGAAGAAGATCGCTACAGCCACACCGACCTGTATGACTTCCAGGGCAACATCGACGGTGCGAAGAAAATCGTCGACCTGTTCCGTCCGCAGATCGAGAAACAGGACGCCGCGTTTATCGCCAAAGTCGACAAGAACTTCGCCAGCGTGAACCGGGTTCTGGCCAAGTACAAAACCAAGGACGGTGGTTTTGAGACCTACGACAAAGTCAAAGACAACGACCGCAAGGCGTTGGTCGGGCCGGTGAATACGCTGGCTGAGGATTTGTCGACGTTGCGCGGGAAATTGGGTTTGAACTGATTTTTGCAGTGATTTAGCGGGCCCCATCGCGAGCAGGCTCGCTCCCACACTGGATCTGGTTTCAATCCAAATCCCCTGTGGGAGCGAGCCTGCTCGCGATGACATTTTTGCAGGCTACACAGATGCGCGGTAACGCTTACAACATCCGATACAACAACCGTTCAATCCGCACCCGACTGACACGCTTCAAAAACTTGGCCACCGCCGGCGGGTATTCCAGCAAAGTGTCCAGATCCTGATAACGCCCGATGCGGGCGGTGTTCTGGAAAATCTCCCCCAGCTCCTTGCTGCGCGACTCCAGCAGTTCACCTTTCGGATCATCGATCAGCAGCGCGTTTTCCAGGTCGAGGCGGAAGGCGCGCGGGTTGAGGTTGTTGCCGGTCAACAAGGTGTAGCGCTTGTCGATCCACATGCCTTTGAGGTGGTAGGTGTTGTCGCCGTCCTTCCACAAATGCAGGTTGAGCTTGCCGCTGTCGATGCTTTCCTGGTGCCGTTTGGCAAAGCGTCGCAGGCTGATCTCGTAAAGGTACGGCAGCGCCGCGATCACCTTGAACGGCTCGCTCGGCGGGATGTAGAAGTCGTTGGCGGTCTTGTCGCCGACAATGATGTCGATCTTCACGCCGCGCCCCAGGGCCCGGTTGATCTCCCGGGTCACCGCCAGCGGCAGGTTGAAGTAAGGCGTGCAGATGGTCAGCTGATGCTGGGCGCTGGCGATCAACTCGCAAATCACCCGGCTCAACGGATTGTTCTTGCCCACGCCGAGCAACGGGCTCACCGACAACCCGGTTTTCTCCGTGGTGCCTGCCGTGGTGTCGTACGTGGCGTGCTTGAGGCGGCTGCGCAAATCGCCGATGTCGTTGCGCAGGCTGCGGGTGGTCGGCAGGTTCGGCAGATCGAGACGATGCACTGCTTTGGAAGCAATCAAACCGTGCTGGATCAGGTGCTGCATCGAGTCGGCCAGCGCGTGATTCTGCAGCAGGTGATAGCGGTCGTAGCGGTACTTGTCGAATTTGTGCAGGTAAACGTTGTTCAGGCTCGCGCCGCTGTAGATGACACAGTCGTCGATCACAAAGCCCTTCAGATGCAACACGCCGAACAGCTCGCGGGTCTGCACCGGCACGCCGTACACCGGCACCTCACTTTCGTGGGTACGGGTCGCTTCCTGATACCAGGCCGAGTTGCCTGGCTGCTTGCCGGCACCGATCAACCCGCGCTGGGCGCGCAGCCAGTCCACCACCACCACGATATCCAGTTGCGGACGCGCCAGTTTGGCGGCGTGCAGGGCATCAAGGATTTCCTGACCGGCTTCGTCCTGTTGCAAGTACAGCGCGACGATGTAGATGCGCTGAGTGGCACTGGCGATTTTTTCCAGCAGGCAACGTCGAAACTCGGCGGCGCCGGAAAGGATGGTGACGGCATCGGCGGTCAGCGGAAAACTGCGCAGTTTAGGCAGCAGAGAGCGTTTGAAAAGCGACGGCATAGGGCTCGCAAAGGGTCAATTCCGAATAGCCAGAGAGCTTACACCATGGATCCGCTGGGGTCTTGTTACTGCACCGATCGACCGATCATTCCCACGCTCTGCGTGGGAATGCCGCCATGGACGCTCTGCGTCCGCTTCTGAGAGGCGACGCGGAGCGTCGCGGGATGCATTCCCACGCAGAGCGTGGGAACGATCTTCATAAAACCTGTTGACCAAGGAGAACGATCGTTCTACTGTTCGCCACATGAACGAAATCACTAGCAACGACACACGCGACATTATTCTGGATGTCACCGAAAAGTTGATCTACAAAAGTGGCATCGCCGCCACTGGCATGGATCTTCTGGTGAAAACCGCCGGCGTCTCCAGAAAAAGTATCTACCGCTACTTCGCCAACAAGGAGGAGCTGACCGTCGCCGCCCTGCAACGCCGCGATATACGCTGGATGAACTGGTTCAGAACTGCGGTCGATCAGGCTGAAACTCCAGCCGAGCGCCTGCTCAACCTGTTTACAGTGCTCAAAGGCTGGTTCGACTCGGAAGGCTTTCGCGGCTGCGCATTCATTAATACCAGTGGTGAAACCGGTGATCCGCAAGACCCGGTTCGCCGGGTCGCCAAAGACCACAAACAAAAGCTGCTCGACTACGTGCGCGAGCTCTGCACCGACTATGGCGCAGCCGACCCGGAGACGCTGGCCAGACAGCTGCTGATCCTGATCGACGGTGCCATTACCGTAGCGCTTGTGATGGGTGATCACAGTGCCGCCGATAATGCGCAATGCATGGCGCGAAAGTTATTGGACCTGTAACACTTTAATAAGCCCGACAACTTGCCTGAACGTTAATTTGAAAGGGAGACCTTAAATGTCTAACGCTGAAGTTCGTCCGCCATTGCCGCCGTTTACCCGTGAATCCGCGATCGAAAAAGTTCGCCTGGCCGAAGACGGCTGGAATTCCCGCGACCCGGAACGCGTATCGCTGGCCTACACCCTGGACACCAAATGGCGTAACCGCGCCGAGTTCGCTTACAACCGCGAAGAAGCCAAAGGTTTCCTGACCCGCAAATGGGCCAAGGAACTGGATTACCGCCTGATCAAAGAACTCTGGGCCTTCACCGGCAACCGCATCGCCGTGCGTTACGCCTATGAATGGCACGACGACTCGGGTAACTGGTTCCGTTCCTACGGCAACGAAAACTGGGAGTTCGATGAAAACGGTTTGATGGCCAACCGGTTTGCCTGCATCAACGACCTGCCGATCAAGGAAAGTGAGCGCAAGTTCCACTGGCCGCTGGGTCGCCGTCCTGACGACCACCCGGGCCTTTCCGACCTCGGCCTGTAAACCAAATACTGATCGTTCCCACGCTCTGCGTGGGAATGCCTCACCGGACGCTCCGCGTCCGCTTCAGGGACGCGGAGCGTCCCGGGCTGCATGCCCACGCAGAGCGTGGGAACGATCGTGGGTGTTCAGGCGACTGCGGTTTGCGGCTTCACCTGCGCTTTGGCTTCAAGCTCACGCACCAACGGCAACACCCGCTTGCCGAAGTACTCCACTTCTTCCTGAAAGTGCAGGAAGCCGGCCAGCACCAGATCCACACCCACCGCTTTCAACGCCACGATGCGCTCGGCAATCTGTTGCGGCGTGCCGATCAGGTTGGTCTTGAAGCCATCGTTGTACTGCACCAGATCCTCGAAGGTCGACTTGGCCCAGTTGCCCTCACCCTCTGGCGACGCCCTGCCCGCTTGCTTCGCCGCATCGCCGAACGCATTGACCGCTTCCGGATCGGCCTGATCGATGATCTGCGCCAGCACCGCTCGCGCCTCTTCTTCGGTGTCGCGGGCGATAACAAACGCGTTGACGCCGACTTTCACCGAATGGTTGTTGGCCGCCGCCTTGATGCGAATATCGTCGACCTGGGCCTTGATCCCTTCCGGCGTATTACCGTTGGTGAAGTACCAGTCCGACACCCGTGCCGCCATGTCCCGTGCCGCGCGCGAGCTGCCGCCCTGGAAGATTTCCGGCTGGCCCAGAGGCTTGGGCTTGAGGCTGTAATTGTCGAAGCGGTAGAAGTCGCCACGGAACGTGAAGTTGTCCTGGCTCCAGACGCCTTTCAACGAGCGGATGAACTCTTCGGAACGACGATAACGCTCATCGTGTTCCAGCCAGTGTTCGCCAATCGCTTGAAACTCGCCCTTGAACCAGCCACTGACGATGTTCACCGCGATCCGGCCATTGGTCAGTTGATCGATGGTCGCCAGTTGCTTGGCCGCCAACGCCGGTTGCCAAGGGCCTGGCAGGATCGCGGCGATGACTTTGAGCTGGGTGGTCGCGGCCAGCAACGCATGGCTGAAGGCGACGGATTCGTGCTGGAACTCGGCGCCATAACCGGCTGTGAAACGAATCTGCGTCAGGGCGTATTCGAAGCCGGCCTCTTCAGCCAGTTGCGCCAGCTTGCGGTTGTAGTCGATGCCCCAGTGGGTACGTTGTTCGATCTTGCTGACCACCAGCCCGCCGCTGACGTTCGGCACCCAGTAGGCAAATTTGACGGCTTGCTGACTCATTGGTTTGTCCTCGGGACTTTGGGGAAGTCCTTGGGTCAGAGCAGCAACCGTGCCAGCGTGGATTCGTAAATGCCTTGAGCCAAGTGAAATCCCTGTGGGAGCGAGCTTGCTCGCGATTGCGGTGTGTCATTCAACATCTTCATTAGCTGATATACCGCTATCGCGAGCAAGCTCGCTCCCACAAAAATCCGGGTAGGTCTGGGGCAATTTGCTGATGGACTGTTGGTACGGCAACAGTTGCGATGGCTAAAAACTCGTGTAAGCCCGCAATGACGGGCTTCTCAAACTCGGCATGGACCCTGCAATCCCCTTGGCACTCACCGCCGTTCCAAGGAGACGACCCATGACCGAACACCAGATCATCAATCCTCTGTCCATTGGCACTGACTATGAGGCGCTGGCCTCGAGATTCCGGCCGATCTTCCAGCGCATCGCCGCTGGCGCCATTGAACGCGAACAATCGCGCAGCCTGCCGCACGAGCCGATCACATGGCTGAAGGAAGCCGGTTTCGGTGCCGTACGGGTGCCGGTTCAATATGGCGGTGGCGGCGCGTCCCTGCCCCAGTTGTTCGAGCTATTGATCGAACTGGCTGAAGCCGATTCCAACGTGCCCCAGGCCCTGCGCGGGCATTTCGCCTTTGCCGAGGACCGCTTGAACGCACCGCCGGGACCGGGCCGGGACCTGTGGTTCAAACGCTTTGTCGACGGTGACCTCGTCGGCAACGCCTGGACTGAGATCGGCAGCGTGGCGATTGGCGACGTCATCACCAAGGTCTCGCCCCACGGCAATCATTGGCGGCTCAACGGCGAGAAGTTCTACAGCACCGGCAGCCTGTTTTCAGACTGGATCGACGTCTATGCGCAGCGCAGCGACACCGGCGGCGACGTGATTGCCGCGGTCCGCACTCGTCAGCCGGGAATCACCCAAAGCGATGACTGGGACGGGTTTGGCCAGCGCACCACTGGCAGCGGAACGTCACGGTTTATCGACGCGGAAGTGGACGCCGAGAACCTCATCGATTTCGCCACCCGGTTCAAATACCAGACCGCGTTTTATCAGTTGGTGCTGCTTGCCACCCAGGCCGGCATCGGCCGCGCGGCATTGCGCGACGTGGCTCATCAGGTGCGCGAGCGCAAACGCATCTACAGCCATGGCAATGCGGCGCAGGTCAGCCAGGACTCGCAGGTGCAGCAGGTGGTCGGGGAAATCGCCGCCCTTGTGTATGCCGCCGAAGCAACAGCCTTGAAGGCCGCACAACCGGCGCAACGAGCGTATCTGGCGCGGTTCTCGGGTGATGAAGTGCTGGAGCAGGCGGCGAATGTTGCGGCGGAAATCGAATCGGCCAAGGCGCAGGTGGTGGTTTCGGAGCTGATCCTGCGGGCGACCACGCAGCTGTTCAATGCGCTCGGAGCATCGGATGTGCGGGCAGGTAAATCGCTCGACCGGCACTGGCGCAATGCGCGGACGGTCTCGTCGCACAATCCGCTGATCTACAAGGCGCGGATTGTCGGGGATTGGGCGATCAACGGGACAGAGCCGCCGTTTGTGTGGCAGATCGGGAATGGGCCGCAACCTAAGTGATGTAGCGCCGGCATCGCGAGCAAGCCCGCTCCCACAGGGATCTCTACAACACTGGAGATCCCTGTGGGAGCGGGCTTGCTCGCGAAGAGGCCAGACGGGTCGCCGCGAAGTTTGGATATGGGTAAGATATCGGCCCTTCCCCGCAGCCCCTTGCTGCACCCCGCCGAATAAGCCGATTCCATGCCTTTCGAACTCAGCGTTGACCTCACCACCCTGGCCATTCTGGCTATCGTCGCCTTCATTGCCGGTTTCATCGATGCCATCGCTGGCGGTGGCGGTCTGCTGACCACCCCGGCTCTGTTGACCGCTGGCCTGCCGCCGCACCTGGTATTGGGCACCAACAAACTGAGTTCGACCTTCGGCTCGGCCACCGCCAGTTTCACCTTTTACCGGCGCAAGTTGTTCCACCCCAGACAATGGTTACACGCCATCGTCGGCACGCTGGTCGGTGCCCTGACGGGTGCCGTGGTCGCGCATTATCTGCCGGCGGAATGGCTGAACAAGATGCTCCCGGTGATCGTTTTCGCCTGCGGTCTGTACCTGCTGTTTGGCGGCACACCGAAAGCGCCGCTGGACAGCGACGCACCGATCAAGAAAAAGTGGCAATCGACCCAAGGCTTCAGCCTCGGCTTCTACGATGGCGTGGCAGGTCCCGGCACCGGCGCGTTCTGGACCGTCAGCAGCCTGCTGCTTTACCCGATCGACCTGGTGAAGGCCAGTGGCGTGGCGCGCAGCATGAACTTCGTCAGCAACATCGCGGCGCTGTCGGTGTTTGTGTTTTCCGGGCAAGTGGACTGGATCATCGGCCTGAGCATGGGCCTGTCGGTGATGGTCGGCGCATTCTTCGGCGCTCGCACCGCCATCAGTGGCGGTGCGAAATTCATCCGTCCGGTGTTCATCACCGTGGTGCTGGGTTTGACCGTGCGCTTAGCCTGGCAACACTGGTTCAGCGTGGCCTAAACGCCGCGCCACGTAGACGTCGATAAGGTAGCGGGCAATCGAGCGAGACGCCGGCAACGGCGGCAAGTCGTGGACGTTGAACCACTGGGCGTCTTCGATCTCGTCTTCCTGACAGACAATCTCGCCGCCGGCGTACTCAGCATGAAAACCGAGCATCATCGAATGCGGGAACGGCCAGCACTGGCTGCCCATGTACTGGATGTTCTTGACCTCGATCTGCACCTCTTCGCGCACCTCGCGAATCAGGCAGTCTTCGGCCGACTCACCCGGTTCGGCAAACCCGGCCAACGTGCTATAGACCCCGGCCACAAAGCGTGGCGAACGGGCCAGTAGCACTTCATCGCCCCGGGTCACCAGCACGATCATGCTCGGCGAAATCCGTGGGTAATAGCGCAGGTCACACGACTCGCAGTACATCGCCCGCTCACGAGGAACCTGGGTCGCCGCCTGGCCACAGTTGCCACAAAAGCGGTGTTCGCGGTACCAGGTGCCAATCTGCGCGGCATAACCGAGCACTTTGTACACCGTGTGATCACCGTCGAGCATGAAGGCGCGCAGCCCCTTCCAGTTGCACCCCGGTACTTCGCTGTGACTGCTCAATTCCAGCAGATAGACCGGCTCGCCATCCAGATGGCCGATGCCATGCTCGGCAAGGATCGACAGGTCCTGGCGCTTGAGCCATTCGCGTGGGAACAGCGCGCCATTGTCATCGAACATAAAACCTTCGGGACTGCGGGCCACGGCCCAGCCGCCGGGTTGATCGGTGTCCAGTACTGCAGTGGTCCAGCGTGAAGTCATTTTTAATCAATCCAGAAATTCGGGTTTCTGTTTGCTCATATGGGCGGCCATGGCCACGCGCAAATCGGTGGATTGCAGCATGGCGGCGTTCCAGGTGGCGACGTATTCCAGGCCGTCATCGATGCGATGGTCGCGCATGTAGCTGATCATCTCCTTGGTGCCGGTGATCGCAATCGGCGACTTGGCGGCGATCTCGCGGGCAATGCCCATCACGCCGTCCAACAGGCTGGCATGATCGCTGTAGACCCGATTGACCAAGCCAATCGTGCGCGCTTCATCAGCACCAAAGGTGCGACCAGTGTAAGCCAGTTCACGCAGCATGCCGTCACCGATGATCCGCGGCAAGCGCTGTAAGGTGCCGACGTCAGCGGCCATGCCGATGTCGATTTCCTTGATGGAGAATTGTGCATCTTCGGCAGCGTAACGCATATCGCACGCCGCAATCAGGTCGATGGCGCCGCCCAGGCAATAGCCTTGAATGGCTGCCAGAACGGGCTTGCGGCAATGATCAACGGCATTGAACGACGCTTGCAGGGCGAGAATCTTGCGGCGCAGCAAGCGCGCGTTGCGGCCGACGTCCTTGCCCAGTTCATTGGCCACGCCAGCGAGCATCATCAAGTCGATACCCGAGGAAAAATGTTTGCCGGCGCCACTCAAGACCACCACACGAACCTCGTCGGTGTCATCGATCCACTGGAAAATCTCGATGATTTCGCTCCAGAACGCGGCGTTCATCGAGTTGATCTTTTCCGGGCGGTTAATCTGCACATGGGCGATTTTATCGGCCAGTTCGACGGTGAACGCGGTGTACTGAGACATGGCAGTGATCCTTTTACCGGGCAAAAAATGAGGCCCGGACTATAACAAGGCAATGCCTGGGGGAGTAAGGCAGTGGTTCGGCCAAAAGCGGGACTACTCAGGGTTCTGTAGTGTCTGGACTGGCCTCTTCGCGGGCAAGCCCGCTCCCACAGGGATCTCTGCAACCCTGAAGATCCCTGTGGGAGCGAGCCTGCTCGCGATTGGCCGCACCACCCATCTACCTGCCCTTCACCGCCACAAACGCCAAGGTTTCATAAGGCACCGTCACCACATCCTTCCCGCGCAATAGCGCCTCCCCGGCAACCAATGCGCGCAACTGCTCGTCAACCTTCGCTCGCTGCTCCTGCGGCAGCGCCGCGATATAACTGATGGAGCGCACCCGGTTGAAAATCACGTCCTCTGGCGTCCCCGTGTGCGCATGTTTGAAATGCTGCGCCTGCAATGGCCCGAACGCCGGGTGCGGAAAGGCCTGGCGCCAGGCACCGGTGTGAAAGCGCGGCGTATCGCCTTCCAGCGCGTTGACGATCGCATCCAGTTTCGGCATCCAGCTCACGCGGGTATCGCGCAGGTTCCATACCAGCCCCAGTTTGCCGCCCGGTTTCAGCACCCGGGCGATTTCAGTCAGCGCCTCGGGGCTGGCAAACCAGTGAAAGGCCTGGGCGCAGACCACCACGTCCACCGAGGCATCGGGCAGCGGCAGATCCGTCGCCGTGCCGCTGACCGCCAACACATCCGGAAAGGCCAACGACAATTTCTCCAGCATCTGCGCCACCGGTTCCACGGCAATCACCTGCGCCCCGGTCGCCACCAGCCGCCCCGTGAATTTGCCGGTGCCGGCACCGAGGTCGATCACGGTTTTGTGGGCGTTCAATTCAAGGGTGCCCGTCAGCCAGTCAGCCACCTGCGGCGGGTAGTCCGGGCGGCCGCGAACATAGGTGTCGGCGGCCGTCTTATAGCCCGCGGCCGCAGCATGATGGACCTGGTCTTTCATGGCAGTTCTCCCGATGGACAACGAATGCTGTCGAGCATAGCGCCTGGATTTGAGCTTTCCTTGTAAAGATCGACACACAGAAATGAATAATTGTTCACTCTCAGGTGTTCTCTTCATGACGCCCATGAGAATTGCCGCCGGACGCTGGCGGGCGCGGCTCAACTGAAACGAAACTACTTCCGGAGCACCCTTCATGACCTTGCGTTTTGCTGTTTTAACCACCCCGCTGCTGCTCACCGCCGTCTTGTCCGGTTCGTTGGCCTGGGCGCATGGCGATGTAGAAGAACCGGCCAAGCCCAATTGCCCCAAAGGCCAGGTCTGGGACAGCAAGCAACAGAAATGCCTGAGGCAAACCAACAACCTGGTGCCGGACGCCGACCGCACCGACTATGCCTTCCGCCTGGCCAAGGACGGGCGCTACGAGGAAGCCCTGGCCCTGCTCGACACCCTCAAGGAGCCCAACACTGCAAAAGCCCTTAACTACCGAGGCTACGCCACGCGTAAACTGGGGCGTACCGACGAAGGCATTGGTTACTACCTGCAATCGGTCAAACTCGACCCGCAGTATGCGCAAGTGCGCGAATACCTCGGCGAGGCCTATGTGATCAAAGGTCGACTGGACCTGGCTCAGGAGCAGTTGCAGCGGATCAAATCGATCTGCGGCAGCACCTGCGAGGAGTACCAGGACCTGGCCGAAGCCATCAACGATTCATCGAAAACCTGACATAGAGACAAACGGAGGTCGCCATCGCCAGCGATCAGGCAATACGGGCAGAGCTAGGCCAGCATTTGACGCGTTTATGGCGTTACGGCCTGCTGCTGTCCCGGCAACGGCATGTCGCCGAAGACTTGGTGCAAGCCACTTGTGTTCGGGCACTTGAGCGTGCCGGGCAATTTGTCCCGGGTACGCGCATGGACCGCTGGCTGCTGAGCATTTTGCATTCGATCTGGCTCAACGAAGTGCGCTCTAGGCGGGTGCGCCAGGGCCAGGGCCTGGTGGATGCCGACAGCCAGTTGTCGTTTGACGGTGAGTCGGTGGCACAGACCCATGTCCTCGCCGCCCAGGTGATCCGCCGCGTCGATGCCCTGCCCGAGGCGCAACGCGAAACGGTGTACCTGGCTTACGTCGAAGGCTTGTCCTATCGCGAAGTCGCCGAAGTGCTGCAATTGCCCATCGGCACGGTCATGAGTCGACTCGCTGCCGCCCGCGTGAAACTGGCCGAATACCCGCCACTGCACGCGGTACCGAACCCTTCAACTGGAGAACGTCGATGAACGATCGCGCGACACCTTCGGATGAGCAGTTGGTCGCCTACCTGGACAACCAACTCGACGTCGAACAGCGCACGCGTATCGACGCCGCCATCGCCGAAGACTCCGTGCTCAATCTGCGCCTGCAATGGCTGGCACGCAGCAGCTTGCCGTTTCGCCAGGCCTATGACGAACTGGCACAACAGGCGCCTGTCGATCGTCTGCAATCGATGCTCGACACCTTGCCATCGCCTGAACGCCCGGCCGTCAGTCGCCGCTGGTTTCTCGCAGCTGCCGCCGGTCTGGTGGTCAGCGGCGTATTGGCCGATCGCTTGTTCCTCGGCTGGCAACTGAGCCAGCAAAAGAGCAACTGGCGCGGGCTGGTGGCCGACTATATGGCGCTCTACGTGCCGCAGACCCTGGACCACTTGCCCAGCGATGAAGCCACCGAGCGCGCGCAATTGCGCACCATCGACGCCCGACTTGGCCTGAACCTGTCGCCGGCACAAGTGGCCCTGCCCCGGTCCGAATTCAAGCGCGCGCAAATCCTTGAATACGAAGGCGTGCCCATCGCGCAGATTACCTACCTCGACCCGGCACATGGCCCGATTGCATTGTGCGCAACCCGTTCCAACAGCGGCAGCCGACACTTCGCCCATGAACGCCGCCACGGCATGAATGTGGTGTATTGGGCCGACATGGAACACGCCTGGATGCTGATCGGGCACAACCCGGCGACGGAACTGGAGGACATGGCGAAGGTGTTGAGGAGTCGGCTTAGTGCTTGACCCAGGCAGTTGCCGGACCGAGCGGTTCGGCAACTGCTACCAAGCGCGCGTCAGGCCTGAGCGGGCAACCACAACCGAAACCGCGCGCCGCCCAATGGCGATGGTTCGACAGTCAGCGTGCCGCCCTGCGCTTCCAGCGCCCGCCGACTGATCGCCAGTCCCAATCCGAACCCACCCGTTGCCCGATCCCGGCTACGGTCCAGCCGATAGAACGGCTCGAAAACCCGCTCGCGCTCCTCATCCGGGATGCCGATGCCATCGTCGTCCACCCAAATCTCACAACCTTTTGGGCAAACCTTGACGCCAATCTGAATGCGCTTTTCGCAGTAGCGCATGGCATTGCGCAGCAGGTTCTGAATGGCGCGCGCCGTCAATCGCGGGTCCAGCACGAAGCGTTCAAGTTGGCCATGCAGCAACACGTCGATGACGATTTCCGGAGATTCCAGCTCTTCATCGACGCTGCCCAGAATGCTGTCGATGAATTCATCCAGCGACACTTCAACCCGCTCGGGCAGTCTCGCCGGGTTTTGCAGGCGGCTGTAGGACAGCAACTCCAGCACCAACTCGTCCAGCTCACGAATGTGCGCGACCAGGCCTTGCAGGCGTTCGAGACTGGCGGCCGGCAAGTCGTCGGACAGCGCCAGGGCCAGGCCGAAATCCAGACGCGTCAGCGGTGTGCGCAGTTCGTGGGACACAGCGTTGAGCAAGTCGCGTTGCTGGTTGAGCAGGTTTTCGATATCGCCGGCCATGGTGTCGAAGACGTTGGCCAGGCTGCCGATGTTGGAATGGGGAGAAATCTGTGTGCGCTCGCCAAGGTGGCCTTTGCCGAAGCGCTCGGCGGTGCCCTTGAGGCGCTCCAGATCGCGCCAGTGCGGGCGTAGCCACAGCAACAGGCAGGCGAGCATGGTCGCACCGATCAGGACGTTGATGCTCCAGTACAACAGGCTGACGTCCATCGGGTCCGGTGGCACGACCATTTGCACCACCGTCTGCTGGTTCAGCGGCGCCACCGCCAAGGTGCGCCAGCCCCAGTCGCCGATGCGCACGACATTCTCGCCACGCTCCAAACGCTCGCGCTCATAGAGGGTGAAATCGGCGTCGTCGGGGCGGCTCAGGACGATGTGCAGCGGCGCAAAGTCCTTGTCCATCTCGCCCGCCAGCGTCGGCCATTGCGCTTCGGGCACGGCATGGAACTGCTTGACGATGAGGGTTTGCAGCCCGCGCGAATAATCGAGGTTGTAGGTGATAAAGCGCTCATGAAAGACCTTGATCACCAGGTCTGGCACCAGGTAAATCGCCGCGCTGAACGAGACGATGGTCACCAGGTACAGGCGAAACAGAATCCTGAACATCGTCTCAGCATTCCCACTCGGAACGGCTGAACAGGTAACCCTTGCCCCACACGGTCTTGATCTTGCGTGCCTCGCCTGCGTGGTCGTCGAACTTGCGCCGCAACTTGGAAATCGCCACGTCCACCGAACGGTCGGTGCCATTGAATTCAATGCCGCGCAGGCGTTGCAGGATCTGATCGCGGCTCAGCACTTCGCCAGCGTGTCGGGCCAACACCACCAACAGGTTGTACTCACCGCTGGACAGTTCGACGAGCTGGTCGCGCCAGGTCACGGTGCGCTCGGACAAGTCGATGCACAGGTTGCCCATGAGGATGCGATCGTTGGCGGTCTGCGGTTCGCTGAGGCTGCTGCGGCGCAACAGGGTACGCACGCGGGCGAGCAAGACCCGGGGTTCACACGGTTTGGTGACGTAGTCATCGGCGCCCATTTCCAGGCCCAGCACTTGATCGTGGCTGTCGTCGCGGGCGGTCAGCATCAAAATCGGCAGCGTGGCCGAGTCCGCCCGCAGCAAGCGGCAGACTTGCAGACCATCGAGCCCCGGCAGCATCAGGTCGAGAATCACCAGATCCGGCGGATCGACCCGCGCCCGTTCGCGAACATGGTCGCCACGGCTGATCACGCTGACGCGATAGCCGTTGCGTTCCAGGTAGCTGGCAATCAGCTCGGAGAGCGCGGTGTCGTCTTCGACCAGGAGGATGTTGGGCATGGGGGTGTTTCCAGAAAGTGCAGTGGCAACTGATAGACCGCCATCGCGAGCAAGCTCACTCCCACAGTTGAAATGCGTTCCCCTGTGGGAGCGAGCTTGCTCGCGATAGCGGTTTAACCGTCGCAAAAAGTGTCAAGCGGCCAAGGATATACGCCCTCACCCGCCCGTGAGTAAAACCCTTACACAATTTCACACAGCACCAACAAAGCTTCACCGCTACCCTCGCCGCCTCGCCGTAGGATGCGTGCAGTCATTATTGGGGTATTTACATGTCAAACAACCTGCTTGCCAGGCTCAGCCTGATGGCTCTGGCGTTAACGCTGAGCGCGTGTGACAAGTCCTCGAACGCCGAAGAACAAGCGCCACTGGCCACGGTGCGGGTCGAAACGGTCGAAGCCCGGCCCCTGTCGATCACCAGCGAATTGAGCGGGCGGATTGCCGCGCCACGGATTGCCGAAGTCCGCGCCCGGGTCGCCGGCGTGGTGTTGCAACGCGCTTTTCGCGAAGGCAGCGACGTGAAACAAGGTGACGTGCTGTTCCGCATAGACCCGGCGCCGTTCAAGGCCGACCTGGACAGCGCCGAAGCATCCTTGCGCAAGGCCGAGGCCAACGCCTTCCAGGCCAGGCTGCAGGAACAGCGCTACGCCCAGTTGATCGAAGGCAACGCCATCAGCGGCCAGGATTACGACAACGCCCGGGCCAGCGTCCGGCAAACCGCCGCAGACGTCGCCGCCAACAAGGCCGCCGTGGTCCGCGCCAGACTCAACCTTGGTTATGCCACCGTCACTGCACCGATTTCCGGGCGCATCGGCCGTGCGCTGGTGACCGAAGGTGCATTGGTGGGGCAGAACGAAACCACGCCGCTGGCGCTGATTCAGCAGTTGAACCCGATCCATGCCGACCTGACCCAATCGACCCGCGAACTCAACGATCTGCGCCGCGCGTTCCGTTCCGGCCAGTTGAAGGAAGTGGGCCAGGGCCAGGCCAAAGCCACGTTGATCCAGGACGACGGCAGCCTCTACCCGCTGCCGGGCAAGTTGCTGTTTACCGACATCACCGTCGACCCGGGCACCGGCCAGATCATTCTGCGCAGCGAATTTCCCAACCCGGACCTCGACTTGCTACCCGGCAGCTTCGTGCGTGTGCGCCTGGAACAAGCGGTGAACCAGCAAGGCATCAGCGTGCCGCAGCGGGCCATCCAGCGTGACAGCGCCGGGATTGCCCACGTGTTGTTGATCGACGCCGAGCAGCGTGTCGGCCAGCAACCGGTGGAGTTGGGCGCCGTGCAGAACGATCGCTGGATCGTCACCGGCGGCCTCAAGTCAGGCGACCGCATCGTCACCGAAGGCCTGCAACATGCCAAGCCCGGTGAGAAAGTCCAGATCGACAACACCCCTCTTCCACTTGCCCAGGTTTCTGGTCAGTAAGCAGGACGCTTTTTATGCCGCAGTTCTTTATCGATCGCCCGGTGTTTGCCTGGGTGGTTGCCCTGTTCATCCTGCTGGCCGGCGCCTTGGCCATTCCACAGCTGCCGGTGGCGCAATACCCCAACGTCGCGCCGCCGCAGGTCGAAATCTATGCCGTGTACCCCGGCGCTTCGGCGCAGACCATCGATGAAAGCGTGGTCAGCCTGATCGAGGAAGAACTCAACGGCGCCGATCACCTGTTGTATTTCGAATCCCAGAGCAGCCTCGGCAGCGCCACCATCAAAGCCACTTTCCAGCCCGGCACCAACCCGGAAATGGCCCAGGTCGACGTGCAAAACCGTCTGAAAGTGGTGGAGTCGCGCCTTCCGCAAGCGGTCAACCAACAAGGCTTGAAGGTGGAGAAAGTCTCCGCCGGTTTCCTGCTGCTGATCACCCTGACCTCCAGTGATGGCAAGCTTGACGACGTGGCGCTCAGCGATTACCTGGCGCGCAACGTGATGAACGAGATCAAGCGCCTGGACGGCGTCGGCAAAGCCCAGCTGTACGGTGCCGAACGGGCGATGCGGATCTGGATCGACCCCCAGAAGCTGATCGGTTTCAACCTGACTCCGGCCGACGTCAACGCTGCCATCGTGGCGCAGAACGCCCAGGTGTCGGCCGGCAGCATTGGCGATTTGCCAACCCGCACGACACAGGAAATCACTGCGACCATACTGGTCAAAGGCCAATTGTCGACGCCTGAAGAGTTCGCCGACATTGTCCTCAAGGCCAACGCCGACGGTTCCACCGTGCGCATCAAGGACGTGGCGCGGGTCGAGATCGGCAGCCAGGAATATCAATTCGGCACGCGCTTGAACGGCAAACCCTCGACCGCCGTCAGCGTGCAGCTGTCACCCGGCGCCAATGCCCTGAGCACCGCCACATTGGTACGGGCGAAGATGGACGACCTGGCGCGCTACTTCCCGGCGGGCGTCGAATACAAGATTCCGTACGACACCTCGCCCTTCGTCAAAGTCTCGATCACCAAAGTGATCTACACCCTCGGCGAAGCGATGCTGCTGGTGTTTGCGGTGATGTTCCTGTTCCTGCAGAACATCCGCTACACGCTGATCCCGACGCTGGTGGTGCCCGTGGCGTTGATGGGCACCTTCGCGACCATGCTCGCGCTGGGTTTCTCGATCAACGTGCTGACCATGTTCGGCATGGTGCTGGCCATCGGCATTCTGGTGGACGATGCCATCGTGGTGGTGGAGAACGTCGAGCGCATCATGGCCACCGAAGGCCTGTCGCCCAAGGAGGCTACGCGCAAGGCGATGAAGCAGATCACCGGCGCGATCATCGGTATTACCCTGGTGCTGGTGGCGGTGTTCATTCCGATGGCGTTCATGCAGGGTTCGGTGGGGGTGATTTACCAGCAGTTCTCGCTGTCGATGGCCACCTCGATTCTGTTCTCGGCGTTCCTGGCGCTGACATTGACCCCGGCGTTGTGCGCAACCCTGCTCAAGCCGATTGCCAAGGGCGAGCATCATGAAAAGAGCGGATTCTTTGGTTGGTTCAACCGTGGCTTCGAGCGCTTGACCGAACGCTATCAAGGCTGGGTCGCCTACGCGCTGAAACGCACGGGCCGTTACCTGCTGATCTACGGCGTGCTGCTGATCGGTCTGGGGCTGTGTTTCAGCCGTCTGCCCTCCTCGTTCCTGCCGGTTGAGGATCAGGGCTACACCATCACCGACATTCAACTACCGCCAGGCGCGAGCAAAAACCGCACGGTGCAGGTGGTTGAGCAAATCGAAGCGCACAACGCCACCGAACCCGGTGTTGGCGATAGCACGGTGATTCTTGGTTTCAGTTTTTCCGGCAGCGGGCAGAACGCCGCGCTGGCGTTTACCACGCTCAAGGATTGGTCGGATCGGGGCAGCGACGACTCGGCAAGTTCGATTGCCGACCGTGCCAACATCGTGCTGAGTCAGATCAAGGACGCTGTGGCGTTCTCGGTGTTGCCACCGCCGGTAGACGGCCTCGGAACCTCCAGCGGTTTTGAGTTCCGCTTGCAGGATCGCGGCGGCCTCGGCCATGCCAAGTTGATGCAGGCCCGTACCGCATTACTTGCCGCTGCCGAGAAAAGCCCGATCCTGATGAACGTGCGCGAAAGCGCCTTGGCCGAAGCACCGCAAGTGCAGCTGGAAGTCGACCGCAAACAGGCCAACGCGCTGGGCGTGTCTTTTGCCGATGTTGGCAACGTGCTGTCAACGGCGGTCGGTTCAGCCTACATCAACGACTTCCCCAATCAGGGACGGATGCAACGGGTGGTGGTGCAGGCTGAAGGCGATCAGCGCAGCCAGGTCGCCGATGTGTTGAACATCCACCTGCGTAACGACGCCGGAAAAATGGTGCCGCTGTCGGCCTTCGTTCAGGCGAAATGGATTCAAGGCCCAGCACAATTGACCCGCTACAACGGCTACCCGGCTATCGCCATTTCCGGCGAACCGGCACCCGGCCACAGCACCGGCGAAGCCATGGCGGAAATCGAACGGCTGGTGGCGCAAGGCCCGGCAGGATTGGGTCAGGAATGGACCGGGCTGTCGTTGCAGGAACGCTTGTCTGGCAGTCAGGCGCCGATTCTGCTCGGGCTGTCGCTGCTGATCGTGTTTCTGTGTCTGGCGGCGCTGTACGAGAGCTGGTCGATCCCGACATCGGTGTTGCTGGTGGTGCCGCTGGGTGTGCTCGGTGCCGTACTGGCCGTGACCTTTCGCGGAATGCCCAACGACGTGTTC
The DNA here is from genome assembly GCF_949767865.1 of Pseudomonas sp. IT-P294. NCBI lineage: Bacteria > Pseudomonadati > Pseudomonadota > Gammaproteobacteria > Pseudomonadales > Pseudomonadaceae > Pseudomonas > Pseudomonas sp. IT-P294. The sequence continues at coordinate 454,566 of NZ_CATKQW010000011.1, read as the reverse complement.
TTCAAGGTCGGGTTGATCACCATCATCGGTCTGTCGGCGAAAAACGCGATCCTGATCATCGAATTTGCCAAGAGCCTTTATGACGAGGGCCATGATCTGGTCGACGCGACCTTGCAAGCCGCCCGCTTGCGCTTGCGACCGATTGTGATGACCTCACTGGCTTTCATCCTCGGCGTGGTGCCGTTGGCGATTGCCACCGGAGCCAGTTCGGCGAGCCAGCAAGCGATCGGCACCGGGGTGATTGGCGGGATGATCACGGCGACACTGGCGGTGGTGTTTGTGCCGGTGTTTTTTGTGGTGGTGATGAGATGCGTGAAGGGTAAAGCAAAAGGGTAAGTCAAACCTCTCGGGCGATGGCGATAACAGTCGCCCGAGAGCACCTATAACGCATATGCATGATCGCTATAACGAACCCATCTCAATAACCTGTCATATTTGACAGTAGTCGAAGCGTTTGCTGAACCATAACCTAGAGGCGTTAGTGATTGAGACTGACTAAACCATTAGGATTCAGGAGCGCACATGAACAATACAGCCACCTGCACTGTCACCGCTGTAGTGACAGGCCTCCCTCAATATACTCAATATAAAAGCAATGGGTTTTGCCAATTCTACAAGGCCCCGATGGCCAGATTTTGGAATGCAGACTCGGCTCATCGTGCTGATCAAGAAAATGCGATTCAACTATCTGTTCAAATTCCTGACAACGGCAACAACACTTTCATCATCAACGATGACAGTAGTGACATAACGGCCGCACGGGCATCGTTGACCGAACACTCTGGGGCACTGATCAGACCTTTCATTGCAACGTCAGGCAAGTTGACAAACGTCAATATCGACTTGGCCAACCGGACAGTCGCATTTGATTTCGAATTCGTCGCCAAGTCAGGAAAACAGATCGTTGAGGTGAGTCAGGGGTCGGCCAAATATGCAGAGATTGAAGAACACTTTTTCAAACCGGCAACAATCGATAGCGACCAGTACGTCACTGCCACCCTCGAGGGGAGTACTTATTCAGAATACAACGCTAATGAATTCAATCTCTTGTGGAAGCCCGATAATGGTTTTGGCATCCGTTACCCTCAATGGCAGGGTTGGTCCAGGGTCTATACCGATGCAACGCCCCATCGGCACCGAGACACTGTTTCCGTGACCATCGCGGACGATCTTGTACCGGGCACTTATGACCTCGACGAGTACAAGGACAAAATTTATGCAATTTACGCTGAGATTGATCCAAACGGCCCATTGTATGAGGGGACGGGGGGAACACTTGTACTTGAGAAGACGCCATTGCAGGGTTCGTCAATAGGCGTACTTAAAGGTCGGATTTTAAATTTCGTAGGTGTTTTTAACGCCGAAAGACAAATGAAGTCAGATTGCATAGAGTTCAACGTGGAAGATAAAAGATAGTCGGCTTGTACTTGTGACAACGCGTTTGATGTGTCTCAAACGCGCCGTACTTGCTGCACCACTCACGGCAAGGCTATGGTGCCGCATCGCCCCTGACCGTGAGTCTCCATGCCCTTCCTTGCCCGCACCCACCCTCGCCTGTCCGCCGCCGCCCTCCTTGGCGTCGCGGCAGGCATTCTGGTTCCAGCCGACTCGATCATCAGCAAAATCCTCATTGGCTGGAATGCCGGGGTCTGGACCTACCTGATCCTGATGTTCTGGCTCGCCACGCGCGCCAAGGCTCCGGACGTGAAGCGCATTGCCGAGATTGAAGATGAAAACGCCGGTCTGGTGTTGTTCGTGGTGTGCATCGCCGCCATTGCCAGCCTCGCGACCATAACCTTCGAACTCGCCGGCAGCAAGGACCTGGAAACCACCCGCAAGCTCCTGCATTACAGCTTCACCGCGATGACGGTGATTGGTTCATGGTTGTTGATCGGGGTGATTTTCAGCGTGCACTACGCTCGCCTGTTCTACACCTGGGATGGCAAAGACCTGGCGCTGCGTTTCGCTGAAGGGCTGGAAACCCCCAATTACTGGGACTTCCTGTATTTCTCCTTCACCATCGGCGTGGCGGTGCAGACCTCGGATGTGGGCGTAGCGACACGGGGCATGCGCAAGATTGTGCTGGCGCAATCGCTGATCGGTTTTTTGTTCAACACGGCGATCCTTGGCTTCTCGATCAACATCGCAGCCGGACTGTTCAACTGATGCGTGCACAAACGTTCTAGGCATCGACCTCGGCATCGGCGTTAAATAAGCCGGTATTCCGTCTCACAGGTGCAGCATGTCCCCTGACAACTGGATCGAACTGGCCCAGGACGCCGATACCGGCATCGAGACCCTGCGCGCGCATTTTCAGGGCCACGCCTACGACCCGCATTGGCACGACAGCTACCTGGTGGGCGTGACCGAACAAGGTGTCCAGCAGTTCAATTGCCGTCGGGCAAAGCATCAGAGCACCCCGGGCAAGGTATTTCTGCTGGAGCCGGGCGATATCCACGACGGCGAAGCACCGACCGAAGACGGCTTCACTTACCGCATGCTGTACCTCGACCCGCAGTGGTTGCAGCGTGAACTGAGTGCGGTCTTCGAAAACGCTCCCGATAACAGTCAATTGAGCTTCGCTCACACGCTGGCCAGCGACCCGCGACTGGCCCACGCCACTAGCCTGGCGTTTCAAACCCTGCATCACGGTGAGCTGAAGATCGTGCGCCAGACCGCCCTCGACAGCTTGCTCGAACGCCTGACCAGTCACCTGCACTGGCGCACTCGGTACGGTGAAGATCCACGCCTGCCGCTGGTGGCGCAGAAAGCTCGGGATTACCTGCACGCCAACGCCCAATTCGATATCGGTCTTGATCAGGTTGCCACCGCGGCGGGTGTCGACAGATTTCGTCTGACTCGGGCCTTCAAGGCCGCCTATGGCCTGGCGCCACACGCCTATTTGGTGCAGTTACGGTTGTCGAAGGCGCGGCGAATGCTGGCCGACGGCGTGCAACCGGCTGCAGTGGCCATGGAGTTGGGGTTTGCCGATCAAAGTCATCTGGGACGTTGGTTCGTTCGGGCCTATGGCCTGACGCCAGCGATGTACCGCAAGCGCTGCTCAAATCTTCCAGACGTTTGATTCTCGACTTGTGAACATCTACTCCTGCGATTTATTCAGGAGCCTGACCTCATGCTGTCCACATTCCCGACCCTGTTACCGTTTTTACTGTTCGCTTTCGTAGCCTCTATTACGCCGGGGCCGACCAATATTCTCGTATTGAGCACCAGCGCCCGACATGGCTTCAAGGCGGCCCTTCCGATCGTGTTCGGTGCCTGTTCAAGCGCTGCGTTGATGGTGCTGCTGGTCGGTAGCGGTCTGGGTTCGACATTACACGCACACCCGGTGATTCACGCGACGGTGTACTGGGCGGGCATTGCCTGGCTTAACTATCTGGGATGGAGAATATTTTGGTCACCGTCCGTTGAGTTAAATTCGCAATCTTTGCCCTCAGGCCCACGGCTTGGATTCTGGAGCTCGGCGGGCCTTCAGTGGATCAACCCGAAGAGCTGGATGATGGCGTTGGCCGTGATCAGTGTGTTCACCGCCGGTGGTGGTGACAAGGCCGCGAAGGTGCAGCAACTGTCACTGCTGTTCTTTTTGATCGCACTCCCTTGCCTGGGCGCTTGGGCGGCGCTGGGGAGCGGGACGGGACACTTGCTACGGTCAGACCGCGCGCGAAGCTGTTTCAACAGGACCATGGGCGTATTGCTGATAGCCGCCGCCTGGCTACCTGCATTCGTTTAGTTTTGTCGCTATAAAAAGCCCGTTGTAAACTGTCAACTATGACAGTTTACAACGTGTTCTAAACCAGGCTCTCATAGCACATCCAGGATTAGGGCCTGCCACGGCCTTTGGATACCTTACTCAAAGTAACGGGAGACCCAATCCATGAATGCTGTTATCAAACGTACCGGTTTTGCCGCAGGTAATTATGTGATTGCCAAAGCGTTCGCCAATACCGAACTAACCTTTGTCGATTTCAACGCTACCTCTCGGCTGATCGGCAAGGTCAAAGCGGGAGCCAAGAAACTCGACGCCCTCTGTATTACCGCTATCGAACGAAGTGATAAACGTACCCGCGCGTCACAAACGACTGTTCGTGAACTGACTATCCTGCTTCCCGACAGCCTGGATGTTGGTGAATACGAAGTAAAAGGCCGTGACGATGTAGGATTCAGTTTAAAAAACGATGACGGTACTGTTTATGAAGGTATCTCCGGCAACATTTCGATCACGCCGGCGAGCGAAGGAAACGTCAAGGGCAGCTTCAATGTCAATATTGAAATGCCCAACACCGAAGAGCAAACGTTTATTCTCAAGGGCGACTTCCAGGTGTTAAAAGCAGGTTAACCCTGCCACATAATAAAAAAGGGAAGCCTCGGCTTCCCTTTTTTATTCAAGATCAGAACTTGTAATGAGCCCCCATATTGATACCGAAGTCCTTGGTGACGTTGTCACCCTTGCTGGTGTCCAGTTCAGTGTGCAACTGCCACCGGTCATTCAATGTCCAGGCCACGCCAGTGCCGACTTCCAAACGGTTACCTCGCAGGTCATTTTCGAAGGAGTTCTGATTGACCCGCACTTCATTGCTTTTCACAAACTCACGAACGACGGCTGCACGGATGTGCGGTTGCAGAACGCTGCCGTTGGCCAACGTCATGCCACGGCCCAGTGTTACACCCGCCTTGCCAAGCATGGACCGCGTGGTATCGGCATCCACCTTCAAACCGTTATCCAGACTGAAGTCCTGGCCTTGCACCGAGGCCATCTGCCACTGAGTGAAGGGTTCGATGTAATACCCATCCTTGAACTCGATGTGCTTGCCGAACTCCACCGACGCACTGGCCCCTAGATTGTTGTAGCTACCCTTGGTCAAGGTGTCATCGCTCAATGACACCTTGGCTTTATTGCGAAAATGGTTGAGCTTGGCCACGGTATCCAGGTAGTAGCCGCTATCGCCCAACCAAGTACCGTAGACCCCAAGCGAAGTACTGCCGATTTCACCGGAACTGCCGCGACTCAGATCAAGGTCCGACTGGCTGTAACCGATAAAAGCCCCCAACAACATCTGTTCGCCGGCAATCTGGACCGGCGTATCCACGCCCATGGACAACCCGGCCTGGCGCTGACTGTATCCATTACCGTAAGCGTTATTGCTGATGCTGTAGCGATTGCCATACGAGCGAATCCAGCCTCCCGTCGGACTGCTGCTGCTTCGCAACTCGCCCATGCGGTTGGTCAGCGAAGCCATTTCACCGTAGATCACCGTCGGCGCGGTACCGAAGATCGCCATGACCGCGCGGGTGGGCGTGCTCACCACCTCCCTGTCGGGACGCAGATACCAATCCTCACCCTCCTTGACCAGCTGATAGGTAAAGGCCCCGGAATCCAACCTCCCGTTGGGCAGAGCGAATTGGGCACTACTGCTGCCGACCGACTGCACCACTTTGATCTGCGAATCATTGACCGGATCCGAACCGCTGCTGGAAACCCGCAATTGATGACTGCCAGTCGCGCTTCCGGTGAGGTTCAACAGATTGGTCTGGTGGGTGCGAAAGTCAGTGCCAATTTCAAAGGTACCGTTACCGCTCAGATTGGCCACGTTGAGCTGAAAGTACTCCTTATCACCTCCCAGCCGGACAATCCCTCCATTGTTTAGATTGAGATTGTTCACGGACTGGCTTTGCGTCATTTGCCAGAACGCCTGGTTATTGATGGAAAAATTGCTCACATTGTTGACCTGTCCAGTCAGGCTCGCCCCATTATCCAGAGTGAGACTGGACAGACTCTCCGTAGCCGCCGTGACATTACCCTTCATCTGGCTTTGGTTATTGATCGAAGCAGTGGAGACATCCTGCAAGTCACCCGTGAACGTGGACGCGTTGTTGATCGTTACTGCCGACGCTCGCAATACATTACCTGTCACCACGCTCTGATGATTGACCGAGACATTGGCGGTATCTTGCAGATTGCCGGTGAGCGAAGACCCGTTGTCGAGCGACACGCTTGAAGCGCCCAGCACATTGCCGGTCATTTGCGCCTGATTGTTGAGGGTCGCGTTGGTGACATTCTGCATATCACCGTTGAGTACCGCTTTATTTTGCAAGGTAACGTTTGCCGAACCACCCGCCGCCACAATCACATTGCCGACCACATGGCTGTCGTCGACCAGCAGGTTGGCCAAAGCGCCAGTTCGCACATCAAGCACAATGCCGTTGCCACCTTTGAGGCTGGAGCCGTTACTGACTTCAATGTCGGCAATGGTCGGGAAGTTCGGCGCATTGATACCGACAACGATGGCCGAGCCGGTTTTACCTTCGACATGGGTGTTGTTCAGAAAAATCTTCGAATGAATCAGCGCTGAAGCCAAGGTATCAGTGCCAACGGTCACACCATTGAGCCCCCCTGTAACCGTACTGCCTGTAGCGGACAACGAGCCTTCGAGCAGACGAATCCCGAAGCTGCTGGCCCCGGTGCCCTCGACGATGGAGTTCTGCACATTCAGCTCGCTGAAACGATTGCCGGCAATGCCCCCTTGCAGGCCACTGACGACACTGTTATTGCTCAGGTTCACCCTGGAGCCGCCAACGCTGGTAATGTTGCGAACAGCTGATATTCCGACCCCGTTTATGCTGGTGACCGTTGAATTATTCAACGTGGCCGTCGCATTCGTCAGGGCAATGCCGTTTTGAAGCCCGCCAGCACCCGTCGAATTGGTCGTCGAATTGCGCAGATCAATCAGCCCGCCTGTCGTACTGGCGATGCCCAGCGTTGTGGCACTTGAGCCAATGAGTGTGGCGTTGTTCAGCACTTGCCACGTATCCAGGGGTGTACTGGAATCTATGTTTTGAGTGGTGCCTGCCGGTATGGTGGCGGCCTGAACCGCAGAAATATTAAGCAGGCCCGGCATGAAGGACAACATCCATACACTGAGTGTTGTTTTGGAAAAAGTGAGTACTGGCTTTGGCGACATAGTTGAGTCCTACTCGATTACATTCCTTCAGGAACGAGTGACCGACTCGGGAAAATCGCAAGCCGGACTAATAACGGCCGCCAGACTACGGATGAATCCTTGAACGATATGTAGGATAAGTCGGCCTTAAAGTAGGACTTATCCTTTTTTATACGTATGAACTTCCGTATCCGAACGTAAAAAACTCCTTGCTGATGAAGAAGAAAACGCTCTCCCTCATCAGCAAGCAGTAGAGTTTGACGTGTTAATTACGGTTAAACTTCCGGACGCTCTAGCTCGCAATACACAAGGCTGGCGTTCAATATTTGGACTGCAACGGTAACTTCCGACGTAATACCGTTAACCGTGTAAGCGATGCGCGCATAACGGGCCGCCGGGCGCGTTTTGCCGTCGGGGCTTGGCAGTTGAATCGTTCTGATTTGCGGGTTGTACTCCGTCAGATTGAATTCCAATGGACCTGTCGCTGGCATGGGCGCCGAACGGGTAATCAGCGTACCGGGAATCGGCGCCGCACCCACGGCATTGGTGACCCGTCCTTCGAAATTCAAATTCACCATTGCGCCGGTCGGGATATTGGCATCGCGCTCGATACGAATCCGCAGGCTACGCGGCTGAAACGGCGGCATCGGGCCGTTTGGCACGACTGGGTGATTAAAGGCCGGGCAACTGATACTGGTGATGAAGCGCTCAGGTATCAAGTTGCCAGTTGGCCCTCTGAAGGCAGATACAACGATTCTAGGCACAGGCAGGTTGATCACGATTGCCGTCACGTCGACTTTGGTCGTGATCAGTTGTTTCATCTTATTGGCACTGCCAGGGAACTCGATTGTGATATAGGCCTCTCTGGCATTTGCACCCGTACCATTGCCCTCGGCAAGGATCGTGGCCCATGATAATGCGGTGCGCACAGACGTATCGCCGATGCGCACCGGCACAGGGTTGCCGACCTGTTTGCCTTGGTAAAAGAACGTGACAATTTCTCGCCCGCTCACAGGCCGGGCAGGGTCACTCCAGATCGGCCAGATCATTTCTGCAGCAATACCGGCTTGCGCTGGAGTGAGCGTATTGGGATTTGGAACGGGCGTTCCTGCACCTTGTACGACTACCGGAACAATATTGGGGTTTTCCAGATCCGGCAGGTTCGGCTGCTCCGGCCCCGCGTATGCAAAGTCAATAATACCGAACGCCGGGGGTGAAACCGGGTTGGGGTTAATGGTGGGCCGGCCCAGTTCAAACCAGTACTCGAATTCCACTTCATCCAGGCCGTTTGCGTCGCCAAAGACCAGGGAAAAAAAGTCGTAGTCCAGCGAGAACTTCAGAGGACCTGGAGTACCGGCCGGAGGGATCGTTTGTTCGTTGACCTCAAATATTCCCTGAGAGGAAGACATGTACGGGATTACCCGGTCATCTTCAATTGAATGTGTCGGATGATCAGTTTCCATGATGACTTTCGACGGTGGCGGATTAACCGTCGTCAAGTTAATCGCAATGGCACCTGTGGGGCCGGTGACCGGAATGCGTGGCGCATCGAGGATTGGCGCTGGTTTTACAACCCGTTGTAACAGGGTTGTAATAGCTGCGTTATTACTGATACTCCCTGGCAAGTCCGTCACGTTGTAGGAATAATAGTATGTCCCTTCTGCCAGGTTCTGCAGAAAACTCAGCGGAATGTTGATAACCCCGTCGGCAGGAAGTGGCCCACTGAACGCGGGTGTTTCCCCTTGCATCAACGTGAAGGTCGTCAACTGCGAAATGTAGAAGTTGACGACGTCGTTGCCCGCTTCAAACTTCTGATAGGTGTTGGGAACGTTAAGGTTCAGACCACCGGCATTGGCAGGGTCATTCAACCAGGCATCATTAATGATTGCGGGCACGGTCGTCCCTAGTGTCAGCAATGTCGGCCGATTCCCGGTGCCGTTGGGACCACCTGGCTGACGCTGATAAGGGGCGGTCAGATCGATCAATGCTTCAGTGGTGGGACTAGATGTATCAACGTTGTCGAAGGCGTCAACAATAGCAAAGGCAAATTCGTAGGGTGTGTAGTCACCGGCCGCATGAAATCTTTCAATCAGGCTTACAATAGGCACGTCAAATGTAACCGGGAACGTCCAGTCACCGCCTGATTGATCGACCTTGAACTTCGTCGCCGCTACAAAAGTCGGATCATCTGGGTTAAACACGGTTCCTTTCGGAAAAACATGAACATCGATTCTGACCGCGCCGTCTGGACTTTTATCAACAACATCTGACAAATCAACTTTTAAGAGTCTGTCTTCTCTTAGTTGTTTGTAAGTCAGCCTGCCATCCTGCAACTGACCAACAATAGTGGGTGGTACGGCGAGCACACCGCCGGCATTATTAAAGGGCATATTCATTTTTGAAAACTCCATCGGTGAGTGATTCATTGAACAATCAACGTCAATACCCAATAAACAATCGTGCGACGACAGGCTGCAGGCTTCTGGCACCAACGCTTTACCACTTTCGATATCATCTAACGCATCATCTACAACTATTGAACCCAAGCCTCCCGCGAGAACCGGACCACAGGGCGGTTGCCCTGGAAGAGTCCTGTCAATCTTCAACAAGCCAACTGCCGACTTCCCCAGCGCAATACCGTTTCTAAAAAGCGTGTAGTGAGCCAGTGCCGATCCATATTGAATGGGTTTTATATATTGCTCATACTTATCGTTCCCAAGAACAAAGAGGGGACCCTCTTCAACGTCTGTTTTTGTCAATGTTTTACTGACTTGCAACGCTGTTCCCGGGATAGGCCTAACCCCGTTGAGACTGTCGAACCCCTCCCAACCCAGAACACACTCATCACCCAAACTAAAACGCCCCGGCTGTACGGGAGCCTTTATGTGTACGGCCTCCCACACCTTCGGAGAAGAACTGCAATTGAGGTATCCCCACAGTGTGGTATTGGGAAACGTCGGCTCTTCAAGATTCACCGGAACAGGACGTCTGACAATGAATGTTTGAGGCAATGAAGTATCTTCATTGCCGCTGTCACCCTGGGTGACCCGGTACTTCAAATCGATATTGCCGTTACGCTGCAGGTACTGCGCCGGTAACAAAAAGAAGTTCGGGATGGTGACGGGAACCGGAAACGGGTTGCTGTAGAACAACGTTTCTATATTTGCTCCCGGCTCTGTCACCCAGATTTCCAGCAAATCGCTGTTGCCAATGATGACGGAAGGGTTGGGCCATTTTGGAATCAACAACCTGGCGCCGTCTGTGGAGGTCACTGGCGGAAGCACACGATCGGCACCTACACCCTCGATTTCCAAGGGCACGGCAAACAATCCGATGGACGTTTCGTTGTTGGCAAGTGACGACATATCTTTATCTCTTTGAAGGCTGCCACTTCAGCCTTGGTGGAATTAGACCCACTTGCCTCTTGCCTGCCTACTGTCATATCTGACAGGTTTTTCCACCGTTCGTCGGTAAAAATACGCTCCTCAGACTGGCTGACGGTTAGAAAAACTTGACGACGTTGCGGAAAATGTTGTTCTCTGAAACCGGTTTCATTGTCGAACAATGGAATTACCTGAATGACTAATAAGAAGATCGCCAGATGAACGATTTCTCCGCCGCCCAGCGCAGCCGCGTCACGATGCTCGACGTCGCCGAACATGCCGGCGTCTCGAAAGCCAGCGTCTCGCGCTTCATCGGCGATGACCGCGCCCTGCTTTCCGACGCCACGGCCTTGCGCATCGAGCAGGCGATTGCCGAACTCGGCTATCGCCCCAACCAGATGGCCCGAGGCCTGAAGCGCGGGCGCACTCGCCTGATCGGCATGCTGGTGGCCGATATCCGTAATCCCTATTCAATTGCCGTGATGCACGGGGTGGAAACCGCCTGCCGTCAGCACGGCTACAGCCTGGTGGTGTGCAACACCGATCGTGATGACGAGCAGGAGCGTCAACACCTGGCGCTGCTGCGCTCGTACAACATCGAAGGCTTGATCGTGAACACCCTCGGGCATCACCGCGATGAGTTGCGCGAGTTGCATCGTGAAATGCCGATGGTGCTGGTGGATCGTAAGGTCGAGCAGCTTGAGAGCGATCTGGTCGGGCTAGACAATCCGGCCGCTGTTGAAATGGCCCTCGCCCACCTTGAAGAACGCGGTTATCGCGATGTGCTGATGGTGACGGAGCCGTTTGACGGCACCAGTTCGCGGATCGAGCGAGTCGGCAGTTTCAAGTCGCAGATCGAGCAACGCGCGGCGATGTCCGGCGCAGTGGTGGAAACCGGCAGCGCGCTGACCTCGCACCTGAAAACATTCTTGAACACACCCGGCGTTGGCCCGAAAGCGTTGTTTTGTGCCAACGGCATTGCAGCATTGGCGACCACTCACGCGTTGCGGGAATTGCAGTGCAACCTGTTTGAAGAGGTGGGGCTGATCGCCCTGGATGACCTGGATTGGTATCCGTTGGTGGGCAGCGGGATTACCGCCCTTGCCCAACCGACGGTGGAGATTGGCGCGAGTGCGTTTGAGTGTTTGCTCAAGCGGCTGCGCGGGGATGACGGTCCGGTGCGGACGCTGGATTTTTCGGCTCGGTTGATTGTTAGAGGGTCGACCCTTGGGAATCTTCGGTGAATGTCACGGGCCTATCGCGAGCAAGCTCGCTCCCACATTGGTTTTGTGTACGCCACAGATCCCCTGTAGGAGTGAGCCTGCTCGCGATGAGGCCCTAAAGGACAGGACAAAACTCAAGACAGCCTTTTTTTGAATAAAAATGAAACCGGTTTCAGAGGTGCAGAACAATGAATAAACCACCCGTTTCCATCAGCCTTTCCAGCTACGGCGCCGACCTTGTCCGCCAACGCGGCCAAGGCAGTTTTATCGAAGTATTGGCCGCAGCCGGCGCGACGCGCATCGAATGGCGCGAAGAGTTGCTGACCGATGAAGTCCCACGGCAACTGGCCGAGGACACACAATCACAGGGCCTGGAGAGTATCTACTCCTCGCCGATGGAGCTGTGGCTGGCCGGTCAGTCGAAGCCCAATCCTGACTTGAGGACGACCCTTGAACGCGCCCAGACGTTCGGCGCCAAATGGTTGAAAGTGTCGCTGGGCTATTTCACCGACAACAATGACTTGCAGGCCCTTGATCGTGTGCTGGCCCAGAGCACGGTGCAACTGCTGGTGGAAAACGACCAGACCTTGCACGGAGGACGCATTGAACCGTTCCAGCGCTTTTTCGGCGAAGTGGAGCAACACAACCTGCCAATCAAAATGACCTTCGACATCGGTAACTGGCACTGGCAGGACCAATCCGCCGCCAGCGCCGCCCGATTACTTGGCCGGCACGTCGGTTATGTGCATTGCAAGGCCGTGATGCGCCGTGCCGACGGCAAACTGGTCGCCATCCCGCCCACCGCCAGCGACGTGCATGTGTGGGAACAACTGCTGCGGCACATGGCCCAAGGCGTCATGCGGGCGGCGGAATATCCGCTGCAAGGCGATGATCTGATCCAGCTCACCACCGAACACGTCGCCACCCTCGCCCACCTCGGTCAATCCCGTTTGGAGAGCGCTCATGCCTGAGTTCGATATTCTGTCATTCGGCGAAACCATGGCGATGTTCGTCGCCGAGCAGAACGGTGATCTCGCCGAGGTGAGCCAGTTCCACAAGCGCATCGCCGGGGCCGACAGCAACGTCGCGATTGGCCTGTCACGGCTGGGTTTCAACGTGGCGTGGTTGAGCCGGGTTGGCGCCGATTCATTGGGCCGGTTTGTTATCGACACCCTGGAAAAAGAAGGTCTGGATTGCAGTCACGTCGCCATCGACCCTGCACACCCGACCGGTTTTCAGCTCAAATCCCGCGCCGACGATGGCAGCGATCCCGTGGTCGAGTATTTCCGTCGCGGTTCGGCGGCCAGTCATTTGTCGGTGCAATCGATCTCCGAGCCGTTTCTCACCGCCCGCCACTTGCACGCCACCGGCATTCCGGCGGCGCTGTCCGAGTCGACCCGGGAAATGTCATTCGAACTGATGACGCGCATGCGCCAGGCCGGGCGCAGTGTGTCCTTCGACCCAAATCTGCGCCCGAGCCTGTGGGCCAGCGAACAACTGATGATCACTGAAATCAACCGCCTCGCCGCCCTCGCCCATTGGGTGTTGCCGGGGTTGAGTGAAGGACGTCTGCTGACCGGGTTCGACGACCCGGCCGACATTGCGGCGTTCTACCTCGACCTGGGCGTTGAAGCGGTGGCGATCAAGCTCGGGCCGCATGGCGCGTATTACCGCACGCAGCTGGACGAGGGATTTGTTGCCGGCGTGCCGGTAGAAACCGTGGTCGACACCGTGGGCGCTGGCGATGGCTTTGCGGTCGGGATGATCAGCGCCTTGCTGGAAAACCACAGCGTTGCCGATGCCGTGGGGCGCGCCAACTGGATTGGCAGCCGCGCGGTTCAGAGTCGGGGGGACATGGAAGGGTTGCCGACCCGGCTGGAAATGTCCGTCGAATTCGAGGCCGCCATCGCGGGCAAGCCCGTTCCCACCGGGGGTTTTTGTTTCACCTAGATCCAATGTGGGAGCGAGCTTGCTCGCGATGAGGCCTGCACAGTCACTGAAGATATTTAAACCGTTACCTGCTGCGACAAAAACAACAAGCTCAGGAGCACCACTATGAAAACCGCAACACTCGCCGCCCGCCGTTGGTGGTACATCATGCCCATCGTTTTCATCACCTACAGCCTGGCGTATCTGGACCGCGCCAATTATGGATTCGCCGCCGCCTCGGGCATGGCCGCCGACCTGATGATCACGCCGGGCCTGTCGTCGATGCTCGGCGCACTGTTCTTCCTTGGCTACTTTTTCTTCCAGGTGCCGGGCGCAATCTATGCGCAGAAACACAGCGTGAAGAAGCTGATTTTCGTCAGCCTGATCCTCTGGGGCGGCCTGGCTACGTTGACCGGGATCGTCTCCAACGCCTATTGGCTGGTGGTGATTCGCTTCATGCTCGGCGTGGTCGAAGCCGCCGTGATGCCGGCGATGCTGGTGTATCTGTGCCACTGGTTCACCCGTGCCGAACGCTCGCGCGCTAACACCTTTTTGATCCTCGGCAACCCGGTGACCATGCTCTGGATGTCGGTGGTGTCGGGTTATCTGGTGCAGCATTTCAGCTGGCGCTGGATGTTCATCATCGAAGGGTTGCCGGCGGTGCTGTGGGCCTTTATCTGGTGGCGCCTGGCCGATGATCGTCCGGCCCAGGCCAAATGGCTGACCGAACAAGAGAAGCAGGATCTGCAAAGCGCCCTCGCCGCCGAGCAGGTCGGCATCAAAGCCGTGAAGAACTACGCCGAAGCTTTCCGCTCACCGAAAGTCATCATCCTGGCCTTGCAGTTTTTCTGCTGGAGCATTGGTGTCTACGGTTTCGTGTTGTGGCTGCCGTCGATCCTCAAGGCCGGTGCGCAGATGGACATGATCGAGGCCGGCTGGCTTTCGGCGCTGCCGTATCTGGCGGCCGTGATCGGCATGCTGCTGGTGTCCTGGGGTTCGGACAAACTGCAGAAACGCAAACGTTTCGTCTGGCCCCCGCTGCTGATTGCCTCGATCGCGTTCTACGGTTCCTACGCCTTGGGCGCCGAACATTTCTGGTGGTCCTACACCCTATTGGTCATCGCTGGCGCCTGCATGTATGCGCCTTACGGACCGTTCTTCGCCATCGTTCCCGAAATCCTTCCGGCCAACGTCGCGGGTGGCGCGATGGCGCTGATCAACAGCATGGGCGCACTGGGTTCGTTTGGTGGTTCGTATCTGGTGGGTTACCTGAACAGTTCCACGGGATCTCCGGGTGCGTCTTATCTGTTGATGAGCGGCGCGTTGATGCTCTCGGTGGTGCTGACGATTTTCCTCAAGCCCGGTGCCAGTGACCGGGTCGTGGCTACGCAGCGGCCCGTGACTGCTCACCCTTGAATTGAAGTTGAGACGATGACGATGAAAAAGCAGGTTGTGCTGTACAAGAAACTTTCTCCGCTGCTGATGGCGCGCCTGCATGAGCACGCCGACGTGACGCTGATCGACAACCTCAACCCGGAGGGCATCGCGCAACTGCGCGACGCCCTGCCCCGGGCCCAGGGTTTGCTCGGTGCGAGCCTGAAACTGGATGCGCAATTGCTGGACCTGGCGCCGCATCTGGAGGCCATCGCCAGCGTCTCCGTCGGTGTCGACAATTACGACATCGACTACCTGACCGAGCGCCGGATCCTGCTCAGCAACACCCCTGACGTGCTGACCGAAACCACCGCCGACACCGGTTTCGCACTGATCCTGGCCACGGCCCGGCGCGTGGTGGAACTGGCGAACATGGTTCGCGCCGGCCAATGGCAGCGCAACATCGGCCCGGTGCATTTCGGCACGGATGTACATGGCAAAACGTTGGGCATCATCGGCATGGGGCGCATCGGTGAGGCGTTGGCCCAGCGCGGACATTTCGGCTTTGGCATGCCGGTGATCTATCACAGCCATTCACCGAAACCCGCGGTTGAGCAGCGCTTCAATGCTCAATATCGCAGCCTGGCGGAGTTGTTGCAGCAGGCCGATTTCATTTGCCTGACGTTGCCGCTGACGGCTGAAACTGAAGGCTTGATTGGCGCCGAGGAATTCGCCCTGATGCGGCCCGAGAGCATTTTCATCAATATTTCCCGGGGCAAGGTGGTGGACGAAACGGCACTGATTGAAGCGCTGCGGACCGGGCAGATTCGTGCTGCTGGGCTGGATGTGTTTGAGCGTGAGCCACTGCAGACGGATTCGCCGTTGTTGACGTTGAACAACGTGGTGGCGACGCCGCACATGGGTTCGGCAACCCATGAAACGCGCGAGGCGATGGCCAAGTGCGCGGTGGATAATCTGCTGATGGCGTTGGCGGGTGAGCGACCGAAGAATCTGGTGAATGCCGGGGCTTGGCAGGCCTGATCGTTCCCACGTCGAGGCGTCGAACCGTCCGCGTGGGAATGCAGCCCGTGACGCTCTGCGTCACATGGGACGCGGAGCGTCCCCAGATGCATTCCCACGCAGAGCGTGGGAACGATCTGGAGCGCTGGTCAGGCTCGCCGCGCCTCCAGCAGTTGCTCCGCGCACGATGCAATCCGCTGGCACGCATCCGCCAGCTTCAACTGATCCACCACCAGTCCGATGCGAATATGCCCCGCCGCACTCGGTCCGAACGCCTCGCCGGCCAACACCGACACGCCGTACCCCTCCAGCAGTCGCTCGGCAAATCGCTGGGCGCACAACCCGGTCGGGCGCACGTCGACCATCACAAACATTCCGCCGTCGGGTTTGATCGCACGAACCCCGGCACTGCCATCCAACATCGAGCACACCAGATCGCGACGCTGGCGGTATTCCTCGCGCATCTGCGCCACTTCCGGCAAGTCTTCATCCAATGCCAGCTGCGCCGCGTTCTGAATAAAATCCGGAATGCCGAACAACATGCACAACGACAAATTCACCAGATGCTCGGCCAAGGTTTTCGGACCAATCGACCATCCCACCCGCCAGCCGCTCATGGCATGGGATTTGGACAGGCTATTGATGGTCGCGGTGCGCTCGGCCATGCCCGGCAAACTGGCGGGGCTGGTGTGCTCGCCCTCGAACAACAGATCGCTGTAGACCTCATCGCTGATCAGCCAAAGATCATGGCGCACACATAACGCGGCCAGCGTGCGCCACGTGTCGAGCGGCAAACTGGCACCGGATGGATTGTTCGGACTGTTGAGCAGGATGACGCGGGTTTTCGGCGTGATCAGTGCCGCTACATCCGCAGGATCAACCCGAAAGCCGTTCTGTGGACGCACCGCCACCGGCACCACTTTGGCCCCGCAGGCGCCGAACACGCCTTCATAGGTCACGTACATCGGCTCGGCGACGATCACTTCATCGCCTGGATCAAGCAGGCATTGCGCAACCGAATACACGGCGCACTGCGCTCCCGGAAACACGATCACATGATCGGCGTCCACCGCCTGACCACTGCGTTGACGATGGCGACGGGCGATGCTGCTGCGCAGTCCACGACTGCCGCGCACCTCCGGGTAATGCGTGTCGCCGGCGTGCAGGCTGTCGATGGCCGCCTGGACGATGGGCTTCGGCGTGTCGAAATCCGGATCGCCGATCGACAGCAACAATACATCGATTCCTTGTTCGCGCATTTCCAGCGCTCGGTCATGAATCTGCCAGGCTGCCGCTCCGTCGCCGGCGATTCGTTGGGTCAAGGCTGAATAGCGCATGTCATTCTCCTGTCGCGCGCGGACTCCAAACCTCAACCCTACCTCAAATCACAAAGCGCGCCACCATCGCATTCAAATTCACCGCAAGCCGCGACAGTTCATGGGTGGCGGCGCTGGTCTGGTTCGCGCCGGCGGCGGATTGGGTGGCCAGATCGCGGATGTTCACCAGGTTGCGGTCGACTTCGCGGGACACCTGGGCCTGTTCTTCCGATGCGCTGGCGATCACCAGGTTGCGTTCGTTGATCAAGTGGATCGACTGGGTGATCTGCTCCAGCGCGACACCGGCGGCGCGGGCCATTTCCAGGGTGCTTTGGGTGCGCTGATTGCTTTGCGCCATCGACGAGACCGCTTCACCTGTACCGTTCTGAATACCGGCGACCATTTTTTCGATTTCCTGGGTCGACTGCGCAGTGCGATGGGCCAGGGCCCGGACTTCGTCCGCCACCACCGCAAAACCGCGCCCGGCTTCACCGGCACGGGCCGCTTCGATGGCGGCGTTGAGTGCCAGCAGATTGGTCTGCTCGGCGATGGCGCGGATCACGTCCAGCACTTTGCCGATGTCGCGGCCCTGAGTGGCCAGGCCTTCGATCATCAGCGAGGTGTTTTGCACGTCGTGGGTCATGGTCTGGATGGCGTTGACGGTTTCCACCACACGGTCACGGCCTTCGCGTGCGGCCTGGGTCGACTGGTTCGAGGCTTCGGATGTCGACACCGCATTGCGCGCCACTTCTTCCACGGCGGCGGTCATTTCGTTGACCGCCGTGGCCGCTTGTTCGATTTCGTTATTCTGTTGCTGCATGCCCCGGGACGCTTCCTGGGTCACGGTACTGAGTTCTTCGGCGGCCGCGCCCAGCTGGGTCGCGGAACCGGCGATCTGTTCGATGGTTTTGCGCAGGTTGTCCTGCATCCCGGACAAGGCGCCAAGCAAACGGGCCGGTTCGTCTTGGCCATCGATTTCGATGACGGTGGTCAGGTTGCCACCGGCAATGGTCTGGGCCACCTGCAACGCGCGGTTCAGCGGCGAGACGATACTGCGGGTCAGCAGCCAGGCGAGCAACACGGTCAGCAGCGCAGCAATCACCGCCACTGCGACGATGCCGGTAATCGCGCTGCTGTAATGCTCGCCCGCTACGACGGAAGCCGCTTTGGCGTCGCTGTTGTTCAGGGCGACCAGTTTGTTCAACTGCTCGCCCATCTGATCGGTGCCGTCCTTGATCCGTGTATTGATCAGCGCACGCATCTCATCGAGCTTGTTCTGTCGCGACAGCTCCAGCATCTGATTCTGGGCTTGCATGTAATTGTCCAGCGTCGCCGTGAAGGTCTTGTACAGCGCAGCTTCTTCGGGGCTGGCGGGTAACGCGGCATAACTGGATTGCGCGGTACGCACCTTGTCGACCAGCGCACCGATACGGGTTTGCGCTTCCTGCAACGCGCTCGCGTCACGGTTGACCAACACCCGGAAGGAAAGGATGCGCAGGCGCAGAACGTTTTCGGTCAGGTTGCCCAGATAGCCGACACTGGGCAGCTGCGTGCTTTCCATGTCGACGGAAGCCTGGCGAATGACCGACATGCGGCTCACGGCGAATACACCCAGCCCGATCACGAGCAAGGCAATGAAGGCAAAACCCAGGAAAGCTCGAGGCGCGATATTCAGGTTACGCAGTGACATAGCAAGATACTCGGTGATTGAGGCTTCGAGCATCCATGCCGTGATCACTGAAGGGCGGGCGGTGGCGCGCGTTTTCAGTTTGGCGGCGCTGTTGTAATTGGTTTGTGCGCGCCTATTGGCTGTATCGGCCGGGGATGGGGTTTTTTGCAGAGGTTGGAGAAAAATATTTCAAGACGCTTCAGTGTTTCGTCCATGAAACACTCAATAGCCAAAACCTGTAGGAGCGGGCTTGCCCGCGAATGCGGTGTGTCAGGCACCATTAATGTCACTGACGCGCCTTCTTCGCGGGCAAGCCCGCTCCCACAGAAATTGCACTTGCCTGACAGGTATTCGTCAGGCCTGGCGCGTCGCCATTCGCCAGACTCGCGCGATATCGCTGGCACGATCGCGCAATAAGCGTGGCGCCTCGGCACACGCTTGCTCCAGCGTCATCGGCCCACTGGCCAAGGCAAACGCGGCATCGATGCCATGTTCGTACAGGTCCTGGTAACCCTCGCCCAAGGTTCCGGCGATAACAATCACCGGCACGTCCTGCTCCCGGGCAATACGCGCCACGCCGAACGGGGTTTTGCCGCGCAGCGTCTGGGCATCGAAACGCCCTTCCCCGGTGATGACCAGGTCGGCGCCCTTCACGGCTTCGGCCAGCCCGACCAGTTCGGCGACGACTTCCACGCCGGCCTTGAATTGCGCCTTCAGAAACGCCTTGGCCGCGAAGCCCAAACCACCTGCGGCACCGCTGCCCGGTTCGTCCTTGACGTCTTTGCCCAATGCCTGGGCGCACAAGCGGGCGAAGTGTCCAAGGGCTGCGTCCAGTTGCTGCACCTGTTCGGGCGATGCTCCTTTTTGCGGACCAAAAATCGCAGAAGCGCCGTGGGGGCCGCACAGGGGATTGTTGACGTCGGCTGCAATGTCGAATTGCACCTCGTTCAATCGCGGGTCGATTTCACTCAGGTCGATGTGGGCCAGTTGCGCCAGCGCCAAACCGCCCGGCGCCAGCGTTTGCCCTTGAGCGTCCAGCAGCTTCACGCCCAATGCCTGCATCGCTCCGGCACCGCCGTCGTTGGTGGCGCTGCCGCCAATCGCCAGGATCACCCGTTGTGCCCCGGCGTCCAGTGCGGCACGAATCAGTTCGCCGGTGCCGAACGTGGTGCTGGTGCAGGCATTGCGTTTGCCCGGCGCGACCAATTGCAGGCCGCTCGCCTCGGCCATTTCGATGATCGCGGTGTGGTTGTGCGGCAACCAGCCCCACGCGGCATCGACTGACACACCGAGCGGACCACGCACCGTGGTACGGCGCAATTGGCCTTCGCACGCCGCCAGAATCGACTCGACCGTCCCTTCGCCGCCATCGGCCATCGGACATTTGATCAGTTGCGCATCGGGCCAGACCTCAGCCAGTCCGAGCGCAATCGCGTCGGCCACACCCTGGGCACTGAGGCTGTCTTTGAACGAATCGGGGGCGATGACGATTTTCATGCGAATTCTCCAGTTCCAATGCGCTCCATGCTGCCAGCAGCCCCGGACAATAACGCCAGTCCGCTGCACAAGCGGGCATGACGATTATTGTTCATTTCCACAAAACCGTATTTTCCGACCCGACATCGATGTTGGCTGGTGGTCTGCCATCGCGAGCAGGCTCACTCCCACAGGGGCCGGCGTCAATTACAAATGTGGGGGTTCACCTCGGCCCCCTGTGGGAGCGAGCCTGCTCGCGATACCGTCCTCAAGATCGCCCCCATCCCAAAGTCATACACCTACGGGGCGTCGGTTTGCGGCAAAAGCTGAACACCCAGGTACAACGCCAGCATGCCATCCAGCTTCAGCGGATCAACCCCGCTCAGCTCGGCAATCCGCTCCATCCGATAGCGCAAACTGTTGCGATGAATCCCCAATGCATCGGCACACGCCTGGCTCTGCCCATCGTGCTCACACCAACTGCGCAAGGTCGCCAGCAACTGACCGTTACCGTCCTTGGCGATGACCTGGCGCAGCGGTTTGAGCAACTCATCCAGCGCATCGTCATTGCGGTGACGCCAGAGCATCACCGGCAGTCGATAACGGTTGAGCGTGAGCAAGCGCGAATGCGGCAACACATCGCGACCATAGGCCAGCAAGTCGCCGACACGCCGATAGCAACGGCGCAGCCCCGACAGTCCATCCGCCTGCCCGCCCACCGCAATGCGCAAAATGTTCCAGCCCAGGCCATCGAGTTTTTCCAGCAGTCGATCATTCTCGATTGTCTGGGTCGCCGGGCGGCACCACAGCAGCGAGGACTTGGCCGAACTCACGCACCAACTGTCCGGGTAACGCGAAGTCAGCCAGGCGCTGAGCGCCTCGACGGTTTGCCCCGGCCCGTGCTCCATGCCCAACTCGAACAGATAAGGCACCCGCGTCAATTGCGGCTTGAGCCCCAATTGCTGCGCCTCGTCCAGCAAACGCGGCGAATCCCCCGCCTCGCTCAACAGCAACGCCAGCAAATCATCGCAACGCTGACGCCGCCACTGCTGCTCGGCCTGCTGATTGCGCTGGCCGACCAACATCTCGGCGGTCATACGCACAAGCTCGGCGTACGTGCGCAGTTGCTCGGGTTCGCCGGTGATGCCCAGCACGCCGATCAAGCGCTGATCGAGCAACAGCGGCAGGTTGATCCCCGGCTGCACGCCTTTGAGATGAATCGCCGTTTGCGCGTCGATTTCCACCACTCGCCCGTTGGCCAGCACCAGTTGCGCGCCTTCGTGGCGAGTGTTGATGCGCTCCGGTTCGCCGCTGCCCAGAATCAACCCCTGACTGTCCATGACGTTGACGTTGTACGGCAGAATGGCCATCGCCCGGTCGACGATGTCCTGGGCCAGGTCGTGATCGAGTTCGAACATAATGGGGATCCTTGAAAACGCTGGTAGGACGGTTGTTCAGCCGCACAGGGCTGGCTGATAAACCCTGTGCTCAGGCACAAAGACAACAACCATCAGGGTGGTCGAGACTCTCTGGGCGATCAACTTACCCGTTGCATCACAAAAAATCATAATAATGAGAGAGCCCGCCATGTCACAGAGCGCCGCCGCTACCCAGGCCATCGTTGACGAAAAAAACGCCGTCTACAAACGCATTACCCTGCGTTTGATCCCCTTCATCTTCATCTGCTACCTGTTCAACTACCTCGACCGGGTCAACGTTGGATTCGCCAAACTGCAGATGCTCGACGCGCTGAAATTCAGCGAAACCGTGTACGGCCTCGGCGCCGGGATCTTCTTCATCGGCTACGTGCTGTGCGGCGTGCCGAGCAACCTGGCGCTGACCAAATTCGGCCCACGGCGCTGGATTGCGCTGATGATGATGGTCTGGGGCTCGCTGTCGACCTGCCTGCTGTTCGTCACCACACCGACCGAGTTCTACACCTTGCGCCTGTTCACTGGCGCGGCTGAAGCCGGGTTCTTTCCGGGTGTGGTGCTTTACCTCTCGCAGTGGTTCCCGACCTTCCGCCGTGGCCGCATCATGGCGCTGTTCATGTCGGCGATCCCGGTGTCCGGCCTGCTCGGCAGTCCGTTCTCCGGCTGGATCCTCAACCACTTCGGCGCAGGTCAGGCCGGTTTGGCCGGCTGGCAGTGGATGTTCCTGTTGCAAGGCATCCCGACCGTGATCCTCGGTGCCCTCGCCTACTTCCTGCTCAGCGACAGCTACGCCAACGCCAAATGGCTCACACCGTTCGAGCGTTCGGTGCTGGAAGCCGACCACGCCGAGGACCTGGCCAACAAACCGAAAACCACCACCGACTCGCTGCTGGCCGTGTTCAAGAACCCGGCGATCTGGGCCTTTGGCTTGATCTACTTCTGCATCCAGAGCGGCGTCTACGCGATCAACTTCTGGCTGCCGTCGATCATCAAGAACCTCGGTTTCAGCGACAACCTGGTGATCGGCTGGTTGAGTGCGATTCCGTACCTGCTGGCGGCGGTGTTCATGTTGATGGTCGGTCGCTCGGCGGACCTGCGCAAAGAACGTCGCTGGCATTTGGTGGTGCCGATGCTGATGGGCGCGGTCGGTCTGCTGATCGCCGTGAACTTCGCCACGACGCCGGCCATCGCGATTCTCGGCCTGACCATCGCCACCATGGGCGCCCTCACCGGCTTGCCGATGTTCTGGCCGGTGCCGACGGCGCTGCTGAGCGCGGGTGCGGCGGCGGGCGGTCTGGCGTTGATCAACTCCATGGGGCAGATGGCGGGTTTCCTCAGCCCGTACCTCGTGGGTTGGGTCAAGGACAGCACCGGCTCGACCGATGCGGCGTTGTATCTGCTGGCGGGAGTGATTGTGTGCGGCAGCTTGCTGGCGCTGCGCATGACGCGAACGTTGCGGGTGTAATGATCGTACTAATAATCGTTCCCACGCTCCGCGTGGGAATGCATCAAGGGACGCTCCGCGTTCCAGCTCTCGATAGGGACGCGGAGCGTCCCGGGCTGCATTCCCACGCGGACGGTTCGACGCCTCGACGTGGGAACGATCTCGTCAAGCGTTCTGCGGATCGACGTTATCCAGCGCCCGGTTCACCGCCAACTCGCCCAGCATGATGATCTGCTGCAACGCCAGCATCTTGTGGCGCTGCGGCCCGTGCAACTCCCCGGCAAAATCACTCGCCATCACACTCGCCGAGGCCATGGACTCGCAGGCGTGAGCCAACAGGCTTTCCGAATCGATATCGGGTGCGATGAGGAACATCGTGCTGGGTTTTCTTGGGGGTGGTGCCTTGGCGGGATTGAGGTAATGGTCGAGAGCGCGGTCGGCGGCTTCGTTGAATTTTTTGGAATCGGTGGATTCGTAGGGGGAAACGTCGTCGGGGGCTGGTGGGTTGGGTGTTGGTTTGAACATAGTTGGAACTCCTAACAAGATAAAAGGAGCCATCACCCTCGCTACCAAACGAGTGGGTGGCGGCCATGCTCAGGTTGGTAGACCGGGCGTTAGGAAACCGGCGCGCCCGAAAGCGCCCTGCGCATGACCACCATAAAAATCAGAGACGAAAACTCTGAAAAAGGTGGTGCTGTGCACCTAACAATAATCCCGGGCTACCAAACCCCATCGCTGTTCTTCAGCGACGGGACAAACGATAAAACCCAGGCCCAAGGCGCACAAGCCGGCGGATTCTGGCGCAGTCGTAGGTAACGGCGCAAGGATGTGTAGTCTGAGAGAGTTTCTGAAGGTGTCAGTTAAACATTGCTGTTTATTACTCGCCTTTAGGCCGGGCGATTGCTGACGTTGTTCGATTACCGGCAAGGTAATCTGTGCCATTCATCTATTTTGCCCTCACCGGGTTCAAGTCTCGGAACGGGCCAAGGTGCTGAAAGCGTTCCTGCAAGAGCGCTGTCAGCGCCCTCTGTCGATAATTCAGATTGCTCCACACCGCCGTTCTGGTATTTGATTGAGGCTTTCTCCCACCGGTAAAAGGATTTCGTCATGAGTTATCGCACGCTGGGTCATTCGGGTTTACAGGTGTCGACCCTGACCTTGGGCACCATGATGTTCGGCGAACAGACCAGCACCGAAGATTCCCTGCGGATCATCGACAAGGCCTGGGACCAGGGCGTCAATTTCATCGACACGGCGGACGTTTACACCAACGGCCGTTCCGAAGAGATCGTCGGCGAAGCGATCGCCGGCAACCGCCACGAATGGGTGCTGGCAACCAAGGTCGGTTTTGGCCCGGTGGACGGCGTTCCGAACCGCAGTGGTTTGAGCCGCAAGCACATTTTCAACGGCCTCGACGCCAGCCTGACGCGCCTGGGCACTGACTATCTCGACATCTATTACCTGCACCGCGAAGACCACAACACGCCGCTGGAAGTGACGGTGTCGGCGATTGGCGACTTGATTCGTCAGGGCAAGATTCGTTATTGGGGCTTGTCAAACTACCGTGGCTGGCGCATCGCCGAGGTGATTCGTGTGGCGGATCAGTTGGGCGTCGACCGGCCGGTGATCAGCCAGCCGCTGTACAACATCGTCAACCGTCAGGTGGAAACCGAGCAGATCACCGCTGCGCACAATTATGGCCTTGGCGTGGTGCCTTACAGCCCGCTGGCGCGCGGCGTGCTCAGCGGCAAATATGCGCCGGACGTGAAACCCGATGCCAACAGCCGTGCGGGCCGGGCCGACAAGCGCATTCTGGAAACCGAATGGCGAGTCGAGTCGTTGCGCATTGCCCAGCAGATTCAGCGCTACACGCAGGAGCGTGGCGTGGGCATTGTCGAATTCGCCATTGCCTGGGTGTTGAACAACAGCGCCGTCACCTCGGCCATCGTGGGGCCGCGAACTGAAGAACAGTGGGATGCCTACACGAAAGCCCAGGCGGTGAAGATCACGGCCGAGGACGAGGCGTTCATTGATTCGCTGGTGGTGCCAGGGCATTCCTCGACGCCGGGGTTTAATGATGTCAGCCATTTCGTGTCGGGGCGCAAACCGCGCACGACTTGAGATTTATCGCGGGCAAGCCCGCTCCCACAGGGGCTTGGTGTCGAACTCGCAATTTGTCGCTGAACCGGACAATTGTGGGAGCGGGCTTGCCCGCGAAGACGGTGTGCCAGCCACCATCAATGTTGAATGTGGAACCGCTTTCGCGAGCAGGCTGGCTCCCACAGGGGCTTGGTGTCGAACCCGCAATTTGTCGCTAAACCGGACAATTGTGGGAGCGGGCTTGCCCGCGAAGGCGGTGTGCCAGCCACCATCAATGTTGAATGTGGAACCGCTTTCGCGAGCAGGCTCGCTCCCACAGGGGCTTGGTGTCGAACCCGCAATTTGTCGCTGAACCGGATAATTGTGGGAGCGGGCTTGCCCGCGAAGGCGGTGTGCCAGCCACCATCAATGTTGAATGTGGAACCGCTTTCGCGAGCAGGCTCACTCCCACAGGGGCTTTGTGCAGGGCACAGATGTTGTGTCCGATGCAGAGCTAATGTGGGAGTGAGCCTGCTCGCGATAGCGGTCTGACATTCACTGGGATGTTGAAAATATCGATCACCCGGCCAATATTCAGCACAAAAAACACGTATCCTCTGCGCCCGTTTCACGTTCAACCTCGCGAGGGCAGTTTGTCTAAAGGTATCGCTTTATCGGTGTCGGCCTCTGTGCTGTTTGCTGTCATGTATTACTACACTTCGTTGCTCGCTCCCCTGAGCGGCGTGGAAATTTTCGGCTGGCGCATGCTGCTGACCGTGCCCTGCATGACTGTGTTCATGGTGGTGTCCGGCGAATGGAAGCGCGTGATCGACATTTTTCGGCGCATTGCCAGCACGCCAAAATTGATGGCTGGCCTGATCGTCTCGGCGGCCCTGCTCGGTGTTCAGCTCTGGCTGTTCATGTGGGCGCCGCTTAACGGCTATAGCCTGGATGTGTCGCTGGGTTATTTCCTGTTGCCGCTGACCATGGTGCTGACCGGACGGATCGCCTATGGCGATCGCCTCTCTTATTTGCAAAAAGTCGCCGTGGTGCTGGCCTGTCTCGGGGTGGTCAACGAGGTGTATCAGGTTGGTGGGTTTTCCTGGGCCACCTTGCTGGTGTGCATCGGTTATCCCCTGTATTTCATCGTGCGCAAGCGCTTGGCTGCGGACAACCTCGGCGGCCTGTGGCTGGATATGGCGTTGATGCTGCCGGTGGCGTTCTGGTTCGTGCAGAGTGGCGAACAGGGTTTCGGCGTGTTTGATCAACACCCGTGGCTGTCGCTGCTGATCCCGATACTCGGGGTGATCAGCGCGTCGGCGCTGGTGGTGTACATCATTGCCAGCCGCTTGTTGCCGTTCAGCCTTTTCGGACTGTTGAGCTATGTCGAGCCGGTGTTGCTGCTTGGCGTCGCGTTGCTGCTTGGGGAAAGCATCAAGCCTGGAGAATGGCTGACCTACATTCCGATCTGGCTGGCGGTAGTGGTGTTGATGTTTGAAGGGTTCAAACACCTGGTCCGGCATCGCAAACCTTAAAGCCACACACAAAACAAATGTGGGAGCGGGCTTGCTCGCGAAGGCGTCGTGTCAGTCAACTCAGATGTTGAATGAACAATTGCATTCGCGAGCAAGCCCGCTCCCACAGTTTTAGCGGTGTGGCGGCTTACTCGGTAGCGAGTACGCCACGACGTACCTGATCACGCTCGATCGATTCGAACAGCGCCTTGAAGTTGCCTTCACCGAAACCATCATCGCCTTTGCGCTGGATGAATTCGAAGAACACCGGGCCCATCAAGGTCTCCGAGAAAATCTGCAGCAGCAGGCGCTTGTCGCCCGACTCGGACGAACCGTCCAGCAGAATCCCACGCGATTGCAGCTGATCAACCGGCTCACCATGGTTTGGCAAACGGCCTTCGAGCATCTCGTAATACGTTTCTGGCGGCGCGGTCATGAAGCGCATGCCAATGCTTTTCAGATGATCCCAGGTCTTGATCAAGTCATCGCTGAGGAAGGCCACGTGCTGGATGCCCTCACCGTTGAACTGCATCAGGAACTCTTCGATCTGCCCCGCGCCCTTGGACGACTCTTCGTTCAGCGGGATGCGGATCATGCCGTCCGGAGCGGTCATCGCCTTGGACGTCAGGCCGGTGTATTCGCCCTTGATGTCGAAGTAACGGATTTCGCGGAAGTTGAACAGCTTCTCGTAGAAGTTCGCCCAGTAAGCCATGCGACCGCGATACACGTTGTGAGTCAGGTGGTCGATGATTTTCAGGCCAGCGCCGACCGGGTTGCGGTCCACGCCGTCGATGAACACGAAGTCGATGTCATAGATCGAGCTGCCTTCACCGAAACGGTCGATCAGGTACAGCGGCGCGCCGCCGATTCCTTTGATCGCTGGCAGGTTCAGCTCCATCGGGCCGGTTTCGATGTGAATCGGCTGGGCGCCGAGTTCCAGTGCGCGCTTGTAGGCCAGCTGCGAATCCTTGACCCGGAACGCCATGCCGCATACGGACGGGCCGTGCTCAGCCGCGAAGTAGGAAGCAACGCTGTGGGGTTCGTTGTTGAGGATCAGGTTGATCTGGCCCTGGCGATACAGGTGCACGTTTTTGGAGCGGTGGGTCGCGACTTTGGTGAAGCCCATGATCTCGAAGATCGGCTCCAGGGTGTTCGGGGTCGGCGATGCGAATTCGATGAACTCAAAGCCCATCAGGCCCATTGGGTTTTCGTATAAATCTGCCATTTTGGCGCCTCATCATTTTTTAGAATTAACGGAACGTTAGTCGCTAAGAATGCTGAAGCCGGCGGGTGGCGCGCAGGAGATGCCGCGCACACTGCGCGCGAGGAAGTCACCGTAGATCAATTGAAACCCAAAACTCTTCATTGTCGACCCAAGGCTCTTGCGGGCGAGGCTTCTGCTGCCAGAAGACGATTTATTATTGTATGCGTAACCCGATTCTACACAGCGTAAATAGGTTTGTCCGCCTTCTGTATCAAATCCCCTTTTTCCTCAACTGCGCAAGGGGTTTGTTGCACAGGAAAATCCCCGCCAGGATCAGCCCTCCTCCCAGGCACATCGCCAGCGTCATTTGCTCGTCCAGCAGCAGCGCACCGAGGATGACCGCCGTCAGCGGGTTCAAGGCGATGAACACCCCGGAACGCGTCGCGCCAATTTGGCGGATGCCGTCGTAATAGCCGATGTAGGCCAGCGCCGAACCCAAAACGCCCAAGTACATCAGGCTCAACCATTGTTGCGGGCCGAGGCTTAAGAGCACGTCGGCACTCAGTTCACCGCGCACGGCACTGGTCATCCACAGCATCGCCGTGCCCAGCAGAATCGAATACGTCACGGTCTGCACCGGCCCCAGCGTCTGGTTCAGCTCTTTGGAGCACAGCGAGTAAACGCCCCAGCCAAGCACGCAGCCGAAAATCAGCAAGTCACCAATCCAGGCATCGGCATTACCGGCCAACAGCAGTGGGTTTCGGCTGACAATCACCAGGCTCGCCCCGGCAATACAAATCGCAATGCCGGCGACTTTGGCTCGGCTCAAGCGTTCCTTGAACAGCAGCCACGATGCGAGTCCGATGACCGCCGGGTTCAGCGCGACGATCAATGACGCTCTTGAGGCGTTGATGTAATGCAGCCCATAAAAGAAGCACAGGTTGTAGAAGAAGATCCCGAAGAACCCCAGCAACGCCAGTTGCAGCCACTGCTTGAGGCTCGGTTTGGCCAGAGGCACGCGGGCCAACAGTAAAAACAACAGCAGCGCCACGCTGGCCAGCAGAAATCTCAGGCTGGCCGCGAATAGCGGCGTCAAGCTGTCGGCCAGAAACCGTCCGGCGACAAAGGTCCCGCCCCAGATCATGGTGACGGCGGCGAGCTTCAGGTAAACCGGCACGTCCGAAGACGTCGTTTGTGCGCAGGTAGTCATTGGACGTGGAACCTTGATCGGACAGATCACGTATCATTCGCCTAATGCACGATCATCGTAAAATGAGTAAAAGCTCATGACTCTGACTCAACTCGAGATTTTCTCGCTCGTCGCCGAACTGCGCGGATTCACGGCTGCGGCCAATCGGTTGGGGATCTCCCAATCGGCGGTCTCCCACGCTTTGAAGTCGCTGGAACAGGAATTGGGCGTCGAGTTACTCAGGCGTCACCAGTCCCAGGTCGAATTGAGTGACATCGGCCAACAGCTTTTACTACGTGCCCGGGCGATGCTCGGCCTGGCCAACACCTTGCGCCAGGAAGCTGCCGATGCCCGTGGCATGAAAAGCGGCACCTTGCGCATCGGTTCATTTGGCCCGACCTCATCGATCAAACTGTTACCGATGATCCTGCAGCACTATCGCAGTGCCCACCCAGGCATTGAGGTGCACATTGACGAAGGTCCTGACCGCCAGGTGATTCAATGGCTCGAAGAGCGGCGAATCGATGTCGGTTTCGTGGTGTTGCCCGAAGACCGTTTCGACACCTTTATGTTGATCGAGGATCAGTTGGTCGCGTTGCTGCCCAATGATCACCCGCTGGCCAGCCGCGACAGCCTGAGCTTGAGCGACTTGTGTCACGACCCGTTCGTGTTGACCGAAGCCGGATCTTCGCAGCTGGTGTCACGCTTGTTCAGTGCGGCCCGACTCACACCGAACATCCGCTATCGCTGCTCGCAGTTGCTCAGCACCCTGGACACCGTGAGCCGTGGCGATGCCTTGACCGTTGTCGCCGAAGGTTCATTGCCCGACGACAGCGACGACCGCTACGTGAAAAAACCGCTGTCGCCTGCCGTCACTCGTCAAGTCGGGCTGGCGGTGCTCGACCAGCGCCAATCGTCGCCCGCGACATTGGCGTTTATCAAACTGGCTTCAAGCCTGAACTACCGTTGAGCGGCATAACCGCCGACGGCCATCTATCATGGCCGTTACCAGAACTCTTTTGGGAGGCGTGTCGTCGTCCTGCCAGCATTTGAGAGCCACACTTCACCGTCACAGGCTTCGCAAATGCCCCTGAACGTCAAAACCCGCCGCAAACGCAGCAAACGTATTGCTGTCACCCTGCTGAGCGTCCTGCTCCCGATGGTGTTGGGCGTCGCCATCCTGTCCATGCAGGCCGAGCGTGCACTCAAGCACAGCTCCGGGGTGACGGCCGAAGAAGCCATTCGCCAATTTGAACTGATGCTCGACAACACGGCCCAGGCAGCGCAGGTCTTGCTGCCGCTGGCTGGCCAACCGTGCAATGACGTCAAGCTGGCATTGCGCGAACAGGTCACGCGCCGTCCATTCGTGCGCTCGACCAACCTGGTGTGGGACAACACTGTCTATTGCAGTTCGTTGTTCGGTGATTATCAGGAAAAGGTCAATCCGGGCGATTACACCCAGGGCAAGTTGTGGCTCATGAATGGCAACCCGGTGACTCCCGACACCGCGTTATTGGTCTATCGGCTCAACGACGGTGACCGGGGCGCATTGACGACCCTGGACGGTTATCACTTGAGCAATGTCTTGCGTTTGATTGGTCGCGAGACACAGTTGTTGCTGCAAGTCGGCCCCGACTGGTTATCCGAAGACGGCAAAGTTCACGAAACGGCCCTGCCCGCCTTACCAGTGGCAGAAAGCAAACTGACGTCTTCGCGTTACGCGTT
The DNA here is from genome assembly GCF_949767865.1 of Pseudomonas sp. IT-P294. Taxonomy (NCBI): domain Bacteria; kingdom Pseudomonadati; phylum Pseudomonadota; class Gammaproteobacteria; order Pseudomonadales; family Pseudomonadaceae; genus Pseudomonas; species Pseudomonas sp. IT-P294. Next base: position 423,632 of record NZ_CATKQW010000011.1, on the reverse strand, counting down.
CACCGTCGCCGCTGGCTTCCCCGCAGGAGAAACCTGGCGCTACATGATTAGCGAATATCCGCCGCTGTTCAGTTTGCTGATCTTCTTCGGCGCGGTATTCGGTTCAATCGGGCACTTTCTGCAAAAGCGTTCATCATCCCCCAGCCACGAAATGCAGCGCGCGCTGGACGCGCAGGAGTTCGTTCCCTATTTCCAGCCCGTAGTGCATGGCGATACCAAAAAATGGTCCGGCGCCGAAGTATTGATGCGCTGGCATCATCCCAAGGAAGGCCTGGTGCGCCCGGACCTGTTCATCCCGTTCGCCGAGCATTCGGGATTGATCGTGCCGATGACCCGCTCGTTGATGCGACAGACCGCAGCGTTGCTGGCGCCGGTCGCCGGCTCGTTCGGCGCACCGTTCCACATCGGCATCAATATCACCGCCAGTCATTGCAAGGACCTGGAACTGGTTGACGACTGCCGGGAGTTTCTCGCTGCTTTTGCGCCAGGCGCGGTCAGACTGGTGCTGGAGTTGACCGAGCGTGAACTGATCGAGCCAATGCCCATTACGCTCCAGTTGTTCGAGCAGCTCCAAGCCTTGGGCGTGTTCATTGCGATCGACGACTTTGGCACCGGTCACTCAAGTCTCGGTTATCTGCGCCAGTTCAATGTCGACTTCTTGAAAATCGACCAAAGTTTTGTCGCGATGATCGGTGCTGATGCGCTGTCACGGCACATTTTGGAAAGCATTATCGAGCTCTCGGCCAAGCTTGACCTGGGCATAGTCGCCGAAGGCGTGGAAACCGAGGAGCAAAGTGATTATCTGACGGCTCACGGGGTGAACTTCTTACAAGGTTATCTGTTCGCCCGGCCGATGCCCGCCGCGCAATTCATTAATGCATTAAGCCACCGTTAACTAGCAGGGTTACGGGATGGGGCCACGAATCGACGCACCAAATTGAATCAAAAGATTAGTGTTGTTACATGAAGAAAAAGACAGGATTTACTCTTGGGCATTTAACTACTACAATTTTTCATGCCTGCTCAACATTGGCAGGTGAGCCACTTATCACCGAGTCGCTTCAAGGCTCTTGGCTTATAGCTTTGTTTGCGGTTGGTATCAGCCAAACACACTATTGGAGTAAAGATATTGTCCAGACTCGCTGAATTCCGCGCCGCCGAAAAGGCCCTTCAAGAACAGCTCAAGCAGCTGGAATCGCTGAAGAATGATGCCGGGCTCAAGAAAGAAATCGAATTCGAAGAAAAGCTCCAGGGGCTGATGAAAACCTATGGCAAAAACCTGCGGGACATCATCGCCATTCTCGATCCGAACCCGTCAAAAACCGGTCTGCAACAGGCAAAAGCGCCTAAAACCCGCCGCGCTCGTGTGGTCAAGGTTTATCAGAATCCGCATACCGGCGAGCTGATTGAAACCAAGGGTGGTAACCACCGTGGCCTGAAAGCCTGGAAGGAACAATACGGTGCCGCTACCGTTGATTCCTGGCTGCGCGGCTAAACACTCGCGCCGACACAAAGCCCTGCCTAGTGCAGGGCTTTTTTATGGGCCACCTGTAAAAGCAATGATTAGAAGGGCTTAACTCGCTACTTGGCCACCAACTTTGTGCTTAATCCCTTTGGGTATCTAAAAATTTCGGCTCACTCCAAAATCTGCTGTCTCGCAACACCTGTAACTAAAGTTTCAAGCTGTTACGAGTCGCCTCTATTTCATCCTGACTTGCCTTATAAGCGTCCGCCTGCCCCGCATAGGAAAGAACATAGGCCTTATCGGCATCCAGCGCGGCAACCAAAGTTTGCGACAGCACATGTCGACCGTTCTGGGTAATCGTGCAGGTGGTCTCCAACGCCGACAGCCGGCTCAAGGTCGCCGGGTGAATTTTGTTGCAGACGCTTTGATAGCCGCCTTGAAAGAAGTCCTTCTGCACTGATTTGCGCATTTCCAGCAACACGCCTTGCAGATTGACCTGATGACCGCGTTCGACTTGAGTCATGGTCAACTCCATCACCAACACCGGCGTACCTCCCTGGTCATTTTTTACCGCGCGTTGGCGAGATACCGCAGTATTGGCCTCGTCATGCGCGACAGCCTCAACTGCCCAGCCCGTTGGCCAGCTCACTACAGGCGCTTCTGCGTGAGCGTTGGCGACTGCTGACAGCAGACAAAACAGGGCGCAGGTGAATTGACAGAATCGGATCATCGCAATGGACACTCACAAAATGAACCGTAAAGTCTGAGCCTCGTCCACCCGTCAGGCAATAGCAGACTGTTTGGGTTTGGTGATGTCTGAGCCCTTGCGTATCATTGTTGCCATTCGTTAGCCCCACTTATTTTCCGGAGGGCCCATGAGCCTGCACGAATTGAACACACTCCCAGGCGTGACTGCCCAACCTGACACCGCCACTCAGCAGTTCGTCTTCAACCACACCATGCTGCGCGTCAAGGACATCACCAAGTCGCTGGATTTCTACACCCGCGTGCTGGGTTTCTCGCTGGTGGAAAAACGCGATTTCCCGGAAGCCGAATTCAGCCTGTACTTCCTGGCACTGGTCGATAAAAACCAGATTCCGGCCGATGCGGCGGCACGCACTGAATGGATGAAATCGATTCCCGGCATTCTCGAACTGACCCACAACCACGGCACCGAGAACGACCCGGATTTCGCCTATCACAACGGCAACACCGACCCACGCGGCTTCGGCCACATCTGTATTTCCGTGCCGGACATTCGTGCAGCTTGCGAACGCTTCGAAGCACTGGGTTGCGATTTCCAGAAACGCCTGAATGATGGTCGCATGAAGAGCCTGGCCTTTATCAAGGACCCGGATGCTTACTGGGTCGAAATCATCCAGCCAGCGCCGCTGTAAAAAAACTCGCTGCCACTGATTTCCACTGATCGTTCCCACGCTCTGCGTGGTAACGCCTCTTGTGACGCTCTGCGTCACGCTTTTTGGGACGCGGAGCGTCCCGGGCTGCATTCCCACGCAGAGCGTGGGAACGATCAGTCAGTACAAAAAAACCCCATGATCGCTCATGGGGTTTTGTGTTTTCAGCGTCGGGTTTTATGCCGGAGCCGAGGTGCGGATCAAGTGATCGAATGCGCTCAGCGAGGCTTTGGCGCCCTCGCCCACCGCAATCACGATCTGCTTGTACGGCACTGTGGTGACGTCACCGGCAGCGAACACACCGGGCATCGACGTTTCACCACGAGCGTCGACGATGATCTCGCCGCGAGGCGACAACTCGATGGTGCCTTTGAGCCAATCGGTGTTGGGCAGTAAACCGATCTGCACGAAGATCCCTTCCAATTCGACATTGCGCAACTCGTCCGACTGACGATCCTTGTAGCGCAGGCCATTGACCTTCTGACCATCGCCCAACACTTCAGTGGTTTGCGCACTGGTGATCACGGTGACGTTCGGCAGGCTGTGCAACTTGCGCTGCAAGACTGCGTCGGCGCGTAACTGAATGTCGAACTCCAGCAGGGTCACATGCGACACGATGCCCGCCAGGTCGATGGCCGCTTCGACGCCGGAGTTACCGCCGCCAATCACCGCCACCCGCTTGCCTTTGAACAGCGGACCGTCACAGTGCGGGCAGTACGCCACGCCCTTGTTGCGGTATTGCTGCTCGCCCGGCACGTTCATTTCACGCCAGCGCGCACCGGTCGCCAGAATCACGGTCTTGGCTTTCAACGTCGCGCCACTGGCGAAGCGGACTTCGTGCAGCTCGCCGTTCTTGCCCGGCAGCAACTTGTCGGCGCGTTGCAGGTTCATGATGTCGACGTCGTATTGCTTGACGTGTTCTTCCAGTGCCACGGCCAGTTTTGGCCCCTCGGTTTCCTGCACGGAGATGAAGTTCTCGATGGCCATGGTGTCGAGCACCTGCCCACCAAAACGCTCCGCCGCCACGCCGGTGCGAATGCCTTTGCGAGCCGCGTAGATCGCAGCCGATGCACCCGCCGGACCACCGCCGACGACCAGTACGTCAAAGGCTTCCTTGGCGCTGATCTTCTCGGCCTGGCGTTCGATGCCGCTGGTGTCGATCTTGGCGAGGATTTCCTCCAGGCCCATGCGGCCCTGGCCGAAGTTCACGCCGTTGAGGTAAACGCTTGGCACGGCCATGATCTGGCGATCATCAACTTCGGCCTGGAACAACGCGCCGTCGATAGCAACGTGACGGATGTTTGGGTTCAGCACTGCCATCAGGTTCAACGCCTGGACCACGTCCGGGCAGTTCTGGCAGGACAGCGAGAAGTAAGTCTCGAAGCTGAACTCGCCTTTGAGCGAGCGGATCTGTTCGATCACTTCTGCGCTGGCTTTCGAGGGGTGGCCGCCAACTTGCAGCAAGGCCAGCACCAGCGAGGTAAATTCATGGCCCATAGGGATGCCGGCGAAACGCAGACTGATATCGGCACCCGGGCGATTGATCGAGAACGATGGTTTACGCGCATCGTCACCGTTGTCGAGCAAGGTAATTTGGGTCGAAAGGCTGGCAACGTCTTTCAACAGTTCAAGCATTTCCTGGGATTTCGCACCGTCGTCGAGGGAGGCAACGATCTCGATCGGCTGGGTGACCCGTTCCAGGTACGATTTCAACTGGGCTTTTAGATTGGCGTCCAACATACGGGCGATTTCCTTTTTCGGAGACATAAAAAAACGCCCGAGCGAATCTCGCCCGGGCGTTTTATAGGGCGGTGCGGCTTACTTAGGTGCGGAAACCCGCCCTGATGATGCGATCCACAGACTTAGATCTTGCCGACCAGGTCCAGGGACGGAGCCAGAGTGGCCTCGCCTTCTTTCCACTTGGCAGGGCAAACCTGGCCTGGGTGAGCAGCGACGTACTGGGCAGCCTTGATTTTGCGCAGCAGCTCGGAAGCGTCACGGCCAACGCCGCCATCGTTGAGTTCAACGATTTTGATCTGGCCTTCAGGGTTGATCACGAAGGTGCCACGGTCAGCCAGACCGGCGTCTTCGATCAGCACGTCGAAGTTGCGGGAGATGGCATGAGTCGGGTCGCCGATCATGGTGTACTGGATTTTGCCGATGGCTGGCGAGGTGTTGTGCCAGGCAGCGTGGGCAAAGTGAGTGTCGGTGGAAACGCTGTAGATCTCGACGCCTAGTTTCTGGAACGCGTCGTAGTTGTCAGCCAGGTCTTCCAGTTCGGTCGGGCAAACAAAGGTGAAGTCGGCTGGGTAGAAGAACACGACAGACCACTTGCCTTTCAGGTCAGCGTCCGACACTTGTACGAAGTCGCCATTTTTGTAGGCGGTAGCTTTGAACGGTTTAACTTGGCTGTTGATGATAGGCATCGATGACTCTCCGTCGGGTTTGAAAAGTTGGTTTGAAAAGTTGATGAGGTGAATCCTACCCACTCGATCATCGCCTGGCTCATTGGCAAAGCTCATGCTGCTGATTGGTTTTCGCTATTAGCGGACAGTATTAATAGAAGAAAACGGAATCTAGAGCGTCAACGGCTTTTCAGTGAGTCTGGCCATCCCGAGAAACGGGCTCGCTTCAACATAGCGCATGGCCGACTTCATATCCTTCCAGCCCACGTAACTCATCAATGATTTCAGGTCCCAGCCGCTTTGGTGCGCCCAACTGGCAAAGCCGCGCCGCAGGGAATGGCTGGTGTAGTGCTCGGCGGGGATGCCGGCACGCTCCAGAGCCTGGCGCAGTAAAGGGATCACGCTATTGGCGTGCAAGCCCTCCTCGCTCAAATGACCCCAGCGGTCGATGCCGCGAAATACCGGGCCACGCACCAGCGCCGCTTCGGTAATCCATTGGATGTAGGCGTTCACTGGGCATAGCCGCTGCAGGGCCGGCGTCTGGTAAGTCTTGCCGAGGTTCTCGCGATCGCCTTTGCTGCGTGGCAAGTAGAGGGTGATGCCGGAGCCGGCACTGGCTTGCACGTGTTCGATCTGTACACGGCATAACTCATCGCTGCGAAAGCCGCGCCAGAACCCCAGCAGGATCAGCGCCGCGTCGCGTTTGGCGCGGAGCAATCCGGGTTGATCGTTTTGCGCCCTGGCGGTTTGCGCTTCCTGCTCCAGCCAGGCAACCACTTGCTCCAGATGCTGAAGCTGCAACGGCTCGGCCTGTTTCTCCTGTGCCGGGTGCAACGCACGGATGCCCTTGAAGACTTTGCGCACCACGGGGGATTTGGTGGGGTCGGGAAAACCCTGGCTGCTGTGCCATTGCGCCAGCGCCGACAGACGCAGCTTCAACGTGTTGATCGACAGCACGCCCGCATGAGCCACTAGGTATCGCGCCACGCTGTCGCTGGTGGCCGGCAGAAAACCACCCCAACTGACTTCGAAGTGCTCGATCGCCGCCCGGTAGCTGCGACGGGTGTTGTCGCGGGTGGCGGCTTGCAGGTAGCGATCCAGGTCAGTCATGGGCTCAATTCTCGAAAACGTACCGCGCTAGCGGGGTCAAACCAGCCGTATGGCGCATCACACGGGGTAATACCAGTATATCCCGTATGATTGAGTTACATTTTTAATCTTTTTCAAATGAATGGTACACTGCGTACTTTAGTGTTACGTACCACAGTACGAAATCGTAGGAGAACACATGGCTCGTGGCGGCGTTAATAAAGCAGTGGTACAAGCAGCACGCTTGGCGATCCTTGCTCGCGGTGAAAACCCCAGCATCGACGCAGTACGGATCGAGATGGGAAACACCGGCTCAAAAACCACCATCCACCGTTATTTGAAGGAATTGGATGACGGCAGCGAACGCGTCGAAACACCTTCAGAACCCATCGACGATGAGCTGGCGGGACTCGTTTCACGCCTGGCGCAACGGCTCAAGGAAAAGGCGCAAGAGCCCATCGACGAGGCACGCGCCCAGTTCGATCAGCAGCGTAAAGAGCTGGATATCCAGCTCACTGAAGCGCAACGGGCCAACACTGAACTGCATCAGCAATACGAGATTCAAAGCCTGGCGCTGACCCAGGAATCCGAGGCACTGCAAGACACCCGCGCCCTGCTGCAGACCGAGCAAACCCGCAACGCCGGTTTGAATCAGGCGCTGGCGGACTTCGAGTTGCGCCTTAAAGACAAGGAAGATCAGATCCGCTCACTGGAAGAAAAGCACCTGCACGCACGCGAGGCGCTTGAGCATTACCGCAACGCCGTCAAGGAACAGCGCGAGCAAGAGCACAGTCGCCACGAAGGTCAGGTGCAGCAGATTCAGATGGAGTTACGCCAGGCCCAGCAAAGCGCAATGGTGCGTCAGGACGAAATCACCCAACTGCATCGCGACAACGAGCGCCTGCTCACCGAGAACCGTGGCACGCTGCGGGAGCTGGGACTGCTGCAGGATCAGCTCAAGCAAACCAACAGTCGGCAGGATCAATTGCTGGAACAGGTCAATCGCATCGACAGCGAACGCACCCTCCTCCAGGAACGCTTGCGCGCCGCCCTGCTGGAAAGCCAGTCGCTCAAGCAGAACGTTGATGAGCAGTCACAGATAAACAAAGGCCTGGAAATCGAATTGCTCAAGACCCAGGCGAGTCTCGATGAAAGCCTGCGCCTGGCGGCTGTCGTTGCAACAGCGCCAGACGCTTCAGAGCATCAAAAGAAAGATTAAGCCTTAACCGGCGTGCGCATGGTAACGAACTCTTCGGCGGCCGTTGGGTGTACACCAATGGTTTCGTCGAAGTCTCGCTTGGTCGCGCCCGCTTTCAAGGCAATCGCCAGACCCTGGACGATTTCGCCGGCGTCCGGCCCGACCATGTGGCAACCCAGGACCTTATCGGTCTTGGCATCCACCACCAGCTTCATCAGCGTGCGCTCCTGGCAGTCGGTCAGGGTCAGCTTCATTGGACGGAAACGGCTTTCGAAGATCTGTACTTCGTGGCCGGCTTCCCGCGCCTCTTCCTCACTCAGACCCACCGTGCCGATGTTCGGCAGACTGAACACGGCCGTCGGGATCATTTTGTAATCCACCGGGCGATACTGCTCCGGCTTGAACAAACGACGCGCGACAGCCATGCCTTCAGCCAACGCAACCGGTGTCAGCTGAACACGACCGATCACATCGCCAAGGGCAAGGATCGACGGCTCCGCCGTCTGATACTGCTCGTCGACTTCGATGAAGCCTTTCTTGTCGAGCTTGACGCCCGTGTTCTCCAACCCCAGGTTATCCAGCATCGGACGCCGACCGGTGGCGTAGAACACGCAATCCGCCTCCAACTCGCGACCATCCTTGAGCGTCACCTTCAGGCTGCCGTCGGATTGTTTGTCGATGCGCTCGATATCGGAATTGAATTGCAGGTTCATGCCCCGCTTGGTCAGCTCTTCCTGCAAATGCTTGCGCACCGCACCGTCGAAACCACGCAGGAACAGCTCACCGCGATACAACAGCGTGGTCTCGGCGCCCAGCCCGTGGAAGATCCCGGCAAATTCCACCGCGATATACCCTCCGCCCACCACCACGACACGCTTGGGCAGCTCTTTGAGGAAGAACGCCTGATTGGAGCTGATCGCGTGTTCGTGCCCTGGAATCTCCGGAATTTGCGGCCAGCCACCGGTGGCAATGAGGATGTTTTTGGCGGTGTAGCGCTCGCCATTGATCTCGACCGTGTTCGGATCGACGATCTGGGCATGGCCTTCATGCAGGGTGACGCCGCTATTGACCAGCAAGTTGCGGTAAATACCGTTCAGGCGATTGATCTCGCGATCCTTGTTGGCGATCAGCGTTGCCCAATCGAACTTTGCTTCGCCCGGCGTCCAGCCAAAGCCTGCGGACTGCTCGAAGTCTTCGGCAAAGTGTGCACCGTAGACCAGCAGCTTCTTTGGCACACAGCCGACGTTTACACAGGTGCCACCCAGGTAGCGGCTCTCGGCCACAGCCACTTTCGCACCAAAACCAGCGGCAAAACGCGCAGCTCGTACACCGCCAGAACCGGCGCCAATCACATACAGGTCAAAATCGTAGGCCATTTTCATTCTCCTCGGCAGGCAACCAGCATACCCGCAGACTTCCGTTGGGCAAGCGCTGCAAGCGTTATGGGGGCGGAAAATGAAAAAGCCACCCGAAGGTGGCTTTTCAATACAAGCAGGTCAGGCGCTAATCAGTAAGCCTTGCCAGTCTTGTAGAAGTTCTCGAAGCAGAAGTTGGTCGCGTCGATGTAGCCTTCAGCGCCACCGCAGTCGAAACGCTTGCCTTTGAACTTGTAGGCCATGACGCAGCCGTTCTGGGCCTGCTTCATCAGGGCGTCGGTGATCTGGATTTCACCACCCTTGCCTGGCTCGGTTTGTTCGATCAGGTCGAAGATGTCCGGCGTCAGGATGTAACGACCGATGATCGCCAGGTTCGACGGCGCATCTTCTGGTTTTGGTTTTTCAACCATGCTGTGTACGCGATAGATGTCGTCGCGGATCATCTCACCGGAGATCACACCGTATTTGTGAGTTTCTTGCGGGTCGACTTCCTGGATCGCGACGATCGAGCAGCGGAACTGCTTGTACAGCTTGACCATCTGGGTCAGGACGCCGTCACCATCGAGGTTGACGCACAAGTCATCCGCCAGCACCACGGCGAAGGGTTCATCACCGATCAGCGGACGACCGGTCAGAATTGCGTGGCCCAGGCCTTTCATTTCTGTCTGGCGGGTGTAGGAGAAGGAGCAGTTGTCGAGCAGCTTGCGGATACCGACCAGGTACTTCTCTTTGTCGGTGCCCTTGATCTGGTTTTCCAGCTCGTAGCTGATGTCGAAGTGGTCTTCCAGAGCGCGTTTACCGCGACCGGTGACGATGGAGATTTCGGTCAACCCAGCGTCCAGTGCTTCTTCGACGCCGTACTGGATCAGTGGCTTGTTTACCACCGGCAGCATTTCTTTGGGCATGGCTTTAGTCGCTGGCAGGAAGCGAGTACCGTAACCGGCTGCTGGGAACAAGCATTTCTTGATCATATAAGTCCTTGAAAGGGCTGTGTGTACGAGTTTCGGCGCAGTCTAATCAGGCGGCGTGCACCTTACAATGCCCCGCACTGGCTAACCGATGCCAACATAGAGAAATATTCTCGCGGATAGTTCCGCAGATCTTATGGCCGACCCTAATAGATAGCAGAGATCAGCAGACCTGCACGGGCGATTCAATCGAACCACCATACGCCCATCAGCACCGTCTGAGTGCATTTGGCGCTATCATTGCGCAACTGAACCAGCCAACGAGGCAGATAGATGTCGGATGCAAAAAGCGTCAACGGGTACTTGATCAGCAAGGCGAAAGACGGCCAGTGGTGGCTGCAAAGCGCTACGGGTGAAAAAATCGGCCCTTTACCGACCGAAGCAATGGCAACTGAAGTGGCATCCGTAATGGAACTGGAACACTCAACCACCCCGACCACCAAACGTCGCGGCAAAGACAACGCGTGATCTGAACCCGATTTTTTGACGAAGCCCTGCTCACGCAGGGCTTTTTTTGTGATCGCCTGCAAAGAAGTGGCCATTCGCTATAACCTTTTGACATCAGCGATGTCAGAGCCATAGCCCCATCATCCTGACGACGACAACGACATGAAAAGATTTTTGCCACTGCTTGCGATACTGGCCCTGAGCGGCTGCGCCACCTCCGAAAAGACTTACCTGAACAATGGCGAGCAAGGACTGACCATCGAATGCTCTGGAGAAGCCAACTCCTGGGCCACTTGCTATGAAAAAGCCGACGCGTCGTGCGCCGGCACCGGCTACCGGATCGTCGGTACCGACGGCACGCCTTCGACCAAGGAAAGCGACAAGACCCTGGGCGTTGATGTCGGCAACTTCAAAAACCGCAGTGTCGTGGTGGTCTGCAAGTAAAGCCTGCGGTTCTACATGTGAATTTCGGCGAATTTGAGCCCGAGACCGCGTACGATCTCGATCAAATCGTCGAGGCGAGCAAAGGACTCAACTTCATCGTTCTCATCCACCAGGAAATAACTGCGCCCTGCGCTTTTCTTGAAAAACACGATCCATTCACCCGGGTTCGCCGGGTTTTGAATCACATGGGTTGCAGAGATCAGACCCTCTGCATGGCGCTCCCGCACCTGCTCTCGCTTCATGCTCGACTCCAAAAATGACAATGCCGTCAAAGTGCGACCTTGACGGCATTGGTGCTGAAGCTCGCCATTCTATCAGCCGGAAATACAGATATTGGCGGCTTTCTGTACGTCCTTTGGACGTATCGGCACATTGGACATCCGCTCATGCAGCTTGATACTGCTGCCGCTCGAGCGCTCTTCGATATCGAAGACGGCGGCCGGGGCTGAAGAAAACTTAGCTGGCACAATCACCCGCACGCCGTCCTTGTGCGTCTCCAGTTGCAAGGCGCCACGGCTCTGCGCCAGATTTTCTACCAGGCACTGCGCGTACTCATGGGGCTTCTTGCCTGAGATCACATTCATCGTGGGCAGCGTTTCACTAATTTCCGCGACATTTGCGCAACCACTCACTACCAAAGCCAGCGGCAGGACCAATACAGCCCACTTCATACTAAACCTCCGATAAAGACCCTCCGACAGCACAAATGCTGGTTTTCTCCGAGGCTCATTGCTTTTATCGCTCATAGAATTCCGAATAACTGTTTTTAATTGTCAAAGCGGACCCCGGCGACCGGATAATAACCCGTTCGGGCTGATAAACTGCGCCAATCGCCCATGCTATCGTTTTGATTTTGTAGAAAAAGCCCTTCTGGAGGCGCCTCATGAAATTTATCCACCAGCGCGAGCACCTCAACGAAGACGACATCGTCGTCATCCAGTGCTCGCAAATGTGCAACATCCGCTTGATGAACGACGCCAACTTCCGCAGCTTCAAGAATGGTGGCCGTCACACTTACCACGGCGGTGCGTTCGACACCTTCCCGGCCCGGATTACAGCGCCGAGCACCGGTTTCTGGAACATCACCATCGACACGGTCAACCGTCGTCCGATCAGCGTGACCCGTAAACCGACCCTGACGCACTCGATCAAGATCATCCGTCGTTCCAGCTCGAAACTGAGCTGAAAAACGCTCCCACACGCACACAGGCAGGTATCACCGTGGCCCAAACGACCAAGTACGTCATCAAATACAAACTCAACGGTGAACGCCGCTTCGAATTTGCCCAGCTCGTAAACGGAACTGAAGAAGAAGCCAAAGCCGCGCTGGACGCCATCCATGGTTCGAGCGAAGACGTCATCAGCGATATCAGCGTCAGCAAGGCACTGTAACGCGACTCGGCCCCCGGAGCGACAACAAGGACGTCATGCTCCGCGCCCTCTCGAGTCTGGCCGCAAGCGCCGGAGTGTTCACCCTCTTATCGAGCCCTAGACTGCCTGCCTCGACCTTGGGTTAAGGAGTCAACGATGAGCGAACTCTCTTTGGACACGCTGGACTGGGTGACACTCGGGCAGCAACTCGACCAGGATGGTTGCGCCGTCCTCAAGTCGCTTTTAAGCGTGACGACTTGTGACGAAATCAGCGCGCTCTATCCGCAACAGAACCCCTTTCGCTCCCAAGTGATGATGGCTCGTCACGGTTTTGGCCGCGGCGAGTACAAATACTTCAAATACCCGCTGCCGGATGTGGTCGCCTGCTTGCGCAGCGCGCTCTACCCTCACCTCGTGCCGATCGCCAATCGCTGGTACGAATGCATGGATCTGCCGACCCGCTTTCCCGCAACGCACGAAGCGTTTCTTGCGCGTTGCCATGCCGCCGACCAGGAACGTCCGACACCGTTGTTGCTGCAATACGGGCCGCAGGACTACAACTGCTTGCATCAGGATCTGTACGGCGAACACGTGTTTCCGCTGCAAATAGCGATTCTTCTGTCAGAACCGGATGAAGATTTCACCGGCGGCGAGTTTGTGTTGACCGAGCAGCGACCGAGGATGCAATCACGTCCGCAGGTCATCGGCCTGAAGAAAGGCGATGGCGTGATCTTTGCCGTGAATCAGCGCCCGGTCAAAGGCGTGCGTGGCTATTACCGAGTGACAATGCGCCACGGCGTGAGTCGCCTGCACAGTGGAAAACGGCATACTCTTGGAATCATCTTTCACGATGCGCTATGACCCCATGAGCCCGACCACCCTCGATATGTTTGCTGATGCCGAACCCGAGCAACAGCCCAGGCGCGAGCAGATCGGTGAACAGTCCTACGTCCTGCGAGGCTTTGCCCTGCCCTGGCTGGAACAATTGCTGCCTGAACTGGAAGCGGTTCTGGCGGCAGCGCCGTTTCGGCAAATGGTCACGCCGGGCGGTTTCACCATGTCCGTCGCCTTGAGCAGTTGCGGCACTTGGGGGTGGACTACCGACCGCAGCGGTTACCGGTACACGCGTCACGACCCACAGACCGGACAGCCCTGGCCGAAGATGCCCGAGGTGTTTTTCGAACTGGCACAAGCGGCGGCACGGGAAGCGGGATTTGCGGACTTCGTACCTGATTCCTGCCTGATCAACCGCTATATCCCTGGGGCCAAGATGTCATTGCATCAGGACAAAGACGAAGGTTCCTACGCGGCACCCATTGTTTCTGTGTCTCTGGGGTTGCCGGCCACGTTTCTGTTCGGCGGCTTTGAACGTGGGGACAAAAGCCAGCGCATAGGGCTGCAGCATGGCGATATCGTGGTCTGGGGTGGCGTCGACCGCTTGCGCTATCACGGCATCCTGCCGATCAAGGAGGGTTATCACCCTCGACTGGGCGAGCAACGGATCAACTTCACCTTTCGAACCGCCGGTTGAAACCTTCTAATTCGACCGCAAGACTCGGAGTGCCACGATCCTGCTGGCTGGATAGTCTGAATGAAACGGGCCAACGGATAAAACGCCATGACAACTCATTCGAAAATAATCGCCACCAAGGACGATCCCCGCTGGGCGGCTGTCGTCGCACGCGACCCGGGAGCGGACGGGCAATTTGTCTATGCGGTGAAAACCACCGGAATCTACTGCCGCCCCAGCAGCCTGGCGCGCCTGCCGAACCCACAGAATGTCGAGTTTTTCGACACCGCTGAACAAGCCCGGGCGGCCGGTTATCGTCCGAGCAAGCGGGCCGCAAAGGATCAAAGCGACGTTGCTGCACAACACGCGGTGATCGTGGCCGCCGCGTGCCGTCACATCGAATCTGCCGAACAGCTGCCGGCCTTGAATGAATTGGCGCAGGCTGCTGGCCTGAGCAGTTTCCACTTTCATCGTGTGTTCAAAGCCGTGACCGGGTTGACGCCCAAGGGTTACGCCACGGCCCATCGCTCACGCAAGGTTCGTGATCGTCTGGCGCATGGCGGCTCGGTCACCGATGCCCTTTATGAGGCAGGCTTCAATTCCAATAGCCGCTTCTATGAGTCGGCCGATCAGGTGCTGGGCATGAAACCTGGCGATTACCGCGCGGCCGGCAAAAATACCGACATCCGCTTCGCCGTCGGCCAGTGTTCCCTGGGGGCGATTCTGGTGGCGCAAAGTGAACGTGGCGTCTGCGCGATTTTGCTGGGGGACGATCCACACCAATTGGTCTGCGACCTGCAGGACAAGTTTCGACGTGCCAACCTGATTGGGGCCGATCACGCGTTTGAGCAATTGATCGCCAAGGTGGTCGGATTTATCGAAGCACCGGCCATGGGCCTGGACTTGCCCCTGGACGTACGCGGGACGGCATTCCAGGAACGGGTCTGGCAGGCGCTGCGGGAAATTCCTGCCGGCAGCACCGCCAGCTACGCCGATATCGCTCAACGGATCGGTGCGCCGAAAGCCGTGCGCGCCGTGGCCCAGGCCTGTGGCGCGAACAGCATTGCGGTGGCCATTCCCTGCCACCGCGTGGTGCGTAGCGACGGCAACCTGTCGGGCTATCGCTGGGGTGTCGAGCGCAAGCGTCAGTTGCTCGAACGCGAAACGGTGTAATCAGCGGTTCACGTCAACCACAACCCGACCGCGCAATTGCCCGGCCAGCAAGCGCGGTGCGGCTTCAATGGCTTCGCTCAAGCCGATCTCATGGCTGATCAGCGGCAGCAGGGAAAAATCCAGATTTTTCGCCAGGCGGTTCCAGGCCTCTACACGCTTGGCTTTGGGTTGGGTCACGCTGTTGATCCCGGCCAGGGTCACACCGCGCAAAATGAAGGGTGCAACTGACGCCGGAAAGTCCATGCCCTGTGCCAGACCGCACGCGGCCACCGTGCCATTGGCCTTGGTGCTGGCACAGGCGTTGGCCAACGTGTGGCTGCCGACCGAGTCGATCACCGCCGCCCAACGCTCTTTGGCCAATGGTTTGCCAGGCTCGGAAAGCGTGGCGCGATCGATGATTTCGCTGGCCCCGAGCTGCTTGAGGTAATCGTGTTCGGAGGTGCGGCCGGTGGATGCCACGACCCGATAGCCGAGTTTGCTCAACAGTGCGATGGCGAAGCTGCCGACACCACCATTGGCGCCAGTGACCAGGACCTCGCCCTGCTCAGGCGTCACGCCGTTATGCTCCAGCGCCAGGATGCACAGCATTGCCGTGTAACCGGCAGTACCGATCGCCATGGCCTGGGCTGCGGTGAATTCTTTAGGCAGTGGAATCAGCCAGTCGCCCTTCAGGCGAGCCTTTTGCGCCAGTCCGCCCCAGTGCCCTTCGCCCACGCCCCAGCCATTGAGCAGGACCTGGTCGCCGACCTTGTAGTCGGGATGCTCACTGACCTCGACGCTGCCGGCCAGATCGATCCCCGGCACCATCGGGAATTTCCTGACCACCGGGCTGCTGCCAGTGATTGCCAGGCCATCCTTGAAGTTCAGCGTGCTGTACGCCACGCGCACCGTCACATCGCCCTCGGGCAGTTGATCGTCATTGATCTCTTGCAGTGTGGCCCGGTAACCGCTGTCGTCTTTGTCGATCAAAATGCCTTTGAACATCATGCCCTCTCAATGGAATCAATCAGGTTGTGGGCCTATTGAAATACCACAAAGAAACATTTCGCCGTACAAGACTTTCAGCTAAGCCGCTAAAGCGTCGGGCGTTTTCATGACGCATGGCTATGCTTTTTTTCGCCAGCCAAAAGTCGACTGGCCCTGCCCTGGTAATTACTGGTAAAAAACGGTTCTACCCGTCGGAGATTCATTGAAATGAGCCAATGGCCAGACACCCGCATTCTTGACCTGCTCGGCATCGAGCTGCCGATCATCCAGGCGCCCATGGCTGGCGCCACCGGCTCGGCCATGGTCATTGCGGCGAGCAATGCTGGCGGCCTGGGTTCTATGCCAGCCGCCATGCTGAGCATCGAGCAATTGCGCGAGGAGCTGAAGACGATCCGTCAACACAGCCAGCGTCCGTTCAACATCAACTACTTTTGCCATCAAATGCCAGCCGCCGACGAGCAACGCGCGCGCGAGTGGAAGAATCTGCTGGAACCGTACTATCGGGAGCTGGGCGTCGATTTCGAAGCACCGACACCGGTCTCCAATCGTGCACCTTTCGATAACGCGGCCTGCGAAGTGCTCGAAGAATTTCTCCCCGAAGTCGTGAGCTTCCACTTCGGCCTTCCAGAAAAATCCCTGCTGGATCGAGTCAAGGCCACCGGGGCAAAAATCCTCTCGTCGGCGACCACGGTCGAAGAAGCCATCTGGCTGGAACAACATGGCTGCGACGCGATCATCGCCATGGGTTACGAGGCTGGAGGCCATCGCGGGATGTTTCTCAGCGATGACCTGAGCAGCCAGGTGGGAACATTCGCCTTGGTGCCGCAAATCGTCGACGCGGTGAAAGTGCCGGTGATTGCAGCGGGCGGGATCAGCGATGCGCGGGGCGTGGCGGCAGCGTTTGTACTGGGTGCTTCGGCAGTGCAGGTGGGGACGGCTTATCTGTTCACACCGGAAGCCAAGGTCAGCGCGTCCCACCACAAAGCGTTGCGCACCGCCAAGGAAAGCGAGACCGCGGTGACCAACATTTTCACCGGTCGCCCGGCACGCGGAATTCTCAATCGGGTCATGCGCGAACTCGGCCCCATGAGCGATAAAGCCCCCGCCTTCCCTCTGGCCGGTGGTGCATTGATGCCGTTGCGCGCCAAAGGTGAAGCGGATTTCAGCAACCTCTGGGCTGGGCAGGCGTTTACGTTGTGCACTGAAACGACAACCGCCGAGCTGACTCGGCAGTTGGCAGAAGAAGGCTTGGCCAGGTTAATTCGTCGATAACACGCAGTCCCCTGTAGCAGTCGCCAAAGGCTGCTACAGGCCAGTCCTGAACTCCACGCATTCCGTTTGCAGGCATTTCGCTATATATTCCGCTATATAGCGTTTTAACCCCCTTGTTGCATTCGCCTATAACGGAGCCGTTTCATGACCATTCGTGCCTCACGTTTTGCCCCCACCTGTCTCGCAGGCCTTGTCGCCGCATTCGCTTTCGGCTCCGCTCAGGCGGACGAAGTCCAGGTGGCCGTTGCCGCCAACTTCACCGCGCCGATCCAGGCCATCGCTGCTGATTTCGAGAAAGACACCGGGCACAAACTGGTCACTTCCTTCGGCGCAACGGGCCAGTTCTACACCCAGATCAAGAATGGCGCGCCGTTCGAGGTGTTCCTCTCGGCAGACGACACCACCCCGCAAAAACTCGAAGCCGAAGGCGATACCGTCAAGGGATCACGCTTCACTTACGCCGTCGGCACGTTGGCGCTGTGGTCGGCAAAAGATGGATACGTCGATGCCAAGGGCAAAGTGCTCAGCGACAATCAGTATCAGCATTTGTCCATTGCCAACCCAAAGGCTGCTCCCTATGGCCTGGCCGCCACACAGGTGCTGGCCAAGCTGGGCCTGAGCGACAAGGTCAAAGACAAAATCGTCGAAGGCCAGAACATCACCCAGGCCTACCAGTTCGTTTCCACCGGCAACGCTGAACTGGGTTTCGTAGCCTTGTCTCAGATCTATAAAGACGGCAAAGTCACCGGCGGTTCGGCGTGGATCGTTCCGGCGGACATGCACGACCCGATCAAACAAGACGCCGTGATCCTCAACAAGGGCAAGGACAACCCGGCTGCCAAAGCGTTGGTTGACTACCTCAAGGGTCCGAAAGCCGCCGCTGTCATCAAGTCCTACGGTTACCAACTCAAATGAGCCTGACGAGTGCCGATTTTTCCGCCATCTGGTTGACCCTGAAACTGGCGTCTTTGACCACGGCGATCCTGCTGATCATCGGCACTCCGATTGCGTTATGGCTGTCGCGCACTCACTCCTGGCTGCGCGGCCCGGTCGGGGCCGTTGTCGCCCTCCCCCTGGTGCTGCCGCCCACGGTGATTGGTTTTTATCTGTTGCTGGCGCTGGGCCCAAATGGCTTTGTCGGTCATCTCACCCAATCGCTGGGGCTCGGCACGCTGACCTTCAGTTTTGCCGGTCTGGTCATCGGTTCAGTGCTTTACTCGATGCCGTTCGTGGTCCAACCGCTGCAAAACGCGTTTTCCGCCATTGGCACTCGCCCACTGGAAGTGGCGGCCACCTTACGCGCCAATCCTTGGGACACCTTCTTCAGCGTGATTCTGCCACTGGCACGCCCGGGATTTATCACGGCGGCCATCCTCGGTTTCGCCCACACCGTCGGCGAGTTCGGCGTGGTGCTGATGATCGGCGGCAACATCCCCGACAAGACCCGCGTGGTCTCCGTGCAGATCTACGACCACGTCGAAGCGATGGAATACGCCCAGGCCCATTGGCTGGCCGGGGCGATGCTGGTGTTCTCGTTTGCCGTGTTGCTGGCGCTGTACTCCAGCCGTAAAACCAAAGCGGGCTGGAGCTGATCGATGATTCATACGCGCCTGAAACTGAATTACTCGGGGTTCGCCCTGGATGTCGATCTGTATTTGCCGGGCCGTGGAGTGACCGCGCTTTACGGTCATTCCGGCTCGGGCAAGACGACGTGCCTGCGCTGCATCGCCGGTCTGGAACGGGCCGAAAACGGCTTCATTCAGATAAACGATGAAGTCTGGCAGGACAGCGACAAGAAGATTTTCGTCCCGCCACATAAGCGCGCACTGGGTTACGTTTTCCAGGAAGCCAGCCTGTTTCCCCACCTGTCGGTGCTGGCCAATCTGGAATTCGGTCTCAAACGTATCCCAAAGCTACAGCGCCGGGTCGACATGGCTCATGCCACTGAACTGCTGGGAATCGGTCATCTGCTGGACCGCCATCCGCAACATCTGTCCGGCGGTGAACGGCAACGTATCGGCATCGCTCGTGCGCTGCTCACCAGCCCGAAACTGTTGCTGATGGACGAACCGCTGGCGGCACTGGATAGCCAGCGCAAAAACGAGATCCTGCCGTACCTGCAACGCTTGCACGATGAACTGGACATCCCGGTGCTGTACGTCAGTCACTCGCAGGATGAAGTGGCGCGACTGGCCGATCACCTCGTCTTGCTCAGCGATGGCAAGGCGCTGGCCAGCGGTCCCATCGGTGAAACCCTGGCGCGTCTCGACTTGCCTCTGGCGCTGGGCGACGATGCGGGCGTGGTGGTTGAAGGTCATGTCAGCGCCTATGACCCGCACTATCAATTGCTCACGCTGCAACTGCCCGGAACCGATCTGAGCATTCGGGTGGCACACGCGCCTATGAGCCAAGGTCAGGCACTGCGCTGCAAGGTCCAGGCACGAGATGTCAGTCTGAGCCTGCAAAGCGTCGAGCAAAGCAGCATCCTCAATCGCTTGCCCGTTACGGTGATCAGTGAAATCGGCGCCGACAATGCCGCTCACGTGCTGATCCGCTTGAATGCAGGCGGCACGCCACTGCTCGCACGCATCACGCGTTACTCCCGGGATCAACTCGGCGTGCACCCGGGCCAACAGCTTTGGGCGCAAATCAAAGCGGTGGCCGTCCTGGCTTAAATCCGCTGGCACCACGGCGAACAGGCGCGGTCAATGGCATTACAGGCCCTGATTCTTCGTCGAGGATTGCCCGCCATGCCCGATACCGCGCTGCCCGATGTACTGCCACCGGACCTGCACTATGTCGATGACACGCAGCCCGGAATCACCCGCAAGTTGTTGCGGGGGAAATTCTGCTATTTCGATCCTGCGGGCCAGCGCATCAAGGCCCCCGACGAAATCAAACGCATCAACGCCCTCGCCGTCCCGCCAGCCTACACAAACGTGTGGATCTGCGCCGACCCGCGCGGCCATCTGCAAGCCACCGGCCGTGATGCACGCGGCCGCAAACAATACCGCTATCACCCGCGCTGGCGCGAAGTGCGCGACGCCGACAAATACTCGCGCCTGCGGGATTTCGGCCAGGCATTGCCCAAGTTGCGCAAACGTCTAGAGGCATTGCTGGACGCTCCCGGGTTCAGCCGGGACAAAGTGATGGCGACCGTTATTACTTTGCTCGATGCGACGTTGATCCGGGTCGGCAACACTCAATACGCCCGGGAAAATCGATCCTATGGACTGACCACCCTGCGCAGCCGCCATGTCGAGGTCAATGGCAGTGCGATCCTGTTTCAGTTCCGCGGCAAAAGTGGCGTCGAACACCAGATCACCGTAAAAGACCGACGCCTGGCGCGAATCATCAAGCGCTGCCTGGAGATCCCCGGACAAGACCTGTTTCAATACCTGGACGAACAAGGCGAGCGGCACACCGTCAGCTCATCCGACGTCAATGCCTACCTGCAAATCCTCACCGGCGCCGACTTCACGGCCAAGGATTACCGCACCTGGGCGGGCAGCGCGCTGGCATTGTCAGTGTTGCGAGAGTTGCAGTGGGAACCCGAATCGGATGCAAAACGTCATGTGGTAGCGATGGTAAAAGACGTCGCCAAACAGCTGGGCAACACCCCGGCGGTCTGCCGCAAATGCTACATCCACCCGGCAGTGCTCGAAGGTTTCATGCTCGGCGCATTGGCCGAACTGCCTCGGCCGAGGACGCGCAAAGGGCTGCGGGCGGAGGAAGTCGGGCTCGCCAAGTTTCTGGACAAGATGATCGCCGCGACGGAACCGACGAACTGAGCCATCCTTTTTTGCACCTTCGCAAAGAACTTCTATAGTTGATGTGGACACAAATAAGCTGCGGTGACGCCATGGAAGACATTTTCGTTGTGAAGCGTTGCAACAAGATCATCATTCATGGCCGCCGAGCCGGAGAAACCAGCCACCTGCCACCCGACGCCGCCGTCTGGTATCGCATCGCCGACACTCGGACCCACGGCTTCATCGGTGACGGTTTCGATCTTGAAGAAGATGCCCGACGTGAATGCCGACAGCTCAATGCCAGGTCTCAAGTGAAGGTCCGACAAGGCTGAAGCCCGGGTCTATACTTAAACAGCTGATGGACCAGCGACCCCAATGGCAGAAAGCTCGCACTCGCGGGCTTTTTGCTGCCGCTTACCAGGTTTCTTGAACGGAGGTGTTTGCCATGTCCGAAAAAGAGTCCATCACCACCCTGCTCACCCTGCTTGACTCTCGTCAGGCCAGACTTGCTGCCGCGTGCAAGGAAATTGCCGACTGGGTGGATCATCAAGGGGGGCACCCGACAGCCCTCAGAATCCGTGATCGTCTGAACGATATCGAAAAAGACGAGCCGCTGATTAAAAACACTCTGTCCTCGCTAAAACCTGTCGAGCCACCGCTGCCAAGGTTCAGATGATTTGATCCGGACTCTTCATTCTCGAAAGGGCATGATTCAGCACGCATGAACGGCGACTTCATCGTCACTACATGCGTGCCCACTTGAATATTTTCTGCGATCCCCCCCCCAACCCGGCCTGGCGCTGGGCTTTTTTATTTACGACTTTTCTTTCACGTTATGTTCACACCAAGCGCCCTACAGTGAACCCACTCCTTTGATGAACTCCCCCCTTGGCCTGCCCGCATGCAGGCCATTTTTTTGCCTGTTTTCCAGCCTTGCGAACGCCTGCCACCACGGAGTGTCAAACGACTACACGTCACGAAGGAGGCGTCTGATGGTCACTCACTTCAAAGTCAGCGGGCACTTGGCCTGCGGTCACAAAGGTAGCAACCTCACCTCAACCAACGTGCTAACGCGCGTCAAATGCAGAAGCTGCCGAAACACCGACGCGTTCAAGGAGGCGCGCAAGGCCGAGCGCAACGCTGCACGCCGCGCCGCCCGCAAAGCCAAAGCCACTCACACCGCCAATGACTGGCGCGCCGCCTGGACGGAACGGCTTACCGCCATGACCGGGCTGCAAAGATTACCTCGTGGTTTTAAGGGCCAACCCTTTGTTTAAAGGCTGCAGTCGGTAACTGGGTCGATTTTGCTCGGCCCAGCCCGGTTTATGTCTGACTTGTATTCAAGCTCGCTGGCGTCATGTTTTCAACGAGCAGCATTCGCTGAACGCTTTGAACAACCGCCGCCCTTCCTCGGGCGCACAAGAAATGGTCAACCGCATAGCCGCCCCCCCTAGCTGCCAGATCACAAAGGCAGCATCACTTTTCTCCAGACGAAAAAAAACCCGTACATGACGGGTTTGGTATTGAATTACTAATCAGGGGTGTACGAGTGAGGAGCTTCCCTGAACAATATTGACGTTCGCGTCACCCGACTTAAGCATGAAGCGCCTCTCAATGAAAATATACGATGCAGTTGAGATAATCGAGACGAAGCACAGTGTTATGCCGGCCAAAAGTGAGAAGTTGGTGATCGATAGTAAGCCGACATCTGTCCAATACAGATGTACAGCGCCGAATACCAAAAACAGAACCATACAGTGCAGCAAGTAAAAGCTGTAACTGACAGTGCCCATCGCCACGAACGTGCGTGCGGAAAGTAAGCGGGGACGGGATATCGTGAGCGCTGTGAACAGAATAGAAACACTGACCCATTGCTCAAGCCCATAATCTGACTTATCCCCTACACGATAAAAAATGGTGATAAGTGCAGCTACCGCCACAAACGAGGCGATCGTCCGGACCTGCTTACTAAAATGTTTAGACATAACAAAAGAAGACAGAGCTCCGGGAATAAAAAAAGCCCAACTACTAAGTTCGCTAAGCCAAAGATCAACAATCGCAAAGATAATAATGGCCGCCAGAGTTGCGTTTATGCTCTTTTTTGCAGCGATGTAAATTATGGGCAGAGCAAAGTAAAAACGCCATTCTATAGCGAGCGTCCAAGAGACACCCAGCAATCGCTTGAAATCGAATTCATTGATTATCGGCATAGGAAGGAATTTAAATGCATAAACGCCAGGTAGCGCCTTGATGATCTCGACAGGCTTTTGAGTTATAGGCCATGAGAACCATGCAGCAATGATGATCGCAAAAGTGGCGGCAACGAAATACACAGGAACAACCCGACGCACTCGCTTTGCATAAAAATCCGTCCAGTCAATTGTTTTTTTCGAAACTATTCTGCTCGTAAACAACAGGCCCGTGATGCAAAAAAATAGCTGCACACCTGTAGCACCAAATAGCATTGGTATCTTGCTATTGACAGAATCCAAATAAAACACCTTTGGCATGACTACCAGATTGGCAATCACCATCGGCGCATGATTTAGGGACACAATCGCAGCGGCAAAGCCTCGCAGGCCATCAATCCATCTGGTTTCCGCGTGGCCTTCAGGCGCCAGTGATGGAATCAGCCGCGACAAAAACAACATTGGTAATAAGACGCAAGAAAAAAGGAACGCTAACAGCATCCAGGTTTCCGCAGCGGGCAATATGCGTAGTGCTTCCATCGCGCCTACCTTAAAAATTCAACGTTGTCGATAAACACTTAATGGTGTTGGCGCCGGCCAGCCCGCCCAAAGTCAAAATTGCGACCCGGAAACAAACAAGGGTTTGCATCAGCTTTCGCCTGCAAACCCTTGATTTAAGATGGTGCCCGAAGCCGGAATCGAACCGGCACGCCCTTACGAGCGGGGGATTTTAAGTCCCATGCGTCTACCAGTTTCGCCATTCGGGCGGTAGCGCGGTGTAGCGGTGTAGCAGTCTGGAGACTGACCAATAACCATCTGGCAGTTCTGACGCTTGTGCAACAGAGGACGAAATATATACATCCCGTCCCGGTGAAGCAAGTTCGCAGATCCCCTTTTCAAGACAAAATCTTGCAGGACTGCTTAAATAAAAAAGCTCCGTAAATCATAGATCTACGGAGCTTATTTATAGTGGAGGCCGAGGTCGGAATCGAACCGGCGTAGGTGGATTTGCAATCCACTGCATAACCATTTTGCTACTCGGCCACTTACATTTGCTGTCATGTTGCTCAACATCAAATGCGTACAAACTTGGAGCGGGAAACGAGACTCGAACTCGCGACCCCGACCTTGGCAAGGTCGTGCTCTACCAACTGAGCTATTCCCGCGTCTTGGTGTGGCGCATTCTATAGAATCCAGAAGCCCCGTCAACCCTTTGATTCAAAAAAGTTTTATTTCTTTTCCACGTCGGTCTTCAGATGTGGCCAGGCCGCCCGCAGGTATTGGACCATGGACCACAACGTCAGGCCCGCGGACACCAACAGCAAGGCATAACCCACCAAGACCCAAAAGGAGAAGTCGGATGGATTGGCCAACAGGATCACCAGCGCGAGCATTTGCGCGGCGGTTTTCCATTTGCCCAGGTTTGACACGGCGACGTGAGCGCGAGCGCCGAGTTCGGCCATCCACTCACGCAGCGCCGAGACGACAATTTCGCGACCAATGATGACGGCGGCTGGCAGCGTAAGCCACAGGTTGCCGTGCTCTTGCACCAGCAATACCAGCGCAACGGCCACCATGAGCTTGTCCGCCACCGGATCAAGGAACGCCCCGAACGGTGTGCTTTGCTCCAGGCGACGCGCCAGATAACCGTCCAGCCAGTCTGTGGCGGCGGCGAATGCGAAGACCGAGGCGGAAGCCAGGTAGCTCCATTGATAAGGCAGGTAGAACAGTAAAATGAAGATCGGGATGAGCAGGACGCGTAGAACGGTAATCAGATTAGGGATATTCATCGGCACAACTGGCTACGAGGTGAGGTGGCATTCTACTCGCTGTGCAGATTTGCATAAATCAACTCTGCGAGCTTTTTACTGATCCCGGGTGCTTTGGCGATCTCTTCGATGCTGGCACGAGACAGCTCCTGCAATCCACCAAAATGTTTCAACAAATCGCGGCGACGCGTCGGTCCGACCCCTGCAACGCCCTCGAGCGTCGACGTACGCCGGGTTTTGCCTCGGCGCGCGCGGTGCCCGGTAATGGCGAAACGGTGAGCTTCGTCGCGTATCTGCTGGATCAAATGCAGCGCGGGGGAATCGCCGCGCAAGGTAAATTCATGGGCTGCGTCGTTGAGGTACAGGGTTTCGAAACCGGCCTTGCGAGTCGCGCCCTTGGCCACGCCCAGCAGAATCAGGTCAGGCACCGCCAGCTCATTGAGTACGTCGCGAGCCATGGACAGCTGGCCCTTGCCACCGTCCACCAACAGAATGTCCGGCAGCTTGCCCTCCCCGTCCTTGAGTTTGCTGAAGCGGCGGGTCAGGGCCTGGTGCATGGCTGCATAGTCATCGCCCGGGGTGACGCCTTCAATGTTGTAACGACGATAGTCGGACTTGATCGGGCCTTCCGGGCCAAACACCACGCAAGACGCCACGGTCGCTTCGCCGCTGGAGTGGCTGATGTCATAGCACTCGAGACGCTGCGGCGGCTCGTCCAGGTTCAACACTTCGGCCAAGGCATCGAAACGCGCAGCGACGTGCTGACGGTTGGCCAGACGTGCGCTTAGCGCCTGCTCGGCATTGGTGACCGCCAATTGCTGCCAGCGCGCCCGGGTGCCGCGCACTCGATGACTGATGGTCAGCTCGCGACCGCGCAGCTCTTCGATGGCCGTTATCAGCGTCGGAAAATCTTCGTGGACCACGTTGACGATCAGTTCGCTCGGCAAGTCGCGTTCCGGACTGGTAATGAAATACTGGCCGAGAAACGCGGCCATGACCTCGGAAACGTCTTCGTCGATACCGACCTGCGGGAAAAAGTTCTTGCTGCCCAGCACCCGACCACCACGCACGCTGATCAAGTGCACACAGGCGCCGCCCGGATTGACGAACGCGGCGATCACATCGATATCGCCTGTGCCGCCCTCCATGCTCTGTTGATCCTGAACCCGGCGCAGCAGGGAGATCTGATCGCGCAGTTCGGCGGCGCGCTCGAATTCGAGATTGATCGCCGCCTCCTCCATGCCCGCGGACAACTCGTCCGTCAGCGCATTGCTGCGGCCTTCAAGGAACATCACCGAGTGGCGAACATCTTCGGCATACACCTCTGGCTCAACCAGCCCGACACACGGCGCCTTGCAGCGCTTGATCTGATATTGCAGACAAGGGCGCGTACGGTTCTTGTAATAGCTGTCTTCGCATTGGCGAACAAAAAAAGTCTTTTGCAACAGACTCAGGCTTTCGCGAATCGCGCCCGCGCTGGGATAGGGACCGAAATACTTGCCCTTGGCCTTTTTTGCCCCGCGATGGATGCTCAAGCGAGGAAACTGGCCATCCGAAAGAAAAACGTAGGGATACGATTTGTCGTCGCGCAGCAGGATGTTGTACGGCGGACGCCACTCCTTGATCAGCGTCTGCTCAAGCAGCAACGCCTCGGTTTCGTTGGCCGTAATGGTCGTTTCGACCTGAGCGATACGGGCGACCAGCGCCGCCGTCTTGGGCGCAAGACCGGACTTTCGAAAGTAGCTCGACAGTCGATTCTTCAGGTTCTTGGCCTTGCCGACATACAGCAGGCGGGCATCGCTGTCGAACATGCGATAAACGCCGGGACGCCCACTGACCGTCGACAGAAAGGCGCTGGGATCAAAGACTTCAGTCATTTTCAGAGGCTGGCATCGACCATTCCGTGACGAACCGCCAACAACGTCAGCTCGACATCACTGCTGATCGATAGCTTTTCAAAGATGCGGTAACGATAAGTATTGACCGTTTTTGGCGACAGGCAGAGCTTGTCGGAAATGATCTGTACTTTCTGGCAGCCGACAATCATCAAGGCGATCTGGATCTCGCGCTCCGACAATGCATCGAACGGCGAATCGTTAGTCGGCTGAAAGGATTTGATCGCCAATTGCTGGGCGATCTGCGGGCTGATATAGCGTTGGCCGGCGAACACCAGGCGGATGGCCTGGACCATTTCCGGCAAACCTGCGCCTTTGGTCAGGTAACCGGCGGCACCCGCCTGCAACAGGCGCGTAGGAAACGGATCTTCCTCGCACACGGTGACCGCTACGACTTTGATGTCCGGGTGGCTGCGCAATAATTTGCGCGTGGCTTCAAGACCGCCGATCCCGGGCATCTTGACGTCCATCAGCACCACATCGGGTTTCAACTCACGCGCTTTGAGCAGGGATTCTTCCCCGGACTCAGCCTGGCCGACTACTTGCAGGCCATCGATGTCAGCCAGCATTCGTGTAATGCCTGTACGAACGAGATCATGGTCATCGACTACTAGCACCCTAATCAAGCAGACACCTCGCGATATGGTCTTATTGGGTTGCCGGACACCTTAGCAAAAAGCAACTGGCAGACCTAGCGGCAAGCGTCATATAAAAAGTTTCAATACATCTTGAAAGGCTTGTCACAAGCGCGTTTCAGCGACGAAGCTCATCGACATCGCGCTGCATTCTCAGGAAACACTCGTCCTGACCGACCACCCTCAGCCCTTTTCGTTCGTAAAGTGCTTTGGCCGGATTCGTTTCAAAAACTGTCAGGCGTAATGCCGGACGCCGTTCCTTGCTTGCCATGGCGAATACCTGATCGATCGCCCAGGAACCGCCTCCCTGCCCCCGAAATGCTTCGAGCACGTGTAGTTCGCGGATATACAGGGCTTTCGCATCACGACTCAGGCTCACATAGCCCAGCAGGACATCGTCACGGACGATCAACCAGCTCTCGCGCCCAGCCCAGGCCACATCGAATGCCTCGTCCAGCCAGAGCAAATCATTCTGAATGTAATAGCGCAGCATGTTGCGACAGGTCAGGTTGCGCGCGAATTCCAGATCTCCAGAGGTTGCCGGACGCAACTGGAACCCCGTCACGCCTGCGTAACCTGGACGATATGCCCTTCCCAGCCCGCGGCATCGCGGCGGGCAACCACCAGCAGGTTCCCGGTGCCCGGCGCCGCTGCAATCAGCGAACCGTCCTGCGCCCAGATGGCACTGCGCCCTGCCGACTCCCATCCACCGGTCGCACCAGCGTGGTTTGCCATGAGCACGGCCATCGAATGGGCGCTCGCATAGCCTTGCAGGATGGCACTGTCCGGCGCGTAGCCATTTTCGGTGATCAGCACGCCCGCGGCATATAAGTTAGCTCCTTGTTCCGCCGCCGCGGCGGCGTGGCTGGCGTGAGAAAAATCGGCGCACACCGCCAACGCGACCGTGTCAGCACCTATCGTCAATGTCGAACCGCCCGTGCCCGGTGCAAACACCACCTCCTCGCCCGGATGCAAATGCTGCTTGCTGTACACCCCAAGCGAACCATCGGCACCAAGGACCAACGCACCGATCAATACCGGCGAATCGTCCGACAGGCGAATCGGCATTCCGACCACGCTCGTCACACCGACTTCCCTCGCGAAATCACGCAGCGGTTGCAGTACCTCGGCATCGGGTGCAATCGCCAATTGCGCTGCCAGTTCACGTTCGTATCCGGTCAGCGACAATTCAGGAAACACCAGCAATTGGACGCCCTGCTCCGCCGCCACCTGCATGAAGCGTTGGTGCCAGGCAATATTGGCGGCGAGGTCACCGGCGATGGAGATGGACTGGGCGGCGGCAATGGTCAGTGTCGTCATGGTTCGTCCTGGTGACGTGCAAGTTGGGCTGAAGGCAAAGTGTGTCATAAACCTTGATGCACTCAAGCGATAGAAAATGCCGTCTGCAATCGATAGCATTTTCTGATTGAAACCGCGCACCGGCCTCTAGTAAGCTCGGCGCATCCATCGGAGACAGACCATGTTCAACGCCCTCTCACCGCTTCGTACCGCCAGCGCCCCGCGCTCGGTTGCGGCTGCCCGGGTGAACGACGTTTGTGCTCCGGTCAGCTTTTATTTTGGGTATTGGTTTAGCCACTGGCGCGCCTGATACCCACACGGCGCCCACTTTAAACGGGTCGCCACCAGAGAATTCTCAACCCCCGGTCGGCCTCCCGACCGGGGGTTTTGTTTTTTCAGCTCCAGCAGTTTTCAGCAACACACCAGACACTTTGAGGATTCAGAAAATGAACTACGCCACTTATTACCGTTACGACAGTTTTACCGCCTGGCGATTTACCAGCCTCCGCTCGGGACAGCCTGCCGCCTCCGATCGGTCACCCACAGGTGGCAAGCACACACACGCAGCCAATCCGGCTAATTGTCGAACACCCCAGTAGGGCCGAGCACGCGGGACAGAACCCGCCGCCCGCCCAGGAAGCCTGAATATGAACTCGTCCGTTTCTGCACTGCCGCTGTCCACCTTGAGCCCTGCCAATGAAGCGCTGACCCTGCGCCTGCCCAGCTCATTGCAACTCAAACAGCAACTGCCCCTCACCCACGCATTGACCCAGCAAGTCGCCGCACACCGCCAGGCTGTTCGCGCGATTCTCAACGGTGAAGACTCCCGCTTGCTGATCATCGTCGGTCCCTGCTCGATTCACGACCCGCACTCCGCGCTCGAATACGCAGCCAATCTTGCCCGCCTTGCTGCCGACGTCAGCGATCAAATGCTGCTGGTGATGCGCGCCTATGTCGAAAAGCCCCGCACCACGGTCGGCTGGAAGGGCCTGGCCTACGACCCGCATCTGGATGGCAGTGACGACATGGCCGGTGGCCTGACCTTGTCCCGCGAACTGATGCGCGAAATGCTTCAACTCGGCTTGCCAATCGCCACCGAGCTGCTGCAACCGATGGCCGCTGGCTACTTCGACGATCTGTTGAGCTGGGTCGCGATCGGCGCCCGCACGACCGAATCGCAGATCCACCGGGAAATGGCCAGCGGTCTCGGCATGCCGGTCGGCTTCAAGAACGGCACCGATGGCGGCGTCACGGTTGCCAGCGACGCCATGCGTTCGGCCGCTCACCCGCATCGCCATTTCGGTGTCGACAGCCAGGGGCACCCTGCAATTGTTCAAACCCCAGGCAATCCCGACACCCACCTGGTGTTGCGCGGTGGTCATCGCGGGCCGAACTACGATCGCGACAACGTTGCGCAGATACGCAGTGACTTGACCCGACTCAAGATCCCGGCGCGGATCATGGTCGACTGCAGCCATGCCAACAGTGGCAAAGACCCGGCTCGTCAGCCTGCCGTGTTCAACGACGTGCTTGAGCAACGCCTGCAAGGCGACCCATCGCTGATTGGCATGATGATCGAGAGCCATTTGTTCGAAGGTTGCCAACCCTTGAGCCCGACCCTGCGTTACGGGGTTTCGGTCACGGATGGCTGCCTCGGCTGGGGCACGACTGAACAATTACTGCGTCAAGCCGCCGACCGGCTTCGGGCTCGGGACAGCGTCCAACGCCCGGCATAACCCTTCCTGTGCGACCAGCCCTCGACAGAGGGCTGGCATCTGAAAAGCGAATCCTCTGACCGGCAAATGACCTACAGACAGTAGGCTGTTGCTGCGATGCGCCTCGCGTGGGACATAAAGATGTCCAGATATTCCGAACAGGACTTCATGGTATTTCGAGTTTTCCTACACTTTCTATAACTTTTTCATCAGTTTACAGCGGACTCTTCATACATCGCGGAGCTACCAGTGTGCTTTAGAGTGAACCCATATCCACCCCTCTGAACCACCGAGAAAAAGGAATGATCATGCTACGGAATGCAACCACTCAGTACCCGATCCTGCTGATCCACGGACTCTTCGGCTTCGATCGCATCGGCAATGTCGAACTCTTTCACGGCGTCAAGCAGGCCCTTAGAAGTGCTGGCGCAAGAGTATTTATCCCACACCTCTCGGCTACCCATAGCAATGAAGCCCGCGGTGACCAACTGTTGGCACAGATCGAACGGGTACTGGAAGGCACCGGTGCCAGTCAGGTCAACCTGATCGGCCACAGCCAGGGCGCACTCGCTGCCCGTTACGCGGCGGCAGTGGCACCCGAGGTTATCGCGTCGGTAACCTCCGTCAGCGGACCGAACCACGGCTCGGAACTGGCCGACTTCCTGCGCAAGGCGTTAACGCCCGGCCGCCTGCCGGAGCATGTCGCCGCCACGGTTGCCACATTGTTCGCCGATTTCCTCTCGTTGCTCAGCGGCAATCATCTGATGCCGCAAAACGCTATCGCCGCACTCAACTCACTGACCACCGAGGGCGTGGGGATTTTCAACGACAAATACCCACAAGGACTGCCAAAAACGTGGGGCGGCAAGGGGCGCGACCAGGTCAACGGGGTTCGCTACTACTCCTGGAGCGGCACCCTGCAGGGCAACATCCTCGACGAAGGACTGAATGCACTCGATCCGCTACACGGGTTTCTGCGCGCCTTTTCCGGTTACTTCACCACTGAAGCCGAGCAGAATGACGGCATGGTCGGTCGCTACAGCTCTCACCTAGGGAAAGTGATCCGTTCCGATTACCCGCTGGATCATCTGGACAGCCTTAACCAGACGGCCGGCCTGGTCCGCAAAGGCATCGACCCTGTGGCCCTCTATGTTCAGCACGCCGAACGCTTGAGAAATGCCGGTCTGTAACCGGGCGCCGGACGACCGAGCGGAACTTTGAGGGAGAATTAGCCCACTGAATCCGGTAGGCTCAGCACTTTACTGAATATTGAAAGGAGTATTTCCCCATGGCCAAAGCCACTGCCCGTCACATCCTGGTTGCCTCCGAAGCCAAGTGCAACGAACTCAAAGCCCAGATCGAAGGCGGCGCTGATTTCGCCGAAGTTGCCAAAGCCAACTCCACGTGCCCATCCAGCCGTCAAGGCGGTGACTTGGGTTCGTTCGGTCCAGGCCAGATGGTCAAGGAATTCGACGCCGTGGTCTTCAGCGCACCGATCAATGTGGTGCAAGGCCCGGTCAAGACCCAGTTCGGTTATCACCTGCTGGAAGTGACCAGCCGTCAGGACTGACGCCTGCGATGTTTTGCGCACAACGGCCCGCCTTTTGGTGGGCCGTTGTGTTTGTGTGACGTGATACGGCTGGCGACGGACGCGCCGGTAGCGTACAAATTGTGGTTAACGACCACCCGGCTCTAAGGCTGACAATGCGACTGGCTTTCCCCACATTATTGTTCACTGCCGTGGCCCTGTTATTGGCTGCCACCGGTGTGAATGCCGCACCGCAAGAGGCGTTGACCGTGTACGGCGAACCGGCGAAGTATCCTGCCGGCTTCAGTCATTTTGCCTACACCAATCCGCAAGCCCCCAAGGGCGGCACGATGCGTCGTTCCGCCATCGAAATCGGCCATTTCGACCATATCCTGCCGTACATCGACAAGGGCATTGGTGTCACGCAAATCGACGGCTTGATCTACTCACCGCTGGCCCAGCGTTCGCTGGACGAGCCCTACACCGTGTACGGCCTGGTGGCGCAAAAGATGGAGCGCCCGGACGACGGCTCGTACCTGCGCTTCTACCTGAACCCGAAGGCTCGCTTCGCCGACGGCACACCGATCACCGCCGAAGACGTGCGCTATACCTTCGACCTGCTGATGACCCAGGGCAGCCTGCGTTATCGCACGCAATTCGCCGACGTCAAAGGCGTCGAAGTGGAATCCCCCCTGACGGTTCGGTTCGACTTCAAAAGCAACGAAAACCGTACCCTGCCCCTCGACATCGCGACCTTGCCGGTGTTTCCCGAACACTGGTGGAAGACCCGCGATTTCGCCAATGGCGGCGGGTACGAAGCGCCGCTGGGCAGTGGCCCCTATAAGGTGAGCAAGGTCGACTCCGGTCGCAGCATCACTTTCGAGCGCAACGCCGACTGGTGGGGCAAGGATTTGCCGGTTAGCCGCGGCCTCTACAACTTCGATCATTTCAGCATCGAGTACTTCGGCGATACCGACGTCGCGCGCCAGGTGCTGCGTGGCGGCGCCTACGATTACAACCGCGAGTTCTCCGCAACCGGCTATTCCATAGGCTACGACAGCCCGGCCCTGAGCGACGGTCGCCTGCAGAAGGCGCATCTGGCCACGCAAGCGCCGCAACCGGCCCAGGGCTTCGTGTTCAACCTGCAAAACCCGATGTTCCAGGACCGCCGCGTGCGTCAAGCCTTGGCCATGCTGTGGGATTTCGAGTGGAGCAATCGGCAGATGATGCGCGACATGTACATCCGCCAGCAGAGCTTCTTTTCCAACACCGACCTCGCCGCCCGCAAGTTGCCGGATGCCGGCGAGCTGGCGATTCTCGAACCGTTGCGTGGACAAATCCCCGACGAAGTCTTCACTCAGGTCTTCGAAGCACCGAAGACCGATGGCAGCGGCTTGATTCGAGACAAACAACTGCAAGCCCTGGACCTGCTCGAGCAGGCCGGCTGGAAACCCGATGACGATCAATTGGTCAATGCCGAAGGCACGCCGTTGAGCTTCACCTTCCTGGTCAGCCAGAACGGCATGGACCGACTTCTGCTGCCTTACAAGCGCACGTTGAAGCAGATCGGCATCGACATGAACATCCGTCGCATCGATTCCTCCCAGTACGTCAACCGACTGATGAGCCGTGACTACGACATGATCGTCACCGGTTATCCGGTCACCACCTCGCCCGGGAGCGAACTGTTCAACTACTTCGGATCGATCTCGGCCACCGACCCCGGCGCCAATAACTACATGGTGCTGAAGAACCCGGCGGTGGATACGCTGATTACCGGGCTGGTCCGCGCCACCACCCAACCCGAGATGCTGCGCTACGCCCATGCCCTGGACCGGGTGCTGCAATGGAATTACTACTGGATTCCCAACTACTACCCGCCAGGCACCTCCACCGTGTGGTGGAACCGTTTCGGCATGCCCGACGAGCAAGCCAGCAATGACGAGGCCATCGAGACCTGGTGGGAAACCAGCACCACGCCGCTGACCAACCAGCAAATGACCGCCGAGAAAATCAGCCGCGGCAAACCCGGAGGGCCGCATTGATGTGGGCTTATATACTGCGGCGCCTGCTGCTGATCATTCCGACACTGGTGATCATTCTTCTGGTCAACTTCGTCATTGTCCAAGCGGCGCCGGGCGGTCCGGTGGAACAGGCCATCGCACACCTGCAAGGCATCGGTGGCGCGAGTGTCGGCGGCGGTTCCGGCGAAACCATGTCCAGCACCTCCCGCGCCAGTCGCGGCCTCGACCCGCAACTGATCAAGGACATCGAAAAACAATACGGCTTTGACAAGCCGGCCCCGCAGCGCTTGTGGCTGATGCTCACCAGTTACGCGCGCCTGGACTTCGGCAAAAGCTTTTTCCGTGGCGCCACCGTCACCGACCTGATCCTGGAAAAGATGCCGGTGACCATTTCACTGGGGCTCTGGGCCACACTAATCACCTATCTGGTGTCGATTCCGTTGGGCATCCGCAAAGCCGTGCACCACGGCAGTCATTTCGACATCTGGAGCAGCACCGCGATCATCATCGGTTACGCGATGCCGGCGTTCCTGTTCGCGATGTTCCTGATCGTGGTCTTCGCCGGTGGCACCTCGCTGAACTGGTTCCCGGTGCGCGGGCTGGTGTCGGACAACTTCGAGTCGCTGTCGACCGTGGGCAAGATCGCCGACTACTTCTGGCACCTGGTGTTGCCCGTGACGGCGCTGGTGATCGGCGGGTTCGCGACACTGACCATTCTCACCAAGAACTCGTTTCTGAATGAAATCACTCGCCAATACGTCATCACTGCCCGCGCCAAAGGCATGAGCGAACGGCGTGTGCTTTACGGCCATGTGTTTCGCAATGCGATGCTGCTGGTGGTGTCGGGGATTCCCCAGGCGTTCATCAGCGTGTTCTTTGCCGGTTCGCTGTTGATCGAGGTGATTTTCTCCCTCGACGGCCTCGGACGCATGAGCTACGAAGCCGCCGTGTCGCGGGATTATCCGGTGGTGTTCGGCTCGTTGTTTATCTTCACGCTGTTCGGTCTTTTGATAAAACTCATCGGCGATCTTTGCTACACCCTGGTCGACCCGCGTATCGACTTCGCCGCGAGGAACGCCTGATGTTCAAGCTCTCGCCGTTAGGCCGTCGCCGTTTTGAACGTTTCAAGAAGAACCGCCGGGGCTGGTGGTCGCTGTGGTTGTTTGTCGGTTTGTTCCTGTTGACCCTGGGCGGCGAACTGATCGCCAACGACAAACCGCTGGTGGTCAGTTACCAGGGCCAATGGTATTTCCCGGTGTTCAAGCGTCACACCGAGCAGGAGTTCGGCGGGCAATTGCCGTTCCAGGCTGACTATCGCAGCGACTATGTGCAGAAGCTGATTAAAAAGGATGGCGGCTGGATGCTGTTTCCGCCGATTCCGTTCAGTGACGACACGCCGAACTACGACCTCGACAAACCCGCGCCGAGCCCGCCTTCCAGCGTCAACTGGCTGGGCACCGACGACCAGGCCCGGGACGTCATGGCCAGGGTGATTTTCGGTGCGCGGGTATCGATCCTCTTCGCGCTGATGCTGACCTTTGTCAGCGCATTGATCGGCATCGCTGCCGGTGCGTTGCAGGGCTATTACGGCGGCTGGGTCGATCTGATCGGCCAGCGCTTGCTGGAAGTCTGGTCCGGGTTGCCGGTGCTGTACTTGCTGATCATTCTGTCGGGTTTCGTTGAGCCCAATTTCTGGTGGCTGCTGGGGATCATGGCGCTGTTCTCCTGGCTGGCCCTGGTCGACGTGGTGCGCGCCGAGTTCCTGCGCGGGCGCAACCTGGAATACGTCAAGGCCGCCCGTGCGCTGGGCCTCACCGACCGCAAAGTCATCGTGCGGCACATTCTGCCCAATGCGATGAACGCGACGCTGAGCTACCTGCCGTTCATTCTCACCGGTGCGATTTCCACCCTCACAGCTTTGGATTTCCTCGGTTTCGGCATGCCCGCCGGCAGCGCGTCGCTGGGCGAGCTGATTGGCCAGGGCAAGCAGAACCTGCAAGCGCCGTGGCTTGGGTTGACCGCGTTTTTTACCCTGGCACTGATTCTTTCCTTGCTGGTGTTCATTGGCGAAGCGCTGCGTGATGCGTTTGATCCACGATCTTGAGACGGACCCATTATGAGTATCAACCTGATCGAAATCCGTGACCTCAGCGTGGCCTTCAGCGGCCAGACGGTGGTGCGCAACCTGAGCCTGGACATTCGCCCCGGTGAATGCCTGGCGTTGGTGGGCGAGTCGGGCTCCGGCAAGTCGGTGACGGCGCATTCGATTCTGCAACTGCTGCCTGAGATCGGCACCGAGTCCACCGGCAGCATCCGCTATCGCGGCAGGGAACTGCTCGGGTCGCCGGCCAAGGTGTTGCGTGAGTTACGCGGCAACCGCATCGCGATGATCTTTCAAGAGCCGATGACCTCGCTAAATCCGTTGCACAGTATCGAAAAGCAGATCGGCGAAACCCTGCTGCTGCACAAAGGCCTAGTCGGTAAACCTGCCCAGGCGCGAATTCTTGAGCTGCTGCACCTGGTGGGCATCCAGAATCCCAAAGAGCGGCTCAAGGCCTACCCGCATCAACTGTCAGGCGGTCAGCGTCAACGCGTGATGATCGCCATGGCCCTGGCCTGCGAGCCGGAACTGCTGATCGCCGACGAGCCTACCACCGCGCTGGACGTGACGGTACAGCGCAAGATCCTGATCCTGCTCAAGTCCCTGCAACAGCGGCTCGGCATGTCGTTGCTGCTGATCAGCCACGACCTCAATCTGGTGCGCAGCATCGCCCAGCGGGTGTGCGTGATGAAGGCCGGCGAGATCGTCGAGCAGGCGCCCTGCGAGACGCTGTTTACCGAACCCAAACATCCTTATAGCTGCGTGCTGCTCAATGCCGAGCCGGAAGGCGAAGCCCTGCCCCGTGACGAGCGCGAAAACGTGCTGGAAGTGGACAATCTACGCGTGCAGTTCGCCCTCGGTGGCGGGTTGTTCCAGCGCAAGACGTACCTCAAAGCGGTGGACGGCATCAGCCTCAACCTTCAGCGCGGCAAAACCCTGGGCATCGTCGGCGAGTCCGGCTCTGGCAAGTCGACGCTGGGCCAGGCGATCCTGCGCTTGCTCGACTCCGAAGGCAGCATTCGCTTTCAGGGCGAGGCGCTGGACGGCCTGACGCAAAAGCAGCTGCGGCCTTGGCGCAAGAAGATGCAGGTGGTGTTCCAGGATCCTTATGGCAGCCTCAGCCCGCGAATGTCCGTGGCGCAGATCATCAGTGAAGGGCTGGAAGTCCACAGTCAGTTGACGCCTGAGGAGTGCAAAGCCGAGGTGATTCGCGCACTGGAGGAAGTGGGCCTGGACCCGCAAAGCCGCCATCGCTACCCGCACGAATTTTCCGGCGGCCAACGCCAACGCATCGCCATCGCCCGGGCCCTGGTGCTGAAACCGGCGCTGATATTGCTCGACGAGCCAACTTCGGCGCTGGATCGCACGGTACAAAAACAAGTAGTCGCCCTGCTCCGCCAGCTTCAGGAACGGCACGGCCTGACCTACCTGTTTATCAGTCATGACCTGGCGGTGGTGCGCGCCCTGGCCCACGACATGATCGTGATCAAGGACGGCAAAGTGGTGGAAAGCGGTGCCAGCCATGAGGTGTTTGAATCGCCGCAGCACCCGTACACCAAAGAGCTGTTGGCGGCAGCGCATCTGCAACAACCATAATCGCGTGCTTGCCGATGAACCGTATCGCTGCCTTCGCGGGCAAGCCCGCTCCCACGGTTGACCGAAGCATCCAGTCGGACGCGGTTAAGTGTGGGAGCGGGCTTGCCCGCGAAGAGGCCACTACAAGCAACACACCATCAGGATCTGCGCCATGAACACCACCGAAAGCCTCAAGGATTATCAGCGAGTTCGCTTGCTGGCGATCCGTTCGCTGTTCGAGATCATCGAGCAGTCCAGCGAGGGCACGGTGATTGTCGATCGTGACGCCAACATCGTCTGGATGAACGAGCGTTATGCCCGGCGATTTGGCCTGGAGTCGGCCGAAGGCGCGATTGGCAAGGCCTGCGAAAGCGTGATCCCCGGCAGTTTGCTGCGCGAGGTGGTGCGCACCGGACGACCGATCTTGCTCGACATGCAAGACACACCCAAGGAACCGCTGGTGGTGATGCGCCTGCCGATCCATGACGATGCCGGCGCCGTGATCGGTGCCATTGGTTTTGCCCTGTTCGACGAATTACACAGCCTCTCGCCGATGCTCAAGCGCTACCTGAGCATGCAGGAAGAACTGGCCTCGACCCGCTCGCTGCTGCGCGCGCGGCAGACCAAATACAACTTCGCCCATTTCATCGGCACAAGCGCCGCCAGCCTGGAAGTCAAACGCCGCGCCCGCCGCAGCGCCAGCGCCGAGTCACCGGTGTTGTTGCTCGGCGAAACCGGCACCGGCAAGGAGCTGCTGGCCCAGGCGATCCACGGTGCTTCACCCCGAGCGCACAAGGCGTTTGTCAGCATCAACAGCGCGGCGATTCCCGAGTCGTTGCTGGAAGCCGAGTTTTTCGGCACCGCGCCGGGCGCATTTACCGGCGCGGATCGCAAGGGTCGGGCCGGCAAGTTGCAGATCGCTCAGGGCGGCACGCTGTTCCTCGATGAAATCGGCGACATGCCACTGCCGCTGCAAAGCAAACTGCTGCGCGTATTGCAGGAAAAAGAGTTCGAGCCCGTCGGTTCCAATGAAGTGATCCAGAGCGATGTACGCGTCATCGCCGCCACCTCTATGGATCTGGAAGCAGCAATCAAACGCGGCGAGTTTCGTGCCGATCTGTATTACCGACTCAACGTGCTGCCCATCAACGTACCGCCACTGCGAGATCGCCTCGACGATTTGCCCGCGCTCAGCGAAGCGATCCTTGAGGAATTGCGCAGCCAGCATGAGCTGAACCCCGAGGCGCTGGAACTGCTGGGCCAACACGCCTGGCCGGGGAACATCCGCGAACTGCGCAACGTGCTGGAACGCGCGGCGCTGCTCAGCGATGACCTGGTGTTGAACGCCGGGGATATCCGTGCGGCGATCGGCACCTTTACGCCGGTGGAGCGTGCGACGCCGCTGATGATGGAGCCAGTCGCGCACGAGACCTTCAGTGAGGCCCGGGAGCGGTTTGACCGGCAGTTGATTGAGTCTGCCCTCGCGCAATGTGGGGGGAAGGTGATTGAAGCAGCAGCGCGGCTGGGGCTGGGACGGTCTACTTTGTACAAGAAGATGGTGGCGCTGGGGATTGCTGAATCTCTATAAAGAGACATAAATCTCCATTTGTAGACAGAGCATCGCGAGCAAGCTCGCTCCCACATTCGACCTCATTCTCAGGTACGGCGCGGTCAGTCTGTGGGAGCGAGCTTGCTCGCGATGAGGCCATTGCAACCCACGAAAGTCTCAGAACAGAGACGACTCTTTCTTCGCCAGCCCCTAAAATTTAAATTTATTCATATATTTCAATAACTTAAGTTAATGGCACGAATCTCGCTAAAGCCCTCTCCCACAAAAGATCCACCCTACAAAAATAACAATCCAGGAGACA
Source organism: Pseudomonas sp. IT-P294 (assembly GCF_949767865.1). Taxonomy (NCBI): domain Bacteria; kingdom Pseudomonadati; phylum Pseudomonadota; class Gammaproteobacteria; order Pseudomonadales; family Pseudomonadaceae; genus Pseudomonas; species Pseudomonas sp. IT-P294. The sequence continues at coordinate 384,159 of NZ_CATKQW010000011.1, read as the reverse complement.
CACCATGAGTGTGATCATTGCCTTGGCAGCCCTAGCGCTGCTGATGCTGGCTGCTTACCGTGGCTACAGCGTTATCCTCTTCGCCCCGATTGCCGCCCTCGGCGCCGTTCTGCTCACCGACCCTTCCGCCGTCGCCCCCGCCTTCACTGGGGTGTTCATGGAGAAAATGGTCGGCTTCATCAAATTGTATTTTCCGGTGTTCCTGCTCGGCGCCGTGTTCGGCAAGCTGATTGAGTTGTCGGGCTTCTCGCGCTCCATCGTCGCGGCTGCCATTCGCTTGCTCGGCACTCGCCAGGCGATGCTGGTTATCGTGCTGGTCTGCGCCCTGCTCACTTATGGCGGCGTGTCGTTGTTCGTCGTGGTGTTTGCGGTTTACCCGTTTGCCGCTGAAATGTTCCGCCAGAGCAATATTCCCAAGCGCCTGATCCCGGCGACCATCGCCCTCGGCGCGTTCTCGTTCACCATGGACGCCCTGCCCGGCACCCCGCAGATCCAGAACATCATCCCCAGCACCTTCTTCAACACCACCGCCTGGGCGGCGCCGTGGCTGGGGGTGATCGGCGCGATTTTCGTGTTCTGCGCCGGGATGCTGTTTCTTCAACGCCAACGCAACAAGGCTCAGGCTGCGGGTGAAGGCTATGGCACCGAACTGCGCAACGAGCCGGAAACCGCGGCCGACATCAAGCTGCCAAATCCGTGGATCGCGCTGTCGCCGCTGCTGGCCGTGGGCATCATGAACCTGCTGTTCACCCAGTGGATCCCGCAGTGGTACGGCAAGACCCACAGCCTCGCGCTGCCGGGCATGGCCGCCCCGGTGACCACCGACATCGCCAAGCTCACCGCGATCTGGGCGGTTCAGGCGGCCTTGCTGGTCGGCATCATCATGGTGCTGGTGTTCGGTTTCCAGGCGATTCGCGGCAAGTTGGCCGAGGGCAGTCGCGCGGCAGTCAGCGGGTCGTTGCTGGCGGCGATGAACACCGCATCGGAATACGGTTTTGGCGCGGTGATCGCCTCCTTGCCGGGCTTCCTGGTGCTGGCCGACTGGCTCAAAAGCATCCCTAACCCGCTGGTCAACGAAGCCGTGACCGTGACCTTGCTGGCCGGTATCACCGGTTCCGCGTCGGGCGGCATGAGCATCGCGCTGGCGGCCATGGCCAATGACTTCATCGCCGCGGCCCACGCCGCCAATATCCCGCTGGAGGTATTGCACCGGGTGGCCGCGATGGCCAGCGGCGGCATGGACACCTTGCCGCACAACGGCGCGGTGATCACCTTGCTGGCGGTCACCGGCCTGACCCACCGCGAAGCCTACAAAGACATTTTCTGTATTACGCTGATCAAGACCCTGGCGGTTTTTGTGGTGATCGGTACTTTCTACGCCACTGGCATTGTGTGAGGTTTTCATGACGACTCTTTCGGGCAAGACCGCACTGGTTACCGGTTCCACCAGCGGCATCGGCTTGGGGATTGCCCTCAGCCTGGCCAAGGCCGGCGCCAACGTGGTCCTCAATGGTTTTGGCGATGCCTCGGCAGTGATCGCCGAAGTCCAGCAATACGGCGGCAAGGTCGGCCATCATCCGGCCGATGTCAGCGACCCGGCGCAGATTGCCGACATGGTTAGCTATGCCGAGCGCGAGTTCGGCGGCATCGACATCCTGGTCAACAATGCCGGGATCCAGCACGTGGCCTCAGTGGAAGAATTTCCCGTGGAACGCTGGGACTCGATCATCGCGATCAACCTGTCGTCGGTGTTTCACAGCACCCGCCTGTGCCTGCCGCGCATGCGAGCCAAGAACTGGGGCCGGATCATCAACATTGCCTCGGTGCATGGCCAGGTCGGTTCGGTCGGCAAGGCGGCGTACGTGGCTGCCAAGCATGGCGTGATCGGCTTGACCAAGGTGGTCGGGCTGGAAACGGCTACCACGCATGTCACCTGCAATGCCATTTGCCCTGGCTGGGTGTTGACGCCGCTGGTGCAGAAGCAGATTGATGATCGCATCGCCACGGGGATCGATCCGCAACAGGCGCAGCATGATTTGCTGGCGGAGAAACAGCCGTCACTGGAGTTCGTCACCCCGTCGCAACTGGGTGAGCTGGTGCTGTTCTTGTGCAGCGAAGCAGGTAGCCAGGTGCGGGGCGCGGCGTGGAATATTGATGGTGGGTGGTTGGCGCAGTAAGCAACCGCTGGACCGCGTTGATGATCGTTCCCACGCTCTGCGTGGGAATGCCTCCACGGACGCTCCGCGTTCGGCTCTTGGGACGCAGAGCGTCCCGGGCTGCATTCCCACGCAGAGCGTGGGAATGATCTAAATGGATCTGAAGTTATAAGAAGAGGCAAGCCATGTCCGACATCCTCTGGCAACCCGGCGCACAGCGCATCGGCAAGACCCGCATGGAGGCCTTTCGGCGCTTCGTCATTGCGCGCCACCACATTCACCTCGACGACTACGCCGCCCTGCACCAATGGTCCATCGACCAGCGTGAAGCGTTCTGGCAGGCAATCGTCGACTTTTTTGATATCCGCTTCCACGATCAGCCCGACGCGGTGCTGGTCGAGGGCACGCAGATGCCCAGCGCCCAGTGGTTCCCCGGTGCGACCCTGAACTTCGCCGAGCACCTGTTGCGCCGTCGCGACGATGCCGTGGCGGTGATTGCGATTGGCGAGAACGGCCAGCGTGAACACCTGACCTGGGCCGAACTGGCCGAGCATGTCGCCGGTTTTCAACACAGTTTGATCGCCGCCGGCGTGGTCCTTGGCGACCGTGTCGCCGCGTGCATGCCCAACACATGGCAAACCCTGGTGGCGATGCTTGCCACCACCAGCCTGGGGGCGATCTGGTCCTGCTCGTCACCGGACTTCGGCACCCAGGGCGTGATCGACCGCTTCGGCCAGATCGAGCCAAAGGTGTTGATCACCTGCGCCGGTTATCGCTACGCCGGAAAGGACATCGACCAGCGTGCCAAGGTCAATGAAATCCTCGAGCGCCTGCCATCCTTGCAGCAGTTGATCGTGGTGCCTTATGCCCGTCCGCAAGCACGCATCGAACACTTCCACACCCGGGCCAACGTGACGCTGTGGGACGATTTCTATGACGTCGGCGGCGAGCCGGATTTCGTGCCCGTGCCCTTCGCGCACCCGCTGTACATCCTCTATTCCAGCGGCACCACCGGCGTACCGAAATGCATCATCCACAGCACCGGAGGCGTGTTGCTGCAGCACGTCAAGGAGCATGGCCTGCATTGCGACCTCGGCCCCGGTGACCGCTTGTTCTACTACACCACCTGCGGCTGGATGATGTGGAACTGGCTGGTCTCGGCCCTGGCCGTGGGCAGCGCCGTGGTGCTGTACGACGGGTCGCCGTTTCACCCGAACCCGGAGCGCTTGATCGACCTGATCGACGATGAGCGCATCAGCGTTTTCGGCACCAGCCCGAAATACCTGGCGACCCTGGAAAGCAACGGCGTCAAGCCACGCGAAAGCCATGACCTGAGCAGCCTGAAAATCCTGCTCTGCACCGGCTCCGCCCTGTCACCGCAGAGCTACGATTACGTCTACCGCGATTTCAAGTCCGAGCTGTGCCTGGCGTCGATGTCCGGCGGCACCGACATCGTTTCGTGCTTTGTGAACAGCAACCCGTTTGAACCCGTACGTCGCGGCGAAATTCAGGGCAAGAGCCTGGGCATGGCAGTCGAAGTCTGGAACGACGATGGTCGCCCGGTCATTGGCCAGAAAGGCGAGCTGGTCTGCACCCGGCACTTCCCCGCCATGCCCATCGGCTTCTGGAATGACCCGCAGCAGGAAAAACTGCACGCGTCCTACTTCAGTCAGTTCCCCGGCGTCTGGGCTCAGGGCGACTACGCCGAGCAACTGCCCCACGGCGCAATGATGATCCACGGGCGCTCGGACGCCGTGCTCAACCCCGGCGGCGTGCGCATCGGCACTGCGGAAATCTACCGTCAGGTGGAAAAAGTCCCGCATGTGCTGGACAGCGTGGCCATCGGTCAGCAATGGCAGGATGACGTGCGGGTGGTGCTGTTCGTGCGATTACGCGACGGCGTCGAACTCGACGAAGCGCTGCAACAACAGATCCGCGACGTCATCCGCGCCAATACCACGCCACGACATGTGCCGGCGAAGATTGTCGCGGTGACGGACATTCCACGAACCATCAGCGGCAAGGTGGTCGAGTTGGCGGTGCGCAATGTGGTGCATGGGCAAAAGGTGAAAAATACCGACGCGCTGGCCAACCCCGAAGCACTCGAACAATTCCGCAACCGCGCCGAACTCCAAACCTGAATCCCCTGTGGGAGCGGTGTCAGTCCATGAGGCCCCACTCCCCAGAGGAAGGCTGAGTGGACGGCGCCGCGTCGGCATGCAACTTCAACCGCAGGCGCAGGTTGTTCACCGAATCCGCATGCTTGAGCGCTTCTTCCTCGCTGATTGCCCCTTCGACGACCAACCCGTACAGCGCGGCGTCGAACGTCTGCATCCCCAGTTCCGCCGACTTTTCCATGATCCCCTTGAGATCGGCAAACTCGTTGCTGCGAATCAGGTCGGCGATGGTCGGCGTGCCCAGCATCACTTCCACCGCTGCCCGGCGCTGCCCGTCGCGGGTGCGCACCAGCCGTTGGGAGACGAACGCCTTGAGGTTGTTGCCCAGGTCATGCAGCAGTTGCGCGCGGCGCTCTTCGGGGAAAAAATTGATAATGCGGTCCAGCGCCTGATGGGCGTTGTGCGCATGCAAGGTGGAAATCACCAGATGGCCGGTATCGGCGAACGCCAGTGCGTGTTCCATGGTTTCCCGGTCACGGATTTCGCCGATCAGCACCACGTCCGGGGCTTGGCGCAGGGTATTTTTCAAGGCGGCATGAAAACTGCGGGTATCGACCCCGACTTCACGCTGGTTGATGATCGAACGCTTGTGACGATGGATGTATTCGATCGGGTCTTCGATGGTGACGATATGGCCACTGCTGTTACGGTTACGGTAATCGATCAGCGCCGCCAGCGACGTGGATTTGCCCGAGGCGGTAGCCCCGACGAACAGCATCAGTCCTTGCTTGAGCATGATGGTTTCAAGCAGCACCGCAGGCAGTTTGAGGTCTTCGAAGCGTGGAATGTCGAGCTTGATGTTGCGCGCCACAATTGACACATCATTGCGCTGCTTGAAGATGTTCACCCGAAAACGGCCGATGCCCGACAGCGAAATGGCCAGGTTCATTTCCAGTTCACGATCGAACTCCAGACGCTGTTCGGCGTCCATGATGGACTCGGCAATGGCCGCGACCTCCCCCGGCTTGAACGGTTGATCGGCCAGCGGCTTGAGCACGCCGTCAAACCGTGCGCTGGGTGGCGCACCGGTGGACAGGTAAAGATCGGATCCGTCCTGATGGGCCAGTATCCGTAACAACACATCAATTTCCATGGCAAAAAGCACCCGCGAAGCATTCAATGAAAAAATAATGACCTGAAGCGGGTCATCCAGCGTCTATCGCCCTGCAAGGATAGTAGACGCCGCCACACCGACTTAAGTGCAGGACAATTTGATGAACGCATCACCGAAGGGCAGCGATGCCCAGGCCTTGATTGCCAGACTGGACTGGGCAAGCACCCCGCTGGGCGCTGCCAGTACTTGGCCACAGAGCCTGCGCACCGCGGTGGACATCGTGATTCATTCGCCGATGCCAATGTTGCTGCTGTGGGGCCCGCAGCTTACGCAGATCTATAACGACGGCTTCGCGCTGCTCGCTGGCAGCAAGCATCCACACGCTTTCGGACAGCCTACGCACCAGATCTGGCCAGAACTCAAAGACTTTACTGACCCTATTTACAGCGCCGTCCTACAAGGGCAGGTGCGAACCTACAGCGAACAACGCTTTACCCTGCAACGCGACGGGCAGGATTCGGACTTCTGGCTCGACCTGACCTACAGCCCGATCCGTGATGAAAACGCCCAGGTGGCCGGGATTCTGGTCACGGCCATCGAAACCAACGAACGCCGACGCATCGCCCTGGAACTCCAACAACGCTCGGCGGCGAGTCTCAAGGCCCAGCAAGAAACCGAACAGCGCCTGCAACTGGCGCTGGCCGCGACCGACGCCGTGGGCACCTGGGATTGGGACATTGGCGAAGACCACTTTATTGCCGACGCGCATTTCGCCCAGCTGCATGGCGTCGATCCGGCGCTGGCCGGTCAATTGCCGATCACTGATTACCTTCAGGGCGTGCACCCGGAGGATCGGGCGATGATTGCCCGCAGCATCAAACATTGCATCACCCATGGCACCGAGTACGCCGAGGAATATCGCTTGTTGCAGCCCGATGGGCAGCAGCGTTGGGTGTTTGCCCGGGGTCGTTGCTACAAGGACCACCATGGCCGACCGATCCGCTTCCTCGGCGCCGCACTGGACTTGACCGAGCGCAAACACACCGAGCAGGCTCTGCGTCAGAGCCAGACCGAGCTGCAACTGATCATCAACGCCATGCCGATCCTGATCAGTTACGTGGACAGCGAGGAACGCTTTCGCCTGAACAACGCCGCCTACCTCGACTGGTACGGGCTGACGCCTCAGGAGCTGTACGGCAAAACCATCCGTGAAGTGCTGGGCGAAGAAGCCTATGCCTTGCGCGCCGAATACATTGCCCTGGCACTGTCCGGCAAACCTTGCTGTTTCAGCATCAGTACGCCGCACCGCGACGGGAGTCTGCGCCACGCGCTGATGAATTACCTGCCGCGCCATGGTCCTGACGGCGCCGTGAACGGTTTCTACATTTTTGTGATCGATGAAACCGAACGCAAACAAACCGAAGAAGCCCTGCGCAACCTCAACGACACCCTTGAGGAGCGGGTCGCCGCGCGTACCCGGCAACTGGCCGAGGCCAACCAGAAACTGCAAAACGAAATGTTCGAACGCGAGCGCGCTGAAGAGGCATTGCGCCACGCACAGAAGATGGAGGCGGTCGGCCAGCTCACGGGCGGCATCGCCCATGACTTCAACAACATGCTCACCGGGATCATCGGCAGCCTCGACCTGATGCAGCGCTACATCGCTGACGGACGCGCCGCCGAAATCGGCCGTTTCACCGAAGCCGCGGTGTCTTCGGCCAATCGCGCGGCCGCACTGACCCATCGTCTGCTGGCGTTCTCCCGGCGCCAGTCGCTGGATCGCAAGCCGCTGAACGCCAACGAACTGGTGCATTCGCTGGAAGATCTGCTCAGTCGCACCAAAGGCGATCACATTGAGCTCAAGCTGCAATTGGCCGACGAGGTGTGGCCGATCAGCACCGACGTCAGCCAACTGGAAAACGCCTTGCTCAATCTGGTGATCAACGCCCGGGACGCCATGCCCGATGGCGGCGAATTGCTGATCGAAACGGCCAACATCTACCTCGACGGCACTGACATCACCACCCTGGAACCGGTCCAGGCCGGGGACTACGTGATGATTGCCGTCAGTGATACCGGCACCGGCATGACGCCTTCGGTGCTGGCCAAGGCCTTCGACCCCTTCTTCACCACCAAACCCATCGGCCAGGGCACGGGCCTGGGGTTGTCGATGATCTACGGTTTCGCCCAGCAATCAGGCGGTCACGTCAGCCTGTTCAGTGTGCCGGGCCAGGGCACCAGCGTGCGGTTGTACTTGCCACGGCTGCATGTCCTGGAACCGCAAAACGTCCTGATGCCATCGACTGGCGAGGCGCCGCCGGCGATTGCCGGTGAAACCGTGGTGCTGGTGGAAGACGACCCGGCGGTGCGCATGCTGGTGCTCGACTTGCTCAACGAGCTGGGTTATCACGCCCATGAAGCCGAAGATGCGAAGGCCGCCCTGCCCTTGCTTGAGTCCGACCTGCGGGTCGATCTGCTGGTGACCGATGTCGGCCTGCCGGGAATGAACGGTCGACAACTGGCGGAAATCGCTCGCCAGCATCGTCCGGCACTCAAAGTGCTATTCATGACTGGTTATGCGCAGAAGGCGGCGGAACGCCAGGGCTTCCTCGAAGAAGGCATGGACATGGTCGCCAAACCCTTTTCCATCGACCTGCTGGCCAACAAGATTCGCACGATGATCGGCCAACCGAAGTGAGTTGAGGCATAATCGCGCGCCCCACGCTGGCACCAACATAGCCATCACCGTTGCAAGGTACTGCCAATGAAAGCTCAAGCCCGCCATATTCTGGTGAAAACCTCGGAAGAAGCCGAGCAGCTCAAACAACGCATCGCCAAGGGCGAAGCCTTCGATGTGCTGGCCAAGAAGTACTCCACCTGCCCATCCGGCAAACGCGGCGGCGACCTGGGCGAAGTGCGCCCCGGGCAAATGGTCGGGGTGATCGATGCGGTGATCTTCAAAAAACCATTGCGAGTGGTGCATGGGCCGATCAAGAGCAAGTTCGGGTATCACCTGGTGCAGGTGTTTTACCGCGATTGATGGGGTGGGCTTTAGGGCCTCATCGCGGGCAAGCCCGCTCCCACACTGGATCGGCGGCGTGCACAAATCCCCTGTGGGAGCGGGCTGGCTCGCGATCCGATTGCGCAGCAATCGGCCATTCTCCATTTATCGAGGGATCAACGCCCCCGGCACCTGAATCACCCGACTCGCCAATCGATGCCCGGCCTCGGCCGCTTCAACCGGGCTCCCGCCCTTGAGCCGACAGGCCAGATAGGCCGCACTGAACGAATCCCCCGCCGCCGTGGTGTCGACCACCCGCTCGACCTTCTGCGCAGCCACTTCGAACGACTCGCCATCACATCGAATCAAACAGGCCTCGGCGCCGCGCTTGAGCACCACTTCCGGCGTGCCGATCTGCTCGTAAGCGGCAAACACCGCCGCGCAATCGGAAAAGTGAAACAGCGCCTGCTCGTCATCGACGGTCAACAATGCCAGGTCGACATATGGCAGGACGCTGCGATATGCCGCTCGTGCCTCTTCAACCGAAGCCCACAAACGTGGCCTGTAGTTGTTGTCGAAGACGATCCGCGCATCGCGCTGTCGGGCTTCGATCAGGGTTTCCAGCAACTTCTCTCGGCCTTGCGCGCCGAGCACCGCCAGGGTGATGCCGCTGAAATACAGCACGTCGTAATCCGGCAATGCCGCCAGAATTGGCGCGGCGGCCGGGGTGGTGAAGCAATCGCGCACGGCCGCTTCATTGCGCCAATAGAGGAAACGGCGCTCGCCGGCGGCGTCGGTCTGGATGCAATACAAACCCGGCAGACGTCCCGGCAAACGCTGGACCATGTCCAGGCCAATGTTTTCGCTCGCCCAGCTCTGGCACATGGCATCGCTGAAACTGTCATCGCCCAGGGCGGTGACGTAATCGACGACACCGCTTGAGCCCAGTTCCCGGGACAAATAGACCGCAGTGTTCAAGGTATCGCCGCCGAAGCTTTGTTGCAGGCTGCCGTCGGCGCGCTGTTGCAGTTCGATCATGCACTCGCCGATCAGGGCGATGCGCGGCGTGTGGGGGCCGAGGGTGCTGATGGTGGTCATTGTTATGGGGTCTCTGGTGTTGCGATGTTGTCTGGGCTGATGCCATCGCGAGCAAGCTCGCTCCCACAGGGATTGTGTGAGCACTGAAGATCCCATGTGGGAGCGAGCTTGCTCGCGATGGCCGCACCTCGGTCTGAAGGCTTAGAAACAGGTTTCCATGGTTTCGATGACATTCAGTTGTTCATCCACCAGACACCCGGTGCGCCATTTGTCGAACGTCAGGCACGGGTGGGAAGTGCCAAACGAAATAATGTCGCCCACGCGCAACTCAATTCCGGGAGCTACGGTCATGAACGCGTGCTGGTCCATTACCGCCGTCACCTTGCACGCGCTGACATCGTCGCCGCTCGCCGGCACGACACCCGCCTTGTAACGCAGCAGCGGCACCGGCAACCCTGCGTCGTAGGCGACGTCACGTTTGCCCAGGGCAATCACCGCAAAACCCGGCTCAGGTAATGACTGCACATGGGCCCAGACTTCCAGTGCCGGGCGCAGCCCCTCGTTCAGATCACTGCGACGATCGAGCACGCAACATTGTGCTTCTTTGTAGATGCCATGGTCGTGGGCGACATAGCTGCCAGGGCGCAACACGCTGAGGAAGCGTCCGCTGGCGTTCTGTGCTTCGAACTCTTCGGCAATCAAGTCATACCAGGCCGACCCCGATGCCGTGATGATCGGTTTGGGAATCGCAAAAGCGCCGCTGTCCTGCAATTGCACGGCCAGGCGCACCAGCGACCCGGCGAAGGCGCGGATGCCCGAGACCGCATGATCACCGTGGATCACGCCTTCATAGCCTTCGATGCCGGTCAGTGCCAACGCTGGCTGGGCGCCGATGGCCTTGGCCAGCGCGACCACTTCCTCTTCGGTGCGGCAACCGCAACGCCCGCCGACCACGCCGTACTCGATCATCACGTTCAAGCGCACACCGCGAGACGCGAAATACGCCCCGAGGTCAGCGACGTTGTCCGGGTGATCGACCATGCAGTGGAACTCGAAGGTCGGGTCGGCCAGCAAGTCGGCGATCAGCGCCATGTTCGGCGTACCCACCAGTTGGTTGGCCATCAGCACCCGGCGCACGCCGTGGGCATACGCTGCACGGGTCTGCGTGGCGCTGGCCAGGGTGATGCCCCAGGCGCCGGCGTCCAGTTGGCGGCGGAACAATGCCGGCGTCATGCTGGTTTTGCCGTGAGGCGCGAGTTCGGCGCCGCTGTTGCTGACAAACGCCTGCATCCAGCGAATGTTGTGCTCCAGCGCATCGCGATGCAGCACCAAGGCAGGCAGGCTGACATCGCGTACCAGGTTGGCGCCGGTCTGGGCAAAGCCCTTTTCCACAGCGGCAGTATTTTGGGCAGTAGACATGGTCGAACTCCTCACATTCGCGGCCGCAGGCAGCCGCGGTTATTCGTTGATGCGCCGGGCGAGGCTATTGGCGCTGTCGATCAGCACCCGGCGATAGTCGTTGTAATTGTTTTTCGCATCGGCGCGCGGAGCGACAATGCACAGGGTCGCAATGGCCACGCCGCTCGGGTCTTTGACCGGGGCGGCGAAGCAATGGGTAAAGGTGTCGGCGACGCTATCGAAGGAGAAAAAGCCATCGATATGCGCCTGACGGATTTCACCGAGAAATTGCTCCAGCGGCAGGCGTTCGCCGTTGGGCAGGATGAAGTCGTCGTGATCGATCAGGTCGATGATTTCCTGATCGCTCAAGTGCGCCAGTAACAGGCGCCCGGAAGCGGTCCAGGGAATCGGCGCGTTCTCGCCGATGTCAGAGGAAATGCGGAAATGCCGCTCGCCCTCCTTCATCAACGCCACCGTGTATTTACGCCCGTTGAGCAGGCACATCTGGGCGGTTTCATGGGTCTGGCTGACGATCTCCTGCAAGGCGTGATCGGCCTCGCGGGTCAAGTCGAAATGACGCAAGTGCGCCTGCCCGAGGAAGTACAGCTGGCGGCCGAGGTAAACATGACCGTCCTTGCCCACAGGTTCCAGAATCCGTCGTTCCAGCAGCGAAGCGACCAGTTCGTAGACCGTGGATTTCGGGCTGCCAATGCCGCTGGCGATTTCATTGGGGCGCAACGGCTTGCCGACTTCCTTGAGGAAATCGAGGATATCGAACGCCCGGTCCAGACCGCGTGCCCGGCGCTTGATGGTGTCTTCGGTCATGTCTGTGGTTCCCATACAAATACGCCGGGGAGTTTACCGCTAATGATCGTTCCCACGCTCTGCGTGGGAATGCAGCCAGGGACGCTCTGCGTCCCAGAAGCGGACGCAGAGCGTCCGGTGAGGCATTCCCACGCGGAGCGTGGGAACGATCAGTACTCAGGTTCAGGCCTTTTTCTTGTAGGCGATGCAGTCGATCTCGACCTTGCAATCGACCATCATGTTCGCCTGCACACAGGCCCGGGCCGGGGCGTGCTCGGGTTTGAAGTACTCGGAGAAGACCTTGTTGAAACTGGTGAAATCCCTCGGGTCCTCCAGCCACACGCCAGCACGCACCACGTCTTCCAGGCCATAACCGGCCTCTTCGAGAATCGCGATCAGGTTCTTCATGGTCTGGTGGGTCTGCTCGACGATGCCACCGATGATAATCTCGCCATCCAATGCCGGCACCTGCCCGGAAACGTGCAGCCAGCCATCGGCTTCAACGGCGCGGGCGAAAGGGCGAGGCTGACCGCCAGCGGCGGTGCTGCCGGTGCCGTAACGAGTAATGCTCATGAGTGTTTCTCCTGATTGAAACGTTAAAAAACTTTTGAAAAAAATCAGAACCGCGTGTTCTTGAGAAACTCAGCCAGACGCGGTGATTGCGGGCGCTCGAACAGTTCCTTGGGAGGCCCCTGCTCTTCGATTCGCCCCTGATTCATGAAAACGATCTTGTCCGAGACCTCGAAGGCAAAGCGCATTTCGTGGGTCACCAGCAGCATGGTCATGCCATCTTCGGCCAGTCCCTTGATCACGTTCAGCACTTCGCCGACCAGTTCCGGATCGAGGGCCGAGGTGACTTCGTCGAACAGCATCAGGCTGGGGTTCATCGCAATTGCCCGGGCAATCGCCACACGCTGTTGCTGGCCGCCGGACAACTGGCCCGGGTAGTGATCGCGCCGCTCCAGCAGGCCGACACGCTCCAGCCACTTTTCTGCCAGGGCAACGGCCTCGTCCTTGTGCAGTTTCTTGACCTTGAGCAAGCCCAGGGTGACGTTCTGCAGCGCCGTGAGGTGCGGGAACAGGTTGAATTGCTGAAACGCCATGCCGGTCATCGCGCGATGCCGGGCAATGACCTTTTCCGGGTGCCGCACGCGTTTGCCGTTGACCTCGTCATAGCCGATGGATTCGCCGTCGAGCATGATCTGCCCGCCTTGAAACTCTTCGAGCATGTTCACGCAACGCAGCAGCGTGGTCTTGCCCGAGCCGCTGGAACCGATCAGCGTGACGACGTTGCCGCGCTGCATGGTCAGGTCGACGCCCTTGAGCACTTCGAGCTTGCCGTACTGTTTGTGCAGGCCGCGAATGTCCAGCAGGGCCTGGCCGTTTTGAGGATCTTTTGCGTTAGAGAGCGAAGATTGAGTCATGGCAAGGCCACCCGCTTTTCAATGTGCCGGCCGAGTAATTCGATGGCGTAGTTGATGACGAAAAACAGAAATCCGGCGAACAGGTAAAACTCCAGGGTCATGAAGGTCCGGGCAATGATCTGCTGTGTGCTGAGCAACAACTCGGCCACACCGATCACCGACAGCAAGGTCGAGGCCTTGACGATCTCGGTCGATGAGTTGACCCACGTCGGCAGGATCTGCCGCAGCGCCTGAGGCAACAGCACGTAACCGAGCGACTGATAAAACGTCAGGCCGATGGCCTTGCTCGCTTCCATCTGGCCGCTGGGCAATGCCTGCAACGCGCCGCGCACGATCTCGGCGACGTGAGAACCGCAAAACAATGTCAGCCCCAGGGCACCGGCCTGAAACGCACTGATCTGCCAGCCCAGCGCCGGCGCCATATAGAAGCAGGCCAGCACCAGCACAAACACCGGCGTGCCACGAATGATGTCGACATAAAAACGAAACGGTGCGCGCATCCAGACATTGCCGTAGGTCAGCACCAGACCGGCGACAATGCCGACCAGCGTGCCCAGCAAAATCGCCAGCGCCGAGACCTGCACACTGGTCAAGAAGCCTTGCCACAGCACTTCGCGGGCAACCCATAGTTCATGCAGCCAACTGGGTGATTCGTACATGAGGGCCTCCTATCGGCGGATCGCCAGACGCTGTTCGAGGTAACGCAGCATCATGGCAATGAGGTAACAGGCCGCAACATAGAGCGCTGTGGTCACCAGCCAGGTTTCAATCACCCGGTAGCTTTCGACATTGATCTTGCGCGCGTAATAGGTCAGCTCCGGCACGGCAATCGCCGCCGCCAACGAGGTGTCCTTGAACAGCGAAATGAAGTTGTTCGACAAGGCTGGCAGCACGTTGCGCAGCATCACCGGAACGGTGACGTACGCCTTGACCTGCCACTCACCGAGCCCGATGGCGAGTCCGGCTTCACGCTGGCCCTTGGGAATACTCAACAAGCCACCCCGGAACACTTCGGTCAGGTACGCCCCGGCATACAGCGACAGGGTGATGATGAACGACGGGATCTTGTCCAGGCGGATGCCCAGGCTCGGCAAGGCAAAGTAGATCAACAGAATCAACACCAGAATCGGCGTATTACGGATCACCGTCACATACACCGACGCCAGCACCCGCAATGCGCGGTGCTTTGAAAGCAAAGCAAACGCCATCATCAGGCCGATCACGCAGCCGATGGCGATCGACACCAGCGCCAGTTCAAGGCCCAGACCGAGCCCCGCCAGCAAGGTGTCGAAATCGCGCCACACAGCGGCAAAGTTCAACTGATAGTTCATGGTCAGCAGTACCTTGAGCGGGGCGACTCGTCATCGCCCCGCTCTCACGGGATCATTTGAATTCGACAGGGAAACCAATAGCCGGGGTAGGCAGCTCTACGCCGAACCACTGCTTGAAGGACGCCGCGTAAGTCGGGAACTCAACGCCGGTCATGGCTTCATGCAGGGTGGTGTTGACGAAATTCAGCCAGTCCTGATCGCCGCGTTTAACCGCGCAGGCGTAGGTTTGCGGGCTCCAGGCGTAGGCCGGGCTGCGATAGCGGCCAGGGTTCTGCACCATCAGGTATTTGACCGACGACTGATCGGTGGCTGCTGCGTCGGCACGGCCGGAGTTCACGGCCTGGTACATCAAATCGACGCTGTCGTACTGATCGACCTTGGCCTTGGGCAGCGCCTGATGCACCAGCTCCTCGGCGTACACGTTCTGCAACACCGCCACGGTCACGCTGTCGTTGGCGGCCTTGAGGTCTTCGATTTCCTTGTACTTGCTGTTGGCCGGCAGCAACAGGCCGACGCCTTCGCGGTAATACGGCAGCGTGAACGCCACTTGCTGGGCGCGGCTGGCGGTCACGGTAATGAACTGGCAACTGATGTCGACCTTGTCAGTCAGCAGGTTGGGGATCCGCGCATCGGAAGACTGCACCACGAACTCGACCTTGGTCGGATCGTTGAACAACCCCTTGGCGATCATGCGCCCGATGTCGATATCAAACCCCTGCAACTTGCCATCCGCTCCCTGGAAATGCCACGGCGCATTGGTACTGCCCGTGCCCACAATCAATTTGCCGCGGGCCAGCACGCTATCGAGCTTGCTGTCCGCCGCCTGGGCCATACCCATGGCAGCGGCAGAAGCCGCGAGAACAAAAACACACGCTTTTAACAAGGAAGGTCGGCGATGCATGGCAAGCACTCCAGGGTGATGTGTATTCCGTTATACCGGACGTTGGTGTGTAACAACGGAATAGACAGCAGAAAGTGTGCCACAGGTTGCGGGGGGAATGTAGGGGGGATTGAAAAGTGTTTTGAATCAAAAGGATGGATTCGAGGATCGAATCGACGTTACCAATCGCAACCTACAAAAATCGCTACCGTTGGCCACAACGCACGGGTACTTGCACCCCAATCAGGGCATAGCGATTCAAAATGAAGCAGATCGCTACCTGTAATTTCTGACAGTAGACCCACCCCTGCGCGCTCCTTTACCGTCTACAAACGCTCGATGTCGTTGTGAAAAGGAGATTTTCAATGAGCTCGAATCCCAGCCAAACCACTCTCGCCCCGGTCTATCGCAAGGCCCTGAGCACCTGGCGTCCGGTGATTCTTTATTTCGGCAGTCAACACTGTCCCGCCTGCGAAATGGCCGGGCCGATTTTTCGCAGGATCGCTGAGGCTTATCGGCATTTCGCGCACATTTATATGCTGGTCATGGAGCAGTCGCCTCGGCACCCGAACGTCACCGGCTCACCGACCGTGCTGTTTTATAAGGACGGGAAGCTGCTGAAGAAGCTCAAAGGGATCGGCACCGAGGACACCTTGGCGCAAGATTTCGCCCGGCACATCGGCAAGGTGAGGCCGCCAGCGGTGAAGCACAAACCGCGGCATGACCTGGTGTGGTTGCGCCAGACATTACGCAGGTTGTGCACTGTGCCTCGCGCCACGTCGCGATTGAGCCGTGAGACCTGGCGGTAATCTGTGGCATTTTTTGTGATGGGAAAGATCGCTATCGCGAGCAGGCTCGCTCCCACACGTTCGCGATAGCTCTTGCTCTCAAGGCTTCCTGGACTGTTCGATGTACCTGAGCACCGCCGCCGACTTCTCGAACCGCCGATAAATCAACGACAACCACGACGTCGCCGCGCAGCCTTTGATGGTCCGGTACACCACGCCGGGCAATCCGACATGCCCGACCACCGACTCTGGCACCACCGCCACGCCCTGCCCCAACGAGACCAGGGCAATGACCGCCACCAGCCCGCCCGGCTGTGCCCCCAGTTTCGGCGCAAATCCGCCCTCGGCGGCGACTTGCAAGGTGCCGCTGATTTGTTCCGGCAGGATGAACGTCTCGCTCTGCAAATGCTCGGGAGCGATCTCCGGCAGTCGACACAGCCAGGACTCGGTAGACAGCGCCAGCACAAAGCCTTCTGCGTCCAGGCGAATGGCTTCCAGGCCATCCGGCAGGGTCATGGGTGAGCGGACATAACCAAAATCGAATCGTCCTTCCGCCACCATTGCCGGCAACGAGACCATGGGGCTTTCCCGAACGTTCAGGCTCACGTCGGGACACTCGCGACTGAAGGCCTGCACCTGTTTTTGCAGCAACCCGGAGTACACCGCCGACGCCACGTAACCCAGTTCGATATGGCCAATATCCCCGCGTCCGGCCCGTTGGGCATTGTGCTGGGCGTATTCGAATTGCCGCACCGTCGCCTCGGCTTCGATCACCAGCGCGGCACCCGCTTCGGTCAGGCTGACTTCGCGGGTCTGGCGCACGAACAGCCGCGTGCCGAGCTCGCTCTCCATGTCCTGGATTTGCCGAGTCAAGGTGGGCGGCGCAATGCCCAGTTGTTCGGCAGCACGGGTGAAGTTGCCATGCCGGGCAACGGCCAGAAAATAGCGGAAATGCCGTATGTCCATGGGTGCATTAGCTCAAAGGTAATGAAGTCCCGACGCCAGGCTAATAAAGCTGGCGATCGAGCGCGATAAGCTCGTTGGCAATCACAGTAGAGAGCCAACGCCATGCACGTCAAACCCCTTGCCGCGGTTACAGTCAACAGCCTTGCCCAACAGGCAATCGCACCATGAGCCGGGTCAATCCACGCCTGACGCTGCTGACGGCTTCCGGCGTCTGCTCATTGATCGTCCTCGACACCAACATCGTC
The DNA here is from genome assembly GCF_949767865.1 of Pseudomonas sp. IT-P294. Classification (NCBI taxonomy): domain Bacteria; kingdom Pseudomonadati; phylum Pseudomonadota; class Gammaproteobacteria; order Pseudomonadales; family Pseudomonadaceae; genus Pseudomonas; species Pseudomonas sp. IT-P294. Next base: position 366,897 of record NZ_CATKQW010000011.1, on the reverse strand, counting down.
GCCGTCACCCTGCCGACCATCGCGCGCGACCTGGGCGCCAACTTTGCCGACATCGAATGGGTCGTCAGCGCCTACATGCTGGCCTTCGCGGCGCTGCTGCTGCCGGCGGGCAGCCTTGCCGATCGTTTTGGCCGGCAGAAAACCCTGCTCTGTGGCCTGGGCATTTTCATCCTCGCCTCCATCGGCTGCGGTGCTGCGCCCACGGCGTTGTTCCTCGACATCGCGCGGGCGATCAAGGGCGTCGGCGCGGCATTGTTGCTGACCTCGGCCCTCGCTTCGATCGGCCACACCTTTCACGATGAAGTGGAACGGGCCAAGGCCTGGGCGTTCTGGGGCGCATGCATGGGCGTGGCGATGACCGCCGCGCCGACAATCGGCGGGCTGATCACCGAATACGTCGGTTGGCGCTGGATTTTCTACCTCAACCTGCCGGTGGGCGTGTTGTTGATGGTCATGGTCTGGCGCGCGGTGCCGGAGTCTCGTGATCCGCAGTCAGCGCGCCTCGATCCCTGGGGCAGCCTGGCGTTCAGCGCGAGCTTGTTGTGCCTGATCTGGGGCTTGATCGAGGCCAACCGGATCGGCTGGAGCAACCCGGTCACTTACGCCCGGCTCGCGGGCGGCGCTATGCTGATGGGGTTGTTTGTGCTGATCGAACGGATGCAGCGGCGGCCGATGGTCGACCTGCAATTGTTCAGGCATCCGCGCTTCATCGGCGCCCTGCTCGGCATGTTCGCCTATGCCGGTTGTGCCCAGGTGATGATGACGTTGCTACCGTTCTACCTGCAAAACGGACTGGGTTTCTCGGCCATCGCGTCGGGGTTGGGGATGTTGCCGTTTGCCGCGACGATGTTGTTGTGCCCGCGAATTGGCGCTCGGCTCGCCCATCACTTTGCGCCCGCCACTTTGATGGCGGCCGGTTTGACCCTGGTGGGCAGCGGCAACCTGCTCAGCGCCTGGGCCGTCAGCAGCGGCGGCTACGCGCCCTTCGCACTGGCGATTGCCGTGACAGGGGCCGGCGCCGGCCTTTTAAACGGCGACACGCAAAAAAACATCATGGCGTGCGTGCCCCGCGAACGCACAGGGATGGCGTCGGGCATGAGCACCACCATGCGATTCAGCGCAATCGTATTGGCCATCGGCGTGTTCGGCGCGTTGCTGTCCAGCCATACCGAACTGTTGCTGCGCACCAGCCTGTCGACGCAGGGCGCGCAATGGCTCAGTCAAACACAAGGCATTGCCTCACGGGTGGTCGCCGGGGACATGAGCGCCGCCATGAGCGTGCTGCCGCAAGCGGCACGCCCACAGGTGGAGCCATTAGCGCGCCAGGCGTTCGTCGGCGGTTTCAGCCTGCTGCTTCTGGTCGCCGGTTTGCTGGCACTACTGGGGGCGGTGGTGGTGGGCACGTTGATGCGCAACCCGATTCCGGCACAGAAAAATACTGCCCTGAGCCTGGAATAAACCAAACCGGGGCTCGTCGTACAGCCACTGAAATCGTTCAGTAGCCACCACGAGAGCCCCATCATGAAACGCATCCTGCCCGCACTGTTCCTGATGACCCTGAGTGGCGTTGCGGCCGCTGCTTCCGTCGACAACGCCAGCACACCAAACGTCGAGGACTACACGTATTCGACGCCCCTGAAGATCGCCAAAGTCGTCAACATGACCAACGGCGATTATTGCGGCATCGGCACACGGGAGATGACTTACATCGACACCAGTAACGTCACCCACACCTTGCGTTACCAAGCCTATGGCGACAGCTGCATCGACCAGAACTAATGCTTGAGCGACGCCAACACCCGCTCAGCATTCGCATCGCAGGCCATCCCTTCGGGTCGCGCCTGGATGTTTTCGATCAACCCCAGCAACTGCGCCTTGCTTTGGGCCAGGTGCAGTTGCATCGCTTCAATCTGTTCGACTTTGCGTCCCAGGCTCGCCACCAGTTCATCGTGATTGAACGCGCCCGTCACCGTGTCCGGCAACAGCAGTTTCAGCTCGTCAAGGCTGAACCCGGCCTGCTGCGCGCACTGAATGATCTTCAGGGTTTGCAACACTTGCGGCGGGTAACGCCGATAACCATTGGGCAGGCGCTCCACTTGTGGAATCAGGCCCTGAACCTCGTAGAACCGAATGCGCGATGCGTTCAACCCGCTCAACCGCGCCAATTCACCAATCTTCATCACGGCCTCATTTGACTGCTTGACATTAAAGTTAACTTTAAGCTTAGCCTCTACGCTTTACTGATGAGGAGTCAAGCATGTCGCCCTTCCAAGCGTTGAATCTGCCCAACGGCCAGACCCTCGGCAATCGCATCGCCAAAGCCGCGATGGAAGAAAATCTCGCGGATGCCAATCAAGCGCCGTCCAAGGCGCTTTTTCAGCTGTATCAGGCCTGGGCAGAGGGCGAAGCGGGTCTGCTGCTGACCGGCAACGTGATGATCGACCGTCGCGCCATGACCGGCCCTGGCGGTGTGGTGCTGGAGGACGAACGCGATTTGGGACGGTTCCGTGAGTGGGCAACCATTGGCCGCTCCGGTGGCGCGCAGTTCTGGATGCAGCTCAATCACCCCGGACGCCAGACCATGGCCAACCTTGGGCAACAAGCGTTGGCGCCATCGGCGGTGGCGCTCGACCTGGGTTCGTTTTCCAAGATGTTCGCCGAGCCCAGACCGATGTCTGAAAGTGACATTGCCGAGGTCATCCAACGCTTCGCCACCAGCGCGGCCCTGGCAGAAAAGGCAGGGTTTACCGGGGTGCAGATCCATGCGGCGCACGGTTACCTGATCAGCCAGTTCCTCTCACCCTTGACCAACCGCCGCAATGACCGCTGGGGTGGCACCCTGGAAAATCGTGCGCGCCTGTTGCTAGAGGTGGTCAGCGCCGTGCGCCAAGCCGTGTCGCCGTCGTTTTGTGTGGCGGTCAAACTCAACTCCGCGGACTTCCAGCGTGGCGGTTTCGATGCCGACGACGCCCGCCAAGTGATCCAGTGGCTCAACGATCAGCCCATCGACTTGCTGGAGCTTTCAGGCGGCAGCTACGAAGCCCCGGCCATGCAGGGCGAAGCCCGTGACGGCAGGACGTTGGCGCGGGAGGCGTACTTTCTGGAAATGGCCGGCGAACTGGCCAGCGTGGCGCGGATGCCGGTCATGGTCACCGGCGGCATCCGGCGCCTGGCTATCGTCGAACAAGTGCTCGACAGTGGCATCGCCATGGCCGGGATCGGCACCGCGCTGGCCCTCGAACCGCAGTTAGTCAAACACTGGCGCACAGGTCAAAACAGCCATCCGCAATTGCCGCCGATCCGCTGGAAACGCAAACCGCTGGCCGCACTGGCGAGCATGGCCGTGGTGAAGTTCCAGCTTCAACGCCTGAGCCGCGGACGCAAGCCTCGACCCGACGTTTCGGCAGTCTGGGCGCTGATCCTTGATCGCGTGTACATCGCCCGGCGTACGCGCCAGTACCGGCAGGCGATGAGTAAGTAAAAGCAAATCGGGGTTCGCGGAGGAATGCGTCGACCCCATCGCGAGCAGGCAAGCTCCCACACAGGATCTCTGGTGGTCACAAAATCCTGTGGGAGCGACGATACGACTTGCTCGCGAAGAGGGCCTTGCAAACCACCCGATCTCAGACTGAAACCAGCTCATCAATGTGCCGATAATCCGCTTCCAGCGCCGCCGCCAGCTGTTTCGCCCGACCAAGCCGAATCGGCCCTCGCTCAATATCAATCAGCAGCCCCGGACACTCCAGCACCGACAGCACGGGCCATTCTTTCACCCGTCCATCGGTCACCAGCACCAGCCTTTGCTGCTCTGCCGGGAAGCGCTTCTGGCGTGTCGCCAACCAACGCCCCGCCTCCCCCAGCGCCGCCAGCAACGGAGTACCGCCGCCTGCGCCCAAGCCATCCAGCCAGACGCGCAGCCCCGTCGATGCTTTCAAACCTTGCACCTGCCATGTTGGTACGTTGCCGCTGGCCGTCAGCAACGCCAGACGCACGCGCTGTCGGTAAGCGTCGTCGAACAATTGCGCGAGCAGCCCCTTGGCATCGCTCAACGCTTGATGGCGCCGGGTCGAGGCCGAGGCATCGACAATCACCAGCCACAGTTCGTGGGGGAACCGCGTGCGCTGGTGGAACAGCAGATCCTCATGCTGACGCGGACGGCCCTTGAGCAAGGTGCCAGGCCAATCGATCGTGCCGCTGCGCGCGGCGTGACGCTTGCCCTGTTTACCATTGGCCAGCCGTCCTGTGCGGGGTCTGGCATTCGCCCCCGCGTCAGATCGAGGGCGAATGCCTAGGGCTTTTTTGGCCAGCTCGGCACTTCACGTCGCGCGCCGACCGGCAACGCCTGGGCGGGCATTTCGCCCCATTGGCCCTGGCCTTCGCTGGGGCTGGGGTTGGACGGTTGTGTAGAGGGTGGCTGATTGTTTTGCGGTGCCGGAGCTGAATGCTCACGACGGCGATGCCGCAAGGCAAACTCGGCGACGGCGTCGATGTCTTCCTCGGCGATGGAGTTTGCCCCGCGCCATGCGGCATGGGCCCGGGCGGCGCGCAACCAGACCAGATCGGCGCGCAAACCATCTACACCGGCCGCAAAGCAGCGCTCGGTAATCTGCGCCAGCGCTTCATCGTCCAGCGGAATGCTCATCAGCGTGTCACGCGCCGTCTGGCAACGTTCGCGCAGCAATTGCTGCTGGCTTTCCCATTGCGCGCAGAACGTTTGCGGATCGCTGTCGAAATCCAGTCGTCGACGGATGATCTGGCCACGTTCGGCCGGTGCGGTGTGGCCGCTGAGGGCGACGTTCAAGCCGAAACGGTCGAGCAATTGCGGACGCAGCTCGCCCTCTTCCGGGTTCATGGTGCCGATCAGGACGAACTTCGCCGAATGCCGATGGGAAATGCCATCACGCTCGATCAGGTTGGTGCCGCTGGCGGCCACGTCGAGCAACAGGTCCACGAGGTGATCGGGCAGCAGGTTGACTTCATCGACGTACAACACGCCGCCATCGGCCTTGGCCAATACGCCGGGGGAAAATTGCGCCCGCCCTTCACTCAAGGCGGCGTCGAGGTCGAGGGTGCCGACCAGCCGTTCTTCGGTGGCGCCCAGGGGCAAGGTGACAAATTGACCGCTGGCGAGCAGGTCCGCGAGGCCGCGAGCCAGGGTCGATTTGGCCATGCCGCGCGGGCCCTCGATCAGCACGCCGCCGATTTTCGGGTCGATGGCGGTCAGGCACAAGGCGAGCTTCAAGTCATCGGCGCCGACCACGGCACAGAGCGGGAAATGCGGGGTGTCGGTCATCATCAATACTCGTTCATGGTCGATAAGCAAACTCACTCCCACAGGGCGAAGGCGTCAGCTGTCTTCTTCTATATCCAGCAATAAATTCTCCAGCGCCTCGCGGTACTCGCCCGGCGCCTTCCACATTCCCCGTTGCTGCGCCTCGAGCATGCGTTCGGTCATGTCGCGCAACGCAGACGGATTATGCTCACGCACAAAGTCCCGGGTCGCTGGATCGAGCAAATAGGCATCCGCCAGCAACGCATATTGATGATCGTCGATCAGTTGTGTCGTCGCATCGAAGGCGAACAGGTTATCGACCGTCGCCGCCAGTTCAAAGGCACCTTTGTAGCCGTGACGCTTCACGCCGTCGATCCACTTGGGGTTCGCCGCACGGGAACGGATCACCCGGTTCAGCTCTTCTTTTAGCGTGCGAATCTTCGGCAAGTCCGGCTGGCTGTGATCGCCGTGGTAACTGGCTGCCGTTGCGCCGCTGAGGCTTTCCACGGCAGCGAGCATGCCGCCCTGGAACTGGTAATAGTCGTTGGAATCGAGCAAATCGTGCTCTCGATTGTCCTGGTTCTGCAGCACGGCCTGAACCTGACTCAGGCGCTGGGCGAATTGCGCGCGAGCGGCGGTGCCTTCATCGGCGCCGCCGTAAGCGTAGCCGCCCCAATTGAGGTAAACCTCGGCCAGATCCTCGCGGCTTTGCCACAACCGACCGTCGATGGCGCCCTGCACGCCGGCGCCATAAGCACCGGGCTTGGCGCCGAAGATGCGCCAACCGGCCTGCCGTTTGGCCGCCTCTTCATCCAGACCAGAGTGCATCAACGCTTCACGCTCGGCACGCACTTTGGCGGCCAGCGGGTTGAGGTCGTCCGGCTCGTCGAGGGCGGCGACCGCTTGCACCGCTGCGTCGAACAGACGAATCAGGTTGGCAAAGGCATCGCGAAAGAATCCCGAGACGCGCAACGTCACGTCTACGCGCGGGCGATCGAGCAGGCTCAATGGCAGGATTTCGAAATCATCGACCCGCTGACTGCCCGTGGCCCAGACGGGACGCACGCCCATCAGCGCCATCGCCTGGGCAATATCATCACCGCCGGTACGCATGGTCGCGGTGCCCCAAACCGACAGGCCGAGCTGGCGCAAGTGATCGCCGTGGTCTTGCAAATGCCGCTCGAGAATCAGGTTGGCGGACTGGAAACCGATGCGCCACGCCGTGGTGGTCGGCAGGTTGCGCACGTCCACCGAATAGAAATTGCGCCCGGTTGGCAGCACGTCCAGACGACCGCGACTCGGTGCGCCACTGGGGCCGGCCGGGACGAAACGACCGCTCAGGGCATCGAGCAAGCCGCGCATTTCCGCCGGGCCGCAAGCGTCCAGGCGCGGGGCAACGACGTCGCGCAGGCTGTCGATGATGGCGCTGACGTCGGACCGGCCTGCCTCCTGTGGGAGCGAGCTTGCTCGCGATGGCAGTGGGTCAGGCAACATTGATGTGACCGGCATACCGCTATCGCGAGCAAGCTCGCTCCCACAGGGTATGGGGTAGGCTTGAGGCTCGTTTAGTGTCTGCGAGATCAGTTGAGCGGCAAACAGTTCGAGGCGTTCACGGGTATCGCCGGCGGTACGCCAGGCTTCATCGCTGAGGGTTTGCAGTTCCGGTGGACGCGGCCCAGTCCAGGACTCGGCCAGCGCACAATCCAGCGGATCGAAGCCCAGCGCGAAGTCCTTGGCCAGCGCCCGCAACAAACTCGATTGCGCGCCACGCCCATCGCCACGTGGAATGCGCAGCAACGCCAGCAACGTATCGATGCGCAATCGTCCGGTCGGCGATTCGCCAAAGATGTGCAGGCCATCGCGGATCTGCGACTCTTTCAAGTCACACAAGTAGGTGTCCAGACGCGGCAGCCAGATCGCCGCATCGGCATCGCTGTCGAGCTTCTCGTCCAGCTGCAGCTCGCGATCGATGTGGGTGTCGCGCACCAGTTGCAGGATGTCGCGCTGCAATTCCCGGGCACGGCGCGGATCGAGCAATTGCGCTTCGTAATACTCGTCGGCCAGCAGTTCGAGGTTGCGCAGCGGGCCGTAGGTTTCAGCGCGGGTCAGCGGCGGCATCAAGTGATCGATGATCACCGCTTGTGTTCGACGCTTGGCCTGGGCGCCCTCGCCCGGGTCGTTGACGATAAACGGATAGATATTCGGCAGTGGCCCGAGCAATGCGTCCGGCCAGCAGTTTTCCGACAGCCCGACGCCTTTGCCCGGCAGCCATTCGAGGTTGCCGTGCTTGCCGACGTGAATCACGCCATGGGCGCCGTAGGTCATGCGCAGCCAGAAATAAAACGCCAGGTAGCCGTGGGGCGGCACCAGGTCCGGGTCGTGGTACACCGCGCTCGGATCAACCTGATAGCCACGCGCCGGCTGGATGCCGACGAAGGTCAGGCCCAAACGCAGCCCGGCGATCATCATCCGCCCGCCACGGAACATCGGGTCGCTGTCGGGCGAGCCCCAGCGTTCCAGCACCGCTTGCCGATTGGTCTCGGGCAAGGCGTTGAACATCCGGTTGTAATCGTCCAGCGCCAGGCTTTGATGACATGGACGCTGGTCGAGCGTATCGAGGTCGTTGCTGACGCCGCCGAGCAATTGCTGGATCAGCGCGGTGCCGCTGTCCGGCAAGTCGGCCGGCAGCGGATAACCTTCTTGATGCAGCGCGCGCAGAATGTTCAGCGCGGCGGCCGGGGTGTCGAGACCGACGCCATTGCCGATGCGCCCATCGCGGGTCGGGTAGTTGGCGAGGATCAGCGCGACACGTTTTTCGCTGTTCGGCAGCCGTGCCAGATCAATCCAGCGCCGCGCCAGTTCAGCGACAAAATCCATGCGTTCTGGTTGCGCCCGATAGCAGACCACATCCGACTGACTGCGCTCACTGCGCCACGCCAGGTCCTTGAAGCTGATCGGCCGGCTGATGATCCGACCGTCCAGCTCCGGCAGTGCGATGTGCATGGCCAAGTCACGCGGGCCGAGGCCTTGTTCACTGGCACGCCAGCCCGGCTCGTTGTCCTGAGCGCAGATCGCCTGAATCACCGGGATGTTGCGGCGAAACGGTCGCAGGTGCGGAGCTTCGGGGCTGGACTGGGCGAAACCGGTGGTGTTGAGAATCACCGAGGCCGAGACGTGGTCCAGCAGGTCCTCGACCACTGCCAGGCAGCCGGGCTCTTTCAAACTGGCGACGGCGATGGGCAACGGGTTCAGCCCCGCTGCTTGCAAACGCTGGCAGAACACATCGATAAACGCGGTGTTCGCTGCCTGTAAATGCGAGCGGTAAAACAGCACCGCCGCCACCGGCTGATCGGCTCGCCAGTCGGCTTGCCAGTCTTCAAGGTCGGCGGGGCTTTTTTGCGGATGGTAAATCGCCGTGCGCGGCAGGGTTTGCGGCTCGGCCCAAAGGTAATCGCGGGCCAGCCAGCGATTGGCCAGGCAACGGAAAAAATCCAGGGCATTGTTCATGCCGCCTTGACGCAAAAACTGCCACAGACGATCGCGGTCTTCAGCGGGGACGGTGCTCAGGTCACTGAGTTCCGGGTCCGGGCGATCATCGCCGGGCACCAGAATCAGCTGCACACCTTGCTCCGCGAGTTGCACCAGCCGTTCGACGCCGTAGCGCCAATAGGCGATGCCACCGTGCAGCGAAATCAGAATCACCTTGGCGTGGCGCAGCACTTCGTCGACGTACAGATCGACCGACGCATGATTCTGCACCTGCATCGGGTTGGCCAGACGGACGCTGGGGTAATCGTCCGGCAGTTGCTGCGCCGCTTCGGCGAGCAGCGCGAGGCTGGAGTCGCCGCTGCACAGGATCACCAGTTCGGCGGGGGTTTGTCCAAGGTCGGCGATGTTGTCATCCGACACGAAACCGCCGGGCTGGGTCCTGAGCAGATGCATGGTTTACACGCTGAGCGCGGCGCGCAATTGCGCTTCAAGCAGGACGGCGTCCAGTTCCTGGCCGATCAGCACCAGACGCGTGGTGCGCGCTTCAGCGGCGCCCCACTGACGGTCGAAATGCTTGTCGAAACGCGTGCCCACGCCCTGGATCAGCAGGCGCATCGGTTTGTTCGGAATAGCAGCGAAACCTTTAACCCGCAGGATGCCGTGCTGGACCACCAGTTGAGTCAGCGCGTCCAGCAGCAGGCTTTCGTCGGCTTGCGGCAGTTCAATGGAGATCGAATCGAACGCATCGTGGTCGTGATCGTCTTCGCCTTCATGGTGGTGATCGTGATGGCTGTGACGGCTGTCGATGTGTTCTTCGGAGCCGACGCCAAGGCCGATCAGCACGTCCAGTGGTACGCGGCCGCTGCTGGCTTCGATAACTTTGACGGCCGGCGGCAGTTCTTCGGCGACTTCCAGGCGCACCCGGGCCAGGTCTTCAGGGCTGATCAGGTCGGCCTTGTTGAGGATCACCAGGTCGGCGCTGGCCAGTTGGTCGGCGAACAGCTCGTGCAATGGCGATTCGTGATCCAGGTTCGGGTCGAGTTTGCGTTGGGCGTCGACCTGGTCCGGGAAGGCGGCGAAGGTGCCGGCCGCGACGGCCGGGCTGTCGACCACGGTAATGACCGCATCAACGGTGCAGGCGCTGCGGATTTCCGGCCACTGGAAAGCTTGAACCAGAGGCTTTGGCAGGGCCAGGCCCGAGGTTTCGATGAGGATGTGGTCGAGGTCGCCGCGACGCGCCACCAGTTCGCGCATCACCGGGAAGAACTCTTCCTGGACGGTGCAGCACAGGCAGCCATTGGCCAGTTCGTAGACGCGGCCGTTGGCTTCTTCTTCAGTGCAGCCGATGGAGCACTGCTTGAGGATTTCGCCGTCGATGCCCAGCTCGCCGAATTCGTTGACGATCACCGCGATGCGGCGGCCCTGAGCGTTGTCGAGCATGTGCCGCAGCAAGGTGGTTTTGCCCGAGCCGAGGAAGCCGGTGACGATGGTGACGGGAAGTTTGGCCAGTGTTTTCATCGGATGCCCTTTGGCAAGGTGGCGGGCATACGGGACGACAATCGCTGCGACGGATGCGCGCGCGGAAGAGTTCGCCACCGGATCACCCCGCCCGGTTGTAGTGAGAATCTGTGTCGAGGCAGGTCTCCTGGCTGACGGTGTGCCAATGGCTGACTGGCGTTCGCTGCGCCTTCCCGCGAACCCGTTGTGCAGGGTTTGCAGTGGCGTGGCAGCGAACATCACCGTTCACAGTTGCGGGGGCAGCCGCGGCATCGACCGCGTTCCCTTCTTAGCTTCGGCAACTGCCGAAGAACCTCGAAAGCGCAAGGCTACGCATCGGGTGGGGGCGGGTCAATGTTCACTTGAGTTCGGCGGCGCGCCCATCGCGAGCAAGCTCGCTCCCACAGTTGACCGCATTCCCATGTGGGAGCGAGCTTGCTCGCGATAGTGGCACCTCGGTGTCGAGTTGAGAAACCATGCCAATTGACTACCCCGCCCCGCCCATGCTCTCCTACACGCCTTGTTACGGGTGCCCTTCACAGGGTGAAACGGGAAACCGGTGAATCATGTGCTTTACTCAAAGCCATGTCAGTCCGGTGCTGCCCCCGCAACGGTAAGCGAGCGAAGCGTCAGATCCACTGTGCCAGCAGTTTGGCATGGGAAGGTGATGCTTGCAGGTTCAGGCGCAAGCCTTGCCCCTCGTGAGCCCGGAGACCGGCCCGCAACACAAAGTGACCATTACGATCACTGAATAACAAACCCGCGGTGGGCGGGCGCTGTTTGAACCTCTGCGTACCCGTTCGCAGGGCTCTTCCATGCGCTCTATTCACCCACTGACAGACCAGAGGGATGCGCCATGTCGATCATCAGCACCACCGGCAGCAACGCCGACAAGAGCACCGCCAGCACCACCACGACCCTGACTCAACGCCTGACCGCCGCCGTGTGTGCGTCGATCCTGGGTGCGAGCCTGGTGTATTTCGCCGGTTTCTCGCACATCGAAGCGGTGCACAACGCCGCGCACGATACCCGACACAGCTCCGCGTTCCCGTGCCATTGAGGCCAGCCGAAATGATCAAGCGTATTGCGCAAACCGCGGGGTTCACCGGGCTGCTGGCCGCCTTGCTGCTGACCTTGCTGCAAAGCTTCTGGGTGGCTCCGCTGATTCTGCAGGCTGAAACTTACGAAAAATCCGAACCGGCTGCGGTTGAAGTCCACGAACATGCTTCCGGTGTCGCCGCTCACACCCACGATGCCGAAGCCTGGGAGCCGCAAGACGGCTGGCAGCGCGTACTGTCGACCACGGGCGGCAACCTGGTGGTGGCCGTCGGTTTCGCCCTGATGCTGGCCGGCCTCTACACGTTGCGTGCACCGACCAAAACCGCTCAAGGCCTGCTCTGGGGCCTGGCGGGTTATGCGACGTTCGTGCTGGCGCCGACCCTCGGCCTGCCGCCTGAACTGCCGGGCACCGCTGCGGCCGATCTGGCGCAACGGCAAATCTGGTGGATCGGCACGGCCGCCTCTACCGCTGTCGGTATCGCATTGATCGTGTTCAGCCGCCACTGGCTGATGAAGATCCTCGGCGTGGCCATTCTGGTGGTTCCACACGTGATCGGCGCGCCCCAACCGGAAGTGCATTCGATGCTCGCCCCGGAAGCCCTGGAAGCCCAGTTCAAAATCGCTTCGCAGCTGACCAATCTTGGGTTCTGGCTGGCCTTGGGCCTCGTCAGCGCCTGGTTGTTCCGCCGTAAAAGCGATGGCCAATACCACGCATGACTGATACCAGCACAGCGCCGACGTTAGTGGTCGGCCTGGGCTGCCAACGCGGCTGCCCTGTCGGCACGCTGCGGGCGTTGCTCGATCAGGCATTACAGGCGCACAACATCGCACTTCACCAGATCAAGGCCCTGGCCAGCATCGACTTGAAGCGCGACGAACCAGGCCTGCTCGAACTCGCCGAACAACTCGCGTTGCCACTGATGTATTTCAGCAGTGAACAACTGGACGCTTATAAAGCGCAACTCAGCCATCATTCGGACATCGCGTTCGAACGCACCGGCTGTTATGGCGTAGCGGAAAGTGCCGCCCTTGCCCTGGCCGAACAACTGGCCCAGGCCCCGGCAACGTTGCTGATTTCGCGACAAAAATACGCCCAAGCGACCCTGGCATTAGCTTACGCTGCGTAAAATCCCCGATAATCCCCGCCTCGATCATGAGCAATCTTCATCTGAAGCCTTGCCCAGCCTCTTTTTTGACAGGAACCGACGATGACCGTCTATTTCATTGGCGCAGGTCCCGGCGACCCGGAACTGATCACCGTCAAAGGCCAACGACTGATTCGCAGTTGCCCGGTGATCATCTACGCCGGCTCTCTGGTGCCCGCCGCCGTCCTCGAAGGCCATTGCGCCGAACAGGTGGTCAACAGCGCCGAACTGCACCTGGAACAGATCATCGAACTGATCAAGACCGCCCATGCCAACGGCCAGGACGTGGCGCGCGTACATTCGGGGGATCCGAGTCTGTATGGCGCGATTGGCGAGCAGATCCGTTACCTGCGCGAACTCGGCATTACCTTTGAAATCATTCCTGGCGTCACGGCGACGGCCGCCTGTGCGGCGCTGCTGGGGGCAGAACTGACGTTACCGGATATCTCGCAAAGCGTGATCCTGACCCGCTACGCCGACAAGACGGCGATGCCGGCCGGTGAGGAACTGGGCAGCCTGGCGCAGCACGGCGCCACGATGGCGATTCACTTGGGGGTCAATCACCTGGAGAAAATCCTCGTCGAACTGCTGCCGCACTATGGCGCAGACTGCCCGATCGCGGTAATTCACCGGGCGACCTGGCCGGATCAGGATTGGGTGGTGGGCACGCTGGCGGACATTGCTGAGAAGGTCCACGCCAAAGGATTTCGCCGCACGGCGTTGATTCTGGTGGGCCGGGTATTGGGCAGTGATCAGTTCAGTGAGTCATCGCTGTACCGCGCCGGGCATGCGCATTTGTATCGGCCCTGAAGTGATCGTTCCCACGCTCTTCGTCCGCTGTTGGGACGCGGAGCGTCCCGGGCTGCATTCCCACGCAGAGCGTGGGAACGATCAAATTGAATTTCACCCATAAAAAAACGGCGCTCACGGGGCGCCGTTTTTCTTGTCTGCAGTGAACACCTTACTCAGTAGTAGGCGTTTTCTTTCTGCGTGTGGTCGGTCACGTCGCGAACACCCTTGAGCTCGGGAATGCGCTCGAGCAAGGTGCGCTCGATGCCTTCGCGAAGGGTGACGTCGGCCTGGCCGCAGCCCTGGCAACCGCCGCCGAACTTCAGAACGGCGATGCCGTCGTCGACCACATCGATCAGGCTGACCTGACCGCCGTGGCTCGCGAGCCCCGGGTTGATCTCGGTTTGCAGGTAGTAGTTGATGCGCTCGTTGACCGGGCTGTCGGCGTTGACCATCGGGACTTTGGCGTTTGGCGCCTTGATGGTCAGCTGGCCGCCCATGCGGTCCGTGGCGTAGTCGACTACCGCGTCGTCCAGGAAGGCTTCGCTGAACGAATCGATGTAGGCGGTGAAGCTTTTGAGCCCCAGCGCCGTGTCTTCAGGTTTTTCTTCGCCCGGCTTGCAATAGGCAATGCAGGTTTCGGCGTACTGGGTGCCAGGCTGGGTGATAAAGACGCGGATGCCAATGCCCGGGGTGTTCTGCTTGGAGAGCAGATCAGCCAGATAATCGTGGGCGGCGTCGGTAATGGTAATAGCGGTCATGGAAACTCCTCGCAGGCTTGGGCGCAGTTTACGCCAATCATCGCGCCGTACAAAGTCCTAGTATTTATGTCGGGAAAGAGCCGGCACTACTTCCACAGCCGGTTCGCCGTCAATCCGCTCTTTAAGCCACCGATAGCTGCGTTTTTCCACCCATTCGTAACTTGCCCAAGACGCTAGACCGATAGTCGCTGCGCAGACCACGAACATCACGTAGGGGTTTACACCATAACGCTGTGCGACAAATCCACCGGCAGACAGCACCAGCACGTGCATCAGGTACACCGAGTAGGAACAATTGCCCAGCAGTTCGAACACCCGGTTATTTTCGACGTAACGCTCAAGCGAGATGCACGCCATCACCAACACCGCACTCGGCACGCCCCAGGCGAGGAAACGCGGCGCTGGCGCCCAGTGATAAATGGCCAGCAGCGCGCCACCAATCCCCAGCAGCGGCAGCCAAAAACCCGGTTTGATCCAGCCACGACGGTAAACCATGCCGATGGCGATCCCCAGCAAGAACTCATAAACGATGTCAGAACGGTAGAACTCGCTGACCCAGCCATAACCGGTCCAGGCCTGGCACACCACAAACAGCAGTGCCGCGACAATCAATAGCCGTAACTGCAGACGGAACAGCAACGCCCAGCCGAACAGCAGGTAAAAGAGCATTTCGTAGTTGAGGGTCCAGCCAACGTTGAGGGTCGGATAAATCCCGTAGCCGCCGGGATTCTGCGCAGGAATGAACAACAACGACAGCAGGAAATGCGACCAGTCGACGCTCTGATCCGGCAATACCGGGCGGGCAAACACCACCACCAGCGCCATCAGCGCGGTGTACAGCCAATACGCCGGGACGATCCGAAACAGTCGATACAACAGAAATCGCGCCGGCGGCAGCGACTTGCCCTCGGTCGAGAGGAAGATCACCAGTCCACTGATGACAAAGAAAACGTCGACACCCGCCGCGCCCTTGTCGATGAACATCTGCCCGACCGGGCCACGGGCCTGGAAGTCGAAGAAAATCTGCATGAAATGGTGGCAGACCACCGCCCAGGCGGCGATGGCGCGCAGGGCTTGTACTGAAATCAACATGGATGGCCCTCTGATCGCAATCCGCAATCCACCGCAGATCCCACAGGGGTTGGGTGGCGCCTATGAAATCCGACACCAGCCCACCCTCAAAGGTCGATCAAAGATTCTCGTAGCGATTCATGTCGAGCACGCCCTCTTCCACCGGATCGGTCTCGTGGATGTAGAGACTCAGGTCATGGAAGTAAAACCAGAACTGCGGATGACTGCGGCGAATGCCCCACCGCTTGACGATGTTCTCGAAACTGCTCGCATCCCTGGCATTTTCCATCGCGTCCACGAACGCTGGCACTTGCTCCGCCGGGATATTGAACATGAAGTTCGGATAGCTGCTGAGCACACCCGGGAAAATGGTCAGGGTGTCGAGGCCAGGCTGATAGCGCAGCGACTCGCCGAGCAGGAACGCCACGTTGCTGTGGGCGCGGTTGCGCAGCAGGCTGTACATCTCACGTTTGCCGCTCGCGGTTTCAATTCGCAGCATCGTCGCTTCCGGCAACTGATCGATGACCTTCAAACCTGCCGCCGGGCGCGAAGTCAGGCGGCTCAAGGCTTGTTCGGCATTTTGCAGCGCCGGGTCGATGTTCGGCCGCGAACAGTAAGCGCCGTCGCACCGGTTGATCGGATCCGGCTTGGCATTGAGTTCGCCGTAACGGGCCAGCAGTTGCATGGCAAAGTCGCGTTTTGGGTCTTTCTTGTCGAGTTTGAGTGCCGTCGGCTTGTCGTTATCGATGGCTTCGTAATCGAGCCACATCTTGAATTTTCCGCTGGTCTGGTACCAATCGTCGAGATACCCGTTGCGCGAATCAGCGGGCATCAGGCGCAGGAAATTCTGCTCGGCACCGTTGCGGATGAGGTCGAAATACAGCCGCGTTTGCGCCTGATGGGACACATTGCCGAACACATCGAAGTTGACCGCCAATTGATAGTAGGTGCGTTCCAGCAGCGGAAAGTCGAACAGCCAGATGGTTTGCGGTACATCGCCGATCAGGCCTTTGTTCACCGACGCACTGTCGAAGTGCCGAAAGATGCTGAGCAGCGCATTGTCATTGCCAGCCCACAACGTCGACCAGCTCGGTGCCGGCGCATCGGCGTAGTTGTCCCGGCGCAGTGCCTCGTACTCGTTGCGCTTGTTGCGGTAGTCGTGCCACAGGCTCAGGACGCTGCCGACGTCGTCGTTCTGGCCCGGCATCGCCAGCAATGGCGTGGCCTGGCCTCGGTAGTTCGGGTCGGTGATGTACAGATCGTGCTCCGGCGCCTGGAACAGCGCCCAGAAGTTGTCGCGAATCACATCCGTGGCGATCTGCCCGCGGCAGACCGGGCCGCGGATGAAAGTGCGCACAAAGTATTCGGCGTTATCGAGCATGAACTGATAGCGCGCCTGCGCCGGGATCGCCTCAAAAGTGGTAAACGGATTGGCTCGACGCTCCGGGCCATAACCCGGCAAGGCGTTGACCTGCCAGTTGCCGTTGTAAAACAGGCTTTTGATCCGCGCCATCTTCGCCGCGCTCAGCGGATAGGTGATGTGGGTCTTGTGCACGATCACGCCCTGCACCGGCCACAAGCGGTAATACACTTGGGTGCCGGGGTCGTCGTTGGGACGACGGGTGTTGATCAGGTCGATGGGCTGGCCGGTCGGCGTGCGCGAACGCACCCACTGGAAGAAGTGCCCCGGTTCACCGTCCTTGAAGTAAAGGTGCGCGAGAAACCAATGTTCGAACAACCAGCGCCCCACCAGGCTTTGCCGGGCGCCCGGCGAATTGAGCAGGTTTTCCCACTGCACCACCTGCAAGGCCTCCTTCGCGCTCGGGACCAGACCCTGCTCATCGATTGGCGCACCGGAGGCCAACCAGCGTTGCAGCGTCTGGTACTGCTGATCGGTCAGGCCGGTCACCGCCAGCGGCATGCCTTCTTTAGGATGTGTACTGGCATAGCCGTCGAATTCGGCCGGCATGGCGCAGGTGTTTTCCCGGTTAAGGCCGAGGACGATTTCGTCCGGCAACCTGGCGTTGGGGAGTAGCGGGGTTTTATGGCCCAGTTCAAGCATCCGCGCCATCAACGCCGCCTGACTGCCTTGGGCGTCGAGCACCGAATAAAAGCCCTTTTGCTGCCAGGCACGCTTACCGAATGCATCGTAAAACAGGCGGGTCGGCGCGGCAGCCTGACTGCGCTCGCCATCATAGACAGTGACCTTGGTCGCGCCACGCGCCGCCCCTTCGCCGCTGCCCAGATTGAGCTGACAGGCGGAGTCATAGCAGGCATGGCAGGCCACGCACTTTTCGGTGAAGATCGGCTGGATGTCGCGGGTATAGGAAAGCGCCGTAGAAATCGCCGGACCTTGCGCAGTGGCGTCCCAGCTAAAAAGCAGCACAAGAATGCTGGTGATGACGCGATACGGCATGTCCCTGGTCCTGATCGTGAAAAAACGCCGCGATTCTACCGGTCCGGCACCCGCACCAACATGAACGATATTCATGCAAAACCAGGGCATGCTCCAAAACCGCACAGGTTTGCTATCATCGCGCCCCTTCGTCATGGTCTTTCCGAGTAGTCCAAATGTCCGATCGCAGTGTTCGCCTTCAAGCTCTCAAGCACGCCCTCAAAGAGCGCATCCTGATTCTCGATGGCGGCATGGGCACGATGATCCAGAGCTATAAGCTCGAGGAGCAGGATTACCGCGGCAAACGCTTCGCCGACTGGCCGAGCGACGTCAAGGGCAACAACGACCTGTTGGTGCTGACCCGTCCGGACGTGATTGGCGGCATCGAGAAAGCCTACCTGGATGCCGGCGCCGACATTCTGGAAACCAACACCTTCAACGCCACCCAGATTTCCCTGGCTGACTACGGCATGCAGGGCCTGGCGTACGAGTTAAACGTAGAAGGCGCGCGTCTGGCCCGCAAGGTAGCCGATGCCAAGACCCTGGAAACCCCGGACAAGCCGCGTTTCGTCGCTGGCGTGCTCGGGCCGACCAGTCGCACCTGCTCGCTGTCCCCGGACGTGAACAACCCCGGCTACCGCAACGTGACCTTCGATGAACTGGTGGAAAACTACACCGAGTCCACCAAGGGCCTGATCGAAGGCGGCGCGGACCTGATCCTGATTGAAACCATTTTCGACACCTTGAACGCCAAAGCCGCGATCTTCGCCGTACAAGGCGTGTTCGAAGAGCTGGGCGTTGATCTGCCGATCATGATTTCCGGCACCATCACCGATGCTTCCGGCCGTACGCTGTCGGGCCAGACCACCGAAGCCTTCTGGAACTCCGTAGCCCACGCCAAGCCGATTTCGGTCGGCCTGAACTGCGCCCTCGGCGCCAGCGAGTTGCGCCCGTACCTGGAAGAGCTGTCGAACAAGGCCGGCACCCACGTATCGGCCCACCCGAACGCCGGCCTGCCGAACGAATTCGGCGAGTACGACGAACTGCCGTCGCAAACCGCCAAGGTCATCGAAGAGTTCGCGCAAAGCGGTTTCCTGAACATCGTTGGCGGCTGCTGCGGCACCACCCCAGGCCACATCGAAGCCATTGCCAAAGCCGTGGCCGGTTACGCGCCGCGTCAAATCCCGGAGATCCCGAAGGCTTGCCGCCTGTCCGGCCTGGAACCGTTCACCATCGATCGCAGCTCGTTGTTCGTCAACGTCGGCGAGCGCACCAACATCACCGGTTCGGCCAAGTTTGCGCGCCTGATCCGTGAAGACAACTACACCGAAGCCCTGGAAGTCGCCCTGCAGCAGGTCGAAGCCGGCGCCCAGGTGATCGACATCAACATGGACGAAGGGATGCTCGATTCGAAGAAGGCCATGGTGACCTTCCTCAATCTGATTGCCGGTGAACCGGACATCTCCCGTGTACCGATCATGATCGACTCCTCCAAGTGGGAAGTGATCGAAGCCGGCCTCAAGTGCATCCAGGGCAAGGGCATCGTCAACTCGATCAGCATGAAAGAAGGCGTCGAGCAGTTCATCCATCACGCCAAACTGTGCAAACGCTATGGCGCCGCCGTGGTGGTGATGGCCTTCGACGAAGCCGGCCAGGCCGACACCGAAGCGCGCAAGAAGGAAATCTGCAAACGCTCCTACGACATTCTGGTCAACGAAGTCGGGTTCCCGCCGGAAGACATCATCTTCGACCCGAACATCTTCGCCGTCGCGACCGGCATTGAAGAACACAACAACTATGCCGTGGACTTCATCAATGCCTGCGCCTACATCCGCGACGAACTGCCGTACGCGCTGACCTCGGGCGGCGTGTCCAACGTGTCGTTCTCGTTCCGTGGCAACAACCCGGTGCGCGAAGCGATTCACTCGGTGTTCCTGCTGTATGCGATCCGCAACGGCCTGACCATGGGCATCGTCAACGCCGGTCAGCTGGAGATCTACGACCAGATCCCGGCTGAACTGCGCGACGCGGTCGAAGACGTGGTGCTCAACCGCACTCCGCACGGCACCGACGCCCTCCTCGCCATTGCCGACAAGTACAAGGGCGACGGCAGCGTCAAGGAAGCCGAGACCGAAGAATGGCGCGGCTGGCCGGTCAACAAGCGTCTGGAGCATGCGCTGGTCAAGGGCATCACCACGCACATCGTTGAAGACACCGAAGAATCCCGCCAGTCCTTCGCGCGCCCGATCGAAGTGATCGAAGGCCCGCTGATGTCCGGCATGAACATCGTCGGCGACCTGTTCGGCGCCGGCAAAATGTTCCTGCCGCAGGTGGTGAAATCCGCCCGCGTGATGAAACAGGCCGTGGCCCACTTGATCCCGTTCATCGAACTGGAAAAAGGTGACAAACCGGAAGCCAAGGGCAAGATCCTGATGGCGACGGTCAAAGGCGACGTGCACGACATCGGCAAGAACATCGTCGGCGTGGTGCTGGGTTGCAACGGCTACGACATCGTCGACCTTGGCGTGATGGTCCCGGCAGAGAAAATCCTGCAAGTGGCCAAGGAGCAGAAGTGCGACATCATCGGCCTGTCCGGTCTGATTACGCCTTCGCTGGATGAAATGGTCCACGTGGCCCGCGAGATGCAGCGCCAGGACTTCCACCTGCCGCTGATGATCGGTGGCGCGACCACTTCCAAGGCTCACACGGCGGTGAAGATCGAACCCAAGTACAGCAACGATGCGGTGATCTACGTGACGGACGCCTCCCGCGCCGTGGGCGTGGCGACGCAGTTGCTGTCCAAGGAATTGAAACCGGCGTTCGTCGAGAAAACCCGCCTCGAGTACATCGACGTTCGCGAGCGCACCGCCAACCGCAGCGCCCGCACCGAACGCCTGAGCTACCCGGCCGCCATCGCCAAGAAGCCGCAGTTCGACTGGAGCACCTACGCGCCGGTCAAGCCGACCTTCACCGGTTCGAAGGTGCTGGACAACATTGACCTCAAGGTTCTGGCCGAATACATCGACTGGACGCCGTTCTTTATCTCCTGGGACCTGGCCGGCAAATTCCCGCGCATCCTTCAGGACGAAGTGGTCGGTGAAGCCGCCACTGCGTTGTACGCCGATGCCCAGGAAATGCTCGCCAAACTGATCGACGAAAAACTCATCAGCGCCCGTGCAGTGTTCGGCTTCTGGCCGGCCAACCAGGTGCGCGACGACGACATTGAAGTCTACGGCGACGATGGCAAGCCGATTGCCAAACTGCATCACTTGCGCCAGCAGATCATCAAGACCGACGGCAAGCCGAATTTCTCCCTGGCCGACTTCGTCGCGCCCAAGGACAGCGAAATCACCGACTACGTGGGCGGCTTCATCACCACAGCCGGGATCGGCGCCGAAGAAGTGGCCAAGGCGTATCAGGACGCTGGCGACGATTACAACTCGATCATGGTCAAGGCCCTGGCCGATCGTTTGGCCGAAGCCTGCGCCGAGTGGCTGCACCAGCAAGTGCGTAAAGAGTACTGGGGTTACGCCAAGGACGAGACGCTGGACAACGAGGCGCTGATCAAAGAGCAATACACCGGCATCCGTCCGGCACCGGGCTACCCGGCCTGCCCGGATCACACCGAGAAGGGCACCCTGTTCACCTTGCTCGATCCGCAAGCCAGCGAAATGAAGGCCGGTCGCAGCGGCGTGTTCCTCACCGAACACTACGCGATGTTCCCGGCAGCGGCGGTCAGCGGCTGGTACTTCGCGCACCCGCAGGCGCAGTACTTCGCCGTGGGCAAGATCGACAAGGATCAAGTGCAGAGCTACACGTCGCGCAAAGGCCAGGAATTGAGCGTGACCGAGCGCTGGCTGGCGCCGAACCTGGGTTACGACAACTGATTGATCCGAGGCCCTGGGCTCTGGAGGCAGATGTGCTGACTCCAGAGCCTTGCCGGCTGACGATCAGGCCTGTGCGCCCAACACGGCTATCTCTCGCTCGCTGAGTGTGGCCAGCAATTGCAGGCGGCTGGCTTTATTCACGGTATCCAGGGCGTCCATCTCCTGTAGGTAGGCCGTATTGAGCTCTGGGTACTTGTCCTCCAGCTTACTGACCTTGTCCTGAAAACCCTGCTGCACCCTGGTAAATTCCCCAGGGTATTTCTCCTCCAGATAGTCTCGCCAGTATTTACGCGCGGTCAGCTGTTCGATGAACACGGGCGTCTTTTCCTTGGCGATGATCAATGCGTATGCTTCGTCCAGATCCGCTGGCGCCACCTGCGCCAGGTTCTCATACACCATGCCTTTGGGCTGACTGGGCAATTCAAGACGCTGAGCCAGACCGATTCGATAGGCCAGGCGAATCTCGGCAGGATCGATAGCGGGCCTGAGCTGGATACGCGTTTTGGCTACCTCTTCGACCTGCGCCAGGCGGAACAGGTTTCTAGACAGTTTCAGCAACTCGCGACCTTTGTGTTCCGGGGCAATGGCCTTCAAGGCATTGAACTCATAGACCTCGATTTCCAGCTCGTTGAACAACAGTATCCGACCGTCACCACAGGTCGCGCGATTCCTTAATGCCTTCGACAGAACCATCAACCGTTCGCTCAGCGCTTGTTCGCCATAAGCGGCTTCAAGGACACGCCAGACGCGCTGCGTGAGATCCAGGCGATCGGCGACAAAGTCCCGGGTGTGCTGAAGTTGCGAGAGAATGTATGAAAAGTCCTGGGTGGTGTCCTGCTCCATCAAGGCATTCCACATCTGGTGTTTTTCCGAGTCTGCCGCCACGCCGGAAAACCACCGCGCTTTTTCTACCTCCGGCGTCTCATGGTCGGGATGATCCTCCAAGTCAGAGCTCTCGGAACCGTCGACCGATTCAGGCCCGTAGCCCTCGAGCAGTCGTTCAATCTCTTGCGCGGTGAACCCCAAGCCACGGCCAGTTTCCTCCAGGTACTCCTGCAGTCGTAACATGTCCTCCAGTGCCAGATTGACGTTGTCGGTCAAGTTGGTCCCGGCCATCAAGGTTGCGTGCCCAGGCAAAAAGGCATTGGGAGGAATTATCTCTATCTGGTTGCCACTCAGGTTGAGGGATGTCAGCGTCGGCGCCTGCAACACGCCCTCCGGCCATTCCCAAAGATTGTTGTTGCTCAGATTCAGCCCCTGCAACTGGTCAAGATCGGTGACATCAAGGCTGGCCATGCGGTTCTCGCTCAAGTCCAGCCATTGCAAATGCCTCAGCGAGCGCAACTGGCGCGACACCTCATCACTGGCACGCAGATCGTTATACGTGGCGCTCAACCGGGTGAGGTGTTCACATTGCCCCACTGCCTCGGGCAAGGTGCCCAGACCGTTGCGATTGAGTGTCAGGCTACGCAACCGGGGAAACGAACGCAGGAACGCGTCCGAACTTTCCGTGAGCCCGACACCGCTAAGGTCCAACGCACCGACTTGCTCGAACTTGACCGGCAAGGCAGGCAAATCGCCGATGATCAGGCCGGTAAAATCAAGCACAGCGTCAGCCGGCGCCCCCTCGGCCGCAGGAACATCTCGCAAGGTCGCTCGCCAGCACTCCAGAAGCTGGTCAGCCGCCCGGCGGCGGTCTACCGCGCCCACCCAACCCTGGCGACTGCGAACGGCAGGGACATCGATCCAGTCATTCAAGTGCTTGATCAATTGCGTCTGCTGTTGCTGCCACTGGATCAGCCGGGCTTCAATTTCCAGAGCCGTCATGCCCTGGGCAAGCCATGCGTCGATCCGTTCAACGGCTTGCGCATCACCCAGCTGAGGATCAACACGCTGCAGCCTGGCGGCGGAGGTCTGGGGCAAATCACCTTCGCCAGGTTCCAGGTGCAAAGGCAATAAAAGGTCCGGGTGTTCCGATACTTCATCCGGAAAGAACTCCGGATCGCCGCCGGTTCGTCCGGCGGACAGGTGCGCTGATGCAATATCCATCGGGTTGCGGGAGGCCGTGCGTTGCGCGTATGCCCGCACCGCCGTCACCGCTTGCGGGCTCAGCCGGCAACCTTGCAGCGAGGTCCCCGCCAACAGTTGATCATGCCCGGTCAGGGCCGCTGCCGGGATGTCTGTAATGGCGCTGTGATTCAAGGCCAGACGGCGCAGGTTGGGCAACGACAACACGCCTTCGGGCCAACTGCTGATATGGGTATGACTCAAATCCAGGCTCTGCAGGCTGCTCATCGAACCGACCTCAAGAGCGTCGACGCGGTTGTACGCCAGGTTCAGTGTTTTCAGGTAGGTCAAACGGTTCAACCGTGCTTGCGCTGACGCCGTGATTCTCATCTGATTGAATGAGAGGTTCAATTCGCTGAGTTCCCGGAGCGAATCAATGGCCTGCGGCAGTCCGGTCAGTTGGTTGGAGCTGAGGTTGAGGGACCGCAGTTGCGGAAATCCTTTCAGAAACTCATTGACCTGCACGGTCGAAAGCCCGCTGCCAGTGAGGACCAGGCTGCGCACATGAGGAAAGACCGTATCGCCAAGTACGGGTAAATCACCCAGCGGCCCAAACCCCGTCAGGTCCAACAATTGGTTCACCGCATCATCTTGCGACCACGACGGGCCCGCCATGGGCTCCGCAGGTAAATACCGGGAACGCATTCCCTTGCGAGCGCAGTTGCGGATTCTTTCAGCGATCAGCTCACGGTGCGAGATATCCATCTGCCTGCCACCGACCCGTACAACCCTGCCCTTCCAGGCGTCCAATGACTGATTGAATGCCAGATGCTGCTCGTGCAGTGCATCAACCTGTTCCAGTAATGCCCGCCCTGATAGCCCGTCACGACTGAAACGCGCCATCGCATCTGATGCAAAGGTGTAATCATTCGGTGCCAGCTTCCACAAACGCCCTCCACAGTACTGGGCAATCATTTGCGGTTCGTCGACCAAATGCGCCGGATTGTCATGCACATAATCATAGGCCTTCATGAAAGCTTGTGGTTCCAGGGCCGCCCAATCCAGCTGCAAGCAACGCCATATCGACTCCCGCCCGCTGAACAGTTCGTCAGGCAGCAATTTGATCGGCATTCGCTGTAAATCGAGGGTTTCAAGCCTGTTCAAGCCCGACACCCCGGTCGGCCACTCGGTCAGATTCCCCGCCAACCTCAAGGATCGCAGATTCGTGAGCGTGCCGAAGTCCATTACGCCCATATCGCCCCTGAGCGACAGCTGCTCCAGTTGAGTCATGCCCTGGAGCGCCTGCACCAACTGAGGTGCATAGGTCTCCAATGCGCCATCAAGCGTCAGCTCGGTAATCTCGGTCAATTCAGGCAGTTTTTCGGCCAGGGCTGCCATGTCCCGCACTTCCACGGAGAGATCCAGCTTTTTGATCTTTGGAAACCGCTGAAGCAGTTCATTGCCCGAGCTCCCTATAAGCTGGCCACTGTCCAGTTGCACATTACGCACATGGGTGAAGTCGGCATCCCACTCGGGCAACGTGTCAGTACCACTTAAATTCAGATCAAAAGCCGGCTCCAGTCCTCGGTGAAAACCATAGCGCCAGCACTGGATCAACCGATCGGCGATCACTCGGCGAGACTGCCCACCAGCAGGGGCCGGCACAACGGCGTCGACCCAGTTGTTCAATGCGGTTTCCAATGCGTCGAATTCCCGTTGACGGTTGTTCAACAGATTGAACACTTGCTGATCGGTGTCTCCCGCGCTAAGGCGGTTTCTGACTAATTGACTGGCTTGCGCATCGGAGATGTTCGGGTAAAGGTCCCGTACCCTGGAGACCAATGCGCCATCGTGGAAGCCGACACCACGACCACTGGCCAGGTAACCCAGGCGGCCATTGGACAGACGCAGCGATGGCCCGGGGGCATTTAACGGGCGCTGCTTCAAGATCAGCGCCATGTCGTTGCGATGAGTGCTGGCATGGTTCGCCAGTTTTTTTTGCAAGGCCTGGCCTTGATTGCCCTCCAGGGTTGCCCGTGTCGCTTGGGGCAAGAACTCCAGCAGCGATTCATACAGATTGCGGCCATGGGCGGGGATGTTGTTGAGAGGCCTGCCGTGGGCATCGTATGCGCGAAAATAGCCGTCGCCCTTGACCAGATAATTGCGAAACGTCGCACTGTCGCTGCCTACGCTGTCCAGCAATGGGCCCTTGATCGAGCCGGAACGCAGCTCCACGCGCATATCCATCGACCAACCGGGCAATTGCTCCAGGCTGTGCAACGCCAGGCGATCGCTGGCCACAGACGCCATGCTCTCCAGGTGCAAACCGCAGAGCGCCCGGTTTAGAGCGCCCTGCTGTAAATGGACACGAATTTCTTGCGCCTGGCGCAAGGGTATTTTTGTACTGCTGCGCAATTGGGCCAGCTCGGCGGCACTGGCATTGCCCAGCACCTGTCGCGCCCCCTCCGGCGACAATGTAGGGAAACTGCGTTGCAGTCGTTGAATATCGGCATTCGTCGTCTGCTGGCCAGCGAGCAGTCGGTCGACCAGGGACTTTTTGCTATCCAGGGCGCGGTTGGCCAGGCTGTCCCTGAACATCTGCACGCGGTTCGCGTCTTGTTGCGCGCTGCGTGCGCCGAGTAACCGGGTGATTTGTGGCTCGTCAAGCGCCCCTAATATACGTTCCGGCAATTTTCCGGCCTGCACTTCGGATCGAGTGATCTTGATCGTGGGCTTTACATTGTTGCTTGCCGACACTGAACCGAAGCGCTGCGACGCCCCCCAGGGTTCCGGTCCCTCGAAGACTTCCAGGACCTCCTCGACGGGCCAGCCCGGCAGCCCAACAGTAAGCGGTACGACAGCCTCGCCAGCACCACCCAGGTCACCGCCGTTGCGGATCTGATCAATCAACTGCTGCACTTGTTGATCAGCCTTGAACGATCTGATGGTCTCGGCCAATTGCGGCGGCGGTGGCTGGAGATCGATGTGCATCTGGCGCAACGCATCATCGCTGACCCCGCTGGCCTCGGCAATTTGCTGTAGCTGCGCATCAGAAAAAACGTCCATCTGCGGCCCGATTCTGCGCAACAACGTTGGGCGATCCCACTCCAGCGGCCGTTCAAGGGTGTGCTGCCAGGCGCCGAGCTGGTTATGCCGCAAGATCGGTTGATAGGCCTGGGGATCGCTGGGGTGCTGGATCCGCCATTTTTTCAGCGCCGGGTCGAAGCTCTTTTCGTAGACATTCCCCTCGTATCGAATACAGGTCTTGTCCCCGACCTTGTACTGCCCCAATGCATTCGGTTCGAGCCCCTCCACAGACACACTGCTCTTGTAGGGGGCAAGGTCGGGACTCCACAAACGCCGCTCACCAAAAGGCGTGGTGATCCTGGTCATCCTGCTGACAAACCGCGAGTTGATGATCGGCGGCGCCTTGCTGGCTACCGCGCCCAACACGGCCATGAAGGCTACGTTTTGGGCCACTGACGTGAGATGGCGCCAGGCCTCCTCGGCGTCACCCTCTTTCCACGCCTCCACCCCTTGGTAAACCTCGTAGGTCAGTTGCACGGCGGTGACGGCGAGCATGACCTCACCCAGTCCCGGCACGAAAAAGGCTGCCACGTTCAAGACGCTCACCCCCCCTTCGGCATAGTGCTGGAGTCGCGTCATCCAGGCTTCGTGGTCAACCTCGGCGGTGGGTATGGCCAACAACCTGGCATTGGACTTCATCCTGGCCAGATGAAACTCATAACGGGCAGCAAACACTTCGCCATCAATGAAGGTTTCATCCATGCCCAGGTCGACATTCTCGTTCCACACCTCGACATACATGCCATTGAGGAATGCGCCCGGCGCATAGGGTGGGCCGGGATAAACCGGAGCCGGGTCCCATTTATGGCTCTTGAGCTGGCGCTTGAGCCGGTGGAAAAAACGACCTACCTCATCTTGCGCGACAAAGCCGGCAAAGAACCGCTGGTAACTGACGGAACGCAGCTTGATCGCCAGTTCACGGGCAAATTCGCGGCCGGAGGCATACGCCTTGAGGGGGCTGATGGGATCGCCTGGAATGTAGACGATGACTCGTGAATCAGGCACCAGCTTGGCCAGTTCGGGTGTGAACGGTAGAAGAAAGAGCCAGGGATTTTGCAAGGTCGCTCTGACTTTGCGCGATGCAGCGCCAATAATCAGCACGTCATTCAATTTCGAGCCAAACACCTCCACCCGACTGTGGAGGACTGACTCGCCGTCGAGTCGTTCCTGCGAGGCACCGTCGAGGATTGCCAACACCGTGGCATGGTCTGCGGTGTCAATGTCCGACCTCATCAGAGCGATATGCGCCTGCACGCGCATCCGTTGCTTGTCCGCCGCAATCGTCTGCTGGCGTACCGTCGCAGCCTTGTCGGGCGCATCGAATACCGCAGTCAGATGGTCCTGATACTGCTTGCCCACGTCCAGTTCCCGGCACAGGCTGGCGAACGCCGCGGGCTTGATCGACAACTTCTCACGGAGGCTGTAGCGCACCTTCGCAAACGGATACTGGGTGCGTTCGTCGTAAAGATGCTGCTCCAGTGCCCCCACCGGCGCCAGCGCGCTGGTCTCCTGTAGGGCAATGCCGTCGAAAGGCTCATTTTCTTCGAAGTTTCGCAGCGCCGCTTGCAACAATGACTGCTCTTCGGCCAGGTTGGGCGAACGCATATGAAACAGCGCCGTGTTGACGACATCTGGCGCCTGACCGAATTTTTTCTGCAACGCATCCGTCAGCAATGGCTTGGCGAATTCGGTGATGCCTTTGAAATCCTTGAGAGTCGTGGCCAGCGCCTGGTTGGAAGCGTTGCTCTGTGCCTGACTGTCGAGCAAGGCCTGGCGCAATGCCTGTGACGCCTTGGCATACAGCTCAGGGTAAGTGCCGATGAATCGCTGGGCGGGATTGCGCGCCTGCGTCATGGCCTGGAGATGGGAGGTGGTCAAGTGACGCGTCCAGTCGGGAAGGCGGCCCTTGATAAATGGGACGTGAATCCCGGGTTCTGTGGGCGTGGAAGGGTCCGGCATGATGTTGCTCCTGATGCTCGATTGAGAGTGCATCAGGACATCACAGCCATCCGGCGGTATGTCGGTACATATTTATAGGGGGGAAATGGGCAGGTTGTTTGGCTATGCTTACAGCTCACACAGGCATGACGAGGGATTTATGGACGACCCGGTCGACAACAAGCCACCAACGTTCTGGCAGATGCTGCACAGCGTCTTGGCCGCGGCGTTCGGGGTGCAGAGCGGAAAGAATCGGGCCCGGGACTTTACCCATGGCAAGCCCAGTCATTTCGTGATTTTGGGGATATTGTTCACGGCGGTGTTTGCGCTGACGCTGTACGGCATCGTGCAGCTGGTGTTGCACCTGGCCGGTGTTTAGCGCATCAGGGTTTGCAGGCTGAACGGGTATCGATAAGACGACGGTCGGCCTTTGGCGGACAATCGGCGGAAATCTACGCCGTAGGCTGGTGCTGCTCCCATGGCCAGCATTCGCCGGGCTTGGGCCTTGTCGATAATTTGCAGCAACGGGATTCGCCGGTCCCGGCCACCGTAATGACTGAGATCCACGCCCTGATCTATATCGTGCAACTCCACCAGCGCCCAGCCGCCCAAGGTGAAGTGCCCGCCCAACAACACACTCAAGCGCCCGTCGACCTTCGCCTGCAATGCGGCCGGCGAGGTGTTGATCGCGCTGAACAATGCGTCCTTGCCGGGCACGCCGCCCGTTTCCGAATACGCCTGCATGGCGCCGAAAGCCATTTCATCGTTGGCTGCCCACACCAGCGACACTTTCGGATACCGTCGCAACAGCAACTTCGCCTGCTCATAGGCCCGTTCCCGGGTCCAGCCGCCGTACACCAATTGACGCAAGCGCACTTCAGGATGCTCGGCCAAGGCGCGCATCATGCCTTGCTCGCGCAGTTGCGATGACGGGGTGATTTTCAGGCCGGAGAACGCCAGCAACTCGATGACCTGGCCGGGCGCCACGGGCGGATGCTGGCGAATCAGCTCCTTGAGCATCAGGTAACCGCCCTCCTCGTCGTTCGGCACCAGGCTGCCCAGTCGATCAGCGCGCTCGCCCAGCAGGCTCATTTGATTGGCCGTCAACGACGCGTTGACCATAAACAGCTTCACGCCACTGCCTTCGGCCAGACGCAGGATTTGCGGGGCGACGTACTGTTCGTTGACGAAAACCAGATAGTCCGGGCGATCCGGGCCTTGCAGCGCCAGTCGAGCTTGCGCCACCGTGAGCTCCGGCATGCGCTGGGCATAGAGAATCCGCAGGTCAATGCCCAGGTCTTTGGCGGCCGCCTGCATGAATTGCGAATAGCTGATCCAGAAAGCTTCGTCAGTCGTTCCGGGGTTGAGGAACAACACTGATTCCCCACGGGCGACAGTTCCGTAAACCGCCCCCATCATCAGCAGGAAGGTGTAGAAAAACTTCAACATTGATCGCCCGAGCCCCCGGAAATTGCGCCGCGCATTATAGCCAGCGAAATCCCGGAAAACGGCGTTTATTGCGCTAATTGTCCGACAATCGTCGGAACAGGGCCCAGGCGGGGTCGATTATTGATGACTGACCCAGAATACCGCGGTGCCCACGACCAGAATGATCAAAAACAGAATCGCCCAAGCATCCACCGTGCTATCGGGTTTTGTCGCTTTCGTCGGGTTGCTCATTGCATCGCCTCTTGTCGGTTTTATCGGTGATTGCATAAAGACTCGATCACAGTAAAGACGACGATTGCCCGCACGACAAATACGGGTTTATCAATAACAGTTCTCGTTAGTCTTTTTGGTTCTTTACATATACTCAAACATCACTTTTGCGCATAACTCCAAACTGGTATCTTGCCCCGGCTCCGTAGGGAGTGCGCGGCCGTGCGCGCAGAATTGCCGAGGCACTATCGGATACTTCAGCAAGCGAAAAACGCAACTGGATCCGACCGGCCCAAGCCTGAGAACAGGACTTATATGTACGTATACGACGAGTACGATCAGCGGATCATCGAGGACCGCGTCAAGCAGTTCCGTGATCAGACCCGACGCTATCTGGCAGGCGAGCTGAGCGAAGAAGAATTCCGCCCTCTGCGCCTGCAAAACGGGCTTTATATCCAACGCTTCGCGCCGATGTTGCGAGTGGCGGTGCCTTACGGCCAACTGACTTCGCGCCAGACGCGAATGATGGCCAAGATTGCCCGCGACTACGACAAGGGCTACGCCCACATCAGTACCCGGCAGAACGTGCAGTTCAACTGGCCGGCGCTGGAAGACATTCCGGACATTCTCGCCGAGCTGGCCACCGTGCAGATGCACGCGATCCAGACCAGCGGCAACTGCCTGCGCAACGTCACCACCGACCAGTTCGCCGGTGTCGCTGCCGATGAGCTGATCGATCCGCGCCCATGGTGCGAGATCGTGCGTCAGTGGACGACGTTCCACCCGGAATTCGCCTACCTGCCGCGCAAGTTCAAGATCGCCATCAACGGTTCGACCTCCGACCGTGCCGCCATCGAAGTCCATGACATCGGCCTTGAGCCGGTGCACAACGCCGCTGGCGAGCTGGGCTTCCGGGTGCTGGTCGGTGGTGGCCTGGGCCGTACGCCGGTGGTGGGCGCGTTCATCAATGAATTCCTGCCGTGGCAAGACCTGTTGAGCTACCTCGACGCCATCCTGCGTGTCTACAACCGCTATGGCCGTCGCGACAACAAGTACAAGGCGCGGATCAAGATTCTGGTCAAGGCCCTGACGCCTGAAGTCTTCGCGCAAAAAGTCGATGCGGAAATGGAGCACCTTCGCGGTGGCCAGACCACGTTGACCGAGGCCGAAGTGCATCGCGTCGCCAAACACTTTGTCGATCCGGACTATAAGGCGCTGGATAACCAGAGCGCCGAACTGGCCGAGCTCGACAAGCAACACCCGGGCTTCGCGCGCTGGCGCACCCGCAACACCCTGGCCCACAAAAAGCCGGGTTACGTGGCGGTGACCCTGTCCCTGAAGCCGACCGGTGTTGCACCGGGCGACATCACCGACAAGCAGCTCGACGCGGTAGCCGACCTGGCCGACCGTTACAGCTTCGGTCAACTGCGCACCTCCCACGAGCAGAACATCATTCTGGCCGACGTCGAGCAGTCCCAACTGTTCGCGATGTGGGGCGAGTTGCGCGAGCAAGGTTTCGCCACGCCGAACATCGGCTTGCTGACCGACATTATCTGCTGCCCTGGCGGTGATTTCTGCTCGCTGGCCAACGCCAAATCGATCCCGATTGCCGAATCGATCCAGCGTCGTTTCGAAGACCTGGACTACCTGTTCGACATCGGCGAGCTGGACCTGAACATCTCCGGTTGCATGAACGCTTGCGGTCACCACCACGTGGGCCACATCGGCATCCTCGGGGTGGACAAGAAAGGCGAAGAGTTCTACCAGGTTTCCCTGGGCGGCAGCGCAAGTCGCGACGCCAGCCTGGGCAAGATCCTCGGCCCGTCTTTCGCCCAGGAAGCCATGCCTGACGTGATCGAGAAACTGATCGACGTGTACATCGAACAACGTACCGAAGACGAGCGTTTCATCGACACCTATCAGCGTATTGGCATCGACCTCTTCAAGGAGCGCGTCTATGCAGCGAATAATTAAGAACAACGAGGTCGTCGACGAAACCTGGCACTTGTTGCCCAAGGACTTCAACATCGACGAGATCAGCAACTGCGACGACCTGATCGTTCCGCTGAGCCTGTGGCGCGAACACGGCCGTATGCTCAAGGCTCGCGATGGCGGCCTGGGTGTGTGGCTGGATGCCGACGAAGAAGCGGAAGAAATCGGTGAGGACGTGGCGAATTTCCAGGTCATCGCCCTGAACTTCCCGGCCTTCACCGACGGCCGCAACTACTCCAACGCCCGCCTGCTGCGTGACCGTTATGGTTTCAAAGGCGAACTGCGGGCGATTGGCGACGTGCTGCGTGACCAGCTGTTCTACATGCACCGCTGCGGCTTCGACGCGTTCGCCATTCGCGCCGATAAAGACCCTTACGAAGCACTTGAAGGCCTCAAGGACTTCTCGGTGACCTATCAGGCCGCCACTGACGAACCGCTGCCGCTGTTCCGTCGCCGCTGATCGTCAAACCTTGAACCCCTTTCGGGGTTCAAGGCTCCCCCCTTACTGTGAGCCGATCGGAAACGGTCGCCCCATGGCCTCCCAATTCCGATAAAAGAGAGCCTGTGCCTCAAGCTCTGTAAACAGCGTGAAAGGGTTGTCATCATCGACCTGCGCCGCTTCCACATCCTCCACCAGCCGAGCCCACAGAACCTCTGAGGCGTCGGCATCGCCAAGCAGCCGCCACACCCTCGCCTGCAAGGTCAGGTAGTCGACCTGAAAGTCGGCCGTCAGGGACATGCCATCCATGACCCTCAAGAACCGAACTCCAAATGGCCTGACTGCCAGCCGCTGCCAGATCAATCGTCGCGCCTCCCGCAGCGCCTCATCGCCTTCACGCAACCACTCGATACCATTGCCATCGTCGACGTGAGCCTCGCTCAACCACAGGTTGATGCCCGTTCGGCGGCGATGCTCCACGATGCGCAACAGCGTGTCCTCATCCGTCAACGGATTGCCCTGCAGCCTGACGCGGTCCCTGGCGATGGCCTGGTTGAGCACCGTCTGCGGGACGCGGTTTATTCGGTTGTTACGCAAGTCCAGGGAAGTCAGGTATGGGTGTTCCATGATCCCGACCGGGCATGTGGTGATCCGCGTACTACTCAA
This sequence comes from Pseudomonas sp. IT-P294, assembly GCF_949767865.1. Lineage (NCBI taxonomy): Bacteria > Pseudomonadati > Pseudomonadota > Gammaproteobacteria > Pseudomonadales > Pseudomonadaceae > Pseudomonas > Pseudomonas sp. IT-P294. The sequence goes on along the minus strand of NZ_CATKQW010000011.1, from coordinate 333,744 downwards.
ATTGAGCTGCCGCAAGTCGTTCATTCCCAGCAGCAGCGGTGGGACTTCCAGCGGATTGTTGCTCAGGTCAAGCGTGTGCAGGCGCGTCAGCTCCGTGAGCTGCGAAGCACCGCGTTGACTGAACGTCAGGTTGGTCGACCGCAGGTTCAGCGTCGTCAGTTGGCGCATCTGGCTGATCGCATGAGGCAGTGCGCGCCCAGCCTCGTCACCTTCGTTGATGTGACTCAGATCGACACTTTCCAGGTCCAGGGTTTCAAGGTTGGGAAAGCTCTCAAGAAAGCCGTTCAGGCTGTCCTCTTCGGTCACATGGAATCCGCGCATCGATAATTCCAGAACCGTGTCGAGCCGCACATTCAACGCGGGGAGCCGGTGGTAATCCTCGAAGTCGAGATCAAGCCTGACGCCGCGTACGTTTTCGCCGGCCAGGAGAAGGTCCTGCCTGGGCCCACGCTTTTGCCAGATAGCAACCAGCTCCTCGGCCAGCTCCTGCCGGGTGACTCGTTCATAGTGCATTTCTGTCAGCATCAGCTGCACGTTATGGGCCTGGATCTGCGCAGCGCTCAGCCCTGCCGCCTCGGGATCGCCAGCGGTCAACTGGGGAACCCCCATGTCACGGATGTCGTCTGTCACCTGATCAATCCAGCCGAAGAGGTCAGTGTTGAGTTGCTGCAATTGTTGCTTGAGCCCATCGATGTGCGCCTGTGCCACTGCGCCTTCGCGCCGCAGTAATGCATCAGCCTGGGCATTGGTGAAGTCCGGATAGATGTCTTTGAGCTGCAACCTCATCATCTGATGCGTCAGTACCTCGGCCTGCGGCGTCCCCGGAAAGCCGCCGCCTCTGAGTCCCGAGGCCTCGAAAGGCAATCCGGCATCCATTCGCTGAAGCCCGTGCATGAACTCGGGGCGAGGTAACGCCTGACGGCCGATGTTCAGCCGCAACTGACCTGGCGGATCAACCGAATCGAGGTGCATCGCCAAACGCTCGTCGTCTGACAGCAGGCCCACAAGCGCTGTATGGAAATCCGTTTGTCGGTCCTGATGCCGGTAGCCTTGCTCCTCCTTGATCAGGCGCCGGACATCGCTCGTATCGAGTGGACCGCTGCGGTCCAGGACCCGACCGACAACGGTCTGATCCAGCACGTCGATGCGAATATGCCTGGGCCAGCCTGACTGCCGGGAGAGCGAGTGCAAGGCCAGCGCTTCCGATTCGGGGTTCGCCACCGAGCGCAGGTAAAGGCCTTCATAGGCTCGATTGAGCCTTACATGTTGCTGGTATTGGCGCGCCTTGCTGTCCAGGCGCGCAAACACCTGGCTGGCCTCGGTAGCGTCGGGCAACGCCTGGAGGTCAACGCCATAGCGCTCGAGCATTTGCTCGATAGCGCTTTTGGGCAAGTCAGGGTACTGGCGTTGAAAAAGTTGCACCCATTCATGCTCCGAGTGCTGAAGCGCCTGGTAACGCTGGTTGAAGAGCGCAAGGTCCACTGCCGGACCGAGGTCCTGATCGATCTTGAAGCGACTGATCGTGTCCGCCAGCAACGGCGTCGGCGCTCGGCCCGCCTGCATCAACCGCAGCATGTCGTCGTCCACTGCGCTGACGGTGCCGATCTGCGCCAGCACTTCATCGCTGAAGGAAGCCACGGAGGGACCGACTCCGCGCAGGAGCCCAATCCGGTTGAGCGCTGGGCCGGGCATCGGCGCAAAGGTCGGTGCCGTTCGCACCTCCATCGCTTGCGGATTAACGTCGGGCTCTGGAGCTCGTTCCGCAAGGTGCTCGGCTTGGGCAGCTTCGCCCTTGAGCACCGACGCGCCACCGATCATCGGCAACGCATTAAGCAAGCCAAACACCGTACGCGTCAGCCCTTCGGAGCGTTGATCGGGCGCTTTGCCGTTGACCGCCTGATTCAGGCCATAACCGGCGTCAATCAGCCCGGCCAGCGCCAACAGTCCCTCGCCTCCTGGGACGAACACGGCGAGCGGGCCAAACCGGTTGATCCATTGCACCAACGGTTCAACGACGGCACTCAACTGATCCCGATTGACCTGCGCATCGTCGCGAATGGTCTTGATGCCTGCCATTGCAGCTTGCTTCATCGTCAACACCAGCCGGGCAAACGGATCGGTGGCGAGCACCGGATCTTCGAAGCCAATGTACTCGTCAGGGTCCCAGTAGCCGTCATCGTTGAAGAAACCGGCGCTGACAGTCAGCTTGTGCCTGGCAGGATAAAGCGCCATGCCGTCCAACGCCGTCAGGACGCCGGCGTGAAACGTACCGTCCTCGCGATCGTCTTCGGCAAAATGCGCGGCCAACGCCTCTTTTGTCGCTGTGGACCGGCCCTGCGCGACCACCCATTGCCGCAATTGTTTAGCGTCGGCGAATTCGTGCAGCGGCGAAGAATTACCCGGAATGTACAGCAACACGCGAGGACTGGAGGTATCACGCCAGGCCCAGATATCCGTCGCGGTGTAGCGGTACAGTTTCAGCAAGCCGCACCTGACCGTTGAAGGCATGCGAGCGGGTGTTTGCAGTTGCTCGATGGTCAAGGTTTCCCAGGATTGATCGGCTGGCAGGCCAGCGGCCTGCATCGCAAGTTCCAGGCCCTTCTGAGTCAGGCGCTGCTCCTGCAACTGCAAACAGGCCGCCATGACAAACGCTGCTTTGACCGACGTTCTCAAGGCGTAACGCTTGGGTGCAAGAAGCACGTCATCGGACGGCCAAGCCTGATCGAGATACGCCTGGTACAAGCCCTTCAGATCCAGTTCCCAGACCCATTTCTTGAAATCGGCGGGTCTCAGGGCGATCTGCGTCAGCGGTCCATACGTTTGCGGCGAGGTTTGCCGATAAATGCCTTCATAGGTGTGGTGGTTGCCGCTGCCGTGATCGGCGAATTCGTCGACGTTATCGACTATCCGCACCTTTGGCCCGATATCCGGCGGCGTGTACAGTCCGAACGCGGTTTCAGCAAAGCGCCCGTCGCCAACTGTCTGGTAATTGGACAGCAGCGTTTGAAGCAACGAACGACTGCTCGCCACCCGCCCCTGCTCGACACCGTCCTGTGCGGGATGGCCTTTGAAGTTGTAGTCGAGTGTGGCCAGAATCGCGGTCTGTGGGTCGATGCCCTGCCCCAATTTTTCCTTGATCAAATGCTCGCCAAACTGTCCCGGCGATTGTGGCAAGGCGAGATCCACGGCGGCCTGCAGTTTTTTGCGCATCCGCAGAGACGCCACGGGATGGGCCCCGGCGACGTGTTCCAAAGGTTCATTCATGGTGCATTCCATTGCGGTGATTTCGAAACATCACCCTACCCCGCCTGAGTCCATCAAGAAGCGGGAGCGATCCACAAACGTGTTAGGAAATGTCGTTACCTGGCGAAGAAATGGCGCACTTTTTTGAAGGCAAAAAAAATGAAACCGTGGGATCGCCACGGTTTCATCGGTTTGCTGGAACGTGTTGTGACAATTACCAGAAGCGTTGCTGGGTCAACCGGCTCCACCAGCTCAGCAATACGCGATCAACCGAACTACTGGCCGCCATGCCGATGCGCTCTTGCAGGCTTTTGCGTTCGGCGTAATGCAAGTGGTACAGCTCGGACTTCTTCGCACGTTCAGCGAGGTATTCGTCACTGGTCTTGAGTTCGTCAACCAGCTGTTTGTCCAGCGCTGCGACGCCTAGCCAGATTTCGCCAGTGGCAACCTCGTCGATGGCCAGTTGCGGGCGATATCGCGAGACGAAGTTCTTGAACAATTGATGGGTGATGTCGAGGTCTTCCTGAAACTTCTCGCGGCCTTTCTCGGTGTTTTCGCCAAACACGGTCAGGGTGCGTTTGTATTCGCCGGCAGTCAGGACTTCAAAATCGATGTCGTGCTTTTTCAGTAGGCGGTTGACGTTCGGCAACTGGGCCACCACCCCGATCGAACCGAGGATCGCGAATGGCGCACTGATGATCTTCTCACCGATGCAGGCCATCATGTAGCCGCCACTGGCTGCTACCTTGTCGATACAAACGGTCAACGGAACGCCGGCATCGCGAATGCGCGCCAGCTGCGAGGACGCCAGGCCGTAGCTGTGAACCATGCCGCCACCGCTTTCCAGGCGCAGCACGACTTCATCCTTGGGCGTGGCCAGTGTCAGCAACGCGGTAATCTCGTGACGCAGGCTTTCAGTGGCCGATGCCTTGATGTCACCATCGAAATCCAGCACGAACACCCGGGGTTTGGCCTCGGACGCCTTCTTTTGCTTTTTCTCGGATTTAGCCTGGGACTTGCGCAGGGCCTTGAGCTGATCCTTGTCGAGCAAGGTTTGCTCCAGGCGTTCGCGCAGGCCTTTGTAGAAATCATTCAGTTTGCTGACTTGCAACTGGCCGGCCGCCTTGCGCCGACCTTTACTGCGCAACGCCGCGAAACTGGCCAGGACCACCAGAATGGCGATCACCAGTGTCACGGTCTTGGCCAGGAAACTGGCGTACTCGGACAAAAACTCCACAGTGACTCCTTCAATACGAAGCGCGGCTTGAAACACGCGCGGGATGCCTCCAGCATACCCATGCGCTGCGTCGACGACCAGTCGGGAAACCTCTGGCAACAGGCCTGTAACGGGCATTTCAAACAAGCGTATGTTTTTTCATTGACAGCTCACCGCCATCCTCATAACCTCGCCAAACCTTCAACGTACCGGGATGACGCGGACGTGGGCAGTATCTATTTGATTCGACATGGCCAGGCCTCCTTTGGTGCAGACGACTATGACGTCCTGTCGCCGACCGGTATCCGTCAGGCAGAAGTCCTGGGCCAGCACCTCGCCGAACTCGGTGTCTGCTTTGATCGCTGCCTGTCCGGCGACCTGCGCCGTCAACAGCACACGGCCAACAGCGCGCTGGAGCAGTTCGCTGCCGTTGGCCTGCCGGTGCCGACCCTGGAAATCGATAGCGCTTTCAACGAATTCGATGCCGACGCGGTGATCCGCGCGTTGCTGCCGGCCATGCTGCAGGACGAGCCGCATGCACTGGACATCCTGCGCAACGCCGCGCAAAACCGTGGTGAATTCCAACGCATCTTTGCCCTGATCATCGAACGCTGGCTCGCCGGCACCTATGACACTCCGGGCCTTGAAAGCTGGCTGGGTTTTGTCGAGCGCGTGCAGGCCGGTCTTCACCGCCTCCTCGAAAACGCCGACCCCACCCAGAAAATCGCCGTGTTCACCTCCGGCGGCACCATCACTGCCCTGCTCCATCTGATTACCCAAATGCCTGCAAGGCAGGCGTTTGAGCTGAACTGGCAAATCGTCAACACCTCGCTCAACCTCTTGAAGTTTCGCGGTCGCGAGGTGGCTCTGGCTTCCTTCAACAGTCATGCGCACTTGCAACTGCTGAAGGCCCCGGAACTCATTACGTTTCGCTGAGTCCGGACTTTTGTGACCCTGGCTGTAATCACCAGCTGTAATTACTCTGCTCTTAATTACCCAAGAAAGGATCAAACCATGACCTCCGTAGCTGATGCCGTACAAGCAATGAAAGCCAAGTTCAACCCAGCCGCTGCTGCCGGTCTGGACCTGGTATTCGGTTTCCGCATCGACGACACCAAGAACTTCTCGCTGATCGTCAAAAACAGCACCTGCGAGCTGCAAGAAGGCGAAAACCCTGACGCCCAGGTCACTCTGGTGATGGACGGCGAAACCCTGGAAGGCATCGTTGACGGTTCGACCGACGGCATGCAGGCGTTCATGGGGGGCAAACTGCGCGCTGAAGGCGACATGATGCTGGCCATGAAACTGTCCGAGCTGTTCCCAAGCTAAGACGGCGGCTCCCGACATTTCGGGAGCACCTCTGGTTGCAAACGAATCCCGCCCCTTGAGGCGGGATTCGTCGTTTTTGCCCTCAGGAAACGGCCGTCCATGGATTTGCGGTCTATATTCCTTCTGGTCGCTTGCGCCAGGCATCGGCCGATTGCCCCCGATCAATTGACGGAGCGCGCCGCCATGAGCCCACCTCACGTCCACAACGGTTTCAATCACCGACGTGTATTGCAGGGCCTTTCGGCAGCGACCATCGAGACCTGGATCAGTCCGCTAATCGCAGGGAGTAAAACCATGCCCGACACCCCCGCCGACCTCATTCTGTACAACGGACGCCTACACACCGTCGACCGCAAGAAACCCCAGGCCAGTGCTGTTGCCATCAAGGGCGGCCGCTTCGTGGTGGTCGGCAGCGACGCTCAAGCCATGGCCCTGCAAGGCCCCGGTACAAAAATCATCGACCTGCACGGCCGCACGGTGATTCCCGGTCTCAACGACTCGCACCTGCACTTGATCCGCGGCGGTCTCAATTACAACCTCGAACTGCGCTGGGAAGGCGTGCCGTCACTGGTCGACGCCCTACGCATGCTCAAGGACCAGGCCGATCGCACGCCAACGCCGCAATGGGTGCGCGTGGTGGGTGGCTGGAGCGAATTCCAGTTCGCCGAAAAACGCCTGCCAACGCTTGATGAACTAAACAAGGCCGCCCCCGACACGCCGGTGTTCGTGCTGCACCTCTACGACCGCGCCCTGCTCAACCGCGCGGCGCTGAAAGTGGTCGGCTACACCCGCGACACGCCAAACCCGCCCGGCGGTGAAATCCAGCGGGATGCCAACGGCGACCCCACGGGCATGCTGATCGCCCGCCCGAACGCGATGATCCTGTACTCGACGCTGGCCAAGGGAACGAAGCTGCCACTTGAGTATCAGGTCAATTCCACTCGCCAGTTCATGCGTGAACTCAATCGCCTGGGCGTCACCAGCGCCATCGACGCCGGCGGTGGTTACCAGAATTACCCAGACGATTACCAAGTCATCCAGCAACTGGCCAAAGACCAGCAGCTGACCGTGCGTATCGCCTATAACCTGTTCACCCAGAAACCCAAAGAAGAGCTGACCGACTTCAAGAACTGGACCAGCACCTCTCATTACGGTCAGGGCGACGACTTCCTGCGGCACAACGGCGCCGGGGAAATGCTGGTGTTTTCGGCGGCCGATTTCGAAGATTTCCTCGAACCGCGCCCGGACCTGCCACAAACCATGGAGCAGGAACTGGAGCCGGTGGTCCGCCATCTAGTGGAACAGCGCTGGCCGTTCCGCCTGCATGCCACCTACAACCAATCCATCAGCCGCATGCTTGACGTGTTCGAGAAGGTCAATCGCGATATTCCATTCGATGGCTTGCCGTGGTTTTTCGATCATGCCGAAACCATCACACCGCAGAACATCGAACGGGTGAAAACCCTGGGTGGCGGCATTGCGATCCAGGACCGCATGGCGTTCCAGGGTGAATACTTTGTCGACCGCTATGGCGCCAAAGCCGCCGAACACACGCCACCGATCGCACGCATGCTGGCCGAAGGGATTCCGGTAGGCGCAGGCACCGACGCCACGCGCGTGTCCAGCTATAACCCCTGGACTTCGTTGTACTGGCTGGTCAGCGGTCGAACCGTCGGTGGTCTGGAGCTGTATCCGCAAGGCTTGAGCCGCGACACGGCGCTGGAGCTCTATACCCACGGCAGTGCCTGGTTTTCTTCCGAACAAGGCCAGAAAGGCCAGATCAAGGTCGGGCAACTGGCTGACTTGATTGCGCTGTCGGCGGACTACTTCCACATCGAGGATGAAGCGATTAAATGGATCGAGTCGGTGTTGACCATTGTCGACGGCAAGATTGTCTATGGCAGCCATGAGTTCGAAAAACTCGGGCCGCCGACGATTCCGGTGGTGCCGGAGTGGTCGCCCGTGGCCACAGTGCCGGGGCACTGGAAACCCTCGGCGCCGTTGACCGCGCAGGCTCATCATTGTGCGGGCGCTTGTGCGGTTCATGCGCACAGTCATGAGCGGGCGCGGTTGTCTTCGGCACCGGTCAGTGACTTTCAAGGGTTCTGGGGGGCGTTTGGTTGTTCGTGTTTTGCGTTTTGAATAGGGACTTTGCTGACACCGTAATGCTGTTTACTTCAGAAAGTTTTTTGGTTTGGTTTGGGTTGGTTTTGGGTACATATCCGTTGCTGCGGTAACGGCGGCTTAGGGTTCCGCCCTGACGGCGGGTCACTTGGAGAAGCGCCAAGTAACCAAGCGCTTTTGCCCCTGACGTTCGGTGCCTCGCCTAGGCTCGGCATTCCCTCGCTCCGGTCCTGCTCCGTGGGCCCGCCGCCATCGGCCATCCATGGCCGGGGGCGGCTACCGCGGCATCCTTGCCGCGGTGCCCACTGCGCAGAACCTGCGCTCGGCCTCTCGAGGGGGCGTGTACCGCCAAAGCCAAGCGAGGCGGCCTACGGGCCGACCTGATTGCTCAACGCTTGCGCGTGGTGATCGTTCCCATGCTCCGCGTGGGAATGCCGCCGGGGAAGCTCTGCGTCCCGCTGTCGACACCAGGCTTGAGTCTTGCGCGATGGTGACGCGGAGCGTCACGGGATGCATTCCCACGCGGAGCATGGGAACGATCAATACCTGTGGGAGCGAGCTTGCTCGCGATAGCGGCATTACAGGCAACACCACAACCGACTGACAGGGCCTCATCGCGAGCAAGCTCGCTCCCACATTTTGGCGATGTACACCCCTGGCTCCTCACCACTCATCAGGTCGAGCGTTAGCTCGCCTTCCGCTTTTGATCTTGATCTGCCCCGTCGGAAGGCCGAACGCAGGTTCTGCGCAGTGGGCAACCCGGCATGGATGCCGGGTTAGCCGCCCCCGGCCATGGATGGCCGATGGCGGCGGGCCCACGGAGCAGGACCGGAGTGAGGGTATGCCGAGCCTAAGCGAGGCACCGTACGTCAGGGGCGCTGGCGCTTGGTTACTTGGCGCTTCTCCAAGTGACCCGCCGTAAAGGCGGAACCAATAGCAGCCGTAACCACAGAAACGGATATGTACCCAACCCCAAAACCTTCTTAAGTAGACAGCATTACACCAACCCCAACAGAGGCTCGCCAACAACAGCTATATAAACGAGATTCGCAGGATCCGTTTACAATCCCCACACCTCCCGCACCGGCCCCCCCATGGACATCGACCTCGCGCGCACCTTTCTGGAAATCGTCCGTCACGGCAGCCTCGCCGCGGCGGCGGAAAAACTCCACGTCACCCAGACCGCGATCACCGCGCGCGTACAGAAACTCGAAAGCCAGCTCGGCAGCACACTGTTTGTGCGCAACCGCGCCGGTGCGCGCCTAACGCCCAACGGCGAAGCCTTTGTGGTGTACGCCAATCAACTGGTCCAGACCTGGGAAGCCGCGCGGCGGGATCTGCCATTGCCAGAAGGCTACCGCGACGTGCTGCACATTGGCGGCGAAGTCAGCCTGTGCAACCCGCTGATGCTCAGTTGGGCCGGTGAACTGCGCGAGAAGATTCCCAGCCACGCCCTGCGCATGGAAATCCGCGATGGCGAAAACCTGTTGCGGCAACTGGAACTGGGTGTGCTTGACGCCGCGCTGGTCTATCAGCCCGAGTATTGGCCGCGCCTGCAAGTCGAACAGATCCTCGAAGAAAAACTCATCCTGGTGAGCCTCGCCGGGCGCCCCGATCCTTACGTGTACATCGACTGGGGCCCGGACTTCCGCCGCCAGCACGATGCCGCCCTGCCGGAAAAAGCCAAGGCTGCCTTGAGCTTCAACCTCGGCCCCTTGGCCCTGCAGTACATTCTCGAAAATGGCGGCAGCGGCTACTTTCGCACGCGCGTCGTCCAGAGTTACCTGGAAAGCGGCGTGCTGAAGCCCGTGCCCAAGGCGCCCGAATTCAGCTACCCGACCTACCTGGTTTACTCGCGTGATCGCGACTCGGCGACCCTGCAGCGGGCCTTCGATTTGTTGCGTGAAGTCATCAAGACTGATGACGACTGGTCCCAGCGCTGGGATCCGCTGACCTGACACACCGGAGCATGGCGCTTGTGTCCTTGAGGTTGTTCCAGTATCGAGGGGCAGATCAGCTAATCTGCGGTTATAACAATAACCAAAGGTGAGCGCAGTGAGGCAGACCACCCAGGCATTCCGCAACCGCTATCGAGCCGACATTCATCCGCACTACAACCCTTGGCTGCACGGCGCTTTCGTGTTGCTGTTCGGGTTACTCGCCATTGGCGGATTCTGGAGCACCGTGCATCAGGTCCAGCCGCTGGAATGGCTGGCGGTGCCACTGACATTGCTGTTCTTCAACTTCGGCGTGTACGTGGTGCATCGGCATCTGGGGCACCACAAAAAGAGCTTCGCGCGGATGTTCTACGCCCGTCATGCAGGCGACCACCACAGTTTTTTTGCCCCCGGCCACATGACCTACGACAGCGCCCGGGACTGGCGGGTGATCCTGTTTCCAGCCTGGCTGATCGTGTTGCACACCGTCGTTATCACCCTGCCCCTCTGGTGGCTGATGGGCCGCTTCGATAGCAACGTCGCCGGATTGTCGGCCGGCTGCCTGGTGCTCGGCTACCTGACCTATGAGGTGTTTCATGCCTGCGAGCACTTGCCTGCGAGCAACCCGGTCACACGGCTGCCGTGGATTCGCCAGATGCGTCGCCTGCATGAACTGCATCACCGTCGCGAGCTGATGCAGGAACGCAATTTCAATATCGTGTTTCCACTGATGGATTACCTGTTCGGCACCCTGTATTGGGAGCCTGAGCACGACACTCAGCCACTGACGAGAACGGCCATGACCCGCATGCAGCACCAGATCGCTATCGCCGGCAATCCGATTGACGTGCTCGCCTACGCCAGCACCGTGACCCGTTGGCCGCAGTGGCATCCGTCCTCCCTCAAGGTCGAGGGGCAAAGCGGCCCTTTGCATGCCGGCGCGCGGTTCGAAGAAGACATCCGGGCCGGCGGGCGTGACGGCCACTTGAGTTGGGAGGTCAACGAATACTTGCCAGGCCGGCGCTGGAGCGCTTGGGCGCGGGGCGATCACGGGCTGTCGCTGGTGGTGACGTACGAGTGCGAGGCTGATGGCAATCACACCCGCTTTATCCGTACACTGGACTACCAGTTCGCCGGCCTGGCGATGCGTATCGCCAATCGCCTGCTACTCAGGCGGCGCATCGAGCGTGAATCCTCGGCGTCGATGCTGGCCTTGCGAGAAATGGCGCAAAAACACTTGACCCCGGCAGGAGCCACCGCGTGAGAAGAGCCTTAAGGTTTCGCAATCTACTGCTGTTATTGATCGTTGCCCTTGGCGTCTTTTTACTGTTGTTCCCGACCAAAGTCCGGCCGGTAGCCTGGATTCCCGCACCAGCCCCCTCTCTCACCGTCGGCGTGTATGCCGACAATCAACGCCTGAAAGGCGTGCAGCGTGTCGGTCCTGCGGGCATTGAAGGACCAGAGGCGCTGTTGCTGGAGGAAAACGTGCTGATCACCGGCCTGCACAACGGACGAGTGATTCGTACCAGCCTCGACGGCAAGGACACCCAGATTCTGGCCGTTACCGGCGGCCGGCCTTTGGGCATGGCGCGGCACCCCAGTGGGCTCTTGGTGATTGCCGATGGCGTCAAAGGCTTGCTGTCGCTGGATGCTCATGGGCGCTTGTCGGCGTTGTCCACCGAGGCTGGCGGCGTGCCCTTTGGATTTACCGACGACGTGGCCATCGATAAATCCGGGCACTACGCCTATTTCAGCGACGCTTCCAGTCGTTGGGGCTTGGGCAAGGATGGCGAGGCGATCATCGAGCATGGCGGTGACGGTCGGTTGTTGCGCTATGACTTTCAGTCCGGCAAGACCACGGTGCTGCTCGATAAGCTGGAGTTCGCCAACGGCGTGACTCTGGGACCGGATGACAGCTTTGTGCTGGTCAACGAAACTGGCGCCTATCGCATCAGCCGTTATTGGCTGAGCGGACCGAAAGCCGGCACCCATGACCTGTTCATCGACAATTTGCCAGGGATGCCGGACAACCTCGCATTCAACGGTCGCGACCGGTTCTGGGTGGCACTTTATGCACCACGTAATGCGCTGCTCGACGCCACGGCGCCACACCCCTTTGTACGCAAGTTGATCGTGCGGGCGTTGATGCTGCTGCCCAAACCGGTGGAAAAACGTGCGTTCGCGCTGGGACTGGACGTCGACGGCAAAGTGATCGCCAATTTGCAGGATGCGAGCGACGGCAATTACTCGCCGATTACCACGGTGCGTGAGTACGGGGACTGGCTGTATCTGGGCTCGCTGAAGGCCAACAACATGGTCCGGTTGCCGCTGAGCACCGCCTTGCAGAAATAACCCCAATCGAACTGTGGGAGCGAGCTTGCTCCCACAGGGGATTTGTATTGATTCGATTAACGCGGATCGCTCTCGTTATCGCGCACGGCGTTGTCCGTCTCTTCCAGCACCCGCTCAGGGTCCATCGCGGTGGTGTCGTCCTCATTCAGTGGACGCACGCCTTCGTTGTCCGGCAGTTCGTCGACGCCCGGTTCGTCTTCGGGGTTGACCGCCGTGCGGCCGGGGCTGAGAGGTTCGGGACGGGTGGGAATCGGATCGTATCCACCCTGCTCTTCACTGGGGAATTTTGGATCGGGCATTTGGCACCTCGCAGGGAGTCGAAAAAGGTCGGACTCTGATCTTTCGAGGTGCCGGTATTTACCCCCGTTCCAATTTTTCGGTCACCGGTGGTCGGTGGCTTGACGTGGAGGGTCAGGAGGAAGACTGGAGTTGTTTGACGATCTTGTCCTTGACCAGCACACGCGCCTCCTTGAGCTTTTTCAATACGTCATCGCTGGGCGCATCTGATTTTGCGGTCTCAGCCTTGACTACCTCGGCGTCCGCTTGCGAATACTTGTTGATCAGCGAATCCAGTACTGGATCCTTGGAGCGTTTTTGCTGGATATCTTCCTTTGAAATTTTCAGGTCCTGATAAAGGTCATGTATCACCGGCATGGAACACCTCCGTTATTGATCGGCAGCAAACGCGATTTATTGCGTTTACCAACTATCAGAATGGCCTCGGTTACCGTGTTCTGTCGACCGTCTATCAGACCAGCGGTGTCCGTTCGTCGTCCTGTCGCGAACGCGATAAAACCTTTGCCTGAGCGCCAGCCTTCACTGAATAAGATCCCCCGGATCGCTTTCACAATCGGGTGAAGGCTCACGAAGAAACCATCGAGCTGTTCAAAAAAAGCAGGCCGCATCGATGGAAGAGGTTTGCCAGCGCCTAGGGTTCGCGCCAACAAAACAGCGCTGCGCAGGATCATCGTCATTAAATCGCCGTGTGTCTGTGCACCTACTAAAGTTACCGGCAACTGCCACGGGGATTAAATAATCCACGGGCACGACTAACTATTGCGTACGGCAATTGTCATTGATTCACGCCGGTGTTTTTTTGGGGAATCGGCACAGCATTTTTTCAGGAGCTCAGACACATGGCAGCACTGCATATCGGCACTCTCGATGCGATGAAAAGCAACCAGACACAACTGGTTGGCGACTGGATGACCAGTCAGGAAGCCACTGGCGCAACCCGCAACTTGAAAGAACACGACCTTAAACAACAGACGTCGGAATTTCTGCAACTGTTGATCGCCGGTCTGGAAAACGGCAACGGCCCGAACGTCAACGCGCCGGGCTGGGATGACATTCGTCAATTCCTCGAAAAGCTCTCCCACAGCCGCGCCCTGTCGGGCCAGGATTCACACCAGACCGCCAGCTTCATTTTCTCGCTCAAAGGCCCGATGTTCGGTCTGTTGCAACGCCACTACGAAGCCAATCCAGCCATGCTCGCCGAGCAACTCTGGGAGGTTTCCGAATTGGTCGACGCGCTGGGCATGCACACCATCCGCACCTTCCAGAAATCGCGCGAAGCGGTGATCAAGCGCCAGCAGGAAGAACTGCTGGAACTCTCGACCCCCGTGGTCAAGCTCTGGGACGGCGTGCTGGCGCTGCCGATGATCGGCACCCTCGATTCGCAACGTACTCAAGTGGTCATGGAATCCTTGCTGCAACGGATCGTCGATACCGGTTCGGAAATCGCCATCATCGACATCACTGGTGTGCCGACCGTCGACACCCTGGTGGCTCAGCATTTGCTGAAAACCGTGACCGCGATTCGCCTGATGGGTGCCGACTGCATCATCAGCGGCGTGCGTCCACAAATCGCCCAGACCATCGTGCACCTTGGCCTGGACCTGCAAGGCGTGGTCACCAAAGCCAACCTTGCCGATGCACTGAAACTGGCCCTCACCCGTCTGGGAATCACCGTCAGCAAGTCGGTATAAGCCGATGGAACGCATTCCAATTCTGCAAATGGGCGATTTTTTGCTGGTGACCATTCAGGTCGACATGCATGACCAGCTCGCGATGACCCTTCAGGACGATCTGTCGGAACGTATCAATAAAACCTCGGCGCGGGGTGTGCTGATCGACATCTCCGCGCTGGACATGGTCGATTCGTTTATCGGCCGGATGATCGGAACGATCTCCGGCCTGTCGAAAATCATGGACGCCGAGACCGTGCTGGTGGGCATGCAGCCTGCCGTGGCGATCACCCTGGTGGAGCTGGGGCTGACCCTGCCCGGCGTGAGCACCGCGCTGAACGTCGAACGTGGGATGAGGCTGCTTCAGGAACGAGTACGTGAGCAATGAACGTCCGTAGCAGCGGTACGCAAGCGATTAATATCGAGCAGGATGTGGTCCTGGCACGACAGACCGCGCGCAAGCTCGCTACGGAGTGCGGCATGCGCCTGATCGACCTGACCAAAATGGTCACCGCCGTCAGCGAGCTGGCGCGTAATACGATGGTGTATGGCGGCGGTGGCGATATGGATTGGCAGATCCTCGATGAAAATCCCAGAGTCGGTTTGCGCCTGACCTTTCGCGATGATGGCCCGGGCATCCCGGACATCAAATTGGCAATGACCGATGGCTGGACCTCCGGCAGCGGTCTGGGCCTGGGGTTGACCGGGGCCAAACGTCTGGTGGACGAGTTCGAACTGGACACCGCGCCCGGCAAGGGCACTCGCATAACGATCACCCGATGGACATGAAGATCACGGGTTCGATGACCCAAGTGCTGTTGATCGAGGACGTCAGTCAGATCGGCCATGCCCGGCGCACGGCGCAAAGGCTTGCCGAAGACAATGGCTTCGACGCCACTGACGCAGGACGCGTGGCGCTGGTGATTACGGAGCTGGCGAGCAATGTGCTCAAGCACGCCACCCGTGGTGAATTGCACCTGCGGATCCTGCCCGGCAAAAAAGCCAATGGCATCGAGATCGTCGCCGTGGATCGTGCGCAGGGTTTTGACTTGCAGGCTTGCCTGACTGACGGATTTTCCACTGGTGGCACTCAGGGCATTGGTCTGGGCGCGGTGTCACGTCAGACGGAGGTGTTCGATGTCTACGCCGACTCCCGGGGTGCGGTGATCCTGGCCCGTTTGTATTCCCATCGTGACAAAGACTCGGATCTGCGCTGGGGCGTCAGCCAGCATTCGTTACACCATGACCCGGCGTGTGGCGATGTCTGGCACCTGGCGATTGACGGTCCAGACCTCAGCGCCTTGGTGATCGACGGTCTGGGCCATGGCGAAGAAGCCGAGCACGCCGCACGCGCCGGTGAAAAAGCTTTCGCGCTGGCGCCATTCGCCTCGCCGCTGTTGCTGCTCGAAGACATCCATCAGGCCATGATGGGCACCCGTGGCGGTGCATTGGCGATTGCCCAGTTCCACGGTCACCTCGACAAACTCACCTTTACCGGTATCGGCAACATCGGCGCCAATCTGGTCGCTCCGGGCAAGTCCCGCGGCATGGCATCCCATCCGGGCATCGTCGGCGGGCAGTACCGCAAAGCCCAGCCCTTTGAATATGCTCACGTGAACGGACAACTATTGATCATGTACAGCGACGGCCTGCAGTCCCGTTGGAACCTGCAAGATTACCCCGGCCTGGTGCATCGTCATCCGGCGGTCATCGCCGCTGTCCTGCACCGCGATTTCTGTCGCGGCCGGGACGACGCAACGGTCCTGGTCATTGCACTGGAGGCTGGCCATGACTGAATTGACCGCCCTTTCGAGCGAAGACCAAGCGGCGCTCATCGAACGCTTGCAGAGTGAGGCCGCTTCCCTGCGCGAAGAGCTCGAAGAAACCAATCAGGGCGTGCTCGCGCTGTACGCCGAACTCGATACCCAGGCCGAAGAGCTGCGTCAGGCATCAGACCTCAAAAGCCGCTTCCTCTCGTACATGAGCCATGAATTTCGCACGCCGCTGGGCTCGATCCTGAGCATCGCCAGCCTGTTGATCGATGAGCTTGATGGCCCGCTGAGCCCCGAACAACACAAGCAGGTCACGTTCGTCAGCACCGCCGCGCGGGAGTTGAGCAATATGGTCGACGACTTGCTCGACCTGGCAAAAATAGAGGCTGGGCGCATCACCATCTCACCCGCCTGGTTCGACATGCTCGATTTGTTCGCCGCCCTGCGTGGCATGTTTCGCCCGATCGTCGACGCTACGGCAGTGGACTTGATCTTCGAAGAACCGGTCGGCCTGCCGCGCCTGTACACCGATGACAAAAAGCTGGCGCAGATCCTGCGCAACTTCATTTCCAATTCGCTGAAGTTCACCGCGCGCGGCGAAGTGAGGATCTCGGCGTCGCTGGAGGGCGAAAACCAGGTGCGCTTTGCCGTCAGCGATACAGGAATAGGTATCGCTGCCGAGCTACATGGTGCATTGTTCGAGGACTTTTCCCAGGTCGACTCTCCGCTGCAAAAACGCTTGCGCGGTACCGGGCTGGGCCTGTCCTTATGCAAACGCTTCGCTGCATTGCTCGGCGGCGAAGTCGGGGTCGAAAGTACGCCGGGGGTCGGCTCGACCTTCTTCGTGATCATCCCGCTGGCCATCGCCATGGAGCCTGCCGATGAAACGTGACATTCGCCTGTTGATCGTCGACGACAATGCCGCCACGCGCTACGCCCTGCGTCGACGCCTGGAGCCGCATGGCTACAGCGTGCTGGAGGCCGGAACCGGCGGCGATGGCCTGGCAATCATCGACAGTGAGCAGATCGATGCATTGATTCTGGACGTCAACCTGCCCGACATGAGTGGGTTCGACATTGTCCGTAAACTGCGCTCGGAGCCTGCCACGGCCTTGTTGCCGGTGATTCACGTGTCGGCCGCCTCGATTCAGACCGGTGACATCATCACCGGCCTGGACGCCGGGGCCGATGCCTACCTGATCCACCCCGTGGACCCGGACGTGTTGCTGGCGACCTTGCGCACCCTGCTGCGGGTGCGTGAAACCGAAAACGCGCTGCGCGAAAGCGAGGCGCGGTTTCGCGAGATCTTCGTCAACGTCTCGGCGCCCATCGCCGTGCTGGACGCCCAGTTCAACGTCCACGAATGCAACCACGCGTTCGCCCGACTGATCCAGGACAACCGCGATCCGCAGACCTTGCGCGAATGCTTCGCAGACCAACAGGAGGCGATCCTCGACGAATTGCGCTTGCGCCTGACGGCGGGCGAGCGCTGGAAAGGCACCTTGAACATCCGGGTGGAGGGCGAACTGCGGGAAACCGAGTGGCAGATTTCGCCGTATCGCACCCCTGAGTTGAGCCTGGTGTTCGTCGAGGATGTCACCGAGCATCGCCACCGGGAACGTTCGCACCTGGCCCAGCTCGATGACGCCACCTCGCAGCTGGAACATGAGATTGCCGTGCGCGTGCGCACCGAGGCCCAGCTGCTGCAAGTGCAGAAAATGGACGCCCTGGGCAAGTTGACCGGCGGCATCGCCCACGACTTCAACAACCTGCTGACCGGCATCATCACCAGCCTGGAATTGATCCAGAAACGGGTGGCCAGCGACCGTACCGACAAGGTCCAGTTTTACGCCGAAGCGGCGTTGAACTCGGCCATGAGCGCCGCCTCGTTGACCCATCGCTTGCTGGCCTTTGCCCGCCAACAGCCACTCGACACGCGACCGGTGGACATCAACGAACACATCCGCTCCCTCGAAGAGTTGCTGATGCGCACCATCGGCGAACACATTGCGCTGAAACTCGAACTGACCTCAAAAGCCGCGATTGCACTGGTCGACCCGATCCAGCTGGAAAGCGCCGTGCTCAACCTGGTGATCAACGCCCGCGATGCCTTGCCGCACGGCGGCAATATCTGGGTCAGCACTTATGCCGCGTATTCCCACGGTGATCTGAAGCTGGCGGACGGCGCCTACGTTGCGTTGTCGGTGCGTGACGACGGGACCGGTATCGAACACAGCGTGATCGACAAGGTTTTCGATCCGTTTTTCACGACCAAACCGTTGGGTCAGGGCACCGGGCTGGGGTTGTCGAGCATTTACGGCTTCGCCCGCCAATCAGGTGGCGATGCGCACATCCGCAGCGTGGCCCGCCGTGGCACGGAAGTGACCATCATGCTGCCTGCCAGCACGGATCCGACCACCGCTGAAGCGGCGCGGGTAGCCGTGGATAACCAGGGGGCGGGCGAGCATGTACTGATTGTCGAAGACATGCCGTCGGTTCGCATGTTTGTTGCAGAAGTGCTGGCGGACGCCGGTTATCGTTGCACTCAGGTCGGCGACATCGACAGTGCACTTGAGCGCCTGCAAAACGACCCCTCGATCGATCTGATGCTGACCGATGTGGGGCTGCCGCGCATGAATGGTCGAGAACTGGCGGATGTCGCCCGTGGCTGGCGCGAGAGTTTGCCGATCCTGTTCATGACCGGTTATGCGGAAAACGCGATCAACCGCCAGGTGTTCCTCGGCGATGGCATGGAGATGTTGATCAAACCGTTTCAGATCAACGAGCTGCTGGACAAGGTACGGCTCACCCTCGGCTACGCCTGATATTCGCCTTTCCAGGATCGTTCCCACGCTCCGCGTGGGAACGATCATCGATCATTGACTCCCAAGCACCCGGGCCAGAAACGGGGCCGTGCGGCTCTTCTTGCTCTTCGCCACTTTCTGCGGTGCGCCGGCCACGACAATCTTGCCGCCCTGATCCCCCGCCCCCGGTCCGATATCGATCACCCAGTCACTCTGCGCCACCACGCGCATTTCATGCTCCACCACAATCACCGTATGCCCCGCCACCACCAGCGTATTCAATTGCTCCAGCAGCCGATCCACGTCCCGGGGATGTAAACCGGTCGTAGGCTCATCGAGCACATACAACGTCGCTCCCCGCTGATTGCGCTGCAGCTCGGTGGCCAGTTTGATGCGCTGGGCCTCGCCGCCCGAGAGCTCGGTCGCCGGTTGCCCGAGGCGCAAATACCCCAGACCGATATCGCGCAAGACCTCCAGAGAACGGCGAATACCCGCCTGCTCGGCAAACACCTCGACCGCCTCATCCACCGTCAGTTGCAACACCTGGGCGATGTTCAAGCCTTGCCAGGTGACTGCCAGCGTCTGGGGGTTGTAGCGTGCGCCGTGGCACGTCGGGCATGGCGCATAGACGCTGGGCATAAACAGCAACTCGACGCTGACAAACCCTTCACCTTCGCAGGTCGGGCAACGGCCCTTGGCAACGTTGAAGGAGAACTGCCCGGCGTCGTAGCCCTCGGCTTGCGCCGCAGGGGTGGCGGCGTACAGCTTGCGCACGTTGTCGAACAGCCCGGTGTACGTCGCCAGGTTCGAGCGCGGCGTGCGGCCGATGGGTTTCTGATCGACCTGCACCAGGCGCTTGATCGACTCCAGCCCCGCCGTGACCTGACCGCCGCTGAGTTGCGGCGCATCGTCCTCAAGGCTCAATGCTTCAGGCTCGCTGTCGCTGGCGGCACGGCCAAGATGCGCGCCCACCAGCTCCAACAGGGCCTGGCTGACCAGGCTCGACTTACCCGAGCCTGAAACACCGGTTACGGCGGTAAAACAGCCCAGCGGAAACTCGACGCTGAGGTCGTCCAGGTTGTTGCGCGTGATGCCTTCCAGCTTTAACCAGTCCGTCGCCTTGCGGCTCGTTCTGGTTTCGCTGACCTGATCGGCGAACAGGTAGGCGCGGGTCTGGGAATCCTTGACCTGGGCCAATCCCTGCGGCGGTCCGCTGTACAGAATCCGGCCGCCATGCTCACCGGCGGCCGGGCCGACATCGATCAGCCAGTCCGCACGGCGCATGGTTTCCAGATCGTGCTCAACCACAAACAAGGTGTTGCCGGCCGCCTTCAAGCGTTGCAGCGCTTCGAACAACGCTTCGCCATCCGCCGGGTGCAGACCGGCCGACGGTTCATCCAGCACGTAGATCACGCCAAATAGCTGCGAACCCAATTGAGTCGCCAGCCGCAAGCGCTGCAACTCGCCGGAGGACAATGTCGGCGTGCTGCGATCCAGGGCCAGGTAACCCAGCCCCAGATCGGTCAAGGTGCTGACCCGCTCGAGCAAGTCCTGTGCGATCCGTTGCGCGGCCAGGCGCTTTTCCACCGACAGGTTTGGCGTATGCCGCACGTCCGGCGCATTGCCATGTCCGCTGGCGCCGTGAGCCACGCGCTGTTCACGGGCCTCGCGGGTCTGGAGATGGGTCAATACTTCACCCGCTTCGTCGGCCTGTTCGAGGTAGCTTTGCGCCGCCACCGGCTTGAGCACATCGGCCACTTGCAGCAACGGCATTTGCGATAACTCACCGATGTCGTAGCCGGCAAACGTCACCGACAACGCCTCGCGCTTGAGGCGTTTGCCGTCACACAACGGGCAAGGGCTGCCGAGCATGAATTGTGAAACACGCTTCTTCATCAGCGCACTTTGCGAATGACTGAACGTGTGCAGGATGTAGCGTCGCGCGCCGGTGAACGTGCCCTGATAACTGGGCTCCATTTTGCGCTTGAGCGCGACTCTGGTTTCGTCTGGTGTCAGCCCGGCATACACCGGCACGGTCGGTGTTTCTTCGGTAAAGAGAATCCAGTCACGCTGTTTTTTCGGCAGGTCGCGCCACGGTTTGTCGACGTCATAGCCCATGGTCACGAGGATGTCTCGCAGGTTTTGCCCCTGCCACGCCGTGGGCCAGGAAGCGACCGCGCGTTGGCGGATGGTCAGGCTCGGGTCCGGGACCATCAGCGCTTCCGTGACGTCATACACCCGGCCCAGGCCATGACATTCGGCGCACGCCCCTTGAGGGGTGTTGGGCGAGAAGTCCTCGGCATACAGCATCGGCTGTCCCGGCGGGTAACTGCCGGCGCGGGAATAGAGCATGCGAATCAGGCTCGACAGCGTCGTCACGCTGCCCACCGAAGACCGCGTGCTCGGCGTACCGCGCTGCTGTTGCAGGGCCACGGCCGGTGGCAGGCCTTCGATGGAGTCAACGTCCGGCACGCCGACCTGATCGATCAGACGCCGCGCATACGGCGCCACGGACTCGAAATAGCGACGTTGCGCTTCGGCGTAAAGCGTCGAGAACGCCAGCGACGACTTGCCCGAACCCGAGACGCCGGTGAACACCACCAGCGCATCCCGGGGAATGTCGACGTCGACGTTCTTGAGGTTGTGTTCACGGGCACCGCGCACCCTGACCATGCCGGAAGGAGGAGTTGAAGTGCGCTTGGAAGTCATCGATTGGCCTTAAATAAATTACAGAAAATCTATTGATCGTTCCCACGCTCTGCGTGGGAATGCCTCTTGTGACGCTCTGCGTCACGCTTCTGGGACGCAGAGCGTCCCGGGCTGCATTCCCACGCGGAGCGTGGGAACGATCTGTCCACAGTCAGCCGCTGAGGACTGTGCGGACCATTCGGGTCAGTGCTTGCGGCCCATACGGTTTGGTCAGCAAAAACGTCTCGGGGCTGAGCTGATGATTGCGCGAAATGATGTCGCGCGTGTGGCCGGAGGTGAACAGCACCGTCACGGGAGGATTCTGCACTTTGGCCCACGCCGCCAGGTCCGAGCTTTTGATCAAGCCGGGCATGACCACGTCGGTGAAGATCAGGTCGACCGTCACGCCCTCCAGCAACATCTGCATCGCCTGATCGCCGTTGGCCGCGGTCAGGACTTGATAGCCCTCTTCGCGCAACAGTTCCACCGCCGTACTGCGCACCGCTTCATTGTCCTCGACCACCAGAATGGTTTCGTGCCCGCCCCGAGCGACTGGATCTCGCAGCGTTGATTCACCGGGCAAGGCACGCAAACAGCGTGGAAAGTGCAGATGCACCCGAGTGCCCTGCCCCACCTCGCTGGAGATATCGATATGCCCGCCGCTCTGCTTGACGAAACAGAACACCATGCTCAACCCAAGCCCGGTGCCCTGACCGTCGGCCTTGGTGGTGAAAAACGGTTCGAACGCCTGCTCGAGCACTTCGGGCGTCATGCCAGCGCCCGTATCGGCCACCACTACGCGGACATAATCGCCAGGGACAAGGCCCTTGCCGGCACAGAATTTACGGTCGAGCGTCACATTCTCGACGCTCAGTTCGATGGTTCCTTCGCCCTGCATGGCGTCACGAGCATTGATCGCCAGGTTGAGAATGGCGTTTTCCAACTGGTTACGGTCGACGTTGATGTTCCAGGCATCCTGAGGCACGTCCACTTCGATCTGAATGGTTTCCCCTAGCGCGCGCTGCAAGAGCTCTCCGACCCCTTCGAAGATCTGCTGTGGATTGCACACCGCCGGCGACAACGGTTGACGACGGGCAAACGCAAGCAATTGCGAGGACAGTTTGGCGCCGCGCTCGACCGCCGCAATCGAAGCAGTGACCCGGCGCTGCACATTGGCATTGTCCGGCTCATGCCGTGCCAGCAAATGCAGATTGCCAGCGATCACTTGCAACAGATTGTTGAAGTCATGGGCCACGCCGCCGGTGAGGCCGCCGATGGCTTCGAGTTTCTGCGACTGGCGCAGTTGTTCTTCCGCCGCGAGCCGCGCTTCGACTTCGTCGGCCACACGCTGCTCCAGGTTGCGGGTGAACTTGAGCAGCGACTCTTCGGCCATTTTGCGTTCGTGAATGTCGATCAACACGCCAGGAAAGCGCAGGGGTTCGCCTTGCTCATTGAACTGGCACCCACCGCTGGCGAGTACCCACAAATAACTGCCGTCGGGACGCAGCACCCGGTATTCGGCGTTAAAGGGCACGCCTGTGGCGACTGACTGCTGGAATTGTTCGTTGACCCAGTTGCGGTCGTCAGGATGAATCCGTGACTCGGCAAGATCCGCCGGCAAGTCGGCCAGGTTCTGCTCCGACGGAAAGGAAAAGGTGCGGGCGAAGCGTTCATCGCCGGACAGCACATTGGCTTTGACATCCCAGACGAACGAGCCCAGCAAAGCCCCGGCATTGAGTGCCAGGCGTACGCGTTCGTTGTCGGCGCGGTAGGCATCTTCTGCTTCCTGGCGTCGGCGTTCGGAAATCACTCGCTCAGTCGTTTCCACCACCATCGCCATGACGCCGGCCGGACGCCCATCGTCGTCCGCGACCGGGCTGTAAAAGAGGTCCAGCCAGACCTCTTCGGGGATGCCATCACGCAGGAGCACGAGGTCTTTGTTACGGTAGGACAACGTGCCGCCGGCCAGGCAGGTATCGACCACGTGGCGGTTGAAGTCGGCCACCTCCGGCCAGCCCAGTTCAACCGGGGCGCCCAACAGATAGGGGTGGCGACCACCGGCGAAGGCCGAATAGGCGTCGTTATAAATCATGTAACCCGCGCGGCCCCAGAGCATCACCATCGGCAGCGGCGAAGCGAGCAATAACTGCACCGCGCTGCACAGGCTCCTGGGCCAGGTCTCGATGTTTCCAAGTTCAGTACGGCTCCAGTCGAACACACGAATACGGGCGGCCATTTCACCGTCCCAGCCTGCGCATCCGTGGCTATCAGATAGAAACTGCATCGACGGCTCAATATCCCTGAAAGTGGCTGACTAGCGGGATCGAAACCGCATGAAGACGGTGTGAGCCCGTTTGTTTCGAGCTTAACCGACGCCAATGGTTTCATTAGAGGTATAGCTGATTTTATATCTGCGAAGACCTCACACTTCGATCAGGTGCTTGAGCGGGTGATAGCCGGTTTTGAGCGTGGCGGCGACGTCGAGAATCGCCTTCTCGATGCCGTTCAAATGCATGCAGGTCAGCTCGATAGCGGCACTCTGATTGCCGGCCTCGATGTACTCGATCAACCGCAAGTGTTCGTCATCACGGCACGCCTCATGGCTGTCGTCATCCAGCGCGGCGGCGTACAGCGAGGCGCGGGAAATCAGCTTCTGGAACCAGTCCAGCAACACCGGGTTGTTAAGGCTTTGCGCCAGCTTGATGTGGAATTCGCCGAGCAGGTGAATCAGCCGCTCATGGTCGCCGCTGCGATGCGCTTCGTCCTCAAGCAACAGGTGATCACGCAGGTCCTGGGTCACCGCGGTGTCCCGTCGGCGACACAGTTCGCTGACGATGCCGATCTCGATCAGGCGCCGGGTTTCGAACAGCGAGCGGATCTCTTCGTCGCTTGGCAACGACACCGAAGCACCTTTATTGGGCTCGGTGGTGACCAGTCCGTCAGCTTCCAATTGCTTGAGCGCGGCACGAACCGACGTGCGGCTGACATTGAAAAGTTCGGCCAGTGACGCCTCGCCCAGCTTCATGCCCGGCCGCAACGAACGTTTGCTGATCGCCTCGTAAACCCCTTGGTAGACGCGATCGACCGTGGTCTCGAGTTTCTTCTCGGTCATTGGAAACACTCCTTTAGCGCTAAACAACCGGCCCCAGGCGATGAGCAGCCTTTGAAAAAGGGGGTTGCACGAGCAGATTAATCCGGTTATTTGTAGATTGCATCCAGATATTGCATACAATAATTAGAGGATTGCACCATTATGGGTCAACCAATAGCAATCGAAGTGCGTAACGTCTCCAAGCGGTATTCCGACGATCCGGGGCAAGCTCCAGCGCTCGACAACGTGTCGGTCGACATAGCCGACAACGAGTTCTTCACCCTGCTCGGCCCCTCCGGCTGCGGCAAAACCACCTTGCTGCGCACCATCGCCGGTTTCGAGCATGTCAGCGAAGGACAGATTCGCCTCGCGGGCGAGCCGGTCAACGATTTGCCTCCGTTCAAGCGTCGAGTCAACACGGTATTCCAGAGCTACGCGCTGTTTCCACACATGAGTGTTGCGCAGAATATCGCCTTCGGCCTCGAGATGCAGGGTCTTGATCGCGAGCAAACGGCCCAGCGTGTCAATGAGATGCTGGCGCTGGTGCAAATGCAACACCTGGCCAAGCGCAAACCGGCTGAACTGTCCGGCGGCCAACAGCAACGCGTAGCGCTGGCCCGGGCCTTGGCGCCCAAACCCAAAGTGCTGTTGCTGGATGAACCGCTGTCGGCGCTGGACCTCAAGCTGCGCAAGGAAATGCAGGTCGAACTCAAGCGCGTGCAGAAGGAAGCCGGGATCACCTTTATTTTCGTGACCCATGATCAGGAAGAAGCCCTGACGCTGTCCGATCGCATCGCCGTGATGTCCGCCGGCAAGATCCTGCAGATCGGTACGCCGAACGATATCTATGAACGTCCGCAACATCGCTTCGTCGCCCAGTTCATCGGCGACATCAACTTCCTCCCCGGCCACCTCAAGCGCGGTCAGCACAACGAAAAACTCTTTGTGCCCAGCGGCATGCCGGTGGAAATCCCCTGCCCGGCCCAAGGGTTCGAAGGTGCCGCGGTGCAATTGGCGTTTCGCCCGGAGCGTTCGCAACTGGTTGACCTTGAGCAACCGCATCACTTGCGCGGCGTGATCGAGGCGGTGTTGTACGTTGGCACCGCGACCCTTTACCAATGTCGGTTGAACAACGACATCAAAGTCATGCTGCGCGAGAACAATGAAGGCCTGAATCGCGGACGCGGGGTCGGTGATCGCGTCGCGGTCCACCTGCCGCCCCACGCCTGCCTGTTGATGGAGGCCTGAGATGAGCGTCAGCAGCACTTCTCCTGCCCTTAACCGTGCGTTGCTACTGAGCCCGGTGGTCCTGACGTTGCTCGCACTGATCGCAATCCCGCTGGGGATCATGGGCTATATCAGCCTGTTGCCGCGCAATGTGTACGGCGGTGTCGACTGGCAAGCCAACTGGCAATTGCAAAGCTATGTGCAGCTGTTTTTCCAGGAAGGTTTCGACGGTGAGCTGGAACTGAACTGGGTCTACGCACAGGCACTGTTGCGCTCGGTGTTCCAGGCCGGTGGCACGACCTTGTTGTGCTTCCTGTTCGGCTTTCCGGTGGCCTTGTGGATGTCGAGCCTGACGCCACGGCGGCGCAACCTCATGGTTTTGCTGATCACCATCCCGTTCTGGACCAACCTGCTGATCCGCAACTACGCGTGGCTGATCATCCTGCGCGAACAAGGCTGGGTCGCCCAGAGCCTCAATGCGCTGTTCCCGCAGGCCGGCGGCATCACCCTGCTCTACAACGACTTCGCGGTCAGCGTCGGGCTGGTCTACAGCTTCCTGCCGTTCATGATTTTGCCGATCTATTCGACCCTGGAAAAACTCGACTGGCGCCTGGTGGAAGCCGCCTATGACCTGGGCGCCAATCGCTGGTACGCGCTGAAACGGATCATCCTGCCGCTGTCGATGCCCGGGGTGATTGCCGGCGCGCTGCTGGTGTTTGTGCCGAGCCTCGGTGCCTTCATCACCCCGGCGATTCTCGGCGGCGGCAAGACGCTGATGATCGGCAACCTGATCCAGCAACAGTTCGGCACCGCGCGCAACTGGCCGTTGGGCAGTTCGCTGTCGTTCCTGTTGCTGGGGATTCTGCTGCTGTCGCTGGTGCTTTACGCGCTCTATAGCCGCAACGCCGCCAAAACTCTACGTCGGGGAGCCACCGTATGATCGCCCTGCACCTTAAAAAACTACCCCTGACCCGAGAAGTCAGCCTGTTGATCCTGGCCTACCTGTACGTGCCGATCTTTGTCCTGATCGCCTACAGCTTCAACGCCAACCGCTCGGCGACGGTGTGGACCGAGTTTTCCTTCGCCTGGTACGGGCGGATTATGGCCAACCCGTCGATCCAGACGGCAGCGCTGAACTCGATCATCGTCGCCACCATCGCCACGGTTTGCGCCACGGCCATTGCGCTGCTCGCGGCGCTGGCGACTTACCGGCCGTTCTACGGACAGAAAATGGTCGAAGGCGGGATCAACCTGCCGCTGATCCTGCCGGAGATCGTCACCGCCGTGGCCACCCTGCTGCTGTTCATGGCGCTGGGGATCAAGCTCGGTTTGCTGACGGTAATCGTCGCGCATGTCGGCTTCTGCATTCCCTTCGCTTACCTGCCGATTCGTGCGCGGCTCAACGATCTCGACAAGAGCCTGCTGGAGGCGGCGAACGATTTGTACGCCAACCCCTGGCAGGTGTTTCGGCGGGTCACGCTGCCGCTGCTGTGGCCGGCGGTGTTGTCCGGTTCGGTGCTGGCGTTTGTGGTCAGCCTCGACGATTTCATCATGACCTTCTTCGTCGCCGGCCCCGGTTCGACGACGTTGCCGGTGTACATCTTCTCCGCAATCAAGGCCGGCGTGACGCCGGAGATCAATGCGATCTCGACCCTGATGCTGGTGATTTCCATCGTGCTGGTGGTGCTGGCCTTCTGGCTGGGACAGCGCGGCAAACAACAATGAGCCTGGAGCCTGCTGTTATGAATAAAAAGCCGATGAAAACAAAAAGCATGCGTTTCGCTGTCGCCGGTCTGGCCCTCAGTTGCTTCAGCGTTTTTTCCGCGCAGGCGGCCGAGCCCAAGGAGCTGTTCTTCTACAACTGGACCGATTATTACCCGGTCGACCTGCTGGCCAAGTTTGAAAAGGAGACCGGGATCAAGGTCACCATGGACGGCTACGACAGCAACGAAACCCTGCTGGCCAAGTTGCAGGCCGGCGGCGCCGCGTATGACGTGATCGTGCCGTCGCAGTCGATCATGCGCACCTTGATCAAGCAGGATTTGCTGATGGAAATCGACGCACCGACCCTGCCGAACTTCCAGTACGTGAAACCAGCGTTTCGCGACCCGGTGTTCGACCCCGGCCGCAAGTTCTCCGCGCCCTATTTGTGGGGCACCACCGGGTTTTCCTATGACAGCGCACGGGTACCCGGCGGCAAGCTGGACGACTCCTGGAAAGAGTTCTTCGAGCCGCGCAAGGAGCTGCAAGGCCAACTCGCCGCGCTCGATACGTCAAGCAGCGTGATCAACGCCGCCAGCCATTACCTGGGCGTCGACGAATGCAGCGAAAACCCGCAGGACGCCAAGCGCATCCTCGAACTGCTGCAAAAACAGAAACCTTTCCTGAAGATGTACAGCTCGGACAACACCGTCGACCGCATGGCATCGGGTGAAGTGATCATGATGCAGAACTGGAACGGCTCGACCGCTCGCGCCACGTTGCAGAAGAGCACCATCAAATACGTGTACCCGCGCGAAGGCCTGGCGATGTTCCAGGACAACTTCGCTGTCCCTAAAAGCGCACCGCACCCCGGCAACGCGAAAGTCTTCATCGACTGGATGATGAAGCCGGAAAACGCCGCCGCCGTGTCCAATGCCATCGCCTACGCCAACGGCATCCAGAGCGACAAGCTGCTCGACGCCAAATGGAAGGTCATGGACGCCATCAACATGCCCGACGAATTCGCCTCGCGTCTGCGCCCGGAGAAAGAGTGCAGCAACAAAGCGCGTGAGCTGCAGGATCGGGTCTGGTCGAAGCTCAAGGGCTGAAGACCTGGTTTGAGACCGAGGCGCGGCTATCGCGAGCAGGCTCGCTCCCACAGGGTCATGGGGTGTTCAGACATTCCATGATCGACACAAAACCACTGTGGGAGCGAGCCTGCTCGCGATGAGGCCCGCCTTAACACTACAAAATTCGAGGTATGCAATGACCCAACCCCGCTGGCTGCGCAACGTGCGGCCCTACGGCTCACCCGCCGAAGACCTGCTGATCGAAAACGGCCTGTTCAAACAACGCCGCCCGGCCTCGACTGCGGCCCTGACCGCCACCGACATCGATGGCCAGAATCAATTGCTCACCCCGGCACTGGTGGAAAGCCATGTCCACCTCGACAAAACCCTCTGGGGCCAACCCTGGCGCCCGAACAGCGCAGGGCCAACGCTCAAGGATTACATCGCCAACGAGCGCCGCGTGCTGCGGGAAGTCGACGCCCCCATCGCCCAACGCGCCGGAGCACTGCTGGAAAACTGCATCGCCCGTGGTTCGCTGACAATGCGTTGCCACGTCGACATCGATCCTGAGTTCGGCCTGCGCCACGTCGAAGCCATGCAGCAACTGCGCGAAACCTATCGCGACCTGATCGATCTGCAACTGGTGGTGTTTCCGCAAACCGGCCTGATCAGCCGCCCCGGCACTGCCGAACTGATGCGTGAAGCCATGGCCTTGGGCGTGGAAAACGTCGGGGGACTCGACCCGTGTGGCATCGACAACGATCCGGTCGCGCAACTTGATTTTGTCTTCAAGCTGGCCAGCGAATTCGAGCGTGGCGTCGACATTCACCTGCATGACAAAGGTGAACTGGGCCTGTGGCAAATCTCGCTGATCGCCGACTACACCGAACGATTCGGGTGTCAGGGTCGGGTAATGATCAGTCACGCCTATTGCCTGGGGATGTTGCCGTGGAGTCAGGTCAAACCGGTGGCTGAACGCCTGGCGGCGCTGCGGATTTCGCTGATGAGCTCGGCGCCGGCCGATTGCGCGGTGCCGCCATTCCTGGCGTTGCGCGAGACCGGCGTCAATGTGTGCCTGGGTTCGGATGGCATTCGTGATGCCTGGTCGCCGATGGGCAATGGCGACATGCTCGAACGGGCGATGTTGCTGGCGTTGCGCTTCGATCTGAACAAAGACGATGAACTGGCCGCTGCATTCGAGGCCGCGACGGTCAATGGCGCACGAGCGCTGGGTTGTGAAGGTTATGGGCTGGAGATCGGTCGGACGGCGGACTTCCTGCTGATGCCGGTGCAGACTCTGGGCGAAGCCGTGGTTTCACGCCCTGTGCGGGAGGTCTATCGCGGCGGTGAGTTGATTGCCTCTGGCGGTCGTTTGCTGGACAGCCGTCTGTGAAACGCATCGGCCTTAAAAGCAGCTGCGTGGTCGGTTTCGACGGCGCGCAACATGTGCTGTGGCGCGACGGCGAAGTGGTGTTCGAAGGGTCACGCATCGTGTTTGTCGGGCGTGATTATGCCGGGCCGGTGGATCAGTGGATCGACTACGGCAACGCGTTGATCGGCCCGGGTTTCATCGATCTGGATGCGCTGGGGGATCTTGATTCCACGGTGCTGACGCTCGACAACGGCGATGAACGCGACATGGGCCGAATGTGGTCCGAGGAGTCTCTGGCAGCCGGTCCACGGGAGAGTTACACCGAGGCTGAAGAAGTTTTCAAATACCGCTACGCCTTCACTCAGTTGATCCGCAATGGCATCACCACGGCCATGCCGATCACCTCGATGTATTACCGCGAGTGGGCCGAGACTTACGCCGAATTTTCGGCAGTGGCAGGTGTGGCCGCCGAATTGGGGCTGCGGACTTACCTCGGCCCTTGCTACATGAGCGGCATGAGTTATTGGCGGGCCGATGGCACCTTGGGGCATCACTGGGATGAAGCGCGGGGATTGGCCGGGCTTGAGGCTGCTTGCGGTTTTTTCAAGGATTTCGACGGTGCCCACGGCGACTTGA
This sequence comes from Pseudomonas sp. IT-P294, assembly GCF_949767865.1. NCBI lineage: Bacteria > Pseudomonadati > Pseudomonadota > Gammaproteobacteria > Pseudomonadales > Pseudomonadaceae > Pseudomonas > Pseudomonas sp. IT-P294. The sequence goes on along the minus strand of NZ_CATKQW010000011.1, from coordinate 303,215 downwards.
TTCGCGGCGCGCTGTTGCCCGACCGGATTCAAACCTGCACCCCGGCACTGCTGCAACGCACCGCCGCTCTGAGCCGCGAACTGAACGCACCGATGCGTTTGCATTGCTGCCAGGGGCTGGGCGAAGTGGCGATGGTCGAGCAACTGCGCGGCGCTTCACCGCTGGGCTGGTTGCAGCAAATGGACCTGCTGACGCCGCGCAGTCTGCTGCCCCATGGCATCTACACCGCGGGCGATGAAGACGTGCAGCGGGTGGTGGATGGCGGCGCCAGCCTGGTGCATTGCCCGGTGGTGTTTGCTCGCGATGGTGAGGCGCTGAATTCGTTTGGCCGCTATCGGGCCAAAGGCATCAACTTCGCCCTCGGCACCGACACCTGGCCGGCGGATCTGCTGGAAAACATGCGCCAGGGTTTGAACATCGCTCGGTTGATGGAGGGCGGCACCTCGTTGACCAGCACCCTGGATATGTACAACGCCGCCACCCTCGGCGGCGCCAAGGCCTTGGGCCGCGACGACCTCGGTCGTCTGGCGCCTGGGGCCAAGGCCGATATCACCGTGTTCACTCTTCGCGGTCTGCACCTGGGGCCGTTGTTCGATCCGCTGAAAAACCTGGTGCTGGCCGGGCGCGGCGACGACTGCATCGCCAGCTACATCGACGGCCGTTGTGTGATGCAGGACGGCCAGGTCCAGGGCGTCGACTACCCCGCGCTGCAACGCCAGGCCCAACGACAATTCGAAAAACTGATGCGCAGCCACAGCGACCGGGCCTTCGGCCAACCGGACTGGAAAACCCTGTTCAAACCGGCCATCCCGTTCGCCGACGACTACAGCGCACACGCGCCGCTGAGCGCAATCGATCCCCTTCTTTAGAGATGTCTGCCTATGCAAAGCTTCGACTTCAGCACACTGAGTGCGCGAGATAAATACAAGATCCTGATCGGCAGCGTGGTGCCACGCCCCATCGCGCTGGTCACCACGATTGATGGCGAAGGCCGGATCAATGCCGCGCCGTTCAGCTTTTTCAATGCGCTGTCCGCAGACCCGCCGATCCTCGCGCTGGGCGTGGAAAACTACGGCGATCAAAGCCCCAAGGACACCACGCGCAACATCCAGCTCAACCAGGAATTCACCGTCAATATCGTCAGCGACGCGCTGGTGGAGGCAATGAATGTCTGCGCCGTGCCCTTCGCGCCTGGCTTCGATGAGTTGACGGCGGCCGGGCTGACGGCGATTCCCGGCACCACGGTCAAATGCCCGCGCATTGGTGAAGCGCCGGTGGCGCTGGAATGCCGACGCATGATGGCGCTGTCCATCGGCCAGTCGCGGGAGATTATCTTCGGGGAAGTGTTGATGGCCCATGTGCGCGACGAATTGATCGACCCGAAAACCCTGTATATCGATCAACTGGGGCTGGATGCGATCGGGCGCATGGGTGGCCATGGTTATGCGCGAACCCGCGATTATTTTGATTTGCCGACGCGTTCGTTGCAGGCGTGGACGGAAGCGCCTGGGGGTGGGGAGCGGTTTTGGCCGGACATCAAATAGAGCCCCTCAGTCTCAGCTAAGTCTGGCGACGTATCTTCTCCCTCTACGCAAGTTCAGCGCAGATCAGGAGAGGCTACCCGCCCATGAATTTCGATAAAGCCGGATGGCTCAACAAAGTGCCCGAGGTGACGCTGTCATTTTGGGTGATCAAGATTCTTTCGACGACGGTGGGTGAAACCGGCGCGGACTTTCTGGCCGTGGATGCCGGTTTTGGCGCAGGTTTGACGAGCATCGGCATGGCCGTGCTGCTGGCGCTCGCGTTGTTCTTTCAACTGCGTACCAAGGCCTATACACCCTGGATCTACTGGTTGACCGTAGTGCTGGTCAGCATCGTCGGGACGCAGATCACCGACATTATGACCGACATGCTCGACATCAGCCTGTACACCAGCACGGCGGTCTTTGCCGTTCTGCTGGCGGTCAACTTTCTGGTCTGGTATCGGGCGGAGCACAACCTGTCGATCCGCGAGATCGTCACCCCGCGCCGGGAGCTTTTCTACTGGGCCACGGTGCTGTGTACCTTTGCCCTCGGGACGGCAGCGGGCGATCTGGCCACCGAAGCCCTGGGCCTGGGCTTCACCCTTGGCGTGATGATTTTCGGTGCGCTTATCGCCGCGACGCTGGTGGCTTGGCGCCTGGGCGGCAACGTGGTGCTGACCTTTTGGCTGGCCTACATCCTGACCCGTCCATTTGGTGCTTCACTCGGCGATTTGCTGACCCAGGCTAAAACCTATGGTGGCCTGGGCATGGGAGCGACCTGGACGAGCGCCATCTTCCTGTGCGTCATTTTTCTTTTGGTCGCGGTTGCGCAATTCAACGTGGTCAACCGCCGAACCGTCACTCAGTAACCCTTCAAAACCCCTTTAAGGATTTGTCATGCGTCCCTTTCAAAATGCCCTTCGCCACGTCGCCATCGTTTCATCGATCGTGTTACTCAGCGTCACCGCTGGTTGCTCGAAACCTGCCGACAAGCCCGGAGCAGCCACGCCGGCCACTTCGGTAAGCGCCTCTGCCCAGACCGGTTCAAAGCTGGGTGATTTGTCTGAGTTCCGTGCCATCGCCGCGGATGTCGCCGCGCTGGTCGATAAAAACGACCTGCCCGGGGCGAAAACCCGCATCAAGGATCTGGAAACGTCTTGGGACTCCGCCGAAGCCGGCATCAAACCCCGCGCCGCCAGTGACTGGCATGTGCTGGACAAAGCCATCGACCGGGCACTCGACGCCCTGCGCGCCAGCACGCCGAAGCAGAGCGATTGCAAGGCATCGATGGATGATCTGTTGAAAGCCTTCGATTCGATGAAAGGCAAACAGTGACCCACAACCCGCCGGGTTAATCCGGTGGCGGACAAACATCGGCTCAGGTGCTTCAATACAGGCGCGACGGTCATGACCGTCGCGCTTTTTTTCGGAGCCGTATATGCGAATCCTGCTGGTTGAAGATGACTCAATGATTGGCGATGCCATCCAGGGCGCGCTGAACGATGCGAGCTACGCCACCGATTGGGTCAAAAACGGACTCATCGCCCTGGCGGCGCTGGAAACCCATGTCTATGACCTGGTGTTGCTGGATCTCGGATTGCCCGGCAAAGACGGGCTCGATGTGCTCGATGGCATACGCGGGCGCAACAATCCGGTGCCGCTACTGATCATTACCGCCAGGGACAGTCTTGATGATCGCCTGCGCGGGCTCGACGGCGGTGCTGACGATTACTTGCTCAAACCCTTCGCCATGGCGGAGCTGCTAGCCCGTATCCGCGCGGTCTTGCGCCGTAAAGGCGGCAGCGCTCATTCACGGCTCGATAACGGCGTGGTGTCGCTGGACCTTCTCTCCAAACAAGCCAGCACCGCCGACATCCCCGACATTCAGCTTTCCAACCGTGAGTTCGCTTTGCTACAGGCCCTGTTGATCCGGCCGGGCACCATTCTCTCGCGCAGCGAACTTGAAGAGCGGATCTACGGCTGGGGCAATGAGGTGGAAAGCAACGCCGTGGAATTTCTGATACATGCTCTGCGGCGAAAACTGGGAAACCACATCATCAAGAATGTCAGGGGTATGGGATGGATGGTTTCAAAGAACGCTTGAATGACTCGGTGCAGGTCCGTTTGTCTGTAACGCTGTCGCTGGCCATCCTGATCGTCGCGGCATTGGCTGGTTTTTTCGCTTTTTTCTCTGCGATCAACGAGACACACGAAATGCAGGACGAGACCCTGCGCCAAGTGGCCATTCTTTTTGATCGGCAAAGGATGACCTTGCACTACCCTGTGGCGGAGCAAGTGGCCGGCGACGATGAAGAGTCCCGGGTGATCGTCCAATACCTGGCCGACAGCACCAAAGCGAGCGGCAGTGATGACGCCACAACGCCGCTGCCCTTCCCGACTGGCCTGGGCGATGGCTTCTCGACGTTGAGCGTTGCCGGTGAAAATTTCCGCGTACTGGTGAGAACAACGGCCAGTGGCGAACGCATCGTTGTCGCTCAAGAAGCAGACGTGCGCGAAAAAGAGGCGCGAAAGAGCGCTTGGCGAAGTCTTTTGCCGTTTCTCATTCTGTTTCCGGTGCTGTTGCTGGTGGTGAGCGATCTGGTGCGCAAACTCTTCCGTCCCATTGCGACCCTTTCGGAGGAAATCGATCAGCGCGACGAGCAGGCGCTGCACCCTATCGACGAGAACCACCTGCCAACCGAGATCCGGCCTTTCGTGGTAGCCATCAATCGATTGTTGACGCGTGTCGCGCAATCCATGGAAACCCAGCGCCGCTTCATTGCCGATGCAGCCCACGAACTGCGTTCGCCGATGACCGCCCTGTCGCTACAAGCCGAGCGACTGTCGGCCATAGAAATGTCGGCAGCGGCCCATCAACGTTTGTTGCCATTGACCCAGGGCATTGAACGCAGCAGAAAATTGATCGATCAACTGCTGGCCCTGGCGAGCGCACAATCGAGTGCCGAGCGATCACAGGCATCCGTTTCAGTGCATGACATCTATCGTCGGGTACTGGAAGACTTGCTGCCGCTGGCGGAGCGCCGACACATCGATATTGGTGTCGAAAGCTTCGAAGACGTGCAGGTCGTGGGCAACGAAATGGACCTCCTGATCCTGGTCAGGAATCTGGTGGACAACGCGATCCGTTATACCCCGGTGGGCGGGCGAGTTGATCTGGCGGTCGAAATGGCGGGTGAATCCGTGGTCCTTGAAGTCAAGGACTCGGGCCCGGGGATCAGCGCAGAAGAACAACTGTTGGTGTTCGATCCGTTTTACCGCAGTCTGGGAACCGATGAATCAGGCTCCGGGCTGGGTCTTGCGATCGTCAAAGCCATCGCTGACCGTATGGGAGCACACCTGCGATTGAGTTTTTCAGATGAAAAAAACAGGAGCGGATTGTGTGTTTCGGTCAGGTTGAAAAGAGCCAGGTAATACGCTGAAGCCGTGTTGCTCCGCGCCTTGCCGAGCGCGGACGGGCCAACGCCAGCAAACTCCCTTGCCACGGGAGCTTGCTAGAATCGACGGGTATCAGTCGGTGCCGTATTTCGGCGAACGCGGCCCGTACAGCAACCCTGCGGGTTGACCTGCCGACAACAGCCGCGCACTGGTCACACCGGCAATCGGGTAACCGGCATCGGTGGAACTGTTGATCACCTGCTTGACCGCCGCGGTAATCAGCGCACCAATCAAACCACCGCCGCTGTTGTTGTTGCCCTCTTCGCTCGACGCCCGGGCCGAGCCGGTCCACAGGGTGGTGCCGGTCTTGAGGTCAACCAGTTTCGCGGTGGCGGTCACCACGGTTTCGCTGCTGATGATCAAGTAGCGCGTACCGTAATCCGTCACGGTGATGTAGAGCGCCGCATCGGCACCGAAGATTTCCTGCAGTTTGTTGGCCGGTGCCTGATGGATATCTGCCGGCGTGGTCAGACCGTTCTGGCGAAATGTCTCATCGACCAGCGTGATCGGCAGCACGTAATAACCGGCTTCAGCCAACGGGAACGTAACTTGCGACAGCATGCTGTAGGACGCCTTGACGTCCGGTGAGTTGTTCAGCGGCGGCAGCACCAGAATGGTTTTCGGACGGGCCTGCTTGTACGCCGCATAGTCCACGGTCTTGGGGCTGACGCAACCGCCAAGCAGTGCCAGAGCCAGCAGCCCGGCCATCATTTTCACTGAGCGCGCGATCATTGAGTCACTCCGGCCTTGGCGTTTTTAAGCAGAAAGTCCATGTACGGCGTCGACTCGGGGAACAGCGTTTTCTCGGTCCTGAATTGCTGCACCATCTGATCGTCCTTGCCCATGCTCAGGTACAACAGGCCCAAGTGAGCGTGGTAGCCAGGGGGCGGCGTCTTGCCGGTGGAGCGGATCTTCTGCAGATCGCGTTCCAGCGCTTCGGCCTGCGCTTCCTTGGGTTGTTCACCCTTGAAGTACTCATAAACCTCAGGCTGATAGCTTTCCCACTGGTAAAGAGTTTTCGGGCTGCTGCAACCGGCCAACAGACCGCTGGCCAGTAATGTCGACGCCATCAGCGCCCATTTCGCATACATCTTGAACATGCGTGTACCACTCCTTGTCATCAAACCTTGATCAGTTGCCCGGTTTCCATGCACCGGCGTTCATGCCATCCACCAGACGATTGATCGCCTCGCGCATGGCCAGGTCGAGCACTTTGCCGTTGAGGGTCGAATCGTAGGCAGCGGTGCCGCCGAAGCCGATGATTTCCCGGTTGGACAACGCGTATTCGCCCGCACCCTGGGTCGAATACACCACTTCGGAAGTGCTGATATTGACGATGTTCAGGTTGACCTTGGCGTAGGCCACCTGGGTTTTGCCGCGCCCGAGAATGCCGAACAACTGGTGATCGCCGGTCTCTTTGCGGCCGAACTCGGTGACGTCGCCGGTCACCACAAAATCAGCACCCTTGAGTCGCTGGGACTGGCCCTTGATCGCGGCCTCCTGCTGGATCTCGCCCATGTTGTCGCGGTCCAGCACGCTGAAGCGATTGGTCTGCTGCAGGTGAGTGATCAGGATGGTCTTGGCCTGACCGCCGAGGCGATCCACGCCATCGGAGAAGATCCCGCGCATGTAGCTCGAACGGTTATCGAACTTGCCGACAGCCATCGGCACACGAACGCCGGCATACGCCACGCTGGCGCTTTCGACTTTGGCAATCGGCAAGGCTTGCGAGCTTTCGGTCGCACAGCCGGTCATGCTGCCCAACAGGGCAATCGCTGCCGCCGATACCAACATTCGAGAGATCATTCTCACTGCACATTCCTTTTGAAAAAACGGTTAATCCCGGCGCGACAATAGCCAGCCGCTGCGAGTGACAGCGGCGAAAAAAGCGAGGGGAATCGAATCGATAATCGACGTGCGGGACGTCGACGGACGGCATTATGCCAAAGTGCCATCATCGAAGACAGCGTTTAATTGTTTATTGGCGCCAACGTATTGGCCGCACCATGATCGGTCCCATGCTCCGCGTGGGAACGATCATCAGCGTGGAGATCAGCGGAAATCGCGGCTGCGCACGCTGATGCCGTCGAGCAAAGGACTCAGGTCGCTCAAGCGCCCGGCGATCAGGTGGCGCACCTCGCCTTCCTTTTCCCAGCGGCCATCGACCTTGAGCAGTTGCGAGCCGACCAGCACCTTGCGCTGCCGTTCTGCCAGGTCACGCCAGACAATGACGTTGACGTTGCCAAATTCATCTTCAAGGGTGACGAACGTCACGCCGCTGGCGGTGCCCGGCCGTTGTCGCCCGGTGACCAGGCCGGCGACGCTGACCGGGCGGCCATGCTCGACGTCCATCAACTCTTTCGAACTGCGGCAACGCCGGGCTTTTAATTCACCGCGCAGCAAGGCCAGCGGATGCGGGCCGAGGGTGGTGCCGACACTGTTGTAATCGGCCAACAGGTCCTCGCCCACGGTGGGTTTGGGCAGCGACACCGCGTCCTCTTCCTGACTCGGCAGACCGGCGAACAAGCCCAGTTGCTTGTGCACCCCCGCCACTTCCCAGCGCGCCCGATGGCGGTCACCGGCCAGGCCTCGCAGCGCACCGGCATCGGCCAGTTGCTCCTGGGCGCGCGCATCGAGCTGCGCCCGCTCGCCCAGGTCGGCGATGTCGACAAATATTCCTTTCACCCTCGCCGCTTCGATGCGTCGGGCATCGTCCTCGCGAAAGCCCTTGATCATCCGCAGCCCCATGCGAATCGCTGGCTGCTCGCCACTGATCGGCTCCAGGCTGCAATCCCAGTCACTGGCGCGCACGTCCACCGGGCGGATCTGCAAATGATGCCGGCGCGCGTCCTGCAGGATCTGGTCCGGGCTGTAGAACCCCATCGGCCAGCTGTTGATCAGCGCACAGGCGAAGGCCGCCGGTTCGTGGCATTTGAGCCAGCAACTGGCGTAGGTCAACAAGGCGAAGCTGGCGGCGTGGGATTCAGGAAAACCGTAGCTGCCGAAGCCTTTGATCTGTTCGAAGATCTGCGCGGCAAACTCGGCCGTGTAGCCGTTTTTTTTCATGCCGGCGGCCAGGCGGTCCTTGTGCGGCTCCAATCCACCGTGACGCTTCCACGCCGCCATGGAGCGGCGTAACTGATCGGCCTCGCCGGGGCTGTAGTCGGCGGCGACGATGGCAATCTGCATCACCTGTTCCTGGAACAGCGGCACACCCAAGGTGCGCTTGAGCACGACTTCCAGGGCTGGAGACGGGTAAACCTCGGGCTCTTGCTTGTTTCGCCGGCGCAGGTACGGATGCACCATTCCGCCCTGAATCGGCCCCGGGCGGACGATGGCCACCTCGATCACCAGATCGTAAAACGTACGCGGCTTGAGTCTGGGCAGCATCGACATCTGCGCCCGGGACTCGATCTGGAACACGCCGATGGTGTCGGCACGGCCGATCATGTCGTAGGTGTGCGGGTCTTCGGACGGAATCGTCGCCAGGCTCAGGTCGAGATGGCGATGACGGCGCAGCAGATCAAAACAACGGCGAATCGCGCTGAGCATGCCCAGTGCCAGAATATCCACCTTGAGCAGTCCCACCGCGTCCAGATCGTCCTTGTCCCACTGAATGATGGTGCGTTCGGCCATGGCGGCGTTTTCCACCGGCACCAGGCTGTCCAGTGGCTGCTCGGAAATCACGAAACCGCCGGGGTGCTGGGACAGGTGCCGGGGAAAACCGATCAGTTGCCCTGTCAGGCTCAGCACCCGACGCAACACCGGGCTCTCGGGGTCGAAACCGCCCTCGATCAGGCGCTCCACCGGCGGTGTTGCATCACTCCAGTGACCGCAGCAATCGGCCAGCGCATTGATCTGGTCCGGCGGTAACCCCAGGGCCTTGGCCACATCACGCACCGCGCCGGCCGCGTGATACGTACTGACCACCGCCGTCAGCGCCGCGCGGGTTCGGCCATAGCGCTGGAACACGTACTGCAAGACTTCCTCGCGACGTTCGTGTTCGAAATCGACGTCGATGTCCGGCGGCTCGTTGCGCTCTTTGGAGAGAAAACGCTCGAACAGCAGCGTGGTGCGATCCGGATCGATTTCCGTGATGCCCAAGGCAAAACACACCGCCGAGTTGGCCGCTGAACCACGGCCCTGACACAGGATGTGTTGGTCACGGGCAAATCGCACAATGTCATGCACGGTCAGGAAGTAGCTTTCATAGCCCAGCTCGGCGATCAGTTGCAGTTCCTTGTCGATCTGCACCAGCACCTTGGCTTGCGGGCCTTTTGGCCAGCGCCACGCAATCCCCTCTTCGGTCAGATGGCGCAGCCAGGACGTCGCCGTCAGGCCTTGGGGCACCAGTTCGCGGGGATATTGATAACGCAACTGGCTGAGGTCGAACGTGCAGCGCCGGGCGATGGTCAACGTTTCATCAAGCAGCGCCTGCGGATAGATCGATTGCAGGGCTTCAAGGCTGCGCACATGTCGCTCGCCGTTCGGATGCAGCCGCAACCCGGCCTCGGCCACCGGCACGTGATGACGAATCGCGGTCATGGTGTCCTGCAAGGCGCGCCGGCCACGGGTGTGCATGTGCACATCGCCGCTGGCCACCGCCGCAATGCGCAGCTCCCTCGCCAGGGTCAGCAAGGCGTCCAGGCGCCCGCTATCGTCCTGGCCTCGATGCAACTGCACCGCCAGCCACAAGCGCTCGGCGAAAGCCTGTTTCAACCAGTGGCCGCTTGCAAAATCATCGACAGCGTCCGGCACCCACAACGCCAGCAGCCCCGGCATGGCTTCGTTGAAGTCTTCGCGCAGGATCTGATACTGGCCTTTTTGCGTGCGCCGTCGCGCTCGGGTAATCAGCCGACACAGGGTCTGGTAACCCTCGAGGTTCTCCACCAGCAGCACCAGTTTCGGGCCGTCCTCGATGCGCATTTCGCTGCCGATGATCAGCGGCAGCTCCACCGACTTTGCGGCTTGCCAGGCGCGGACGATGCCGGCCAGGGTGCATTCATCAGTGATCGCCAGCGCCTGATAGTCGTGCTTTTTTGCCCGTTGAAACAGTTCCAGGGCACTGGAAGCACCGCGCTGGAAACTGAAGTTCGACAGGCAGTGCAACTCGGCATATCCGATGCTCATGCGAACCAGCCTTGCAGCCACAGCGGACCGCCCTCACCCACCGCACGATAGGCCCAGCCCTGCTGGCCGGAACGGGTTTCGACCAGGTAGTAGTCGCGACGCACATCATCGCCGTCCCACCAGCCGGATTCGATGCGCTCCGGTCCCATGAGAATGCGCGCCGATCCTTCATGGATCGCCAGTGGCTGCGTCAGCAACCAGCCCGGACGCTGCACACCCGCCAACCCCGCACAGAGCTGATTGTCGACCCGCGCCTGCCAGGCGCACTCGGGCCGGTGGTCAGCCTGGAAACGCAAGCCATGCACCGCGTCATCCCCGAGCCGCGCGCGCAAGCGTTCGCGCAGTTGTTCCCAGGGCAAGGACTGCTGCGGACGGTCGTCGAACAGTTCCTGGCGCTGCGGGACGAAGCTTGGCAGGTCCTCGGCGCGCAGCCGAAAGCCGCGTACCGGCGCTTCGACTTGAACCTGCTCCAGTCGCCCACGGGCCAGTTCGAAGAGCATCGCCGGGTCACGCTCGGCGCTGAGCAGGCCGACCTTGATCACCGTGTCCGGCAAGCCTGCGTGTTCAAGGTGCAGGTCGAACCGCTGCACGCCGCTGTCCCGGCCGCACAGAAACGCCGACAGATCACCGGTCAAGCGTCTTAACGGAAACAGCAGCGCCTGATGCGATTGCACGTCGAAGTTGAGTTCGATGCGTACATCGAAGCGGTCCGGCGGCAGGTAGAACGCCAGCGCCAGCCGACGTTCACCGGACAAGGCGTCCAGGTGCTTGAGCACCTGAGCCTCGAACCGCCGCGCCAAGCTATGACGCGGCAACGCTTGCACCTGGCCCAGGGTGCGCAGCCCCATGCGCGACAACGCCGTGGCTACCGCTGGTTCCAGAGCGATCCGGTCGACCGGCAACTGCCCGAGATGGTGTTGCAAGGCCTCGTTGTCCGGCACCACCAGACCGTCATAAACGTTGGCCAATACCCGCGCAGCCACCGGGTTGGGCGCGGCGACGATCCGATGACGAAAGCCCAGCTCGCCGAGTTCGGTGCGCAACCGCGCCTCGAACTGCGGCCAGGGCCCGAACAGTCCCATGCTGGATTCGATTTCAAACACCACGGCACGCGGGTAGTGGACGCTGACCTGCGAGCTGAAACGATAAGCCCATGCCGCCAGAAACTGTTGCCAGTGCTCGATCTCGGCGACGTCGTATTCAGCCGTGGCAAAGGCTTTGCTCAAGGCTTGCGCGGCGGTCATCGACTGCCCCGCACGCAAGCCCATGGCCCGCGCCGAAGCGTTCACCGCTTGCAGCACCCGACGCTGGGCCGGGCCGGTCAGCAGCGCCAATGGCTCATCAGGATCGGGACGCTGACGCAGCACCGCGTCCAGCGCCAATTGCGGAAAAAGAATGCACACCCAGCGCATGGCAACCTCAATGCCCCACGGGGAAGGCAATCGGTGCCGAACGCGCCAATCCGCCCCGGCACTTGAGCACGCGCAATTGCGCGGGCCTGGCATCGATGGCGATGCGCAGCGCGGCCGGTGACGGGTTGATCGCTTCATGGATCGAGCGGTAAGCGAACGCCAGGGTCGAACCGGTTTCCGCCGCCACCTGCAAGCGCCGCAACGCCCTGTCATCAGCCTTGTGCGGCCAGCACAGCACCGCGCCGCAACTGCCTGAACGCAGGCATTGCTCCGCCGCCCACAGGGCATCGCGCTCGCTGGCCTGGATGATCGACAACTGGCGCAGATCGACCCCGGCGTTCTGCCAGGCCTGCGGATACGGTACGTAAGGCGGCGCCACCAGCACGATGCGTTCCCCGGCCGCCGACAGCCGCGCCAGCGCTGGCCACACCAGTTGCAGCTCGCCAACGCCCTGCCCGGCCAGGAGGATTTCGGTCAGCGCCGCTTCCGGCCATCCGCCGGTGGGCAACGCCGCGTCCAGCGCGGCATGCCCGGTGGGTTGCGGGCTGACCGCCGGTGGCGCAGGCCGGCCCTTCCAGACCTGGCCGCCATTGAACAGCGTATCCAACGCAACGACGGCGCCCATCACCCTTGCCTCACCAGACCGCAGAACACCCCTTCGATGGCCAGGTCCTGATCAGCCTCGACGATGATCGGCTTGTAGGCCGGGTTGCGTGGCAGCAACCGGACCTCGTCGCCACTTCGCTCGAAACGCTTGATGGTGACTTCGCCGTCGAGGCGCGCCACGACGATCTGGCCGTTGAGCGCCTCGGGATTGCGGTGCACTCCCACCAGATCACCATCGAGAATGCCGTCCTCGATCATCGAGTCGCCCTGCACCCGCAACATGTAATCGGGCACCCGCGAGAAAATCGACGGGTCCAGCAGCAAGCGACTGTGGACCTCGGCATCGGCACCGATCGGTGCACCCGCCGCCACCCGACCGAGAACCGGGACGTCCAGCAACTCGGGCCGCGCGGGCTGCCCGAGCAAACGGATGCCCCGGGCCTGATGCGCATTGACCTCGATAAACCCGGCCTCGGTCAGCGCCAGCACATGCTTGCGCGCCACGCTGCGAGAGGCAAAACCGAACGCCTCGCTGATTTCAGCGAGGCTGGGGGACTGACCGTGCTCCGCGATTCGATCACGGATAAAGGTCAGGATGGCGGTACGGCGCGGAGTTAAAGTCGTCATGGAGTACATTTGTACTCTTTCGGCTTTTTCCTGACAAGGACTTGTCTGCAGGAACTGACGAACGAGGCCCGAATGACATCGACACAAGCGAGCCTGCTCGCGATGATACCGCCCAAGCAAAAGATGCTCGGGCTTATCGCCGCCGAAACAAAGGCCTGGGCTCAATCACTGAGCGCCCATACAACACGCTCATCCCTGCCAACCCCTTCAGCGCGTCCTCAGCGGATTTGTCCTCGCGCACGGCAAAACTGTCGAAACCGCATTGGCGCATATGGCTGAGTTGATCGCGCAATACATCGCCCACCGCGCGCAATTCGCCGGCCCAGCCCAGGCGTGTGCGCAGCAAGTACGCCTGACTGTAGCCGCGACCGTCACGAAAACTCGGAAAATCCAGAGCGATCAAGGGCAGCTGCTCAAACCACGGCTTGAGGTTTTCCACCTCATCGTCAGGCCCGAGCCATACCGCTTGGTGCCCGGGATTCTTCAACCAGCGGGCCAGCGGCAGGATCACTGAACCGACGGGCAACTCACCCTCCAGCTCACGGATCAACCCCCACGGATCGTCAGCGACAATCCGCGCCACACCGTCCTCCAGTCGCAGCAGATTGTTCATGCCGTCACCTCCAGCAGCTTGGGATAAACCTGCTCCTTGAAGGGCTCAAGACCGATGCGCTGCAAGGTGTCGACGAACAGTTCTTCGCTCTCGCGGTAACTGACAAACGTGGCGATGAGGCGCTCGATGACTTCGGGTACTTCGGCAGCGCTGAAAGACGGACCGATGACCTTGCCCAGTGCGCTGTTCTTGCCCTGGCTACCGCCGAGGGTGATCTGGTACCACTCGCTGCCGTTTTTATCGACGCCCAGGATGCCGATGTTGCCGATGTGGTGGTGGCCGCAGGCGTTCATGCAGCCGGAGATGTTCAGGCTGATATCCCCCAGGTCATGCAGGTAATCGAGATCGTCGAAGCGCGCCTGGATCGCTTGAGCAATCGGGATCGATTTGGCGTTGGCCAGTGCGCAGAAGTCGCCGCCGGGGCAGGCGATGATGTCGGTCAGCAAACCAATGTTGGCGCAGCCCAACCCCTGTTCGCAGGCCAGGCACCACAGCGTGTAGAGATCGGCCTTAGGCACATCCGGCAGCACGATATTCTGCTCGTGGGCGATGCGAATTTCGCCGAAACCGAACTGCTCCGACCACTCGGCCACGGCTTGCATCTGCTCGGTGGTGACGTCTCCCGGCGGCGAGGCAATGCCCGGTTTGGTCGACAGCACCACGCTGGTGTAACCCGCGACCTTGTGCGGCTGGACATTGCGAGAGACCCAGCGGGCGAACGCCGGGTTGTCGGCCAGCCGGGTGCCGAATTCCAGGTCGGTATCAGACAGCGAACGGTAGTCGGGCGCCACGAAGGCACTGGCGACACGCTCATATTCGGCATCGGTCAATTGCGCCGGACCGTCCTTGAGGTACTGCCATTCCTCTTCCACTTCCTTGGCGAAGGCGTCAATGCCCAGAGCCTTGACCAGAATCTTGATCCGCGCCTTGTACTTGTTGTCGCGCCGACCGTGGCGGTTGTAGACCCGCAGCACCGCCTCGACATAGGACAGCAAATGCTGCCACGGCAAACCCTCGCGAATCTGCAAACCAAGGATCGGCGTGCGCCCCAACCCACCGCCCACGATGACCCGCAGCAACATTTGCCCGCGGTCGTCGCGATAAAGATACAGGCCGATGTCATGCATCATGATCGCCGCGCGGTCCTGCTCCGCCGAGCAGATGGCGATCTTGAACTTGCGCGGAAGGAACAGGAACTCGGGGTTGATGGTCGACCACTGGCGCAGGATTTCCGCCAGCGGACGCGGGTCCATCAGCTCGTCCGCCGCCACCCCGGCAAAGGCTTCGGTGGTGATGTTGCGCACGCAATTGCCAGAAGTCTGGATCGCGTGCATCTCGACCTGCGCCAGGCGTTCGAGAATGTCCGGCACCTGAGCCAGTTCGATCCAGTTGAACTGCATGTTCTGCCGGGTGGTGAAGTGGCCATAACCGCGATCGTAGTCGCGGGCGATGCTCGCCAGCGTGCGCATCTGCCCGGCATTGAGCGTGCCGTAAGGAATCGCCACGCGCAGCATGTAGGCGTGTTTTTGCATGTACAGGCCGTTCTGCAAACGCAATGGCAGGAATTCTTCTTCGCTCAACTCGCCGGCCATGAAACGTTCGACCTGATCGCGAAACTGCGCAACCCGCTCGAAGACCAGGGCCCGGTCATAGTCGTCGTACTGATACATGTGGCTACCTCATCAGGGTGGATCGGCTCTGCGGCCGATACTGGTCAACACACAAGTCCCTGTGGGAGTGAGCCTGCTCGCGATGGCGGAAGGTCAGCCAACCAAGATGTTGAATGCCAGACCGCTATCGCGAGCAGGCTCACTCCTACAGGTTTTGTGTTGTGGCCCATTTGTAGGGGGACTATGGACCTGCGGCGCAGCGCGTTACAGATTCACCTGAGCGCTAAAAAACCGTATCAGGCTGTCTCAGATGAGCCCACGCCGGCCTCGAATCTGATCCGCATAAATGAAGTTTTCCTGAGTCTGTTTTGTTTTCGACAGGGTTTCTACAGTGCAAGACTTTGCAACCGTGGAAGCATTGACCATGAGCACAGCAACAATCACACAGGCCTACAACTACAAGGTCGTGCGCCAATTCGTCGTGGCAACCATCGTCTGGGGTGTCGTGGGGATGGCGATGGGCGTGTGGATCGCCTCGCAACTGGTGTGGCCCGAGATGAACCTCGACCTGCCGTGGACCACCTTCGGCCGCTTGCGTCCGCTGCACACCAGCCTGGTGATTTTCGGCTTTGCCGGCAGCGCGCAATTCGCCGCCAGTTACTACGCGGTGCAGCGCACCTGTCAGGTGCGGCTGTACTCGGACACACTGGCCGCGTTCACGTTCTGGGGCTGGCAATCGGTGATCGTGGTGATGCTGATCACCCTGCCGCTGGGCTACACCACCACCAAGGAATACGCCGAGATCGAGTTCTCCGGCGCGGTGTGGATGACCGTGGTCTGGGTCACTTACGCCATCGTCTTCTTCACCACCGTGGTGCGACGCAAGACCAAACACATTTACGTCGGCAACTGGTTCTTCGGCGCGTTCATCGTCGTGATCGCCATGCTGCACGTGGTCAATCACCTGTCGATTCCAGTGGACTGGTTCAAGTCCTACCCGGTGTATTCCGGGGCCACCGACGCCATGGTGCAATGGTGGTACGGGCACAACGCCGTGGGCTTTTTCCTGACCACCGGATTCCTCGGGATGATGTATTACTTCGTGCCCAAACAGGTGGGGCGGCCGGTGTATTCCTATCGGTTGTCGATCGTGCATTTCTGGGCGCTGATCACCCTGTACA
Organism: Pseudomonas sp. IT-P294; assembly: GCF_949767865.1. NCBI lineage: Bacteria > Pseudomonadati > Pseudomonadota > Gammaproteobacteria > Pseudomonadales > Pseudomonadaceae > Pseudomonas > Pseudomonas sp. IT-P294. Next base: position 287,057 of record NZ_CATKQW010000011.1, on the reverse strand, counting down.
TCTGGGCCGGTCCGCACCACTTGCACTACACCGCACTGCCGGACTGGGCGCAGTCGCTGGGCATGGCAATGTCGCTGATCCTGCTGGCACCGAGCTGGGGCGGCATGATCAACGGCATGATGACGCTCTCGGGCGCCTGGCATAAGTTGCGCACCGACCCGATCCTGCGCTTTCTGGTGCTATCCCTGGCCTTCTACGGCATGTCGACCTTCGAAGGACCGATGATGGCGATCAAGACCGTCAATGCCCTCTCCCACTACACCGACTGGACCATCGGCCACGTCCACGCCGGTGCGCTAGGCTGGGTAGCGATGATCACCTTCGGCGCCATTTACCACATGGTGCCGAAAGTCTTCGGACGAGAGCAGATGTTCAGCACGCCATTGATCAACGCGCACTTCTGGCTGGCGACCATCGGCACCGTGCTGTACATCGCCTCGATGTGGGTCAACGGCATCACCCAAGGCTTGATGTGGCGGGCAATCAACGACGACGGCACGCTGACCTACTCGTTCGTCGAAGCGTTGCAGGCCAGCCATCCGGGGTACGTGGTGCGCTTTGTCGGCGGATTGTTCTTCCTCAGCGGGATGCTGCTGATGGCTTACAACGTGTGGCGCACCGTGCGGGTTTCGGACGTAGCGCTGGCTGAACGTGACGCGCAGATTGCGTGAGGCAAGGAGCCTGGAATGTTTGAAGTGTTATTGAATGTGATGGCGGTGCTGGGGCTTTGGCTCGGAGTCGAGTATTGCCTGAAGCGGGAGACCACGCAGAGTCTGGAGGATGCCAGTCTGATTCCGTTTGCGGATGATCCCGAGGTAGCGCAGCGAGTGGAATTGGCGACAGGGAAAACGGTGAAGGCAGTGGCGCCGGAAGAGGCCAAACCCGGCTGGGGCAACCTCGATATCTGACACACCAAAAATCACTGTGGGAGCGGGCTTGCCCGCGATAGCGGAGAGTCAATCAACGAATGTGTTGAATGTAATGCCGCTATCGCGGGCAAGCTCGCTCCCACAGGGTTATGTGTCAGGTCAGAAGATTCAGCCGCGCTCGCGGGGGATCAGGCTTTGTAACTGCTGCGCCAGGAAATTCGCATCGAAAGCAAAGGTATCCGGGTCTTTCAGGCCGTTGGTCTTGCGCCACTGCCAATGGGTCGCGGGTGGCAGGCACACCAGCGAAATGCTGCCATAGCGCGCCGCCGTCAAGCCCATCACCGCCAATGAAATCTGACCACCCACGCCCATCACGTCCGGCACGAACTCCACCGGTTTGCCGGCGATCACGATACTCAGCTTTTCAGTCTTGAACGTGGACGTCTCGACCGGAACGCTCGGCCCTGACGCGACATACGCTTCGCGGCTCACCTCCAGCAGATTGGGTGCCTGGACCGGTTCCAGCCACAGCTGGATCTGATCGAACAGTTCACCAATGCGCGTCGCCCACACGGCCGATTGCGACTCAAACAGTTGCTTCTTGTGCGCTTCGCTTTCTGCATAGTGGCGAAGCATCTCGCCCAGTTGCTGTACGTCGTCCATCGCGGTGTTCCTTTGGTTGAAGCGGTGCTGCGGACATTGAGCATGGCAGATGCGCGCTGGCGGCGTACGACTAAAAGCGCGAACGGTACTGGCTGGGGGTCATGGCCAGGTATTTGCGAAAGGCGCTGCCCATGTGGGACTGATGGGCGAACCCCGCATCCAGGGCGATGCTGGCCAGGTTCAGGTCGCTGCATTCGATCATCCGGCGAGCCGCCTGAAGCCGCATTTCAACCAGGTAGGCGTGGGGTGTCAGGCCGATGGCCTGGGTGAAATCGCGTAGAAAACGCAGCGTATTGTGCCCGTAAGTGTCGGCCAGTTGTTCCAGTGTCAGGGGCTGGTGGAACTGCTCGGCGATCTGATCCAGGACCCGGGCAAAGGATATTGGCGCAACCTTCTCTGGCGCTTCGGTTGTCGGCTGGGTCAGGCCAACAAAACCCAGGGCGCATTGTTCAAGCGCCATCAGGTCGGGTTGCGCGGCCAGCAACAGCCGCCGCATTTCGCGCGCAAGGGTCAGCGCGCGGCGATTGCCTGAAGACTGCACACGATGGTTGACGGCGGGTAACTGCTGACTGACAAACGCTTCGTCGAGGCGCATCAGCAGGTATTCACCGCCGCTGGCTGACTCTGAGAACACCTCGACACCGATCGGTGTGTAGGCCAGGACGCCCGGCCAGGTATCAAAATCCACGCGGCGGTCGGAATCGATGGCGTGCACGCCTTGCTGACGTTCCAGCGTCACCCCGAGGGTCTGTGACTGTGCCGCATCACGCGCGCTGTAGGCGGCACGGGGCAAGAGTTGCAGGCAAACACTGCCACCGAACAATCGCTGGCTCATGACGTCAGGCATGTGAAATTTCCTGATAGATCGAAACCGGGATCCACTGGACACTCTCTCGCAAAGGGTAGCCAACAAACAGGAGCACGCCATGCGCACCATCGGCCTTATCGGCGGCATGAGCTGGGAGTCCAGCGCCGAGTATTACCGTCTCGTCAATCAACAGGTACGCGACCGGCTAGGACCATTGCGTTCGGCGAAATTGCTAATGTACAGCGTCGACTTCGGGCCTGTCGAACAGGCTCAGCATGCCGGGCGCTGGGACGATGCCGCAGCGATTCTGGTGGACGCGGCGCAGCGTTTGGAGGCTGGCGGCGCGGAGTGCGTGGTGCTGTGTACCAACACCATGCACAAAGTGGCCGGGCAGATTCAGGCCGCGATCAGCATTCCGTTTTTGCACATTGCCGATCCGGCGGGCCAGGCAGCGGTCGATGCCGGGGCGCTGACGGTCGGCTTGCTGGGCACGGCGTTTACCATGGAACAGGACTTTCTCAAGGATCGCCTGATCGCGAAGGGCCTGACGGTGCTGGTGCCGGAAGCCGAAGAGCGTCAAGCCGTGCACCGGATCATTTATGAGGAGTTGTGCGTCGGCGTGATCAGCGAGGCGTCACGCAAGGTGTATCAAGAGGTCATCGAGTCACTGACCCGACGCGGCGCCCAGGCGATTATCCTCGGCTGTACCGAAATCGGTCTGCTGATCAAACCCGAGCACAGCGCCCTGCCCCTGCTCGACACCACCGAACTGCATGCGCAGGCGGCGGTGGCGTTTGCGTTGGGCGACTGAGTCAATCGGCCGGCGTGCGACGCAGGCGCGCCATGCTCAAGGTGTCGACCAGTCGGCCGTCGCGCACGGCGTAGTCACGGAACAGGCCTTCGGTCTCGAAACCGAACTTGCGGTAGAGCCCGATGGCGGCTTCGTTGTCGGCATACACGGACAATTCGACCCGTCGCAGATTCATCCAGTTGTCGGCGATGTCCAGCACGGCCGCCAGCAGTTTCGAGCCCACGCCTTTGCCCTGCCATGCCACTGCGACGCCCATGCCGAGGTTGCCGGCATGGCTGCGGCGGATCCGCGAGAACTGTTCAAGGCCAATGTTGCCGATCACCGTGCCTTGATGCAGCGCCACCAGTTGCACCACGCGTTCGTTATCTGGTGCCAGGCGTTTGCGCCAGACCTCGGTTGATTGAAACGGCATTTGCAGCACCTGACGGGTGATGGCCGCGTCGTTGTAGAGCGCGGTGATGCCGTCGATGTGGGATTCGTTGAAGCGTTCGAGGGTGATGACCGGATTGGTGGCGGGCATGGGTGATTCATCCTTGATGCAGACATGGCTGATTACTCTACAACGCTATCTCCCGGTATGGCGACATTCCCCACCTGCAGGAGTGCAATGCTGTTGGGATTGGGGGCATATCCGTTTCTTCGGTAACGGCGGCTATTGGTTCCGCTCTTACAGCGGGTCACTTGGAGAAGCGCCAAGTAACCAAGCGCTTTTGCCCCTGACGTTCGGTGCCTCGCTAGGGCTCGGCATGCCCTCGCTCCGGTCCTGCTCCGTGGGCCCGCCGCCATCGGCCATCCATGGCCGGGGGCGGCTACCGCGGCATCCCTGCCGCGGTGCCCACTGCGCAGAACCTGCGCTCGGCCTCTCGAGGGGGCGTGCACCGCCAAAGCAAAGCGAGGCGGCCTGCGGGCCGACCTGGTTCTTCAACGCTTGCGCGTCCTGATCGTTCCCACGCTCCGCGTGGGAATGCCGCCGGGGACGCTCTGCGTTCCGCTGTCGACACCAGGCTTGACTCTTGCGCGATGGTGACGCGGAGCGTCACGGGATGCATTCCCACGCGGAGCGTGGGAACGATCAACATCAAACCGCGAGGAGACCTTCCGGCCAACCTGGCTTTGGCAGATGTACTCAATACCTGTGGGAGCGAGCTTGCTCGCGATAGCGGCATTACAGGCAACATCGCAACCGACTGACAGGGCCTCATCGCGAGCAAGCTCGCTCCCACATAAAGTGGACCGTGCACGGCTGTTGCTCCTCACCACTCATCAGGTCGAGCGTTAGCTCGCCTTCCGCTTTTGATCTCGATCTGCCCCGTCGGAAGGCCGAACGCAGGTTCTGCGCAGTGGGCAACCCGGCATGGATGCCGGGTTAGCCGCCCCCGGCCATGGATGGCCGATGGCGGCGGGCCCACGGAGCAGGACCGGAGTGAGGGAATGCCGAGCCTAGGCGAGGCACCGTACGTCAGGGGCGCTGGCGCTTGGTTACTTGGCGCTTCTCCAAGTGACCCGCCGTAAAGGCGGAACCAATAGCCGCCGTGACCACAGAAACGGATATGTACCCAACCCCAACCCCAACCCTAACAGGCGATCGAAGTCAGCTTTGGAACCACTCCCGACGCTCATTGAAGGTGTTTTGGATCAATTCCACGATCACCTGCACGTCAGCCCGCTGCCGGGATTCGGCATTGACCGCCATCCACACCTGGCGCTGCATCGGTTGCTCGAACAACCCGGGTAACGCGATCAAGCCACGGTCAAACTGGCTCATGTACTGCGGCAAAAGGCCGATGCAAGCGCTGCAACGGATCATCTCCAGCATCAACTCATAAGAATGCAACTGCACCACGCCGGCCAGGCGCTGATCCACCACGCTGTTCCATGGCCGGAAACTCTCGACCTGCCGATCATGCTGCCATTGCACCAACAGGAAATCGGCCAGGTCATCCAGGCTGTCCGGCCGCGCGGTGACTCGCGAATAGCGTTTGGCGATGTGCGGCAGATACTCCAGGCGCGCCAGCGGCTGGGGTTCGCTGATGGCGAAACTCGGCCCCGGCAGCGGTGAATCGGTGCCGGCCAGCCACAGCACCACATCGGCACTGATCGCTTGCAGGGCCAGTTCACTGTCCAGCGTGATGATGTCCAGGCGAACGCTGGCGTTGCGGCGCAGCAGCGCCACCAGATCACGTCCAAGGATGTCATGCAGGATCGACTCGGCCACCGCCAGCCTAATCAGCGGCTGTTCGATCACCGGCACGTCGTGCTCATGGGCCAGGGCGATCAACTGCGCCTGAAGCTGCAACCCTTCACGGCTCAACGCCACGCCAGCGTCCTGATGATGGAACAGCGAACACTGCAATTGCGCTTCAAGCTGCGCCAGGTGTTTGCGCAACTGGGTCGATTTGATATTGAGGCTGCGGGCCGCTTGCATGAAGCAACCGCAGCGGGCGCTCACCCTGAAGGATTGCGCGAGCACCGGATCGATACCGGCGGCGCGAGTGGATACCATGAATGCCATCTATGACTCCCTGTCGATCTGTCCTGTAAAACCTCATCCTGCGCAGCGTTTATGAACCTGACGTGACACCCCGATGGAAAATCGATTCAGCCGCTGGGGGTTTGCCGAAAGCTCACCGCCAGGCGATTCCAGCTATTGATGGTGGTGACGGCGATGGTCAAGTCGACCATTTCGGTTTCGCTGAACTGCTCCCGGGCCGATGCATACACGTCGTCCGGCACATGGCTTTCAGACAGCAACGTCACCGCTTCGGTCCAGGCCAGCGCCGCCCGTTCACGGGGGTTGAAGAAGCCGCTGTCGCGCCACACCACGATCGAATACAAGCGCCGGTCGGTCTCACCCAGACGCCGTGCATCCACCGAGTGCATGTCAGTGCAGAAGGCGCAGCCATTGATTTGCGAGGCGCGGATCTTGATCAGGTGCAACAGCGCTGGCTCGATGCTGAGGTTGCTGGTCAAGGCTTCCATCGCGATCATCGCTTTCATCGCCTTGGGCGAGGCGCTGTAGTAATCCAGGCGGGAACTCATGGTGGCAGCCTCTTGGATTGAAGGGTTGCTTCCACGGTAGGCGCTGACGCAGGCACGTTACAGATCCAATTGCGCGAAAAAGCCGTGGACCAGCCGGCAGCAGACCAATCGCCGCTTTTTTGCCCGCGCAACTTCTGCACGACGGCCCTTGCGGGTAATCTGGCGCGACGCACACGCGCCTCAATCGCCCCAGGAGCCTCGCCGGTATGGAACTTCATGTTGTCATCAACGGCCGCAAGGACCTGGCAGGCCAGTTGTACAACCAACTGCGCAGTGCCATTGAAACCGGCCGCCTGGCAGCCGGCACCCAATTGCCGCCCAGCCGTTTGCTGGCCGAGCAGTTAGGCATTTCGCGCAAGACCATTTCCGACACCTATGCGCAGCTGACGTATGAAAACTTCCTGACCGGCGTCATTGGCAAAGGCACTTACGTCAACGCCCGGGCGGCGAAACCCTTACCCAAGCAAAGCCATTCGGCGCTGGCGAGTTTTGAAGTGATCGAGTCCTGGCGCAATCTGCCGGTGTTTCTGCGGCATCCGAACCTGGAAGGCTCGCTGCGCTACGATTTCATCGGTGGCGCCACCAGCAAAGGGCAGTTCCCCCAGGACGATTGGCGCCGCTGCACCTCCCATGCATTGCGCCAGATCACCGCGTCCAAGGGTTTCTACAGCTTGCCCGAAGGCCTGCCAGCCCTGCGTAACGCCATCGCACGGCACATCGCGTTTTCTCGCGGGGTCAATTGCCAGGACGAAGACGTGGTGGTGTGCAACGGCGCGCAACAGGCGCTGGACCTGATTTCCCGGGTACTGAACCGGCCAGGCAGCATCGTCGCGATGGAAGACCCCGGTTATCCGCCGGCGCGCTTGTTGTTCGGCACCCACGGCGCCACGGTCATCGGCGTGCCGGTGGATGCCGAAGGTATTCAAGTGGACAAGATTCCCTTGGGCACCCGGCTGATTTACGTCACGCCTTCCCACCAGTTCCCACTGGGCATGCCCATGAGTCAGGCGCGTCGGGTGGCGCTGCTGGAGCGCGCGTACGAGCTGGGCGCGATCATCATCGAGGATGATTACGACAGCGAATTCCGCTACGAAGGCCGGCCCACCGATTCACTGCAAAGCATGGACGAGCGCGGCATCGTCGCCTACGTCGGCACGTTTTCGAAAACCATGCTGCCGGAACTGCGGCTCGGTTATGCGATTTTGCCACCGGCGATTCTCGACGCCGTGATCCGCGCCAAACAACTCACCGACCTGCACACCTCAACCCTGCCTCAATGGGCGCTGGCCAAATTCATCGCCGAAGGCTGCCTGCTCAAGCACATCCGGCGCTGCCATACGATCTATGCCGGGCGCCGCGAGCGGATCCTGTCGCGCATGGCCGGTGACCTTTCGCCGTGGCTTGCACCGGTGCCCACTACTGCCGGGTTTCACATGGTCGTGATGTGCAAGGTGCCTATCGATATTCCATTGGTCATCGAGCTGGCCAAGAAGGTCGAAGTCGGGCTCTATGCGATCGACAGCTTTTACTACCAGCAAGCACCAAAAGCCGGGTTTTTCCTGGGATTTGGAGCCATCGAGACCCTGGACATCGACACCGCCCTGGACCGTTTGCGCGACATTTTGCAGCAGGTTGCCTGACCGATTGGTCTGCGGCTTTATCCGGCGATTGGCTATTGGCGGTCCCCAGGTGCAGGCCTATCCTGCATAGGCGTTATCCCTCAATGAGCAGGATTCGTCCGGCCTGATTCAGGAGTGTGAGCAATGTCCAACGAAGTGATCAATACCGTAAAGGTGAAGGCCGCCGCCGGCCGCTCGGAAGAACTGGGTAAGCAACTGCAAAAGATTGTCGAAACCCTGCGTCAGCAACCGGGCTGTGAATCCTATATGGTCGACCGCTGCCCCGAGGACAGCAACCGCTGGAACGTCAGCGCCCGCTGGCAATCGGAAGCGGCCATGCAGATGCATTTCAACTGCCCTGAAGTACAAGGCTTCATTAGCCTGATCGACAGCCAGCTGGCCAACTCCGTCGACTTCAACAGCTTTCCGCTTCGCTAACTTTCTGTAGCAACTGCCGAACACTGCAAGGCTGCGTTCATGCCGAACGCAGCCTTGTGCTGCCTGGCATTTGCTATCGCCAATGCAGCGATGGATTGGTCCCCTCACCTTCGTGAATATTGGCTGTTTGATTGCCCTGACCCGGGGACTATCGTGGGTCCTGACGATAACCACCGCAGGTAAAGAACCATGAAAGCGTTGCGTTTCCTTGCTGCCCCCCTCGCCGCCCTCGCCCTGACCGTATCCGCCTCGGCCTTTGCCCACGACCCTTCGGAAAAGGTCACGGTCCTGCAGGACCAAATGCTGAAAAACGTGCCTGGGAAAAAAGCATTGATGATCGAAGTCGACTACAAGCCGGGACAATCCTCTATCGCCCACAAGCATGAAGGCACCGCCATGGCCTACGTGCTGTCGGGATCGATCACCTCGCAAGTGAAGGGTGAAAAGGCAATCACCTACAAGGCCGGTGAGTTCTGGTACGAACCGGCTGGCTCGGAGCATCTGGTCTCGAAAAATGCCAGCAAGACCAAACCTGCGAAGTTGCTGGTATTCATGGTGCTGTCCCCGGACGAAAAAGTGTTGATCCCCTTGGAAAACTGATGGCTGAACACGCAGCCATAAATAAACAGGCCCGAACTAGATGTTCGGGCCTTTTTATTTCCACGCGGCATTAACTGAAAACTTTTAAACCAAATAAAACTAGGGATCAACCGACAAGTTGAGTGCTGGCTATTTCAATCAGTCGCGACAGGTTTAGTCTGGAATCACCGCGATTATCTCCGGCAACTAAGATGCTTAAACCCAAGTTGTTTCACTGGAGAAACACCATGAAACTTGCGCTTGTCAGTACCTTAACAATGACCGTTGTATTAACGGGCTGCTCGATCCCCACTGCACCCACGGCCGTGTCTTCCCTGGACGGCCTCTCGATGCCACCGGTCGGTCGCAGCAATGCCACGCGCATCACCAATGGCAGCCATGTTTCGCTGGGCGTCATCTACAGCCGCAATACCCAGGTCAACCGGGCCTACCTTCAGGATTACCAGGCCAATGCCGGCACCGGTTTCGGCCAGAGCCTGCTGGTGCAGTCGATTCACGATGCCTACGTTGCCACCTCCAAGCCCGATCTCGCCGTGGACTGGGTCAAGGCCTCCCTGCAGCGTCAGTTCGGTTCGGTCACGGTGTACCCGGACCTGCAAAGTCTCAAAGCGGCGAAACCCGATGTCGTGGCGATTATCGACAGCCGCAGCCAATTGATCACCTCGCGCAGTTCCGACATTCAGTCTGATGTCAGTGCCGATTTTTATGACGCCCACTTTAATTACATCGGCACCGCACAGGGGCATGACGCTAAAGAATTGAGTCCTGTATGGGCAGACTTTAAACGCAGCGAAGAGATCGTCGCAGACATTAATGAACAACAGAATGTGCAAGTTCGCGCACTGCAAAAGTTTGACCAGTCGCTCAATAATTTATTGACCAGCCCGACAGATAAAGTGTCGATGCTTAATAATATAACCGGTTGGAAGTTGTATTGAGGCTGATGGCCCCATCGCGAGCAAGCTCGCTCCCACAGTTGACAGCGCCCACCCTGTGGGAGCGAGCTTGCTCGCGATAGGGCCTGAACAGCCACCCTAAAACCTTCAGGCACAAAAAAAGCCCCGCCTCTTTCGAGACGGGGCTTTTTCATTCAGCGGCTGATTATCAGGCCGCAGGCTCCAGCTCGTCAGCGCTGACAGCCGCTGCGGCTGTCACCACTGCTTGCCCGCTCAACGCCAGGTCCAGCAGCTCACGGTTGGCGACCGCGTACATGGCGTAGTCAGTGCCGCTGGCGGCACGGATTTCTACCAGCATGGCGCGCCAGCGTTCGATCATGCCTTCGTGCTCTTCCATCCACAGCGCCAGACGGGTTTCCACGTCTTGAGTGCCGTCGCCCTGTTGCAGGACGGAGATGGTGATCGCACGTTGTTGCCAGTCGACGTCATCACGGAACGCTTCACGGGCCAGGGCTTGCCAGTTGTTTTCAACCGGCAGTGCGCTGATCTGTTGCAGGTACCAGGTGATGTCCAGCGCGCTGCCCACGGCGAAGTAAGCCTTCGCCACGTCTGCAGGGTTCTGGCCAGTCACGTCGGAGGCTTCGATGATCGGCAGCAAGGTGTACAGGTGCGAAGTCCCGGCCACCATGCGTGCGAGCAACTCAGGCACACCGGCTTCGACGTACGCCTCATAACGAGCCTGCCAGTTTTCGTGGATCTCGCCACTCAGCAGTTCGTCGAGCTTGAGACCCAACTCCTTCAGATGCGGACCGAAGTGCGCGACGTCACGGGCAGCGTTCTGCTCGTTGCGACGGGCACGCAGGAACCAGCGCGTAGCGCGACGGCCCAGACGCATCAGCTCGTCCATCAGCTCCAGTTGTACGTCTGCCGAAACCTGATAGTCCAGGGACTCGATCTGACGGAACCAGTGCGGGAGGTGGAAGATATCCCGAACTATTACATACGCACCCGCAACATTCGCCGGGCTCATGCCGGTCGACTCTTTGAGTCGTTGAACGAAGGTGATGCCCATGTGGTTCACCAGATCGTTGGCGATCTGGGTGCTGACGATTTCGCGCTTCAGACGGTGACGGCGCATGGCGTCGGAGAACTTGCTCACCAGGCTCGGCGGGAAAGCGGTTTCCATGTCGCGCGTCAGGTAGTGGTCGTCCGGCACCAGGGAGTTGAGCAGCGCTTCCTTGAGGTCGATCTTGCTGTAGGAGATCAACACCGACAGCTCGGCACGGGTCAGGCCGTGGCCTGCCGCAACGCGCTCGTTGATCGCTTCTTCAGCCGGCAGGAACTCGATGGCGCGATCCAGCTTGCCGCGGCCTTCCAGGTCGTTCATCAGACGTTTGTATTCGGCAATACGCGGCAAGGCACGACGGGCAGCCAGCGACAGCGCTTGGGTCTGCTTGTAGTTGTTGCCGAGCACCAGGTTGCCCACTTCGTCGGTCATGCTCGCCAGCAACTGGTTACGTTGCTTGTCGGTCATGTCGCCGGCGTGAACCACTTCGTTCAGCAGGATCTTGATGTTCACTTCGTGGTCGGAGCAGTCCACGCCACCGGCGTTGTCGATGAAGTCGGTGTTGGAACCGCCGCCATTGAGGCCGAATTCGACGCGACCCAGTTGGGTCATACCGAGGTTACCGCCCTCGCCCACGACTTTGCAGCGCAGTTCGTTGCCGTTCACGCGCAGCGCATCGTTGGCCTTGTCGCCGACATCGGCGTGGCTTTCGGTGCTGGCCTTGACGTAAGTGCCGATACCGCCGTTCCACAACAGGTCCACTGGCGCCTTGAGCAAGGCGTTCAGCAGTTCGGTCGGGGTCAGCTTGTCGGCCTGAATGTCGAAGCGCTCTTTCATCTGCGGGGAAATCGCGATGCTTTTCGCGCTACGGGAGAAGATCCCGCCGCCTTCGGACATGATGCTGGTGTCGTAATCCGACCAGGCCGAACGCGGCAGGTCGAACAGGCGCTGACGCTCGGCGAAGCTGTTGGCAGGCTCCGGGTTCGGGTCAATGAAGATGTGCAGGTGGTTGAAGGCTGCGACCAGTTGCAGCTTGTCGGACATCAACAAACCGTTACCGAACACGTCACCGGCCATGTCGCCGACGCCGACTACGGTAATGCTGTCTTTCTGGACATTGATACCGCGTTCACGGAAGTGGCGTTGAACGCCGACCCACGCGCCCTTGGCGGTGATGCCCATCTTCTTGTGGTCGTAACCGGCCGAACCACCGGACGCAAACGCGTCACCCAGCCAGAAGCCGTAGTCGATGGCGATGCCGTTGGCGATGTCGGAGAAGGTTGCAGTGCCCTTGTCGGCAGCTACCACCAGGTACGGGTCATCGTCGTCATGACGCACGACGTTGGCCGGCGGCACCAGGGCGCCGTCTTTCAGGTTGTCGGTGATGTCCAACAGGCCCGAGATGAAGATGCGGTAGCAGGCGATGCCCTCGGCCGCAATCTCGTCACGGCTGCCGCCCAGTGGCAGGCGACGCGGCAGGAAGCCGCCCTTCGCGCCGACGGGCACGATGACCGAGTTCTTCACTTGCTGGGCTTTTACCAGGCCCAGGACTTCGGTACGGAAGTCTTCTTCACGGTCGGACCAGCGCAGACCACCGCGAGCAACGTTGCCGAAGCGCAGGTGCACGCCTTCGACGCGAGGCGAGTAAACGAAGATTTCGAACTTCGGTACTGGCTTCGGCAGCTCAGGGATCTGGTGCGGGTTGAACTTGAAGCTGAAGTAGGACTTGTTCTGACCGTGGGCGTCAGTCTGGTAGAAGTTGGTGCGCAGGGTCGCCTTGATCAGGTCCAGGTAGCGACGCAGGATGCGGTCTTCGTTCAACACCTGAACGTCGTCCAGTGCCGTCAGAATTGCGTGTTCCAGACGTTGCTGCTTGTCTTCCAGGTCGTCGCCGGTCAGCTTGCGCGCCAGGTAGAAACGGGTTTTGAACAACCGGGTCAGCTCACGAGCGATGTCGGTGTGGTTGTTCAGCGTGCTGGCGATATAACCCAGGTCGAAGCCCAGGCGGATCTGCTTCATGTATCGAGCATAAGCACGCAGCAACGCCACGTCGCGCCATGGCAGGCCGGCGGTCAGTACCAGACGGTTAAACGCATCGTTCTCGGCATCGCCACGCACGATGTGGACGAAAGCGTCCTGCAAGGTGTCGTTGAGTTGCTGGATGTCGAGTTCCAGGCCTTCGGCAGCGGTGAACGCGAAATCGTGAATCCAGAACTCGCGGCCGTTGTTGTGACGCAGGCGGTACGGGAATTCACCCAGTACGCGCAGACCGAGGTTTTCCAGGATCGGCAACACGTCGGACAATGCCAGCGGGGTATCGGCGTGATACAGCTTGCAGTGCAGTTCGCGTTGGCCCGAGACCTGACCCAGTGGCTGATAGAAGCTCATGACCAGTGGATTTTTTTCGCTCAGGCTCAGCAGGTGCTGCATGTCGACCACGGCCGAGTGAGCAGCGAAACGCTCGCGGTAACCGGCCGGGAAGCCTTTCGGGAAGTCAGCCAGCACGTTGGTGCCGTGGGCTTCGCCGAAGCTCTCCACGACCAGGCTCGCGTAGTCGTCCTGCCAGCTGCGGCAGGCTTGCACCACTTCTTTTTCCAGCAGAATCGGGTCGATGTCCAGGCGGTTCTTCGGATCGACACGCAGAATCAACTGCACGCGCGCCAGCACGGACTCGGAGAAGAAGGTCCAGAACTCGCAGTCCGAGGCTTTCAGGCGATCCATCAGTACTTGCTGGATCTTCTGGCGCACTTCGGTGGAGTAGATGTCGCGTGGCACGTAGGCCAGGCAGTAGCAGAAGCGGCCGTACGGGTCTTTGCGCAGGAACACGCGGATCTTGTTACGTTCCTGGATCTGCACGATCGACATCACGGTGCTGAACAGCTCGTCGACCGGGGTCTGGAACAGATCATCACGCGGCAGCACTTCGACCACCTGCGCCAGTTCCTTGCCCAGGTGAGCCTTGGGCTGGAAGCCGGAGCGGCGCTCGATTTCTTCGACCTTGCGGCGGATGTACGGGATGACCCGCACGCTCTCGCCATACACCGAGGAGGTGTACAGGCCCATGAAACGGCATTCCTTGATCACGTTGCCGTCGGCATCGATTTCACGGATCGACACGTAATCCGGGTAAGCCGGACGGTGAACGCGGCTTGGGTGTGCGGCCTTGGCGAACGACAGCAGGGTCGGTTCGCGCAGGTAGTTCACGGCGTAGTCTTCGATGCGCAGGTCATCGTAGGTCAGGCCGGTGCGCAGCAGCTTGGTCAGGCCGAGGAAGGAGTCCTGATCGTAGACGATGTGGCCGCCGTCGGCTTCGTCGCGCACCACGAATTCTTCATAGCCGAGGAAGGTGAAGTGGTTACCCACCAGCCATTCCAGGAAGCTTTTGATCTCGGCTTTTTCTTCTGGATCGACCGCAAACTTGCTGTTGTCCAGGCCGGTGAGGATTTGCTGGACCTTGTCTTTCATCGGCTCGAAATCGGCGACCGCGACGCGGACTTCGCCGAGAACCTGTTCCAGTTCCTTGCTCAGGACATTCATTTCGGCCGTGTTGGCACAACGGTCGATTTCCAGGTACATCAGGGATTCTTGCAGGATCCCTTCGCCCTGGGTGCCTTTTGGCAGGATTTCCAGCAACTCGCCCTTGCTGCCGCGACGCACGCTCAGCACGGTGGTTTGCAGGGTATGGATGCTGTAGCCGCGACGATTCAGCTCGGTGCGCACCGAGTCCACCAGGAATGGCAGGTCGTGGTGCAGCACTTCGACCGCGGTGTGGGTCGACTGCCAGCCGTGGCGCTCGTAATCAGGGTTATAGACGCGCACTTGCGGTTGCGCGTGATCGAAGCGCTCAAGCAGGCGCCACGCAGAAAGGGTGCAGCCGGCGAGGTCGGACAACCGACGCTGGGTCAGCTCGTCCAGGGAAATGATGCCGAAGAATTGTTCAGCGAACAGCGCCACTTGTGGCAGTGCCTGTTCACTGATGTGCTGCGCCAGTGCCGCTTTCAGTTGGTGCTGGAAGTCGGCTTTGCTGGCTGCGGTGAAGAACGCCATCTGTGGTACTCCGCTTGGGCTTGTTATTGATGGAAGCGTCGCGTGCAAAACCCCTTTCGGGGCGATCCGTCACCCTGTTCCTGATTCTCGGGCAGAGGAAACAGGGTGACAGGTGGGTGAAGCTGGACGAGACACTCAGGTCACATTCACCTTCCAAGAATGGGCATCTGCAAAAACGACTCTGCGATCAATTGCACAATGTCTTTACAGGTATCCATTCGATGCGCAGCTTAACGAGTGCGGCAAGGCCTGTGCTTGCGGCGCTGCGACATATTCGGTCATCGGTACGCAGCTCTCGGCATGCGCCTCGAACAACACTAGCAGTCGTGCAGGAAAATGGGCGTTTTATGCCCGTTTTTACCGCACATCCGTCCTCGAAATGACCAGCAACACTTCAAGTGTTCACGACACTTCCTCTGACACTCAGACGAGCAGAAATTCCCACAGGCTGGCAGAATCGGGTTTTATTGCGTTCATAACGCTCGCCGAGCCAGGAATCCCCCATGCAAATCACCACCGAACAGTTGATCGTCAACCCGTGCGATGACGAAGAAGACAACCTGGCCATGCTCTGCTGCACCAGCGATGATGGCGAGATGTTTCTAATGAGCCGTTTCCCTGATGAGGAAGAGCTGGAAATCATCTTCCAGGACACGCCTTCAACGCTGGACGGCGTGAAAGTCACCCTCAGCCCTAACCGCCTGCTGATCGAAATCGCAGCAGCCGACGCCGATGCGCTCAATGGCGAAGATTCCCTGGAAATCATTCACAACACCGATGCCAGCGACCTGCCGGAAGTGGAAGAGACCTTGCAGAATATTCTTGATGGCATCGGCACTTATATAAGCGAACTCTAAGCCTTGGATTCTTGAGTGTCTGAACTGGCCCCATCGCGAGCAAGCTCGCTCCCACATTTGATCGCATTTTCATGAAACAACTCGGTCTCCTGTGGGAGCGGGCTTGCCCGCGATGAGGCCCGAAAGCACACCGTCAACCTTCGAACCTCACAAAACTCCAACACTTTCTCCAGTCAATTCCCGCACTTTGCTCAAAATGCCGTTAGTCGCCGCCCCCCGCGATGGATTAAAGTAACGCCCCCAGCCCTGGCGTTATTCGAACGTCTTCGGTCACCCTTTCCAGGAACAGTCATCGATGGAACATCGTGAAGCGCTGCTAGCGCTGCGAACCTTTCTTTCAACGCAGATTCTCGGCCAGGAAAAACTCATCGAGCGCTTGCTCATCGCCCTGCTTGCCGACGGCCACATGCTGGTCGAAGGCGCCCCTGGCCTGGCCAAGACCAAGGCCATCAAAGAACTCGCCGAAGGCATCGAAGCCCAGTTCCACCGTATCCAGTTCACCCCTGACCTGCTGCCGGCCGACATCACCGGTACGGAAATCTATCGCCCGGAAACTGGCAGCTTCGTATTCCAGCAAGGCCCGATCTTCCACAACCTGGTGCTGGCGGACGAAATCAACCGTGCCCCGGCCAAGGTGCAATCGGCACTGCTGGAAGCCATGGCCGAGCGTCAGGTCAGTGTCGGGCGCAGCACTTATGAGCTATCGCCGCTGTTTCTGGTGATGGCCACGCAAAACCCGATCGAGCAGGAAGGCACCTACCCGCTGCCCGAAGCCCAGCTCGACCGCTTCCTGATGCACGTGAAAATCGGTTTCCCGGACGCCGCCGTCGAGCGCAGGATCCTGCAACAGGCCCGTGGCGAAGCGCTGAACGGCGAAACCAAACCCGAACGCCGGGTCAGCCAGCAGGCGATCTTCGCCGCCCGCAAGGAAATCCTTGGTCTGTACATGGCCGACGCCGTGGAGGAATACCTGGTGCAACTGGTCATGGCCACGCGCACGCCGGGCAAGTTCGACCCGGAAATGGCCGAGTGGATCGCCTACGGCGCCAGTCCACGCGGCTCGATTGCCCTCGACCGCTGCGCCCGGGCTCACGCCTGGCTCGCGGGTCGCGATTTTGTCAGCCCGGAAGACATCCAGGCGGTGTTGTTCGACGTGTTGCGCCACCGCATCATTCTTTCCTTTGAAGCCGAAGCTGCTGGCATCGACCAGGACCGGGTGGTCCAGCGGATTCTCGACGTCGTAGCCGTCGCTTGACCCCGATGAACGCCCCCCTGCCGCCCGAGCCGGGCATCCGCGTCAGCCTCTCCGAGCTGATCGAGATGCGCCATCGCGTGCGCGAAGTGCAGCTGTTTTCCACGCCGAGCCAGCGCAGCCCGCTGATCGGCCTGCACCACTCCAAGCTGCGCGGGCGCGGCGTGGACTTCGATCAGGTGCGGGTCTATCAGGCCGGCGACGACGTGCGCACCATCGACTGGCGCGTCACCGCCCGGACCCAGGAACCGCACACCAAACTGTTCCACGAAGAACGCGAGCGGCCGATTTTCATCATGGTCGAGCAAAGCCGCCGGCTGTTTTTCGGCTCCGGACTGATGTTCAAATCAGTGCTCGCGGCCCAGGCGGCAAGCCTGATTGGCTGGGCAGCCCTGGGTCACAACGACCGGGTCGGCGGGCTGGTATTCGGCGACAACGAGCATTACGAGATCAAACCCCGGCGCAGCAAGCAAAGCCTTCTGCAGTTGCTCAACCGCCTGGTACGGGTCAACCAGTCGCTGCACACCGAGACCGAGCAGCACCGCGATTCGCTCAACCTGGCCCTGCGTCGCGCACGGGAAGTGCTGCGCCCTGGCAGTCTGGTGATCTTGATCTGCGATGAACGCGCCTTGACCGAAGGCTCCGAGCAGCAGCTGAGCTTGTTGTCGCGCCATTGCGACCTGTTGCTGCTGCCGCTGTCCGACCCGCTGGACCACGCACTGCCCGCCGCCGGGCTTTTGCGCTTTGCCGAGCGTGGCGCGCAGCTGGAACTCGACACGCTCAATTTCGACCTGCGCCAAACCTACCGAGCCCAGGCCGAAGCCCGCATCGCCCGCTGGGAACTGCTTGCGCAGAAGTTGCGGGTCTTGCTGATGCCGCTGAGCACCCAGAGCGAGATGGTCGAGCAACTGCGCGAGTACTTGAACCCACAGAAACCGGGGAAAGGTCGATGAGCAGCCTCGATCAATTGCAACCACTGATAACCCCGCCACCCATCGATTTCTGGCCACCCGCGCCGGGCTGGTGGCTGCTGCTGTTGTTGCTGCCGCTGATCGGTTTCGGGCTGTGGAAGGCGCGGCGCTTCATTCCGAACAAACGCCCTGTCGTGCGTGCCGAACAACCGCTGGATCCGGTGCGTATCGCCGCGCTGGCCGAACTGGCGCTGATGCCCAAGCCCTATGACGGCGCACCGGCCGGCGCCTGGCTGCAGCAGCTTAATGGCTTGCTCAAGCGCCTTTGCCGCAACCATTACCCCTACAGCCAGAGCCACACCCTCAACGGGCGCAAATGGCTGGCGTTCCTCGACAACCGTTGCCCGGCCGCCGGCCTGACCCGCTGGATGGTGCTGGTCGAAGGCGCCTACAAACCCGAATGCAAACTCGACGACAAGGCCATCGCCGGCCTGACACAAGCCGTCGACACCTGGATTCGCAAACATGTTTGAGTTCGCCTGGCCGTGGATCTTTGCCGTGCTGCCGCTGCCCTGGCTGATGCGCATCCTGCTGCCGGTGGCCGACAGCGGCGAACCGGCGCTCAAGGTCAGTTTCCTCAACGACCTCGAAGGCCTGGCCCGTCGCCGCGCCCGGGCCAACTTGCCGGCATGGCGCCAACAAGCACCGTTCATCCTGCTGTGGCTGTTGTTGCTGATGGCCGCCGCTCGCCCGCAATGGCTCGGCGAACCGCTGCCGATCGCGGCCAGCGGTCGCGATTTGCTGGTGGCGGTGGACGTGTCCGGCTCCATGGATTTTCCCGACATGCAATGGCAGGACGAAGACGTCAGCCGCCTGTCGCTGGTCAAGCATTTGCTCGGTGACTTCCTTGAAAGTCGCGAAGGCGACCGCGTCGGCCTGATCCTGTTTGGCAGCCAGGCTTACCTGCAAGCGCCGCTGACGTTCGACCGGCACACCGTGCGCGTGTGGCTCGACGAAGCGCGCATCGGTATTGCCGGCAAGAACACCGCCATCGGTGATGCCATCGGCCTCGCTCTCAAGCGTCTGCGCCTGCGTCCGGCGCAAAGCCGCGTGCTGATTCTGGTGACCGACGGCGCCAACAATGGCGGTGAAATCGATCCGCTCACCGCGGCGCGCCTGGCGGCCAGCGAAGGCGTGAAAATCTACCCGATCGGCATCGGCGCCGACCCGGAGCAAAGCGGTACGTTAGGGTTTCTTGGGATCAACCCGAGCCTGGACCTCGACGAGCCGGCCTTGAAGGCCATCGCCCAAGCCACGGGCGGCCAATACTTCCGCGCCCACGACGGCAAGGAATTGCAGGCGATCAAGGACACCCTCGACAAACTCGAACCTGTGACCCAGCAACCGACCCAGGCCCGCCCGGCTCAGGCGCTGTATCACTGGCCCCTGGCGCTGGCGCTGCTGCTGAGCATGTTGCTGGTGGTGCGCGAGCTTTGGCCGGATAACCCGCTGCAGCGACTGTTCACCAAGGATCTGTTTTTGCAAACGCAATTGCCTGACTGGCGCCAGCGGCTCAACCGCCTGCGCCTGCGGAGGCGCCGATGAGTGCGCTGTGGCCGTACTGGTTCCGTCCCTGGTGGCTGCTGTTGTTGCCCGTCTTGGGCTGGTTGATTTGGCAGCTCTGGCATCGGCAGAAACGTGCCGGACGCTGGCAGATGATTCTGCCGCCGGCCTTTCACGCCGCGCTACTGAGCGGTGGCGGCGGTCGCGACAGCAAACTGCCGTGGATCACCCTGGGAATTGCCTGGGTGCTGACCGTTGCGGCCCTGTTGGGGCCGAGCTGGCAGCGGGTCGAACAACTCAGCCAGAAACCCGCCGACCCGGTGGTCGTCGTGCTTGAACTGACCCCGGAAATGCTCGCCACCGACGTCGCCCCCAACCGACTGGAGCAAGCCCGGCGCAAGCTGCTGGACCTGCTGCAAAACCGCAGCGACGCCCAGACGGCCATTGTCGTCTATGCCGGCAGCGCACACACGTTGGTGCCATTGTCGGACGACCTCTCCACCAGCCGCAACCTGCTGGACGCGCTCAAACCATCGCTGATGCCCGTGGCCGGCCATCGTGCCGATATCGCGGTGACCAAGGCCCTGTCCCTGCTCCACCAAAGTGATTTGGGCGAAGGCCGAATCCTGCTGATCGGCTCAACCCTGACCGACCTGGAGCGTGAGGGCATTGATCAGGCGCTGGACGGCAAATCGACGCAGTTTCTGATGCTTGGCATCGGCACCGCTGAAGGGGCGCCGGTGGCCCAAGAGGACGGCAGTTTCCTCAAAGATGATCAGGGCGCGATTCTGGTGCCGCACCTGGACAGCCCAAGCCTGAAAGCCTTTGCCAATGACCTTGGCGGGCGTTATCACCAGGCGCGCCTTGACGATTCCGACCTGCGCGGCCTCGGCCTGCTCGACGGTCCACGCAATCTGCGCAACGACGGCCAGACCCTGCGCCTCGACACCTGGGCCGATCAGGGTTACTGGCTGCTGCTACCGTTGCTACTACTGGCGGGCTGCGCCGGTCGACGCGGCTGGTTGTTCTGCCTGCTGCCGCTGTTGCTGGCGCTGCCGCAACCGAGCTATGCCTTCGATTTTGAAGACTTGTGGCTGCGTCCCGATCAACGCGGTTTGCACCTGCTCAAGCAAGGCCATCCGGCGAAGGCCGCGCAGCATTTTGAAGATCCGCAGTGGCAAGGCGTGGCGCTCTATGAAGCCGGCGACTATGCCGGTGCCGCCCAGCGGTTCGCCGAAGGCAATGACGCCCACGCCCACTACAATCGTGGCAACGCCCTGGCCCGAAACGGCGACTTGGAAGCAGCGCTGGATGCTTACGATCAAGCGTTGGAGCGCCAGCCGGATTTGCGCCCGGCACAGACCAACAAGGCTTTGGTGGAAAGTCTGCTCAAGCAGAAAAACACCCCGCCGCCGGTCGAGCCGGACAAAAACGCAGGCGAGCAAACCGACACCGCCGCGCAAGAGCCACCGCCGGGCGCCGCCACCCAGCCATCGGACAGTGGTGAACCGCAATCCGACGCCCAGCAGGCTGCATTGGAGGCTAATCAGTCGCCTGCCACACCGCCAAAACCGGGCACCAATGAAGTCCCGGGCAGTGAACTGGGGGATGAACAAACCACCACGCCACCGCTGCGGCCGGCCAACGACAACATCGATGGCGAACAGCGTCAGGCGCTTGAGCAATGGCTACGTAAAATCCCCGATGACCCGGGTGAACTGCTCAGGCGCAAATTCTGGTACGAACAGCAACAACATCAGGATCAGGGAAAAATTCGATGACCCGCTTCACCCTTTTCATCCTCGCGCTGTTGCTCTGTGCCGTTCAGGCCCAGGCGGCGGAACTGGTCGCCAGTGTCGACCGCAGTCGCCTGAACTCCGGCGAAACAGTCGAACTGACCCTGGAATCCAACGACGTGACGCAGTTCGGCAAGCCTGATCTGGCGCCGCTGGAACCGCAGTTCGAGGTGCGCGGCACCCGTCAGGTCAACCAACTGACAACGCTCAACGGCGATAACCGCGCCACCACGCGCTGGATCATCACCTTGCTGCCCAAGGAGAACGGCAGCGTGACGATTCCTTCGTTGCAGTTGGGCGAGGCCAATAGCCAACCGATCACCGTGCAAGTGGTCGAAAGTGAAACCCAGGACACCACCAACAAACTGGCTCCGGTGTTCATCGACGCCAGCCTCGATCAGACCAGTGTGTACGTACAGGCCCAGGCCATCCTGACGTTGCGCATCTACCATTCGGTCTCGCTGTACGACGACAGCAGCCTGACCCCGCTGCAGATTCCAGACGCGCGCATTGAACAGCTGGGTGAGACACGCACCTACGAAAAAACCATCAACGGTCTGCGCCATGGCGTGATCGAAATGCGCTATGCGATTTATCCGCAACAAAGCGGTGAATTGACCATCCCGGCGCAGATGTTCAGTGCCACGCTGGTGGACACCCAGCCCCCCCAGGACCCTGCGGCCCAAGGGGCAAAAACCGGAAAGTTGATGCGCGTCAGCTCTGCGCCGATTCTGCTGACAGTAAAGGCCAAACCCATTACCTACCCGGCCGACATACCGTGGCTACCGGCGCGCAGCCTGGAACTGAGCGAAAGCTGGAACCCGGAACCGGACCACACGCAGGTCGGTGACTCGCTAACCCGCAGCCTGACCTTGAAGGCCGAAGGCCTGGCCAGTTCGCAATTGCCGCCGTTGCCCGCCACGGACGTCAACGGCCTGCGCCGCTACCCGGATCAACCGGTGTTGAGCAACCAAAGCACCGAACGCGGCTTGGTCGGCCACCGTGAAGAACGCGAGGCCCTGGTGCCTGGCCGCAGTGGCGCCATCGAGCTGCCATCGGTGGAAGTAGTCTGGTGGAACACCTTCGAAGACCACCTGGAACACAGCAGCCTGCCCGCCCGAACCCTGCAAGTGGCGAACAACCCAAGCCTCGTGGTCGACACCCCGGCCAGCGGCGCCCCACTCACGTCCACGGCCGACAGCGAAACCCTTTGGCGCTGGAAACTCGCCACACTGATCCTCGCCTGCACCACCCTGCTGGGCTTCGGCCTCTGGTGGCGGGCGCGCTGGCAACCGGCAATTTCGCGCGCCGCGCAGGCCGGCCCGAGCCCACGCACGGTGCTCGATGAACTCAAACGCGCCTGTCAGGCCAACGACTCACACGCCACCCGCCAGGCCCTCGACGCCTGGGCCCGGCAACAACCGGAAACCCTGGCCGACATGGCCGCCCGCTTCGTGCCACTGTCCGATGCACTGGACGGCCTGAACGGCGCGCTCTACAGCGAGACCGGCCAGTATTGGCAAGGCGAAGACTTGTGGCGGGCGATCAAGGCAATCCCGATTGCCGAACGGGTTCATGATCCGGTGGGTGACAGTGGGTTGCCGCCGTTGTATCCGAAATAATGCTTTCTAACTGTTGAGAAAGAACTCGGCATCCAGATGAATCGCCTGTAAAAAAGCGCTGTCGTGAGAGACGACGATCAATGCCCCCTGGTACTGATTGAGCATCTGCTCCAGCGCTATTTTGCTGGGCAAGTCCAAATGGTTATCCGGCTCGTCCAGCAACAGTAACTGTGGCGGCCGCTGGGCGTACAACTGCGCCGCCAAGGCTATCTTCAAACGCTCGCCCCCACTCAACTGACAGGTTTTGAGCGTCGCCCGATCCGCATCAATACCCATCTGCGCCAACCGGGTTCGTGCCTCGGCTTCAGGCAACTCCGGATTACTCTCGTAGAGCCATTGCACCGCCGTGCGTTCGGGGTGCTGCAACCCCGCGTGTTGATCCAACCAGCCAATATGGCAACTGCGTATGAGTGCACCTTCGTCCACCGGCAGTTGACCAGCGATGACTCGCAACAGTGTCGACTTGCCACTGCCGTTGGCGCCTAAAATGGCCATGCGCATAGGCCCGGCCAGCGTCAGATTGACCGACGCCGCGTAACCGAACGGGAGAATCACGTCATTGAGTTGCACAAGCAGCTTGCCATTGGGCACTACGCTTTCGGGGGACAACATCATCCGCTGAATATCCGGCGCACATCGCGCCCGGGCCTCGGCAATACGATGTTGCTGCTGCTCCCGGGCCACCTGCTGATTGAGGCGCAATTTCCCCTGACTGTTTTCGCTGCGCTCTTTTTGAGCATTGGTGATCAGCCTGGTTTGACTGCCGTCGCGGGCCTGGCGGTCGCCACGTGCATTGCGCCGTTGCTGACGTTCCATCTGCACGACCATTTCACGTTGTTCGCGCTTGGCCTGTGCCCGCTCCCCTTGCAATGCCGACTGGAAGGACTGCTGTTCCTGTTCGCGCGCCGCCACATACTGACTGTAGTTGCCGCCATAGGCCGCCAGCCCCAACGGCGAGAGCTCGACAATTTCGCTCATGTGTTCCAAAAGCCCCCGGTCGTGACTGATCAAAACCAGACCGTTGGACCAACGATTGATCTGCTGCGTGAGCTTGTGCTGCTGATCAATATCCAGGTGGTTGCTGGGTTCATCCAGAATGAGCCAGTCGGCCCGAGACAGCCAAGCCCCCAGCAGCGCCACACGCTGCCGCTCCCCCCCACTTAAGGTGTCGGTACGCGAGTCCGCTTTCAAATGCCCCAGACCGATCTTCTCCAGCTCCGCCTCAAGGCGCGTGGCGCAATCCCATTGATCGACCGCCAACGCATGGTCGTCATCGTCGATGCTGCCTTGTGCAATACGATCCAGCGCCGCCAGAATCGAGTCGACCCCAGCCAGCGCGGCAACGGTGGGATAGCGCTCGGGCTCCAACAGCTGCGCCACAGCGTATACCTGACCTTCGCGCCGGACGATGCCGCTGGTGGGGCGTTGTTCACCCGTCAGGAGCCGGCCAAGCAAGGACTTGCCACAGCCATTGGCACCGACGATGCCGGTGGCCCTGGAGTTGAAGGTGTGATTCAAGTGATCGAACAGAACGCGCCCGTCGGGCAGGTTGAACGACACTTGGTCAAGTTGAAGTAATCTTTGGATCATGACATCTCCTTGAATATTCAAATCTCCTTGGTCTTGCACAACAGCATCCGTCACGTCACTTCGGACTGCTGTCCACCATACTGAAACTTCAGACAATCAATAGACAATCCTTCAAAGCTTTCCGCATCTCCGGTCTTTTGCCATTAAACTCTCTCCCTTTTCGCCGCCATCATTTTCCTCGCGGCCATTACCTTATTTCCTACGGAGTTCGCCTTGCGTCTGTTTCACACCTCCGACTGGCACCTTGGGCAGAACCTGCACGGCCAGGACCGCGATTTCGAGCACGGTTGTTTCCTTGAGTGGCTGTTGCGCCAGCTGAAGCTGGACCAGCCCGACGTGCTGTTGATCGCCGGCGATATCTTTGACACGGTCAATCCGCCGGTCAAAGCCCAGGAACGCCTCTACGAATTCATCGTCAGCGCCCACGAGCAGCAGCCTCTGCTGACCATTGTGATCATCGCCGGCAACCACGACTCCGGCTCGCGGATCGAACTGCCAGCACCGTTGATGCGCCGTTTGCGCACTCACGCGCTCGGCCGGGTGTTGTGGCTGGATGACGGCCAGCTGGATGCCGAACGGCTGTTGCTGCCGTTGCCGGATGCCAGCGGCGAGATTGCCGGCTGGTGCCTGGCGCTGCCATTCCTGCGCCCCGCTGAAGTGACGGGTGCGCAGTTGGGCGACAACTATTTGCGCGGTATCGGTCAGGTTCATGAATGGCTGATCGAAGCCGCCAACGCCAAACGCAAGCCGGGTCAGGCGCTGATTGCTATCAGCCATGCGCACATGGCGGGCGGTTCTGTGTCGGAAGATTCGGAGCGCAGCCTGATCATCGGCAACGCCGAAGCCCTGCCCGCCAGCCTGTTCGGCCCGAGCATCAGCTACGTCGCCCTTGGGCATTTGCACAAGCCGCAGAAAGTGAACGGTGAAGAGCGCATTCGCTACAGCGGCTCACCGATTCCGCTGTCGTTCTCGGAAATCGGTTATCAGCATCAGATTCTCGACGTGAAGCTCGATGGCGAAACCCTGGTCAGCGTCGAACCGAAGCTGATCCCCCGCGCCGTGAACCTGCAACGCATCGGCCCGGCGCCGCTGGCGGAAATCCTGCTGCAACTGGCCGACCTGCCGAACATCGATTTGCTCGCCGATATCCAGCGCCAACCGTGGCTGGAAGTGCGCGTGCGTCTGGACGAACCGCAACCCGACTTGCGCCATCAAGTGGAAAGCGCCCTGCAAGGCAAAGCCGTGCGCCTGGTGCGCATCGCCGCCGAATACGCCGGAAACGGCAGCCGCGAAGGCGTCGATGACGGCACCGCGTTGATCGAACTGGATCAACTGACGCCTCAGGAATTGTTCAGCCGCGCCTGGCAGGACAACTACGGCAGCGAGGTTGATGAGCAAACGCTGAAAGACTTTGCCGAGCTGTTGCAAGACGTGCAGACGGAGAGCGAACAACCATGAAGATCCTCGCGATCCGCCTGAAAAACCTGGCCTCGCTGGCCGGGCCTTTTGAAATCGACTTCACCGCTGAACCGCTGGCCAGCGCCGGCCTGTTCGCGATCACCGGGCCGACCGGCGCGGGCAAAAGTACGCTGCTCGACGCCTTATGCCTGGCGCTGTTCGGCGCCGTGCCACGCTTGAGCAATGCCCAGGTGTCTGCCAAAGCGCCGGACGCCGACGGCGAAATCAGCACCGGCGACCCACGCACCTTGCTGCGTCGTGGCACCGGTGAAGGCTATGCCGAAGTGGATTTTGTCGGGATCGACGGCCGTCGTTACCGCGCGCGCTGGGAAGCCAATCGCGCTCGGGAAAAGGCCGGCGGCAAGCTGCAAGCCAGCCGTCAGAGCCTGCGCGACATCGATCAGGATCAGTTGCTGGCCAGCCAGAAAGTCGAATTCAAGACCCAGCTCGAAGCCGTGCTGGGCCTCAACTTCGAACAGTTCACCCGTGCCGTGCTGCTGGCCCAGAGCGAGTTCAGTGCCTTCCTCAAGGCCAACGACAACGAGCGTAGCGAACTGCTGGAAAAGCTCACCGACACCGCGCTCTATACCCGCCTCGGCCGGCGCGCCTTCGACAAAGCCAAGGAAGCCCGCGAAGCCCACAAGCTGTTGCAGGATCAAGCCACAGGCGTGACGCCGCTGGCACCCGAAGCCCGAGCCGAGCTTGATGAGCGTTTCAACAAAGCGCAGCAGCAACTCAAAACCCAACAGGCGCAGCTCAAGCAGCTTGAATTGCAGCACACCTGGCTCAAGGACCTGCGTCAGTTGCAGGATGAGCAACAGAGCGCCAACGAGCAGTTGACCAGTGCCCGGCAACAGTGGGAAAGCCTCGCTGGCGAACGCTTGAAGCTGACGCGACTGGAACAACTGGCCCCGCAACGGCATCAGTTCGCCCGCAAGACCGAGCTCACGGCTCAGCTCACACCGCTGGCGGCGCAGATTCAGCAGCACACTCAGCAGCAGACCGAGCTGAACGCACGTCAGGCGCAACTCGAACAGAGCCTGAGCGCTGCGCAGGCAGCGCTGATCGACGCCCAACGCCAACACACATCCAGCGCGCCGTTGCTGCGTCAGGCGTTTGAAGCACAAAGCGCCCTCGCCCGTCTGGTCAAGGATGTCAGTGTCAGCGCCGACCTCAAGCAGCAAGCGGAACTGGCCTGCACTCAGGGGCAAACCACGATTCAAGGCTTGCAGGAGCAGCAACAGCAAGTGGCCGCGCGTCTGCAGCGGATCGCCGGGGAGCTTGAGCAAAGCGCGCATCTGGCGCCCTTGAGCGATGCGTGGAACGCCTACCGTGATCGCCTGCAACAGCTGATGTTGATCGGCAATCGCTTGAACAAGGGCCAGGCCGAGCTGGCCGCCCTTGAGCAAAGTGCCGCCCGCGCCAGCGAAGAACTGGCCGCGCAAAAACAGCATCTGGAAGTGCTCTACAAAGAGGCCGGCGCCGAGCCCGAGGCAGTGGCCGAACAGATCCAGTTGCTGGGCAACCTGTTGCAGGACAACCGCAAACAATTACGAGCGTTCGAAGAGCTGACGCGACTGTGGGCCAGTCAGCAGGAGATCGACAAGCGCGGCGCAGAACTTCAGCAGCGCCAGCTCACGGCTCAGCAGGAACGTGATCGCCTGACTCAGGACGGCGTGAAGACCAAGAATGAACTGGTCGTCGCCGAACAGACCTTGAGCGTCACTCGCGAACTGCTGGAACGCCAGCGCCTGGCCCGCAGCGCCAGCGTAGAAGAACTGCGCGAACAGTTGCAGGATGATCAGCCATGCCCGGTCTGCGGCAGCCCTGAGCACCCTTATCATCAACCCGAAGCCTTGCTGCAAAGCCTCGGGCGCCATGATGAAAGCGAGCAGGCCAACGCGCAAAAAGCAGTTGATCTGCTGAAAGAAAAACTCACCGACCTGCGCGCCGAAGTCGGCGGCCTGATCGCGCAACAGAAAGAGCTGTTGCAGCAGCAAGACCAACTCGCCACCCAGCAACAAGGCCTGGCGCCGAGCCTGGAAGCGCATCCACTATCGGCGCAGTTGCTGGCGCAGGACGCGATCAAACGTGATGCCTGGCTGCACCAGCAAAACAGCCAGTTGAATCAGAGCATCGCCCAGGACGAACAGCGCCAAACCGCCCTGCTCACCCTGCAGCAAGACGCTGCCCGCCTTGCGCAACAACTGCGCAGCGCCGAAGCGGCGAGCCAGCAAGCGAGTCAACACCTGAGCAATCAGCAACGCGAGCTGAGCAGTGATCGCCAGCGCCTGGATGAAGAGCTCAGCGCCTTCAGCACCCTGCTCCCGGCCGAAACCCTGGAGGCCTTGCGTCACGAACCGGCCGCTACGTTCATGCAGCTCGACCGGCAGATCGCCCAACGTCTGGAGCAACTCGAACAGCAACGCGATGAACTCGGCGAACAGCAAAAACGTCAGCAGACGCTGGAAAAGGAACAGGACCGCCAACTGGCCCGTGCCCAGGCACTGGACGCGGCGCAACAACAGTTCAGCGTCCTCGCCGAGCAACACCACACGTGCCAACAGCAACTGGCGCAACTGCTCGGCGAACACAGCAGCGCCGAACTTTGGCAGCAGCAACTCGATCAAGCCGTTGATCAGGCGCGTAACGCCGAAGTCACGGCCAATCAGGAACTGCAAACCGTGCGCACGCGCCTGGTCGAACTGGCCGCCGAGCTCAAAGCCAAGCAAGAGCGCCTGCTGGCCCTGGAGACCGAAGACCACGAGCTGAGCGCGAAGATCGCCGACTGGCGAGCCTTGCACCCGGAACTCGACGACGGCGGTCTGGAAACGCTGCTGAGCGTCGACGACCAGCAGGTCAGCGACCTGCGCCAGCAATTGCAGCACAGCGAAAAGGCCATCGAACAAGCCAGCGTGCGCGTGCAGGAACGCGATCAGCGCCTGCTCAATCATCAAGCGCAGCACAACGGCAATCTCGACGCCGAGCAATTGGCGACGGCACTGACCGAGTTGCAAAACCTGTTCGCCGCCAGCGAACACCGCTGCGCCGAACTGCGTGCGGAACAGGCCGAGGATCAGCGTCGGCAGAACGCCAATCAGGCGTTGGCGCAGCAGATCGCCGACGCCTACGCCGAGTACCAGCGCTGGGCGCGTTTGAATGCGTTGATCGGCTCGGCCACTGGCGACACCTTCCGCAAGATTGCCCAGGCCTACAACCTCGACTTGCTGGTGCATCACGCCAACGTGCAGTTGCGCCAACTGGTGCGGCGCTATCGCCTGAAACGCGGCGGCAGCATGCTCGGATTGCTGGTGATGGACACAGAGATGGGCGACGAACTGCGTTCGGTGCATTCGTTGTCGGGTGGCGAGACGTTCCTGGTGTCGCTGGCCCTGGCGCTCGGTTTGGCATCGATGGCCTCCAGCACGCTGAAAATCGAGTCGCTGTTCATCGACGAAGGTTTCGGCAGCCTCGATCCGGAATCCCTGCAACTGGCCATGGACGCCCTCGACGGCTTGCAGGCGCAGGGCCGCAAGGTCGCGGTGATTTCCCACGTGCAGGAAATGCATGAGCGGATTCCGGTGCAGATTCAAGTCCAGCGCCAAGGCAATGGCCTGAGTACCCTGGAGGTGAAATGAATACGCTGTATTCGTTCCGCCGCTGCCCATATGCCATGCGTGCGCGCATGGCCCTGCGCTACTCGGGTGTGGCGGTGGACATTATCGAGGTCAGCCTCAAGGCCAAACCGGCCGAGATGCTCGCGCTATCGCCCAAGGGCACGGTGCCGGTGTTGAGTGTCGACGGCCAGGTCATCGACGAAAGCCTGGCGATCATGCGCTGGGCCTTGGCGCAGAACGATCCGCAAGACTGGTTGCTCAAGGAAGATCCTGCCGGGCAAGCGCTGATTGCCGCACTGATCGAAGAGAACGATCAGGCGTTCAAGGTGCACCTCAATCGCTACAAATACGCCGAGCGTTATCCTGACCAGCCAATGGCGGTTTATCGGGCTGAGGGCGAGGTGTTTTTGCGCAAGCTGGATGAGTTACTGGATGGGTGTGATTACTTGCTGGCCGAGCATCCGACGCTGGCGGATGTGGCCCTGATGCCGTTCATACGGCAATTCGCCCATGTCGATCGCGAGTGGTTTGCACAGACGCCTTACGTGCGGTTACAGGCCTGGTTGCAGCGGTTTCTGGAATCGGCGTTGTTCACCGGCGTGATGCAGAAATAACCCCGACTCACGCGAACACATCACACATTTGCAACACCGAGCAATCGACCTGAAACGGCCCGAAGAAATCGTCCTGGCGTTTCAGCGGTGGATTTCCGGCCTGCAGCCCAAAGGCTTTGGCCGTTTCAATGTCACGCGCCAGGTTGTGGTTGGCTTCGATCGAGCGGGCCACGGAACCTGCCGAACCTTGCCCGATGCCCAACAGCGAAGCGCCATTGGTCATGAATGCCAGGAAGGCAATGACCCAGAGTTTGCCCCCTTTCATGCGCCTGCCACTCCCGCCAGTTCTGCCTGATCGTTCATCACGTTTTGAGCGCGGTGTTCAAACTGGATAGCGGGATAAGCAACCTGAATCGGCGCTTCGAAGGTGTGTTGCGATTGTGCCGAAAGGCTGACCACCAGCACCATGGTCACATAGAGACCTATGGCCAGGTAGGCGCCGTATTTGGCAGAAGTGATAATTGAGCTGGCCATGGTGTTCTCCGTGGGCATGTTTCAGAGCCCACAGAATCGATCAAAAAAGCTGTGATAACCACTCAGCGTTATCCATAGTCACCATCAGCTTCGTTGATCATTAAGCCAGTCTATTTCAGTCTTCAATAAAACTCATCAAGCGCTCACGGGCCGCATCCGGCTCGTCTGGAACGGGCTGGGCAGCTGAAAGAATGGGGGTGGAATAGAGAAACAGAAGAACCACTGCCAGACGCATCGCCATGCTGCCGATCCTTGTTACTAGAGTATGAGTCAAAAAAACAACGTCAAATCTAAACGCACGGCTATGTGATATCAAGCGATGCATTGATGGCTATGTGATGCTGTCGTAAACGCGTTATGCAGGAGCGACATCACTCATCGTCTTTCGAAGCATTCAGTTCGATCGGCGCAAGTGACTTCGCTCCTGCATAAAAGGTGCAGGGTTGGAATTTCAGGCTTGGGTCTTGTGATCCAGTGCCGCGTAGAAGTTGGCGCTTTGTTGCAGGTATTTCTGGGTGTAGCTCTGGGTGTGGGTTTTTTTGTCGTTGATTTCAACGTTGGCGCTGGCTGGCAGAGCAACGGTGGCAGAGATGGCGGAAGCAGCGATGATGGAGAAGAGATTGAAGTTCATGTCGGTATTCCTCGGAGTCAGTTGGCTTGCATGCCCGGTGGGGCCGTGAAGCAAACTTAACCTCCGAGGAACGATGCCTTGAAATGCTTTGTAGCATTACCAAATATCAGCGTCGTTGATACAAGGACACAGGCCCCATCAATCGGGGCCTGCGGCCTATTGACGCACCAGGAACTTGAGGTCGCTTGGCGCATCCATCGGCAGCTTTTGTACGGTTTTACCCAGCAGACCGGTCTTGGCATCGCGTTCGATGACGACGATCTGGTTGCTCTTCTGGTTGGCAATCAGCAGGAACTTGCCGCTGGGATCAAGACTGAACTCCCGTGGGTGGTCACCTTCAACCGAACGACGCTGCAGCTCTTTGAGATGGCCGGTCGCAAGATCGATGGCGAACACCAGCAACTGATTGGCGGTGCCACGGTTGCTGACGTACAGGAACTTGCCATCGGCTGAGGCGTGAAGTGCCGCCGCAGCCTTGTCCGATGTCGGCTGGCCGGCGGCGAGGTCGACCATTTGCGTTTGTTCAAGCTTGCCATCCCGGTAGTCGAACACGGCCACCTGAGCACTCATCTCCATGGTCAGCCAGGCATGCTTGCCATCCGCGCTGAACAGCAAATGACGCGGCCCACTGCCGGCCGGCAATTGCACGGACGCCGGCGTGGCAGGCGTCAACGGCAGCTGTGGGTTGGCCTTGGGGTCGAAGCGATAGACAAAGATCTTGTCTGCCCCCAGGTCATTGGAAAACACGTAATGGCCATCCGGCGACGAGACGGTCGAATGCACGTGCGCCGACATCTGCCGCTCGGGATTGACCCGACTCGCGGAATGACTGCTCATCTGCACCACGGGTTTGAGCGTGCCATCGGCGCCCACCGGCAACACCGCCAGCGTGCCACCCGGGTCCTCAACCACCGAATAGTTGCTGACGAACAAATGACTGCCATCAACGCTGAGGCTTGAATGGGTCGGCTCATTGCCCAGGCTTTGAACCTGATTGATCAGGCTTAACGCATGGGTCTTGGGATCGATCGCATAACTGCTGACGCGCCCGACCGGGTCTTTCTGTCCCGGGCCGTTTTCGTTGACCACGAACAGATGACGCTGATCCTTGGACACGGTCAGCCAGGACGGATTTTCGCTCTTGACCACTTGCAGTGGCTTGGCGTCGATCTGCCCGGTGGCACTGTCGAATTTGAGGCGATAGATGCCCTGACTCTGCCCCGCCGTGTAGGAGCCGACCAGCAATTGATCGTCTTCGGCCAATGCCGCCTGGGCGCCCATTGCGCCAATGCTGCCGGCCATCAACAGCGGCCAGAGATTACGCATCCTCATGCTCGTCTTCCTCGTCTTCCTCGTCGTCATCACCGCGAATTGCGGTCATGCACACCAATCGGTGTTCGCCGGAACTGCCGGTGATCAGCCAGCTTTGCAAGTCTGGATCGAAGGTCGCGGCTTCGACTTCGGCCGGAGTGAACTCCCAGTGCTTGGACACACGACCGTCCAAGCATTCGATGTGCAGATTGTCGTCTTCATCGAGGGAAAATTCGAAGGCGTGAAGCCCGTCGATTTCCACCATATCGCAATGTTCGAGGGTGGCGAGCAAGGTGTCGGTTACGGCAGTCATGGCAGTCAATCTTTGAATGGGAAAGACGCAATGATAGCTCAATGTGAGGGCGGCCCTGTGCCTGGCACAAAACCTGGCCACGACCGGAACAAATGTGGGAGCGGGCTTGCTCGCGAAAGCGGTGTATCAGGCAATACATGTGTCGACTGACACTCCGCTTTCGCGAGCAAGCCCGCTCCCACAGGGGGTTGTGTGCTCGGCTGTTAGAGCGCATCGCGCGATGGCTTGCCGTCCACCAGGCGCTGGATTCGCAGTGGATTAGCGTTCTTCAACGCCTCCGGCAGCAGACTGTCCGGATAGTTCTGGAAGCACACCGGTCGCAAGAAACGGTCAATCGCCAACGTGCCCACTGAGGTGCCGCGCGCATCGGAAGTCGCCGGATACGGCCCGCCGTGAACCATCGAATCGCAGACTTCCACCCCGGTCGGATAACCATTGAGCAAGATCCGTCCGACCTTTTGCTCAAGCAATGCCGTCAGCTCGCCAAACTGCTCGAAGTCAGAAGGTTCGCCAATGATTGTTGCCGTCAGCTGCCCATGCAGGCCGTTCAACGCAGCACTGAGTTGCGCTTGATCGGCGACTTCGACGAACACAGTGGTCGGGCCGAAGACTTCTTCCTGCAAGACCTCATCGCCGTTGATCAACAAGCTCACATCCGCCTTGAACAGCTGCGGCTGGGCCTGATTGCCTTGTTGCGCAGTACCGGCCAGATGCTCGATGCCGGGATGAGCGAGGAGTTTTTGCAGGCCTTTGCCGTAGCTGCTCAAGGTCCCGGCGTTGAGCATGGTTTGCGCGGGTTGATCGTTGATCAGCCCCGCGACCTGCTGCACGAACGCACTGAACTGCGGCGAGGCAATACCAATCACCAAACCGGGATTGGTGCAGAACTGGCCACAACCTTGAACGACGGAGGCCGTCAGGTCGCGGGCGACGGTTTCAGCTCGAGTTGCAAGGGCCTGTGGCAAGACGATTACCGGGTTGATGCTCGACATTTCGGCGAACACCGGAATCGGTTGTGGACGCGCAGCGGCCATGTCGCACAGTGCCCGACCGCCCTTGAGCGAACCGGTAAAGCCGACCGCTTGAATCGCCGGGTGCTTGACCAGCGCTTCGCCAACACCGCCGCCGTAGATCATGTTGAACACGCCAGCCGGCATGCCGGTTTTTTCCGCGGCGCGGATGATCGCGTCAGCAACTCGTTCAGCGGTGGCCATATGACCGCTGTGGGCCTTGAACACCACCGGGCAACCGGCGGCCAATGCCGAAGCGGTGTCGCCGCCCGCCGTGGAAAAGGCCAAGGGGAAGTTACTGGCGCCAAACACGGCGACCGGTCCCAGGGCAATGCGGTATTGGCGCAGGTCCGGACGCGGCAGCGGCTGGCGGTCGGGCAATGCCTGATCGATGCGCGCACCGTAAAAATCGCCACGGCGCAGCACTTTGGCGAACAAGCGCATCTGGCCGCTGGTGCGACCACGCTCGCCTTGAATACGTCCGGCGGGCAGCGCGGTTTCACGGCAGACCAGCGCGACAAACTCATCACCCAAGGCGTCGAGCTCATCGGCCACGGCATCGAGAAATTGCGCACGACGTTCGGCGCTCAGGCTGCGATAAGCCGGATACGCGGCGGCGGCAGCCTTGGCGGCGGCATCGACTTCTTCAGGTGTGGCCTGGAAAAAATCGTGCGGCAACGCTTCGCCCGTGCTGGCATCAAGGCTCTGCAGCTTGAGCGAGCCGGCTGCGCTGCGCTGGCCGCCAATGTAGTTGTGACCAAGAATCTGGGTCATGCCTGTCTCCTTAAAGGGTGCCGATGGTGCCGGGCTCGAACGCCGCTTCAACCGGTGCAATCCCGTTGATCAATGGCGCGCCGAACTCGGCCTGACTGATCTCGAACACGTCACCCGGCCGGGTGCGAATGCCGTCGGCAAAGGACAGGGTCGCAGTGCCGAAGAAATGGATGTGTACGTCCCCCGGACGCAGAAACTGGCTGTACTTGAAATGGTGATACTCGAGGTTTTCCAGGCTGTGGCACATGTTGGCCTCACCGCTGAGAAACTCGTTCTGCCAGAGCACTTCACCGTCGCGCAGGATGCGGCTGGTGCCGGCCAGATGTTGCGGCAGATCGCCGATGCGAAGTTCCGGGCCGTAGCTGCAACTGCGCAATTTGGAGTGCGCCAGGTAAAGGTAGTTCTTGCGCTCCATCACATGGTCGGAAAATTCGTTGCCCACCGCAAAACCGAGGCGATACGGTTTGCCGTCGTGGCCGATGACATACAGACCGCTGAGTTCTGGTTCCTCACCGGCGTCTTCGGCAAAGGGCGGCAGCGGAAAAGGTTTTCCCGGACGCACGACGATGCTGCCGTCGCCCTTGTAGAACCACTCCGGTTGCACACCGGCCTGACCGGCCGCCGGTTTACCGCCCTCCACGCCCCATTTGAAGATGCGCATGGTGTCGGTCATCGCGGCTTCGTCGCCGGCCTGCTGATGCATCTTGTCCCGCGCCGAGGCACTGCCCAAATGGGTCAGGCCGGTGCCGCTGACCAGCATGTGCGCCGGGTCCGGGTGATCCAGTGGCGGCAGGATCTGCAGGTTGGCCAGCAGTTGTGCATAGTCATGGCTGATGCCCAGGCCCAGGGTTTTCACCTGTTGTTCAAGATTCACGCCCGCTTCGATCGCCGCCAGCGCCAGGTCGCGCACCGTGCGCGCAGCCTGCACTTCGCGCACCTGGCCCTCTTCGACGACGCCGACCCGGCGCTCGCCGTTACTCAATTCGAACTGAACTAAACGCATGAATTTTCTCCAGTTATTCAAAACTTCACTGTTCCCTGTGGGAGCGAGCCTGCTCGCGATGAGGCCATACCATCCAACATCAACGTTGAGTGTCTGTCCGTCATCGCGAGCAGGCTCGCTCCCACAGTTGATTGGGGTCAGGCCTCAGGTTGGGTACGGCTCGCGCCGCGTGCACTCGCTGCGAACTGGTCCGACGGCAGCACATGCTTGCGCTCCAGCAGGCGATAAACCACACCGGTCAACACCAGCCCGAACACCATCACCCCCGACAGGAAATACAGCCCCGACGCCAGGTTGCCGGTGTATTCCTTCAGCGCACCAATCACGAACGGACCGATATAGCCGCCGAGGTTGCCCACCGAATTGATCAGCGCGATCCCGGCCGCTGCACT
This sequence comes from Pseudomonas sp. IT-P294, assembly GCF_949767865.1. Lineage (NCBI taxonomy): Bacteria > Pseudomonadati > Pseudomonadota > Gammaproteobacteria > Pseudomonadales > Pseudomonadaceae > Pseudomonas > Pseudomonas sp. IT-P294. Next base: position 251,013 of record NZ_CATKQW010000011.1, on the reverse strand, counting down.
GGCGCCAGCAAAGAAGCGACCCGGCAAGGTCCAGAACACCGCTGTGCAGGAAAACAGCGCGAACGCCACCAGGCACAACGCAGCCAGTTGCAGCACCGGCAACGTCAGCCAGGCACTGAGGAACAGGCCGATGGCGCCCAACACGTAAAGCACCGCCAAATGACCGTAGCGGTCATTCAGACGGTCGGAACTGCGCGGAATGATCAGCAAGCCAATGATCCCGAAGATGTACGGCACCGAAGACACGAACCCGGTCACCAGGTCAGTCCCGCCGAATTGTTTGATCAGCGTCGGCAGCCACAAGCCCAAGCCATAAATGCTCAACGTCACCGGCAGATAAAACAGCGCCAGCAACAACACGCGTTTGTCTTTCAGGGCGTGCAGCGGATTGCCGTGACGAGTCTGGCCGTAGGTCTCAAGGTCTTTTTTCAGTTCGCCGGTCAGCCAGTCCTTCTCGGCCTGATCCATCCATTTCACCTGTTGCGGGCCATCCGGCAGGTAACGCAGCACCGGCCAGGTCAGCAGAATCGCCGGCGTGCCGATGACGATGAACAGCCACTGCCAGCCGTGCAGGCCAAGGGTGCCGTCCATGCCAAGCAGGCCGCCGGACACGGGGCCGGTGATCATCATAGCGATGGGTTGGGACAGGATGAACAGCCCGAGGATCTTGCCGCGATGGCGAATCGGGAACCATTGGGTGATGTAGTACAGAACGCCCGGGAAGAACCCGGCTTCGGCGGCACCGAGCAGAAAGCGCATCACATAGAAGCTGTGCGGTCCCTGGACGAAGGCCATGCCGATGGTGATCGCGCCCCAGGTGACCATGATCCGTGCAAACCAACGGCGGGCACCGAAGCGTTCGAGCATCAGGTTGCTGGGGATTTCCAGCAGGAAATAGCCAATGAAGAACAGCCCGGCACCGAGGCCGTAGGCCGCATCACCGATGCCGATGTCCGCGCCCATGTGCAGCTTGGCGAAGCCGACCGCAGAGCGATCCACGTAGGCGATCAGGTACAGCAGGATCAGGAAGGGAATCAGTTTCAACGTGATGCGACGAATAAGCCGCAGTTCCTGGCTCATGAGATCGGTCTCCGATTGTTGTTGTTATAGAACCTCAGGGGACACCTCTCGCCAAAACTGCCAGGGCCATCCCTCCGTTGAAAACGACTATATAGTAATACTAATTGCCCAACAACACTTCCAAATGGCCGAATTTGAGCTTATGTTACGCCTTAGCTCGAACAATATAGTCATACAATAAGAGAATCGATCATGTCTGATAAGAAACCCACCCTGCGTTCCGCCCAATGGTTTGGCACTGCCGACAAGAACGGCTTCATGTACCGCAGCTGGATGAAGAATCAGGGCATCGCCGATCACCAGTTCCACGGCAAGCCAATCATCGGCATCTGCAATACATGGTCGGAACTGACCCCCTGCAACGCGCACTTCCGCCAGATCGCGGAGCACGTCAAACGCGGGGTGATCGAGGCCGGTGGTTTTCCTGTGGAATTCCCGGTGTTCTCCAACGGTGAATCGAACCTGCGTCCCACCGCCATGTTGACGCGCAACCTGGCGAGCATGGACGTGGAAGAAGCGATTCGCGGCAACCCGATTGACGGCGTGGTGTTGCTGACCGGTTGCGACAAAACCACCCCGGCGCTGCTGATGGGCGCGGCCAGTTGCGACGTGCCGGCCATCGTCGTGACCGGTGGACCGATGCTCAACGGCAAGCACAAAGGCAAGGACATTGGCTCCGGCACCGTGGTCTGGCAGCTCAGCGAGCAAGTGAAAGCCGGCACCATCACCATTGACGATTTCCTTGCAGCCGAGGGCGGCATGTCCCGTTCGGCGGGCACCTGCAACACCATGGGCACCGCGTCGACCATGGCTTGCATGGCCGAAGCACTGGGCACTTCCCTGCCCCATAACGCGGCGATTCCAGCCGTGGATGCGCGCCGTTATGTGTTGGCGCACATGTCCGGCATGCGCGCTGTAGAAATGGTGCGCGAGGACTTGCGACTGTCGAAAATCCTCACCAAGGAAGCCTTCGAAAACGCGATCCGCGTCAACGCCGCCATCGGTGGTTCGACCAACGCCGTGATTCACCTGAAGGCAATTGCCGGACGCATTGGCGTTGAACTGGATCTGGACGACTGGACCCGCATCGGTCGCGGCATGCCGACCATCGTCGACCTGCAACCGTCCGGGCGCTTCCTGATGGAAGAGTTCTACTACGCCGGTGGCCTGCCAGCCGTGCTGCGCCGCCTCGGTGAAGCCAACCTGATCCCGAACCCGAACGCCTTGACCGTCAACGGCAAGACGCTGGGCGAGAACACCAAGGACGCGCCGATTTACGGCGAGGACGAAGTGATCCGCACCCTCGACAACCCGATTCGTGCTGACGGCGGGATCTGTGTGTTGCGCGGCAACCTGGCGCCACTCGGTGCGGTGCTCAAACCGTCCGCCGCCAGTGCCGAGCTGATGCAACATCGCGGCCGTGCGGTGGTGTTCGAGAACTTCGACATGTACAAGGCGCGCATCAACGATCCGGAACTGGACGTGGACGCGAACTCGATTCTGGTGATGAAGAACTGCGGACCGAAGGGTTATCCAGGCATGGCCGAAGTCGGCAACATGGGCTTGCCGGCGAAATTGCTGGCCCAAGGCATAACGGACATGGTGCGCATTTCCGATGCGCGCATGAGCGGCACCGCTTATGGCACGGTGGTGTTGCATGTGGCACCGGAAGCGGCGGCCGGCGGACCTTTGGCGACAGTGAAGGAAGGTGACTGGATCGAGCTCGATTGCGCCAACGGACGCCTGCACCTGGACATTTCGGACGCGGAACTGGCCGCACGCATGGCCGACCTGCAACCGCCACAGCAATTGATCGTGGGCGGTTATCGCCAGCTGTACATCGACCATGTGCTGCAAGCGGATCAGGGTTGCGATTTCGACTTCCTGGTCGGCTGCCGCGGCTCCGAGGTCCCGCGACACTCGCACTAACCTCCCCCTGCCCTGTGGGAGCGGGCTTGCCCGCGATAGCGGTGGATCAGTCGCCATAACCGTCGAAAGTGATGGCCCCATCGCGGGCAAGCCCGCTCCCACATTGGCTCTACGTTCCGTTCAAGACTGCGCTTGCTCTGGCGACCGTGCGTGCCGCGCCTGCTATCATGCGCGGCACCTCCATCGCACAGGATCGCGCCGTTCCCCATGGATTACCGCAAACCCTCCGACCGCAAAAGCATGCACTCGCGCATCGTCCAGGAATTGGGCATGCAGATCGTCTCCGGGCGCTTCAAACCGGACGACAAACTGCCCGCCGAAGCCCTGCTGTGTGAGGAGTACGCGGTCAGTCGCCCGGTACTGCGCGAAGCCACCCGTGTGTTGGTCGCCAAGGGTCTGGTGTATTCCCGTCCGCGGGTCGGCACCGTGGTCAAGCAGCGCAAGGAATGGCACATGCTCGACCCGGACGTGCTGCACTGGCTGATGCAAAGCAGTCCGCAGAATGAATTCTTCGATTTGCTGACCAGTGTGCGCAGCATCATCGAACCGGCCGCGGCCGCCCTCGCCGCGCAATTCGCGACCGACGCCGACATCGCCTCCATCGGTGAAGCCTACCAACGCATGGAAGCGGCGCCGACGCCTGAAGCGCTGTTGCAACCGGACCTGGATTTCCACAGCCGCATCGCCGATGCGACCCACAACGACCTGTTGGCCAACCTGTGCAACATGTTGTCGGTGGCGATTGCCGAAGCGTTGAAGCATTCCAACCAGCGGCCGAACTTGCATGAACTGGCGTTGCCACGGCACAAGGCGATTCTGACCGCGATCGAGAACCGTGATGCGCTGGGCGCACGGCATGCGACGCTGGTGCAGCTCGATGATGCGCGCAGTGCGCTGAATGTGGTGCTGGGCACCGATCCCGCGAACCCACACTGACCCTGTGGGAGCGAGCTTGCTCGCGATAGCGGTCTAACATTCAACATCTATGTTGAATGACACTCCTTCATCGCGAGCAGGCTCACTCCTACAGGGGTTTGGTGTGAAATTGAGGCATAAAAAAGCCGCAACCTCAGGTTGCGGCTTTTCTGTTTCAGCCAGAGATCAATGAGCGAACAGCGAGTTGCCCTTCTGTCCAGCCAGTTTCTCCGGTTTGATCAGGAACCGTGCCAGCGCTGGCAACAGCCAAAGTGCGCCAAACATATTCCAGAGCAGCATGAAGGTCAGCATCAGGCCCATGTCGGCCTGGAACTTGATGGCCGAGAAAATCCAGGTGCACACGCCAATCGCCAGGCACAGGCCGGTGAACAGCACGGCTTTACCGGTGGACTTCAGCGTCTGGTAGTACGCCTCTTGCAACGGCAGGCCAGCCCGCAGGAAGCTTTCCAGACGGCTGTAGATGTAGATGCCGTAGTCCACGCCAATCCCCACGCCCAGCGCCACCACCGGCAGCGTCGCGACTTTCACGCCGATGCCCATGAACGCCATCAGGGCGTTGCCCAGGACCGAGGTCAGGACCAGCGGCAACACGATGCACAAAGTCGCCGCCCAGGAACGGAAGGTAATCATGCACATGGTCGCGACGCAGATGTAGACGAGGATCAGGATGGTCAGCTCGGATTCCTTGATCACCTCATTGGTGGCCGCCTCGATACCGGCGTTACCGGCCGCGAGGATGAATTCCAGGCCTTCCTTGTTGTTCTCCTTGGCGAAGTCCTGCACGGCATGCACCGCGCGATCCAGGGTGGCAGCCTTGTGATCGTTGAGGAACACCAGCACCGGCGCCAGGGAGCAACTGTTGTTGTACAGGCCGTCAGCACGAGCGATGGAATTGTTCAGCACGTCCGGGTTGCGCGACAGGGTTTCCCATTTCAGGTTGCCTTCGTTCATGCCCTTGATCATCTGCTTGGACACGGTCACCAGCGAGATCGCCGACTGCACGCCCTCGGTGTTCTGCATCTTCCACATCAGTTCGTCAATTGGCGCCATGGCTTCATAACGCGAGCAACCTTCGGCCTTGGTCTTGACCATCACCACCAGCACGTCGGAACTGGTGGAGTAATTGCTGATGATGAAGTTGTTGTCCTTGTTGTAGCGCGAATCCGGACGCAGCTCCGGCGCGCCTTGATCGAGGTCGCCGATTTTCAGGTTCTGGCTGTACCAGAGGCCACCGCCAAAGGCCAGCAAGGCCAGGACGATCGACACCGGCGCTACCTTCGGGCTGGCAAAGTTCGCCAGCAGGCGCCAGAACGGGTGTTCGCGGTGGGCGTCTTTCTTGCTGCGCGCGACGGCACGTTTGCTGATACCAACGTAGGAAATCGCCACCGGCAGCAGAATCAGGTTGGTGAACACGATAACCGCCACACCAATGGAGGCCCCGATCGCCAGCTCACGGATCACACCGATGTCGATGATCAGCAGCGTGATAAAGCCCACGGCATCGGCGAGGATCGCGATCATCCCCGGCAGGAACAGCTGGCGGAACGTGCGGCGTGCAGCGGTCAACGCGTTGTCCGCGTCACTGGACTGCAAGGCGATGCCGTTGATCTTCTGCACGCCGTGGGAAATACCGATGGCGAAAATCAGGAACGGCACCAGCATCGAGTAAGGATCGAGCCCGAAACCAAAAAAGTGCATCAGCCCCAACTGCCAGACCACCGCCACCAGCGTCGTACTCAATACCGCCACGGTGCTGCGCATGCAGTTGGTGAACCAGTACAGCAGGATCAAGGTGATGATGAAGGCGACGCCGAAGAACATCACCACCATGACCAGGCCATCGATCAGGTCGCCGACTTTCTTGGCGAAACCGACGATGTGGATCTTCACGTTAGGGTTCTGGACTTCGAACTTGTTGCGGATCTTGTCTTCAAGTTCGTGGGAGAACTTGCGGTAGTCCAGCGCCAGCAACTTGCCCTGGTCCTGCGGGTCCGGGTAGGACTCCAGCAGCGGAATATCGACGATGCTCGACTTGAAGTCGTTGGCCACCAGACGCCCGACCTGACCGGACTTGAGCACGTTGTTGCGCAACAGGTCGAGGCTTTGCTGGGAGCCGTTATAGCTCTGCGGGATCACTTCACCGCCGGCAAAACCCTCCTCCGTCACTTCGGTCCAGCGTACGCTCGGGCTCCACAATGACTTGAGGCCGGAACGGTCGACGCCGGAAATGTAGAACACTTCGTCGTTGATCTGGCGCAGGGTCTCCATGTATTCCTTGGAGAAGATGTCGCCGTCAGTGGCCTCCACGGAAATCCGCACCGTGTTGCCCAGGTTCGCCAGGTCGTTGCGGTGCTCCATCATCTTCTGGATGAAGGGATGCTCGAGGGGGATCATTTTTTCGAAACTGGTGGACGGCCGGATCAGCGTTGCCTGCCAGAACAGGAAAATGCTGACCAGCAGGCAGATGACGATCACTGCCGGGCGGTTATTGAAGATCAGGCGCTCAAGAAACGTCGCCTTGTCCTGTTGATGGGTTGTCATGGATGTCATAGCTCCGCCCTTCTTATTATTTGCCCAGCTCTGAGCCGGTTGGCGAAGTAGCGCGAACGCCGCCCTGTCCTGCCAGAATCAGATTACCGTTGCCTGCCGCCGTCACTGCCGACACGGAAATGCGATCCGGCCGGTTGAACACGCTGAAGGTTTCGCCGTTGTCGTTGCTGCGAATCACCGAACCGCCGTTGCCGACGATTACGATGGAACCGTCGTCGAGCAACGTGGCGCCCGACAGACCAAACTCCAGCGCACCGCGAGCCGCCTTGAGCTCGACCGGCTCCCAGGTGGTGCCGAAATCGGTGGAGCGAAACAGGTTGCCGCGCAGTCCGTAGGCCAACAGTGTGTTGGGCTGGGCGGTGCCGATCACGCCGAACAGCGAACCCTGGTAAGGACCTTCAAGCTTCTCCCAGGTCTGGCCCCAATCGGCGGAGCGGAACATGCTGCCCTGCTCGCCGACGATGAACAGCCCGGCATCCTTGACCGCGGCGATGGCGTTGAGGTGGTACTGGTCTTCGTTGTCCAGGCGGTCGCTGGCGTCTTCCCAGTTTTTGCCGCCATCGGTGGTGGTCATCAAATTACCGTACGCGCCCACGGCAAAGCCGCTGTTGACGTCCTTGAACCAGACGTCGAGCAACGGCGATTCGCGTTTCAGATCTTCGAATTGCTTGGTCCATGTGACGCCGCCGTCCTCGCTGGCGAGGATCTGTGCGTCATGGCCGACGGCCCAACCGTGTTTGTCATCGACGAAATACACCGAGGTCAGCAGTTGCCGGGTCGGCACCTTGGCCTGGGTCCAGGTTGTGCCCTGGTCATCGGAGTACAGAATGTGCCCGCGATCCCCGACTGCCACCAGGCGTTTGCCGGCGTGGGCAACGTCGAGCATCAGGCTTTTGCTGGCTTTGGCGGATTCAACGGAATAGACCACATCGGACGCCGGCGCGGCAGTGGCCAGCGCGGGTCCCGACAACATGGCGCAGCCCAACAGCGAGAGCGCTGTAGCCAGCAACGCGAATTTGCGTATTGCCGGCGGGCGGCAGATACCCACACCCATGACAGGCTCACTCATAGACCTTCCCCCATTATTATTGTTAGGTCGTTTAACCTTTCAGGGCGCCGTAAGGGGTGCGTATTGCGATTGCCTGTTCTGGAGCATAGTCCTGAAATGCGCAATCTAGAGCCCCTTCGGAAGCTGGCTTATCCTATCGGGGTTTGGAAAGGTCTGACAATCGACGCCACGTTATGTTTTGTTAACCTGGGGGGTATGGGGAGCCAGTGAATGATGGAGCATTCGCAGGTGTGATATTTGATAGCAAGTGCATATCCGTTGCTGCGGTAACGGCTGATTATGGTTTCGCTCTTACAGCGACTCACTTTTCCAGACGCCGAAAAGTAAGCAAAAGGCTTCGCCCCGGCGTACGGCGCCTCGCTGAGGCTCCGCGTACCCTCGCTACGGTGTCCATCAGGGGGCATCGCCTCCGGTCTGCTTCGCGACGACCTCCTCTCGATGTGTGCGGCTTCGCCGCACGGCGCTACGCGCCTAACCCCCTGATGGACACCTACGCTCGGCCTGCCGAAGGGGCGAAAGATCAAAAGCAGATCAAGATCAAGATCAAGATCAAAAGCCACGTCCACAGCCACATCGCTGGTCGCCTTTTACAGCCATGCACCGGCCTGACAAGCCAGCTTCCACAGTTGGATAGTGCACCTCAGAAAGATATTTGTCGGCTGCCAGGCCGCCATCGCTGAGATGCGGCGGCCCGACAAGCCAGCTCCCACAGGGGTCGGTGCACATCTGCAGGAGATTGGTCGGCTGATTGGGCGCCATCGCTGGCAGGCTAGCTCCCACAAGGTTCGGTGTGCATCTGCGGGAGTTTGGTCGGCTGTCAGGCCGCCATCGCTGCGATGCGGAGGCCCGACAAGCCAGCTCCCACAGGGGTCGGTGCACATCTGCAGGAGATTGGTCGGCTGGTTGGGCGCCATCGCTGGCAGGCCAGCTCCCACAAGGTTCGGTGTGCATCTGCGGGAGTTTGGTCGGCTGTCAGGCCGCCATCGCTAGCAGGCTAGCTCCCACAGTAAATCGGGGCATACCGCCCGCTCTTCACCACTCAACAGGATGAGCGTTAGCTCGGCTGCAGCTCTTGATCTTGATCCACGGGCGACATCGGAAGGCTGAGTGGAGGGATTCATCCGGGGTGGGAGCGCAGCGACCGTTCGACGAAGTCGAACACATCGAGAGGAGGTGCAGCGAAGCAAACCGGAGGCGATGCCCCCCGGATGGATCCCGGAGCGAAGGAACCCCGAGCCCCAGCGAGTGGGCCGAACGTAGGAGCAAGCGTTTTTTTGCTTACTTTTTTTAGGCGTTTGTAAAAAAAGTGAGTCGCCGTAAGGGCGAAACCGCCAGCCGCCGTTACCGCAGAAATGGATATGTACACCCAAAAACAACATGGTCAGCTATCAGGCCGCCATCGCGAGCAAGCTCGCTCCCACAGGGTTCGAGTGAACACCTGTGGGAACCCAAACCAACCTCAAGCCAAACTTTTACTGACCACCTCAAACACATCACTGGAAAGCTGCCCAGAAGCACGAATCCGCTCCAGCTCACCCTTCATCAACGCCTGACGCGCATCATCATATTTGCGCCAGCGAGTCAGCGGCGCCAACTGCCGCGAAGCAATCTGCGGATTAAACCCGTTCAACTCAATCACCAGATCAGCCAGGAACCGATACCCCGAACCATCCGCCGCATGGAAATTGATCAGATTCTGCCCCGCAAACGCACCCACCAGCGCCCGCACCTTGTTGGGGTTCTTGATATTGAACGCCGGATGCTGCATCAACTGCCGAACCCGCTCCAGACCACCCGGCAACGTGCTGCCCGCCTGAACACTGAACCACTGATCCATAACCAGCGGATTGTCCTTGAAGTGCTCGGCAAAACTCGCCAACGCCTTGGCCTTCTCGTCTTCGAACGGCGAATTCACCAACACCGCCAACGCGGTCAGGCGCTCGGTCATGTTATCGCTGGTCTCGAACTGCTCCAGCGTCGCCGCAAGGACTTCCGGCTTACCGCTAAGCATCAAGTACGACAGCGCAATATTCTGCAACGCACGACGAGCGAAATGCTCGGCCTCAGCCACATACGGGGTTTTCTTCGACAGATCGCGATTAGCCTGATAACGCAACCACAACGCCTCGAACAAACCCTCAGCCAATTGCTTGCGAGCAAACTCACGAGCGATATGGATGGCATCAACATCCGCCACTTCGCTGATTTCAGTCAAGTATGCCTCGCCCGGCAGCGAGAGCATTTCCGCCACCATCGCCTGATCCAGCGTCTCGTCGGACAGCACAGTGCGCAGAGCTGAAATCAGGCGCTGATCCAGCACCAGTGTCTCGCCCTTCTGATGCTGAGCGATCAACTCCTGCAACACCTGGACCGACAGTTGCTGACCGGCATCCCAGCGGTTGAAACCATCGCTGTCATGCTGCATCAGGAACATCAGCTGATCGCGGTTATACGGGAAGCTCAGTTTCACCGGTGCTGAGAACCCGCGCAGCAGCGAAGGCAGCGGCTGTTCAGCGATGTCGACGAAGGTGAACGTCTGTTCGGCTTCAGTCACCGAAATGACCCGTGATGTGCCTTGAGCACGGTCTTCACCGGAAAGACGCAAGGCAATCGCCGCGCCTTTGGCGTCCAGCAGGCCCAGTTCCACCGGAATCACGAAAGGTAACTTCTCGACCTTGTCCGGGGTTGCCGGGCAGCTCTGGCGGAAGGTCAGGCTGTAGGTTTTCGCCGCGGCATCGTAAGACTCGCTGACCGCCAGGCGCGGTGTGCCGGCCTGGCTGTACCAGCGCTTGAATTGGGTCAGGTCGACACCGTTGGCGTCTTCCATGGCCTTGATAAAGTCATCGCACGTCACGGCCTGGCCGTCATGGCGATCGAAATACAGGTCGCTGCCTTTGCGGAACCCTTCGGCGCCGAGCAAGGTGTGGATCATGCCCACGACTTCCGAACCCTTTTCGTACACGGTCAGGGTGTAGAAGTTGGAAATCTCGATGAAGCTGTCCGGGCGCACGGCGTGAGCCATGGGACCCGCGTCCTCGGCGAACTGATGAGTGCGCAGGTACGCCACGTCCTGGATGCGTTTCACGGTCGCCGAGTTCATGTCGGCGGAGAAACCGGAATCGCGGAAAACGGTGAAGCCTTCCTTCAACGACAACTGGAACCAGTCGCGGCAGGTCACGCGGTTGCCCGACCAGTTGTGGAAGTATTCGTGAGCGACGATCGCCTCGACACGCTGGTGCGCAGCGTCGGTCGCGGTTTCGGCGCGGGCCAGCACCGCGCTGGAGTTGAAGATGTTGAGGCCCTTGTTCTCCATCGCACCCATGTTGAAGTCGTTGACCGCGACGATCATGAAGATGTCCAGGTCGTACTCGCGACCGTAAACCTCTTCATCCCAACGCATCGACTTCTTCAGGCTGTTCATCGCGTGCTGGCACTTGTCGATGTTTTCCGGCTCGACATAGATGCGCAGCGCCACGGAGCGCTCGGTCATGGTGGTGAAAGTGTCTTCAACACACCACAAATCACCGGCCACCAGCGCAAACAGGTACGCCGGCTTCATGAAAGGGTCTTCCCAGGTCGCCCAGTGGCGGCCGTCTTCGCCAGGACCACTGGCAATCGGGTTGCCGTTGGACAGCAGCACCGGATAACTGTGCTGCTCGGCGACCACCGTGGTGGTGAACTTGCTCATCACGTCCGGGCGGTCGAGGTAATAGGTGATCTTGCGGAAGCCTTCGGCCTCGCACTGGGTGCAGAACATGCCGCTGGATTTGTACAAACCCTCCAGCGCGGTGTTGGTTTCCGGATGAATGCGCACGCTGGTATCGACCGTGAAGCGTTCGCTCAACGGCTGCAGCGTCAGATGATTTTCGGTCAGCTCATAGTCGCCAATGCCAAGTTCGCGGTCAGCCAGGTTGACCGTCAACAGCTCCAGTTGCTGGCCATCGAGGACCAGCGGCGGCAAGCCCGGGCCACGTTCAGGATTGCGGCGCATCACCAGTTGCGCATGGACCAGGCTATGGTCCTCGAACAACTCGAAGGTCAGGTGCGTCTCGTCGATCAGGTACTCGGGCGCCTGATAGTCCTTCAGGTAAATCATCTTCGGTTGTTCGGTGCGCATGCTGGAGTCCTTACTGATGCACGGCGAGCTGATAAGCCGTGTACTTACGAATATTGATCACGCCAGTGTCGAAAATCAGGTATTGGCCCTTGATCCCCAACAGCGTGCCTTCGGCAATCGGATTCTTGTCCAGGTTGAAGCTGACAATCTTGGCCGGGTATTGCTCGACCGGATAGCGGATTTCGAGGGTTTCTACGTCGGCAATGGTCTGGATTGCCTGTAAGCCAAATCGTTCCTGCAAACCCTGCAAACCTTCGGCACAGCTTTCAAACAATTGATCACGAACCTGAGCCAGGTCCACCGAAATCGCATCACCCTTGAGCAATGCACGCCAGTTGGTCTTGTCCGCTACCTGACTGCGAAACAGGTCTTCGACGAAGCCCGACTGCTGGCGCGTCGACACACGCATGATCGGCAGCGCCTGACGCGCGCCCTGGTCGATCCAGCGGGTCGGGAGCTGGGTGGCGCGGGTGATCCCGACTTTCACGCCGGAAGAATTGGACAGATACACAATGTGATCGGTCATGCAGAACTTCTCGCCCCACTCCGGCTCACGGCAAGTGCCTGCGTCGTAGTGGCAACGCTCCGGGCTCATGATGCAGAGGTCGCACTGGGCCAGCTTGGTCATGCACGGGTAGCAATAACCCTGGCTGAAACTGGTTTTGGTCTTGCGTCCGCAATGGGAGCAAAAAATCGCCCCCAGGTATTCCAGACGCACCGTGCTGCCGATCAATGGATTGACCGGGACCTCGACGTCATCCAGACGAAACGCGTACTGCACGTCCGGCCCGTCAAGGCGCGCCGACATTTTGCTGATTGCACCGCGGCCAATCTCAATCAATGGACGGCATCCGATTTGAACAGGATATTGGGCACGCTGATCGACTTCGAGCTGCACTCCTGCGGCCCCATGTAGCCGGTACGCTCTTCCTCGGGCAGGTTCTGGATTTCCCAGGCGATCATCGCCTGCAACGACAGTTCGCGCTGCTCGGCGGTGAGCTTGCCACCGTCGGACCATTTGCCGATTTCCACCGCCAGTTTCAGGCTCTGGTAGATATCGGGGGTGATGTTTTGGATCATTTCGTTAAAAGAGGACATCAAGAGCTCCGCGCGCTTAAATTCACATAACGGTTTCAGACGGCCAGTTTACGGCGGTTGTACAAACCGCCCAACAAACCGGTCAAGCATCCGACGAGCAACCCGCCGACGTGGGCGGCATTGGCAATTTCACCGAAGCCGATCATCGAGACCAGCCCGGACATGCACAGCACCAGCCACACCAGCATCATCACCAGCACGCCGCGCGGCAGGCGATAAGCCGGGTTCGGCGACAACAGCTGGAAGATCCAGCAATGCCCAAGCAAGCCATACAGCACGCCAGACAACCCACCGAACAGGGTCGGACCGCTGAAATAATACTGGGCGTAATTGGAGACCAGGCTGAACAGCAAGGTCAGGCCGATCAGGTTGATGCTGCCCTGGCGCGACTCGATGCGCCGCCCCAGCTCCCAATACCACATGCCGTTCATGGCCAGGTGCAGGATGCCGAAGTGGATCAGCATCGGCGTCACCAGACGCCACCACTGCCCTGCCGCCAAGCCGTCAGCCAGCGGCACGAACTGGATATAGTCGCCGACAACGCGAAAATCGAGGAAGGTCAGCCAGCGCATCGTGTCGAGGTTTTCACCCAGCAGCGTCACTGCGCCGACAATCAGGCTCAACAGCAGCACCAACCCGGTCGCCCTGGCGTGACGCAATTGCTCCACAAAACCGGGCCGCCTGGTGGTGTGCGCCACCGGAATGTCCAGTTGCTGATCAGGGTCACCTTCCGGAAAGCGTTCGTACAGGGAACGCACGTCTTCGCTGATATTGGCCGGCACCCACAGCACCTGCTCGCCCGCTTCTTCGCTGACGCGATGCGGCACTTGCATGCGCTGCAGCAGTTTGACGAACCCGCTCAAATCCACCGCCAACGGCAGACGCAGCACGGCAACCACACTCATTGCAGCACCTCCGGCCGCTCGACATCGACCCAGACGAATTTGTGCGGATCGAGCCGGGTTTCCTGATCCAGGCGATAAGCGACCAGTTTGCCGTAAAGCACCGCGCTGTAGTCCAGGCAGGCCAGGTTCGGACGGATCGGCGCCGGTTTGCCGCTGCGCCAATAGTGGCCGACGAACAGCAACGGTTCATCGACGCCATAGCGCAACAAAGTGTTTTTTTCCGTTGAAGACAGTGGCTTTCGGGCCACGGGCTCAGGCAAGGCATCAGGCTGGAACACAATATCTCCGTAGGTTTGCGGGTCGTCTTCCCAGAACTTGGTGCGAAAGAACGAGCGCGTCAGGCCATCGCCGCTGGTCATGGTCAACCCGTCAGGCAAGCGCATGTCAGTGCCGCGCAGCAAGCGATCGAACACGGTGCAGGCGAAGCTGCCCGGCACGGCCGAAGCCTGGAGGAAATGTTCGTCGATGCAACCATTGGGAAACAGCGCGCGCAACGGTTCGATCAAGCCCGAATCCCAGCAGGCGTGCACCACGCGAAAGCGTCCGGCGTCGACGAACAGGGGCAGTTCGTAGAACCATTGCTGGAAATCATGCCAGTCGCCGGGATGCTGTTCGAATTGAGTCAAGGTTTCGCCCAGCAAGCGTGCATGACGTGGCGTGTGTTCGCGCACGAACTGCTTGCCGCTGCCCGGAGGTGCGGGGGTGGCCCAGCCCAGCGCGTTGAATTCATGGTTGCCCATAATGCACAGCGCCTGCCCGGCCTCGACCATGTCGTGGACGATGTACAGCGCCTCACGAATTCGCGGACCGCGGTCGATGATGTCGCCAACGAACACCGCCATGCGTGACGGGTGTCGCCAGACGCCACCTTGTTTGTGATAACCGAGCCGGTCGAGCAAGTGCTCAAGGGTCAGAGCGCAACCGTGCACGTCACCGATCAGGTCGTAGCTACGCGCGGGATCGAGCATCAGTCGCCTCCACCACCCAACCGACTGCCCCAGCCGAGCTTGGTCCGGCAGACTTCATAGTAATTGTGGTCGAGCGGGTGAATCAGCCGCAGTTTCTGGGCCTTTTTGCTAATGGTGATAGTGTCACCCGGCGCGCAGGTGAAATGGTTCTGCCCGTCACAGGAGACTTGCGGGTAGATCTGCATATCTTTGGACACGACGATTTTCAGCTCACTGTTGCCATCGACCACAATTGGCCTGCCTGACAAGGTATGGGGGTACATCGGCACTATCACAATAGCGTCAAGCTTGGGGTGCATGATCGGCCCGCCCGCCGACAGCGCGTAGGCGGTCGAACCGGTAGGCGTGGCGACGATCAGGCCGTCGGCCTTCTGGCTGCATACGAACTGGCCGTCGATGTACAGCTCGAACTCGATCATGCGCGTGGATTTGCCGGGGTGCAGCACCACGTCGTTCAGCGCATCGCCCTGGCCTATGGCCTCGGCATGGCGGCGGACTTCGGCTTGCAGCAGGAAACGGTTTTCCACCAGATAATGGCCGTCGAGCACTTCGGCGACTTTGACTTCCAGCTCATCGGGGCGGATATCGGTCAGGAAACCCAGGCTGCCCCGGTTGATGCCAAGCACCGGGATATTGTGTCGGGCCAAGGCACGCGCGGCGCCGAGCAGGCTGCCGTCGCCGCCGACCACAATCACCATGTCACAGACTTCGCCGAGCATCTTGCGCGACGAGGTTTGCAGGCCATGGCCGGGCAAGACTTCGGCGATGGTGTCTTCGAGGATCACGTGCAGATGACGATCGAGCAGAAAGCGTTTCAGTCGGCGGACGGTATCCAGCACCTGCGAACTGCCCAGGCGACCGATGATGCCGATATTACGAAATTGCTCCATGGGGCCCCTGAGGTCTGTGACGGCGAAAAACACGATTATGGGCGAAAGCGCGGGATAGACAAAATCCTTTCAGCCACAAGGATGTACTCCGATTAAGGCTATGCTCGCAAGATGATCCTATTTCCCGATTTGCTCCAGTTACCCCATCGGTTGCGCCACCCTGAAGTGCGCGACCTGGCCTGGGTCATCCTCGCGCCGCCGATGCTCGGCGAAACGCCGTGGCCACAGCGGCATCCGCTGGCCGGCAGTGACTGGGTGCAGGCGCCGGACCGGCTGGAGCACTGGCTGCGGCAACTGGACCACGACAGCTATGACTTGCTGCACTGGCTGGCGCAGGCCAGGACGCGGCGACTGGGCCTGTATTACGAGCGCTTGTGGCAGTACGCCGTGCGCCACGCGCCAGGCATCGACTTGATCGCGGCCAACATGCCGATCCGTCGCGAAGGTCACACGCTTGGCGAACTGGACATGCTATTGCGCGACCGCGACGGCGTGCATCACCTGGAACTGGCGATCAAGCTGTACCTGGGCCCGCAAAATGGCGACGGACACGACACCGCGCAATGGCTCGGGCCAGGCTGTCATGACCGGCTGGACCGTAAACTGGCGCACCTGACCCAGCATCAGTTGCCGATTTCTGCTCGACCAGAGAGCCGCGAAGTACTGGCGGCGCTGGATATCCAGCAGTTCAGCGCGCATCTGTGGCTGGGCGGTTACCTGCTCTATCCGTGGCCTGGACAAGCCGAACCACCTGCCGGCGCGCATCCGCAGCATTTGCGCGGTAGCTGGCTGCATCAGAAGGACTGGGCGCAATTTGTCATGCAGCGTCCATTCGGTCGCTGGCAACCCCTGCCCCGCCACGCTTGGCTGGCGCCGGCGCATTATCCGGCGGAGCTGACCTGGAACGCTGAACAGTTGAATGCCTGGCTGAGCGATCTGGAACCGCAGGCGCCAGCTCAATTGATGGTGCGCCTGACTGAAAATGCCGATGGAGAATGGGAGGAAGCCGAGCGGCTGTTCCTGGTGGCGGATCTTTGGCCGAATGTGCCGGGTGGTGGCTGATTTTTGTATCGTCTTCACCGGCCGGTCTAGATGGACAACCGCAACGCCAACGCCGCCAACGTCACCAACAGAACAGGCAACGTCAACACGATCCCGACCTTGAAGTAATACCCCCAGCCAATCTGAATATTCTTGCGCTGCAGCACGTGCAACCACAACAACGTCGCCAGGCTGCCAATCGGGGTGATTTTCGGCCCCAGGTCGCTGCCGATGACGTTGGCGTAAATCATCGCTTCCTTCACCACGCCCGTGGCCTGGCTCGCATCGATCGACAGCAAACCGATCAGCACCGTCGGCAAGTTGTTCATGATCGACGACAAAAGCGCGGTCAGCACGCCAGTCCCCATGGCAGCGCCCCAAACACCGTACTGCGCAAACCCGTCCAGCCACCCCGCCAGATACCCGGTGAGCCCGGCATTGCGCAGGCCATACACCACCAGGTACATGCCCAGCGAGAAAATCACGATCTGCCACGGCGCTTCTTTCATGACCTTGCGCGTGGAAATCTTGTGGCCACGGGCGGCGATGGCCAGCAGCAACGCGGCGCACACGGCGGAGATGGCACTGATCGGAATACCCAGCGGCTCAAGGGCAAAACAGCCGAGCAGCAGAATCACCAGCACCGCCCACCCGGCATAAAACGTTGCCTTGTCGTGGATCGCCGTGGCGGGATGCTCCAGTTGTTCGGGGTCGTAATCCTTGGGAATGTCACGACGGAAGAACCACATCAACATCGCCAATGTGGCGGCGACACTGACGACGTTGACCGGAATCATGACCGCCGCATAACGATTGAAGGTGATGTGAAAGAAGTCCGCTGAAACGATGTTCACCAGGTTCGACACCACCAGCGGCAGGCTCGCGGTATCGGCAATGAAGCCGGCGCCCATCACGAACGCCAGCGTAGCCGCCGGAGAAAAGCGCAACGCCAGCAGCATGGAAATCACGATCGGCGTGAGGATCAGTGCGGCGCCGTCATTGGCGAACAGCGCCGACACCAGCGCCCCGAGCAGCACCATATAAGCAAACAGCTTGCGTCCGCTGCCCCGCCCCCAACGCGCCACATGCAAGGCCGCCCAGGCAAAGAAACCCGCTTCATCCAATAACAGACTGATGATGATCAGCGCCACAAACGTGCCGGTGGCATTCCAGATGATCTGCCAAACAATCGGGATGTCGCTCAGGTGAACCACGCCGAAAATCAGGGCCAGCACCGCACCAAAAACCGCGCTCCAGCCTACACCGAGGCCTTTGGGTTGCCAGATCACCAAGGTGATGGTCAGCAGAAAAATCAGCGACGCAATGAGCATGCAAAACAGCCTTCAAAGAGAAATCAGGGATTAGCAGCAGCGTACCGGGCGATCGGCCATTGCCTGCAAACGGGCGACATCAGCGGCCAGCCACTCGGCGTGATCGGCCAGCGCGTCCTGTAACAGAGTGATGACCCACGGCGATAATTCCGGGTGCAGGCGATAAAAAACCCACTGCCCCTGTCGACGGTCCGCCAACAGGCCATTGCTGCGCAGTTGCGCCAGATGACGGGAAATTTTTGGCTGACTGAGATCCAGCCCGGCCGTCAATTCACACACGCACAATTCACCTTCACGGGCGATCAACAGCGCGATTCGACTGCGGGTGTCATCGGCCAAGGCCTTGAAAATATCGACGGGACTGCGAGAACTGGACATGGGTAAACACGCCTCTGGACAACGAGGCGTGAAATATATGGAATTTCGAATATGCAGTAAAGCGAATGCTGAGAACCGCAACCGTTACAGGCTCGGGCTAACAGGTTCCTTTCCATGGGTGCTTGTCACACTTTCTTAAACTGTTCGACCCACTTGCCGTAAGCATTGATGAAGTTCTGCAAGAACGGCTTCACCGATTCGGACACCTTGCCCGCCTCGTCGAACGCGGAGCCAGCGCCACCCAAGTAGGCCTCTGGTTGCTGCATGCACGGCACATCCAGAAACACCATGGACTGACGCAGGTGATGGTTGGCACCAAATCCGCCGACTGCACCCGGTGAAGCACTGATCACCGCGCCGGGCTTGCCGCTCCAGGCACTTTTGCCATATGGACGCGATCCGACATCGATTGCATTCTTCAACGGTGCCGGCACCGAGCGGTTGTATTCAGGGGTGACGAACAGCACTGCGTCGGATGAACTCACTTGTTGGCGGAAAGTGCTGTAGGCTGCCGGCGGAGAAGTTCCGTCAATGTCTTCGTTGTAGAGCGGCAGGTCACCAATTTCAATGATATTGAGCTTGAGATTGGCCGGCGCCAGGTCGGCCAACGCCAGCGCCACCTTGCGGTTGATCGAATCCTTTCTCAAGCTGCCGACAATAACGGCGATCGTGTAGACGTTGCTCATGGAAGATTCTCGACTGTTCGATGGAAAGACTTGTAGTTATAGATGACGAATCATCAGAGGGCTGCTGAAATCGCCGCCCCTGACTATTTTTTTCCTGTAGGAAAACTTACCTCGCCCAACCACGGTCTACAGAACCGCAAATTGAGTGATTTATCTCCAGAGGTTCTAAGCAGATGGCAGCAGTACTCGTCGGTCAGTTCCATGCAAGAGACGCGGAAGGCCGTGTTTATTCCGTGCATGAGTTCCAGGAATCCACCCCGTCGGCAGACGGCCTGACTGGCTCTGCGCCTGTCACCACCTACAAACTGGCTATTGGCGACCGCGTCAAAAAGCTCGATGACAACCAGTTTCTGTTGGTGCAATCGGACGTGACCATCGTGCGTGAGCCTGACACCCATGTCGGCAAACTGCCGGAAACCAACGTCGCCTCATAACTTCGCGTTATGAGCAGAAGTCATATGCGCGCACTTGAGTTAGGATTCAGTCACTGACTCCCTCACCTGCTGAACATGGACTTCACGCATGCGTTTACGTCATATCGAAGTGATCCACGCGCTCTTGCAGACCGGTCACCTGGGTACTGCCGCCGAATGGTTGCAGTTGCCGGTGGCCGAGGTTGAAAGCCTTTTGCGCGATGCCGAGGATCAGTTGGGTTTCATGCTGTTTTCCAGCGTGCGTGGACGCTTGCAGGCTACACGTGAGGCGCGGGAACTCCAGGTCGAAATTTCCCACGTCTATGACGCGCTTGAGCCGGTGCAACGCCTGGCCAGTAGCCTCAAGCAATATCAGGCGCATCCGCTGCGCATCATTTGTACCCCACCCCTGGCGCACCAACTGTTGCCACAGAGCATTGCGGCCTTGCGCCGACGCCTTCCCGATGCGCCTTGCACCCTGCTGAGCCAACCGACCCGAGATATCGTCCGCAGCCTGCTGCTGCGTGAAAGCGATCTGGGGCTGAGCCTGCACGACCCTGATCACGCCGACATTCATTGCCAGGTGATTGCCCAAGGCAAGCTCCAGCTATTGGCACCCCACGGTTGGCTGCAACCGAAACAGAAGTACATTTCCCTGCAGGACCTGGCCGGCCAGTCGATGGTCGGCCTGGAAGGTCACGATCCGCTGAGCCCGGCGCTGGAGAACAAGTTGCACGCCTTGCGCCCCGCCCCCGTCATTCAGACACGGGTGCAGACGCATCAAATGATGCGCAGCATGGTCGAGGCCGGCGAAGGCCTGGCGATTGTCGATCCGTTTACCGCCCTCGGCGCCAAATCGACCGGGCTCGACGCCTGCCCACTGGCACCCGCGGTGCCGATCAGCCTCTATGCCCTGACGCTGAAAAACGCCGAGCCCACTCCGGCCGTTCAGGCGCTGCTGGACATCCTCACGGAACAAGCCGCGGCGATGCTTTCGAGCTGAGCGGATTTTCCAACGGATTATCGAACAAGCGGTACCAGAACAGCGCCACCTCGGCGGTATTGGGGTCGATGCCGCGATAGCGCAGATGATCAATCCCGCCAATCACAAAACCACAGCGCTCATAAAGCCGGCAGGCGCCCAGGTTGTTGTTCTGGGTTTCGAGCATGATGCCCGGCAGTTTCTTCTTGCGACTCCAGAACTGCGCCACATCCAGCAACGCCTTGGCCACACCATGGCGCCGCGCTGGCGCATGCACGGCCAACTCGTCGATGTGGGCAAAGCCGTTCCAGTTGGTGCTGACCACCAGATGCCCGACGGGTTCGTCATCGAGATAGGCCATGAACACGGCACTGTCGGCGGCATCGCGAAAACTGCTGAACTCCTCGGGATCGATGCCGTAGCACTTTCGATACGGGGTGATTGGCGTCACTCGCCACTGCTCCACCGGCTTGCCGATTTCGGCGACGCCATAGGAAGCGACTTCAAAACTGAAATCACTGCCCCAGATATAAGGCGCAAAACCCTCATCGGCGACGCGCACCGACAGGCCTGGATATTTTGGATTCATGATCGGCTGCATGCTGGGAAAGGTCCTCATTCCTTGATGCAATCGACGGTGTAATGCCGTCCATTGCCCTCGTCTTCGTGTTGCAGTCCATGCACATCAACGACAAACCCGGGGAAGCTGCTGTCGAACGTGCGAGCAAACGACAGGTAATCGATGATCGATCGGGTCGACTCGGTGAACCGCTCGCCCGGCATGATCAGCGGAATGCCAGGCGGATACGGAACCAGCATGACCGCGGCGATCCGTCCGTCCAGCGCATCGATCGACACGGCCTCCACTTCACCCCGCACCAATTGATCATAGGCGTCAGCTGGCTTCATGGCGATTTCCGGCAACACCGTGTACATGCGTTTAAGGTGTTTGGCCGTGGCATTGCTGCGATAACAGGCGTGCAATTGATCGCACAAATCGCGCAAACCCATGCCCTGATAACGCGCGACATTCTGTTGCGCCACGCACGGCAGGCATGTCGCCAGACTGACGTTGGCGTCATAACTGCGTTTGAACTCCAGTAACTCGGTGAGCAGCGTGCTCCATTTACCTTTGGTGATGCCCATGGAAAACAGCACCAGAAATGAATACAGCCCGGTCTTCTCGACCACCAGCCCGCGCTCCCAGAGAAACTTGCTGACGACCGCCGCCGGAATCCCGCGCTCACTCAGCGCACCGCCTGCAGTCAGCCCTGGCATCACCAGGGTGACTTTGATCGGATCAAGCAGGACGTAGTCGTCGGTCACACCACCAAAGCCATGCCAGTCGGCGTCGGGTTGCAGTAACCAGTCCTGGGTCTCGACGCGATCAATGCCTTCCACCGACGGCGGCTGCCAGATCGAAAACCACCAGTCATCCGCCGCGATGTGTTGCCGCAGATTGGCCAGGGCCCGGCGAAAACTCAGGGCTTCGTCGAACATTTCCTGCAGCAGCGAACGTCCGGCCGGGCCTTCCATCATCGCTGACGCCACGTCCAGCGACGCGATGATGCTGTATTGCGGCGACGTGGAGATGTGCATCATGAACGCTTCATTGAAACGGTCGCGGTCCAGTTGCCGCGCCCCGCCATCCTGGACGTGAATCATCGAGGCCTGACTGAACGCCGCCAGCAATTTATGCGTGGAATGAGTGGTGAAGACCAGCGGGCCATCGTCGGTACGGGATGTGCCCATGCCGTAACGCCCGGCAAAAAATTCATGGAACGCCGCGTAGGCGTACCAGGCTTCGTCGAAATGCAGGACTTCGACGCTGTTGCCCAGTTGCTGCTTGATCAGCTCGGCGTTGTAACAGAGGCCGTCGTAGGTCGAATTGGTCACCACCGCAAGCTTGACCTTGGGCGCCCGGCCCTTGGTCAGCGGGCTGGCGTCGATTTTCGCCTGGATCGATTCACGGCTGAATTCGCTCAGCGGAATCGGGCCGATGATCCCCAGCTCATTGCGTTCTGGGCACAGGTACAGCGGGATCGCGCCGGTCATGATGATCGAGTGCAACACCGACTTGTGGCAGTTGCGGTCCACCAGCACCAGATCATCGCGAGCGACCATCGAATGCCAGACGATCTTGTTGGCGGTCGAGGTGCCATTGATCACAAAAAAGGTGTGATCAGCGCCGAAATTACGTGCGGCTCGCGCTTCGGCTTCAGCCAGCGGGCCGGTGTGATCGAGCAACGAACCCAATTCCGGCACCGAAACCGACAGGTCGGAACGCAGGGTGTTCTCGCCGAAAAACTGATGAAACGCCTGCCCGACCGGACTCTTGTGATACGCCACTCCGCCGCCATGCCCGGGCGTGTGCCAAGAATAATTGGAATCAGCCGTGTGTTGCACCAGCGCCTTGAAAAAGGGCGGCAGCAACCCATCCAGGTATTTGCGGGCGGCCCGGGCCACTTGCCGGGCGAGAAAAGGCACAGTGTCTTCGAACAGGTAAAGAATGCCGCGCAGTTGATTGAGCTCGGCCATGGCGTCGGCCGGAGCGTTTTCCAGCGTCACCTGCTCACCCAGGGCGAAGATCGGCAGGTCCGGCGCACGAACCCGCGCGAGGCCGATGAGCTCCGCCATATTGTGTAACAAATGCGAGTGGGCGCTGGGGTCTTCGGCGGCGATCAACATGCAGGAGAGACCGTGATGGGTCGAAGCGACCAGCCGCCCTTCGGCGTAATCCACTGCCGAAACGATGCTGAAGCCTTCCTGCTCCAGTTCCCGGGCGATGCCCCGCACGCGGTCACCGGCGACGGTGTCGGCCTTGATGTCGCGGTGGACGATCAGGACCGGGAATTTCAAATCTTTATACATGAGGCTCAGTGTCCTGAGGCTGCAGGCCACGGCCTGCCAATATCCTCAGGGTAGAGGGTTCAAGCGCATGTGGCGAGCGCCGATGCCCCGAAGCAGGTCAACCGGCGCACCATCATGTGGCCAGCCATTCAGGCCTGAGCCTTGGCCTCGGCCAGTTGCTGCCACAACGACGGAGCCCCGGCAGCCTTGGCAATCGCTTCCAGACGCGCCACGTGTCGGGCCAGATCATCTTCGCTGGCACGGATAATCTGGGTGGGTTGGCGATCAGCGGGCAAACGGCGGATTTCGGTGGCGGAGTTGTCCGCACCTTCACCCGAGCCATTGCCATCGGACGCATTACCGGCCAGCGACAGGCTGGTCTGGCCGCCGGTCATGGTCAGGTAAACGTCGGCGAGAATCTCGGAGTCGAGCAAGGCGCCGTGCAGTTCACGGCCGGAGTTGTCGACGCCATAACGTTTGCACAACGCGTCGAGGCTGTTGCGCTGTCCCGGGTGACGCTCCCGGGCCATCATCAGGGTGTCGAGGATCGAGCAGTGTTGCGTGATGTCCGCACGATCGTGCTGGCCCATCAAGGCGAATTCGTTGTTGATGAAGCCAACGTCGAACGCCGCGTTATGGATGATCAGCTGTGCGCCCTTGATGAATTCGAAGAACTCATCGGCCACTTCACTGAAGCGCGGCTTGCCCACCAGGAATTCGTTGGTGATGCCGTGGACGCCGATGGCGCCTTCGTCACTCTCGCGATCCGGTTGCAGGTAAACGTGAAAATGCCGGCCGGTCAGGCGCCGACCGATCAACTCGACACAACCGATTTCGATAATCCGGTGGCCGTCGGTCACCGGCATGCCGGTGGTTTCGGTATCGAGTACAACGGATCTGGTGGCCATCAGTGCTCAGCTCTCAACGGGTCATTCGTGCAAAAACGGCGATGTTAACACGCTCGCTGGGGTCTTTCAGATACACCGTGTTGCACCCAATCGCGGGCAGGCTCGCTCCCACTGATCGTTCCCACGCTCTGCGTGGGAATGCAGCCCGGGACGCTCTGCGTCCCATTGGAACGCGGAGCGTCCCTTGAGGCATTCCCACGCGGAGCATGGGAACGATCAGTAGGCGACTTCAGGCTTGTTTGTAACCGCGCACTTCATCCACGCCACGGTTAGCCAATTGGTCCGCACGTTCGTTGCCGTGATGGCCGATGTGCCCGCGCACCCATTTCCAGGTGACGTTGTGGCGGTTGACCTGTTCATCCAGCAGTTTCCAAAGGTCGGCATTTTTAACCGGTTCTTTCGCGGCAGTTTTCCAGCCGCGCTTCTTCCAGTTGTCCATCCACTCGTTGATGCCTTTCATCACGTATTGTGAGTCAGTCACCAGCAGGACGTCGCAGGAGCGTTTGAGTTCTTCCAGGCCGCGGATCGCGCCCATCAGCTCCATGCGGTTGTTGGTGGTGTTGGCTTCGCCGCCCCACAGTTCCTTTTCCACGCCCTTGCACACCAGCAACGCGCCCCAGCCGCCAGGTCCAGGGTTGCCTTTGCAGGCGCCATCGGTGAAGAGTTCTACGCTATCGCTCATGCCAATCTATCCAGAAAATGCGGTGGCTCGCCGATCCGTGACCGACGATGCCCGAGGCCGGAACATGTCCGGCCGGGAAAATAAAGTGTGTATTACGGGTCTATGCGGCGGCGATTGACCTTGGCCATTGGCAACGGAATCAGCTTGCCCATCGGTTCGCGCCGTTCCTGACGCAGCGGGCGTAACCCCACCACGATCTTGCGTGCAACCAATAAATAGAAGCCGCCCCCCGACAGTTGCCAGTCACCGGCCTTGCGCTCCCAGCCGGCCAGACGAGCCTGCCAGGCGGGTGACGCAAGCGGCGGACGATAGCACCCGAAGCGGCGTTTCTCCAGCGCGAAGCCCAGCAGGTTCAACCAGTCACCGACCCGCGACGGCGAGATGCAGCGAGCCTTGCGCAAACCGTCGTGGGCGAACACATGGCGCAGGCCCCACGTGCTCCAGGGATTGATCCCGATGATCAGCAAGTGCCCGCCGGGGCGCACGCTGCTGGCCGCTTCACGCAGCAAACCGTGGGGCGACAGACAGAAATCCAGCCCGTGCTGCAACACCACCACGTCAGCGGCATGCTCGCTCAACGGCCAGGCCTGCTCTTCGCAGACGATCTCGACGCCCGGCAATGGTGCGCCGAGCCGCACATTGCGCTGCACCTGAGGTGCCGACGGCGGCGTCTGGGCCGACGGGCCGTAATGCACCAGGTAGCCGCCGAAGAAGCGCCCCAACTCGTCTTCGAGCATGCGCCGCTCTTCGTCCAGCAGAAATTGCCCAATGGGGCCGGACAGCCATTCACGGGCCGCGCTGATCAATGTCAGCCACTCAGGATCGGCCTGAGCGAACGCTTTATCGGTCATTGCATTCTCCAACGCGCCAGGAAGTTCTAAGATGCGCCATTGTTTTCCGCTTGGCGAATCCGACGATGATACAGATCAGTGCCCTGCCCGCCTTCACCGACAACTACATCTGGTTGTTACAAGACCATCGCACCCAGCGCTGTGCGGTGGTCGATCCCGGCGATGCCGCACCCGTGCAAGCCTGGCTGGCGGCGCACCCGGGATGGGTATTGAGCGATATTCTGATCACTCATCACCATCATGATCATGTCGGCGGTGTCGAGCAGCTGAAAAAAGCGACAGACGCGACCGTCTATGGCCCGGCCAGCGAAACCATCCCGGCGCGGGACGTGGCGCTCAAGGACAACGACCGCGTCAGCGTGCTCGGGATGGACTTCGACGTCTTCGCCGTGCCCGGCCACACGCTGGGGCATATTGCCTATTACCATCATGGGCTGCTGTTCTGCGGCGACACCCTGTTTGCCGCCGGTTGCGGGCGCCTGTTCGAAGGCACGCCTGAGCAGATGCACGCTTCGCTCTCGCGCCTTGCCGCGCTGCCGGAGGATACGCTGGTCTACTGCACCCACGAATACACCCTGAGCAATCTGAAATTCGCCGCAGCGGTCGAACCGGGTAATCCGGACACCACCGCACGTCTGGAAAAAGTCACCGCGCAACGTGAAGCCGGAATTATGACCCTGCCCTCTACTCTGGCATTGGAAAAGCTCACAAATCCGTTTTTGCGTACCGGCGAAACATCCGTTAAAGAAAAAGTGGACGAACGGAACGGAACCGATAACCGGGCTCCGAGTGCGGTTTTTGCTGCCTTGCGGGCGTGGAAAGATAAGTTCTAAGCAGGCTATCTATTGGTACAAAAATTCTGAATGGTTGACCGCAGGGGGTACGCTTTCTAGAATCGCCCGACATTTTTGCCCGGAACTTACTTCCAGCCAATGTCGTCATCTATTCGTAAAGCCATCAATTCAGACGCATTGACCCGCTTGGCTCAAGCCATAGCGGTGGCTGTGTCCGCCACTCTGGCGGGCTGTTCCAGCCATGTGCCGCAGACCGATGCGACACACACACCGAATATCGCCGCGCGAGCCAAGCAGAAACCCATCTGGCTCAGCGAAAAACCAACACCGCAAGTACCACAGGACGTCTGGGAGCGCATGCGCCAAGGCTTCCAGTTGCAGGACGGCCTGGGCGTCAACCCGCGTATCGAGCAACAGCGCCTGTGGTTCGCCAGTAATCCATCCTTCCTCGAAAACGCCGGCGAACGCGGCAGCCTCTACATTCACTACATCATCGAACGCCTTGAAGAACGCAACATGCCGCTGGAACTGGCGCTGCTGCCCGTGATTGAAAGCGCCTACAACCCGATGGCCTATTCCCGGGCCGACGCGGTGGGTCTTTGGCAATTCATCCCGTCCACCGGGCGTTACTACAACC
Organism: Pseudomonas sp. IT-P294; assembly: GCF_949767865.1. Classification (NCBI taxonomy): domain Bacteria; kingdom Pseudomonadati; phylum Pseudomonadota; class Gammaproteobacteria; order Pseudomonadales; family Pseudomonadaceae; genus Pseudomonas; species Pseudomonas sp. IT-P294. The sequence goes on along the minus strand of NZ_CATKQW010000011.1, from coordinate 223,918 downwards.
TGCGTCAAACCCGTTTCTATGATGGCCGCCGCGACATTACCGCCTCGACCACCGCGGCCATGGATTACCTGACCCGCCTGCACGACATGTTCAACGGTGACTGGTTGCTGGCGCTTGCCGCCTACAACGCCGGTGAGGGCACGGTCAGCCGCGCCATCGAGCGCAACGAAAAGCTCGGCTTGCCAACCGATTACTGGAACCTGCCACTGCCGGCCGAAACCCAGGCCTATGTGCCGAAGCTGCTGGCCCTGTCGCAGGTCGTACTGGCACCCGAAGCCTACGGCGTGAATCTCAACCCGATCGCCAACGCACCGTACTTCCAGGTCGTCGAAATCAATCAGCGCATGGACCTGTCCAAGGTTGCCGCGGTGGCCAACATCGACGAGGACGAACTGTTTCAGCTCAACCCGGCGTTCAAGCAGCGTACGACCATCGACGGCCCCCAGCATTTGCTGGTGCCGACGTCCAAGGCACAGTTGCTGACCGCCAGCCTGTCGACCATGCGTCCTGAAGAGCTGATCAGCAAAAAATCGTTCACGCCCGTCTTCGAAGGCGCCGACGAGTCCGAAGTCGCCAGCCTCAAACGCGCCTACCGGGTGAAACGTGGCGACAACCTCGTCGCCATCGCCAGGGCCAACAAGGTCGACGTCAAGGACCTGCAGCGCTGGAACAAAATGAGCGGCAAGGACCTCAAGGTGGGTCAGACCCTGGTGATGCAGGACACCACCAAGCGCAGCGGTGGTCGTGTCAACACGGTGGTGGCAGCAAACAGCAAAAACGGCAGCAAGGCCGCCAAGGCAAAACCGCCGACCCAATACAAGGTTCAGCAAGGCGATTCGCTGTATATGGTTGCCAAACGTTTCAACGTTGAAATGCAACACCTCAAGCGCTGGAACCCTCGGGTCGGCCAGGCGCTGAAGCCGGGACAGATGCTGACGGTTGCTTCGCCACGCTAAGAATGGGCCCCTGATTTCAGGGGTTTTTTATGCCCGCAGCGCGGGTTTTCAGGCAAGCCCGCTCCCACGGGATCTGCGATCCGCAGGGCTATCGAACCCACCATTAACAGCGCATTAACCCCCTGTCTTTTTCCTGTCGATACAAGCTGTTACTGTACGGCCCACAAAGCCCAAGCCGCCTGGATCGGATCTCTGACTTGAAGCGTCCCCTCCTCCTGCTCCTGATCAGCCTGGCCTTGAGCTCCACCGCAAGCGCGACGATCACCGAAAGCCACGGTTATGCGCAGTTCGGCACGCTCAAGTACCCGGCCAGATTTACCCACTTCGACTGGGTCAACCCGCAAGCGCCCAAGGGCGGTACGTTGCGGGTGATGGCGTTTGGCACCTTCGATACGCTCAACCCCTACACGTTCAAGGGTTCGAGCCCGGTCTCCACTCCCAATTTCCTGCAGTACGGCATCAACGAGCTCAACGAACCGTTGATGGTCGGCACCGGCCAGTACGCGCCGTCCGGCGACGAACCGACCTCCAGTTACGGCCTGATTGCCCAATCAGTGGAATACAGCGAAGACCGCAGCTGGGTGGTGTTCAACCTGCGCCCCGAGGCGCGGTTCCACGATGGAACACCCATTACGGCCTATGACGTGGCGTTTTCCTACCGCTTGCTGCTCAAGGAAGGTCATCCGCAATACCGCACCAGCCTTCAGGAAGTGTCGCGGGTCGACATCCTCAATCCGCAGCGCATTCGTTTTGTGTTCAAGCGCGCCGGCAATCCGTTGCAGATCCTGCGCCTGGGCGAGTTGCCGGTGCTGCCCCAGCATTACTGGAAAGGTCGCGACTTCAAGGCCACCACCTTCGAGCCTCCATTGGGCAGTGGCCCGTACCGCATCACCTCGGTCACGCCTGGGCGGCAAATCGTTTTCGAACGGGTCAAGGATTACTGGGGCAAGGACTTGGCGGTCAATCGCGGCAAGTACAACTTCGATCGCATGGAAGTCGAGTTCTACCGCGACAGCGATGTGGCCTTCGAGGCCTTCAAGGCTGGCGAATTCGACATCTACATCGAGCATCAGGCCAAGAACTGGGATAACGGTTATAACTTTCCGGCCGTCACTCGGGGCGACGTGATCAAGGCGCAGATCCCGCACCAGATCCCGACCCAGACCCAAGGCCTGTTCATGAACAGCCGCCGCCCGACCTTCGCCGATAGCAAGGTTCGTGAAGCGCTGGGGCTGATGTTCGATTTCGAGTGGACCAACCGCACGCTGTTCAGCGGCGCTTACGCGCGCGCCTTGAGTTATTACCCCAACAGTGAATTCTCAGCCTCCGGTCTGCCGGTCGGGCACGAATGGCTGATGCTCAAGCCCTATCGCGAGCAATTGCCCGCCAAGCTCTTCACCGAGCCGCTCAGCCTGCCGAAGACCGAAGGGCGCGGCATCCCCCGGGAAACCATGCGAAAGGCCCTGACGCTGCTCGCCGAGGCCGGCTGGAAGCTCAATGGCCAACGAATCGAGAACGCCAAGGGTCAGCCACTCAGACTCGAGATATTGCTGGTCAACCCGAACCTGGAACGCATCCTTCAGCCTTACGTCGAGAACCTCGCCAACATTGGCGTCGATGCACGGCTGCGCACCGTCGACCGCGCCCAGTACAAACAACGCCTGGATCAGTTCGATTTCGACATGATCCTCATGACCTTGAACCAGACCCTCAGCCCGGGCCTGGAACAATGGCAGTATTTCCACTCCAGCCAGGTCGGGGTCAAGGGCAGTAAAAACTACGCCGGGATTGCGAACCCGGTTGTCGATCACTTGCTTGAACAGCTGCTCGCCGCCCAAACACGCGATGAACAAGTCGCCGCCGGCAAAGCCCTGGACCGTGTGCTGCTGTGGCAGCACTACATGATTCCCAACTGGTACCTCAATTATCACCGCCTGGCCTACCGCAACCGGTTCGCCTTCGTCACCACGCCGCCCTACACTCTGGGGCTGTCCGCATGGTGGCTGAAATCTTCGGAGAAAGATCGATGAAACCCGTCAGCGCCCTGCTCTTGCAGGCCAGCGGTCTGCTGTTTGCCGGGCTGGCCTGCGCCGCCCCGCAACATGCCGTGACCTTGTACAACGAGCCGCCGAGATACCCGGCTGACTTCAAGCATTTCGATTACGTGAACCCGGACGCGCCCAAGGGCGGGATCTTTCGCCAGGCCGGGTTCGGCGGCTTCGACAGCCTCAACCCGTTCATCAGCAAAGGCGTGCCGGCCGACGACATAGGGATGATTTACGACACCTTGGCCAAACAGGGCCTGGACGAGCCATTCACTGAATACGGGCTGGTCGCCGCCAAAATCGAGAAAGCCCCGGACAACAGCTGGGTGCGTTTTTACCTGCGACCCGAGGCACGCTTCCACGACGGCCATCCGATCCGTGCCGAAGACGTGGTGTTCAGCTTCCAGACGCTGACCAAGGACGGTGCCCCGCTCTATCGCGGTTACTACAGCGACGTCGACGAAGCGGTCGCCGAAGACCCGCTCACCGTGCTGTTCAAGTTCAAGCACAGCAACAACCGCGAACTGCCGCTGATCCTCGGTCAGTTGCCGGTCTTGCCGAAACATTGGTGGGCGAACCGCGATTTCAACAAGGGCAACCTGGAGATGCCCCTGGGCAGCGGCCCGTACAAAGTCAGCGAAGTCAAAGCCGGGCGCTCGGTGCGCTATGAGCGGGTCAAGGACTATTGGGGCAAGGACCTGCCGGTCAACCGCGGGTTCTACAACTTCGACGTGATGACCACCGACTACTACCGCGACAACACCGTGGCCCTGGAAGCGCTGAAGGCCGGGCAGTTCGATTACTGGCTGGAAATGACCGCCAAGAACTGGGCTAACGCCTACAACATCCCGGCCGTCACCGAGGGCCGGTTGATCAAGGAACAGATCCCCAACGGCAACCCCACTGGCATGCAGGGTTTTGTGTTCAACCTGCGCCGCCCGGTCTTCCAGGACGTGCGCGTGCGTCAAGCGTTGACGCTGTTGCTGGACTTTGAATGGACCAACAAGCAGCTGTTCAATGGCGCCTATGTGCGCACCCGCAGCTTCTTCGAGAACTCGGAAATGGCCGCCACTGGCCTGCCTGACGCCGATCAACTGGCGATCCTCGACCCGTTTCGCGGCAAAATTCCCGAGCAAGTATTCAGCGAGGCGTTCCAGAACCCGGTAACCGACGCCAGCGGCATGATCCGCACGCAGCAGCGCAAGGCCTATCAACTGTTGCAAGAGGCTGGCTGGCGCATCGTCGATGACAAGATGGTCGATACCAACGGCAAACCGGTGAGCATCGAATTCCTGCTGGCCCAGACTGAATTCGAACGCGTGCTGCTGCCGTTCAAGCGCAACCTCAGCGACCTCGGGATCGACCTGGTGATCCGTCGGGTCGATGTGTCGCAATACATCAACCGCGTGCGTTCGCGGGACTTCGACATGATCGTCGGCAGCTTCCCGCAGTCCAACTCGCCGGGCAACGAACAGCGTGAATTCTGGATGTCCGCCGCCGCCGACAAACCCGGCAGCCGTAATTCCATGGGCTTGAAAGACCCGGTGGTGGACCAGCTGGTCGAGCAACTGATCAACGCTGATTCCCGTAAAAGCCTGGTGGCTCACGCCCGGGCGCTGGACCGCGTGCTGCAATGGGGTTATTACGTGATCCCCAACTGGCACATCAAGACTTGGCGCGTGGCTTACTGGAACCACATCGGCCATCCAAAAACCTCACCCAAGTACGACATTGGCATCAACACCTGGTGGGTCAAGCCCGACGCTAAACCGGCGGTAGAAGTCGAAACCAAACTGCAAGCCGACCCTGCGGGCACGGAGTAATAGATGCTGGCGTATATTTTTCGGCGACTGCTGCTGATCATCCCGACCTTGCTCGGCATTTTGCTGATCAACTTCGTGATCATCCAGGCCGCCCCGGGCGGCCCCGTAGAACAGATGATCGCCAAGCTCGAAGGCTTCGAAGGCGCCACCAGCCGCATTGCCGGCGGCGGTGCCGAAGTGTCGGTGGCCGGATCGGCGTATCGCGGCGCCCAAGGCCTGGACCCGGCGCTGGTCAAGGAAATCGAGCACATGTACGGTTTCGACAAATCGGCGCCGGAACGCTTGTGGATCATGATCAAGAACTACGCCACCCTGGATTTCGGCGACAGCTTCTTCCGCGACGCCAAGGTCATCGACCTGATCAAGGAAAAGATGCCAGTGTCGATCTCGCTCGGGCTGTGGAGCACCCTGATCATGTACCTGGTGTCGATCCCGCTGGGGATCGCCAAGGCGACGCGGCACGGCAGCCACTTCGATGTCTGGACCAGTTCGGCGATCATCGTCGGCTACGCGATCCCGGCGTTCCTGTTCGCCATCCTGCTGATCGTGGTGTTCGCCGGCGGCAGCTATCTGGACTGGTTCCCGCTAAGGGGCCTGACCTCCAACAACTTTGCTGAACTGAGCACTGGCGGCAAGATCCTCGATTACTTCTGGCACCTGGCGCTGCCGGTGACCGCGCTGGTGATCGGCAACTTCGCGACCATGACGCTGTTAACCAAGAACAGTTTCCTCGACGAAATCAACAAGCAATACGTCGTCACCGCCAAGGCCAAGGGCCTGACCAATCACCGCGTGCTGTACGGCCACGTGTTCCGCAATGCCATGCTGCTGGTGATCGCCGGCTTCCCCTCGGCGTTTATCGGGATTTTCTTCACCGGCTCGTTGCTGGTTGAGGTGATCTTCTCGCTTGATGGCCTCGGCTTGATGAGTTTTGAAGCGGCGATCAACCGCGATTACCCGGTGGTATTCGGCACGCTGTTTATCTTCACCTTGCTGGGGCTGGTGGTGAAATTGATCGGCGACCTGACCTACACCTTTGTCGATCCGCGCATCGACTTCGAAAGCCGGGAGCATTGAGATGAATCTGTCCCCGCTCAATCGCCGGCGTTTCGAGCTGTTCAAGGCCAACAAGCGCGGCTGGTGGTCGCTGTGGCTGTTTTTGGTGCTGTTCGGCCTGAGCCTCGGTGCCGAGCTGATCGCCAACGACAAACCGCTGGTGGTGCATTACGACAATGGCTGGTACTTCCCGGCGCTCAAGCGCTACCCGGAAACCGCGTTCGGCGGCGAATTCCCGCTGGAAGCCAACTACAAAAGCCCTTACATCCGCGAACTGCTCAAGGCCAAAGACGCCTATGTTTTGTGGGCACCAATTCCCTACAGCTACCAGAGCATCAACTACGACCTGAAAGTCCCGGCACCGGCGCCGCCGTCGGCCGACAATCTGCTGGGCACAGACGACCAGGGCCGAGATGTATTGGCGCGGGTGATCTACGGTTTCCGGATTTCGGTGCTGTTTGCCCTGACGCTGACCATTCTCAGTTCGATCATCGGTGTTATCGCCGGCGCCTTGCAGGGCTTCTATGGCGGCTGGGTGGATCTGGCCGGACAGCGATTCCTGGAAATCTGGTCCGGGTTGCCGGTGCTGTACCTGCTGATCATCCTCGCCAGCTTCGTCCAGCCTAACTTCTGGTGGCTGCTGGGGATCATGCTGCTGTTCTCGTGGATGAGCCTGGTGGACGTCGTGCGCGCCGAGTTCCTGCGTGGGCGTAACCTCGAATACGTGCGAGCGGCACGGGCACTGGGGATGCAAAACGGTGCGATCATGTTCCGTCACATTCTGCCCAACGCCATGGTTTCGACAATGACGTTCATGCCGTTCATCCTGACCGGCGCCATCGGCACCCTGACAGCGCTCGACTTCCTGGGCTTCGGCCTGCCACCGGGCGCACCGTCGCTGGGTGAGCTGGTGGCCCAGGGCAAATCCAACCTGCAAGCGCCGTGGCTGGGCATGAGCGCGTTTGCGGTGCTGGCGTTGATGTTGAGTCTGCTGGTGTTCATCGGCGAGTCCGCTCGCGATGCCTTCGACCCGAGGAAGTGAAATGAATCAGGACAATCTGATCGAAGTGCGCGACCTGGCCGTCGAATTCGTCGTTGGCGATCGCGTTCAGCGCGTCGTCGAAGGCGTGAGCTTCGACATCAAGCGCGGGGAGACGCTGGCGCTGGTGGGCGAAAGTGGCTCCGGCAAATCGGTCACCGCGCACTCGATCTTGCGGCTGCTGCCCTACCCGCTCGCTCGTCACCCGTCCGGGACCATTGAGTATTCCGGGCAGAATCTGCTGAGTCTGAAAGAAAAAACCATTCGCCATATCCGTGGCAACCGGATCGCGATGATCTTCCAGGAGCCGATGACTTCGCTCAATCCGCTGCACTCGATCGAGAAACAGATCAACGAGGTGTTGGGCATTCACAAGGGCCTGATCGGCAAAGTGGCGACCAAGCGCACGCTGGAGTTGCTGGAAATGGTCGGCATTCCCGAGCCGCACAAGCGCCTCAAGGCCCTGCCCCACGAATTGTCCGGCGGCCAGCGCCAGCGGGTGATGATTGCCATGGCCCTGGCCAACGAGCCGGAACTGCTGATCGCCGATGAGCCGACCACGGCCCTGGACGTAACCGTTCAGCTGAAAATCCTCGAATTGCTCAAGGAATTGCAGACCCGTCTGGGCATGGCGCTGTTACTGATCAGTCACGATTTGAACCTTGTGCGAAGAATTGCGCATCGCGTATGTGTCATGCAGCGCGGTTGCATCGTCGAACAGGCATCGTGCGAAGAGCTGTTCCGCGCGCCGCAGCATCCGTACACTCGGGAACTGCTGGCAGCGGAGCCCAGCGGCAAGCCGGCGACCAATATCATTGGCCCGCCACTGCTGCAGGTCGAGGACCTGAAAGTCTGGTTCCCGATCAAGAAAGGCTTACTGAAAAAGACCGTCGACCACATCAAGGCGGTGGACGGCATCAATTTCAGCCTGCCCCAGGGCCAGACCCTGGGGATTGTGGGAGAAAGCGGTTCAGGCAAGTCGACACTGGGGTTGGCGATTTTGCGGCTGATTGCCAGCAAAGGCGCGATCCGTTTTGAAGGCAAGCAGCTAGACTGCCTGACGCAACAACAGGTTCGGCCGTTGCGTCGGGAGATGCAGGTGGTGTTTCAGGACCCGTTCGGCAGCCTGAGCCCGCGGATGTGCGTGAGCCAGATCGTCGGTGAAGGCCTGCGGATCCACAAGATGGGCACCGAGGCGGAACAGGAACAAGCGATTATTGCGGCATTGAAGGAGGTAGGCCTGGACCCGGAAACCCGGAACCGCTACCCCCACGAATTTTCCGGTGGGCAACGGCAGAGAATCGCCATTGCCCGGGCATTAGTGCTAAAACCGGCGTTGATTCTGCTGGACGAGCCGACTTCGGCCCTCGACCGCACCGTTCAACGCCAAGTGGTGGAGCTGCTACGTTCACTGCAAACCAAGTACAACCTGACGTATCTGTTTATCAGCCATGACCTGGCTGTCGTCAAGGCGCTGAGCCACCAGCTGATGGTGGTCAAGCATGGCCAAGTGGTCGAACAGGGAGACGCGCAAAGCATTTTTGCCGCCCCCCAACATCCGTATACACAGCAGTTGCTGGAAGCCGCTTTCCTGGCACCAGCCACTGCGCAATAACCTGAAAGAGAGGAGCAACACATGGGTTTTCTCGCCGGTAAGCGCGTACTGATCGTCGGTGTCGCCAGCAAGCTGTCCATCGCATCCGGCATCGCTGCCGCCATGCATCGCGAGGGCGCTGAGCTTGCCTTCACTTATCAGAACGACAAACTCAAGGGTCGTGTCGAAGAGTTCGCACAGAGCTGGGGTTCCAACCCTGACCTGTGCTTCCCGTGCGACGTGGCCAGCGATGAAGAGATCGCCAAGGTTTTCGTTGAACTGGGCAAGAAGTGGGACGGCCTGGACTGCATCGTGCACTCCGTCGGCTTCGCCCCGGGCGACCAACTGGACGGCGACTTCACCGAAGCCACCACCCGTGAAGGTTTCCGCATCGCTCACGACATCAGCGCCTACAGCTTCGTGGCCCTGGCCAAGGCTGGTCGCGAAATGATGAAAGGCCGCAACGGCAGCCTGCTGACCCTGTCGTACCTGGGTGCCGAGCGCACCATGCCTAACTACAACGTAATGGGCATGGCCAAGGCTTCCCTGGAAGCTGGCGTACGTTACCTCGCCGGCTCCCTGGGCCCGGACGGCACCCGCGTCAACTGCGTATCGGCTGGCCCGATCCGCACCCTCGCGGCTTCCGGCATCAAGAACTTCCGCAAAATGCTGGCAGCCAACGAAGCGCAAACCCCGTTGCGTCGTAACGTTACCATCGACGAAGTCGGCAACGCCGGCGCCTTCCTGTGCTCGGACCTGGCGTCCGGCATCAGCGGCGAAATCATGTACGTAGACGGTGGTTTCAACACCACTGCAATGGGTAGCCTGGAAGAGTGATCTTTCGCTAGCCAATAAAAAAACCCGCCTAGGCGGGTTTTTTTATGACTCAAAGCTGGCGATTAATCATCGCGGCTCATGATGCCGAACAGCTGCAACAAGCTGACGAACAGGTTGTAGATCGATACATACAGGCTGATGGTCGCCATGATGTAGTTGCGCTCGCCGCCCTGAATGATGGCACTGGTCTGGAACAGAATGCAGACCGAGGAGAACAGCACGAAACCTGCGCTGATCGCCAGTTGCAGGCCGCTGATCTTGAAGAAGAAGCTTGCCAGCGTCGCACCCAGCAACACGAAGAAGCCAGCCGTGATGAAACCACCGAGGAAGCTCATGTCCTTGCGGGTAATCAGCACGTAAGCCGACAGGCCACCAAACACCAGCGCGGTCATCGCGAAGGCCGAACTGACGACTTCAGCGCCGCCCTGCATGCCCAGGTAGCGGTTGAGGATCGGGCCGAGCAGGAATCCCATGAAACCGGTCAAGGCAAATGCCGACACCAGGCCCCAGGCCGAATCACGGAGTTTGTTGGTGAGGAAGAAAAGCCCGTAGAAGCCGATCAGCACCACGAACACGTTCGGGTAACCGACACGCATTTGCTGAGCGACGAACGCCATCACGCCGCTGAATGCGAGGGTGAGGGCAAGCAAGCCGTATGTGTTGCGCAGGACGCGGCTAACCTCTAGCTGCTCAGCCTGCACGCTGTTATTAACTGCGTAATCCTGTTCGCGCATGGCGACACTCCTGTTGGTTTGAAACGTTCAGTCGCAAAGATCATAACAGACGCTCTGTAACAAGCTATGCAGAGAGTTTGACAGTGTGTTTCATTCAGGTATTATGGCGCCCGCAACGCAAACGGAGGTGTGGCCGAGTGGTTTAAGGCAACGGTCTTGAAAACCGTCGACTGTAACAGGTCCATGAGTTCGAATCCCATCGCCTCCGCCATATTTACACGACAAAGCCCTGATTATTCAGGGCTTTGTCGTTTCTGGGGTTTGGAAAAATCGTCGAGCCCATACCTCAGCCCACACCCTGGATGAAGTCTTGCTTTTCGACCAGCGGCTAATTTTTCGAATGGTCTCTTGCCTGTATCTGCAGCGGTGAAGAACGGGGTTTAAATCAGCGTCCGCAGGAAGCATCGGAGCGAAAACGGAGGTTGTGATCTCTTTTCGACACAGCCCAACAAACTACGCGTAAATCGGCATAGGGGCGGCCTTCGCAGGCCGTTCCCCTGCGAGCAGCCATGATGTCCGCCATCGAGCTATCTACCAGCCGTATGAGCGACACGTGAGCAGGCCAACGGGCCAAATCGAACTGATCAACTCCGGCCCCGGCAGCGTAGAGGAGCCGAAGATTGCCAAACTGCTGCACAAGGCTGCCAAGAGGCTCCCAAGCCAGGATGTAGTGCACCTCTGCCGGGTTACCGATATCAGGCCATTGGCGGAACTCTAGTCGAGGGGCGAGCGTTGACAGGCAATCTCGCCATTTCTGCGCATCGGCGGGGTCGGCCATGTATAGGATGCACATTGAAAACTCCCTATGCGCCTTTCAAATGTGCATAGCTATCAACGAAACGCTTAAATTTGTGTTGGCCACATGTGTACGCTTCATACTTCGCGGGTAGAGCCTCACTCACGCAGGTCGGCACAGGTTCAACAACCGCATCGAAGTCCAAATCAATAAAGAAAGGTATTGAATAGCGCTCCAGACCGCTGGTATTTATGACGCGATGCATTGTCGAGGTGTAGCGATCGTTGGTGAGTGTTTGAACCAGATCACCAATGTTGACGATAAAAGTGCCTTCAACTGGAGGGGCAGTAACCCACTCCCCTGCACGGTTCCTGACTTGCAAACCGCCAACGGCATCTTGGGATAGGACCGTCAAAAAACCATAGTCCGTGTGTGCCCCAATACCAATCTCCTCTTGGGAAATTCTTCCGATCTGGGGCGGGTAACGCAAAATCCGCTGAATCGTGATGGGCTTACGCTGAAGGTGTTCAAAGTAATTTTGTGGTAGACCCAAGCTCAGCGCGATCCCACCAATCAGCATTCGCGCGAGTGCCAATACAGAGGAATGGTAATCTTCGGCAACCTTCTCAAATTGCGGCAGTGCCGATGGCATTTGATTAGGACCAAAAAATGGAGAGACCTCATCGTAATGAGCTCCGCAATCAAAACATTCTTTGAAATCGCGGGTATTAGCAGGATCGACGTTTTCCGCGTACATCGGTATATAACCACGTAGCGTGGGCCCGGAATTTACGACATTCAGCTTGTTCTTCTCATCAAAAGGAAGCTTGAAAAAGCTTTTGGTAAGCGCATACATCTCATCTATCAACTGCTGGTCAATGCCATGGTTTTTTATATAAAAAAAACCCACCTTTTCGCATGCGTCACCTATTTGGCTTGCCACCTCCAGTGGATTTTCGCCGTTTATGAGCGACGATATATCTATGACGGGAATTTCAGTGAACGCTGTTTGTTTGCTAGCCAGCCGAATATCAAATAACTCTGTCACGTATGTTCTCCTTTCAAGAATGTCAATTAGGCAGAAGATTTAGAAAGCACGGCGATGCCCTCTTTAATCTTACTGAGTCACATGATTGCTACTGCTCGTTTATTTCTCTCGAACCAATGTTCAAAAGCCACTCATCATATATCGTCGCAACGCAATACAATGACCTGTGTCCGGTATCTATAAAAATCCGATCCAAAGATGAACACTCAATACCCTTCACTCACTGCAAAGGGCATCGAACTGCAAAATAGTGACAAGACAGTGGCCGTCGTCACTGGCCCGCTGTTGTTGCAGCAGTCGTGCCGTCAAACATTGCCGCAAAGCGGGGCTTGTTGGCTGAGTAGTATTCTGCAACTACCTTATCTGCCGAGCTATCACGCGCGGTAGCCATCATTTTCTCAAGGTCAGCTTTAGGAATTTTGAAGTTGGCGAAGAATCGAGCAACATCGGGGTGTTCTGCGCTAAAACCTTTGCGGGCAACCGCGTGGATTTGCTCAGAGCCTCCGAAAATCTGCTTCGGATCATCCAGATATCGCAGTGACCACTTGGAGAACATCCAGTGCGGGCTCCATGCGTTAATCAAAGACCACTTGTCACGTTTCAGATTACGATCCAACTCGCTCAACATTCCAGACTCTGAAGAAGCGACCATCTTATAACCATCAAGACGATATTCTTTAATGGCCTTTTCCGTAAGCTTGTACTGACCATTACCCACTTCGGAAGTCAAAATCTTGCCACCGAGTTTTTCCCTTACCTCTGGCTTGTTAAGGTCTTCGACACTGGCGATTTCACTGACAGGAATAGAAGTAGGTACCGCCATGCCAATCCGCCCCTCATAAAGCACACCCAAGTCTTCGAGCTTGTCGCGGTATTTGTCATAAAAGGACTTGTGAGTGCTTGGCAGCCACACCATAGGAATCAGGTCGATATTACCGTTAGCCAGCGCCTGAAACTGAATACCAATATCGGCCAGAACCAATTTGACCGGTTGCTTCAGGTGATCTCGCAGCGCCGTGTCTGCCAGCTTTACAGCGATCTCCGTATCCGACCAATTCACCCAACCAATACGGATAGGCACGGGCTCCTCGGCATGAGCTATCAGGCTGCCGGAGATCATAACCAAACCTGCAAGCCAGCCGGTACAAGTTTTACTGGATAACGTAATCATGTGCATCTCCGCGTGCTGTATTAATAGTTATTGGCAGGACAGCAGAAGCATCAACGTGCCTTATAAAAATGCGAAGCCCATATTGAACTTTCAAATATGAAACTTCGCCCTTTGTTCTGCCATGGAATCATCATCAACTCACTCACAATGCCTTTTCGAGCGCCGGTAATGCCTCAAACAAATCCGCAACCAACATGTAATCTGCAACTTGGGAGATCGGCGCCTCAGCGTCCTGGTTGATCGCGACGATTACCTTTGATCCACTCATACCCGCCAGGTGTTGAATGGCGCCACTGATACCTGCGGCGATGTAGAGATCCGGTGCCACTATTTTCCCCGTCTGCCCGACTTGCAAGTCGTTGGGGGCAAAACCCGCGTCCACTGCAGCGCGTGATGCGCCTACGGCGCCACCGAGCTTGTCTGCCACACGTTCGATCAATGCAAAATTCGCTTTGCTCTGCATCCCGCGACCACCGGAAACGACGACACGAGCGCTCGACAGGTCAGGCCTTTCGCTCACCGTCAGCTGTTCGCTTACAAAGCTGACAGTGCTTGCACTGCGCCCCCCATTAACGGCCATGACTTCGCAGCGATCCTGATGGGACGAGGCTTGGGCAAAAGCCGAGGTACGGAGGGTGAGCAACTTGACTGAATCGATGGACTGAACGGTGACGATCGCGTTGCCGGCATAAATGGGTCGCTCGAAAGTGTCTGCCGACACAATTTTGATGACGTCCGAAAGCATGCCGACATCCAGGCTGGCCGCTACCCGTGGCAACACATTGCGCCCCATGCTGCTCGCATCGGCCATTACATGGGTATAAGTGTCGCCCACTAGCGAAGTGATCAGTGGCTGGACATTTTCGGCCAGCGTCTTCTCGAACATCTCATCCTGCGCGAGCAGCACTCGATGCAGGCCCTTGGTAAGCGCGGCCTGTTCCGCAACGTCTGATGCCTCTGGCCCACCCATCACAAGCAAATCCGTTTCGAAGCCCAGATCGATAGCAGCAGTAATCGCACTCAATGTGCCTGCCGTGAGTTGAGTCCCTTTGTGCTCGGCTATAACCAATGTGCGCATCAAACTAACCCCGCCACGTTTCTCAGTTTTTCCACCAGTTCAGATACCGAACTGACGTTGACACCTGCTTTTCGCACTGGAGGTGGCGTCACCTTGAGCAGCCGGGTGTGCTCCCTCACGCTCGCGCCCAAGCCATCAGCGGCAATCACCTCGAGCGGTTTTTTCTTGGCCTTCATGATGTTTGGCAACGAGGCATAGCGCGGTTCATTAAGGCGCAGATCACAGGTAATAACGGCGGGTGCCGTAAGGGCCACAACCTGGCTGCCACCATCAACTTCACGTTCAACAACCCATCGGCCATCGGCATAGCTGATGGCCGAGGCAAAGGTGGCCTGACCACTGCCTATCAATTGCGCAACCATCTGCCCGGTCTGGTTGTTCTCCTGGTCGATAGCCTGTTTACCAAAAAGGATCAATTGCGGCTTTTCGTTATCGATCACTTTGCTGAGGTATTTGGCCACGTTGAGCGGCTCGAGCATCGCGCTCGTTTCAACCAGAAGTGCTCGATCTGCGCCAAGCGCTAATGCCGTACGTAATTGTTCTTGCGCAGCAGAAGTGCCAACTGAAACGACCACCACCTCGCAAACCACGCCTTTTTCCTTAAGGCGAAGAGCTTCTTCCACTGCGATTTCGCAGAAAGGGTTCAAGGCCATCTTTACGCCATTCAGGTCGACGCCTGAACCATCACCTTTAACACGCGCTTTCACGTTCGGGTCGATGGCGCGTTTTACCGCTACGAGCACTTTCATAATTCCCTCGGGCACTCATCAATCGATGCAATGGATGACAGGCGTGGATGAGCCAGTTCAGTCCTTGTTTTGACGGATGTTAATCCTGGATTTTTTGTTGCGCAAGCAAAATGTACACCTGTGTCACCACCCATTGACACAGGTGTACATTTATCCTAATTTCTAGTCACCAAGCCTGATGAAGCCCACTTTGGAGCGCACCACGATGTCCAGCGATCCCTTGCTGCAACCCTATAAAATCAAGAATCTGACCCTCAGAAACCGGATCATGACCACCTCCCATGAACCGGCCTACCCTGTGGATGGCATGCCCAAGGATCTCTATCGCGCCTACCACGTGGAGCGCGCAAAGGCCGGTGTCGCCCTGACCATGACTGCCGGTTCCGCTGCCGTCTCCCGAGACAGCCCGCCGGTATTCAACAATGTGCTCGCCTACAAGGATGAAGTGGTCGGATGGTTGAAGGACCTGACCGATGAATGCCACGAACATGGCGCGGCAGTGATGATCCAGTTGACTCACCTGGGCCGCCGCACCCGCTGGGACAAGGCCGACTGGTTGCCGGTGGTGTCGCCGTCACACCGTCGCGAGGCGTCACACCGCTCCTTCCCGAAAAAAATGGAAGAATGGGACATCGAGCGGATCATCAAGGACTATGTAGACGCGGCGGAACGCATGAAGGCGGCAGGTCTCGATGGTCTGGAGCTTCAGGCTTACGGGCATTTGATGGACCAGTTCTGGTCGCCGTTGACCAATGACCTCGACGGCCCTTATGGCGGGTCACTTGAAAATCGCATGCGCTTTACCTTCGACATCCTGCGTGGCATCCGCCAGCGGGTCGGCGAAGATTTTCTGCTGGGGGTTCGCTACACCGGTGATGAAGAATTGCCCGGGGGTTTTACTGCCAGCGAGGGCATGCAGGTTTCTCACATGCTCAAGGACAGCGGACTGGTCGACTTCCTGAACGTCGTGCGTGGTCACATTGATACGGATGCAGGGCTGACTGATGTCATCCCGATTCAGGGTATGCGCAACTCGCCTCATCTCGACTTCGCTGGCGAGATCCGCTCCTCAACAGGCTTTCCGACCTTCCACGCGGCGAAGATTCCCGACGTGGCCACCGCACGCTACGCGATCGCCTCGGGCAAAGTGGACATGGTGGGTATGACTCGTGCGCACATGACCGATCCGCACATCGTGCGCAAGATCATCGAAGGGCGCGAAGAAGACATTCGCCCGTGCGTCGGCGCCAACTATTGCCTGGATCGCATCTACCAGGGTGGCGCGGCCTACTGCATCCACAACGCAGCGACGGGGCGGGAAACCACCATGCCCCATGACATTCCCAAAGCCGCCGTCAAGCGCAAGGTGCTGGTGGTCGGTACCGGCCCTGCCGGGCTGGAAGCGGCGCGGGTCGCCGGTGAGCGCGGCCATGATGTAACGGTACTTGAGGCGGCTGACCAACCTGGCGGGCAGATTCGTCTGACGGCATTGAGCGAGCGTCGTCGCGAGATGATCAGCATCATTGATTGGCGCATGGCGCAATGCGAACGACTGGGGGTGAAGTTTCATTTCAACACCTGGGCCGAAGCCGACACCGTGCAAGCCTTCGAGCCTGACGTGGTCATCGTGGCGACCGGAGGCCTTCCGGATACCGAGGTGCTCCGCGAAGGCAACGAACTCGTGGTTTCAACCTGGGACATCATCTCCGGTGACATCAAGCCCGGTCGCAACGTACTGATCTTCGACGACGCCGGGGATCATGCTGCTCTACAGGCAGCCGAAGTCATCGCCAATAGCGGCGCGAAAGTAGAAATCGTGACCCCTGACCGCTCGTTTGCACCGGAAGTCATGGCCATGAACCTGGTGCCGTACATGCGCAGCCTGCAGGACCTGGACGTCACCTTCACCGTCACCTACCGCGTCGATACCGTGGAAAAACGTGGTGGCGGACTCGTTGCAACCTTTGGCAGCGACTACGGACAGGTTCACAAGCAACGCATGGTCGATCAGGTGGTCGTCAACCACGGCACCCTCCCTCTGGACGACCTGTACTTCGACCTGCGTCCTCTCTCCACCAATGGCGGCGCGGTAGAGCAGCATGACCTGATAGCCGGCACGGCACAGAACATCGTCACCAATCCCGAAGGACGCTTCCAACTGTTCCGGATCGGCGACGCCGTGTCTGCTCGCAACACCCACGCGGCCATCTACGACGCTTTGCGCCTGGTGAAAGAAATCTGAATTCGAGCCTCCATTCTTGTTGGAACGGAGGCTCGCCATGAACAAGAGGGAAACCATGTCAGCAGTGACCATTAAATCGAAAGCGGCAGTCGCTTTTGGCCAAGGCACTGCCGTGATATCGGCCAGCGCTCACACCCGCCTCACAACCCAAAGGAAATCAAAATGTCTGTTTTTACCCATGTCACTGTCGGTACCAATGACCTTGCCAAAGCACGGACCTTCTATGATCGTGTTCTCAAAGAAATTGGTCTTAACCGTGTTGCCGACCTTGATGAATCCGGCTCCATTTGGGGCGTGGATAAACCGTCGTTCTTCGTGCTAAAACCCGCCAATGGCAATCCTGCCAACGTTGGCAATGGCGTGACCGTGAGTTTCGAAGCGCCAAATCGCGCTGCAGTACATGCATTCCACGAAACCGCACTTGCGGCGGGTGGCACCTGTGAAGGCCAACCGGGTTCGCGTAGCTGGGCTGAAAATGCCTATGCCGCTTACGCTCGGGACCTTGATGGCAACAAACTGGCTGTCTACTGCTTCAAGGCCGAATAATCGCAAACGGTTGATGCTTTCTACAGTGAAGGCCCTTCAGCGGGCCTTCACTGTCTATCCCCTGCCCTGGCTACATGCCCCGACGCGCAACTTCAGCGCCGGCCTTTACCGCCGTCCCCACAATGGACTCGATGTTCTGATCGGCCATCGACTGCAGCGCTGCCGCCGTCACGCCACGGTAAGCCATCAATGAATCAATCATTTGTCGCGGATCGCGGCTGGCAAGCAACTGGCCTCCGCCCACCACTACGCCTTGTGCAGCGCGCTGCGCGATGGCAAGGGGGATTCCTGCAGCCACTGCCTGATTAGTCAGCGCCAATTGCAGCATCGCCGGGAAGGCCGGCCCAGTCCCGGACAATGCGCTGAGATAATCAATACAGTCTTCATCAGGCACTTCGTCCGCCGAACCTACGCACTCGAACAGTCGCTGCACCCACTGGCGGTCGCGCTCAACAAGGTTTCCGGCACAGTACCAAGGCGTGAACGACTGCCTGATTTCCACGGCCGCATTCGGCATGGCCCGCACGATTACATCCGCACCGGTTGCCGCGCTGATGGCTGCCGCCGGAACTCCGGCCATCAGAGAAATCACTAGCTTGCCGCGGGCGTTGATCAGCAGTTCGCGAAACTGCTCCGGCCGGATGGACAGCACGACAATATCGCTGAGGTCCACCAACTGCTGGTTGTCGGCCAGCAGCCTCACGCCAGGCTCAAAAGTACTGACACCTGAGCGGTTCGAGATCAACAAATGGTCAGGCTTGATGAACCCGCTATCGAGCAGCGCCTGCGCGATTGCGCGCCCGAGCCAGCCGGTGCCCCCAATGATGCCCAGGGTTCTATTCTCCATCGGCAGGAGACTCCTCGAATGTATCGACCAAGGGAACGAAAACACCGGGCTCTTTTTCTGCGTAGCCGAACTTTCCATAAAAGCGGTCCAGTTCGCGCCGCTTCGGCACCTTGCCGGTAAACACGCTCACGTACTGGGGAATCCGTCGAAATCGCACGACAATGTCTTCATTGGTTTTCATCGAGATGTAGCCGATCTGTGTGAGGTAGATCGTCCTGGCCCGAACGTCAGCCCCCTCGACGTCGTAACCAAACCGTCGGAACATCGCGGCCAGGGCATTCATCCGCGCTTCATCGGCTAAAGCGATTTCAGCTTTGACCTCGTCCGATTGCAGCGCCCAACTGCGCACGGCAAATTCAAACTGCGAGTCGAACAGCTCAGGGTTCAGCCAGCACTCAAAGACGTTGAGAATCGCTTCTGAAATGCTTTCGGCGTAACTCTCGCATTGGCTGACCATACCGCCGGTGTTCTTGTCCCGCCATCGAGCCAGGAGTGCCGCGAGCAGCTGTTCCCGATCTTCATAGAACCAGTAGAAGCTGGTGCGAGACAAATTCAAGCGCTTGGCCAGCGGCATCACCCGCACAGCATCCACACCCGACTCTTTGAGAGCATCGTAGGCAGCATCCAGCCAACCATCGACGGAGCCTCGCCAGCCTGCGTCCTGCGCTTTGGTTTTAGCCCTTCCTGTCTGTGACATTCGGGTTGCACCTTTCTTTGTAAATTCCTAGTCACTGTACACCCCGAAATCTGTGGCGTACACGGCATGTACATGGGCGTACATTTTTTAGACATATGTTCCCTATGCAAGAGGATGTTTGGTGCGTGCGCGATTTTTTGGATAACGCCACGTCATCTTTGGCCCGGTAAAAAAGTTGTTGGACGCTGCGATCCATTGAAACCAAATAATGGCTCCGACAAAAACTTCAAATAGGTTGCCCTATGAAATTCAATAATAAAGTGGTGATCATCACCGGCGCTGCCGGGGGCGTCGGACAGGCGTTAGCGTTATTGTTTGCTCGTGAAGGCGCCAAGCTTGTCTTGTCTGATCTTGACGAAGCCGGTTGCAAATCAATCTCCGCAAAAGTCCGTGACCTGGGCGCAGAAGTCCACTACGTCGCAGGCGATTTACGCCGAAAAGAATATTGCGAAGCGATTGTCCAAACGGCCGTCGATGTTTTTTCGGGGATCGACATCGTATTGAACAATGCGGGCATCATTCCCCGCGGCACGATTGAGGAAACCACCGACGACATGTGGTTCGACGCCATGGGCGTAAACCTGAATGCGGTGTTCTTCATTTGCCGTGCCGCGATACCGCACATGAAAAATCGCCCCAGCGCCGCAATCGTCAACACATCCTCTGTCTGGGGAATTTATCCGGGCCCCGCTCATGTGGCGTATTGCACAAGCAAAGGGGCTGTCGCGGCGTTAACCAAAAATCTGGGCCGCGATTGCGCCCCTTTGGGGATCCGTGTCAACGCCGTGTGCCCGCACGAAATCAACACCCCGATGATACGCAGCGGCTTTGAGCGTCGAGGCCTGGATCCGGACAAGGCCGTGCAAGAACTGAACAAGAGCGTGCCATTAGGCCGCATCGCCGAGCCTGAAGACATTGCGGATGTCATCGCATTTCTGGCGTCCGACGAGGCCAGGTACATCGCCGGTGAAACGGTAGAAGTCACAGGCGCCAAGCCGGTATCCGGCTAAGGGGAGGTAGCGATGCTCAACGGTAAGAATGTAGTGGTGACCGGGGGCGGCAGAGGGATTGGCCGAGGCATCACCGAACAATTGCTTGAGGCGGGAGCTTGTGTGTTGATCGCTCAGCGCCAGGCACTGGACGCCGACTTGCAAAACCACCCTCAAGTCTATTTCGTCGAGGCTGATCTCGCCTCGATGGAGTCACCCAATTTGATTGCCCAGTTCGCCCAGGAGCAGCTTGGCGGAATCGATGTCTTGGTTAACAACGCCGGGTTCATGTTCGAGAAATCCATTGATGATATGACCGAGCAGGACTGGGATCGCATGATGGCAGTCAATCTGCGGGCGCCAGCATTCTTGTGTAAGGCGTTGGTGCCTCAGATGCGTCAGCGAGGCGGTGGCAGCATTATCAACATCGGTTCGATCGAAGGCATAGGCGCCAACCCTGAACATGCCGCGTACTGTGCCTCCAAGGCGGGCATCCACGGGCTGACCCGAGCCTTGGCAGTCGATCTCGGCCGAGACGGCATTCGCTGCAATGCCATTGCTCCGGGGTGGATAAATTCCGAGCTGAGTGATGCATACCTCCGCGCTCAAGCTGATCCGCGTGCGGCGCGCCAGGCACTCCTGCGCCTTCACCCGGTTGGACGTACCGGATTGCCGACGGATGTTGGCGGAACAGTTGTCTTCCTGGCCTCCGAATCATCGGCCTTTATCACCGGGCAGGTGCTGGTGGTGGATGGAGGGCGCACCGCGAAACTACCACTGCCGTTTTGATCGAATTCGCCTGAATCGCGACGGAGGAAGTCACTTACTCTCCTCCGCCGCAAATTTTTTTGGCGGACAACGCATTCGTTACTTGGGTGCTTTGTTCTCTATCAGGCAATTGCCACCATCGATCACCAGCAACTCGCCAGTGATGTAACTGGACTCAGGTGAGGCCAGGAATGTAACGGCAGCAGCCACTTCTTCCGGGCGACCCGCCCTGCCAACCGGGACATACTTCGCTGCATTCTCTTCCTCTGGAGTGCTTGACCCAGTGGCGATCCAACCCGGCGCCACCGAATTCACAGTGATTCCATAGCCCGCAACCTCAAGGGCCAGGCTCATGTTCATACCCACCATTCCGGCTTTTGCCGCGGCATAAGCCGCCTCTCCCCGATTACCGGCTCGAGTGCCAGTCGTGGAACTGACATTGACGATACGGCCGTAGCGCCTATTACGCATCCCCGGCAAAACTCCACGGGTCAACAGAAAGGCAGTTGTCAGATTTCGAGCAATCGAAAGATTCCAGCTATCGATACTCATGTCCGCCAGATCGGCAAATGGCTCCGGATGACCTTGGGCGGCCATGCCGGCATTGTTCACAAGAATATCGATTCGCCCCCATACCGATTCGGCCCAAGTGGTAAGTTCAAGGACTTGATCCTCTTCGCTCAGGTCAGCCGCACGCCCGCGTACTTCAAACCCTGCGACGCGTAACTCCTCCACTCGATCATGGATGCGAGCGCTGCTGCCTGTGATGATCAACCGCACGCCGAGGCTGCCCAGACGCTTCGCAATCGCAAAGCCAATTCCACGTTCACTGCCGGCGCCACTGACAAGCGCTACCTGACCACTCCAGTCCGCAATCATCGCGTTTGCTCCTATCGTCCGGGGTTAGCCCCTGAATCCATGGAAATTGAGGGGAAAGAGAGACTCAACACACAACTCACACCTGGCACTGCAGATGGCTGTCCAGGGATACAAGCGCTGATCCTGATGGTAAGTACTGCGTCTTCATAAACGATCCAGGCTGAATCATAAACGCATTAGGTACGGAGCAATGCATACCTCCAGCAAGCCTAGCGGTTGAGCGTCCCGAAACTGGTGGCGAATGGGTGCTAAATGCTCTCGCCGGGTACTGATACCAGGCGTAGGATCGATACGATGACGGCTAATCACGCGTCGTTGGAAGGTAACTTCCAACCAATCTGCATTCACGCGCGAACGCAAGACATATACCGCCGCACTGTAAGGCCGCGCGACCCTTCGCAGTACAAGGGCCGCGTTCTCACAACGACAAAAGCGAGGTGAAATCATGTCTGGTAATCGTGGTGTCGTGTATCTCGGCGCAGGCAAGGTCGAGGTGCAGACCATCCCCTATCCGAAAATGCAAGACCCGCGCGGCAAGCGCATTGACCATGGCGTGATCCTGCGCGTGGTCTCAACCAATATCTGCGGCTCCGACCAGCATATGGTGCGTGGCCGGACCACGGCCCAGGTCGGGCTGGTGCTTGGCCATGAAATTACTGGTGAGGTGATCGAGAAGGGCCGCGACGTGGAAAACGTGCAAATCGGTGACCTGGTCTCGGTGCCGTTCAACGTCGCCTGCGGCCGTTGTCGCAGTTGCAAGGAGCAGCACACCGGCGTCTGCCTGACGGTCAACCCGGCGCGCCCCGGCGGTGCCTATGGCTATGTGGACATGGGCGACTGGGTTGGCGGCCAGGCCGAATACGTGCTGGTGCCGTATGCCGACTTCAACTTGCTGAAGCTGCCTGATCGCGATAAGGCGATGGAGAAAA
Source organism: Pseudomonas sp. IT-P294 (assembly GCF_949767865.1). Classification (NCBI taxonomy): domain Bacteria; kingdom Pseudomonadati; phylum Pseudomonadota; class Gammaproteobacteria; order Pseudomonadales; family Pseudomonadaceae; genus Pseudomonas; species Pseudomonas sp. IT-P294. The sequence goes on along the minus strand of NZ_CATKQW010000011.1, from coordinate 201,155 downwards.
TCCGCGACCTGACCTGCCTCTCCGATATCCTGCCGACCGGCTACCACGGCGCGGTGACCGCCGGTGTCGGCCCTGGCAGCACGGTGTATATCGCCGGTGCCGGTCCGGTCGGACTGGCTGCCGCCGCCTCCGCCCGTCTGCTGGGTGCGGCGGTAGTGATCGTCGGCGACGTCAATCCGCTGCGTCTGGCGCATGCCAAGGCCCAGGGCTTCGAGATCGCTGACCTGACCAAGGACACTCCACTGCACGAGCAAATCGCCGACCTGCTCGGTGAGCCGGAAGTCGATTGTGCGGTCGATGCGGTGGGCTTCGAAGCCCGTGGCCACGGCCATGACGGCGCACAGCACGAGGCCCCGGCCGAAGTGCTCAACGCCCTGATGGGCGTGGTGCGGGTCGCCGGCAATATCGGTATCCCCGGTCTGTATGTCACCGAAGACCCGGGCGCGGTCAACAAAGCCGCCAAGCATGGCAGCCTGAACATCCGTTTCGGCCTCGGCTGGGCCAAGTCCCACAGCTTCCACACCGGCCAGACCCCGACGATGAAGTACAACCGTCAGTTGATGCAGGCGATCATGTGGGACCGGATTCACATTGCCGAGGTCGTCGGCGTGCAAGTGATCAGCCTGGACGACGCGCCGCGCGGCTACCACGAGTTCGACGCCGGGGTGCCGAAGAAATTTGTCATGGATCCGCACAAGCTGTTTAGCGCGGCCTAAGGAGTAGGTTGGGAAAAGGGCAGCGTTGAGCTGCCCTTTTTTATCGCCGTGTCTTGCCCTGAAAACCAACCACGCATTGATTACTTCATACACTCAGGTACGTTCACGCCTTTGCCTTAATCGCATACAGCCCCCCAATAATCACCAACGCTGCACCGACAACCACCCAGGTGTCCGGGCGCTCGGCAAAAACGATCACACCAATCAACGTGGCGAACACCAGAAGCGCATAGTTGAACGGCTGCAGGGAAGAAGCGGTCGCGTATTTCAGTGCTTGAATGAAGAGAATCTGAGCAAGTACTCCCGTCAATGCCAGGATCCCCATCAAAAGGCCCTGGACTGGAGTCGGAGTCACCCATGCAGGCAGCCCCGCAAATGTGACCGTCAGGGCACCCACACTTGCCATGAAGAGCATGTTCGTCGCAAAGGAATCATGCTGGCTAATCCGGCGCGTCAGTACGTTGAACACCGCGAACGCCAAAGCAGCCAGCAAGGGGATCAGCGCCGCGAGTTCAAAGACACCCGCGCCTGGTCTGAGAATGATCAGCGTGCCGGTGAACCCTATCGCCGCAGCAACCCAGCGCCGCAGCCCTATGAACTCCCCAAGCACCGACCCCGCCAATGCCAGTGTCATCAGTGGAAATACGGCATAGAGTGCATGCATTTCGGCCAGGCCCAAATATCGTAGCCCCACTGCAAACAGTAGGGTTTCACCCACAGCCAGCAACGCTCGAATAATTTGTAGCCAGGGGTGCTTACTGCGAAACGACGCTTTGGCCCTACCTTGGTAAGCGGCATACGCGAGAGCAAAAATGACAAACACCCAATAACGCAGCATGACCAGTTGGGCGACCGGGAAGTCTTTGACAAGCACCTTGGTTATTCCGTCCTGGCTCGCAAAGATAAGCATTGAAAGCAGGCAAAGAAAGATCCCGAGTTGGGGCCTTGCGACCCCAGGATTAGCGGCAACAGTGGGCGCAGTATTTTTTGTTCGGTCGCGCTTCAATCGCAACGCGGTCATGCCCTCCTCCTTAAAATTTCAGCAACGGCCTGTTTTTTACTTCACCAATCGCGTTTCTCTCGAAGAGCCGGTAACCAAAACTCATCACGCCCACAAGCGCGAGCGCGCAGAATGCCTTCCAGATATTTCTCATGGATTATTCCGTTCTTATGAGTGACTTGTTAAACGGCCTTTATTGGAAAGTCCGCCAACTTAAATTGGTTAACCTTCTCGCCCTGCCCAAAACTCATGCCAGCGAATAACCGAACTGACGCCCAGTTTCGTTATTATTTTAGGGGGTAGCTTGCTGGGGCCTGGTGCGTGACTGAAGCTATCGAGAAACGTCGAACGCGTGCCCGATGCCAACTCCGCAGCCATCACACCTGCCAGGGTGCTTTTCACAGTACCCAGTCCATTTTCGCAGCATGCCGAATACAGGTTTTCTTCAATCTCGCCAAATGCCGCAGCACTGTTACGACTTAAGCACAGGCGGCCGGCCCAACTGAATTCCAGCGCCGTGGATTTCAGCTCGGGAAAGCGCGCATCCAGGGAGTGTCGCTGCTCCTTAGCCACCGCAGCTACCTGCTCTGGAGTGACCTGGATGCTCGGTTCATAGGTGAACTTTGTCCGAATGACAATTCGCGAGAGACCGCCTGAAGAGATCTTGCGAACGGTCGCGCCCATTGGATCAGCCGGCAGCAACGCCCACTTGGCTTTGCCCGGCACCTCTTTCCTGAATTCATCATCACTGTACGCCGCCGTCATGGACGCGTAAGTGAAGACGTGCAGCAGGCGTCCTTGATAATGGCCGAAGTTTTCAATGTGCCCGTTAACCCCCAGGATGACCTTGGGTGCGTGCACCGTACCGTTATGAGATCGAGCGCTCCAACCGCTTCCCTGTTTGGTCAACTCAATAATCGGAGAGCGCTCGAACAGCGTGATTTTCCCTTCGAGCCCTGCTGCCAGGTCCCTAATGTATTGCGCGGGTTGAATCATCACCGCGCCGGGCGTGTAGATCCCACCGTGGTAATAGGTGGACCCGGTGATTTCACGCATTTGCGCGGCATCAAACATCTCGAACTTCTCGCCAATGCGCTCAAGGGATTGAGCGTAATTGACGTTCAGCTTCAATCCCCGCTCAGTGGCGGCCGCGTTGATCTTCCCTGAAGGGTCGAAGGTGTCGGCGGACATGCCGTACTCCCGCGCGGCCTCAGCGGCAAATGCAATCGCAAAACGATTTTGCGTGATTTCCAGGGCCGTTGCAGACTCGCTCGCCACGGAGTATTCCCCGGACGACAGACTGTGCGGCACATCGATCATGAAACCAGAATTTCTGCCCGCCGGCCCCTTGGCGACTTCATGAGCATCGACCACAACAATGCTGTCACCCGGGTGTAACTGTGAAAGCCTGCGAGCGGCGGACAAGCCTGCAAAACCGGCACCGATAATCAGCCAATCCGCCGTCACGTCTCCATCAAGCATGCGGACTGGCGCAGTGCGTGCGGAAATCGCCTCCCAACCTGAAACCCCGGTGTCTACCGGCAGGCGCTTGATGGTATGGGTGCTCATTTTTCGGACTCTTCATCCGACCGATCAGACACATCGATCCAGATGGTTTTGATTTCGGTGTACTGGTCGTGGGCGAAAATGGATTTGTCCCGACCGCCGAAGCCCGACTCCTTGTAGCCACCGAATGGTGTCGAGGCATCGCCCTCACCAAAGCAGTTCACCGTAACGATGCCCGCGCGAATGTCCCGCGACAACTTGATTGCCCGCCGCAGACTGCCGGTATATACCGAGGCGGCCAGGCCGTAGACCGTGTCATTGGCCAACGCAATGGCTTCGCTGATCGTGTTGAACGTGGTGACCGAAAGGATCGGGCCGAAGATCTCTTCCTGGAACAGCCGGTCGTCTCGACCAACACCGTCAATCACCGTTGGCTCTACAAAGGCACCGTCTTTGGTCGCGCCACCGTAAACAACTTGAAGCTTTCCGGCGGTGGCGTGCTCAAGGTACGACTTCACTTTGGCGAAATGCTCTGGGCTGACCAGCGACCCTACGCGGTTCTGCGGATCGAGTGGATCACCCATCTTCCATTCGCGGATGTAGGCACCCATGCGCTCCAGCAGCTCGTCTTTAACCGATGCATGAACGATCAGACGTGAAGTCGCGGAACAGTTTTCGCCCATGTTCCAGAACGCGCCATTGACGACATGCTGAGCGACGAGATCCAGGTCCTGGGCATCGTCCATCACCACGGCCGGATTTTTTCCGCCGCACTCAAGGACGATGCGTTTGAGGTTCGAATCGGCGGCGTAATGCAGGAAACGTCGGCCGGTCGCGGTGGAGCCGGTGAAGCTCACCATGTCGACATCATGATGCAAACCGATGGGCTCACCGACGTCTTTGCCCGTGCCGGTGACAATGTTGAGGACACCTGCGGGTATACCGGCTTCAAACGCCAACTGAGCGACACGCAGCGTAGTCAGCGAGGTTTGCTCGGCGGGTTTAACGATGACCGAACAGCCCGCAGCGAGCGCCGGGCCGATTTTCCAGGCGAGCATCAGCAACGGGAAGTTCCAGGGCAATACGCAGCCCACCACGCCGATCGGCTCCCGGACCACCATGGTCAGCGCGTCGCTGCCCACCGGGGCGGTGTTGTCATAAATCTTGTCGATCAGTTCTGCATGCCAGCGGATCGTGTGGATGGTGTCCGGAATGTCGACCAACTGACATTCACTGACCGGTTTGCCGCTATCGAGGCTTTCGAGGACGGCCAGTTCGTATTGATGGCTTTCAAGCAGGTTTGCAAACTTCAACAGAACCGCTTTGCGCTCCCGAGGAGAAATAGATCTCCAGCGTCCATCCTCAAATGCCTCCTTGGCATTGCTCACCGCGAAGTCGACATCATCGGACGAACAAGCTGCAACGTCGGTCAAAAAGTCACCGGTCGCTGGATTGTTCGTGGCGAAGGTTCTGCCAGAGATCGCGGGTTTAAACGCGCCATTGATGAACGCCTTCGATGGCAACGAAATGTCTTTGGCCAGAGCGGCATATTCGGCCTTGCTCAGAAGATCACCCATGGCTGGCTCCCGAAGAAATGTTGGCTACGTTACGTTTGAGTTCACTAATGACCGACGCAAAACGCTGCTTTTCGTCCGCTTCAAGTGGCTGTAATGGCAGGCGAACGTTACCGACTTTCAATCCCGCAACTTCGCAGCCGTACTTGATCGACTGCACGAACTTGCCACCGTCCAACGCATTCATCAGCGGCATCATCGCCGACATGATTTGACGGCCTTTGTCGAAGTTCTTTTCGATCACGCAGGCTTCATAAAGCGCAACGTGTTCCTTGGGCAGGAAGTTGGAGCCTGCGCACACCCAACTGCGGGCGCCCCAGGCAAAAAACTCGAGGGCCTGGTCGTCCCATCCGCAGGACAAGGCGATGTTCGGGAACTGCCGGGCCAACATATGCACCTGGCCCATGTCACCAGAACTTTCCTTGATGGCGACGACGTTTTTCGATTGGCTGACACGCGTGAAATACTCTTCATCCATCGAAACGCACATGCGCCCCGGATAGTTGTAAAGCATGATCGGCAAGTCCGCTGCGCGATCGATAGTGAGCGCGTGAATCGCGTTTTCCTTTGAGGTTGGCAACGCGTAAGGCGGGGACGTGACGAGAATGGCGTCCGCTTTGATCGATTTCGCATCCTTGGCGTACTGAACCGCATCTTCGGTACGAATCGCCCCGGTACTGACGATCAGTTGCACCCGAGTGCCGATCACATCTTTGGCGTAGGCCGCCAACTCCGTGCGTTCTTCCGACGTCTGCGCATAATACTCGCCGGTCGAGCCGCCGATAATAATGCCGTGCACCTTCGCCTCAATCAGCGACTCCAAAACTTGCGAGTACACATTCCAGTCAATCTCCCCGTCCGAGTTATAAGGAGTTACTGCTGGCGTATAAATACCTTCAAATTTCAAGATAAATGCTCCGAATGCGAGTCAGGTGGAAGATAAACGAGCGCGTCAGCGTTGATGCCTTGAGGCGCAATAAAAAACTCCATGTTTCACGGGACACAGGCCCTGACGTTTAAAGTCTCTGTAAAGAGCAGTTTTGTGCTTTCACAAATGACCTGCAGAGGCTGTGTTACCAACTAGTGCGATGGACTGCTGAATCCAGACTCGCATGCGCCAAGAAGGTGGTCAATAGAGTGTATTGCTGCCGTATACCTTTCTGAAAGGGCAAATCCTTCAGCCTATAAAATTAAATTTCCTTAACAATCAACCACATGAAAAATCATCATCGAAGCAGCGGCCTCAATCGATAACATTTGTTTATGCATTGATAAGAGTAAATGTTTCTTGTTGACGCACGATTACCGTCGTAGCCTTACAACAGCGATATTCTACCGATACATTGGATAAACGTTTTTCTCGTACAGTCGCTCAATTAATTAAGACCTGATTTCCCAGGCTTGAATTAAGGTGATGTAGAAATATAGCTATTGATGCAAACACTGGCATTCCAGAAATGTGTGCATGAGTAAGGACTTGAACGAAATGAGTGCACGGATGGCACCACCATCCAAGAAGGCACATTTTTCGTAAAGCGCTTGCTGTACGTCGCGAAACATTCCGGTTCGCGGATAGAAGCAGCACAGTTTGATGGGCTTGCATCCTCAGACGGTACTGCGAACTCAAGACCGTTTGGCCTCACCTCGCTGAGCAGGCTGAACGTTTCGCCCCCTTGGTATTTTGGAGTGTGTTGACCGTGAGCACTAAATCGGCAGTTTCAAATCTTATCGCGCAGCGCAAGTCTGACCACGCGCTGCCAGGTGCCCTTTATAGCGATCCAGACGTTTACAGGCAGGATCTGGAACAGATCTGGCACAAAAGCTGGATCTTTGCAGGGCACACATTTGAGCTGGAGAAGTCAGGTCAGTACCTATCGTTGCAAATCGGCGATTACCCTGTCGCTATCGTGCGCGGCGCAGACAAGCAGATTCGTGCATTCCACAACGCCTGCCGCCATCGCGGTTCCAAGGTGTGCCCGCAAGCCAGCGGCAAAGTTGCCAAACTGGTGTGCCCTTACCACAAATGGACATTCGAGCTGGACGGCAAACTGCTTTTCGCCGGGAACATGGGGGACGATTTCGACAAGTCTCAGCATGGGTTGAAGTCGGTGCATTGTGAGGTCGTCGAAACGTACATCTATGTGTGCGTTGCAGAGGTCGCCCCAGACTTTTCGTCGTTCAGAAAATCCGTCACCCCTTTCGTTGCGCCTCATAACCTGGACGACTGCAAAGTCGCGTTTGAGTCGAACATCATCGAGAAAGGCAACTGGAAACTGGTGTTCGAGAACAACCGTGAGTGCTACCACTGCGATTGTACTCACCCGGAATTGATGCACTCATTCGTGGACAACCCATCGGTGGGTGGCGCCGGCGGCGATGAAGATCCCGAACTCAAAGAGCACTGGGATCGCTGCGAGGCGGCAGGTCTGCCTAGCCGATTGGTCATGGATGATAAAGGTCGTTTCCGAATGACGCGCATCCCCCTGTTTTCCGGGGCCGTCAGCTACACAATGGATGGCAAGCCTGCGGTCGCTGGCCGGTTGGACACCACCGGAGAAGCCAACATCGGTGCGCTGCTGTATTTCAACTACCCATCAACCTGGAACCACTTTCTGGGCGATCACGCGCTGAGTTTCCGCGTTCTGCCCATTGGCCCGGGCGAGACGATGGTCACTACAAAATGGATCGTCAAGAAGGACGCGCAAGAAGGTGTCGACTACGACATCGATCGCCTGACCAAGGTTTGGCTTGCAACCAATGACCAGGATCGCACTTTGGTTGAAGGGGCACAGGTCGGCGTCAGTTCTCCTGCTTACGAGCCTGGCCCATTGTCGGTGGCCAGCGAAATTGGTGTGTGTCAGTTTGATGATTGGTACTGCAAAACGATGCTTGATCAGCTCAATGAGACCATCCCGTTAAGATCTGTCGGCTAAGTGCAACACTGCCGGTGGTGAGAATCATGAATGATCACCACCGGCATCCCCTTCAGTTCTGCCTTGAGCAATACCTGTTGGCGGTGAAGCTCCCCACACCTCAAGTGATTGCTCAATCACTGCCGCGTTCCTTTCTTCTAAACGGCCCTGGAAAACTGGGCCAGAATCCAGTCGCGTAGCCGGCAACAGGCGTCGTCATTGATCCGGTCTTCACGAAATGTCAGATAGTGCTGACTTTCATGGAGAACCACTTCTTCTTCGATCGGACGAATCAGCGTGCCGTTTTCGATCAGGTTTTCGACCAGGTGATTCCAGCCCAGCGCTACACCTTGGTGTGTCAACACCATGCTAATCACCAGGTTGTAGTCATTCGCGTTGAATACGTGAGGACTGTCGTGGGGGCGCTTCTCGATATCAACATCGTGATAAGCCAGCCAAACTCCCCAGTCGACGTGCTCCGCTACCTGGGATCTGCCATAGGGGCTGAGGTTTAGCAAAACCCCGTCGCGTAATCCTTCCAGGCTGGATAGCTCAGGGTGCTCCGCTTTGTAACGAGGCGTGCACACCGGGTAGATGACGTCATGGAACAACGGATAGCTACGATACCCATCCTGAATCCTGGCCATCTTGGTGATGAAGATGTCCGGAGTTACACCTGGCTCCATCGACAAAAAGTTTTGAGTGGTTACCAAATTGAGGTCGATGTCTGCGTTCTTGGTAAAAAACCCCGGCAGCTTCGCTGCGAGCCAGAGGGCTGAAAACGCGGGAGAACAGCAAAGCGTCAGCGTGCGTTTGCCTGCATTGTTGGTGCGAATGCGCTCCGCCGCTTGGGAAATATTGACGAACGATAGCTGTGCCGCATCAAAAAAGATGGACCCGGCTTCCGTCAACTCGACCGCTCGACCCACCCTCTTGAAAAGATCCACCCCAAGGTACGCCTCAAGCTCCCGAATCTGACGGCTGATTGCCGCTTGGGTAACGCACAGCGCTTCAGCCGCACGCGTAAAGCTCTGATATTTGGCGGCGGCTACGAATGACTTCACTGCTTTCAAAGACGGCATTTTCAGCAGCGTCATGTCTGGATCGATGTGCTTAACCATAACCTAGAGTATTGAATATCCGGTTTGGGGCCTTTCGGAGGGCCGTTAGGGATGAGATCGGCCGAAGGGTTCCACCTAGAGCCTACGCTGGAGCGTAGCTGAAACAAAGTGTCTAAGACAGGCCCAGCGGCAGTTGTCTTCGCAACTAGCACTGCCGCAGTCGCAAACTGACCTATTTAATTGATTGATAACATCACGTTATTGATTGGCGGGAAGAAATGTTGTTAGACGCTGACCCTATTAGGTAATAACTTGGTTCTCAAGGAACTGCTTAATTCAGCGCCGATAAAACAAAAATAATAAACATCACATAATAAAGAGGATGGTCACAATGACTAATTCCCAATCTGTCTCCCATTTTGACTGCCCCCACAAGCACCGTCTTAACTGATCAAGACACGTACACCTAAATTCTTGATCTTACGTCGTAATTGCAGCAGGAGGGGTTATGAGTCTTGGTGACGAGATACTCTCGGTAAAAAACATTTACAAAGTCTTTGGCACTCAGCCAAAGCTCGCGATGGAGATGCTGGCTCGCGGTGCTGACAAGAATGAAATTTTCAGCAAAACCGGTCAAGTCGTTGGCGTTTTTGATGCCAGTTTCTCCGTAAAACGCGGTGAGATTTTCGTCATCATGGGACTTTCCGGCTCTGGAAAGTCGACGATGGTTCGGCTGTTCAACCGACTGATCGAACCGACCTCGGGCACCATCCATCTCAACGGCCAGGAAATCACCGGTCTGTCAGATGCTGATCTCCTCAGCGTTCGTCGCAAAGACATGAGCATGGTGTTTCAGTCGTTTGCTCTGATGCCCCACATGAGTGTGATCGACAACGTTGCTTTCGGCCTGGAAATCTCGGGTGTCGAGGAAATTGAACGGCATAAACGTGCACTCGAGGCACTCAAACAGGTGGGGCTCGATGGCCACGCCTACAGCTATCCGCATCAACTGTCCGGCGGCATGCAGCAGCGGGTAGGTCTGGCCCGAGCGCTGGCCAACGATCCCGCCATCCTGCTGATGGACGAAGCCTTCTCGGCACTCGACCCACTGATTCGCCACGAAATGCAGGGCGAACTGATTCGCCTGCAGGCAGAACAGCATCGCACCATCATCTTCATCTCCCATGACATTGATGAGGCGATTCGCATCGGCCATCGCATTGCGATCATGGAGGGTGGTCAGGTCGTTCAGATCGGTACCCCGCAAGAGCTGCTTTGCAACCCGGCGAACGATTACGTCAGAGCTTTCTTCAAAGGCTTTGATGCCTCGAAGATCCTCAAGGCGGGTGATGTCGCCAAAATTTGCGCAGAGCATCCGTACGCCATGGATCACTCCACTCCCACGCTTCGCGACGATGTACTTCTGCAGGACGTCTTTCACATCGTTGCTGATGCCGTTAATCCAGTTGCCGTGCTCGATCGCCAGGGTGTGTTCAAAGGCACGATCTCCAAGAGCCTATTGCTTCAAACAATGAGCCGACACTAACAGGCTCTATTTGCTGGCTTGCCAGGCTCGGACATTCAGGTGATGACATGAACGAATTCAATTTCCTAGACCCTTTTCAATCTATCAACGTCCCTTTGGGCCAATGGGTAGAAGTTGCCCTGAACTTTCTGGTTCATAATTTCCGTGAGGTTTTCCGATCGATAAGATGGCCAATCGACCAAGTACTTAATGGTATTCAGTTCGGATTGTTGGCTATTCCTCCGTCAATATTCATTATTGTTGCAACGCTCTTCGGCTGGCAGATAGGAGGGAAAAAGATAGGCATACTTTGTTTCGTCACCCTCACCCTCTTAGGAGTGATCGGCGTATGGAATGACGCCATGATCACCCTCGCCCTAGTGCTCACGTCACTGTTTTTCTGTGCAGTTATTGGCATTCCGCTGGGCGTCCTGTGTGCCCGAAGTGACCGACTGGAGATGCTTCTTCGCCCGGTACTCGATGCAATGCAAACACTGCCTGCATTTGTTTATCTGGTGCCCGTGGTGATGCTGTTTGGCATCGGTAACGTACCGGGAGTCCTGGTCACGATCATCTTTTCGGTCGCACCACTGGTCAGGCTCACCAATCTGGGTATTCGCCAGGTACCGGAAGACAAGGTTGAAGCTGCACGGGCTTTCGGATGCACCCCACGCCAGATGCTTAGGCGGGTTCAACTTCCCTTGGCTGCACCGACGATCATGGCGGGTCTGAATCAGGCATTGATGTTGTCACTGTCCATGGTGGTGATCGCTTCAATGATATCGGTAGGCGGACTGGGGATGATGGTACTTCGAGGGATTGGCCGCCTCGATATGGGCTTGGCAACCGTCGGTGGATTGGGTCTGGTATTGCTGGCGATTTTCCTCGACCGACTGACCCAGGCAATGGGCGAACGCAGTAACAGGGCAACCAAAGGTGAACACTGGTACCAGACAGGACCGGCGGGCGTCATTTATCGCCTGAAAAGAAAAAACACTGTCATGAAAATAGAAGTCAGTCCTAAAGAAAGCTAACTCCGCTAAGCGGCGCGTCGTGAACCAAAAGAAATGCCAACTTCTTTAATCCAGCCAAGGCAAACGATAATGAACTTCACAACCTTCGGAATAAAACAGAAATTCATTCACTCTGTGGCGCTTTTAGTACTAGCGGTCTCCCCTGTTTTCGCATCAGCCGCCACGGCGCAGGAGCCCGGAAAAGGTGTATCAATCACTCCGATTTTCCCGTCAATTGCCGAAGAGCGATTTCGCGGAGAGATAGCAATGGCGGGGCTCAAGGAATTGGGCTACGACGTTCAGACGCCTAAGGAAACCGAATACTCCACCATGATGATTGCACTTGCCAATGGTGACGCTGATTTTTCGGTTCATCTGTGGGAGGAACTGCACAAATCGTTCTACGCCAAGGCCGGCGGTGATGAAGCGATGGTGAAAACCGGCAATATTATGCCGGGCGTACTGCAGGGCTACATGATCGATAAGAAAACGGCTGACCAGTATCACATCACCTCTCTCGATGATTTGAAAAAGCCAGAGATTGCCAAGCTGTTCGATAGTAACGGCGACGGTAAAGCGGACATGACTGGTTGCAACCCCGGCTGGGGCTGTGAGCTGATCATTGCCCACCATATGAAAGCCTATGGCCTCGATAAGACTGTCACAAATAACCAGGGCTCCTATTTTGCCCTGATGGCCGACACCATTGCTCGTTACAAAGAAGGCAAGCCGATTCTCTATTACACCTGGGTACCTCAGTGGATCTCCGGTGTTCTGGTCGAGGGTAAAGATGTTGTTTGGTTAACCGTGCCACGTACGGATCTTCCAGGCGGTAAGAACGATGTCAACACTACCTTCAATGGCAAAAACCTTGGTTTCGCGGTAGACACTGTCAGAGCGGTCATCAACAAAGAGTTCGCCGAGAAAAATCCGGCTGCCGTGAAGTTCCTGTCTGAAATGCAGATCTCTACTGACGATGAAAGCGCGCAAAATCTCAAAATGCACAATGGTGAAAAAAGTGCAGCTGACATTACTCGTCACGCCAAAGAATGGATCGCGGCCCATCACGCGAAATACGACAGCTGGCTGGTAGACGCACGAGCCGCCGCTAATACCGCCACCGCAAAAAATTAATCCCTTCATTTAAATCTGCATAAAAGGTTGCCCTTCCCCGGGCAACTTTTTATCCGTTTCGGCGTTCATCATTCAGGAATCATGAAATGCAGTTGTATTCATTCGTCCAGAATTTCAGCTACAAGGACGCGCCCCTGCATACACGCGAGTTGGTTAAAACTTGCCTGCTCGACATCATTGGTGTGGCCGCCGGTGCTCGCGACAATCAAACCAGCGTGATGCTCAAAACCTACGCTGACACCCACTACTCTGCCAACAAGTTGTCCAGCCGCCTTTGGTTCGACGGCAGATCCGTGCATCCATTGGGCGCTGCGTATGCAGGCGGTTTCTGCGTTGATAGCCTGGATGCACATGAAGGTCACTTCACCTCCAAGGGGCATGCGGGTGCAACCGTTGTCCCAACCCTTGTTGCATTGGTCGACGCGTATCGCAGCCAGGGCAAAGACATCAGCGGCGAGGAATTCCTCAGCGCACTGTGCATCGGTTACGAGACCGCCCTGCGTGCGGGTCAGGCATTGATGGCCACCGCCCCTGAATATCATGCCTCAGGCGCCTTTTCCGGAATCGGGGTCGTTTGCGCCGGTGCCCGCCTGCTGAAGCTTGATGAAGCGACATTCCGTCATGCGCTGGGTATCGCGGAATACTTCGGCCCGAGATGCCCGATGATGCGCCTGGTGAGCTTTCCGACAATGTTGCGTGATGCCCACGGCGCCGGGGCGTATGCCGGACTGAACGCACTACTGATGGCGCAGCTCGGTGTCACTGGCGCCCCAGCCGCCACCGTTGAACCGTTGGAGATTTCCACTTTCTGGCAGGACATCGGAACCCGTTGGGAGATCGACGAGCAATATTTCAAGCCTTGGCCGGTATGTCGCTGGGCGCAACCAGCACTCACAGCCATGACCGATTTGATGCGAGCACATCCAGCCATCACTGCTGAGTTGATCGAGACCATTGATGTCGAAACGTTCCACGAGTCTGTGTGCTTGCAGGGGCATTTTCCGAAGAATGCGGACGAGGCCCAGTATGCGCTGGCGTTCCCGCTGGCGGCCTTGATCGTTCGCGGGAAGCTGGGGCCAAAAGAGGTCACCGGTGATTCCATTCATGCACCAGACATCTTGAGCATCAGCGAGAAAATCACCCTTCACGAGGCGCCTGACTTGTCGGCCAGGTTCCCGGAGGAAATTCTGTCCCGCGTCACGGTTACCCTGAAAGACGGCACGCGTCTGACGAGCCCAACCGCGACGGCCAAGGGCGACCCCGGCAACCCTATGTCGAGTGACGAACTTACCGCTAAATACCATTTACTCGCTGATGACAGTTTGGGAACCACTCTCAGCAATGCCATCAAAAACAGTGTTGAGGCACTGCCCGGCAGTGATGACTGCCAATCACTCTTTGATTTGTTGCTGTCCGCTCCAAAAACCGCTGCCTAGATTGCGCAACGTGTTTTTAGCTATTCGTTCAGGTGCCAAAGAGGATTTATGCCCTTCGTATTCGAGAGCGTGCTCAAAGACAAAAACATGGGGTACTCCTGCACGGCGCAGATACCAGTAAGGCCGCAGGCAGTGACTCGTGTGGCTTTCGTGCTTTTGAACAATTTCTCGATGATGTCGTTCACCGGCGCCATCGATGCGCTGGTGACCGCCAACCTGATTAGCGAGACGCCGGCGTTCGAGGTGTTGACTGTCGGCATCAAAAACCGTCTGGTCATGAGCGATTTGGGAATAGCGATTTCAGCAGACCTGGAGCTATCACAACTACCGGATCGTATCGACGTTCTCATTGTCGCCGGTGGTTTACGAGTAAAGCTGGTCAGCGATCCACTATTACGACGCAAGCTGCGTAACGTCGCCTCCCTTGGCGCGACCATGGGCGGTTTGTGGAACGGTGCATTTTTCCTGGCGGAAGCTCAGCTAATGGACGGTGTCGAGTGCGCCTTCCATCCCGATGGACGAGCGATGATGGAGGATGTTTTCCCCAAAGTCCTGGTCTCTTGTCGAACTCACGTAATAGACAAAAACCGTATCACGTGCGCTGGCGCCAGCAGCTCGTTACGCATGATGCTCGAGCTCATCACCACTAAACAAAGCGTTTCGCTGACCCATGCTGTCGAGGAAATACTCAGTTGTGACCAGACCGCTGAAGTGTCTGGGATATCGACGGTCATCGTTGACTCTGACCCCACCTTGCCTCAAACCCTGAAGCTTGCTTTAGAACTGATGAAAAAGAACATTGAAGAGCCGTTGTCGATCGACGAAGTCGCTGAGTGTGTGAACATTTCCCGACGACAATTAGAGCGTCGCTTCTGCCGTTTCGTAGGGGCCACGCCCACACGCTACTACCTTGAGCTGCGCTTGACTCGAGCGCGGCAGCTTATTCTGCAGAGCAATCGGCCCATCACCGATATCGCGATAGCGACCGGCTTCTGTAGTTTCGCCAATTTCCATATGCGTTTTCGTGACTTCTTTGGCGTAGCGCCAAGCAGTTATAGAGCAACGTATGAGCGCAGGCGCTAGGTCTTCCCGCACTGTCCAAGCCCAGTAATCGATGGCTAGCATCATCGATAAGGATTACCGAGAACTATGAATGCTCCATCGCCCGTGTTGGTACCCACGGCTAACCACAGCGAGCGGATGTCGACACGCATCGCCTTCCTTATCGCGGGTTTACTCATGTCCGCATGGGCGCCTCTGGTCCCATTGGTTAAAGCCCGCGCTGGCCTGGACGACGGCGGCCTGGGGTTGTTGCTGCTTGGCCTGGGCGGTGGATCTATCGTGGCCATGCCCTTCGCTGGTTATCTCACTGCACACTATGGATGCCGACCGGTCGTAATCTGCGCGACGATTGTCTTGTGTGCCCTTCTTCCGCTATTGAGCACCGTGGCGTGGCTGCCGGGCCTGGTGATCGCGGTCATTCTCTTCGGCGCCAGCATGGGCATGCTGGATTGTGCGATGAACATTCAGTCCGTCATTGTCGAAAAAAACAGCGGCCAGGCACTTCAATCCGGGTTCCATGGCCTGTACAGCGTCGGAGGCATAGTGGGCGCCGGGGCGATGACCGCTCTGCTGACTTTGGGCCTGCATCCGTTGATTGCTGCGCTCTGCATCGTTGCCACCGTTTTGGGAGCACTTTACAAGGCTGCGCCGGCTTTGCTGACTTACGGCACTGAACGGGGTGGACCCATGTTTGCAGTGCCCAGGGGTATCGTGCTGTTTTTAGGGGCGCTCTGTTTCATCGTCTTCCTCACCGAAGGCGCAATCCTCGACTGGAGCGCGGTTTTCCTTGTCTCGAACCGAGGGTTAGAGCCGAGCATCGCCGGCTTGGGCTACGCATCCTTCGCCGCTGCGATGACGGTGGGCCGCCTGACAGGCGATGCCATCGTCAGCAAACTAGGCGGCGTGCGCGTCGTTGCGCTTGGCGGACTCTGCGCAGCCGCTGGCATGATCGTGTCGCTTGGAATAGACGGCTGGGGCGCGTCCTTGATTGGCTACGCTCTGGTCGGTGCCGGCTGCTCAAACATTGTCCCGGTGCTCTTTACTGCCGTAGGCCGCCAGCAACGTATGCCACAGGCGGTAGCCATCCCCGCAGTCATCTCGATGGGCTACACGGGCATTCTGATCGGTCCCGTATTCATCGGGGCGGTCGCCCATCTAAGCACCTTGTCCTTCGCTCTGGGCTGCGTGAGCGTTTTGCTGGTTTTTGTCAGTGCGACAGCTCGATTGCTTCGCAACTAACCGACTCTTTCCAGGCGCGATTTCAGCATTGGCCATTGGATAGCTGCTACGAAGCAGATGAACATCGACCCCACTACCCGGCTGATCCACTGGGAGGCAACACGCCTTTGATCCAAGCGACCTCACCGAGACCGGTTACGCGAGCTTTATGGCTCCGCCCTGGATATCGTCACGCGCCATCCGCAAGTCAATAGCGTCCTGGTTAAGTCGGTGAATCATGTTGAGCAACCGCTGGCGCAGCACTTCGTCTTTGAGTTGCTCTGCTGCGCGCATCATATCGAGCGCGGCTGCCTCATTGTTAGTGGCGACCGAGTCGAGCAGTTTGCGCAGGCTTCTTGATGGTCGGTTCATCTCCAACCTCCTGGATTTCAGTGAGGCGAATCATAAGGCTGGAATGTTTCGTAAGTATTTCAGCTGCACGATCTGGCTGGGATCATCGGCTGCGGCGCAACCCGTCATGGATGGCGCCCCGTGGATTCGGTAAAAGACATCGGCGACCCACGCAAGGCGCGCTTCATACGTTAGTACCGATAGGTAGCCTGCACTGAAACACCATTTGCACTGTTGTCGTAGTTGGCACTGTATTCCGGTTGTACACCGGAGTTGTTTGCCTGCTTTACCGAGACCTTGGAATCCCAGAGATAACCATAAGCGAAGTCTATCGTCAGATCGGAACTCGGCGAATAAGCGCCACCCAGGGTCACTGCCTGGCGATTGCCGACCGGAATGCGTACGCTGCGATCGGCATTCCTGACTGGAGACGGATCATAGGCGTAGCCTGCGCGCAGCAGCCATTGTTGGTTCAATTGGTAGGCGGCTCCCACTGCTGTGCTCCACGTGTCGCGCCAGTTCATTTCTTCGATCACATGTCCCAGTCCCGCCGCCTCGCCGATAGGGGAAAGACCGCTGTTGACTGCCTCGACCTTCTGGATCCGGCTCCAGCGTTTCCAGGTGGTCCCCAGATAGCCCGTCCAGCGACTGTCGAAATGATGGGTGATAGACGTGTCCACGGACTCGGGCATGGTGAGGTCTATCTTGTTGTCATACTTTCCGTTCAACGGAATGACGCTCGGGGAACCAGAAATCTCGGTATGCCCTTCAAGTTCATAATCCACCTTCGAGTGATAGTTAATCCCCCAAGTGGTTGCCTCAGTAAAGTCAATCAACAGGCCGATGTTGTAGCCAAGTGCGGTGCCATCACCCTTGATGGTGACCAGCGTGTCCTCGCCATTGTTCAGGGCGCCGGTCGCGAGGTAATTCTGAAGCTTGGCATTGAAATGATTTATGGTCGGGCCGCCACCAATGGACACGTAATCATTGATCCGCCAGGCAATGGTCGGTTGCAGGGTTACTTCCTTGGTCGTGCTATAGGAGCCATGGTAACGCCCCTGAAAAGTGCTCTCGTAATCATTGATCAGACCACTGGGGGCATAGAGGCCCAGCCCCATCGAAAAACGATCATCAAGGGGCGTAGACATGTAGACGAAGGGCACGACGCCCAAGGGTACCGAGTCCCCTTTGTTGGTGCCTGTGGCACTGCTTCGTGCATCACTGATGTCGTCGCTGACCGAGACGACCGCGGCCCCGCCGGAAATCTCACTGCGTTTCAACTTGGTCAAGCCCGCGGGATTGCCAAAAATAGTGCTCGCGTCCAGCGCCGAAGACGACCTTCCCGCATAAGCAGTTCCCGCACTGCTTGCACTTTGTTCGTTTAGCGCAATGCCGTTTGCGCTGACGATGGTAGAGGCGCTGAGTAGTGCGATGGCGCTGCCCAATTCAATCCAGACAGCACACTTGCGTTGAGTAGAGAGACACGGGATCACGCGGCTATTGAGTTTCATTTTCCACCTCTTGTTTATTGTTTTTGTTGTTTGCACGCAGGCAAGGCTTCGCCGCCCCGTACACTTATCAGTGCCGGCTGGAGTTGATCCAAGTTGTGTCAAAGACCTTGGCTAAACAGCGCCAAGGCTTGACTGCAGGACTTACGGCTATCGAATCAAGAACTCAATTAATCCACTCGACTTGAAAGCTATAACGGCCCAACAGAGGAGCCAGGACTTCCTGGTCAGGTCCGGCCTTGACGCAGGCAACTTGCCCACGGCGATTGTCCTGAACGACTTCAACGGCAATATCCGAAAGCCCCAGACGCTCCACTTCCTGCTGGATTACTTTGGCAATTTCCCTCTGCTGCAAAGCGGGCTTGAATATCTTGCCCACCGCCGTCAGTGGCAATGCATCGAGGATTTCAATGCGCTTGGGAACGGCAGCCCGCTCGCTGATGTTCAGATGAGCGAACGCCTCAAGTTCTTCAACATCGCAGATTTGCCCGGGGCGTAGCTGGACGTAGGCAACCGGCACCTCGCCCGAGTAGGCATCGGGGCTGCCGATTGCAGCGGCCAAGGCGACAGCGGGATGCGCCTGAAGCGCCTCCTCGATTTGCTTTGGATCGATGTTGTGACCACCGCGAATGATCAACTCCTTCTTGCGCCCGGTCAGCCAGAAATAACCCTGCGCATCCTGACGGCCCAAATCGCCGGTATTCAGCCAGCGCTGACCGTCGATTTCGATCCAGAGGCCCTGGTTATGACGCTCCTCCAGATAACCCTCGAAGAGGTTCGGCCCACTGATCGTGATGACGCCGATCTCATCCACGTTGGCGTCGCGCAGATACGCTCCAGAATCATTGAGTACGACCGCGCGCATATTCTGGTAGGCAAGCCGTATCCCGATGGAGCCGATACGGCGCTCGCCATGGGGTGGATTGATTGACGAGACGCAGGCGCCCTCGGTCAGGCCGTAACCTTCAAGGATCTTCACCCCGGTGCGGTGCTCGAACTCCCGGAAAAGCTCAGCCGGCATAGGGGCGGCGCCACAGATGGCATAGCGAAGACTAGAGAGGTCGCGGCCCTGCCATTCATTTTGCAGAAGCGCGGCGTACACAGTTGGCACGCCGGAAAAGAGGTTGATACCGAAGTGTTCGACCATCTCCCAGAATCGTGGGATCACACCCTCGCCACGAAACCCCTGAGGCGTCCCGAGGATCACATGGTCGCCTTGAGTCCAAGGCATCAGTCCCGTCACCAATTGCCCATTGACATGAAACAGCGGCAGGCCACAAAACAGAACCTGGACATTACTGCGTGGCTGCATGTGCGCGTCGATGGCCCATGCGTCGAATACTTCAGAGCCATGGGTGCGCGCGGCAATTTTGGGGAGCCCGGTGGTGCCGCCCGTACAGATGTAGGAGGAGCACTCATCTTCGCGGATTTGCCGACCGCTCTTGAGGTGTGTGTGGGGCTGAGTATTCATCAGCGATTGCCAATCGTGAATCGCGATACCACAGTGCAAGTCTCGCTCTTTCAGTGCGACGGCTTTCAGAGCCCCTCGCACTGGTTCGTCGACATAGGGTGCCATGCTGACCCAGACAACAGACCTGAGCATGGGTAGCTGATCCAGCTGCGAAGCCAGCTTGGGCCACAGATCGCTGCCCGCGGTCGGTGCGAGTGTCACCACCACCGATGCTTTCGCGGCATTCAGTAAGCCAGCCATCTGCTTGGCCTCAAGCAGAGGATTGATCGCCATGACGATCCCCGCCGCCTCCCCGCCCCATAGTGTGAAGTGGGTTTCCGGCAGGTTGGGCAGGATGAAGGCAATCACCTCACCCGGTTTTATACCCAAGTCATGGAAGGCATTCGCCGCACGGGTGATATCCGCGAAGAGCTGGGAGTAATTCCACTCGTGGGTGCGCTTGAAATCGGCGGCTTCGGCAAAGAAACTGAGCGCCGGTGCCCGGGGGGTGCGCTCGGCCGCCACACGCAGCGCTTCATAAGTGCTGCAAGCCAGTCCACGCTCCGACAAGGGGACTCGCTCAAGGCTTTCGATGTCAATCAGGCTCCGAACAACCATTAAATTTCTCCCACGACCCGGTTGCGTTGCACGCCGAGGTCGACCACACCATCGGCGCTGCGAATACGCGCCTCGACCACGTCACCGGCCTTGAGGTACTGCGTCCGCCCCTCTTGTGCCTTAAGGAACAGCTTCCACTTGGTGGCTTCTGGCAAAAGGGCTGCAATGCGCATTTTGCCGGGCGAAGGGATCGTCAGAGCACAGCCGGCAGGTGTCCCCGTGGCGATCAGGTCTCCGACAGCGAGATCTTGCAACGCGCTGAGTTCGGTCAGGGTTTCAGCGGGGCCATAAACCAGATTGGCCGTGCTGTCGTTCTGTCGTACCTGGTCGTTGACTGTCAGGCGCAGCTGCAGCGCTTTCAGGTAATGCATGCTCTTGGCATCCAGAAGGCACAGGTAGGGGCCGACCGGACCAAAAGTGCGGTAGCTCTTGCCCTTGTAGAACTGCATCTGGGGAATCTGAATGTCACGAGCCGAGTAGTCATTGACAATGACGACGCCCGCAATGAATTCATGCAGATTGGCGTCGGTGACAGCAATAGCGCCGGTGATCGAGCGCTTCATCACCAGGCCCAGTTCGATCTCGTAGTCAAGGAAGCGCACGTGGCGCGGCTTGATCAGATCGCTGTCAGCCGCCACCAGGCAACTCGTCGCCTTGGTGAAGATCATGTTGAATTTCTTCGCATCAGGGTCCATGCCTGACTCGATCATATGCTGACGGTAATTGGCGCCCTGGCAGACAAACTGCTGGTTACGGGTCACCGGCGACAGCAGTTTTACGTCGCCCTCCTCCAACTCCGGACCTTTCAGTTGAGCAAGTTCGTCGAGACTGTTGCGGCTAATGAAGTCACCGGTCGTTTCAAAAACACCGGGGACAACTGTGATACGGCCCTGGCGAAGCACGCCCCAGTGGATACCGTTCTGAAATTCAAAGCGGACTACGTGTACAGCAGACATTGAAGGTACTCCTGGAGCGGCGTTTGTCCCGCGTTCAGTGGCGCGGGAACTGTTGTGATGTTCTGAAACGGGGGCTGGCAACGGTGTAGCTCTACCCGAACATCCGCATGAGTGTTATCAGCTTGCGAATGGTCAGGTCGGGGCTGCGTCGCAGGTTGCGAATCAGCAGCAGAAAATTGGCCAGGTTCATTTTGGGTTTGGTAAAACTCCTGGGCATGCGCTGTCCCCACTGCGCCATGGCTTCGGGACTCACCGGATGAATGCCCGTAGGCCGAGAGGCCGTGAAAATATCCCCGTCGCAGTAATGCTCGTGCTTGTCGCCCCAAGGGTCTTGCCAGTAATCGAAGATCTGACTGCCAAGAATGTGCCGGCCGATGCCCCATGAGTGCGCCCAACCGCGCTCGCGCAGAACGCGCTGCCCCATACCCACGGCGTCTGCATCGACGACTTCATAGGCGCTATGGCTGTAGGTCGCCATGAACCCTTGCGCAATCGCGAGCGTATGGTGATCCGCGGGAATGTCACCGAGATCAAGGCGCATGAACGTGACAATAGGCGTGCCGTCGGCGAGTACCTGCACATCGCTGGGAATGAACCCGAAATGCTGCGTGTACCAGGCGCAGGTTGCTTGATAGTCGGCCACTTCAATGACGATGTGGCCAAGCTTGAGGACTTCAGGAGGAGTAATCGGCGGACGCTGCGTCGCGTTGATTCGCTGTGGTTCCTGCGCCAGATTCCAGTTCAGAGGAGCTCGATGTGCCAACGCCTTGCCTGGCATTTGGTCGCACACGGCTTCCACAATGAAACCGGACGGATCCGTCAGTCTGACGTAAGAGCCTTTACCTGGATGTTCCGATTTCTCGACCGATGACGCACCCGGGACTCGAGTGAGCTTTTGAAGCTCTTCCAGGGACCGCACGGCAAGCCCGAACCCGATGAAACGGGCCTGTTCGGCCCGTTCGATCCGGTAACAATAGGCAGTGGCGTCGGTGCCCCGCATATAGAGCGTCTCGGCGTCCTGCCGAGCGACCGTCAGGCCGAAGTCCGTCAGGAAACGCGCGGCCTCATTCAAGTCCGGCCGCTGGAAGATCAGGTGCGTCAAAACCTGGGCCTTTACCGTCGGCTGCGGATGCCGCGCGGGGTGTGGTGTCGCCAACCGATGCAGTTCTTTTTTGTCGTTCATTGTTGTTGTTTTCCGGGTTTTTAGGGCAAAGCGGTCCCGTACCCCTGAAAACTCAGGGGTTTATTCAGTCAAATCAATTACGCGCTCAGTCGAGAGTTGGCAGTGCCGGCAACGCTTGAGTTGCCAACGCACGAGCCTCTTGTGGCGGCACACCCAATGCCCGCAATACCAGCTCGGCGGTATCGGAGCCCGAGTCGCGCCACGTTCGGTGACCTTCCAGTACCAGGAAAATCGAGCCGAGCACGCTGCTCGATATCAGCGTCAGTACCGAGAGCAATTGCTCCTGCGCAAACGTATAGCGCCCTGAGGCAAGCCCGCTCAGAAGATCCTTGGTCGCCTGACTGCTGAACATTTCGCGCAACGAAGAATTGCTCATGGCGAATTTATGGATGAACGCGCCCCACTGGGAGTCTTCGTGCGCACGGCGAATGAAGAATCGAATGCCATTGGCCAGGCGATGTGCGGGATCCGAGAGGGTATTGAAGCTCTTGTTGACGCGCTCATGCATCTCCCTCGCGAGATGGCTGGCGACCGCCTCGAACAGGTTTTCCATGCTATCGATGTTGCTATAGACCGTTCCGCGTGCCACACCGGCCTCTTGGGCGAGGTCAAGGATGTTCACTTGCGAGGTGCCTCTCTCGGCAAACAGGCGAAAGGCAGCTTGATGGATGCGACGCTGTGTTGGGTTCAGGGATTCCACGGTTCTCTCTCCAGGATTACCTCATGAACCAATTGAACACTCGTGTTCATTTTGCGTCAATACTATTTTGGGGACTGCAGGATTTAACGTGTAGAAAAACGGCCTTATGCTCAATATTTCGGATGAAAGGATCGATTTCGACTGATAAAAAACAGCCGAGCGCACTGAAAAAACTGAACACCTATGTTCAATTGTAGCGACAGGATTTTTAATGGCTGCAGGCTCGTCGCCCTGCGAAAAGCTCGACGACGGATTGATCAACCCAGGTAGAGCCCGACGACATCGGATCAGGCCGGCAACGGCATGCCGGCGATTTTTCTGGCTTTGGCAGGCGTGACGCCCAGGGCCTGGAGAACCATTTCGGCGACCCGCAAATCATGCGCCTCCACTGCACGCCCCTCGACGACTGAGCGCATGGCGCCGGTTGTGCACGACAGGACGATGTCCAGGGCGATCCCTTCGTCTTCGTAAGCAAACGTGCCTGCACGCCGTCCTTCGCGCAGATCGCCCAGTACATGGTCAGCCAGACGCGAGCGCATGGCCTGGTCGAAATGGATGATGCGCAGCAGCGCATTCGCCCATTGGTGGTCGGCCGCAGCTCGACACACAAACATGCGCACGCCGATCGAAAGCCGCTGGGCACCACAGTGCACATCCCTGCTCTTGGCGGAAATAGCATCGGAGAACTCGGCGGCCATGGCGATGCCCACCGCCTCCAGCACTTCGTCGCGAGTTCGAAAATAGTTGTAGATGGTGCCGTTGGAGACCGCGGCTTCCGCAGCGACCTCGAGCAGTGCGATCTCCCCCACTTCCTTGCGTGCGATAAGACGCAATGCGGCGTCCACCAGACCACGACGGGTGCGCTCACGTTTCTTGTGACCTCTCGTGAGCGGTTCTGGCGCATCAGCTTCTAAAGGAAGAGTGGGGGAATGCATGATCAAGCTCGTAATTTAATGGGCTCGTTGATGGTAATGGAAACGCCGTCCGGCGTGGCGCCTTTGCTGGCCAGCAGCCCCCAGCAGTCTCGAAGCAGGCAGCCTGCTTCTGCGCCTGGGGCGTGGTGCATGATGATACGGTCGGGGCGAACCGCGACAAGCGTTCCCTTGGCAGCCAGCGGCAGGATCTCATGGTTCATGTCTTCGATGAAGTCACAACTGCCGCCGGAGCGTTGGCCGCGTGCTCTGACCTCTAGAAAGTGGCCTCCCATTTTTTCCCAGGAAACGATCTGGTCAGGGGTCAGCAGTGACAACGGGTCAACACCGAACCCAACCAGGGTCAGGTTATCTCCCAGAGCATCGTCGCTCAGCTTGATCTGCTTTTGCATGTTGCGAGCCCAGGCCTGCGGAAACAGGCTGCCACGTACCAGTTTGTCGCCCCGGGAATGCTGCACGAACAAGCCGTGTTTGAAGGTGTTCTTCGGCTTGATGTCCAACTGTTCGAAGTACCTTCTGGTCGTGGGCGTCAACGCCAGCGTGCGCATCAGACCGTGGACAAAGAAAGCGGCGATCTTGTTCTTGGGCATCACCAGACGGCCCATGAGTTTCGCCAGATTGATCATTGCCCGGGCATGGGGGCGGCGCTCTTCGTCATAGGTATCGAGTATTGCAGGCGCGGCATGGCCGCGAAGGACCCAAGCCAGTTTCCAGGCAAGGTTGGCGCCATCTCGAAGGCCCGCAACGAGGCCCTGGCCGACAAAAGGAGGCGTGATGTGCGCTGCATCGCCGGCGAGAAACACGCGTCCCTTGCTGAATCTGTTGCAGCATCGCGCGTGGAATCGATACACCGCCTTGCGCTCGATTTCCAGCTCTTGCGGGTTGATCCATGGCGCGATCAGCCGGGCGATGCTTTCGGGGCTTTCCAGCTCTTCCCGGGACTCGCCGGATTGCAGCATGAACTCCCAACGCTCCCTGCCGCCGGGGGCAGGCATGTGCGGTGTCGGGCGCCGCGGATCACAGACAAACTCGATGTGATCAATCGCTGACTTATGGCGGTTCTTCACATCGACAATCAACCAATCCTCCGCGTAGGTCTGCCCTTCAAACTCCTGGCCAATCAGCGCTCTGACCCTGGAGCTGGCGCCATCCGCTCCGATCAGGTACTGGGCGCGAACGGAATGCGACTGCCCATGTTCATCCTGTACGCAAGCAACGACGCCATCCGACATCTCGACCAGGCTCTCAAGCTCGAAGCCACCCAGGCTGGTGACGGTTTTAAGCCGGACAACCTGGTCGCGCATCGCGTGTTCGAGGTCGGGTTGGTAGAACGTCACCAGTTTCGGATGGCCATCGATGCACCCCTCGGTATTGGCTCGACCGAACTGCCCGAGTACCGGGGAGTGCATTTTCACTTCAGGGATAACGATCTTCTCGAAAGCGTCTTCCGACAAACCGGCCTGTTGCAGGATGCGCAGCGCCTCGTTGTCCAGAGCAATGGCACGCGGCATCAGGACCACGTCATGGACCTTGTCCAATACCAGGGTGGTGACGCCATAGCGGCCCAGAAGCGCAGCGATGGTCGCACCTACCGGACCATAACCGATCACCAGCACATCGACGGCGGTGGGAGGCAATTGGCAATCTTTCTTGTTGTTGTTCATCTCGAGCCCTTGTTGTGATTGAAGTCGTGAGACGCGAGGTCTCCTCGTCAGGCAAGGGTGAAGGTATTCAATATTGAGAGATATTTCAATATTGAAGTTTTTGTCATTGTTTTTTTGAAACGCTGCTCAAGCCGCGACGGGCCAAGTGGCGAGCCGAATTGCACGGTGAGAACCGAGTTTGCGCGCGTGCCAGTTTCCGACCGGCGACGCGTTGGCGCCGCAACCGACATATGACAATCATCGTGCGTGCCGACGTGAAGGATGGCGAACAGTTGGCCTACATCGAGGCAAGGTTGTTACGGTCTGATCAGTGTTTACTCATCAGACCATGCAGAACGCCGAACCTCAGCCCCGGTTCGGAGGGCGTCATATGCGAGACACCAAACACCTTGAATGCCGCCAGCATAAGCACCAAGCCTCCAGGCAAGATGCTCTGACGATGAGTTTGCAAGCCCGCCAGGCCGAGCTGTTTGACATGCCCCACTTCAAGCAGGCGCAACGACAGGCGCAACAAGCCGCTGTAGGTGATACCGACTTCGTCATAGTCGTTCAAGCCGTTGGCCTTGAGGACTTTGGCCAGCATCCGTGCGGTGCCTGAAGAGCCAATCACCTGCTGCCAACCCAGCGCGCGATAACGCCGCGCTACTTTTTCAAACTGAACAGTGGCTGCACGCTCTGCCTCCAGCAGCGCCTGAGCCGAGATACAGCCCCCCTGAAAGTAGCGAGCTCCAAATGTGCCGCTGCCGATGGCAATACTTTCAGTCATCAGGGGTTGAGCGCCCTGCCCCAAAATCAATTCAGTCGAACCGCCGCCGATATCCACGACCAGACGCCTGTTTTCGGTACCGGGAACCGTATGAGCAACACCGGCGTACACCAGCCTTGCCTCTTCATGCCCGGAGATCACGTCAATCCGAAACCCCAGGTGGCGCTCGGCGCTGGCCAAGAACAGTTGGGCATTGTCGGCTTCGCGCACGGCACTGGTCGCCACCGCCCGCACTCGACCGGCCTCGAAGCCGCGTAATTTTTTGCCAAATCGAGCGAGCGCTTGCCATCCCCGATCCAGGGCCAATTCGTCCAGCGCTCCACCTTCAAACCCCTCCGCCAAACGGACAGGTTCACGCAAGGTTTTCACTTCCTGGATCACGAACCCCTGACGCCGTCGGACAGACTGGCCGATCATCATGCGAAACGCATTGGAACCAAGATCAATGGCTGCAAATAGAGAAGCGTCTCCTTTCATGGGGGGATTCCTTGCAAGCTAAGCGCTAGGCGGTTTGCGAGGATCTTGCCATGGGGTCGATGACGCTAAGATGACACCCGCGACCCTTTACGGACGAGCAGTGTCGAGAAAAAACATCGGGTGTCCCGGGACGAGCGATTTCACCCGATGTAAAGGTCGAAGGTAATGAGTTAGAAGGCTCACCCCATTTCGTTGATGCAGACCACTTTGGGTTGCGTCATGTCCTCATAGGCGAACCGAACACCTTCTCGCCCCAGACTTCCGTACTTGAAGCCACCGAAAGGCATGGCATCAAAACGATAATCGGAAGAGTCATTGATCATCACCCCACCGGCTTCAATTTGCCGCGCCAATTTCAAGGCCTTGGAAAGATCACGTGTGAACAGTCCCGCATGCAGGCTGTACTCCGTCTCGTTGGCCAATGCGACGGCATCTTCCAGATGATCAAAAGGTTCCAGGATAACCACCGGCGCGAAGACTTCCTGCTGCCAAATCCGACTGTCATGGCTTACACGCTCCAGCACGGTCGGCGAATAGCTTCCCGCTTGGCGATGGTGTCCGCATAGGAGAAGAGCCCCCTCGGCCAGCGCTTCATTCACCAATTGTTCGGTGCGACGAGCCGCTTGCTCCGTAATCATCGGGCCAACATCCGTTGCTCGCTGATCAGGATCGCCGGTTACCAATGCACGCGCTTGGCTGACAAAACGCTCACGGAAATTCTCGTAGATTGAACTGTGTATGAGGATACGCTGCGTGCCGATGCAGTTCTGTCCTGCGGCCCAGAAGGCACCCGATACACAAGACTCTACGGTCGGTTCAAGGTCACAGTCTTCGAGCACTAGAACCGGCGCATTCCCCCCTAGATCCATGGCCAGCTTCTTCAAGCCTGCACTTCGAGCAATGGACTCTCCAGTGGCAAAACCACCCGTGAAGGAAATCATCCGGACTTCTCGCAGCTCAACCAATGCCTTACCCAGATCGACGCCCCCGGTGGCCGGAGTTACCACACATGAAGGCAGGCCCGCTTCCACCAGGCACTCAACCAGCTTAAGAGCAGACAACGGTGCGAGCTCTGAAGGTTTCAGGATCACAGCATTGCCACCGGCGATGGCCGGGCCCAGTTTATGGGCAACCAAGTTCAGCGGATCGTTGTATGGGGTGATCGCGACAATAAGCCCCAATGGTTCGCGAGTGAACCAGCCTTGCCGCGATTCGGAGCCTTCATATGCCTCAAATGGAATCACTTCCCCAGCGTTACGACGAGCCTCCTCCGCCGATAGCTTCAGCGTGTTCACACAACGCTTCACTTCCTTCTCTGCTTGTCGCAGCGTTTTTCCCGCCTCTGCAACAATGAGTTTGGCAAACTCTTCAGCCTTGAGCTCTACACGCCGGGCGGTTTCCTCAAGGATACGTGCACGAAGGTGACGCGGCATTGCTGCACTCTCTCGCACACCCATTCGTGCACGCTCCAGCAAGCCAGGAACAGCGGTTGCATCGAGGCAAGGTACGCTTCCCACCAGGCGACCATCGAATGGACTGAACACATCAATCTGTTTGGCATCAACAAGCTGGATACTGGCCATGCTGGATACGCTCATGACTACTCTCCTATTACTTGCCGTGGGTGGTATGGATGGCGACGATGTCTGACAACAACGCAAAGGCAGTTTCGATACGTCCTGCTCCAGGGCCGGATACAGTGACGGCACCCAGCAGTCCGGTATTGAACGACACCGCATTCGTGGCACCGGAAATTCCTGCAAGAGGATGCGAATTCGGCAGCAGTCGTGCCTCCACACTCGCTCGAACCGAGCCATCAACTTCGCGATTTGCAGATCCGATCAGCTTCCAACTTGCACCGTCGGCACTTGCTTGAGCGATGTCTTCTGGACTGATGCGACTGATACCTGAACAAGCCACATCGCTGACGCTCAATCGTGCATTGAGCAGTTCGTTGGCGAGGATCACCACCTTGAGACGGACGTCAAACCCCTCCACATCGGCAGTTGGGTCAGCCTCGGCATAGCCGAGCTGTTGAGCCTGAGCGACTGCGTCGTTGAAATCCAGGCCGTCCTTCATGCGGGTCAGCACGTAATTGGAAGTCCCGTTCAGGATGCCTTCAAAGCCTTGAACCCCTACACCTGCCAGAGCCTGTCTTGCCAGACGAATCACAGGTGTACCGCTCATAACCGAACCCTCGTACTCGAAGGCAACACCGTTACGACGGGCCAAATCCTTTAGCTCAGCGCCGTGCAGTGCAATCGGCCCCTTATTGGTGGTTACAACATGGATGCCGCTTTCCAGCGCCCAGCGGCAAAACGTCGTAGCGGGCTCACCATCGACTGGGTTGGTGAAGGTGGCTTCAGCAATCATGTCAGCACCTGAATGCTTGATCACGGTTTCATTGAAGGCCTCGGCATTGCCGCCTGGCAGTTGAGCGAAAGCACCTTTTTCAACGGGCAGGTCAACCAACTGCTTTGCATCCAGACCGTCTTTAGCAACGATGGAGCCGAGGAAGAGATCGGTGACACCGACAATTTTGATAGTGAAGCCCAGAGACTCTTTCCACTCGGCATTACGATCGGCGACCAATTGGGCGAAGCCACGGTTCACGCCACCAAAGCCTACCAAGGCCATTTTGTACTCAGTCATAAAAGCTGTTCCTTTTATTGATGTTGTTCGACAGGAACATCCTAAGAGCCGAGCCTTGGCAGTTGAATATGGCAGTCTGCTGTATTAGTTGGGCATTTTGCCCAAGCACGATTTTTAAAACACGGCTGAAAGGACGAACGATGTCAGGGTGTTTTCCACCCCTGGCATAGCCGCGATTTCCTTCCACACGAGATGGACACGTTCAGGTGTAGCTGCATTCACGCGCAGCATTAAATCGAACTCACCACTGAGTACTTCACACTGCACGACTTCGGGAATGGAGCGCAGTGCAGCCAGTACTTCTTCGCCACGCATGCGGTCGTAGCGGTAGACAAAGATCACCGCGCTGATAAGCGACGTAGGCCGCCGCGACTCACCAAGAATTACCGTATAGCCGGTGATCGCACCGTCGCGCTCAAGACGCTCGATGCGCTGGCGCACAGCATTACGCGACAAGTTGATCTTGGCACCCAGTTCGATATGGGCTATTCGCGCATTAGCGGTAAGTTCGGCCAGTATGCGTTCGTCCAACGGATCCAGAATACGCTTCATGAAAGCCTCTGCTGCGCCACACGAAGAGCCTGGCACAGCCCCTCAAGATCGTCCTTGGCCAAGTAAGGTGGTTGCGCGCGCACCTCGACAGTGCTCGGAACGCTTGCTTGCCAGACGCCCAGCTCTGCCAACAGCGCCGCCGATTTGGCCGGCGCAATTTGCCCGAAGGTGACCATTGGCGCCCCCAAGCTGCGTCGATGAAGCCGGCCAGCCCGTACACCGACAGCGGTGTGAGGATCAATGACCGAGCCTGTCTCTCGGAATAGCTCGACCACCTCATCGCGCACTTGGGATTCGTCTACCGCATAGGAATCGAAGAGTACTCGGGCATGCAGCCATTGCTGATTGCCGATGCTCATTTCTCCGCAACTTTCAAAATGCTCCATCAGAGCTTTTGTTGAGCAGCCATCGTGCTCGTAAATCTCCCAAATAAACCGCTCCAGGTTAGAAAACAACGAGAAGTCCATCGCCGGCGATACTGTTCGATTGGTCATTCGGGTGGAGTAGCGATTGCAATGAAAAAACTGGTGCAGGGCATCATTGCTGTTGGTGGAGATGATCACCTGATTGATGGGCAATCCCATTTTCTGCGCAATGTAGCCGGCGTAGATCTCGGCCGAGCTGGCAGCTGGAATGCTAAAGCCAACGGGGCGCGAGCCACCTCCCAGTTGTAACGCCGCGTGGAAGTAAAAAACTATCTGAGCCAGGACGCCAATCCAGTTGGTCGAGTTGAAACAGATCGGAATCACTCCGTCCAACGGCCACTCACGCAAGAGTCGGGAGACCAGCGTCTGGCAATCATCGAAATTACCGTCAACCGGAAACAGCTGAACCCGCTGAGAGTCGGCTGCCTGTAAGGCACTGAGTTGCTCAGGCGCAAGCCCGTCGCGCGGATAAAGTATCGCCATGCGGACGGCCTGTCCGTTAGCAAAGGCTTCAAGCGCAGCGAGGCCGGTATCACCATTAGTTGCACCGACCACCAACGCTTCTTTACCGACCTCCCCCAGAAAATGCTCGACCAGGCGCGACTGCAACTGCGCGGCGAAATCCTTGGAAGAATGAGTCGGCCCATGAAACAGCTGGAGTATCCACTCGTTATGCCCGATCTGCTCAAGCGGCGTAATAGCGCGGTGCTTGAATTGTTGATAACTGTCGCTGAGCAAGGCACGGAGGGTGCTTTCGTCCATGGACGAGCCAACAAAGGGCGAGATTACCCGCCATACCAGCTCATCAAACGGCAGCCATGACCAGCTGGTGATTTGTTGCTCAGTGAATACCGGCAAACTGGTTGGGACATAGAGACCACCATTTTCGGCGAGCCCCGACAGAACCACACTGCGAAAATCCGCGCGCACGTCACCGCCGCGTGTGCTTACGTAATGCATGATGACTCCAGATCAGAATTACAAAAGGCGGTGAGCTTGCCCCACCAACCAAGTAGAAAAAGTCGCTGCGTCAGTCGAGAGTTCCTCGGCCTGCTCACGCACTAGATAAAAAGACTCGCTGGCTTCGATTCGGTGACTGAATGGAGCAATCAGGTGCCCACTCTTGAGTAAATTTTCCACTACTGAAGATCGTGCCAAGGCAACGCCCTGACCAAGTTCTGCCATGCGGATTGTGGAAATTAGAGTGTCAAACTGAAGACCACGGGAATAATCGACTTCGTCTGCTCCAACCCGCTTCAACCAGTAACCCCAACCTTCCTCGTACCCCAACACGTGAAGCAGAGAATGGTTCATCAAATCGCGAGGCTCACGTATCGGTGAGGTGGCCATGAGCTCTGGCGAGCAAACGGGTTGGAGGATGTCCCACGTTAATCGCTGAGAGTGCAATCCCGACCACTCCCCGCATCCCCAACGAATCTCCAGGTCATCCTCTCCGTCCGGCTCCTTCACCCAAAGGTTGCTGATATATCGGATGTCGATTTGGGGATACTCTCGACAAAAATCGGCGAGCCGAGGGGCCAACCAATAGTGAAGGAAGGAAAGGCTGCCACGCACTTTCACATGCCTTCGATTACGCTGACCAAAGATCTCGTTTGTCCCCACCGCCAGACGACTGATTGCGTCCTGTACAACTGGCAAGTACGACTGCCCTTCCTCAGTCAAGCCAAGCCCTCGGGGTAGGCGCTTGAATAGCGCCACTCCGAGGTGGCCTTCCAACTGACGAATCTGCTGACTGACTGCACCTTGAGTCAGGTGCAGTTCCTCTGCTGCATGGGTGAAGTTCAAATACCGCGCCGACACTTCGAATGCCCTCAGCCAATTCAAGGGCGGTAGTGATTTTTGACTCATCGGCGCAACCTCATCGAGACTTATCTGTGCTCAATCATCGCCTGAGCTAATCATGCAGCACCAGCGGAATGATGTGCAGCCGCCGCTAATGCCAACCGCTCTTCCCGCTTCTTGCGAGTGATCCAATAAACGAAGTAACACCACGCGATAAATGGAAGACCGAAGTAAAGCGCCACTCGCTGCTCAGGATCAAAAGCAATGCCGACACAGGCGAGCGAGCAACACAACAGAGCACCAATTGGAACCCACGGGTAACCACGCACCCGGAAATGCAGATCTTCAACTCGCCCGCCATTGGCGACGTATTGGCGTCGGAAGGCGATTTGGCTCGCGGCGATGCTCATCCACACGACCACCACGGCAAGACCAGAAATCGACACCAGGGCCAAATAAACCGTATCAGGGGCAAGCACACTGCTCAGCAGAGAAGCCGCGGCACCCGCCATACTTAAAATGATCGCGTTAACCGGTGTGCCCCGGCGCGAGAGCCTGGCGTAGCACTTAGGCATATGACCTTGATCACTCAGCGTCCAAAGCATGCGCGAAGCCGCATACAACCCTGAGTTAGCCGCAGAAATCAGTGCGGTAAGAATGACAAAGTTCATGATGTCAGCCGAGTACGGGATACCAATCAGCTCGAACACCATCACGAATGGACTTTCGATGACGCCGGCCTGCTCGCGGGGCAGCAAGGTCGCCAGGACAAAAATCGTACCCACGAAGAACAGCGCCAAACGTACTACCGTCGTGCGGATCGCCTTGGGAACGCTTGTCTGAGGATCCTGCGCTTCACCTGCCGCAATCCCGATAAGTTCAGTCCCGGAAAATGCGAAGGAGACAGCTAGAAGTGTCATCGCAATGGGTAAGAAACCTGTAGGGAATAGCCCTTCGCGAGTAAAGTTGGAGAGTCCAGCGCCCTGCAAATGCTGTACTTGGAAGAGACCGCAAATAGCCCCACCGCCAATTACGATAAACGTAATAACCGTCAGAACTTTAATGAGCGAAAGCCAGAACTCAGTCTCCGCAAAAAGACGAACAGATACGACGTTACTTAAAAAGACCGCAATGGCAAAAAACGCGCTCCAGATCCAGACCGGTGTATCAGGAAACCACCGAACCATCAGGATGCCCGCAGCGGTAAATTCAGATCCAATAGCCACTGCCCAAGTGAGCCAGTACAGCCAGGCCACCGTATAGCCCGTACCGGGGCCCAGGTATCGAGTTGCGTAAGTACTGAACGACCCGGTTTCTGGCATCTGTACCGCCAACTCACCGAGACAGACCATGACCAGATACACCATCACCGCACCGATGATGTAGGCGATTACCGCACCGAGCGGCCCCGCTTGATTAACGGTGTAGCCGGAGGTAAGGAATAATCCCGTACCAATTACACCGCCCAACGCCAACATAACAATGTGGCGGGTTTGCATTTCTTTCTTGAAGTTTAACGCTGGATCGGACTGATCATTTTTTGTTTGGAGGGTCATCGCTATGTTCTCATGAAATGTACGGACAAAATTTCTCGTAACCGACTACTCGGCAGCACAATTAAATTGTCGCTAGTTGTTATTGTTTTCACTATTCATGAAGGACTGTCCGAT
Organism: Pseudomonas sp. IT-P294; assembly: GCF_949767865.1. Classification (NCBI taxonomy): domain Bacteria; kingdom Pseudomonadati; phylum Pseudomonadota; class Gammaproteobacteria; order Pseudomonadales; family Pseudomonadaceae; genus Pseudomonas; species Pseudomonas sp. IT-P294. Next base: position 167,291 of record NZ_CATKQW010000011.1, on the reverse strand, counting down.
AAAAAACCGGAAGTCTTACCCGAGTTCAGGTTCCCACCTCGGTGAAACGCTCGGTATTTTCAGCGTGGAGGCTTGAATGATTTTGTTTACTGCGAACTAACTCAAATGCTTGTTTAAGATCAGCCAACAAGTCGGCCGTATCTTCAATACCTACAGAGACCCTGACCAAGCCCTCGGAAATCCCAAGTGCCTCGCGTTCCTCCAAGGTGTTTTCCACGTGGCTGGTTGTCCGTGCCGGCCCGTAGATGGTTTCAACCGCTCCTAAGTTACCCGCCCGATGGGCGTACTTAAGCAGCGGTAGCAAACGAGTCACTGTGTCCATTCCCCCCACCAGCACGAAGCTGACGATTGCGCCAAATCCGCGCATCTGCGAACGGGCAATGGCGTGACCTCGATGTTGAGGCAGTCCCGGATAGTTCACTGACTCAACCAGCGGCTCGGTGCACAGATACTCAGCCAGTGCTTGCGCGCTCACCTGTTGCTGGCGCAGACGCAAAGCCAAAGTCTTGATGCCCCGGATGATGAGATAAGCGGAGAACGGATCCAGCGAGGCCCCATTAATTTCGCGGTAATGGCGAACTTGAGACATAAGATGCTCATTGCCACAGACCACACCGCCAAGCACATCGCCATGACCCGACAGGAACTTGGTAGCACTGTGCACTACCACATCTACCCCGAGAGCAAGGGGATTCTGATTCAAGGGCGTTGCGAACGTGTTGTCTGCTATGACCAACGCCCCAACGCGCTTCGCCGCCGCCACCAGGCGTCGTATATCCAGAACTTTCAGAGTGGGGTTCGTCGGGGTTTCCAGGTAAAGGACATTGCAGCCGCTGGCGATCTCATGCTCGATAGATTCAGTGTCGAGCGTATCGCAAAGCGCAACTTCGACGCCCATGCGTGGGAGAAACTCTTCAAAGATCTTGTTTGTACCACCGTAGCTGTCGCGGGTAGAAACCACACGCTGACCACAGGACAGGAAGGTATGCAGCACGCCACTGATTGCAGCCATCCCGGTACTGAAAGCGACAGCCGACTCCGCGCTTTCAAGCTCGCATAGTTTGTCTTCCAAGACAGAGACAGTCGGGTTGCTCATGCGGCTGTAAATGAAACCAGGTTCTTTACCCAATGCCACGTCATACCATTCATCGATGTCATGGTAACCGTAGGCGGCACTGACTACGATGGGAGTTTGGGTAGCGTTGTAGGGATGCTGAACTTGCTCCCCTCCCCAAACCACTCGCGTACCCAAACCAGCAGTCTGGCTCTGGTGAGGTTTTATCTTGTCGTCCATAAATTTATCTCGCATCGATGAAACACACAGGTGTTCCGATTGGGCTTGCGATGACTATATGCAAGGCTTGTGCGTGTGAAAAATCATGTTATCTGGGGCTAAGGGGCGCTTTTTTTAATGGATGCTCTACAACCCTAAACGGCGTCATACCCTTGAACTGCCAACCCTCAAAGCACTCATTAAGTGGCAGAATCCCCCCACATTGATTTTTTCGGAGGCCACAATGCTTCGCGTGTTTGAACAAAGGCTCGACCCATTTCCTCCCGACGAAGCACCGCCACCACCTGTGGGCCTGATGCGGTTTCTGTGGGCCTGCACGCGAGGAGCACGTGGCTATATTCTTGCGCTTGCTCTGCTGAGTGCCAGCGCGTCGATTTATGAAGCCTGGTTGTTTTCCTTTCTTGGGCAGGTCGTGGATCTGCTCTCGACCTGGCAAGCCGGTAGCGATGCGAACGGGCAAGAAAGCCGAGTGCTGTGGGGTATCGCCATCGTGTTGCTCACCAGCATTGGGCTGGTGGCGCTTCGTACCATGGTGCAGCACCAGGTATTGGCGATTAATCTGCCGTTGCGGCTGCGTTGGGATTTCCACCGTCTGATGCTGCGGCAAAGCCTTTCGTTCTTCTCCGATGAATTCTCCGGCCGGGTCACGACCAAGGTGATGCAGACGGCATTGGCCGTGCGCGAAGTGCTGTTCACCCTCATCGAAATCGCACCCGGCATCGGCGTTTACTTCATTGCGATCATCGCATTGGCCGGCGGCTTCGCCCTGAAACTCATGCTGCCTTTTATTGCCTGGGTCGCGTTGTTCGGGCTGGCCATGCTGTACTTCGTGCCACGCCTGGGGCACGTCGGCCAGGAACAGGCCAATGCGCGATCTTCGATGACGGGGCGCATTTCCGACGCCTATACCAACATCACCACCGTAAAACTGTTCTCGCACTCCAAGCGTGAAGCGCACTTCGCGCGCGCGGCGATGGAGGATTTCAAGGACACCGGTTTTCGCCAGATGCGCCTGGTCAGCCAGTTTGAGATCGTCAATCAGGCACTGGTAGTCGGGCTGATCATGGGAGCAGGTGGCTATGCGCTGTGGCTGTGGCACCTGGGCGAAGTCGGCACGGGGGCCGTGGCGGCGATTACGGCCATGGCGTTGCGCATCAATGGCATGTCGCACTGGATCATGTGGCAAATGACCTCGCTGTTCGAAAACATCGGCACCGTACAGGATGGCATGGCCACCCTGACCCGTGGCCCCAAGGTGCAGGATGCGCCGAACGCCAGCGTGCTGGTGCCCTCTGGCGGCGCGGTGACGTTTGACAATGTGAGCTTCAGCTACAACGGTGAACGCCACGTGCTCGATGGATTGAGCCTGAACATCCGCCCAGGCGAAAAGATTGGCCTGGTGGGCCGTTCCGGTGCAGGTAAATCGACGCTGATTAATCTGCTGCTGCGTTTCTATGACATCGACAGCGGTGAGATTCGCATCGATGGGCAAAACATCGCCAAGGTGACACAAGACAGTCTGCGCAGCGCTATCGGCATGGTCACGCAGGATACGTCCCTGTTGCACCGCTCCATTCGCGACAACATCGCCTACGGCCGACCGGACGCAACCGACGCGCAGATCCGCAGCGCCGCAGCCAATGCGCAAGCCGACGGCTTCATCAGCCAACTGAGCGACCGGCAAGGCCATAACGGCTATGACACCCTGGTGGGCGAGCGCGGCATCAAGCTCTCGGGCGGCCAGCGCCAACGCATCGCCATTGCCCGAGTGATGCTCAAGAACGCCCCGATCCTGTTACTTGACGAGGCCACTAGCGCCCTCGACTCTGAAGTCGAAGTCGCCATCCAGGAAAACCTCTATGAAATGATGGAGGGCAAGACCGTCATCGCCATCGCCCATCGGCTGTCGACGATTGCGGCCATGGATCGGCTCATTGTCATGGATGAAGGACGCATCATCGAACAAGGCACCCACGCTGAATTGCTCGCAAGAAACGGCACCTACGCACGGCTCTGGCAGCATCAAAGTGGTGGCTTTCTCGGTGAGGATGAGGGACTGGCTGAGGCGATGGATCAGGCATGAGCGTGGGCGCGGCAGGCAGGACCGCCCCCACGACTAATCCACAATGAACAACTTCGCCCCGTGGGTGGTGAATGACCGATGTCCCTCAGCATCATTACCCACCTGATAGCTCATGCCAGGCGTCAGTGTGAACTGACGACCATCCTCCAGCTCTGTATGCAACTCACCCTCCAGGCACAACAGGATGTGCCCTCTCCAACACCAGTGATCGGCCAGATAGCCAGGGCTGTACTCGACCATCCGCACACGCGCTGAACCAAACTGACAGGTACGCCAATAGGCTGTGCCTGTCTGACCGGCATGCGCCACGGGCTCTATCGTTGACCAATCGGTGGTGCCGAACGGGATTGCAGTGAGATCCATTGTTGCCTCATCGACTTGCGATAAATGCAGACCGTATCAATCTGGCGAGGGTGTCGACAGACACAGAGGTGATGCATTTATGGGATACAGGCGCTGCAACCACCCGGGAGTTTCATATCACCTGACTGTCGATCATGTTTATTTTCCTCTGTGTCACAGAATAAAACGCTTACTCACTGTGGAAAGTCTACTGAGCTGCTCTACGCTCTACGACAGGGCACCCCGACCAAGTTGCAGACTTGGCTCGATGTTGGTGTCTTGTTGTCAGCAAAAACTCAGCCCGCAAGACTGTACTGCCCCCTAACTGATAACAGGGTGCGCCATGCCTTTTGACCGCGAACTATGTCAAATGGAGGAATTGCAAATCCTCGGCCTAATACTGTTAGGGGGTCCCTAAATTGAACGAATTCATTCCTGACGCTGTGCGGTTGTCGCAGATCTTTTCACAAGCAACAGCCCCGACGTTTTTCCTCGGTGCAATAGCGGCGTTCGTATCGTTAATGACTTCAAGGTTATCCGCTGTCATCGAACGTACACGAGTACTCAATGCGATCCCCGAAGACGACCAGATGCGTGCGCACCTCAGGGCTGATCTGGAGAGATTGAGGCGGCGAGCTAACTTATTGAACGCTGGTATCCTTTCTTCTTTGCGCGGCGGACTTTGCGCCACCCTGCTGCTCGCTATCATTTTTTTAACTGAGTTCATGGGCTTCAAGTACGCCTATGGTGCCGGCCTCCTTTTTATAGTCGCTACATTCTTCCTCGGTGTGGGTCTGTTTCGCTTCGCCCAAGAAGCTAAAATCAGTATAAGTGCGGCGGATGAACAACTTTGACCGATTCAAACTCTTGAGGTCCCGAGCTCCCGAGGCACTCCCCTCGTCGGATGCCAGCCTGCCTGCTCCAGAGCTTCGTGCGCGGCCACAAGTGCAAACTCGATGAAGCGATCCATCATTTTTCAATCGGCGCCGCCAAAAGAAGCAAGCTGTGGCGTACGGTTAATGCTTTGTGATCAGGCGAACAGCGAGAGGACCGGGGGGCCCTCTCATCCCGTCGATTCGATGGCTTACACCAGTTCGGCTGTTTCAGTTTGCCTCTGACTGACAGGACTGATCTTGAACCAGATGGAGTACATCGCCGGCAGGAACACCAGCGTGACGATAGTTCCGACAAACGTGCCTCCGATCAGCGTGTAAGCCAGGGTTCCCCAAAAGACGGAGTGTGTCAGGGGGATGAACGCCAGGATGGCCGCCAGCGCTGTCAGCAGTACTGGGCGAGCACGCTGTACTGTGGCTTCGATCACTGCTTGAAACGGATCCAGTCCTTCCTTTGCGTTGTGATGGATTTGTCCAATCAGAATCAGCGTGTTGCGCATCAGAATGCCCGACAAGGCGATTAGCCCTACCAACGCATTGATACCGAACGGCTGCTGGAAGATAAGCAGTGTCGGCACCACACCAATCAGCCCGAGTGGCGAGGTGAGGAACACCATGATCATCGCCGAGACCGAACGTACCTGCAGGATGAGGATCAGCAGCGTGATGGCAATCATGATCGGGAGCAGCGGCAATATCGCCTGACCGGCCTTGCCCGACTCCTCAATAGCCCCCGACTGCTCGATACGATACCCATCAGGCAACTTGTCGATGACCGGCTGCAGCGCCTTCATGATGACGCTCGAGACATCCGGTGGCTGCAATCCTTCGGCAATGTCGCCGCGCACGGTAATGGTCGGAGTGCGGTCGCGACGCCGAAGGATCGGATCCTCCATGCGCACGTCCACCTCTCCTACCTGGGACAGCGGAATCCGCTGGCCCGCCGTGCCCACAAGCGTAAAGCCTTCTATTTTTGCAGGGTCGAGCCGGATATCACCCGCCGCCCGCCCGACCACTTGCACCGAACGAATGTCTTCACGAACTGCCGTAATCGGTACCCCCGTGAGCAGGAACTGCAGCTGCTGCGCGACGGCACTGGACGTCAGCCCCACCGCCTGCAAGCGGTCCTGATCCAGAGTGAAATGCAGCGTCGGGGTCAGCGGTCCCCAGTCAGTGTTGACGGTTCTCATCATGGGGCTCGCCTGCATCACCTCCTGTACCTGGCCGGCGATCTCACGCAATTTTGATGGGTCAGGCCCCATCACCCGATAGGCGACAGGAAAGGGTGAATACGGACCAAACACCAACTGCGTAACCCTGACTCGTGCTTGCGGGGCAAGTCCTTCTGCAACTGCCTCGCGAATGCGGAACTTGAGGGCCTCACGCGCCTCCTGACTACCCGTCAACACCACAATCTTCGCGAATGATGGATCAGGGAGTTCCGGCGCCATCGCCAGGTAGAAGCGCGGCGCACCTTGTCCGATATAGGCCGTGACGATTTTTGCTTCATCCTGCTTTTGCAGCCAGGCCTCGATCCTGGCGGTGGTGGCGCTGGTTTGCTCGATGGAGGTGCCATACGGCATTTGCACTTCGACCAACACTTCTGGGCGGTCCGAAGTGGGAAAGAATTGCTTCTTGACCAGGCTCATGCCGAGAATCGCCAGGACAAACGCAGCGATGACAGTTCCGGCAACCAGCCATTTGCGGGCGATGACGCGTGTCAGAATCTGGCGGAAGCGGTTGTAATAACGGGTGTTGTAGATGGCCGCGTGACCACCTTCGACCTGCTTGATCTTCGGCAACATCTTCACACCCAGATAGGGGGTAAAGACCACCGCCACCACCCAGGAGGCAATCAGGGCAATGCCCACGATCCAGAACATGTTGCTGGTGTACTCGCCAGCTGTCGACTGTGCGAAGCCGTTGGGCAAAAAGCCGATGGCGGTCACCAGCGTACCGGAAAGCATCGGTGCAGCCGTATGACTCCAGGCATATGCGGAAGCTTTGATGCGGTCGTAGCCTTCCTCCATTTTCACCACCATCATCTCGATAGCAATGATGGCGTCGTCCACCAACAGTCCAAGCGCCAGAATCAGCGACCCGAGGGTGATACGGTCAAAGTTCTTTCCAGTGGCCGCCATCACCACAAACACCACGGCCAGCGTTAGCGGCACCGCCGCCGCCACCACAATACCTACATGCCAGCCCATGCTGAGAAAGCAGACAAGCATCACAACCAGCAAGGCGACGAAGAACTTGATCATGAACTCGTCGACGGCCGAACTGATATTCACAGACTGATCGGTGACCTTGGTGAGCGTCATGCCCAGGGGCATGCCTTCATTGATTTTGGTCCTCTCCGCGTCCAATGCCTTACCCAGATCAAGACCGTTCCAGCCCTCACGCATCACGACCCCCAGTAACAGGGCCTCCTCCCCGTCATTACGCACGAGGAAAGTTGCCGGATCTTCATAACCACGCTCGACCGTCGCCACGTCCGAGAGCTTCAGTGTTCGACCTTTAATCGCAAGCGGTGTGTCACGAATCGTCTGCACTTTATCGAAGGCACCGTCGAGACGGAGGAAGACTTGCGGCCCATTGGTTTCAATTGAGCCGGCAGGTGTGAGCACGTTCTGATTGTTCAGCGCGGCAAAAATGTCCTGGGGAGAGACGCCCAGCGTGGCCAATCGATCATGGGAGAAGGAGACAAAGATGCGTTCGGGCTGCTCACCAATGATGTTGACCTTCTTCACGCCCGGCACATGCAACAGGCGCTGGCGCAACGATTCCGCATCACGCACCAACAGTCGCTGCGGCTCGCCTTTGGCTTTCAAGGCGAAGAGCGCAAATGTCACATCCGAAAACTCGTCGTTGACCATCGGCCCAATCACACCCGCCGGTAACTTGATGGCCTCATCGTCGAGCTTTTTACGCGCCTGATAGAACTCCTCCTGCACTTGAGAGGGCGGCGTGCGATCAAGCAGCGTCACCATGGTGAAGGCGAGACCAGGGCGGGTGTAGGTTTCCGTGCGGTCGTACCATTTCAGTTCTTGCAGACGTTTTTCAAGTGGCTCTGCTACCTGGTCCTGCATCTCCTGCGCCGTAGCGCCCGGCCACGCGGTAATGACCGTCAGTTGCTTGACCGTAAACGGAGGGTCTTCCGCACGCCCCAGTTGGAAAAAAGACAGGATCCCCGCAACACCGATCAGGAAGATCAGGAATACCGTGATCGAGCGCTCGCGAACGGCGATCGCCGAAAGATTGAAGCGCCCCTGGCTCATGGATGGCTCCCGGCAACTTTGACGTCACCCTGTTGAGCCAGTCTCACCTCCTCACCGTCGCGCAGTAAATGTGCACCTAACGCTACGATCTGCTCGCCGACCTTGAGATCACCTGCCACTTGCGCTGCGTCATCGCTCAAACTCAAGACCCGGACAGGTCTCCAGATCACCTTCGCCGGGTTGCCAGCAATGACCCACACGCCTGTGCCTTTGCCTGGGTCATAAACGGCAGCGATCGGCACTTGCAACACCTGTCCACTTGCGGTGCCTTCAGCGATCCGAAGAGTGACGGTCGAACCTAACGGCGCATTGGCCAGCGCGCCCTCCAGCACATACCGCGCCTCAAATGTGCGCGTCATACGATCGGCCGAATCGGAAAGCAACCTCAGCTTCGCTGTAACAGCCTGCGTGGTGTTGCCATAAAGCGTGGCCTGCGCAGTGGACCCTGCTGCCGGGCGTAGCGTCTCGGGCAAGTGCACGATGGCCTCGCGCTGCCCGGCCCGCGCCAGTCGAACCACAGGTTGCCCCGGGCTGACGACTTGCCCGGGCTCGGCGAGCGTTTCCACCACAACGCCGTCGGAATCAGAAAACAACACCGCATAACCAGACGCGTTGCGAGCTACGTCGGCCTGCGCTTCGGCAGCGCTGAGCTGCGCTTTTGCGGTATCAGCCGCGGCTTTGACCTGATCGTAAGCCGATGCAGAAATAGCACCTGCAGAGACCAGGTCGCGATATCGAGCCTCGTCATCTGCCGTCTGCTTGGCTCGGGCCCGGGCGGCTATGACCGACTCTTGCTGCGCGCGCGCCTGCAATCCCAGGTCGATAGGGTCGAGGCGCATGAGCGGCTGCCCCTTCTTAACGGTCTGGCCAGTATCCACCAGACGCTCAAGTATCTTGCCTGAGACCCGAAAGCCCAGGTCACCCTGGACGCGGGCAGCCACTATTCCAGTGAAAGAACGTGAAACATCGGACGCCCCCTGAACCGCAGAGGATCTCACCAGAGGGGCGTGCGTGCGTGGATCTTCAACGACGGATGGGTCGCCACACGCCGTCAGGACGAGAGGCAACAAGCAAGCGGCGATAGGGACAAGTCGAAGCCGGCGCATAGGTTCCCTTACTTAAAAAATAGGACATGCGCTACATTCTCAGCAAGGTGACCATATCTGTCAATGGTCACAGAAAATGAGCGATAGACCTCTCTCTATCCATGCAGAGATACAGTATTAACTGAGCTAATTGTGAAAACATGAACAAATAGCATTGATTGACAGGCCGTGACCATACCGTAATATGGTCACCTATCATCCCCGATTGAAGGAACCTCAATGCCTCCCCTTCGTCCCGTTGTTCTTTTGTTGAGCGCCAGCTTGATGGCAGGCTGCGCGGTCGGTCCGGACTATCAACGTCCGGCCGCCCCTCTTTCGGATCGTTACCTGGGGCAGTCTGCTGTCGAGCAGAGGCCTGTAACGGCGCAGGCCAGCCCTGCGACCTGGTGGGAAGGTTTTGGTGATCCCGTGCTCAACGATTTCGTCTCCAAGGCGCTTGAACAGAACCTGGATCTGGCGCAGGCATCGGCGCGAGTCACACAGGCACGGGCAGGACTGGGTGCCGCAAATGCCGCCTTGCTACCCTCGGGGAACATCAGTGGCCAGGTTGCGCGCTCCTACCAATCAATCGAAACCCCACTCGGCCAGGTGTTGAACTCAACGCCTGGCTATGATCGGTACGGTAACTCCTACGAGGTCAACCTCGGTGCTGGCTGGGAGGTTGATGTCTTTGGCGGCCTGCGACGCGAACGCGAAGCCGCACTCGCCGAGTACCAGGCCTCCGAGGCGGGCGCCGCTGCCACACGACTGGCTATCGCCGCACAGACCGCCGATATCTACATCACCCTCCGCGGATTGCAAGCCCGGCTGGACATTGCAAACCGACAAGTCGAAACGCAGCAGGGACTTCTGGGAAAAGTCCGCTTGCTCTACGGCAAGGGCCTCGCTGCCAACTATCAGGTTCAGCAGACTGAGGGAGCACTATCGCAGGTCCAGGCGACCGTGCCAGTCCTGCAGACCGGCCTGGATGCGGCCATGAATGCACTGGATGTCATGCTCGGAACACCGCCAGGCACTCATCGCACGCAACTGGCAAATGCCGGAAGCATTCCGCTTGCGCCGCAGATAAAGGCTACGGGAACGCCGGCCGATCTGCTGCGCCGCAGGCCCGATCTCATCGTGGCTGAGCGACGCCTTGCAGCCTCCAATGCACGCATCGGGGTGGCGATTGCCGAGTACTACCCGAAATTCTCCCTTAGCGCATTGCTGGGTAGCGCCACGGCTGTATCCGGCGGCAACCTTTTCACTGGCGGCGCCAATCAGTCGGCGGGCGTACTGGGGCTGCGCTGGAGACTTTTCGACTTTGGCCGCATTAACGCTCAAATCGATCAAGCCAAGGGACAAGAAGCCGAAGCCCTGGCCGCTTACCGCCAGTCGGTATTGCGCGCCACTGAGGATGTTGAGAATGCCTTCTCCGCACTGGTGAATCGCGACGCTCAGGCGACCACCCTGACGGCAGGCGAGGCGTCTCTGAAACAGGCTCGCCAATCGTCGTTCATAGCCTACGAAAAAGGCACGGCCAGTCTGATTGATGTTCTGCACGCCGACGAAACGATGTTGCAGGCTTCCGATTCCCGAGCGCAGGCGCGGACGGAATCGGCACGGGCGGCGGTCGCGGCATTCAAGGCGCTCGGTGGCGGATGGCAACCTCCGGAAGCCCAGCCTGTTGCGACACGATGAAGCTTGCCAAGTTACCGCGGTCAACGCTTCAACCTGAACCATGTCCTTGAAAGTCGGGAGGCAACACGCACTCCCGACCCGACATTTTCGGTGTAACAACGCTCAACTAGAAACGGCAGCTCACTGAAGTACCAAGCCCGCTGGCACTGTTCTTGAATTTGGCACTGTACGCGCCTCTGGTTGCCGAGGTGTCGTTGACCTGTACGCTTTCCTCCCAAAGATAGGAATAAGCGAGGTCGAACGTGACATTTTCCACTGGGGTCCAGCCGGCACCGAAGCTGATGACCTTTCGGTCGCCTGTAGGAATTCGGGGCCCCCGGTTGGTATTGTTGGTGGGCGACTGATCAACTGAAAACCCGGCACGAAGTACCCATTGTTTATTCAGTTGATACGCCGTACCGATCGCGTGTGCCCACGTGTCATGCCAGTTCTGCTCTTCGGTAATGGTCCCCAATTGGCCGCTCAGTAACGGCGGCAAGCCACTGTTCTCAATCGTCAGCTCTTTAAAGCGGCTCCAGCGCGTCCAGGTACTGCCAACATAGAGCGTCCAGTCGTTATTGAGCTGATGGGTCACGGAAAAGTCCACTGACTCAGGGGTGTCCACGTCCAGCGATGCGTCGTAGCTACGACCGCTGACGCCAAGCACGCTAAAGATGCCATCGGTGACCTTGGTTTCGGCATCCAAGTGGTAACTGACCTTGGAGTGATAGGTCAGCCCCAAGCGGGTCTGGTCTGTCGCTTGCACCATGACACCAGCATTGAAACCAAGTGCCGTATCGTCGCCCGTGCTTTTGAGCTTCCCGTCATTGCGACCAGGGCTTAGCGGGTTGGGCACCATCCCCGATATCTCACCGCCGATACGGTTGATGGTTGGACCGAAGCCGATCGACACTTTTTCATTGAACGCGTAACTGACTGTGGGCTGAAAGGTCAGTGTCGTGACCTTGCTCTTGTTGGCGTAATAGCGTCCGGCAAAATCACTGCCATAGTCGGTGATCAGGCCAAAAGGCACATAAAACCCGATGCCGAATGCCCAATGGGCATCGACAGGCTTGACGTAATATCCCATGGGCACGGTGGTTGTGGGCACCATGTCACCGTCTTCCTTTCCCCCAAACGTACTGCGAGTCTGGCTGATGTCGGACTTCGCGAACAGCGTCGCCGCCCCCACGCTGACCTGCTCTCTTTTAAGTCGCGCCATGCCAGCCGGATTGCCGAAAACGGTGCTGGCATCTTCCGCAGAAGAGGAGCGACCGGCAAAACCGGACCCCATCCCGCTGATGCTTTGTTCGTTGAGTGCGAAACCACCGGCAATCACATTGGAGGACGCAATAACGACCGCCAGGCCAATGGGGCTCTTGAGCATTATTTTTTTCATTGTTTGGACTCTATGGGCGTCACTGAAAATAGAACATCGAGAACTACGGAGGCCTATACTATCCAAGTGACCATATCAGTCAATGGTCACAAACAGCAAAAATTCAATGCCCTCCCCGGCGCTCGTGCACCGGAGACAAAAAACGGATGAGGGGGATGTCGCCTTGGCTCAAATGACCTGGCTGTTTTGGATCAGCGAAGAGTCAAGGCATGAGGCTACGCAAGATGAGGTTGGAGGTAAGCATGGGAGCTTCCTCAATCAAATCCAGATTGTGTTGCAGTAGCAATGGGTTGACGAAAGGTCGCAGCGCCAGATGGATCGCTTCGACGGTCTCGTCCAGCGGGGTTTTGCGCTCGAACTCTCCGACCTCTCGCCCTTCACGCACAATGTCAACGATAAAGCGCTTGATCTGTGCTTCATAAGCCTGGGCACTGGGCCAGTGCTCCCCAGCGGCAAAAGCTGCGATGTCGTAGAGCTTGCGATCATTGAAGAACAGGTCCACCCCCGTAGCAATCACGGTTTTTACCAGTCTGCGGAAACGCTCGGTCGGTGAAATAGCTTCTGCGTTAACAGCCTGTTCAACGGCTGCAACGATTTGCCCCAAACAGTTTGAGCAGATGGCTTCGCCAATCGCCTGCTTGGAATCAAAAAACTTATAGATGTACGCTTTGGAAAAACCGATGGCCTTGGCCAGGTCGGAAACCGTGGTTTTACCGTAGCCATACTGACTGAAGTGCTCGTTGGCAGCCGCGACAATCTGGTCTCGAATGTCGTGCTCGGCAGGGCCACGAGTGCTCGGCGAGGATAAGGATATTGAAGGCTGATTCATGAGAGCAGCTTACCCACCCTATCGAAAACTGACAACTCGTGACTCTGCATGAATATAGTCACAACTCAGCCGCATTTAAGTTCTTCAGGTCACTTCATTGATTGCGTAGATCGCGCTCACTTTTTGATAGGTGTGACGAGCGTCTTTTCGCCGGAGTCGAGGACGAACACGGCCAACAGGCGTGCAGGCTCGGTGTCGCTGGCGTTGGCGCTGACTTCGTGCACGGAGCCCGGCTCTTCTACGAAGTTTTCGCCGACGTGGTAGATCTTTTCCGGCTGGCCTTTGACTTTGATGCGAAACGCGCCCTCCAGGACCGTTGCATAGATAAAGGCCGTTTTTGGATGGGTGTGGGACGGCGACGCGGCGCCCGGCCCATATTCTACGACCACACCCTTCATGCTCTTGCCTGGGATGTTGGGAATGGGACGGTCAAACACGACGGTCACTTTGCCGGGAGGCGGCTCGGCGGCCGACGCGGCGCTGATCGACAGTGTTGCGAAAGCAGCGGCCAAGAGAAGTCGGGTAACCATGGTAATACTCCTTCGTGGGTAGGTGTTTTGACGGCGCGCCCCATGACCGGGGCGGCGTCTTCCTGAGTTGTTCCTGCAAGCCTCAGCGGCCCGCTTCGGCCATTGACTGGCTGAGCCAGTTTTCGAAACGGATCGCGCCCAGGCGTGGGTTCTTGCCGGGTGTCAGCGATTGATCGTCAAGCACGGCGCCGTAGTAACGCGCGTGTACATCCGGTACGACCTGGCGGGTATCCTGAGTGGCCCGCAGAAAGCGCCTGACCAGTTCGTCGAGCGGCATGGCCTCCGGCCCCGCGACTTCGACCGTGCCATTGATCGGCGCTGCCAGCACGATGTCGGCGAGCGCCGCCACCACATCGTCGGACGCCAACGGCTGGATCAGCGCTGGCGAAACGCACAGCTCATCGCCGACGGTGAACGATTGGGCAATGCCGCCGACAAATTCGAAGAACTGCGTGGCACGCAAGATGGAGTAAGGAATGCCGGATGCCTTGATCAGGTTTTCCTGCGCGACCTTGGCCCGGAAATAGCCGTTCTCGGGAAGCCGTTCGCTCCCGACAATCGACAGGGCAACGTGATGCCGAACCCCGGCAGCCGCTTCGGCGGCCAGCAGGTTACGGCTCGACGTTTCGAAAAACTCGAGGACGGCCTGATCCTCCCACGACGGCGCGTTCGCCACGTCGACGACGATGTCAGCACCATCCATCGCCTGGGCCAAGCCCTCGCGGGTGATGCTGTTTACGCCTGTGCTGGGGCTGGCCGCGAGCACGTCATGGCCGCGCTCGCGGAGGTTCTTCACAAGTTTCGATCCAATGAGGCCGGAGCCTCCGATAACGACGATCTTCATGGGCTTTCTCCACGTGTCGACTGCAACCATTGCGTCGGTGTAGAGCAAGATTGCCTGCGCGCATGAACGAAGTCCTTGGACCTGCTGTGGTTTTCCCTCCACGAACGCTTGGTTTTACGTCCAAAGAGGCCACGGAACGGCGTCGTCACTGCTGTGGACGGTGCGGCGTGATTAGCGCTGCCGTATCATCAATTTCAAATACTAATCGCCAGCAGCCCGGGACTCGGAGTTGAGGGCGCGCCGTCAGGGGAACCTCACTTTGCCATTCGTGTTTGAAGACTACGTGCTCGATGACAAGCGCCGGGAACTCACCTTGCGCGGACAAGCCGTGGCCGTCGGGCCGCAGGTTTTCGATCTATTGCTGCTGTTCGTCAACAACCCCGATCGCGTCATCAGCAAAGACGAGTTGCTCAAGGCGGTGTGGAATGGCCGGATCGTCTCGGAATCGACGATTACCAGCCACATTAATGCGCTGCGCAAGGCCATCGGCGATACCGGCGAAGAACAGCGCCTGGTGCGGACCGTCGCCCGCAAGGGCTACCGCTTCGTCGGCCAGATCAAGGTCAACGAGATTGGCGAAACGCAACAGCCTGACCGGCCTGACATCGACGAACGCGCATCCACGAACCCGAATGAGATGCCCACTTCGCTCGTCCTCCCGGACAAACCCTCGATTACCGTCTTGCCCTTCCAGAATTTGAGCGGCGATCCGGAACAGGAATATTTCGCTGACGGCATCGTGGAAGACATCATCGCGGCCCTGTCGCGTATCCGCTGGCTGTTCGTCATCGCGCGCAATTCGAGCTTCACCTACAAGGGCCGCACGGTGGACCCCAAGGGCATCAGCCAGGAGCTGGGCGTTCGCTACGTGCTGGAAGGCAGCGTGCGCAAGTGCGGGAACAAGGTACGCATCACCGGGCAGCTGATCGATGCGACGAGCGGGACGCATATCTGGGCGGAGCGTTTCGAAGGCGCGCTCAACGATATCTTCGAGCTGCAGGATCAAATCACCCAAAGCGTCGTCGGTGCCATTGCGCCGCAACTCGAACGGGCAGAAATCGAACGCGCCAAACGCAAACCGACGGACAGCCTGGACGCCTACGACTACTATCTGCGCGCGATGGCAAAACTGCACAACGGCACGCGGGAAGCCCTCGACCAGGCGCTGCCGTTGCTCTACAAGTCCATCGAGCTCGACCCGGAATTTGCATCGGCCTATGGCATGGCTGCCTGGTGCTATTTTTGGCGCAAGCTCAACGGTTGGATGACTGATAGAACGCTAGAGATCGCCGAGGGCGTAAGGCTTGCGCGTCTGGCGGTGTCGCTTGGCCGGGATGATGCGGTCGCGTTGACGCGAGGCGGACATGCATTGAGTCACCTTGCCGGCGAGGTTGACGCCGGCATTGCCTTGCTCGACAGGGCGCGCCTGCTCAATCCCAACCTCGCCCCAGCGTGGTTTCTGGGCGGCATCCTGCGCGCACTGCGCGGTGAAACGGACGCCGCCATCGAGCATCTGACCCATGCCGTTCGCTTGAGTCCGCTGGATCCGGAAATGTTCAGGATGCAGGTCGGCATGGCGTTCGCGCATTTCTTCGCCGGGCGTTTCGATTCCACGACGCAATGGGCGGAAAAAGCGCTGGGCAACTTGCCCAGTTTCCTGGCCCCGGTGGCCTTGCTGGCGGCCAGTCATGCCCTCAGCGGGCGAATGGATAAAGCGAGTTTGGCGATGCAGCGTCTGCGTGAGCTGGATCCCTCGATGTGCCTCTCCAACCTGAAAGACTGGCTGCCCATCCAAAGGCCCGAGGATTTCATGCGCTTCGCCGATGGACTGCGGTTGGCCGGGTTACCTGAGTGAACGTGGGACGGCGCGCCGCTGGGTGCAATCGTAATCCGCGTGGCTATCGAACGCCCTGCTGGTATTCACGGGGCGTACATCCAAACTCGCGACGGAACACCGTGTGTAGATACTGTGCGGATTTGAAGCCGCAAACGCGGGCAATGTCCGCGATCGCTGTGTCGGTATTTTCCAGCCCGCTGGTGGCGGCCGCCAGTTTGAAACGCAAAATCTCGTCGTGCACGCTGCAGCCTCGCACAGTGCGAAAGTGCGACTCCAGCGATGAGCGCGACACCCCGACGTAAGCCGCCACCTGCGCTGTCTTGATGCCCTGGCAGGCATATTGGCGGATAAACAGCAGCGCTTGCATGACGTAGGGATTGCCCAAAGGTTGGTGCAAACTCGACACCTGCACGTTGATCGCATCAGGGGGGATCAGAATGTGCGTGCCCGTGGACGGCATGCCGTGCAGCATCTGGTGCAGCAGTTGCGCGGCGGTGCGGCCCATGGTTTCGGTGCCCTGGATGACCGAGCTCAAGGGGACTCGGGTCAGGCTGCGTGTCAGGGGGTCGTTGTCGATGCCGATCAACGCCACCTGCTCCGGCACGGCAATTCCGGCGGTCAGGCAGGCTTGCAACAACTGCCGGGCGCGGGCGTCACTGACGGCGATGATGCCGATGGGCTTGGGCAGTTTTTGCAGCCAGGCAATCAGTTGTTCGACAGCACTGTCCCAGAGCGGTGCACTGGTCCCCATGCCGCGATAGACCTCGGCATGCAAGCCGTCACGTTGCATCAGTCGCCGAAAGGATTTTTCGCGTTCCTGAGCCCACCGATTAGCCTGCGCTTCAGGCAGGCTAAAGCAGGCAAAACGTTGCAGCCCCGCCTCGATCAAGTGCTCGTAAGCCAGCGTGATCAGCGCGTTATTATCGGTCGCAACATACGGAATCCCTTTCGGATACGCCCCCTCATCCTGATAAGACCCCCCCACCGCCACCACGGGCAACTTGATGTCGGCCAACGCCTCGCCAATCAGTGGGTCGTCGAAATCGGCAATGATCCCATCGCCTTGCCAGCGCTCGATCCCTTTTAACCGACAGAGAAAATCCTCTTCCAGGAACAGGTCCCAGGACGCGCGGGTGCTGCTCAGGTAGTTGCCGATGCCGCTGATGATGCCGCGGTCATAGATCTTGCTGCCGTTGAACAACAGTGCGATGCGATGAACAGGCGGTACGGTTTTCATTGTTTTCAGGCTTGTTCCGAAGCCCCGTGTCACGGAGGCGATTGACGCAGACTAGGCGCGCGGACGACAAATCTCAATACGCAAAATCGCACCCTGTGTTGGTGATTTTCATAATCAGCAGGCACGGAGCCGTTGTTAGTATCCAGACACCGCCAAAAACAAAAAGGACATTGCCAATGCTGTACTTCCCCGATGTCGACCACATTCGCTATGAAGGTCCTGCCAGCGATTCCCCCCTCGCCTTCCGCCACTACGACGCCGACAAAATCATCCTCGGCAAACCCATGCGCGAACACCTGCGCATGGCCGCCTGTTATTGGCACACCTTCGTCTGGCCGGGTTCCGATGTGTTCGGTGCAGGTACTTTCAAGCGCCCGTGGCATCGCGCTGGCGACCCCATGGAGCTGGCCATCGGCAAGGCGGCAGCCGCGTTCGAGTTCTTCTCCAAATTGGGTATCGACTATTACTGCTTCCACGACACGGATGTCGCCCCTGAAGGCAATTCGCTGAAGGAGTACCGCAACCACTTCGCGCAAATGATTGATCACCTGGAGCGACATCAGGAAGAAAGCGGGATCAAGCTGCTGTGGGGCACCGCCAACTGCTTCAGTAATCCACGCTTTGCCGCAGGCGCCGCGAGCAATCCAGACCCCGAAGTGTTCGCCTACGCCGCCGCACAAGTGTTCAGCGCCATGAACGCGACCCAACGCCTGAAAGGGTCCAACTACGTGTTGTGGGGCGGTCGCGAAGGCTACGAAACCCTGCTCAACACCGACTTGAAACAAGAGCGCGAACAACTGGGCCGCTTCATGCGCATGGTGGTCGAGTACAAGCACAAGATCGGTTTCAAAGGCGACCTGCTGATCGAGCCCAAACCGCAGGAGCCGACCAAGCACCAATACGATTACGACAGCGCCACCGTGTTCGGCTTTCTCCAACAGTTTGGTCTGGAGAAGGAAATCAAAGTCAATATCGAGGCCAACCACGCGACCCTGGCCGGTCATAGCTTTCATCACGAGATCGCAACGGCCGTCTCGCTGGGGATTTTCGGCAGCATCGACGCCAATCGCGGTGATCCGCAAAACGGCTGGGACACCGATCAGTTCCCCAATAGCGTCGAAGAAATGACCCTGGCCACCTATGAAATTCTCAAGGCCGGCGGGTTCAAGAATGGCGGATTCAACTTCGACTCCAAGGTTCGCCGTCAGAGCCTCAATGAGATGGATCTGTTCCATGGCCACGTTGGCGCAATGGACGTCCTCGCCCTGTCCCTTGAGCGGGCAGCCGCCATGGTGCAGAACGATCAGCTTCAGCAGTTCAAGGATCAACGCTACGCCGGCTGGCAGCAGCCGTTTGGGCAGGCAGTGCTGACGGGTGAGTTCAACCTCCAGTCATTGGCCGAACACGCATTCGCCAACGAACTCAATCCTCAGGCTGTCAGCGGCAGGCAGGAGATGCTCGAAAACGTCGTCAACCGGTTTATCTATCGCTGATCGCCAACGAAGTCCGCAGGCGCAATCACGCTGTGACATTTGCACGACAAATCTGTGTCCGCAGCGTCTGCCGATTCTCTAGAGTTCTACCAGCCCGATACTCATCGTCAGGCAGTGTCTTTCAAACAACAATAAAAGGACGCACCACCATGAAGAAAGTAAAACGCGCGCTATTGGCTGGCGCCCTGGCTCTGCTTTCACTGCCGGTAATGGCCGATGCGGCCCACCCGAAAATCGGTTTCTCCATTGATGACCTGCGGCTGGAGCGCTGGTCACGTGACCGCGATTATTTCGTGGCGGCGGCGGAGAAAATGGATGCCAAAGTCTTCGTACAGTCGGCCGATGCCAACGAGCAAAAACAGATTTCGCAAATCGAAAACCTCATTTCCCGTGGCGTCGATGTGATCGTCATCGTGCCGTTCAACGCGACAGTACTGACCAACGCAGTGGCAGAAGCGAAGAAGGCCGGAATCAAGGTCGTGTCCTATGATCGTCTGATTCTCAACGCCGATATCGACGCCTACATTTCCTTCGATAACGAAAAAGTCGGCGAGATGCAGGCCAGCGGCGTGCTGCACGCAGCCCCCAAGGGCAATTACTTTCTGCTCGGCGGTGCGCCCACCGACAACAACGCCAAAGTCCTGCGCGAAGGTCAGATGAAAGTGCTGCAACCGGCCATCGACAAGGGTGATATCAAGATCGTCGGTCAACAGTGGGTGAAGGAATGGAACCCGACCGAAGCGCTGAGCATTGTTGAAAACGCCTTGACCCGCAACGACAACAAAATCGACGGCATCGTCGCCTCCAACGACGCCACGGCAGGCGGCGCCATCCAGGCACTGGCCGCTCAGCAACTGGCCGGCAAGGTGCCGATTTCGGGGCAGGACGCGGACCTCGCAGCGGTCAAGCGGGTAATCGCCGGCACTCAAACCATGACCGTGTACAAACCGCTGAAACTCATCGCCTCCGAAGCCGCCAAGCTCTCGGTGCAACTGGCGCGCAACGAGAAACCCGCCTACAGCTCGCAGTACGACAATGGCAGCAAAAAAGTCGACACCATCCTGCTCACTCCGACTCCATTGACCAAGGACAACATCGACCTGCTGGAACAGGACGGGTTTTATACCAAGGCGCAGATTGCCGGACAGTGATCAACGGCACGTAACGTCTTAACGGCCCACTGCAGGAGCGATAGGGGCGCCCTCTCGCTCCTGCAGTAGAAGCCCCGTACCTGCCGCTTGTGAGTCTTGAACATGTCCGACTATCTGCTGCAAATGAACGGTATCGTCAAAACATTCGGCGGTGTCAAAGCGCTCAATGGCATCGACATCAAGGTCAAGCCGGGCGAGTGCGTCGGGCTGTGCGGCGAGAATGGCGCCGGCAAGTCCACGCTGATGAAAATCCTTTCCGCGGTGTACCCCCATGGCACCTGGGACGGCGAAATCCTCTGGGACGGTCAACCACTCAAGGCGCAATCGATCAGCGAAACGGAAGCCGCTGGTATCGTCATTATTCACCAGGAACTGACGCTGGTGCCCGACCTGTCGGTGGCCGAAAACATATTCATGGGCCACGAACTGACGCTGCGCGGTGGACGCATGAATTACCCGGCAATGATCCACCGTGCCGAAGCCCTGATGCGTGAACTGAAAGTGCCGGACATGAATGTATCGCTGCCGGTTTCGCAGTACGGCGGCGGTTATCAGCAACTGGTGGAAATCGCCAAGGCGCTGAACAAGCAAGCACGCCTGCTGATCCTCGACGAACCATCATCGGCCCTGACCCGTTCGGAAATCGAGGTGTTGCTGGACATCATTCGCGACCTTAAAGCCAAAGGTGTCGCCTGCGTCTACATCTCCCACAAGCTCGATGAAGTCGCTGCCGTGTGCGACACCATTTCGGTGATCCGTGACGGCAAACACATCGCCACGACCGCCATGGCAGACATGGACATTCCACAGATCATCACCCAGATGGTCGGACGGGAAATGAGCAACCTCTACCCCACCGAGCCACACGACATTGGCGAGGTGATTTTCGAGGCCCGCCACATTACCTGCTATGACGTCGACAGCCCGAAACGCAAACGGGTCGACGATATTTCATTCGTGCTCAAACGCGGGGAAATCCTCGGCATCGCCGGGCTGGTCGGTGCAGGCCGCACCGAACTGGTGACAGCACTGTTCGGCGCCTACCCCGGTCGCCACGAAGGTGAAGTCTGGCTCGACGGCCAACTCATCGACACCCGCACGCCGCTCAAATCAATTCGTGCCGGCCTGTGCCTGGTGCCCGAGGACCGCAAACGCCAGGGCATCATTCCGGACCTGGGAGTTGGCCAGAACATCACCCTGGCCGTGCTGGACAGTTACTCGAAACTGACCCGCATCGATGCCGAAGCCGAACTGGGCAGCATCGATCGAGAAATTTCGCGTCTGCACCTCAAAACCGCGAGCCCGTTCCTGCCGATCACCAGTCTGTCCGGCGGCAATCAACAAAAAGCCGTGCTGGCGAAGATGCTGCTGACCAAACCCCTGGTCCTGATTCTCGATGAGCCC
The DNA here is from genome assembly GCF_949767865.1 of Pseudomonas sp. IT-P294. Taxonomy (NCBI): domain Bacteria; kingdom Pseudomonadati; phylum Pseudomonadota; class Gammaproteobacteria; order Pseudomonadales; family Pseudomonadaceae; genus Pseudomonas; species Pseudomonas sp. IT-P294. The sequence continues at coordinate 145,909 of NZ_CATKQW010000011.1, read as the reverse complement.
ACCCGAGGTGTGGATGTCGGCGCCAAGTACGAGATCTACAAATTGATGGGGGCGCTGGCGGCCGAAGGTGTGTCGATCATCATGGTGTCTTCGGAGCTGGCCGAAGTGCTCGGCGTTTCCGACCGCGTGCTGGTGATCGGCGAAGGCCAGTTGCGTGGCGACTTCATCAACCATCAGCTCACTCAGGAACAGGTGCTCGCCGCCGCACTCAGTCAGCCTGATCGTCACAATAATAATGATCGGAAGTCCGCGTAAATGAATCAGGTCAAACAGCTCTTCACTCGCTACAAGATGCTCGCGCTGGTGTTTGCCGTGGCGTTTATCTGGCTGTTCTTCAGTTGGCAGACCGAGGGCGGATTTCTCACACCGCGCAACCTCTCCAATCTGCTGCGCCAGATGTCCATTACCGGGATTCTTGCCTGCGGTATGGTGCTGGTCATCATCAGCGGCGAGATCGATTTGTCGGTCGGCTCATTACTGGGCTTGCTCGGTGGCGTCGCGGCTATTCTCGACGTGATCTACCACATACCGCTGCTGGCGAACCTGAGCCTGGTCGCCTTGTGCGGACTGCTGATTGGCCTCGCCAACGGCTACATGGCCGCCTACCTGCGCATCCCTTCTTTCATTGTGGGGCTGGGGGGCATGCTGGCGTTCCGGGGCATTTTGCTGGGGATTACCGGCGGCACGACCATCGCCCCGGTGTCGCCGGAGCTTGTCTACATTGGCCAGGGTTATTTGCCACACACGATCGGCACGGGCCTGGGCGTTCTGCTGTTCGCACTGACGTTGTTCCTGACCTGGAAGCAACGGCGCAATCGCGCCCTTCACGGCCTGGCGGCACATCCGCTGGTGCGTGACGTGTTGCGCGTGCTGTTGATCGGTGCGGTGTTGGCCGGCTTCGTCCAGACCCTTAACAGCTATGACGGCATTCCCGTGCCGGTCCTGCTTCTGCTGATTCTGCTGGGCGGGTTCAGCTACGTGACCAGCCAGACCGTCTTCGGTCGACGCGTCTATTCCGTGGGCAGCAACATGGAAGCCACGCGCCTGTCCGGTATCAATGTGCAGGCCGTGAAACTGTGGATTTTCGGGATCATGGGCGTCATGTGCGCCCTCGCCGGGGTGGTCAACACCGCGCGCCTGGCAGCCGGTTCGCCCTCGGCCGGCAGCATGGGAGAACTCGACGCCATCGCCGCCTGCTTCATCGGCGGCACCTCCATGCGCGGCGGCTCCGGTACTGTCTACGGCGCCCTCCTCGGCGCACTGGTCATCACCAGCCTGGACAATGGTATGTCGATGCTCGACGTCGACAGTTACTGGCAGATGATCGTCAAAGGCAGCATTCTGGTGTTGGCCGTGTGGGTGGATGTGAGCACCCGGACGGGACGACGCTGATCCGTTCCTAGTTCAGCCGGGTAGATCGGTACGCTGATGCATCACCGTCCAGAACAGGCATTGGCTGATCAGGCTTGTTTTACTCATCTCAGCTCGATAAACGGTCCTCGCGCCCCCGACTCTGTGTAAGTCAGCGCCAAGCCAGGGTAATGAAGACGGCAGTAACGACGAAGGCGATGTCCGAGGCAAATATCAAGCAGGAGTCTCATCCATCAACCAAACTTTTCGCGTTCCCAAGCGTCCTTCTTAATACTGCCAACACGGCTTTGTAATCCCAGACAGCTGACATCAGCCAAGGACAAGCGATGACCTTTTTTATCTTACTTCTGGCCTGCGCTGCGGCGGCAAGCACCGGTTTCCTGTTCAAACCGGGCCCATGGTACGAATCGCTCGCCAAACCGAGCTTCACACCACCCAACTGGATGTTTCCGGTCGCCTGGACTGTGATCTATCTGTTGCTTGCCTGGGCTGGATATCGGTTGACCCTGATACCGGGAAGCCAAGTGGTGCTGGCGTTATGGGCCGCGCAGATCGCGCTGAACACGCTGTGGACACCGGTGTTCTTCGGCGCGCACCACGTTCTCGCCGGCATGGTGATCCTGACGGTGCTTTGGCTGGTGGTCGCGGCAATGGTGGTGATGGCATTGCAGCTTGATGTGATCACGGGCTTGATCCTGTTTCCTTACCTGGCGTGGTTGTGTGTAGCCGCAGCGTTGAATTTTTCCATCTTGTTCAAGAATCGCTGATGACGACTTTCGAAGCAGGTCCTGAAGCCCCCTGGCCTGCCACCGAGCAGGAGTGGGAGCAAGTGCGCAGTTTCAACAAGAAACTCGCCTTGATGCCGCGCTTTCGAATCCGCAATCGCATCACGCCCCGTGTGATCCAGGCGCTGCTGCGCGTCAGTCAAATCGGCAGTGCGGGTAAATTGCTCAAGCACGGGCTCAAAGCTGAAAGAAAGGTGATTGGTGTCGGCGGCGTTCCAGTGCCCGTACGAATCATCAGGCCGAAAGGCAAGGCCAAGGGCGTGGTGCTTGATTTCCATGGCGGCGGATGGGTAATCGGCAACGCGCAGATGAATGACGACTTCAACGTTGCCATGGTGAATACCTGCAACGTTACGGTCGTCTCGGTCGATTACCGGCTTGCCGTATCGACTCCGGTTGAAGGCCTGATGGAAGACTGCCTTAGCGCCGCTCGCTGGGTGCTCAATGATGACTCCAGGGAGTTTGCCGGTCTGCCCGTTATCGTCGTGGGTGAATCGGCAGGGGCTCACCTTGCGGTGGCGACGTTGCTGGCGCTGAAGCAATGGCCAGGCTTGCTGCAACGTGTGAACGGTGCGCTGTTGTATTACGGCGTCTACGATTTGACCGGAACGCCGAGCGTCCGCGCCGCGCCCCCTGAAACACTGCTGTTGGACGGCCCTGGCATGGTCGAAGCATTTCGCATGCTGACGCCGGGCTTGAGTGACGAGCAACGCCGCCAGCCACCGTTGTCACCGCTATACGGCGACTTTACCGATTTCCCGCCTGCACTGATGTTTGCCGGTGAGCTGGATCCCCTGCGAGACGACACACTGGAATTAGCCGATCGGTGGGTGAAGTCGGCGCCCGTCGAGAGGTATCTGTTGCCGTCTTCGCCACACGGGTTTATTCACTTCCCGACCGCTGTTGCAGCCAGCGTGCTTGTGTACAGTCGTGAGTGGATAACCGCTCAAGTCGGTGCGGTGGGTTTCAACCGGCTATAGGCTCAGCCCTGAGCCTCCCAGTGTTGAAGCCAATAGGCGGTTCTTCGAGATAAGTGCCCGCCAGTCAGCTGCGGTCGATCTGCTGCATGTGCATTTCAGACATGCGCTCGCCATGCACGGTCAATTTGGAGAACTGCTGCTCCATGGCCAACAGATCGTCGCTTGTCAGCTGAATGTTCAGCGCACCAAGGTTTTCGGTGAGGTGGTCGACTCTGCGTGTGCCGGGGATTGGCACGATCCAGGACTTCTGCACGAGTAACCAGGCAATTGCAACTTGTGCGGGTGTCCCGCCTTTTGCCGTGGCCACCTTTGTCAGGATATCCACGACCGGCATGTTCGCCGTCATGTTTTCAGGGAACATGCGCGGGAATGCTCCTCGGAAATCAGTCTTTGGATCGAACCGGGTGTTAGCGTCCATTTTTCCGGTCAGATAGCCTTCACCCAGCGGCGCCCATGGGACGAAACCGATGCCCAACGCTTCACAGGCCGCGAGTACCCCGTTGTGTTCCGGGTCCCGATGGAAGAATGAGTATTCCGTCTGGATGGCAGACACAGGCTGCACCGCATGAGCGCGACGGATGGTTTTGGCACTGGCTTCAGACAAACCGAAATGCAGAATCTTGCCTTCAGCAATCAAGTCCTTGATAGCGCCGGCTACTTCTTCAATAGGCACATTGGGATCGACACGATGCTGGTAATAGAGATCGATACGATCCGTCTGCAATCGCTTAAGCGATTCTTCGACTACCTTTTTGATGTGCTCCGGGCGGCTGTCCAGGCCGATGGTGCCGTCGATGGCGAAACCGAACTTGCTGGCGATCTTCACTTGATCGCGAAAGGGCTTGAGGGCTTTGCCGACCAACTCTTCGTTGGTGTAGGGGCCGTACACTTCCGCGGTGTCGAAGAAGGTGACGCCTTTGTCGAACGCCGTTTGAAGGGTGTGGATGCCTTGATCAATATCAGCAGGTGGACCGTAGTTGGCGCTGATGCTCATACAACCGGCGCCGATGGCCGACACCTCTAAATTGCCTAGATGACGTTTGCTCATTGTTCCAGTTCCTCCGGAAGGGTTTTGCGAGTTCTCAACAGTGGCGGGCGGGACCGATGATCCTGCCCATGCCGAAGCTCCAACTGCCAGGGCAGCACCCGTAAGCGCGGCTCTGGTCACAAACTCGCGACGGCCAAGAGAGGTGAAAAAACCAGAACCTGTTACCGGCTTGCCGCTGTCCATAAAAACTCCTGAATGAGCACGCACTTTCGGTCTCCAAGCATGATTACCAAGGCTGCTTGTCCGTAGAAGTCATGGATGGGTTCATGAGCTGGAGCCGCACTGAATGTGGAGCCAATCTAGCAGCGCATCCTACAAATGATTAGATGGTATGGTAGGAATGGACCTATATCAGTTGGATATCAATCATGCGCGACAGTGTTAACGACCTGGTTGCTTTCCTGACGGTCGCTCGTGAGCGCAGCTTTACCAAGGCAGCGGCTCAATTGGGCACGTCACAACCGGCGTTGAGCCGAACGCTCAGACGTCTCGAAGAGCAATTGGGTGTGCAGTTGCTGACTCGCAGTACCCGCAGCGTTTCACCGACAGAAGCTGGAGAGCGCTTGATTGGCTCCATCGGCCCCCACTTTGAAGGCATCGAAGCCGGGCTGGCGGATCTGTCCGAGCTCAGCGGAAAACCAGCGGGCACCCTGCGGATCACCTCGGTAGAGCACGCTTCTGCAACGATCCTGACGCCAGCGGTCAGCAGGCTCATGCTGGATTACCCAGAGGTCCGGATCGAAATCAACAATGACTATGGGTTGGTCGATATCGTCGAGCAGCGGTACGACGCCGGGGTTCGTTTAGGCGAGCAAGTGGCCAAGGACATGATCGGGGTTCGTATCGGTCCTGACTTTCGGCAGGCAGTGGTCGGATCGCCCTCCTACTTCGAGCGCAGGACCAAACCCGTCACCCCTCATGACCTGACAGCCCATATCGGAATCAACTTGCGACTGCCGACATCAGGTGGGCTCTGGTCCTGGCCGTTTGCAAAGGACGGTCGGGAGATAAGGGTTCGAGCGGAGGGCCACATGGTTTGCAACACGGTGCCGCTGATGCTGGACTTTGCGCTTGCTGGCGTCGGGCTTGCTCATCTCCCCGAAGACATCGTTGAACAGCACATCCAGGAAGGACGTCTGGTCCGCGTATTGGATGAATGGTGCCCTACGGTCACCGGGTATCACCTCTATTACCCGAGCCGAAGACAGTCCAAACCAGCGTTTAGGCTGTTGCTGGATTTACTGCGTTCAAGTCTGTGAAGTGATGTTGCGAATGCGGCTAAGCGGCGCCCCGGACGTCGATAAGGATCAGTGCTTGTAACGCAACGCCTCCACCAGCAACGCAAACGCAGGCGACGCCTGACGTCGACTCGGGTAGTAGAGATGAAACCCGGCAAACCATGGCGACCAGTCTTCCAGCACTTGAATCAGGCGCCCCGCTTCGAGGTGAGGCACGACCAGGTCATGGGGAATGTAGCTCATCCCGAAACCGTCCAGCGCCGCTTCCAACAACTGGTAAACACCGTTGTAGGTCACTTGGCCTGTCACGCGAACCTTGAGGCTTTCACCGTCTTTGGCGAACTCCCAGGCATACAGCCCGCCGTTGGTGGGCAATCGCAGGTTATTGCACAAGTGATCCGTGAGCGCCCGAGGCGTCGTGGGTAATTCACGGTTGGCAAAGTAGCCAGGAGACCCCACCACCGACATACGCATATCCGGTCCGATACGCGTGGCGATCATGCCGTCCGCCACGTCCTCGCCCAACCGGACTCCGGCGTCAAAGCCCTGTGCGGCGATGTCGACGAAGCTGTAGTCGCAGCAGACCTCCACCGAGATGTCCGGGTACTTGGGAAGGAAGTCTTTCAGCACGGGCCGAATGATCTGGTCCAGCACATGGTCCATCGCGTTGATACGGATATTGCCAGCGGGTGTATCGCGTAGATCACTCAAGCCAGCCAGCTCCATTTCGATTTCCTCGAAATGGGGCCCCACCCTTCTCATCAGACGTTCGCCTGCCTCGGTGGGCGAAACGCTGCGCGTGGTACGCGTCAACAAACGCAGGCCAAGCCGCGCTTCCAGGCCACGAATAGTGTGGCTCAGCGCTGATTGGGAGACTCCGAGTCTGGCAGCCGCTTTGGTGAAGCTTCGCTCCTTCGCGACAGCGAGGAAGGCAAGCAGATCACTGGCGTTTTCCCTAAGCATTGATGAGAGTCTCACATAAGTATTTTCGGATTCTAGCGCCTAATCATATGAATGAGGAGCTGATAGATTTCAGATCTCGCGCCAAATTGCCTTAAGGGGGAAAAATACATGCTCGTCATTAACCCGAACGGATCGCAGCCATCTGCAAAGGGGCCAGCCGATTACTTTACGGGCACTGTTCGTGTCGACGCGCCGTTCAAGGGGACAGAAGAGGCTCGTGTCAGCGGCGCCACCGTGACCTTTGAACCCGGGGCTCGCACTGCCTGGCACACTCATCCGCTCGGCCAGACCTTGATCGTCACGGCCGGATCCGGGCTGGTGCAGGCGCTGGGGCAACCGGTTCGCTCAATCAAACCGGGTGACACCGTGTGGATTCCACCTAATGTCAGACACTGGCATGGCGCGACCGCCACCACGGCAATGACTCATATCGCTATTGCCGAAGTAGTGGACGGCAAAGTGGTCGACTGGATGGAACAGGTCAGCGACGAACAATACGCCCAGGAATCTTGATCGAGTTCACTCGAGGTCTTCATGAAAAACACCAGCAACGTCACAGTCGTCATCGGAGCGGGTTCGATTGGTCAGGCGATTGCCCGCCGTGTCAGCGCGGGTAAACATGTCGTGCTGGCCGACCTGCGCCAGGAGAACGCCGATTCAGCCGCCAAAGTGCTGCTCGACGCTGGCTTCGAAGTCACCACAGCCGTCGTCGACGTTTCTTCGCGCGAATCGGTCGAAGCGCTGGTTCGAATGGCAACCGCCATCGGGGATGTCACCGGCGTGATCCATGCTGCGGGTGTTTCACCGTCGCAGGCGCCGGTAGCGACTATCCTGCGAGTGGACCTTTATGGCACGGCATTGGTGCTGGAAGCGTTCGGCAACGTGATCGCCGAGGGTGGCTCAGGAATAGTCATCGCCTCGCAATCGGGCCATCGCCTGCCCGCACTGACGCCGGAGCAGAACAAAGCGCTGGCCACCACCCCCGTCGAGGACTTGCTGGCGCTGCCGATGCTTCAGGCCGACAAGGTGACTGATCCATTGAACGCGTATCAGCTCTCCAAACGCGGTAATTCCCTGCGTGTGATGGCCGAAGCCGTGCGCTGGGGCAAGCGCGGAGCACGGGTCAATACCATCAGCCCCGGCATCATCTTCACCCCGCTGGCCAGAGACGAATTGAACGGTCCGCGGGGTGAAGGTTACCGCCGCATGATCAATCTCAGCGCCGCCGGCCGCGGCGGTACACCCGATGAAGTCGGTGCTGTCGCGGCTTTATTGATGGGGCCTGAAGGAACCTTCATTACCGGTAGCGACTTTCTTATGGATGGTGGCGTTACCGCAGCCTACTGGTATGGCGACTTGGCGCCTCAGTAGGACTGTTGAACTGATGACCACCACCCGCCCCACGTTCTACGCTGGTTGGGCGAAGAAAATGTCAGCCCTCAGAACCTGGTTGATTCAGAAACCCAAAACCGCTCGGCTTTCGTGGACCGGGCGGTCTTGGGGCTGTCTTGCGACAACTCGTTCAGGGCTGTGTCTCTGGTTCACGGGCACAACCGCTGTGTAATTCAGCCGCCAACTTCTCTTCGTCCAGGGCCCCTTCCCACTTGGCAATAAACAAGGTGGCAACACCGTTGCCGATAACGTTGATCAACGCCCCGCCTTCGGAAATAAACCGGTAGACCCCAAGTACCAACACCAGCCCCGCCGCTGGAATGACATCCAGGCTGCCCAGGGTCGCCGCCAGGGTAATGAATGCACCGCCGGTGACACTGGCCGCGCCCTTGGAGGTCAGCAACAGAATCAACAACAAGGTGATCTGGTGCCAGAGGTCAAGGGGGATATCCAGCGCCTGGGCGATGAAAATGGCCAGCACCGTCATGTTGATACAGCTGCCATCGAGGTTGAAGCAGTAGCCCGACGGCACCACCAGCCCCACCACTGACTTCTCGCAGCCCAGACGCTCAAGCTTGCCCATCAGCCGAGGCAATGCCGATTCCGAAGACGAGGTGCCCAGCACCAGAAACAACTCATCGCGGATGTATTTCAGAAATTGCCACAGGCTGAAGCCGGCCAGACGCGCGACCAAATTGAGGATAACGAATACAAAAAACAGTGCGGTCACGTAATAGCAAATCAGCAAGCTGCCATAGGCGCCCAACGAACCCACTCCATACTTGCCGATGGTAAAGGCCATGCCACCGAAAGCGCCCAGCGGCGAGACATACATCACGATCTTGACCATGCGGAAAAACGCCTGTGCCACCAGGTCGATCAGGTTCAGCAACGGTTTGCCGGCGGCACCGAGCATCTGCAAGGCGAAGGCAAACAGGATGGAAATGAACAGCACCTGGAGAATATCGCCCTCGGCAAAGGCGCCAAACACGGTACTGGGCACAATATGGGTGAGGAACCCCACCACACTCTGTTCGTGGGCCAGCTTGCTGTAGCTGTCAACGGCATGGACGTCGAGTGTCGCCGGGTTGATATGCATGCCTGAGCCAGGTTGCATCAGATTGACCCCGATCAAACCGACCACCAGCGCCAGCGTTGTCAGCACTTCGAAGTACAACAACGACTTGAAGCCGACCCGACCGATGCGCTTGAGACTCTGCATGCTCGCAATGCCGCTGACCACGGTGCAGAAGATGATCGGGGCGATCAGCATCTTGATCAGCTTGATGAACGTGTCGCCCAGCGGCTTCATTTCTTCGCCGAGGCCGGGGTAGAAATGACCAAAGATAATGCCCAGCACAATCGCCAGCATCACCTGCACATACAGATGACGCAACACTCGGCGCAGTCGTGAATGGCCAGGTTTTTTTTCGGCAATCGAGGGTGTAATTGTTGTTGTCATGATGGCTTCCTCGCAGGCGTGATGCGTTTTCCCAGGCAACCGATCGCCACACCGGTGCACGACCGATCGCCTGGGAAAGAATGTTTCGGGGATGATGACTACTGGATGTCCTCGGACATCTCGATCAGCGTCAGATCGGAATTGCGCAGGGACACCGAGCGCATGGCCCGTGGGGCAAGGTTGCGATGCACAAAGCGGCAAGCTCACGGCGCGATGTGATTGTTATTGTTTTCATGGGTGGACCTTCTTATTGGAGGGTTAAGCATTCACGACACGAGGTTGATCAGATTCCCCGAGTGGTAGCCCAGCAGGTTGCCCAGGATGCCGTCGGCCAGCCGTTGCAAGCTGCTCTGACTGGCCCAGGCCACGTGAGGAGTGACGATCAGGTTGGCGTGGCGACTGCTGAGTAATGGGTGGTCGGCGGGAGGCGGCTCCTGGCACAGCACATCGAGGGCCGTGCCACCGAGGCGGCCGCTGTCCAGTGCATCGAGCACCGCAGCCTCATCCACCAACGGCCCGCGCGCGGTATTGATCAGCAAGGCGCCGGGTTTCATCTGTGCCAGTGCCGAAGCATCGATCAGGTGTCGGGTATGCTCGGTCAGCGGACAATGCAGAGAAATCACATCGCTTTGCGCCAACACCGTTTCAAAGGCCTGGTAGCCCTTGCGCACCGGGACCACGCCTCGGTGTTCGGCAAACAGCAACTGCATGCCCAAGGCGCTTGCAAGTCGCGCCGTGGCCAAGCCGATACCGCCACGGCCAACAATACCCAGCACGCTGCCCTGAACATCTTGAATGGGTGAGCGATGCACACAAAAATGTCGCGAGTCAGGCCAGTCCCGCAGCGCGGCCGCCTGATAGACGAACAACTGTCGACGCAGGGCGAAGATTGATGCGATCACCGACTCGGCAACGCTTTGCGCCGAGTACGCCGGGACATTACACACCGTCACGGCAAAATCACGGCAAGCCGCCAGATCAATGCAGTCGTAACCGGTGGCCGCGACACAGATGAATCGCAGGTTCGGCAATTGCTCAAGTTCGGCCCGGCCAATGCGCACCTTGTTGGTGATCACCGCATCGGCATCCCGGGCGGCGTCCACCACTTGGTCTGGCGTCGTGTCGGGGCGGTCCTGCCAGTCCGTGACCCAGGCCGGACGAGCAATGCTCACGGGCAGGCTGTCGCTGTCGAGAAACACTACTTTCATGCTGCACTCTCCGGCTGGACGGGTTCGGAAATCTCGATCAGGTTCAGGTCCGGATCACGCACATACACCGAACGAATCGGCCCGGTGGCACCCGTGCGCAATACCGGGCCTTCAATGATTGGCCAGTCGACACGGGCCAGGTGAGCAATCACCCGGTCCAGGGGGATGGAGGCGATAAAACACAGGTCCAGCGCTCCGGGCACCGGCAAGTGCGCCTTGGGATCAAACTCATGGCCACGCACGTGCAGATTGATTTTCTGCTGTCCGAAAGCAAACGCCTTGCGTCCACCGGCGAAGGTTTGCACCTGCATGCCCATGACACGCACGTAAAAATCCTCGGCCGCCACGGGGTCGATGGTGGTCAGCACCAAATGGTCGAGATGCTCGATCATGGCTGCAACTCCTGGGCTCGAGCCGACGGCACTTGTTTTTCCAGGCTGGCGACATGGGCGGGTATCGGGTGCAGGTCCAGGCGTTTACCGGCCTTGAGAATCTGGCTGGGAATCTCGTGACCGATCAGGCCCGGCAACTGCGCGGCGACCGCCAGCACCTGATCCAGATCAACCCCGGTGTTGAAACCCATTAGCTGCAGCATGTGCAACAGGTCTTCGGTGCACACATTGCCGCTGGCCCCTGGCGCATAAGGGCAACCACCGAGGCCGCCGAGGGACGAATCGAAACGATCGACCCCGGCTTCAATGGCCGCCAGCGCATTGGTCAGGGCCATGCCGCGGGTATTGTGAAAGTGCAGGGTCAGCTGCAACGCCGGAAAGCGCTCACGAACTGCCCGGGACAGTGCCTCGACCTGACTCGGATACGCCATGCCCGTGGTGTCGCACAAGGTCACGCCGCGAGCCCCCAGTTCCGCAAACCGCTCGACCCAATGCAACACCTCCCCCACCGCGACATCGCCCTGCATCGGGCAGCCGAACACCGTCGACAACGACACATTGATTGCGACCGGCCCCTGGCCGATGACACTGACCACTTCGCTGAGCTGGGCAAATGATTGCTCGCGGCCCATGCGCAAGTTGGAACGGTTGTGCGGTTCGCTGACCGACATCACCAGGTTGGCTTCATCGATGTTGCACGCCAAGGCACGTTCGGCACCGCGCACGTTCGGCACCAGCACGGTGTATTCCACCGCCGGATTGCGCCGGATGCCCTGCATCACCGCCTCGGCATCGCGCAGCGCGGTAATGGCCTTGGGCGAGGTGAACGAGGTGACCTCGATCTTGGCAAAACCACACTCACTGAGGGCATCGATCATCGCGATCTTGTCGACGGTTTCGATAAAGCGCGCTTCATTCTGAAAGCCGTCACGCGTGGCGACTTCCTGCAAGAAAAGACGTTGCATGTTCATTCTCCGGTTCAAATGATGCCGCGCTGACGCCAGTCGGCTTGTTGTTCAGCGTCGATGCCGAGTTCACCCAGAATCTCGGCGGTATGCTGGCCTAGCATCGGCGCCGAACGAGTTACGTTGCCCGGGGTCGTACCCAGCTTGGGGACGATGCCGGGCAACGTCACTGGCGTGCCGTCGTCCAGCTGGCTCTCGAGCAACATGTCGCGTGCCCGGTAATGTGGGTCCTGGGCAATGTCGGCAGCGTTGTAAATCTTGCCGGCCGGGATGCGCGCTTCGGTCAGGATCGACAAGACCTCGTCGAGGGTGAGCCGCGCGGTCCATTCGGAGATCGCGGCATCGATACGCTCAACCTGCAACACTCGACCATGGTTTTGCGCAAGCTCGGGATCAGCCCCCAGATCACGGCGGCCAATCACCCCCATCAGACGCTGATAGATGCTGTCGCCATTGCCGGCGATCAAGGCAAAACCGCCGTCCCGGCAGCGATAGGCATTGGTCGGCGCGATACCCGGCAAACTGCTGCCGGCGGGCTCACGAACGACGTTGAACACCGAGTATTCGGGCAACAGGCTTTCCATCATGTTGAACACCGACTCGTACAGCGCCACATCGATCTGCTGGCCGTCACCACCGTTCTGCTCGCGATGACGCAGGGCAAGCAGAATCCCGATCACCCCGTGCAAGGCCGACAACGAGTCGCCAATGGAAACACCCACCCTGACTGGCGTGCGCCCCGGCTCACCGGAAAGATGCCGCAAGCCGCCCATGGCTTCACCGATCACGCCAAAACCGGGACGGTCACGGTAAGGCCCGGTCTGGCCGTAACCGGACACCCGGAGCATGATGAGTTTTGGGTTAAGAGCGTGCAGAGTGTCCCAACCGAGCCCCCAGCTTTCCAGGGTGCCTGGGCGAAAATTCTCGATCAGCACATCCGCATCGGCCAGCAACTGGCGCACGACCTGTTGGGCTTCACTCTGGCGTAAATCAAGGGTCAGCGAGCGTTTGTTACGCGATTGTGCGGCCCACCAGACGGAAGTACCGTCGTGCAGCAAGCGCCATTTGCGCAATGGGTCACCAGTGACCGGAGGTTCTATCTTGATCACATCGGCGCCAAACTCACCGAGCATTTTCGCCGCAAATGGCCCGGCAATCAGTTGACCGAGCTCCACGACCTTGACACCTTGCAGAGGTAACCTCATGACGTTTCCCGTTCTTGTTGAGTACTTGTGGCATGGATAATCGACACAAATTCGGCAGATGAAAATTTCATATTTCGCCACTACTCTTTCCAGATTGGAAAACCTTGGATCCCTTTGATGATCAATCCCCTGCATTTCGATCTGCTGTCCTTACGCCTGCTGATCTTCGCGGCCGAATCCGGCAACCTGACCCGTGCCGCCGAAAAGGCCAACATGACAGTCTCGGCAGCCAGCAAACGGTTAGCCGAGCTGGAACGAACGACCCAATGCCCGCTGTTTGTGCGCCTGCCAAGGGGACTCGAACTGACCGCGGCGGGACAAGGGATTGTTGAACATGCCAGAACGATTCTGGAAGGCGTGAACCGCATGGCGTGCGACGCCAGTGATTACGCCGTGGGTGTGCGCGGGCATGTGCGGTTGTTCGCCAACACTTCCGCCGTCGTCCAGTTTCTGCCGGATGACCTCGCGTCATTCCTGCGCGCCAACCCGAACGTACGGATCGGACTGGAAGAGGCACTCAGCGAACCCATTATTCAAGCCGTGGAAAACGGGCGTGCCGACATCGGCATATTCGCCGATAACGTACCGGCTGAAGGGTTATACAAACTGCCCTATCGTGATGACCGGCTTGTGCTACTCGTGCCCGTCAGCCATGAACTGGCCAATGAGCGCAGCGTGTCCTTTGCCGATACGCTTGGCTTCGATTATGTAGCGCTCAACCAAGGCAGTTCGTTGCTTCGCAGAATCACCGATGCCGCCGTGAGTGCAGGTAAGATCCTCAAGGTCCGGATCCAGGTCAGCAGCTTCGACGGCATCTGTCGGATGATCGAAGCAGGCTTGGGTATCGGAATTTTGCCGTTGTCATCCGTGCGTGCCGAACTGCTCGGTATACGCCTGGTGGCTGTCGACTTGACCGACGACTGGGCTGATCGAACGTTGTTCGTGGGCGTGAGCAGTCAGGCGCAACTTGCGCCGGAGGCGGCCAAGTTGTTTGAGTATCTGAGCAACATGCATGGCTTGTCCGGTCGCTAAGCCAGCGTTCTATCAGTACTCGGCCTCCGCACGGCGCGGCTAACCGACTGGCCGTTGGCTCAAAGCATGTGCCCAGCCCAAATCTTGCGATTGACCAGATCGGCAGCAATTTCGATAAAGGCATCCCCGACAAATTTAGCGGCCGGACTGACACGCCTGTCGGCTGGGAAAACCTGAACCAGTTTGCGCATCGGAATGGGGTCGACCAAGGGTGCGGCGCTGAGCACGCCAGATTCGATTTGCGTGTAAATCGATGCCAAAGGCAAAGCGGTCAAACCGAAGCCATTGCAGACCAGGGCAATCATCGCGCCGAAAGAATCGGCTTCGACACTGGTGTTGAGTTTGATCCCGACTTCGCGCGCACAATCATCCAGAATCACACGAAGGCTGTGTCGAGCGCTGGGCAATACCAACGGCTGCTCAGCCAAGGACTCGAATGACACCGGCGTATCAAGACGCAGGTTGGCGCTGGCGGGGCCGACCAACAGTAGATTTTCCATCATCACCGGCACGATACGCAGCGTATGCAGGGGTTGGGGATCGTAAGAAATCGCCAGTTCCAATTCGCCACGCTGAACCCAATCCAGCAAATAGCCGCTGAAGGCTGAAGAAAACCTGACAGCGAGATTCGGATGCGCTTCTTTGATCTTGCGCACCAGTGGGACGGTGACAATTTCCGCCACCGTCGGCGTTGTACCGATGATGACCGTGCCCCGAAAAGAGGTCTTTGCGCCCGACACAGAACTTCGAATGGACTCCATTTCTTCCATGATTCGGGTGGCATGCGCCAGCACTTCGCGGCCGGCATCGGTAATTTCCATGCCTCGCCCATGTCGATCAAACAGGTAGGTGCCCAGCTCCTTTTCCAGCAATCGAATCTGCCGGCTAAGTGCCGGTTGTGCGATGTGCAGCCGGTCGGAGGCCTTGCTGAGACTGCCCAGCTCGGCCACATGAATCAGGGTTTTGAGTTGAACGACATCCATTACCAGGCCAGTCAAAGTCGGTCTCGGCGCGAAATGCGTCGAAAGTAGAGTGAGTGTAAACGCATTGGCATTTCCTGGAATGCCATCGGATTCGCATCTCATGGCGCCTTGCGGCGATGGAGGCGGCTGTATCCCTCAGCCCGCAGGGGCTGCAAGGCAAGCTATAGAATTTCGGTATATCAGTTAGGCCAGGCTGACGGCTTATTACCCTTCTCACTCTGCGGTAGCGTGCAATCAACGTCGACGCCAAGAGCGATCGACTGACTACAAGAATAAGATTCGAGGGCTTACGCCATGATTGACTACCTTTCTCGCTACCTGACCGCCCCTCCTCACACAGCCAGCGAACAGCTGACTTCTCGCCTACATCCCCCCTCTTCATGTGCCTTGGTCACCAAAAGGCCACACACGCTGCGTTAAGCACATCAACCCATCGAGCTAGCAACGTCGGACACGCATCAGCGTGCGCCTCGTATCGTCTCGCCTTGAAAAAAGGGTGAACAACATGTCCGCATCAACCAGTGACTCAACAAACCACACTGCAAACATCAAAAGTCTGAATCGCGTCAGAGCCATCATGGGTGCCTGCTCGGGCAACCTGGTGGAGTGGTACGATTTTTTCATTTACGCGTACACCGCCATCTACTTTGCCGCTTCGTTTTTCCCCAAAGGCGATACCACCAGCCAGTTGCTCGCAACCGCCGGCGTCTTCGCCGTCGGCTTTTTCATGCGCCCGCTCGGCGGCTGGATTTTCGGCTGGATTGCCGATACTCGCGGCCGCAAGGTCTCGATGATTATCTCGGTGTTCATGATGTGCGCTGGCTCACTGTTGATCGCCGTCATGCCCACCTACGCAACCATAGGGGTAGCGGCGCCAATTCTGCTGGTGGTTGCCAGGCTGATTCAGGGCCTGTCCGTCGGCGCGGAATACGGCACCGGTGCCACCTACATCAGCGAAATCGCCACACCGGGGCGTCGCTGCTTCTATGGATCATTTCAGTACTTCACCATCATCGCCGGCCAATTGCTGGCATTGATGACCGTGGTCATTCTCCAGCAAACCCTGACCGGCGAAGAGTTGCGCGAATGGGGCTGGAGGATTCCGTTCTTCATCGGCGCGCTGAGCTCGATCGTGGTGGTGTATCTGCGCCGTGCAATGCATGAAACCGCCACTAGGAAGGACATGAACCGCAAAGATGCCGGCTCGCTGCGCGGCATGTTCAAGCACAAACGTGCGGTCGCCCTGGTGGTTGCGTTCACCATCGGCGGTTCGCTGTATTTTTATACCTTCACCACCTACATGCAGAAGTTCCTGGTGATCTCCGCCGGTTTCAGCCCGGAAACGGTCAGCTTCATCATGACGGCGGCGCTGATCGGTTTCATGCTCTGTCAGCCGCTGTTTGGCTTGCTCGCCGACCGCATCGGGATCAAGACGCACATGCTGATGTTTTCCGGGTTGGCCATGGTGCTGGTGATCCCCCTGCTCTATTTGCTGCAGTCGGTCAGCAATCCGTTTACGGCGTTCCTGTTGGTGTTTTGCGGGTTAGCCATCGCGTCGCTCTACACCCCGGTTGCCGGGATCGTCAAAGCCGAACTGTTTCCGCCAGCAGTACGCGCGTTGGGCGTGGGTTTTCCATATGCCGTCGGCAATGCAGCATTCGGCGGCACCGCCGAGTACGTCGCGTTATCGCTCCGTTCGCAGGGGATCGAGGAATATTTCTTCTTCTATGTCGCCGCAGTAGTGACCATCACGTTCATCGCCGCGATGCTGATGCCGAATCTGTCTCGCTACGGGTACATCAGCGGCTCGGGTGAAATTGAAGAGCGCACAGGGCTCAAGAGCTATTCAAAACCGAGCGTTGCCGGGGCCTGACGAAGAAATTTGAGCGTCGAACATCTTGTGGCCGCGTCAGGCGCGACGATTCCACAGGTTCTGCGCCCTCTTTTGTTATTGCGCTGTGCTCGCCTGGAAATCGGCGATCTGTTGCCACATCGCGACAGGGTTGGAATACATCGGGAAATGCCCGCAATCGGCAATAGGTGCCAACTGCACACCTTCAGCCTGAATGTGTGGCAAGTAGGACAACGACGCGTTCTGTTCGCCGTACATGAACATTCGCGGGCACTTCAATCCAAGGAATTTGCCCATCAGATCAGCGTTATCGGAGAGATCGACCATGGACTGAAAAATCCCCCGCACCGCACCGGTACGCACCTTGTGTCGCAAGCTCGCGGAATACAGTGCACTGGCATACGCCGGAGCGTGCCGGGCACGTTCGATGAAGGCGGTGAAAAACGCCTCGGGATCGTCACTCGGATAGTCAACGATCTGCCGGCTGAGAAAACAGTCTTCCGGGGCGATATTGCCTTCGATATCAACGAAGCTGAGCACTCGGTCCGGAAACTGATGGGCCAGTATCAATGCAGTCAGTCCGCCCATGGAATGGCCGACCAGATGGAAGCGCTCAATGCCGAAATGCGCCAGCACCTGCAATGCCGTCTGCAGCAGAAAGGCAATGGAAATCCTGGAAAGGTCATCGCACTGACTTTCACCACAACCCGGTGCGTCGTACGCCACGAAAGGGTGACCGGCAAATGCGGGCTGCTGCACGATGTCGGCATAGTCCTCCTTGGTCGAACCAAAACCATGCAGGAACACGATCGGCGCAAGGACGCCGTCCCGATGGAGGGCGGCCACGTTCAGTTGGACACCCTCAACCGTCAGAGGGAGTTGCACATGAGTGAACGTTTCTGGGGAAGACACGTTGTTGACTCCTTGAACAAAAAGGTAGCGCCGAACCAGGGTTGCCGGCAGCCAGGCTCGCAATTACAAGGGCAATCGAGCCTTCTGTAAATTCCTGATACGGGAAGGCTTTCATACGCGAAACCTATCACTGCTGTTCACGCCCGGGACTGGAGCCGGGTGACCAGTTCCTCCACCAGCGGATTGGGCCGATCAGCATTCCATGCCACCGCTGTGGTCACGACATTGAGCTTCTGGCTCAGCGCTCGAAATACCACGTTGTCGGGCGCCAGTTTTTTCAGCGACGCCGGAACCAACGCGATGCCCTGGCCGCAGCTGACAAAGGCAATTTGCGAGGCGACCGAGCGCACTTCATGCAGTACGCGCGGGGAAAAACCGCTGGCACGGCAGGTCGCGATCAGATTGTCGAAGTAGACCGGGCTGACCTTTCGGGAAAACATCACCAAGGGTTCAGTGGCCAGGCTGGACAGGCTGATTCGCGTGCGTCCAGCCAAGGAGTGATCGCTGGGCAGCGCCACGACCAAACGGTCCTGAGTCAGCGGCAGTGATTTGATCGAGGGTCCCAAATCACCGTCCAGCCGGGCGAAGGCCAGGTCGATGTCGCCGGCTTCCAGCGCCGGGATGGCTTCGACGCTGTCGATCTCCCGCACAGACACCGTGAGGTGCGGGTAATCACTTTTCAATTGCTCGATCAAATCGGGCAAGACATCAAACATCGCCGTAGAAATCGCGCCGATGGTCAACATACCGGACTGCCCCGCCACCGCTTCCTCCACGGCGAGTTCAAGGCGCTCCAATTGATCAGCGAACTTGCGCACGGCCGGCAGAATCGCCGCTCCCACCGGGGTCAGCTTCGCGCCGCGTCGCGAGCGATCAAACAGCTTGACCTTGAGTGCCTGCTCCAGCACCTGGATCTGCTCGCTCAGCGGTGGCTGGGACATGCCCAGACGCTTGGCCGCACGGCCGAAATTCTGTTCTTCGGCCACCGCCAGGAACAACCAGAGATGACGAATCAGTCGAAAATTGATCATGATTAATCCATAGGTTTAACGTATCTAAGGCATCTGTGATTAGTAATATACCTATCAAAGTGTCTCACTGACACTGGACGCCTCCGTCACCACTGGGGCTTCCCATGATCAATAAGAGTTTGCTGGATCGCTTGGCGGCGCTGGACACCAACACGGTTTCCGATGCGCTCGACTTCCTCGGCTTGCCGGGTGCCACCGTTGGGCTGCGCCCGTTGTGGAACTGCCCAAAGATTGTCGGCCGCGCCAGCACCGTGCTGCTGGCTCCTAAATCCGACAACGTCCCCACTGTGCACCTGATTACCCCCGTGGTGGAACAGATCGACAGCGACGATCGTGTGCTGGTGATCGCCGGTGGAATCGAAGGCATCTCCTGCTGGGGCGACATCCTCGCCAACGCAGCGACCAGCAAGAAAGTACGCGGCACGGTCATCGACGGTTTCAGCCGCGACATCGACGGCAGCGAGTCAATTGCCTACCCGGTTTATGGCCGCGGCGTGACCATGATCAGTGCCCGCAATCGGGTGATCCAGATCGATGCCGCAGTAACCATCAACGTGGCCGGCGTCGACGTCAGCGAGAACGACTATGTCATCGCCGATACCTGCGGCACCGTATTCGTGCCCTCAGCCTATATCGAGAAAGTTCTCGACCTTGGCGAGCGTATTGCCCACCGCCAGGACGGCATGGTCGAGGCTGTTCGCAGCGGTCGCTCGGTCGCCGAAGTGATGCATGACAGCCAATTCGAAGCTATCCAAGTGGAGCACGCCCGATGAATATCGAAGACAAAGAACTGGTCGCCTTGTTTGAAGGCCTCGACACCCCGGGCGTATCTGACGCAATGGACAAACTCGGCCTGCCCGGTCAATGCCTCGGTGTGGCGCCACTGGACAACTACCGCAAGGTTATCGTCGGCCCGGCGTTTACCGTGCAGTACGTCTCGGCCAGCGTACCTCCCGGCACCGTTGGCGATTTCATTGAAGACGTTGCGCCCGGCGACGTGGTGGTCATCGACAACGGCGGCCGCACCGATTGCACCGTCTGGGGCGACATCATGACCCAGTACGCCGGTACTCGGCAGATCGCAGCCACGGTCATCGACGGTGTTTGCCGTGACGTGAACAAAGCGCTGGGCGATGACTACCCGATTTTCAGCAAAGGTCGTTTCATGCGCACCGGTAAAGATCGGGTGCAGGTTCAGTCGGTCAACCAGCCGGTGTCCATCGGTGCCGCCCGGGTCTGTGCCCGTGACATCGTGGTCGCCGACGCCAACGGTGTGGTGGTCGTCCCCCGAGCTCGTGCAGCTGAAGTGGCCGCGTGTGCCCGTCAAATCGAATCGGTCGAAGCCGACATTCGTGCGCTGATCAGCCAAGGCAAAACCCTTAAAGAAGCCCGGGCCGCACTGGGTTACCACAGCCTGCAGAGGAAAGTCTGATGACCACGCTCCCCCTCCCCCTGGATTTTCATGCGCGGGCAAAGGTGCTGGGCAGCTCGACGCTGTATGAAGCGTCCCATCTGCCTTGCGCGGTCGACAGTGCAATCCGCCCGATCTGGGACGGCGCCTTCATCTGCGCCCCCGCTTACCCCCTGGAATGCTCGCCGGGTGACAACCTTGCCCTGCACCTGGCGATGGAACGTGTGCCCCGTGGCAGCGTGCTGGTCGTGGGTACGGGTGGCTTCATCGCCGGTTATTGGGGCGAAGTGCTGACCGTGGCGGCTGAAGCGGCTGGTGTGGTCGGGCTGGTGATTGATGGCGGCGTGCGCGATATCGCGGCCCTGAGAAAGCGCCAGTTCCCAGTGTTTGCACGCGGTATTTCGGTGAAAGGCACGGTCAAGGCCAGTGCGCCTTCGGTGGGGCAACCGTTCAACTTCAACGGTGCCTTCGTGGCACAGGGCGACTGGGTGGTGGCTGACGATGACGGTGTGATCATCATTCCCAAGGCGGATGCGGCACGCACCCTGGCCGAAGGCGAGGCGCGCGCGAGCAAGGAAGCGCAGATGATGCAGGCGTTGACCGAAGGCCGCTCGACACTGGAACTGATGAACCTGACTGAGTGGAGAACCCGCGCATGAGCGCCGATATCCAGCGTCTGAATCAGCGTCTGGCCGCCGCGCAGCCTTCCGCGACTTACCGGATCATGGATCGGGTGGCAGAGCGCCGGGCACAAGGTGCTCAGATTATTTCGCTGTGCGCCGGCGAGCCCGATTTCGATACGCCCAAGCACGTGCGCGAAGCGGCCATTCAGGCCATTGAACACGGCCACACCCGCTACACCCAGGTCGCCGGCGTGCGTTCACTGCGGGAAGCGGTGGCCGCCAAGTTCCGCCGCGAGAACGGCCTGGACGTCACCTGGCAAGACACCCTGGTGTGCAACGGTGGCAAACAGGTGATCTACAACGCCCTGGCCGCGACCCTCAACGAGGGGGACCAGGTAATCGTGCCGGCACCGTACTGGGTCAGTTACCCGGAGATGGTTCAACTGTGCGGGGGTCAAGCCCGAGTCGTTACCTGCGATGCCGACACCGGTTTCAAGCTGACGCCCTCCGCACTCGCCGCCGCGATCACCCCGCAGACTCGTTGGCTGATCCTCAATTCGCCGTCCAATCCGACCGGTGCGGTGTACAGCCGGGAAGAACTGCACGCCCTGGCTGAGGTGTTGCTGGCTCACCCTCACGTGCTGATTTTGGCCGATGACATCTACGAGCACCTGATCTTCGACGATCAAACGTTCCATACCCTGGCCCAAGTCGAACCACGGCTGGCACCGCGCACCCTGACCATGAACGGGGTGTCCAAGGCCTATGCCATGACCGGCTGGCGAATCGGTTTCACCACTGGGCCGCGCTGGCTGCTGGACGCCATGGAAAAACTGCAAGGTCAGCAAACCTCTGGCGCCTGCTCTGTGTCGCAACAGGCTGCGCTCGCGGCGCTGGAAGGTCCCAAGGATTTCATCCGTGAAAGCCGAGCGGCGTTCCAGAGTCGTCGCGATTTGATGGTGGCGCTGCTGAATGCTACGCCGGGGCTTGAATGCGTCAGTCCGGCCGGGGCGTTCTACGCGTTCGCGTCCTGTGCCGGATTGATCGGTCGCACCTCACCCGGTGGCCTGGTATTGCACACCGATGAAGATGTCGCGCATGCGCTGCTCGACGAAGCGGATGTAGCCGTAGTGCATGGCAGCGCTTTTGGCCTCGGCCCTTACATTCGCATTGCCTACGCCCTGGATGACGCTTCATTGCGCCGGGCGTGCGAGGCTATCCGTACCTTCTGCACCTCACTCCGTTAATCATTTCCCTTCCCATAAAGCGTGGCTATCGCGATTACCCGGCAGGCCACGCATTCACCTTCCAGCTATACAAAATGGGCATATCTCAAAGACAAAAACGGTAGTCGTTCTTCTCTTCCATCCCTCCCAGAATGAGTGAAAACACAAAAGCAGCACTGCTTGGGAGATGGGCATGTCAACAGAAGCAGAACATACCGTGGGACAGGATTGGCAGGAGGACGTGTTTCGCGTGCTCAAAGCCCACGACGTCAAACACGTGGTCTTCGTACCGGATGCAGGCCACTCGGCAGCGATTCGCATGTCGTATGCGGATCCGGACATCAAGGCCGTCGTCCTGACCACCGAAGAAGAAGGCATCGGCTACCTGGCAGGTGCGTGGCTGGGTGGCGAGCGCGGTGCCCTGTTGATGCAATCAAGCGGTGTCGGTAACTGCATCAACACCCTCGCCCTGCAAGTCTGCGCCGGCTTTCCGCTGTTGATGGTGGTCACCATGCGCGGCGACTGGGCCGAATTCAACGCATGGCAGAACCCGATGGGTCAGGCCACCGAAGCTGCCCTGAATCTGATGAAGGTTATGACCTGGCGTGCAGACGTTCCAGAAGACGTCGCTCCGTTGCTGCACGGTGCCGCGACCATGGCCTTCAACGGTGATTCGTCCACTGCCCTGCTGCTCGGTCAGCGCCTGATTGGAGAAAAGAAATGGGTCAAGTAAGCGCAAACCACATACTGTGCCGGCGCGAAGTGGTTAAAGCCCTTCTGGCCGACCGCAAAGACGTGCTGGTCGTGACGGGTCTCGGTTCGGCGTCCTACGACGTCATGGCTGCCGGTGACAACGATCTGAATTATTACCTGTGGGCTGCCATGGGCAGCGCAATCACTGTGGGGCTGGGCCTGGCGAATGCGCAGCCAGACAAGTCGGTGGTGGTGGTCACCGGAGACGGCGAGTTGCTCATGGGCTTCGGAGCGCTGGCCACGGTGGCACTGCAAAAGCCCGCCAACCTGACCATCGCTGTGCTGGACAACGGTCACTTTGGGGAGACCGGCATGCAAGTCAGCCACGCCGGTTTTGGTATTTCCCTCGACCAGGTGGCGAAGACTTGCGGCTTCGGCTGGACCGATGAAATCCGCGACATGGAAGGCGTACATGACCTGCGCGAGCGCTTTGCGACCCGCGATGGAGTCAAGCTCGCGACGATCAAGATCAAAGCAGAAAACCCGCCACGGGTGCTGCCACCGCGCGATGGTCACTACGTCAAGAATCGCTTTCGTGCCGCCTTGGGTTTCAACCCGATCTGATTGCTCTTTGCCCGGACCCGGTCACGCAGGGCTGATGCCATGCGTGACGCGTTGAGGAGAATAATAATGACTGACCGTAACTCTGAAGAACTCAATGCCATCCGCGAGGGCGTACGTGCTCTGTGCGCTGAATTCGATGCGGCTTACTGGCGCAAAGTCGACGAAGAAAAAGGCTTTCCGGAAACCTTCGTCAAGGCCCTGACCGATGCGGGTTGGCTGGCAGCGCTGATCCCTGCCGAATATGGCGGCTCCGGCCTTGGGCTGGCCGAGGCCTCGGTAATTCTAGAAGAAGTGAACCGCTGCGGCGGCAACTCGGGCACCGTGCACGGACAGATGTACAACATGTTCACCTTGCTGCGTCACGGCAGTGAGGCGCAGAAAAGCTATTACCTGCCGAAACTGGCCAGCGGTGAATTGCGCCTGCAATCGATGGCTGTGACTGAGCCCACCACCGGCACCGACACCACAAAGATAAAGACCACCGCCGTGCGCAAAGGTGACAAGTACGTGATCAACGGGCAGAAGGTGTGGATCTCACGCGTTCAGCATTCCGACCTGATGATCCTGCTAGCGCGTACTACTCCTTTGGCTGACGTGAAGAAAAAATCCGAAGGCATGTCGATCTTCCTCGTGGACCTGCGTGAAGCCATCGGTAACGGTCTGACCGTGCAGCCAATTGCCAACATGGTCAACCACGAGACCAACGAGTTGTTCTTCGACAACCTGGAAATCCCCGCTGACAGCCTGATCGGTGAGGAAGGCAAAGGCTTCCGGTACATCCTCGATGGCCTGAATGCCGAACGCACTCTGATTGCCGCCGAATGCATCGGTGACGGCCGCTGGTTTATCGAGAAGGCCAGTGCCTATGCCTGCGACCGCGTAGTGTTTGGGCGCCCGATCGGGCAGAACCAGGGCGTCCAGTTCCCCATCGCTGAAGCGCACATCGAGATTGAAGCCGCTGACCTGATGCGCTGGCGTGCATGCGAGGAATACGACAGCGGTATCAACGCCGGGGCCAGCGCCAATATGGCCAAATATCTTGCGGCGAAAGCCTCCTGGGAAGCCGCCAATGCGTGCTTGCAGACCCATGGTGGTTTTGGTTTTGCCTGCGAGTACGACGTCGAGCGCAAATTCCGTGAAACCCGTCTGTATCAGGTGGCGCCCATCTCCACCAACCTGATCCTGTCGTACGTCGCCGAACACCTGCTCGAACTGCCGCGCTCTTTCTAAAAGCAAGAGAGAAAAAAATCATGAGCCAGCCCAACGGCCTACGTCCGCTCGATGGCATTACCGTCGTCAGCCTTGAACATGCCATCGCAGCGCCCTTCTGCACCCGACAACTGGCCGATCTCGGCGCACGTGTCATCAAGGTCGAACGCCCCGGTACGGGTGACTTCGCCAGAGGTTACGACCAACGCGTCAACGGCCTCGCCTCTCACTTCGTCTGGACCAATCGCTCGAAAGAAAGCCTGACCCTCGACCTGAAACAAGAGTCGGCCACCGACGTGCTGGACAGTTTGCTGGCTACGGCCGATGTCCTGGTGCAGAACCTGGCGCCGGGAGCATCTGCGCGAATGGGCCTGTCTTTCGAGGTGCTGCACCAGCGGTTTCCGCGCCTGATCGTTTGTGACATTTCAGGCTATGGCGCAGGCGGCCCCTATGAAAAGAAAAAAGCTTATGACCTGTTGATCCAGAGTGAAGGCGGCTTTCTATCGGTCACCGGAGGACCGGGTGAGAATGAAATGGCCAAGGCAGGTTGCTCGATTGCTGACATCGCGGCGGGCATGTACGCCTACACCGGAATTCTTTCAGCACTGCTGTTGCGGGGACGCACTGGTGAAGGTAGCCACCTCGATGTGTCGATGCTGGAAAGCCTGGTCGAGTGGATGAATTACCCAATGTACTACGCCTACGACGGCGCACCTCCTCCACCTCGAGCAGGTGCCGCGCACGCCACCATTTACCCCTACGGCCCCTTCCCCATCGGTGACGGCTCCACCGTGATGCTGGGTTTGCAGAATGAGCGCGAATGGCAGCTGTTTTGCGACAAGGTACTGCTGACGCCTGAACTGGCGAAAGACGAACGCTTCTCTGCCAATTTCAAGCGCGTCGAGAACCGTTCGGCGCTGCGAGCACTCATCGTCGAATCGTTCTCCACTCTCAATTTCGATGCCGTGTTTGATCGGTTGGAGCATGCGCTAATTGCCAACGCTCGCGTCAACGACATGCAAGGTGTCTGGGACCATCCGCAACTTCAGGCACGTGATCGCTGGCGTGAAGTAGAAACCTCTGCCGGCACCGTCCCGAGCTTGATACCTCCTGGCAGCAACAGCGCATTCGAGCCTCGTATGGATGCCGTACCGGGCCTCGGCCAGCACACCGAACAGGTGCTCAGGGAACTAGGGCTGGGCACGGATCGTATTGAACAAATGCGCGCAGCCGGGGCGATTTAGCCTTGATCTGAAAACAAGATGCCTGCCTGCAACGCTTGGTGGCGGACTGGTTCGAAGCAATACCCGAAATGGCCGCCCTGGCCTGATGATTGACCGACAGGAGCAATGGATATGAGCAGTCCCGATTTTTCCGCCTGGATTGGCCGCCGCCAGGAAAGCCAGGACCGAATCAGCTTGAACCTGGTTAAACGAATGGCCGCGACATTGAGCGAAGAGGCGCCGCAACCCGGCGAACCACTGCCGCCGCTGTGGCATTGGGCATTCTTTCAAGAACCCGTTATGGCCAGCGAACTGGGCCCGGATGGTCATCCAGCGCTCGGCGGATTCCTGCCACCGGCCCATAACCGCAATCGCATGTGGGCCGGCAGCCGAATTGAGTTCTATCAACCGCTGAAGGTAGAGGCTGAGGTGACCTGTATTTCGACCATTCTCAATGTCGAAGAGAAGCACGGTCGCACCGGCTCGTTACTGTTCGTCACGGTACGCCACGAGTATTTCCAGGACGGCCAGCGCGCACTTCAGGACGAGCAGGACATCGTCTACCGGGAACCCACTCCACCAAAATTGAGCGGCACCGAAGCGCTCCCCGAAGGCCAGTGGCATGAACAGGTCGAGCCTTCCCCGACCCTGCTGTTCCGTTATTCCGCCGTCACCTTCAATGGCCATCGAATTCACTACGACTGGCCCTACGTCACCGAAACCGAAGGCTACCCGGGGCTGGTGGTGCATGGCCCTCTGATCGCGACACTGAACTTACGTGCTTTCACCCGAGCGCGCCCGACTGCACGATTGGAGCGTTTCACCTTTCGTGGGCTTCGCCCGCTGATTTCGCCTCAGCAATTCGAAATCGGTGGACGTTTGATCGACCGCGGCAAGGCGCAGGTCTGGGCAGGCAATCAGGACGGGGTCGCGCAGCTAGGCGAAGTCCAGTTCAGCGAAGGAGAAACACCATGAGTCCATCGATTGTTCGCTCTGCCCTGTTTGTACCGGCGACTCGTGCGGAGCGCATCTCCAAAGCCATCGCCAGCGGCGCGGACCGGGTCATTGTCGATCTGGAAGACGCCGTGCAGGAAAACCTCAAGGAACAGGCCAGGGATAATTTGGAACGCTTCCTGAGTGAAAATCCGGGCGCGCGGATTCTGGTTCGCGTGAATGCGCCGGATCATTGGGCGCACGCTGCCGATCTGGAAATTTGCCGACGTTATGCCGGCGTGACTGCCCTACTGCTGCCCAAAGCAGAAAGCGCGGCGCAAGTCGCTGCCGCAGCTCGCAGTGAAAAGCCGATCTGGCCGATCATTGAAAGCGCCAAAGGCTTGGCTGCCCTTAACGAGATTGCCAACGCTCAAGGCGTTGAACGCTTGTCGTTCGGTAGCCTCGATCTAGGTCTGGACCTGAACCTGACCACCGGCAGCCCTGCCGCCGAAGAGATACTCAGTCACGCCCGCTACGCCGTATTAATCTGCACGCGGGTGGCCGGTCTTTCACCGGCGCTGGACGGCGTCTTCCCCTCAATCCAGGACACCGCTGGTCTGCACAATGCCGTCCAGTTCGCCCGTGACATGGGCTTTGGTGGTGCGCTATGCATCCATCCAAGCCAAGTGGCGATCATCCATCAAGCGTTAAAACCCAGCCCGGAGGAACTGCACTGGGCGCAACGGATTATCGACGCGGCGAGTTCAGGAGAAGGTGTCTTCACACTTGATGGGCAAATGGTGGATGCGCCGGTCATCGGTCGTGCTCGCTCCATTCTCCGACGCGCCACCTGACGCCAGGGCGGCGTCTTTGCCTTGAGGCTGCATATTCATTCATGGCTTACAGGACGGAGGCATCATTTCCAGCCTACCCCGCTAACCGGCAAAACACCGCCGAGCAAGGCATCATCCATATGATGACCAAACGTGCGGAAATTGAATTCCTGGATGCTGTCAGCGTTTATTTCAATCACGCCACCCTCGGGTTGGCACCGGACACTAATGAACACAGCTCATAGGTCCTTGCCGATTTACCCATCTAGTTTCACCAACGTCCCTCCCTTAGTGTGTTCACAGCGCATTTGCACACGCCGCTCCAGGCGAAGTGCAGTCTGTTCCTAACTTCTGGCGTTCGGCTTCGAGCCGCTCGCCAGGCAGGGAGATCTACTATGCAAAAGCGGAAACTCGGAAACAGTTCTCTTGAAGTCTCGGCCCTGGGGCTCGGTTGCATGGGCCTCAGTCATGGCTATGGCGCCGCTACCGACACCGCGCAGGCCATCTCGCTGATCCGCGCTGCGGTCGATCAAGGGGTGACTTTTTTCGACACTGCCGAGGTCTACGGTCCCTACCTGAACGAGGAAGTGGTGGGTGAGGCACTGGCCCCCGTGCGCGATCAAGTCGTCATTGCCACCAAGTTCGGCTTCACCTTTGGCGAGGACAACAAACAGCAGATCCTCAACAGTCGCCCGGAACATATCCGTGTCGCGGTCGAGGGCTCGCTGCGCCGTTTAAAGACAGACTTCATCGATTTGCTCTACCAGCACCGAGTCGATCCAGACGTTCCCATTGAAGAGGTCGCGGGGGTGGTCAAGGCGCTGATCCAGGAAGGCAAGGTCAAGCACTTCGGTCTGTCGGAAGCGGGCGCGCAAACCATTCGCCGGGCCCACGCAGTACAGCCGGTCACGGCGCTGCAAAGCGAATACTCCCTGTGGTGGCGTGAGCCGGAGCTGGAAATACTGCCGACACTCGCGGAACTGGGAATCGGCTTCGTGCCTTTCAGCCCGTTGGGCAAGGGTTTTCTCACCGGAACCGTGTCGGCAGATGCTTCATTCGGCAGCGACGACTTCCGCAGCATTGTGCCTCGCTTCAGCAAGGAGGCCCTGCACGCCAATCAGGGTCTGGTGGTGTTGATCCGCGAGATTGCGGCACAGAAGGAGGCGACCCCGGCGCAGATCGCGCTGGCCTGGTTGCTCGCAAAGGCGCCGTGGATCGTTCCTATCCCCGGCACGACCAAACTGCATCGCCTGGAAGAAAATATCGGCAGCGTGTCCCTCTCGCTCTCGGAGGCCGAACTTCAGGCAATCGAGTCGACACTCTCGCAGATCCATATCCAGGGCGACCGCTATCCCGAATCTCTGAAGGCACGTGTCGGGCGCTGACGGCAACGGGCATGAACACCCTTCGCCCCACGGTCGTCACTGCCCTCGCCAGCTCGCCCTTCAACCACCACTGATGGGCACTCAATTTCTTTACTGGAGTAGATCAATGAAAACTCGCACGCTGGGTAATGGCCTGCAAGTGTCGGCACTGGGTCTTGGGTGCATGAGCATGACGTCGGCGTATGGGCCTGCTGCCGACAAGCAGGACATGATCAAGCTGATCCGTACCGCTCATGATCGCGGCGTCACCATGTTCGATACCGCCGAGGCTTACGGCCCCTTCAGCAATGAGGCGCTACTGGGTGAGGCCCTGCAGCCGATTCGCGACCAGGTCGTTATAGCCACCAAGTTCGGTTTCGACATCGATCTGATCACCGGCGAACGCAGCGGCGGTACCAACAGTCGCCCGGAGCATATCCGGGCGGTGGCCGAAGCTTCGTTGAAACGCCTGCGCACTGACCGCATCGATCTGTTTTACCAGCACCGCGTCGATCCAGCCGTGCCGATCGAAGACGTAGCCGGCACCATCAAGGACTTGATCGCCGAAGGCAAGGTCAAGCATTTCGGTCTCTCAGAGGCGGGTGTCGAGACGATTCGCCGGGCCCATGCGGTTCAGTCAGTGACGGCCGTACAGAGCGAATATTCACTCTTCTGGCGTGGCCCGGAGCTCGAGCTTTTGGCTGTGCTGGAGGAGCTGGGCATTGGTTTTGTGCCCTTCAGCCCGCTCGGCGCAGGTTTCCTGACCGGCAAAATTGACGAGAACACGCAGTTCGAAGCATCCGACTTTAGAAACGCCGTACCCCGTTTTTCTGTTGATGCGCGCAAGGCCAACCTTGCGTTGGTCGAGGTGGTAAAGGCTGTCGCCCAGCGTAAAAACGCGACCCCGGCACAGGTAGCACTGGCCTGGCTGATGGCACAGAAGCCGTGGATCGTGCCGATTCCCGGCACGACGAAACCGCATCGCCTGGAAGAAAACCTTGGGGCTATCGAACTGGATCTGACCCGTGAGGATCTGCGTTTGATCAACGAGCAGACGTCCCGGATCCAGGTGCAAGGGGATCGGTTGCCCGAGCCTGCGCTGAAGATGACCGGGCTCTGAATCCATCACGGTGAGAGCGGCAGCGCTTTTGAAAAAGCTTCACTGTCGACTCACCCTTTTGCAGGGACGCCCTATATGAAAACACTGATTGCACCACTGGTTGCCTTGGCGCTCCTGACCGGAGAAGCCTGCGCCCAAACCGCCAACGAAGTGCGCATCAGCCGTGCGGGCTCTCAGCCTTCAATCGAAGGCGCTGCAGATAACTTCACGGGCACAGTGCATGTCGATGGCCTTTTCAAGGCTGAGCCCCCTGCCCGCGTCGGCGGTGGCACGGTGACTTTTGAACCCGGTGCGCGCACGGCTTGGCACACCCATCCGCTGGGGCAGACGCTGATCGTCACCGCCGGCATGGGCTACGTGCAGCAGGCAGGTGGTCCACGCCAGGAGATCCGGCCGGGGGATATCGTCTGGATCCCGCCCAACGTGCGCCATTGGCATGGAGCCACGGCGACCACCGGCATGACCCACATCGCCATCGCCGAAGCCGAAGACGGGAGAACCGTCACCTGGGCAGAGAAGGTTTCAGAGAAGGACTACGCGGACCCATCGAAGTCGACCGGCAAGCTGCCCGACACACCATCCGCGTCAGGCATGCTGTCCGCCAGGCAACAAGCCATTCCGTTGATCGCCGCCGCCATGGCCGTCAGCGATAGGCCCAGGCTCAACGCCGCCTTGGGCCAAGGCCTGGACGCTGGCCTGACGGTCAGCGAAACCCGGGAAATCCTCGTGCAGCTCTACGCCTATGTGGGTTTCCCGCGCAGCCTCAACGCGCTGGATGAGCTGATGAAACTGGTGCAGGCGCGCAAACAGCGTGGCATCG
The DNA here is from genome assembly GCF_949767865.1 of Pseudomonas sp. IT-P294. NCBI lineage: Bacteria > Pseudomonadati > Pseudomonadota > Gammaproteobacteria > Pseudomonadales > Pseudomonadaceae > Pseudomonas > Pseudomonas sp. IT-P294. Next base: position 115,011 of record NZ_CATKQW010000011.1, on the reverse strand, counting down.
ACGACGCGCCGGGGCGTGAACCCGGCCGCGCGATTCCAACCGGTGCTGCCTTGCTTGCTGCAGGCACGGCCAACCAAACCCGGATCTCCGGCGGCCCGGTCAAAGGCCCGGTGTTCGAGTTCGCGCCCGTCATCAACCAGTTCCTGCAAACCCATTTGTTCGGCGACATCTTCGAACGCGACAACCTCGACTGGCAAAGCCGGGAACTGGCCACCGTCGGCGCACTGGCCGCAACCCCGGGTGTGGAGTCGCAGTTGCGCTCGCATATGCGGGCGAGCATGCGGGTCGGGTTGAGCGCCTCGCAGTTACAGCACGTCACTGAGCTGCTGGCCGAGCACATGGATGAACAAACGGCCAAGCGTGCAAGCGCAGCACTGACGCAGGCACTCGCCGCGTCTGGAGGTTGAAGATGAAGATCGGAAAAAATCTGCTGGGCATCGCCCTGCTCGGCTTGCTTGCCGCCTGCGCAACTCAGGGCTCCAGTAACGCCAATGGCCCCTTGCTGATTCAGCAACAAGGCAGCTTCACCGCTGGCGGGACGATGACCACGGCGCCTGGCCTGTTCGATCCGCGCAAACCGATGGAACCGAACGGCCAGACCTACCATGGCGACCATGCCTACGCGTTCTACCAGATTCCGGTCAATGCCCGAAAACTGCCCATCGTCATGTGGCACGGCGCGGGCCAGTTCTCCAAGACCTGGGAAACCACCGCCGATGGTCGCGAAGGTTTCCAGAACATCTTCCTGCGCCGTCAGTTCGGCGTGTATCTGATCGATCAACCGCGTCGCGGTAATGCCGGCCGCAGCATGGTCGAGGCCACGCTCAAGCCGACGCCGGACGAGCAGCTCTGGTTCAACCAATTCCGTATCGGCCTGTGGCCCAACTATTTCGAAGGTGTGCAGGTGGCTCGGGATGCGCAAACCCGCGAACAGTTCTTCCGCGCAATGACGCCCAATACCGGCCCCTTCGACATGGCCGTGGTTTCTGCGGGTGTTTCGGCGCTGTTTGACAGGATTGGCCCAGGCATTCTGTTCACTCACTCCCAGGGTGGTGGGCCAGGTTGGCTGACCGCGATCAAGAACGACAAGGTCAAGGCGATTGTGGCGTTCGAGCCAGGCAGCAGTTTTGTCTTTCCGGAAGGTGAAGTGCCCGCACCGATTCCCAGCGCGTTCGACACCGTGCAGGGAGCGGCAGTGCCACTGGCGCAGTTCATGGCGCTCACGCGGATTCCGATCCTGGTCGTTTACGGCGACAACATCCCTGAGCAGGCCGTCGACCTGCCCGCCCAAGACAGTTGGCGTGCCCGACTGAGCATGGCTCGAACGTGGCGTGACACGGTCAACAGGCATGGCGGCGACGTCACACTGATCCATCTGCCGCAGATCGGTATCAAGGGCAATACCCATTTCCCCATGTCGGACTTGAACAACGTACAGATCGCGGACCTGGTCTCCAGATTCCTCGCCGAAAAGAGCCTGGACCGATGAGGGCCTGCACCGCTGCGTTGCTTGAACACACAGGAGACTTCACATGAGAAACACAATTTTGAAAGCCACGCTCATGGCTGCAATGGCCAGCGTCTGCGGTGGCGAGGCCATCGCCGCTGACTATAAAAAGAATCCCTTTACCTTGGTCTACGACGGTGCGATCAGCAAGAATGAGCCCGGCAAGGTCAATATCCATCCGGTCAGCTACAAGCTCAATGGCCTGGATATAGCGGCCAACGTTTATACCCCGGCCAACTACGACCCCAAGAAAGCCTATCCAAGTATCGTCGTCGCGCATCCCAATGGCGGGGTGAAAGAGCAAGTGGCAGGTCTCTATGCGCAACGCCTGGCGGAACAAGGCTATATCACCATCACCGCAGATGCCGCTTACCAGGGCGCCAGCGCAGGACAACCGCGCAGTGTCGACAAACCGGCATCGCGCATCGAAGACATTCATGGCATGGCGGATTTCATTACCCAGTATGCCGGCGTCGACGGCAAGCGCCTGGGCCTGCTCGGCATCTGTGGCGGCGGCGGGTATTCCCTGGCTGCGGCTGAAACCGACAAACGCTTCAAGTCGCTGGCGACGGTGAGCATGTTCAACTCAGGGCGGGTTCGCCGCAATGGCTACGCCGACTCGCAACTGGACACCCTTGAGCAACGCTTGCAACAGGCCTCGGCGGCTCGCGCCCAGGAAGCGGCCGGCGGCGAAATCCTCTATTCAGGGGATGCCAATCTGACGGATGAGCAGATCGCGAAATTGCCATTCGATCTCTACCGCCAAGGCTACGAGTACTACTGGAAGACTCACGCCCATCCCAACTCGACCTTCAAGTACACCACGAGCAGTTTGCTCGACCTGATGCGCTTCGACGCCACCCAGCAGATCGACCTGATCCGCCAGCCGTTGCTGATGATCGCCGGCAGCAAGGCCGACAGCCTGTACATGATCGAAGATGCGTTCGCCAAGGCCACAGGCACCCAAGACAAGGAACTGTTCAAGATCGACGGGGCAACCCATATCGAAACCTATTGGGTTCCACGCTATGTCGACACGGCCATAGACAAGCTCTCCGGGTTTTACGCCAGAACGCTGTGATCCCAGACTTCACCCGGGTTTGTGCTATCACCCTCGGCCGGGAAGCCATTTCCCGGCACGCCTGTTCCCGCGCCTTTGCTACAAAAAATGCGTGCACGCCATTGGGGCATGCTTACATGCAGTAATGCCCCGCCTCTCATGAGAGTCTCTCAGCAATGTCCCGAGCCAATCTCAATGACCTCCAGGCCTTCGTGGTCATCACCCGCGAGGGCAGCTTTACACGCGCGGCCGCACAACTGGGTGTCTCGCAATCCGCCCTCAGCCACACGATGCGCGCCCTCGAAACCCGACTCGGTGTTCGGCTGCTGACTCGCACCACACGCAGCGTGTCACCGACCGAAGCGGGTCAGCGGCTGTACCTGTCCATGGCGCCGCGCTTTGAAGAAATCGAACTTGAATTGGCCGCCGTCAGCGAATTTCGCGATACCCCGGCAGGCAATGTGCGGATCTCGGCTTCGGAGCATGCCGCGAACAATATTCTGTGGCCAAAACTGTTGAAGGTGCTTCCAGACTATCCAGACATCAAGGTCGAAATCACGGTCGACTACGCCCTTTCCGACATCGTCGCGCAGCGCTATGACGCAGGCGTGCGGCTGGGCGATCAAGTGGCCAAGGACATGATCGCTGTGCCCATCGGCCCTGCGTTGCGGATGGCGGTTGTCGGCTCCCCCGAGTATTTCAAGCGGCGATCACCGCCGACAGTGCCAGGCGATCTCGCCGAACACAGTTGCATCAATCTGCGTCTGCCGACCCACGGCAGCCTCCTGCAATGGGATTTCGAGAAGGACGGTCACGAGCTGAAGGCACGCGTCGAAGGACAGTGGACGTTCAACAGCAGCCTGCCCATCCTGCGCGCGGCAGTCGCGGGCTGCGGATTGGCGTTCCTGCCAGAAGATATGGTGACGAAGGAAATTGGCGACGGGAGTCTGTTGCGGTTTCTGGAGGATTGGTGCCAGCCCTTCCCCGGCTACCATCTCTACTACCCAAACCGCCGCGAGCACTCGTCAGCGTTTGGCGTGGTCGTTGATGCGCTGCGTTACAAGCGCTGAATCTTCGCGCTTCGACGGCCCCTCTCGCTTGGGACTCTTCAAAATAATGCCGTAACAGTGGCACCTCGCGCTGATAGCCAACGCAGACACGTACGCGCCCATCAAATCCCTCCTCGCAAGCCAAATAAGTAGCTAGCTATTTGTTGATGAAAGTCTGAAGTATTCATTTGAACTTTCGGATTCTTTCGCCACCCGGCCTATGCCTAACATCGGCTCCACAGCGAACCCGCCTGGTATCGCTCAGTGGATCAGATTTACGCAGAGATCCAGACCTGAAGTCCTCTGCCCCGCTGACCATTGATCGCTTGGTGACTTGGCGCCGTTGAAGTGCTTTTGCAGTAGGCCCTGGATTTTTGAGGATCACCGATGAAGCTGGAAATTTTCCGCACGCTGTGGGGTTACACCGCCAGCAAGGCTCAGGCGCTTGAGGAGTTGCTGCAAGCGGGCTTTGATGGCATGGAAGCACGCCTGCCACTGGACGCCCGTGAGAGGGCTGAGTTTGGCGCCTTTCTCCAGGCCAATCGTCTGGGCTATATCAGCACCGTCTTCACCGCGTACGACGTGCTGCCGGACCAGTCGGCAACGCCTGCCGTGCACCTCAATGACCTCGACCAGAAACTCGCCTGGGCTGCTGAACTCGGTCCACGTTTCGTCAACGTGCTGGCGGGCAACGACCGCTGGACCTTGCCACAACAAGTGGAGTTTTTTGGCCAGGCGCTGGACCTGGCGCGCAAGCACGGACAGGTCTGCAGTTTCGAAACGCACCGCTCGCGTTCACTGTTCAACCCTTGGGTGACCCTGGAGTTGATCCGGCAACTGCCCGATCTGCTGTTCACCAGTGACATCAGCCATTGGGTCGTGACCTGCGAGCGCCTGTTGAACGACCCGGCCGATGACCTGAGCGCTTTCGTCGAGCGGGTTCACCATATTCAGGCTCGGGTCGGTTACGACCAGGGCCCGCAGGTTCCGCACCCGGCAGCGCCCGAGTACGCAAAAGAACTGGCGTTCCATCAACAGCACTGGGAAAGCATCTGGCGATCGCAGCAAGCGCGCGGTTACCAGGTCAGCACCCTGACCCCGGAATTTGGCGCCGACGGCTACCTGCACCATTTGCCCTTCACCAATGTCCCGGTCGCCGACCTGTGGTCATTGAACGTGTGGATGGGCCAGACCGAGCGCAAACACTTCGAGCGTTTCCACCACCCAAGCCATCCTTAGGGAGCCGATGCGTCATGCCTGACAATAAAAACAACAGCGCCAGCACTGACCCACAAAAAGCCAACTTCAACAGCATCCCGGTGGTCAACATCGCCGGTCTGTTCAGTGTGGAACTGGAACACCGTCTCGCCGTGGCCGAAGAATTGGGGCGCGCCGCCAGCGAAGTCGGGTTCCTCTATATCACCGACCACGGTATCGACCCGCAACTGATCGCCAACCTGCGCCAGGCAGCCAAGGACTATTTCGACCAGTCCCTGGACACCAAGATGCGGCACTACATCGGCACCTCGCAAACCCACAAGGGCTTTGTGCCCGAAGGCGAAGAGGTCTATTCCAAAGGCAAGCCAGACCACAAGGAAGCCTTCGACGTCGGCTTCGAAGTCCCGGCCAATGACCCGCTGGTGCTAGCCAACACCCCGCTGCTGGGGCCCAACGACTGGCCACAGCTGCCGGGTTTCAAGCCGGCGGTGCAGGCCTACTACGAAGCGATCTTCGCCCTCGGCCGGCGCCTGTTCAGCGGCTTTGCCCTGACCCTGGGCCTGGAAGAAAACTACTTCGACAGCCTGGTCACCCGACCGCCGTCCAAACTGCGCCTGATCCACTACCCGTTCGACGGTGCAGCCCATGACGCACCGGGACTTGGCGCCCATACTGATTACGAGTGCTTCACCATTCTCCTGGCCGACAAACCCGGCCTTGAGGTGATGAACAACCTCGGAGAATGGATCGATGCACCACCGATTGCCGATGCCTTTGTGGTCAACATCGGCGACATGCTGGAGGTGATGACGGCAGGCGCATTCGTTGCCACCGCGCACCGGGTACGCAGCGTGAAAGAAGAGCGTTATTCCTTCCCGCTGTTTTATGCCTGCGACTATCACACCCAGATCAAACCACTGCCCGGGTTCGCCCAGGAAGGCAACGATTACGAAGAGATCACGATCGGCGAACACATGTATGGCCAGGCGCTGCAGACCTATCAGTATCTGCGTCAAAGGGTGGCCAATGGGGAAGTTCAACTGCCAGGCAAGGCACGCAAGCCCGCCAGTTTCGGACATTTGAAAAATCAGGCTCAACCGTCCTGATTGAAGTTTTCAGCCACATCCCTTACCTACGCCGGAGTCAGTGAAAAATGAAAAACAACAAAAAAAATCTGTTGAGCTTGGCTGTATTGGCAGCCGGAATGCTCGGTGCCTCCGTGAGCATGGCTGCGGCAGATACGTTCAAGGTCGGCATGGAAATCACCTACCCGCCTTTCGAGTCCTATGACAAAGACAAGAACGTGGTGGGTTCGGACCCTGAGCTGGCAGCGGCATTGGCCAAGCACATGAACGCCAAGGTGGAGTTCGTCGACACCAAGTTCCCGAGCCTGATCCTGGGCTTGAATTCCGCCAAGTACGACGCGGTCATTTCCGGCATGTACATCACGCCGGAGCGCCAGACTCAGGCCCAGACCATCGCTTATGCCAATACCGGTGCCGCGGTCATGGTGCCCAAGGGCAGCGAGATCAATGCGAAAAAACCTGAAGACCTGTGCGGCTTGAAGCTGGGCCTGGAACAGGGCACGACCTGGGTCAAGGAATTCAGGAAGCTGTCCGATGACTACTGCGTGCCGAACAACAAAGGCGCGATCACCGTCAGCGAATACCCTTCGGCGCCTGAAGTGACCCAGGCCCTGTTGTCCAAGAACATTCAGGCCCAGGTTGAAATCGCCGGCGCCGCCAAAATGATCGCGGAAAAAACCAATGGGCGCGTCGTGATTACCACCGAGCACCCGATTTATCAGCAAACCCTGGGCATCTTCGTCAAGAAAGGTAACGACGAAACCTTCAAGGCCATGCAAACGGCCTTCGAGGAGACCAAAAAGAGCGGTGAATACGCCGCCATTCTTAAAAAATATGGCTTGGAAGAACCGACTGCCAACTAAGAATTTGTCCTTATAGATTGGTCATCTGCCTCCCCGCTTCGGGGCGGCAGATCGAGGTGTCCCATGCAATTCGATTGGTCGTATTTTCTCTCGCTGTTCTCCCTTCCGGACTTCTGGCATGCCTGCATAACAGTCATCCAACTCAGTGCCCTGGCCTGGTTCATCGGCATGCTGCTGGGTTTCGTCCTGGCCACGGCCAAGCTGTCCCAATCGCCCTTGCTGCGCATTCCCGCAGCGGTCTACATCTGGTTCTTTCGCAGCATCCCGTTGCTGGTGCTGGTGGTGTTCGTCTACAACCTGCCGCAATTGTTTCCCGGTAGCGGACCGATTCTGTCCAATCCCTTCTACTCCGGTTTGCTGGCCCTGGTAGTCACCGAAGCGGCGTACATGGCGGAAATCCATCGTGGTGGTCTGATTTCCGTGGCCAAGGGCCAGAAAGAAGCCGGGCGCGCATTGGGCGTCGGCCTGCTCGGCATGCAACGCTTGATCGTGATCCCCCAGGCATTCCGTATTTCGCTGCCCACCTTGATCAATGAATACATCACGGTGGTCAAGCTGACATCGTTGGTCTCGGTCATCTCCCTGACCGAAATTCTCACCGTCGGGCAACGTCTCTACGCCACTAACTTCCTGGTCATGGAAACCCTGGCGGCGGTCGGCGTGTACTACGTGTTGATCGTCACCGTCTTCGGCTTCTTCCTGCAGCGTCTGGAGCGCTACCTGGACCTGAATTTCCGTAAGCCGCATACACTCGACGCGGCCGCCATCGCCAAGCTCAAGGCCTGTGCCGAAGCATTGCCCGACAGCGCGCGCAAAGCCGCCGGCACCAATGCGACGCCCATCCTGCAACTCAAGAACATCCAGAAGAGCTATGGCACGCACAAAGTGCTGCTGGGCATCGACCTGAATGTCCAATACGGCGAAGTGGTCTCGATCATCGGGCCATCCGGCTCTGGCAAGACGTCGCTGATCCGCACGGTCAACGGCCTGGAAAGCATCGATACCGGTGACATTCTGTTGTTCGGCGAAAAATTCATCGAAGCCTCGGACAAACCCAACAGCTCGCGCCTGCGCAAAGGCGTGCGCCACATCGGCATGGTGTTCCAGAACTTCAACCTGTTCCCGCACCGCACCATTCTCGACAACGTCACGCTGGCCCCGCGTTACCACGGTCAGCCGGGCGAACTCAGCGAACATCGTGCTTATGCGCTACTGGACAAGGTCGGCCTGCTGGCCCATGCCCACAAGTACCCGCACCAGCTCTCCGGCGGACAGCAACAGCGCGTGGCGATCGCTCGGGCCTTGGCCATGGAGCCGCAGATCATGCTGTTCGACGAGCCGACCTCCGCCCTCGACCCGGAACTGGTCAACGACGTGCTCAACGTGATCCGCGACTTGGCCAAAGAAGGCATGACCATGGTGATCGTGACCCACGAAATGGACTTTGCGATGTCGATTTCCGATCGGGTGATTTTCATGGAAAACGGCAATATTCAACTCGATGCCGCGCCTGAAACCATACGCTGCGATGCCGAAGGAGAACGCGTGCGACGCTTTATGGGCATCGGTGTTCGAGCGCCAAACACGCCGGTCGCAGCGCATCATGCATGATCAGGCAACCCCTTTTTTGAGCTTCGTTCTTTCAGGAAAACACGCATGAACCTTGGAATCGCAGGACGTTGGGCGCTGGTGTGCGCCGCCAGCAAAGGTCTGGGTAAAGCTTGCGCACAGGCACTCGTCCACGAAGGCGTGAACGTGGTAATCACGGCACGAGGCGAGCAGACGCTGAATGAAACAGCCCGTCAGCTCAGAGCGATCAATCCTGAGGTGACCGTCATCGCCGTCGCCGGAGACATTTCGACGCCTGAAGGCCGGGCCGCAGCGCTCAACGCCCATGAGCATTTCGATATCTTGATCAACAACGCTGGCGGCCCTCCTCCCGGGGATTTTCGCGAATGGAACCGCGACGCCTGGCTCAAGGCGCTGGATGCCAACATGCTCACGCCCATCGAGTTGATCAAGGCAACCGTGGACGGTATGGCGGCTCGCGGATTTGGCCGGATCATCAACATCACCTCGAGTGCCGTGAAGTCCCCCATCGAAAGCCTTGGCCTGTCCAATGGTGCTCGCAGTGGTCTGACGGGATTCATCGCAGGGCTGGCCCGGCAAGAAAACATTGCCAGTCGCAACGTGACGATCAACAACCTGCAACCCGGCTCCTTCGACACTGATCGACTGCGTGACAACCTGGTCGCCGCGGCCCAGGAGATGGGACAAGACAGTGAGGCATTCCTAGACGAATGCCGCAGCGAAATCCCCGCCAAACGCTTCGGCACACCCGAGGAATTCGGAGCGCTGTGCGCCTTCGTTTGCAGCCGTCATGCAAGCTACCTGACCGGGCAGAACTTGCTGATCGATGGTGGAGCGATCCGCTCCAGCCAATAGTGACAGCAGGCGGGGCGGCGATTGAGCTGCCCTGCCATACTGTTGAGCATGACCCGTGCAACCTTCCGCTTCTACGAGGAGCTCAACGATTTCCTGCCGGCCGAACGGCGGCGGCAGTCATTCACCTGCGAGTGCGCGCGAGGGGCGACGGTCAAGCACATGATCGAGGCGCTCGGGATACCGCACACGGAGGTCGAACTGGTGTTGCTCAACGGCGAGTCAGCGGGCTTCGAACGGTTGATCTTCGACGGTGACCGGCTGGCGGTGTATCCCAAATTCGAAGCGCTGGATATCAGCCCGTTGCTAAAGGTTCGCGCGCAACCGCTACGGGTGCTGCGCTTCATCGCCGATGCGCACCTGGGCGGACTTGCCAGCCTGCTGCGCATGAGCGGCTTCGACACCCTCTATGACAACGGCTTCGAGGATGGCCAGATCGCCGAGATCGCGGCGCACCAAGGACGCATCGTGCTGACCCGCGACCGCGATTTGCTCAAGCGGCGCATCATCAGCCACGGCTGCTACGTGCATGCCCTGAAACCGTCCCTGCAACTGCGCGAAATCTACGAGCGCCTCGACCTGGCGCGAAGCGCGCGGCCCTTCAGCCTATGCCTGCATTGCAATCTGCCGCTGCACGAGATCAGCCCGGAACTGGCCCGGGCGCGAGTCCCGCCCCGCGTTAGCGCCCTCTATTCGCACTTCGTGCGCTGCGACGCTTGCCAGCGAATTTACTGGGAGGGTTCCCACTGGCGCGGCATGTGTGCACTGCTGGCACCGCTACTGGATCGATAGGCAGACATCGGCCGGCTGCGTTGCTCAAGCCACTTTGCACGTTAACCACGCCCCCCAGAAAAGGCTGCTAAAAAAACGGGTTGCGTCGCCAAATCCTGCGTCATGCAACAGCTTTTGAACCGCCGCTTCGGAATGCGGAGGATCGGCGCCTTGAAGAATTTTCCCAAGCTTGGCCTTTACCTCGTCCGGGCTGGCGCCATGCTGCCGCCAACGCTGCCCCCAGGCGGCCAGCAGCAACGGCTGACTCGCATAAGCGTATTGGTTGCCCGCGACAATCAGTGGCGCATCCGGTTTTAGATGAGCCCGAATGGACCGTAGTATGTGTCGCTTGGCGTCGTCCCCTTCAAGATGATGCAGCACGCCGATCAGGGTGGCTGCGTCGTATGATTCGTCTGCTGCCAGGTCTTCAACATGCCCAAGATGCAGGGTTGTTCTTTCAAGCAAGTTGTTGGCTTCCAACTGCTGCTTCGCGGCCTCCAGCATCGGCTCGGACGGATCAACGGCGGTGAAGCGCCAACCGGGTTCAAGCCTGGCCATGGCAATAATTTCCTGTGCCGTACCACCAGCGCCCACCACCAGTATTTTTGCCGAGTCTGCAGGGCCAAGGCTTGCCGCCAGCATACAGGCCGCCAAGTCCTGGCAAGCGTCGTATCCGGCGAGTGCAATACGGCTCTGCCGGCCGTACTCATTGGCCCGGGAGGTATCAAATTTTTCGGCGGCGTTGAGTGAGGATATTTTCAAGGCGGTTCTCCATGTCCTGAAATCAAGCTACGCCACACGTTCAAATAATAAAAATTCATTAATTTTATGTGCTGCATTCCTGTCAGGAATGGACGGCTAAAACCTTTAGCGCTCTGGCGCAACGCTCGCTGTGAAAATCAAGCGCACCATTGCAGTGCAAATTCTTGGCGAAAATCCGTTTCCTCAACTAGGGTATTTACCGAACCCAAACTGCCTGATTCATTGGCGGTCGCCTGATCAAGGAGAGATAGATGACATCCATTCCTCAAGCTGAAAAAACCTATCGCACCTGGTCCAGCCCGATACTCCTTGAACTCAAGAAGCGAGAGCATCAGCTAGAGCCTGTCGCGCGGCAGGCTCTGCAAAATATCCTGATCGAGAGAAGGTTGATAAATGCCGGCAATCCTTCTGGCCTGGATCGGCGCCAACCAACCTCCTGACGGCTCTCCACAGCCGGCATCGACCCGCCCTTTTCTGCGGACGGCCTGTTCATCGGATACTTCAGGCGCACCCTTGCGGTAGTGGCCAGTAGCCGCTACACGTTAAGGAGAATTCGAAAAGGAGTACGTGAAGATGATTCCAAGATTCGCTGTTGTTCCTGCAATCCCCACGGAAACGGGATCGACGCGCAACGGATCGCGCTTCTACTGCAAAACTGCATCGATCGGATTCAACCTTTATGACAATGAAGAAAAGCGACGACTACCCACTCACTATGCAACCAGGGAAGACGCCGACAAGGAATGCTTGCAGCTCAACGATGAGTGCCTTCAATGCATGCGGGTTGAGCGCTCCGGCGTCAACTCGCCAAAATATCGAACATGACGGGATAAAAAACTTCGCGTTTCGAGGAAGTTGATAAAAGTCCGAAAACCGAGGGAACTGGCACTACGCCACTAATGTCGTAGTGGCAGCACCAGGAGAATCGGATGATCCGCCGTCGACATTTTCAAATCACTTACAGCCTAAAAAAGAGTCGTCATATTTTTGTTCAACCCGACTCACACATGACCGACGCCGACGCATGGTATTACGCATGCCTGCACTCGGGGATCGGGCTTTCGTATGGGGAAAACCACGATCAGCAAAACGAAGAAGCGCTTCGAGTCCACGCCCAGGCGTCAGGGTTGATGCAGGTCAGTTGGGAGGAACTGCCATAAAGGCAGGCATGGATCACCTAAGTGCCGCCGTCCACGCTTTCTATGGCTTTTGAAAATGCCGTGCCCGCTTGCCGCACCAACTCGCGCCATTCCGCACTGTTGATCAGCCCGGTACGCTCCATCTCGTCAGCAGCCTTGAGCAACTCGTCGTACTGTTCTTCGCAATCCATACGAAGTTGCGGCTCGTTCAAGATTTTGTACCAGGTATCCAGGGCATCTTTTTTCAAATCGTCATTCATCGCCACACTTCCAAGGACAGTCTTTCTCTTGGAAGGCGCCTGATCGGTCAGTGTTCCTCGGCTCCGACATACGGCACTGATAAATGAAGTCGCCATTGAGCGATCTCTACAAGCAGCTGCGAACCGCCTTGCGCATCGCGTCCGACTTGGCCCACGGTGGTCCCTGGTACAGCGAAATGCGACTGCCGTCCTTATATTTCACAATGTCCAGAATCTCGTCAGCCGTGATAATGCTCGGCGCTTTGATCCGGTAGCCATTGGAAATCGGGGTCTGAGTCGTTTTGGAGATTTGCTGCTGCCACAGCGGTAGAACGCAGGCGGCATAGTCCTTGGGTATCTTGTTACTGTATTTGCTGAGGTTAGGCTCGCCTGGCACCAGGGATGCCGGCAACGAACAACCTGCCAGCATCACCACCGCAATTCCCCCAATCCACATCCGCATGACGCTTCCTTATCCCGAAAAACGGGAAATGTAGCGCGTAGCGGTCCAGACATCCATCGGAATAACGTCAGGAGTTGATGTTGTTCTCACCAAGGTCTGGGTATGACCTTTTGTTCAAATACGTCATCCATCGTTCATACGCTTCATGTTGCCATTGAGTGACCCGTTCCCACTCCGGGCCGCTTAGTTGATGGGCAGAAATCAGTTTCATCATTTCCGTGGTTGCAGCGTCCAGATCAACAATCAACTCATGCGCATGAAATCTGAAATCATCGGTATTCGACATTTGATATGGCCTCGCCCTAGCGAAAATTCACTTCATCACTACGACATCACGCTGGCTCAAACCCACTCATCTTCCCGACCAATGGAAACCCTTCCCTCTCCCGTGGATCAGACGAACACACATTTCGCCCCAGCCAAATGGGACTACGCTTTTCTTAGCGGAGTATTGCAGGAGATCATCATGTGGCTTAGCGAAGATGAGAACCAACTTCGGCGTGACCTGCAAGGCGTTGCGTCGGACCTGAGGTGGTCGGCAGTGGAACTCTTGCGCATAGCAGAGCAGTTGCGCCTGGCCGGTAATGATGTGGATGCACAAGCAACGCAGAAGCTGTGCGAATTGTTTCAAGGTGATGAAGAGCGACTGGCGGGTTATGCCGAAGAAGTCAAAGCAAAGGTGATCAGACGAACGAAAGCTCACTGACGGGAGTGTTGCCATGAACACGCCTCTATTGGCGCTGGTTGTCGTGCTGGCGGCGACGGCTGGCTGCAGCAGTGATTCACATGTCTATCGTGATCAGCCGCTGGTTGCCAAAGTCGAGACCGGCATGAGCAAGGATCAGGTCGAGCAAATTGGCGGCCAGCCTTCAGCGATAAGCGAACGCACCGTGGTGCCTGGCACCTGTTTTGATTACAAGCTCAAGCAGGCCGGCCAACAGAAGCCGTACAACATCAGCTTCGATGACCGGGGCAAGGTCGACCACAAAAGCTTCATGACCTGTGCTGAATGGAGCAACGCACAGCAGAGAGCCAGGGAGCCCTCGCACAGTACGGGCGGCGGGGGTTACTGAACACCTCGCTGCGCTTGCCCGTTAACTGGAAACGGGATGGTTACAGGTGTTCCGCCATTTATCCGCGAACGTAATGATGGCGCTGCTCTTGAGCTCAGGCGTATCGAGGACAGGCTGGCTGTACGCTTCGTTGATCAGCATCGCGCCTAACTTGTCGTGGTCAGGGTTACCCGATTTCACCGCCAGCGGACGGTCCTTGGACTGTAATGCGGTTCGCTTGGGAACGTTTTGGGGTTGGGGACATATCCGTTTCTGCGGTCATGGCGGATATTGGTTCCGCCCTGACGGCGGGTCACTTGGAAGAGCGCCAAGTAACCATGCGCATGCGCCCCTGACGTACGGTGCCTCGCCTAGGCTCGGCATTCCCTCACTCCGGTCCTGCTCCGTGGGCCCGCCGCCATCGGCCATCCATGGCCGGGGGCGGCTAACCCGGCATCCATGCCGGGTTGCCCACTGCGCAGAACCTGCGTTCGGCCTTCCGATGGGGCAGATCAAGATCAAGATCAAAAGCTAAAGGCGAGCTAACGCTTGACCTGATGAGTGGTGAGAAGCAACAGCGGTGCGCTGGTCTGCTCTGCTTTAGGTGGGAGTGAGCCTGCTCGCGATGCTGTTGATCTTGGCTGTTGATCGTTCCCACGCTCTGCGTGGGAATGCATCCCGTGACGCTCCGCGTCACCATCGCGCAAGACTCGAGCCTGGTGTCGACAGCGGAACGCAGAGCGTCCCCGGCGGCATTCCCACGCGGAGCATGGGAACGATCACGACCATCACGACGCGCAAGCGTTGAGCAAACAGGCCGGCCCGTAGGCCGCCTCGCTTTGCTTTGGCGGTGCACGCCCCCTCGAGAGGCCGAGCGCAGGTTCTGCGCAGTGGGCACCGCGGCAAGGATGCCGCGGTAGCCGCCCCCGGCCATGGATGGCCGATGGCGGCGGGCCCACGGAGCAGGACCGGAGCGAGGGCATGCCGAGCCTTAGCGAGGCACCGAACGTCAGGGGCAAAAGCGCTTGGTTACTTGGCGCTCTTCCAAGTAACCCGCTGTAAGAGCGGAACCAATAGCCGCCGTTACCGCAGAAACGGATATGTACCCAACACCCAACACCCAACAACAAAACGTTCTTAGGCGAACAGCATTACCCGTTTACCCAGACTTTGAGCCCAAGCTCATTCTGACTTCTGACGTTGTGTCGACCGCGCTCTGTAGGCTGGAAGCGCTGCCGCGAACGCCAGTGCTTCTTCTCGGCTGGCAAATGCACCAAGACGGTCACCTTTGGTGCATACCCTCCAGGGGCCGTTATTTACGCTGAGTACGTCATAACCATTCATGTGCATTTTATTCAGCATCGGAACGCTCATAGTCACCTCCTTTTAGGCAGTGATACGCCGCCATTGACGGGATTACCTTACACCCGCCCTACGCTCGAGTGCCGACCAGACGTCGCGCCACCGTTTTGTCATTGCGTTACACTTTTTACCTCCACGAAGGCTCCAACCCTTGAAACACGGGCTTGGGCCTGAATATTGCATTTTTATGACTGTTTTATGACAGGCGGCGGTTTAGTAACAGATGAAAGTACGCGCAACCGTTATTTGCGAGCAGGACCGGCATGTACTCCTGGTGCGTAAGCCCAGGTGTCGCTGGACGCTGCCCGGCGGAAAAGTCGAGCGCGGCGAAACCATTGTCGACGCCGCCACCCGAGAACTTCAGGAAGAAACCGGATTAGGTGTCGACAGCATGCTGTATGTGATGGAGCTGCAAACAGGCAGCACTCGACACCATGTGTATGAGGCGTCCGTCCTCAACCTGGACGAAGCGCGGCCGCAAAACGAAATTTTCGATTGCATGTGGTATCCGCTGGACGCAGTGCAGAACCTGAACACAAGCGACGCCATACTCAAAATCATCAAGGCGTTTCAGCGCCGCTTGTAGTGTTGCCCAGGCCTAGGCTTGGGCCAACGCTGTGGCGGCCTTGTCGATGAACGCGGCAATCTCGGCCGGCATCGAGGCAAGGGATGCATGACTGGCATTCAGGGTCAGGATCTCCCGGGCATTCAGCCGCCCTGCCATCCATTGCTGGTTTTGCGGGGCGATCATCCGGTCATCGCTGGAGACCTGATACCACGACGGTTTGGTCTTCCACGCTACCGTGTTGATGGTGTCGCCGAACGTGCTGGCCAGCGGCGCTTTCTGGGTCAGGCCCATGACCAATCCTTCGGTTGCCGGCAGGTCCTGGCAGAAACTTTCGTGGTAGAGCTCGGGTTTGACCCACAAGTACCCGTCGCTGTCGGGCGCCAGGTTGGCCGCCGCCACGGGTGGATGCTGCTGGGTAATACTGCCGGGGCTTTCACCGGCGTCCGGGGCGAATGCCGCGATGTACACCAGGCCCACGACATTCGGTTGATCGCCCGCCTCGGTAATCACTGCCCCGCCGTAGGAGTGCCCCACCAGCAACACGGGCCCCGGCACTTGAGCGACCATCTTGCGGGTGCGCTCGGCGTCGTCGGCCAAGGAGGTCAGCGGCATCTCGACCGCCCGAATCTTCGTGTAACCCTTGCGCAACAGATCGGCGATGACCTTATTCCAATGGGCGGCACCGCCCCAAAAACCATGAACCAGCACGACAGTGGGTTTTTCGCTCATCACGGGACTCCTGTTTGTGCGTTGTATTGGTGAGTCGCATCAGCCTTGGTCGCCGCCGCCCACTGGCATGATCATGCCGGTGATGTACGAGGCTTCGTCGCTGGCCAGAAACAGAATAGCGCTTGCCTGCTCATCCAGCGTGCCGTAGCGCTTCATCAAACTGCTGTCGAGCGTCTGGTCGACAATCTGCTGATACCACACCTGTTCCTCGGCGCTCTGTTGCGCACTGTTGCGTGGAATCACCCGTGGCGGCGCTTCGGTGCCGCCCGGTGCCGTCGCGTTGACCCGCACGCCACGACCGGCGGTTTCGAATGCCAGGCAAGCGGTCAGCGCATTCACCCCGCCCTTCGCTGCGCCGTACGGCACGCGATTGATGCTGCGAGTGGCTATGGACGACACGTTGACGATGGCGCCGCTGCCTTGTTCAAGCATGAACGGCAGCGCGGCGTGACAGCACCATAACGTCGGGAACAGCGAGCGGCGCACTTCAGCTTCAATCTGCTGTGCTTCGTAGTGCTCGAACGGCTTGGCCCAAATCGTCCCGCCGACATTGTTGACCAGCACGTCGAGACGTCCAAAGCGCTCGACGGCAGTGCGCATCACGCGGCTGCATTCCTCGTATTGTTCGAGGTCGGCTGTCAGCGCGAGCACCTGGCAGGTCTGCCCCAGTTGTTGCTGCACCTCGAACACCAGATCCGAGCGGTCCACCAGAATCAGTCGCGCACCTTCGGCGGCCATGCGCTCGGCCACGCGCCGGCCAATGCCTTGCGCAGCGCCGGTGATCAGCGCGATTTTTTCGTGAAATCTGTTCATGTCTACCTCATGGAAAAACACTGACCTGCGGGAGCGGCGCTGTCCCTGCAATGCCTGACTCAAGCCGCGCTGGCGGCGAATTTCTCGTAGTAGAAGTTCGCTGGCGCGACGCCTTGCTCGCGAATGAACTGACTGACCGCCTCGACCATCGGCGGTGGGCCGCAGAGGTAGACGTCGACGTCGCCATCGTTCAAATGCCGTGGCTCGATGTGCTGGGTGACGTAGCCCTTGAGCGGGTGCTGGCTGTCGGGGTTGGCAACACAGGCACTGAAGCTGAAATTGGGGATTCGCGCGGCAAAGGCTTCGAGTCGGTCGAGTTCCACCAGGTCGAAATCGTTGGTCACGCCGTAGATCAGATGCAGCGGGTACTCACTGCCCTGCTCGGCGATTTTTTCCAGCATGGCGGTGAACGGAGCCAGACCGGTGCCGCCTGCCAACAGCAACAACGGCCGGCGGATATCGCGCAGATAGAAACTGCCCAACGGTCCGGCCAGACGCATGCTGTCCCCCGCCTTGGCCATGCCGGTGAGGAAGCTGCTCATCAAGCCGCCGGGCACGTTGCGGATCAGGAAACTGACCTCGCCGTCGCGCTGCAACGAGCTGAACGAATACGCGCGGGTCTGCTCGCTGCCCGGGATACCAAGGTTGACGTATTGCCCGGGCAGGAACGCCAGTTTGCTCAAGGCTTCGCCCTTGATCGACAGCGCGATGGTGCTGTCAGACAGCTGCCGCACGGCGCTGATCGTGGCGTCGTAACTGGCCTGCTGCGTCCGGCACACCTGCGATGATGTCGGCACGCGCACCACACAATCGCTCTGGGCGCGCATCTGGCAGGTCAGGACAAAACCTTGTGCGGCTTCTTCGGCGCTGAGCGCGTCTTCGATGTATTCCTCGCCCAAGTCATAACGACCGGCTTCGGCGAAGCATTTGCACGTGCCGCAGGCGCCGTCGCGGCAATCCAGCGGAATGTTGATGCCCTGGCGATACGCGGCATCGGCCACGGTTTCGCCGACATTGGCGTCGATGAACCGGGTGACGCCGTCTTCGAAATTGAATGCGATGGAATGAGTCATGACGGTCGCCTCACAGGTGGTAGACATCGATGACCTGGCGAACGTAATCGTTCTTCAGGATCACTTTCTTGGCCTTGATAAGCGGGTTTTCACCGCGCACATCGAGGGTGTAGAAACTGCTGCCGAAATAGCTGTCGACGGTCTTGTAGCGAAAGCTCAGGGTGTGCCAGTTGAAGCGCACCTTGCACAGTCCGTCGGCCTGTTCGAGCAGCTCGATGTTGCTCAGGTTGTGCGAGGTCCGAGTGTCCGGAATGCTCGCGCTGGAGCGCTCGGTCTTGATGCGGAAGATGCGGTCTTCCAGGCCGGTGCGATTGCCGTACCAGATCAGCGAGATCTCGCGCTGCGGGTCTTCGGTCAACTCGTCGTTGTCGTCCCAGGACGGCATCCAGAACGAGGCATCGACGGCGTACATTTCCAGCCAGTCGTCCCACTGCTTGTCGTCGAGGTAGCGCGCTTCGCGGTAGAGAAAATCGCGCACGGCGTCATAGGTGATGGTCATTGCACGGCCTCCACAGCGATCAATTCGGACTGTTCAGCAGCCAGGGCCTTGAGCATGGTTTGCTGCCAATACTTGTGTTGCAACACGAACAGGCCTTCGTCTTCGGTGCGCACGCCGCTGAGCAGCGGATGCAAGTCGATCTCTTTGGCCGCCTCATCGGCGCCCTCGACCCAGTGCTCGGCACCACGGGACATGTCGTTCCAGGTGGTGACGCTGCCCTGATAACTGGTCTGGCAGGAGCGAAACTCTTCCAGATCGTCCGGGGTGGCCATGCCGCTGACGTTGAAGAAATCCTCGTACTGACGAATCCGGCTCGAACGTGCGTGGTCGCTTTCACCTTTGGGGGCGATGCAGTAAATGGTGATTTCCGTGCGGTTGACCGAGATCGGCCGGGCGATGCGGATCTGCGAGCTGAACTGATCCATCAGGTACACGTTGGGGTACAGGCACAGGTTGCGCGAGTTCTCGATCATCCAGTCGGCACGGGCCTTGCCGAAGTCACGGGCCAGCTCGTCGCGGCGCTCGTACAGCGGACGATCCTCGGGGTTGGACCAGCGGGTCCAGAGCAGCATGTGGCCCTTGTCGAAGGAGTAGAAACCACCGCCCTGCTTGGCCCAGGTGCCAGCGCTCATGGTCGGATTGGCGTCACCGGCCTCGCGCTGTTTGCGCTGGTTCTGGGTGGCGGCGTAGTTCCAGTGCACGGAGCTGACGTGATAACCGTCGGCGCCGTTTTCAGCGGTGAGCTTCCAGTTGCCTTCGTAGATGTAGGTGGAAGATCCGCGCAGCACTTCCAGGCCGTCGGTGGACTGGTCGACAATCATGTCGATGATCTTGGCCGACTCGCCCAAGTGTTCAACCAGCGGCACCACGTCGGCCTTGAGGCTGCCAAAGAGGAAGCCACGATAGGATTCAAAACGCGCGACTTTGGTCAGGTCGTGGGAGCCTTCGCAGTTGAAACTCGCCGGGTAGCCCGCCGCTGCCGGGTCTTTGACCTTGAGCAGCTTGCCGGAGTTGTTGAAGGTCCAACCGTGGAACGGGCAGGTGTAGGAGCTTTTGTTGCCGGTCTTGTGCCGGCACAGCGTCGCACCGCGATGGCTGCAGGCATTGATGAACGCGTTGAGCACGCCGTCCTTGTTGCGGGCAATGAAGACCGACTGGCGCCCCATGGTGGTGGTGTAGAAATCGTTGATGTTGGGGATCTGGCTTTCGTGCGCCAGGTACAGCCAGTTGCCTTCGAAGATGTGTTCCATCTCCAGATCGAACAAACGCGGGTCGGTGAACATCTCACGCTTGCAGCGGTAGATGCCCTGCTCTTTGTCATCTTCAAGCAGGGAGTGAAGGTATTCGGGTCGCAGGGACATGGCCGCCGCCTCCATTGTTTTTATTCAGGCAGGGCCATGCTAGGACGCAGGGATGGGACGGACTATCCGCTGGGTGCAGACCTGTATCCGTTTACTGCAATGGGGGGGGGTGTTCATGATCGTTTTGATTATGATCGTTCCCACGCTCTGCGTGGGAATGCAGCCCGGGACGCTCTGCGTCCCAAGAGCGGACGCAGAGCGTCCATTGAGGCATTCCCACGCAGAGCGTGGGAACGATCAAGAGAAAAGAATTCAGGGGTTCAGTATCGGCGCTTGAGGGTGTCGGAGGGCAGTTCGCCGAACTGTTTGCGGTAGCTGTCGGAGAACCGTCCCAGGTGCAGGAAACCGTAATCCATGGCCACTTCCGTGACGTTGCGCACGTTGCAGGTCGGGTCGCTCAGGCACAGGTTGATGCGCTCGAGCTTCTTCTGCCGGATGTAGTTTTTCGGTGAGGTGCCGGCATTGCGCTCGAACAATCCGTACAGCGAACGCAGGCTCATTTGCGCCTGGCGCGCCAGCTCTTCGCTGTCGATGTCTTGTTTGAGATGGCGTGCGATGTAATCGGCAATCACTTCGAACGTGGCCGACGGCGAGCCGAGGCTGCTGCGCATGACGTTGGTCTTCATCAGGCTCAGCATCTTGCTGACGATGATCTGCGCGTAGTGCTCTTGCACCCGGGGAATCTGCTCGGTGGCTTCGGCTTCCTGGCAAATCATCGCCAGCAGACTGACGAACCCTTCCAGCTCATTGAGCTGATAACGGTTCTCCAGAAACCTCACACCCTGCCCCGGATAGCGCCAGCGCTGCTCCTCGCACACTGCCTCAAACAGGCGAGTGGGCACTTTGAGGATGAATTTCTCGCAATCGTCGGAGTACGTCAGGTCGACCGGATCGTCAGGATTGATCAGCAGCAATTCACCCGGCGCAAAGTAGTGTTCCTGACCGTGACCACGCCACAGGCAGTTGCCGCGCAGCAACACTTGCAGGTGATAAATGCTTTCGAGCGCGCCCGAAGTGACCCGAACGCTGGCGCCGTAGCTGATGCGGCACAGGTCGAGGCTGGCGAATTTACGGTGATCCAGGCTGGCCAGTGGCTGGCCGACCCTGGGCATCAGGATGCAATGGTTGCCGACATGCTGATTGACGTAACCCGACACTGCGTAAGGGTCGGCGTGGTCGAAAATTCTGCTGCGCTGACTCAACAGTTGCGCGTGCATCATCGGGCTGCTCTCGTTGTTGTTATCGATTGCGTCGGGCCATTCTAGGGCAGAGCTCGCATCAATGGTCAGTTCACCGACCTGTGGGAGCGAGCCGGCTCCGGGCGGCGCTCCGACGATAGGGCCATCAGCCTCAACATCAACGTTGACTGATACACCGCAATCGCGAGCAGGCTCGCTCCCACAAAGATTCGGCAACTCGCCGCAATCAGTCCTCGAGTGCGCGAACCCGTTCCATACGCTGTTGCTCTTGCGGCTGAGCAGTCGATTGCAGGGTGAAATCGAAGTCGATTTCGGCAAACCGGCCGCTGACTCCATGCGCCGCTGCACGCTGCGGGTCGTCGCTGAAGGTGATGTGGGCAATCAGCTCGTCGCGCGTGGCGTAGGCGAAATCGTCGTGCAGGTACTTATCACCGTCGAGGTTGATCTGGGTGGTCAGGTGACGATGATCCGGCGCAGAGATGAAGAAGTGAATGTGCGCCGGACGCTGGCCATGACGGCCCAGTTGATCGAGCAATTGCTGGGTCGGACCGTCCGGCGGGCAGCCATAACCCGACGGCACGATGCTGCGGAAACGATAACGACCCTCGGCATCGGTAACGATACGGCGACGCAGGTTGAACTCGGACTGGGTGGTGTCGAAGTATGAATACGTGCCGCCCGTGTTGGCGTGCCAGACATCCACCACCGCACCGGCCAATGGCTCGCCAGCGGTGTTGCGCACTTGGCCTTGCATGAACAGGACCACGCCCGGATCGACGCCATCATCGAGTCGCGCTTCGCCTTCAGACAACGGCGCACCCGCCACATACAGTGGGCCTTCGATGGTCCGCGGGGTGCCACCGGCCTTGCCGGCCTGCTCGTCTTCGGCGTCCATCAGCAGGTCCAGGTAATGTTCCAGACCAAGCCCGGCCACCAGCAATCCGGCTTCCTGACGCGCGCCCAGCACGTTCAAGTAATTGACCGCTTTCCAGAATTCTTCCGGGGTCACGGCCAGGTCTTCGATGATGTTCACCGAATCACGCAGGATGCGATAAACCAATTCTTTGGCCCGTGGGTTACCGGCCTCGTTAAGCAAGCCGCTGGCGTCTTCAAGAAACTTCTGGGCGCTGGCAGTGTGGGAAATCTTCACGTTCATGGGGGATCCTCATCTTGTAATTATTGGCGTAGCAAACCGAGCAGGCTGGGCTCAGCGGTCATCGTCTCGAATGGAAGAAGGATGTCGGCACATCGCGTCGACCTCGATCGCCATGTACGGGAACAGCGGCAATTGCATCAGCAGGTCGTGCAGCTCCTGGACACTGTCGACGTCGAACACGCTGTAATTGGCATAGTGCCCGGCGATGCGCCACAGGTGACGCCATTTGCCTTGTTCCTGCAGGCGTTGGGCCAGGGCTTTTTCGTCGGATTTCAGCTTGGCCGCCGCTTCCGGATTCATGTCGACCGGCAGATTCACGGTCATTTTGACGTGGAACAACATGATGCTCTCCTCAGGCTTGATGAATGGAAGTGGATGTCTTGTCGCGACGGAAAAACGCCAGGCGTTCTTCATCCAGACTCAGGCCCAGGCCCGGCGTGTTCGGCACATGCAGCTCGAAATCGCGGTAGACCAGCGGCTCGCTGAGTATGTCTTCGGTCAATAGCAACGGGCCGAACAATTCAGTGTCCCAGGCCAGTTTATTCAAAGTGACAAAGGCGTGGGCCGAGGCCAGCGTGCCGATGCCTCCTTCCAGCATAGTGCCGCCGTACAGGCCGATACCGGCGGCTTCGGCGATGGCGGCTGTGCGCAATACAGCACGTGGCCCGCCGTTCTTGGCGATTTTCAAGGCAAACACTGACGCAGCACCGTCACGTGCCAGATTGAAGGCGTCTTCTACGCATTCGATGGATTCATCGGCCATGATCGGCGCCGGGCTCATGGCATTCAGGCGCACCATGCCGGCGCGATTATTGCGCGAGATCGGTTGCTCGATCAGGTCGATGCCGTTGCTGCCCAGAATCCGGCAGGCGCGCAAGGCGACCGCTTCGTCCCAGGCCTGATTGACATCGACCCGCACGCTGGCGCGATCGCCCAGGGCTTTTTTGATAGCAATGACGTGGGCCAGGTCGCGATTGACTTCGCCGGCCCCGATTTTCAATTTGAAAATGCGGTGGCGACGCAGGTCGAGCATTTTTTCCGCTTCGGCGATGTCCTTGTCGGTGTCGCCGCTGGCCAGGGTCCAGGCCACGGGCAGCGCGTCACGAACGCGACCGCCAAGCAACTCGCTGACCGGCAGGCCAAGGCGCTTGCCCTGGGCGTCGAGCAACGCCGTTTCGATACCTGACTTGGCGAAAGTGTTGCCACGAATGCTGCGCTCCAGGCGCAACATGGCGGCGTTCACATTGGCGCTGTCCTGACCGATCAGCAGGGGCGCAAAGTGCGTGTCGATGTTGGTCTTGATACTGTCCGGGCTTTCATTGCCATACGCCAGGCCACCGATGGTGGTGGACTCGCCGATCCCTTCAACGCCGTCGGCGCAGCGCACACGGATGATCACCAGGGTCTGGTGCTGCATGGTGTGCATGGCCAGTTTGTGCGGGCGGATGGTCGGCAGATCGACGATGATCGTCTCGATCGATTCAATGGCTGTTGCACGCATTTCGATACCCGTCAGGTTCTTGAAGTTCTGGAACGGATTCTCATACGGCTTTTTGCTGGCGGCCAATATAGAATTGGTCTGGCTCGATACCTTAAAGGTATTCAACTAATCAATGCCTGGAGGCCCCATGGAACTGCGTCACCTGCGCTATTTTCAGGTGTTGGCTCAAACCCTCAACTTCACCCGCGCCGCCGAACTGCTGCACATTGCCCAGCCGCCCCTGAGCCGGCAGATCCAGCAGCTGGAAGACGAACTCGGGGTGTTATTGCTCGAGCGTGGCCGTCCGCTGAAGCTGACCGATGCCGGGCGTTTCTTCCATGAGCATTCCAGTGCCTTGCTCGAACAACTGGCCAAGACGTGCGACAACACGCGACGCATCGGCCTGGGGGAAAAGACCTGGCTGGGCATCGGTTTTGCCCCGTCGACGTTGTACGGCGTGCTGCCGGAACTGATTCGCCGGTTGCGCAGCGGCGAACCCCTGGAGCTTGAGCTGGGGCTGTCGGAAATGACCACCCTGCAACAGGTGCAGGCGCTCAAGGCCGGGCGCATCGACATCGGTTTCGGGCGGATTCGCATCGATGACCCGGCGATCATTCAAACCGTGTTGACTGAAGACCGCCTGGTCGCCGCCCTGCCCGCCGGCCATCCGCTGCTGGCCGGGCCGATCAGCCTTCGCGAACTGGCCAAGGAACCCTTTGTGCTTTACCCCGGCAACCCCCGCCCCAGCTATGCCGATCATGTGATTGCGCTGTTTGAGTCCTATGGCGTGAGCATCCACGTGGCGCAATGGACCAACGAGCTGCAAACAGCGATCGGGCTGGTCGGTGCGGGAATCGGGGTCACGCTGGTGCCGGCCTCGGTGCAGTTATTGCACCGCGACGACATTGGCTTCACCCCGTTGCTGGAAGACAACGCGACCTCGCCGATCATCCTCAGCCGACGCGTGGGCGATGTGACGCCGGGGTTGAATCATTGTTTGAAGATGATTGATGAATTGCTGCCCCGGGACTAACCGGCGAAGGCCCGGCGTCCGGCGCGCATCTCGGTGCGCAACTCGCCAACGAAGTCAGAAATCGCGCGGATGCTGGTCAGTTGCGCCGGCGAGACGCAAGGGATCAGCAAGTCGATACGCCCGGTTGCCGGGTCGTAGACCTTGACCCGCAGCAATCCGTTGGGATTTAAGGTGCATTCGCAGGCAAGCGGCGCAAAACCGGACTCCACAATGCTGCAAAGGACTGAAATGGGCACCATGACAAACGCCTCCGTGGCTGATGATCAAATTCAACTCGATCAGCATAGACCCTCTTTCACGCGCCTGCGCCAGCGACCACCCACACGAAGTGTTAGCGGCTTCTCGTTCTGGCGAAGTTTTAGTGCGAGTCGCCATCCCAGATCCAGTTCCAGATTCCCGGCAGTTTCACGGCCTGGGAACTGTCGGTAACGGTGCGCGCCATGGCCGCCCGTTGCAGCGCCGCGGTGTCGTCATAAAACGGCTTCTGCGCCAACGGCACACCGGTGGCATTGGCACTGTCGAGCAGGATTTGCAGGTATTCGCGGGTATGCCGGGCGGTATATCGATTCAGGTCATGGAACGTCACCACCACCGGAATCACACCGTCCACCGTCGGCAATTCGCCCCGGGCAATCCGTTCCCGTACCTCGGACAGTTGGCGCAGCATGTTCGCCCGGCGCCGTGGGCTGGCATTGAAGCCCCAGATCTTGCCGTCATTGGCGCTCAGGTCGGTCAGCAACACGTGCATCCCGTGGCGCTGGTAGGCCGCGAACACACGTTTGTCGTAGTTCCAGAATGGCGGACGCACCAGGGTCGGCGGCGCGCCGGTGATCGCGGCAATGTCAGCACTGCCTTTACTCAGAGACTGCTCCAACTGTTCGGGAGTCAACGAACGGTGATTGGTGTGTGAATGGGTCGCGGTGTGGAAGCCCAGCACATGCCCTTCCGCTTGTTCGCGGTGCATGACGCCACGGCCGATGTCGCTGTCGCCGGCCCGAGGCGCGCCGGTCTGGACGAAAAACACCGCTTTGATCCCGGGCAGCACCGGGTTCTGGGCGAGGCTGTCGAGCACGGTCATGCTCGGGTTCCAGAAACTCGATGCACTGGGACCGTCGTCGAACGTCACCAGGAAGCGGATCGGCGCCTGATCGCGCAGACGCTGCTCGGTCTGCGGGGTCAGTTCGATGGGTGAAGCGATGCAGCCAACCAGCCCGACAGCGAGGGTGAGTGCGCAGAAAACCTTGAACAGCTGTTTCATGTTTTGCCTTGGGGCCAGACCGTCACGGTCATCACGTTAATTGGCAAAAACCCTTCGCCCATTCATCCATTGTCGGCCCGCAGGTGGCTGCAGGCCGAGGTTGGATCAGGGTACACAGTGTTTGGTTCCAGCGCTCACCCGCGTTGGTCTACTGCGTCAGTGACTGCTGGAACGTGTGGTCGATAATCGGCGAGGTGGCCAATGCCGTGGGCAGCGCCTTGACCTTGAACAGGAAGTCCGCCGTGCTCTGCAGGTCCGTGGCGGCCTGAGCATCCACCGGGCCAACGGTCATGTGTGCCTGACGCAACCAATGGCGGGACACGTTCTGGTCGAGGTTGGCCTTTTTCGCCCACAGGTCGGCATATTCGTCCGTGTGGTTGTCGACCCAGGCCCGAGCTTTTTTCAGGCGCACGAGGAAGTCGGCAATGGCTTCGCGCTTGCTCTCAATCGACGGCGTCGATGCTGCAATCGCGCTCAGGCCGGGCATGAGGTTTTTCGCCGTGAGAATCGGCCGAGCGCCGGAAAACAGAATCTGCTGGGAAATGTAGGGTTCCCACACCGGGAACGCATCGATGCTGCCCTGTGGCAACGCGGCAGCGGCGTCGATGGGCATCAGTTTGATGAAGTCGACGTAGTCTTCCGGTAGATCAGCTTTCTCCAGTGCGCGCAGGGTCAGTTGCTGGCTCCAGGCGCCAGGCCAGTAAGCGACTTTTTTACCCTTGAGGTCAGCGATGGTTTTGACCGGTGAATCCTTGGGCACCAGCAAGGCGATGGTGTCGGGGTTCTGCCGTGAGACACCGATCAATTTCACTGGCGCCTGTTTGGCGGCCAGGAACAGGAAGCCGGAATCGCCGAGAAAACCCACATCCAGCGCACCGGTACTTAGGGCTTCAGCCAGCGGCGCGGCGGCCTGGAAGTGTTTCCAGTCGACAGTATAGGACGCGCCTTCCAGCACACCCGATGCCTCCACCGAGGCGCGAACGTTGTAGTAGTTCTGATCACCGACATGCAAAACGACGGGTTCTGCGGCGTAACTCAGTGGCGCGGCAAACAAGGCGCTGGTCAGCAGACCACGCACGAATCGGGACAGGTTCATCGAAAGCTCCGGGGACGATATTTTCATAGACCCTAACGCTCTTAAAGCAGCCTTCATAAATTCGATTTCAGCATAAGCTCATGACCGGAAACAGGCGGTGTTTGCCCAGCAACAGCAAGCCAACAGACTGTTTTCAAGGCGACACCCCCAGGCCTCCCTCGCGCCGGCAACCTCCCTAAAACCTGCGATTCCCCGACATGGCACAGAGCCTGCAATATTCCTTTTATGCAGGACGCAGCCACAAAAAATAATTTTCTTAACATAAGAATCTCGCCGCCTTGCCCGGAGCCGCCCCATGAAACTGACCTTCCGCTTTCCCAACGTCAGGTACCTGCTCAGCGCCTGCGCACTGGCCCTGAGCCTGCAACCCGTGGCACAGGCAGCCGAAGCACCACCGGCCGAAGTGCACCTGGATTACGCCTATTACTCACCGGTGAGCCTGGTCCTCAAACACTTCGGTTTCCTGGAGCAGGCCCTGCCGCAGACCAAGGTCAGCTGGGTGTTGAGCCAGGGCAGCAACCGCTCGCTGGAATACCTCAACAGCGGCGGCGTCGACTTCGCTTCATCCGCCAGCCTGGCCGCCGTGCTCAGCCGCGCCAACGGCAGCCCGATCAAATCGGTCTACGTCTACAGCCGCGCCGAATGGACCGCGTTGGTGGTGCGCAAGGATTCCCCGTACAAAACCGTGGCCGATCTCAAAGGCAAGAAAATCGCTGCGACCAAAGGCACCGACCCGTACCTGTTTACCTTGCGCAGCCTGCAACAGGCCGGCCTGACCAAGGACGATGTCGAACTGGTGCACTTGCAGCACCCGGACGGTCGCACTGCGCTGGAGAAAGGTGACGTCGACGCCTGGGCCGGCCTGGATCCGCACATGGCCGCCAGTGAAGTCCAGGCTGGTTCGCGCCTGCTGTATCGCAACACGAATTTCAACAGCTACGGCGTGGTCAGCGTCACCGACACCTATGCCAAAGAACACCCGCACACCATCGAAACCGTCCTCAGTGCCTATGAAAAGGCCCGTGAATGGGCGGTGAAAAACCCGGACGAACTGGCGAAATTGCTCGCCAGCGAATCCGGGCTGCCATTGGAAGTGGCCAAGCTGCAACTGTCGCGCACCGACCTGAGCAGCCCGCAATTGACCGCCAAGGATGTCCTCGCGTCGAAGGCTGCCGCGCCGATTCTGGTCTCTGAAGAACTGGTTCGTCGCGGGGTCAATGTCGACCAGGTCATCGATCAGTTGATCGACACCGGTTTCAAGGAAACCGTAGCGCGTCAGTAACGATCGCCACCGTTGAAACCGAATCCGCGCCCGCTGCGGATTCGTCGTGACTGGAGAACCCCATGACCAGCAAAAGCAATAACCTGCCCGCCCCTCTGGCATTGCCTGCACCCCGTCGCCTGAGCACTGCCTGGCAACTGCGCCTCAAGGGCCTGGCGCTGCCGGTGCTGATCATCCTGCTACTGGAATGGGTCGTGCGCATCGGCTGGTTGCCGTCCTATCAAATGCCGGCGCCGAGCGAGGTCGCGTTGACCCTTGGCGATCTGGCCGAGGGTGCGTTGTGGAAACACATCAGTGCCAGCCTGCTGCGGGTGCTGCTGGGCTTTGCCATTGGCGCCAGCCTGGCCTTGGTGTTCGCCGCGTGGGTCGGTTTGAGCCGGGAAGCCGAGGCCTACCTGGAACCGACGTTCGCCGGTTTGCGTTCGATTCCGAGCCTGGCCTGGGTGCCGCTCTTGCTGTTGTGGCTGGGCATCGACGAGACCTCGAAAATCGTCCTGATCGCCATCGGCGCGTTCTTTCCGGTGTACCTCAACGGCGTCGCGGCGATTCGCGACATTGATCGCAAACTGGTGGAAGTCGGCCAGATGTACGGCTTCAGCCGCCGTCGCCTGGTCCGGCGGATCCTGTTGCCCGCCGCCCTGCCCGGCCTGTTCACCGGATTGCGCAGCGGCATGAGCCTGGCCTGGATGTTTCTGGTGGCCGCCGAACTGATCGCCGCGACCAAAGGCCTGGGTTATCTGCTCAGTGACGGTCGCGAGACTTCACGCCCGGACATCGTCCTGGCCGCGATCATCGTATTAGCGCTGCTGGGCAAGCTGAGCGACGGCATTCTCGCCGCACTGGAAAAACGCTTCCTGGCCTGGCGCGACACTTTCAACGGCCAAAGCGCAGAGGATTGAGCCATGCCTGAACACCTGCTGGACATTCGCGTCGAACGCAAAACATTCGCCACCACCACCGTCCTCAAAAACATCCACTTGCAGTTGCAGCCCCGAGAAACCGTCAGCCTGCTCGGCCCTAGCGGTTGCGGTAAAAGCACCTTGCTGCGGATCGTCGCCGGCCTGGAAAAAGACTTTCACGGCGAGTTGCGCAACACCGCAGGGGAAGTCGCCTTCGTGTTTCAGGAACCCCGGCTAATGCCGTGGCTGACGGTCGAACAAAACATTGGCTTCAGCGCTGACAGCCATTACGACAAGGCCTGGGTCGCGCAATTGATTGAAGAAGTCGGCCTCGGCGGATTCGCGCAGGCACTGCCAAAAGCTTTGTCCGGAGGCATGGCGCAACGGGTGGCGATTGCGCGAGGTCTCTACTCGAGACCGCAGGTTTTGCTCCTGGATGAGCCCTTCAGCGCCGTGGACGCGTTCACTCGGATGAAACTCCAGGACTTGCTGCTGCAACTGGCCGAACGTCACGCCATCGCCCTGCTACTGGTGACTCACGATGTCGATGAAGCCTTGTACCTCAGCGACCGGGTCTTGGTGATGGACAACCGCCCCAGCAGCATTCGTCAGGAGCTGGCCGTGGAACTGACGCATCCGCGTGATCGCCGAGACCCGCTACTGGCGCGCCTTAAGGCGTTGTCGTTGACCGAGTTGCAGCGTGCCCATGTGATTTGAACGCTGAGCGGTCCCTTGCATGTCAGGAATCAGGACAAGGTGTTGATTAATAAACTTGTTTTGAAGTCGATGGAACAGACAGACCTGTCTATACAACAGTTCTAGAAGCAATGTTATTGAACGACAGTATCGTTACAACAAGTGTTTCACATTTGAAGCGCTTGCCCCTGCGCGACATATAGAAGGTGTTCACCGCCTGTCTGACACTTTCAACGCCTTACATACATTTAATAACACTACCGATAGCATGCGCGCCGCATTCCCCTTGCAACACCAGTTGACCAAAGAGTCAACAAACAAGGAATCCCCTAATATCAACAAGCCTTGTAGAGAACCCCGTTGCGCGACGATCTTGCCATTAACCAAGTTTTGGGTCTGGAGTGTGTGTATCTGTCGCTGACAGAACGCTATCAACTCGACTGTTTCATCGGGCAGTACATAAGCACCCGAAACCTTCACTCAGTTCCCAATATCAGTGACATCCTTCGTTCAACCCTCGAAGCCTATTGCGCCACGCCACCAGTCATGGTCAACGAATTGAATGCATGGATCGACAGAACATTGGGCTATCGGGCGTTTCATCCCGACTTTGCGCCACTGGACGATCTTTGAATGTATGTTCATTTGACTGACAATTAAACTGAACGAACGCGACATCGTTGCACTCTGAAGAACAGGCCCATCAGGGCCTGTTTTTTTCAGCCCTCAACACTACACGGCACATTTGCCGCAGACGCCTTGAGTTCTCAATTCGACTTCTGCGCCAGAGCCCTGGCGGACATCAAAAGGAACACATGAGCGAACTCGTTCCCTATGCCGTGCACTATTTACTCGACGGCGTTCGTCAGCACTTTTTCAAACTGGCCGAGCAGTTCTCGGATGTGGATGCGATCCACTCAGCCTCCGCTCATGCTTATCCTCACGGTGACCAAAAGATCGCGACACATGCCACGCTTGAAGTTGCACGCTTGAAAGCCCAGCAACTGGGCATTACGCATGTACGCTGGAATGAAGCGATTTGATTGGCTGAACCGGCACTCATGAAAAAGCCCCGCTCTTAGGCGTAATGCTGTTCAGATAGTTTTGGGGTTGGGTACATATCCGTTTCTGCGGGCATGGCGACTATTGGTTCCGCCCTGACGGCGGGTCACTTGGAGAAGCGCCAAGTAACCAAGCGCTAGCGCCCCTGACGTACGGTGCCTCGCCTAGGCTCGGCATTCCCTCACTCCGGTCCTGCTCCGTGGGCCCGCCGCCATCGGCCATCCATGGCCGGGGGCGGCTAACCCGGCATCCATGCCGGGTTGCCCACTGCGCAGAACCTGCGTTCGGCCTTCCGACGGGGCAGATCGAGATCAAAAGCGGAAGGCGAGCTAACGCTCGACCTGATGAGTGGTGAGGAGCAACAGCCGTGCACGGTCCGCTTTATGTGGGAGCGAGCTTGCTCGCGATGCTGTGGATCTTGTTGTTGCTGTTGATCGTTCCCACGCTCCGCGTGGGAATGCCGCCGGGGACGCTCTGCGTCCCAGCTGTCGCCACCTGGCTTGAGTCTTGCGCAAGGGTGACGCGGAGCGTCACGGGATGCATTCCCACGCGGAGCGTGGGAACGATCAGGACGCGTAGGCGTTGAGCAACCAGGCCGGCCTGTAGGCCGCCTCGATTTGGCTTTTGCGGTGCACGCCCCCTCGAGAGGCCGAGCGCAGGTTCTGCGCAGTGGGCAACCCGGCATGGATGCCGGGTTAGCCGCCCCCGGCCATGGATGGCCGATGGCGGCGGGCCCACGGAGCAGGACCGGAGCGAGGGCATGCCGAGCCTAGGCGAGGCACCGAACGTCAGGGGCAAAAGCGCTTGGTTACTTGGCGCTTCTCCAAGTGACCCGCTGTAAGAGCGGAACCAACAGCAGCCGTTACCCCAGAAACGGATATGTACCCAACCCCAACCCAATACCGAAACTATCTAAGGCAAACAGCATTAAGGCAGTCATGCCGGGCTTTTAAGTTTTCGCCTACCATGTGCCCCTCCCGACAAAAAAAGGATGAATTGTGATGTCGAACACCGCCGAGCGAGTCAACATCATCGAATCACAGGTGTTGTCCCACGACTGGTACCTGCTGAGGAAAATCAGCTTCGACTACCAGCGCAACAACGGTGAATGGCAACGCCAGACACGCGAGGTCTACGACCGTGGCAATGGCGCCGCCATTCTGCTGTTCAACCGCGAGAAGAGAACGGTCGTGCTGACCCGCCAGTTCCGGCTGCCGGTATTCGTCAACGGCCACGATGGCTTGCTGATCGAGGTCGCGGCCGGATTGCTTGAGGGCGCCGATCCCGAAGAGCGCATCAGGGCCGAGGCCGAAGAAGAAACCGGCTATCGCGTTCACCATGTGCAAAAGGTCTTCGAGTCCTACATGAGCCCCGGTTCGGTGACCGAAAAACTGCACTTCTTCATTGCCGAATATGACGCCTCATCGAAAGTCAGTGATGGCGGCGGGCTGGAAGAAGAGACCGAAGAACTGGAAGTGTTGGAGTGGGCATTCGAGAAGGCGCTTGAGGCGTTTTATCGCGGGGAGATCTGCGATGCGAAGACCATCATGCTGCTGCAGTATGCGGCGATGAAGGATCTCTTCGGCCCCTCAAAATAAATCATCCATTCGGCTGGCGCCTGACCATTCGCATCCTTCCAGCGTCAGCAGCCGCTCTTTGGCCGCAAGCCCACCGGCAAACCCGGTGAGCTTCCCGGATGCACCGATCACCCGATGGCACGGTGCAACAATCGAAATCGGATTCTTGCCATTCGCCGCCCCCACTGCGCGCACCGCGCTCGGATGGCCAATCTGCTCGGCAATCTGGCTGTAACTGCGGGTCTGGCCAAACGGAATGGTCAACAGCGCCTGCCAGACCTTCTTCTGAAATTCGGTGCCGGCGAAATCCAGTTCCAGTTCGAACCGGCTGCGTGTTCCGGCGAAGTATTCCTCTAGCTGCTGAGCAGCGCGCACGAGGATCGGGTTATCCGGCGCCTCGTGCATTGGCCCCAGCCTTACCCTATTCGGCTTGTCGTTTTCCCAGAGGATGGCTGCCAGTCTTGAATCTTTCGCGACCAGCTTCAGCTCGCCAACCGGAGACGCCAGGGTAGTGAAGGTGTAGGTCATGCCGGCGGACTCCGCAGAAGGGCTGAACAGAGGCTCAGCATACTGGCTCGACGGGGAGGCGCAATACGCAATCCCAGCCATACTTGCCTCTGCTCTTGACGCGTTTTCTCAGATTTTTTACACAAACCATAAAAAGAAGAGACCGACTCATGAAGTTCGAACCTTTTGCCAAATCGCTGATTGCGACCTCGTTGGCGCTCAGCTGCCTCAGCACGTACGCGGCCTCGGTGGCCCCCGTCGCGGCCGAAAACGGTATGGTCGTGACGGCCCAGCATCTGGCGTCCCATGTGGGCGTTGATGTGCTCAAGAATGGTGGCAACGCCGTCGATGCCGCGGTCGCGGTGGGTTATGCGCTGGCGGTGGTCTATCCCGCAGCGGGTAACCTGGGTGGCGGCGGCTTCATGACCATTCAGCTGGCGGACGGGCGCAAAACCTTCCTCGATTTCCGCGAAAAAGCACCGCTGGCCGCCAAAGCCGACATGTACCTCGACAAACAGGGCAATGTCGTCCCGGACCTCAGCACCCGCGGGCACCTGGCCGTTGGCGTGCCGGGCACTGTGTCCGGCATGGAACTGGCCCTGCAGAAGTACGGCACCAAGCCGCGCAAGGATGTCATCGCGCCGGCGATCAAGCTCGCCGAAGACGGTTTCGTGCTGGAGCAGGGCGATGTCGATTTGCTGGACTATGCCACCGACGTGTTCAAGAAGGACATCAAGGATTCCGGCTCGATCTTCCTCAGCAATGGCGAGCCGATGCAGGTCGGGCAAAAACTGGTGCAGAAAGATCTGGCCAAGACCCTGCGGGAAATTTCCGAGAAGGGCGCCGACGGTTTCTATAAAGGTTGGGTGGCCGACGCCATCGTCACCTCCAGTCAGGCCAACAAGGGCATCATCACCCAAGCCGACCTCGATAAATACAAGACCCGTGAGCTGGCGCCGATCGAGTGCGACTACCGGGGCTATCACGTGGTCTCGGCACCGCCACCAAGCTCTGGCGGGGTAGTGATCTGCGAGATCATGAACATCCTCGAAGGCTACCCGATGAAAGACCTGGGCTACCACTCGGCCCAAGGCATGCACTACCAGATCGAAGCGATGCGCCACGCCTATGTGGACCGCAACAGCTATCTGGGCGACCCGGACTTCGTGAAAAATCCGATCGCGCACCTGCTCGATAAAAACTACGCAACCAAACTTCGCGAAGCCATCAATCCGCAAAAGGCCGGCATATCCCGCGACCTCAAACCCGGTGTCGCGCCTCATGAAGGCAATAACACCACGCATTACTCCATCGTCGACAAATGGGGCAACGCGGTATCGGTGACCTACACCCTCAACGACTGGTTCGGTGCTGGCGTCATGGCCAGCAAAACCGGGGTCATTCTCAACGACGAAATGGACGACTTCACTTCGAAAATCGGCGTACCGAACATGTATGGCCTGGTCCAGGGCGAAGCCAATGCCATCGCTCCGGGCAAGGCACCGCTGTCATCGATGAGCCCGACCATCGTCACCAAGGACGGCAAAGTCGTCATGGTTGTCGGCACCCCCGGCGGCAGTCGCATCATCACGGCAACCTTGCTGACCATGCTCAACGTGATCGATTACGGCATGAACATCCAGGAAGCGGTCGATGCACCACGTTTCCACCAGCAGTGGCTACCGGAAGAGACCAATCTGGAAGCCTTCACCACCAGCCCGGATACAGTGAAGATGCTGGAAAGCTGGGGGCATAAATTTGCCGGGCCACAGGACGCCAACCACCTGGCGGCGATTCTGGTAGGCGCGCCTTCGCTGGGAGGCAAACCGGTCGGCAAGAACCGCTTCTACGGCGCCAACGATCCACGTCGCAACACCGGGCTGTCGCTCGGTTACTGAGGATCGTTTTTTAAAGTGTTTTTCAAAGGGGGACAGATCTATTTTCTGTCCCCTGATTGGCCAACACATCAAGGAAGGCACCATGACAACTGCACTACTGATTATCGACGTCCAGCAGGCCCTGTGCTCTGGCGAGTACGAATGCTTCGAGATCAAACGGGTCATCGATAACATCAACGACCTGAGCGCCGGGGCCCGTGACGCTGGTGTTCCGGTCATCCTGATTCAGCACGAAGAAGCGGGTAGCCCCTTGGCGCACAACGCCCAAGGCTGGCAACTGGCCGAAGGGCTGGACACCTCGGCCAAGGATCTGCGGGTGCGCAAAACCACGCCGGATTCGTTTTACCAGACCAACCTGCAACATCTGGTACCGAAGGAGGACTTCGAACGCCTGATCATCTGCGGATTGCAAACCGACTACTGCGTCAACGCTACCGTGCGCCAGGCCTTGAAGCTGGGTTACGACGTGGTGCTCGCAGGCGACGCTCATTCCACCGTCGCCAACGCCAGCATGACCGCCGAAGACATCATCGCCGAACACAACAAGGATCTGGCGCACCTGACCGGTTCGGTGGCACGGATCGACGTCACTCGCACCAGCGACATACGCTTCTAAGCAGCAAAAATCTCGATCAACTCAGTCAGGAACGCACTTACCAGATCCCGCTGCCGCGACGAATGCCGAACTGCCGCATGAAAGCCCACCTCATAGCGCAGCAGTTGAGGATTCAACGGATGCAGTTGCCCCAGCTGTTCATGCTTGGCCGCATAGTGCTGCGGCAAGAAGCCCAGGTGCTGGCCCGACAGGATGAGCAGGGCGGCGCCATCCATGCTGTCAGTGAGCACGGTCAAGCGTTCGATCGAAGTGGGCGCCGGCATTTCCGGCAAGGGGTGACTAGGCCAAACCCAGTCGTAGCCGCTGACGTCCTCGCGGGTCAGATCACCCACTTGCCCGGACAACGGGTGAGCCGGGGCGCAATAGGCGATCTGGGTTTCCTTGAACAGGGGAAAGTAGTCAATGCTGGGCAAGCGGTGCCAAAAGTAACCAATCGCCAGATCGATATGGCCGTTGATGATTTTTTCTTCCAGCAGTGATGACGACAGCTCAGTGAAGTGGAAATAAAGTCCTTCATGGCGAGACCGCAAACGTGCAATGGCCAGGGCGATTTTCTTGTTGGCAACGGGATCGATCTGACCGAGCAAACCAATGTTGATGTTGCCCGACACTTTACGATTGATGTGCTGGACCTCCACCCGGAAGCCTTCGGCTGCCGCCAACAGGCGTCGGGCCGCCTCGACGAACTGACCGCCCTTGGGCGTCACCGAAAAACCGCCGCGCCCGCGCTCGCAAAGACGAAATCCCACCCGCGCTTCCAGCGTGGCCAGTTGCGCGCTGATGGTCGGTTGCGTGGTGTTGAGCGCGGTTTGCGCGGCCGATATGCCGCCCGCCTCGACAACGGTCAAAAATACCCGGATCAAACGCAGATCCAGCTCCGATACAGTTCCCAGCATGTGTGTCCCCCAAAGCTCAGTCACATAGATGCGGACCTATGTAAACAGTGTGCCTGCGATATTTAACCGCCCTGATCAAGGCCCTACATTGCAATGAAACCGGCGCTTTGCCCATAAAAACAACAAACACCAGCATAGGAACAGTCGTATGTCAGGGTCCCCTCATTCTGTGCACGCCGTCGAGGCGAACAGCGGACTGGCCATCGAAGGCCATTCGATCGATTACATCCCACACAGTGAACGTCACGCCAAGCTCAGCAGCCAAGGGCCTTTCTGGTTTTTGGGCAACTTCCACTTCTTCACCATTTCCATCGGTTTTGTCGGCCCGAGCCTCGGATTGTCGGCGCTGTGGACGATGCTGGCCGGTGCGCTGGGCATCATGTTCGGCACCATCTTCATGGCTTTCCACGGCTCGCAAGGTCCGGAGATGGGCCTGCCGCAAATGATCCAGTCCCGTGCCCAGTTCGGTTATCGCGGGGTGATCGTGGCCTTGATGGCGACGATGTTTGTGTTCGTCGGCTTCAACGTGGTCAACGTCTCGCTGATCATGAACGGCCTGGAGCACGTGTTCGGTATCGACCCGACCATCGTGGCGGTGACTGTGGTGCTGATCGGTGCGCTGCTGTCGATCTACGGCCACGACTTGATGCACAAAGCTTTCAAATGGGCATTATTGGCGACCTTGCCGCTGTATGCGCTGGTCACCATCGCCTTGATGTTCGGCGCCGGCCAGGAGGGCGTAGCCCCCGCGACCGATCTGGGGTTCAACTGGGTAGCGTTTGCCACACTGTTTGCTATCGGCGCCAGCTACAACATTTCCTACGCGCCTTATGTCTCCGACTATTCCCGCTACCTGCCGAAAAACACCAGCCGGCCGAAACTGATCGCGGCTATCTTCATCGGCGCTTCGTTGTCGGGGAGTTGGATGATCGGTCTTGGTGCCTGGCTCGCCCAGCAGTTGAAAGCGACGGACGCATTGGTCGCCCTTAACCAGGTCGGTTCATCGATGATTCCGGGCCTGGGCAATGTGTTGGTGATTGTCTCGGTGGCTGGCTTTTTGCCAATCATCGCCCTCAACACTTATAGCGCCATGCTCACGTTGCTGACAGGCGTCGACTCGATAAAAAAAATCACGCCGACGCCCCGCGCCCGAGTGATGTCGATCAGCGTGATCAGCCTCATCCTGCTGACCTGCGTGCTCTCGATCAAAGGCGATGGCATCGCCTTGTTGAACACCTTCCTCGTGCTGCTTCTGTACTTCCTCGTGCCTTGGACCGCAGTCAATCTGGTCGACTACTTTTTCGTGCGCAAAGGACGCTACGCCATCCCGCATTTCTTCACGCCGAAGGGCATTTACGGCGCCTGGCAGTTTCGCGGGATCGCTTCTTACATGATCGGATTCGCCGCGATGGTGCCGTTTTTCTACATCTTCGATGCGGCCGCCGGTAAAGAGGTGTTCGTCGGACCGCTGGCCCGCATGCTCGAAGGCGTGGACATTGCCTGGCTCGTAGGTCTGGCAGTATCGGGCCTGACGTATTACCTGCTCAGCCGTTCGATCGACCTTAAGCACGAGCACCGGATCATCGATGCGATCACCGAGCACGACATTGTCGCCTTGGCCCATCAACCGCTGGAGGAGGTGCGTTGAACAGCGCAAAAAACACCGTAGTCGCCTGCTGCCAGGTGGCGCCGAAAATTGGCGACCTCGCTTACAACCGGACGCTGTCTGAACGTGTGATTCGTTCGGCGGCGCTCCAGGGTGCTCATGTGGTGGTGCTGCCCGAACTGGTCCAGAGCGGTTACGTGTTTGCGGACCGCAACGAAGCGCTGTCATTGTCCGAAACCGCAGACGGCCCGGCCCTGACGCTATGGAGGGCGCTGGCGAAGGAACTGAACATCGTCGTGGTCGGCGGATTCTGCGAGCGACTGCAAGGCGATGAACTGGCCAACAGCGCAGCGATGATCGATGCCCAAGGACTGCGCGTCGTTTATCGCAAGGCGCACCTCTGGGATGCCGAGAAAGACATATTCAGCCCCGGCGACGACGCGCCGCCGGTCATCGAAACGGTCCATGGCCGGATCGGCATGCTGATTTGCTACGACCTGGAATTCCCCGAATGGGTCAGATTGCCGGCGCTGGCCGGTGCCGATTTGCTCTGCGCTCCGGTCAACTGGCCGGACGGGCCACGGCCATTAACCGAGCGTCCGGCTGAAGTTGTGCGGGTGCAGGCCAACGCCTCGATCAACCGGATGTTCATCGCCGCGTGCGATCGGCATGGCCACGAGCGCGGTGTTGGTTGGGTGCAGGGTTCGGTGATCGTTGATGCTGATGGTTATCCGTTGGCAGGGCCGGCGGAGCAGGGGGGCGAACAGCTTTTGCTGGCGACACTCAACCTCGCCGAGGCGCGGAACAAGCGCATTAGTGCGCGTAATGATCTGCATGGGGATCGGCGGTTGGGGTTGTATGGGGGCGTCGAGGAGTGAAGCGGTAGGCTATAGATCGCTTTTGGCCGAATGTTGCCCGTTACGAAGGGCAGCAATTGGCCAAAAGTGGACGGTGGACACGCTGATGGCAAATGGGTAGCTTCATTAGCCGGCAGCAGTCCTTGCCATCACCCATGCTGCGTTTCTCCCTGAGCAATGTCGCATTTGCCGTGACCGCTTCTGAGCCAACCTCACCGTTACGGAGCATATAAGACATGTCAAACATCGTCGCATGGACCCTCTTCGCCTTGGGGGTTTTCCATATTCCATTCGGTATTATCAAGTTCAAAACAGCATTCGCCGCCGCTGTAGACTCTGGCTTCATTGACCAATTCAAAGCGCACGAAGATCGGCGAACTGCCCTCTGGTTTACCATGCTGGGACCGCTTTTTATGCTCGCAGGGCAGACAGCAATTCACGCCGTAGCTGTTGGCGATCTCGCGCTACTTAAAATTGTCGGCATCTATGTGCTTATGATCTCGATCATTTGCGTCATTGCTGTTCCAAAATC
The DNA here is from genome assembly GCF_949767865.1 of Pseudomonas sp. IT-P294. NCBI lineage: Bacteria > Pseudomonadati > Pseudomonadota > Gammaproteobacteria > Pseudomonadales > Pseudomonadaceae > Pseudomonas > Pseudomonas sp. IT-P294. The sequence continues at coordinate 75,306 of NZ_CATKQW010000011.1, read as the reverse complement.
GGGGTTCTGGGCAACGCTGCTGGTATCTCCGCTGATCATCGCGGCAGGGTATGGCCTGTACGCCTAGTAAACGGTTCATCCTTCACGATAGGCAACAATGGGCCAGCAGCAGCCAGTCAGATGTGTCTGGATAGTTTGAGGTGATCCAGTCATATTTGGTCGTGGGCCTCAAAACCAGCCGCGATCCAATGGCTACGAGTTAGTTTTCTCACCCGTTATTTCGCTCCATATTTAGCGCCATACAGACTGTGTATGGTGCGCAACCGATTGATACGCTGCGAACACCAGCAAAGATGGCCGTTGCGTTTTGCACGCCAGCACTTTTCATGGAGCTCGCCTTGAAGAAAATCGTTCTGATTGCTTTCGATCAATTCACTGATATCGCCAGGGGAACGTTGCAACCGCTGGCGGATGCCTTTCGGCGCTCTATCTGGTGGGATGGTTGGTTGAATCCTTGTTCGATATCGACAAGCGCCGTGCGACGTTGCTCCCTGTTCTGCTAGCAGGGCAGCAAGAGCTCTATGATGCCTTGATCGGGCTCAGTATCCGATAAGGAGAAGTTGGCGCGGTTGTCCCTGTCCGGCTTGAAAGTCGGTAACCGTCACTTCTAAGCTAGATAAGCACGACAGGGCGACAAGGAGCGTTATACGACAAACCATCGCAACAAGAAACGCGACATGGCGTGTCGTCTAATTAGTAGTTAGAACTCAGGAGAGATCCCCGATGCCCCGAGAATTTGAGCTCATAATGTCCGTGCCAGTCCCATCGAGGTCCGGCATCACCCACCTTTACAAGTCGATGGACCTAGCGGACGCTTTTGCGATTCGGCTCCCTGCGGGCACATCTACCAATCCAGACTTGCTAGCTCGATTCATCCTTTCCCACCAACCATCCTGGATCGGATGGCTCATGAAAGTTCGAGACACTATCGTTGCCTGTTTTGGTCTCAAGACAGCCAAACATTTGGCATCACTTGCTAATCGGATCGGAGTTTTCAAAGTCTACAGCACGAAGAAGACTGAAATCGTGATGGGAGAGGACGACAAGCACCTCGACTTCCGAATATCGATCCTGTGTTCTGGAGAAGCAGAGCCAGAAGGCAGTCGCCAACTCGTTTTTTCAACCGTGGTCCATTGCCACAACCGTCTAGGCCGGGCCTACATCTTCGTTATTGCCCCATTTCACCGCTTGGTTGTTAAGGCCAGTCTCCTCCGTGCAGCGCGCGTCGGTTGGCCTCTGGCTACCTGCACCTAAGGCTGAGAGCGGAAAAAGGGGACGGATTTATTATTAGGAAAATAAATCCGTCCCCTTTTTTCCGATTGTATTAACCGCTCATGACACTCGTTAGAAAAGCGGAATGCTATAGCTTACAAAAACTCGATTCTGATCTACGTTACGAGACGCTTCGCTGTTGGACTTGCCGTTACGCCAACTGAACCCGACGCCTTTGAGCGCTCCGGACTGAAGGACGTAGTCCAGGCTAATGTCTCTTTCCCATTCCTTTTGGTTGTCGCCTGACGTAGTTTTAATATTATCGCCGGAGAGGTACATGACCGAGCCTTTCAGGCCAGGGACACCCAGAGCGGCGAAGTCGTAAGCATATTGACCGAAAGCTGTGCGCTCGCCTGCGTGGGTGAAAGTTTGGATCAGGCGGTCTGTATACAGATACAGGCTTGCTCCACCGGCGCCCTTGTCTACCAGGCTACCCTGATTGAGTTGAGTGAAGTTGCTGCCATCCGACACACTTTGGTAACCCGCGGTAATTGCGTGGCCACCCAGCGTATAAATCAACGCGGCACTCCAGGTACGGTTGTCGATCTCTCCATCACCGTTTTTGGTGTAGCCACTCATTCTGTAGCCTGACGTACCGGAGCTATTTGCACCGGACGAGTCAGTTTTGAAGTAGCGCAGGTCGGTTTTAAGGGACTGATTGTCCGAGAGGGCAAGGGTGTGAATTAATCCAAAAAAATGCTGCGTATAGTAGTTATCGAGGTTGGCGTAATAGTACTGAGCTGTCAGATCCTTGGTGACGCTCCAATCGCCCCCGGCGAAGTCAAACTGATTACTTTCACGGGTACCACCAGCAACGGCCAACCCCGTCTGATCGCTCGAACCACGTCCTGTCGCATGTTCGATCCGACCTCCAGTCAAGGTCAGCCCCTTGAACTCGCTCGAGGTGATTTGACCGCCCTCGAAGGTTTGTGGAAGCACGCGCCCATCGTTGGCGACCAGAATGGGGAGTTTCGGAATCAAGGTGCCGTAGCGAAGTTCGGTTTTCGACATTTTGACTTTTCCGGTCAGCCCCAGCCGGCTCCACTCATCGACGGCACGGTTGTCACTGTCAGAAGGCATCATGGTGCTGCCAGCGTGCCGTCCTTTGCCGCTGTCCAGGGTAACCCCCAGCAACCCCAGGCCATCGACACCAAACCCAACCATGCCATCGGTATAGCCCGATTTGAAGTCCAACATGAAACCCTGCGCCCATTCTTCGGTTTTGGAAGGGGCGGCAATGCCATCGCGGTTGTCATTATTGAAGTAGAAGTTTCTCATTCCCAAAGTGGCTTTGCTATCACTCAGGAACTCAGCATGCGCCTGGGCACTCAGGGTGAGACCAAGAAACACCGAACTTGCAGCAAATTTTTTTCTAGTCACTTATATAGCGCTCCATTTGTTGTTTTCAAGTAATAGAAGCAACACAAAATCTTCCAGCTCATCGCAACTATGCGATGAAGGCGCTGAACAGCTAATTAACTTATTTATTTAAATAGATTAGACGGTGCTCAAGGCATATTTAGATAAATGATCTAGTGGCCCAGCGGTTAGTTCGTCAATCAACAATAGCCAGAAACAGGCGCAGCCGAGTCCACGCAACAATGCTGCGTCCTCGACACGGGTCTGATGGGCGCCGATATGGCCTGTCTGGCTTTCGGTAGCAGATGGGAAACTGGTCATTTTTTTCGCGGCTCTTTTTGTTATGCAGCGCGATAGCGTTAGAGCCGAGTGTGTGAGAAAGGCGCAGGGAGCGCCTTGCCAGGGGAGATGGAGTTCTGCGTTGGGGTCTGAAAATTTATCTTATCGTCTGATTTTTAGGACGGGGACCCGACACAATTGCCGGTCACGCCGCAATGATCGAGATCCGCTGCCGCCCAAAGGGTATGGCAAGAAATGCGGGTTTTTCGACCTATGCAGTCAAATCCGCCGAGCTAGGATGCATGGCACCAACAGTCCGAGTGCACGGTAGATAACCAGCACCGGTCAAGCCGTCCCCTCACCAACTAATCTCATCGAGAAAGGAACAATCATGACTATTGAAACGCAGAACAAATCCATCGTGCTTGAAGCTTTTGATACGTTGTTCAATAAACGCGACTACGTTGCTGCCGAAGCGTATTGGTCTCCTGCCTACATTCAGCACAGTGCCCTTATCGCACCTGGGCGTGAGGGGCTGTTTGACCTGATCAAAAGCCTGCCCGATACATTGACTTACGAACCCGGTGTCATCATGGCGGAAGGTGACAAAGTGATGGTTCACGGTCGTTTCTCTGACAATGGTCATCCTGCCGCGCTCATCGCGGTGGATATCGTGCGTCTGGAAAATGGCATTCTGGTCGAGCACTGGGACGTTCTCCAGGACGAGGCCACCACCGTCAGTTCAGCCAGCGGCCTACCGATGTTCGGCGCACGTTTCCCGGATTCGGTTGAGTAAGAGACGGTTCTGCGATGAACCAATAATGACCCCTGAGATTAATTGGCGCTGCGGGGCGAGTCTGTATCCGCCCCGGTTGCGCCAACGAAGTTTCATGCTCGATAGTTCAATATCGAGCGTTTTCACAGGCATCAGTCGTTACGCGATCCAATTGAGGGGAGTTTGAGTCCCGCTCTTTGCCGCATCCAGCAACTGATGCAGACGCAATGCATCGTTGAACGTCGCCGCCGCCTGGGTGCCTTCGGCAACATCCTGCGCATATACGTGATAGAGCTCTGCCAGTTCAAGCACTGCGGACGGTAATGACGAGGCCGGCAGGCGCTGATAATTCTCAGGCAGCGGCAATACTTCCAGCGTCAGGTTATCGCCATGCGCACCCTCGATGACATAGTCGTCGCCCACATCGCCAAACGCCGAACGGTTGCTGATTTTCAGGTCGCCCTGATCACCGGTGATGTCGATTTGCACGCCGGAACCGTTCCGCTTGCCGCCTTCAATGTGGATCGAGACAACGCCACCATCCTCCAGCATGCCGCTGAGCACCAGTTGGTCAGGCGCTGTACTCGGCAGTACTTCGCCGGTTTCCTTGATGGTCACCTGTGGGAACTGACTGACCATCAGGCCTGACACGCTGAGCGGCCAGCCAGTCGCCGTGAAGAGCATGTCGAGGAAATGGCCGGCATAGATTGCAATCACACTGGAGAAGTTTTCCTCCGGTGCGGTCCAGCGCAGCGCATTGGGTCGCACGGCCTGGAAGTAATTCATGCTGACATGCATCCGCACTGAACGTACTTTGCCGACGTAACCTTGTTGCAGCAGATCTTGCAGGTAACGGTTGTGCGGTGCATGGCGGCGTTGCAGACCGACGATGTGACGCACGCCTGCCTTGTTGGCCAGTTGCAGCAGTTCCTGGGAGTCAGCGGTGGTCGTCGTCAATGGCCATTCGCAATAAACATCCTTGCCGGCAGCAATGGCGGCACGCACGGTTTTTTCGTGCTGGGGCGCGGTGTTGAGCACCACGACCAAATCAACTTCGGGGTTATTGACCAGTGCTTCTACCGAGTCGGCCACCTCGGAGATTGAATACTCGCCGGCCGCTGCTTCAGCACGTTCACGCCGTTCGCTGTAGACCGCCTGCAAATGATACTGCGGCAAAAGGTTAAGCACGCGCAGGTGGCCATGGCGTGCCCAGTTGCCTACGCCAATAATGCCGACGCGAATCGGTGAGTGTTTGGTTGTCATGGGAAAGTCCTCGCAAGGTAATGAATGTTTGTCGAGGTGGAGTCTATGGAGTGAGCGCGTGGGGAAAAACCGGCCAGAGGGCAGAACACTTCGGACACGGATGGCGCTAATGGACGGTGTGAATCGTTTGATTGTGGAGTGATTGATCCGCAGTGATTGGAGCTGCGCCCTGTTTTTCGTCGACTGCTCGATACCTAACATGGCGCCACTCATTTCTGTGGAGCTATCCCATGAACGATTCACACGCAATACCTGCTGCTTCTGCGCAGCCTCAGGAGCAAGCGTCTTCCTCACGCGATTGGTTGTCGGTGTATTCCGTTGCGCTTGGCGCATTTGCCTTTGTTACTACTGAATATCTACCGGTCGGCGTCTTGCCCCAGATCGCCAACAGCCTCAGCGTCACCGAAGGTGTGGCAGGGCTGATGGTCACCGTGCCGGGTGTGGTCGCCGCGGTGTCGGCGCCGGCGATCATGCTGGGCGCGGGCCGTATGAACCGGCGTCACTTATTGCTGCTGCTGACCCTGGTGCTGGTGGCTTCCAATGTGGTGTCGGCATTGGCTCCTTCACTGGCCGTCATGTTGTTGGGGCGCGGGCTTCTCGGTGTTGCGCTAGGGGGATTTTGGGCTGTGGCCATTGCGGCGGCGGGGCGGTTGGTCAGCCAGTCGAAGGCAGCCAAGGCCACGGCGTTGATCTTCGCAGGGATCACCCTGGCAACGGTGTTCGGAGTGCCTTTCGGGACGTTTGTCAGCACGCTGTTTTCATGGCGCATGTCCTTTGCCGTGACAGCAGGGCTCGCGTTGCTGGCGCTGATTGCGCAAGCGTTGACCTTGCCGTCATTGCCTTCCAGCGAAGGCCTGAAGTGGCGCGCGCTCGTGGCATTTTTGTCGCGCAGTAATGCCCGCCGCAGCATGTTGTTATTGGGCACTGTGGTGGCGGCACATTTTACGGCTTACACCTACATTGCACCGTTCCTTGGCCATGACGCTGGCTTCTCACCAACGGCCATCACCGCCATCCTGTTGGGTTTCGGCCTGGTCGGCATGCTGGCGAATTTTGCGATGGCCGGGACCATCACCACCCATTTACGTGCCTCATTGGGCGCCGTGGTATTGCTGATGGTGGCAGCGCAGTTGGCCTTGCCTGAGTTGCAGGGGATGGCTGTGTCGCTGGCGGTATTGGTGTGGGGCATCGCATACGGTGCGATCCCTCTGGGCGTGAGCAGCTGGATGCAACTGACATCACCCCAACTGCCAGAAGCGAGTTCGGCAATGCTGGTCACGACCTTTCAGGTTGCCATTGCCTCAGGTTCACTTTTCGGTGGTTTGATGGTCGATCATGCCGGTGTGCCGTCGGCTCTCTGGCTGGGCGCTGGCATCGGTTTGCTCGGGCTGGCGGTGATGCTCAGTTTCGGCATCCAGAAGACTCCGATAGCCCAATCACTGCAACGCTGATTTCAGCCTTTCAGAATGTTGTCTTTGAAAAAGTCGATCAACACTCGCAACCTCGGTGCTGTCTGCTTCGATGCAGGCCAGAGCATCCACAGGTTGCCGGTGTGGTCGGTGTAATCCTCCAACACCACCTTGAGCCTGCCGTCGGCCAACGGTTCACGGATCGAAAAATCCGGCAGGCAGGCAATCCCCACCCCATCGATCGCCAGGTATGTCAGCGGGTCCATCGTGGTGCAAGTCAAGGCCCGCGTCAGGTTCGGCTCGATGTGCGTGTCGCCGACGCGCAGCGGCCAGCGCTCGATCATTCCCGTGGCTGGAAACTTGTGCAGCAGGCACACGTGGCGGATCAAATCGTCCGGGTGCGTCGGGTCGCCATGGCGTTCCAGATACGCCGGCGATGCCACCAACTGCAATTGGTAGCCGCCCAACTTGCGCGCCATCAGCCGCGAGTCCTGCGGTGCGCCTGTGCGGATCACCGCGTCGAAACCTTCCTCGATCACATCGACCATGCGGTCGGACATGTCCACGTCCAGTTCGATGTCCGGGTAGGCGCGCATGAATCCGGCCAGCACCGGCATGATCAACACGTTCTGAATCGGCACGCTGATACGCACCTTGCCGCGCGGTGTGGCGGACAACTCAAGCAGCTCCATTTCTGCCGCTTCCACTTCGCTGAGGATACGTTTGCAGCGGTCCAGGAACAGCTCGCCTTCGGTGGTCAGGGTGACGCTGCGGGTGCTGCGATGGAACAGCCGCACACCCAGGCGTTCTTCCATGCGCGCCACGCTCTTGCCCACTGCTGATGAGGAGATTTCCAACAGTCGACCGGCTTCGGTAAAGCTGCGGGTTTCGGCCACATGAATGAAGGCCGTAATGCCGCTGAGGCTGTCCATCATTTGAAGTGTGCTCGGTGCGGAGGGAGGGTTGATGCAGAGTAGAGGCGGGCGGGGAGATTGTGAAGGGACATCGGCTATTCATGGGTGCCGTTAACTTTCATGAACCTGACGTGACGTCCCAGTCTGGCTGCACGCTCTGCATTTGAGTTTGCCAATCGTGCAGCCGGCGAATGGCCTGAAACGTCGGTATTTCGACCCATGAGCTTCTAAGTTCGCGCCTAGCATAGCCCCTGTATTCACAGCACGGGCAACCCGCCCTTTTCCTCATTTATTCACGCTTTGCATTTCCGCAATCTCAGAGGACTTACTCATGAAACTGACTCAAAACACCATCTTCATCACCGGCGGCGGTTCTGGCATTGGCCGTGGGCTGGCCGAAGCACTGCACAAACTGGGCAACCAGGTGATTATTTCAGGTCGGCGCAAAGGCCATCTGGAAGCCGTCGTTGCGGCCAACCCGGGGATGCACGCAGTCGAACTGGATATTACCGATCCGGCCAGTATTACCGCGGTCGCGAAACAGTTGATCAGCGAATTCCCGCAGCTCAACGTGCTGATCAATAACGCCGGGATCATGTTGCCGGACACGGCGGCCGGCCAGGTGGATGACGAACTGCTGGCATCGACCGTTACCACCAATCTGATGGGCCCGATTCGCATGACATCGGCGCTGATCGAGCACCTCAAGAAAGCCGATGACGCTTATGTGGCGTACACCTCTTCAGTACTCGGTTTCGTGCCCATGGCGCTGACGGCGGTTTACAGCGCCACCAAGGCCGCGCTGCATTCTTACGCATTGTCACAACGCTTCATGCTGCGCGATACCTCGGTCAAGGTGCTGGAAATCGCGCCGCCATGGGTACGTACCGAGTTGATGAACAGCTCCGAAGTGGAACTGGCGATGCCATTGGATGAGTTCATTGCCGAGACGATAGCGGTGCTGGGCACGGACGCGGTGGAAATCCTGGTCGAGCGGGCCAAGCCAATGCGCGCTAATGCCGGGGCGGATGAACACGCCTTTGTCACTGAGTTCAACACACAGGTATCGGAACTCTACGCCCAGTAAGGACCCTGCGGCGCTTGCATCAGTGCGGGCGCCGTTGTCCGGACATCGACAGTTCGATCTCCATGATCGCCAGCATTACAGCCAAAAAGTCCGAAGTGTTGGGAAACACGGCCCATTTATCCACTCCGGAAAATCACCTTTACTGATGCCAAGCGCCCCAACCCCGAAAGCCCACATGGCTATCGACCCGGGCGGATATCCAATGGCTCTACACATACACTTCAATCGAGGCAACCATGTCCAAACTTCATTCCCCAGTTAAAGTCGGGCGGTTCACCTTCGCCCACCGCATTGTATTGGCACCGCTGACCCGCATGCGTGCCGAAGAGGGCGCTCGTCCTGGCGCCTTGATGGCCGAGTACTACGCCCAGCGCACTTCGCAAGGCGGTTTGCTGATCGGTGAAGCCACCATCGCTGCGCCAAACGGCAACGGCTATCTCGGCGCACCGGGCCTGTTCGACGACAGCCAGATCGCGGGCTGGAAACACGTCACTGACGCCGTGCACGCTAAAGGCGGCAAGATCTTTCTGCAGCTTTATCATGCCGGTCGCCAATCCAATGTCGACGTGCAGCCTGCAAACAGCATCCCCGTCGGCCCATCGGAAGTCCTGCACGGTGGCGTTGCTTACACCACCGAAGGTTGGGTACCCAATACCCCGAACCGCGCCCTGACCATCGAAGAGATTGCAGGCCTGGTAGAAAACTTCCGCACCGCTGCCGAGCGTGGCGTGAAAGCCGGTTTTGACGGCGTGGAACTGCATGGCGCCAACGGCTATTTGATCGACCAGTTCCTGCAGGACAACAGCAACAAGCGCACCGACATGTACGGCGGCTCGTTCGAAAACCGCGCACGCTTTCTGCTGGAAGTGACCAACGCGCTGATTTCGGTGTGGGGCAGTGATCGCGTGGCAGTACGTGTCGGTCCGAGTGGCACCTGGGGTGACATGGGCGACAGCGATCCAGAAGGCCTGTTCACCTACGTCGCGCAACAACTGGCGCCGCTGAACCTGGCTTACCTGCACCTGATCGAGCCGCGCATCCTGGGCAACATCGAGGACGAAAATGCCGACCCGGCACCGGTCGCTGCCCAGCTGATGCGCAAACACTACAAAGGCGTGATCATCGCCGCTGGTGGCTTTGACGGCGAATCCGCCGAGGCCATCCTTCAGGCTGGCGACGCCGATCTGGTGGCTTTTGGTCGCCACTTCATCGCCAACCCGGACTTGCCGGAACGCCTGCGCCACAACCTGCCGTTGAACGCGTATGACCGTCCGACCTTCTTTGGCGGTACCGAGGTGGGTTACACCGACTACGAGTTCTATAAAGAAGAAGCGACTGCGTAACGTCTTCGCTGAGCGCCCAAACGAAGCCCCCTTATGGGGGCTTTTTTTTGTTTGTACACAAGCTCTGGTGAGCCCGGCAAAAAAGGACAAAACATGGCTCGAAATGCCGGTATTTCGTCCTGTGAGCCTTGCTCCCGCTCCCTAATATGGACCCATGCCACAGCAACAAAGAACGTGAGTTTCGGGGGCGTTTGTCTTCAGCGTCATCGCTCGACGCGCCTGCGTGAACACGCACGCTACATCTTTAACCCACACTTGATAAAAGGAAGCATCGATGAAGTTTTTATCCGCTGCACTGTTAATGGCAACTTCCACCGTTGCGTCTTGCTACGCCATGGCGGCTACGCCCGCTACCGCGATCCACAACGTTGTGCTGGTACACGGCTCCTTCGCCGACGGCTCCGGGTGGCGTGGTGTCACGGAGATTTTGGAAAAGGACGGCTTTCATGTATCGGTCGTGCAAGAACCGGAAACCTCGCTGGATGACGACGTAAAAGCGGTCCAGCGTACGCTGGCCTTGCAGGATGCCCCAGCGGTATTGGTCGGACACAGTTATGGCGGTGTGGTGATCACCCAGGCCGGTACCGATCCGAAGGTTGCCTCGTTGGTATACGTCGCGGGTATCGCCCCGGACGCGGGTGAAGCGGCGGGCGAATTGCTGCACAAAATGCCAGCGGCCTCGACTGCGATTACCCCGACGGCGGACGGTTTCGTTTACCTGGCGCCGGACAAGTTTCGCGCCGACTTCGCCGCCGACCTGCCGGAAAAACTCACCCACTTTATGGCGTTGTCTCAAGTGCTGACCAACGGCGCCAACTTCGGCCAGAAGATTACCTCGCCAGCTTGGAAGTCGAAGCCGAGCTGGGCCATCGTCGCTACCCAGGACCGGGCGATAAATCCTGATCTGGAACGCTTCATGTATACCCGTGCCGGGTCTCAGGTGACAGAAGTCAAATCCAGCCACGCGGTGTATATCTCGCACCCGAAAGAAGTGGCTGCGGTGATCGAAAAAGCGGCGTTGGCAGCCCTGCCAAAGTAACAGGCCCACGTCACTCTCGGGATGCCCCTTCAAGGCCCTGTTGCAAACGCAGCAGGGCAATCTTGCAGTGTGGCAGACCGCTGGCCCTCATGGCCCCCGGCGCACTTGCAAGACATCTGGCTCCTGTGAGGCACCGGGAAGAGGAGGGTAGGGAAATGGTGCGGCCAACACCGGTCAATGCGCCGGGGAAGTCCGGTGCCGATACCGATCATGGACAACAGACAGCAGGAGCTAACCGATGACCACTCATCTTCAGAATAACGACGCGCCACACGCTGGTCAGCAGATCCAGGCGAGTCACCTCATCGTTGTTGAGCTGCGGCGCGCAAGCCCGTCCGACCTCGCCCAACAGATCAGCGGTTTTATCGACAGCATGGCTGTACTACCGAACTGCTCTCGTTATGCACTCGCCCTGGATCCCGCCGACCGTCACACCCTGCTGATTCAGGGTGATTGGAGTTGTCCTCTGGCGATGGCCGAGCACTTTGAATCGGCCCCCTTGCAGGCGCTTATCGGTTATCTGCGCTCATCGTTTGTCTACCGGATGGAATTCAGCTGTCAGGGCCTTACCGCCTGAGGCCGCGTCACAGCGGCGTTAGTCTCCATCCCTTTCGATCCTCTCGTTTCAGCGACATTTGTGGTCGCTGCGGGGCTTTGGCACGCGCCCAAAAAAACGCCATTTTCGGTCAACGCACAATGGCTTGAAATGACGGTTTTTCGACCGATGTCCCAAATCTATACAGCCCAAGATACTTCCCATGAGCAGCGCAGAGCGGTTGAAGTTCCGCACTCCTCACGATGAGCCTCGGCCAGAAGTTATCACTGACTGTTGCTTCGCGCCGCACGCTGAGTCGCCGGTCCGGCGCAACCCTAGCGCATCGATATAAAACCTCTTTTCGGAGCACGCCTGATGAATGATCTACTCGCTTTCGCCGTTGAGGCCCACGGTGGCCTGGATCGCTGGAATAGCTTCGCAAAACTGCGAGCCAACGTTTCGATCGATGGTGCTATCTGGCACCTCAAGCAGCAGCCGGGTCAGCTGTTCGATAAAGAATTGGATATCGAGACCCAGGCCCAGCGCCTGAGCATCACCCCTTTCGCCGGACCGAACCAACGCAGCGTGTTCCTACCGGGTCAACTGACCCTGCAAACCCTCGATGGAATCATCGTCGAACAACGCGACCAGCCCGCCGACGCCTTCGTTGGTCAAACCCTGGAAAGCCCTTGGGACCTGCTGCATGTGGCCTATTTTGCCAGCGAAGCGTTGTGGACCTACCTGACGTCGCCCTTTCTCTACACCTACCCCGGCTTCGAATCCAGGGAGATCGAGCCATGGAAGGAAAACGGCGAAGTATGGCGGCGTCTGGAAGTCACCTTTCCTGATCATATCGAGAGCCATACCCGCAAGCAGATCACCCACTTCGGGCCCGATGGCCTGATGCGTCGCCATGATTACACCGTCGACATTCTTGGCGGGGCTACCGGCGCTAACTACGTCAGTGATTACCGCGAGGTACAGGGGCTGATGATGCCGACCAAGCGCCGTATCTACGCCTACGACGAAGCGGGGCAAAAAATCCCCGAGCCTTTGCTTGTGTCGCTGGACTTCAACAACCTCATTTTCAGCTAATCGGCTCGTCCGCCACGCTGGGTGAAACCCAAGTCCTGGGCCTGCAATTCATTACCCCTTTTTGACTTCAGTTATTGCGGAGTACTTGCTCATGTCCATCGAAAATCTTTATGCCCCCCTGCGCTTGGGTTCGCTGCAACTGCCTCATCGCATCGTCATGGCCCCCCTGACGCGCATGCGTTCAGCTGCCGGTGGCGTACCCACAGCCCTGAGCGCCGAGTACTACGCTCAGCGTGCTTCAGCCGCGTTAATCATTACCGAAGCCACAGGTGTCAGTGTGCAGGGCATGGGTTATCCGAATATGCCGGGGCTGTACTCGGCCGAGCAAGTGGCCGGATGGTCCGCAGTGACCAAGGCAGTACACGCTCAAGGCGGGCGCATCATTGCGCAAATCGTGCATGGCGGGCGGACTTCACATTCTTCCTATAGCCCCGAGGGCGCGTTGCCGGTGGCGCCATCTGCATTGGCTCCGGTTGACGGACAGGCGTTCACGCCCGATTTTTCACTGGTACCTTTTGAAACCCCGCGCGCTCTGGACATCGATGAACTGCCCGGCATCGTCAATGACTTTCGTCAGGCCGCTGAAAATGCGATGGCCGCAGGTTTTGATGGGGTTGAAATTCACAGTGCCAATGGTTACCTGCTAGACCAGTTTCTTCAGGACAACAGCAACCTGCGTGAAGATGCCTACGGCGGTTCGATAGCAGGCCGCGCTCGCCTGCTTCTGAATGTGGTCGATGCGATCGCCCACACCATCGGCGCGGACAAAGTGGGTGTACGTCTGTCGCCGTCGGGCAATTTCAATGACATGAAAGAAAGCAACCCTACGGACCTGTTCAGCTATGTCATCCAGGCATTGAGCGAGCGTGGCATCGCTTATCTGCACTTGATCGAGCCTCGCGCTTCGTCGGTAGGCCTGGGTGACGACCTGAGTTTGGATGTCGCCAACAACGCTCGATTATTCCGCCGTCTTTTTAAAGGACCGGTGATCTCGGCGGGAGGCTATACCGCGCAAAGTGGCAGCGAAGCGATTGCTGCCGGGGATGCCGATGCCATCGCTTACGGGCGCATGTTCATTGCCAACCCGGATCTGGCTGCTCGTTTCAAATCCGGTGCTGAATTGAACGCGTACGACCGCAACACTTTCTACGGCGGTGCCGAAGTGGGCTACACGGACTATCCGACACTAGCCTCGGCTTGATTGAGGCCCGGGTGGCTTAACTCACCTTTCCACAGCTGGAATACCATGAACGCAACCCCATTCATCAAAAGCAACCGGCCGCTATATTGGCTGGCCTTAGGCACGTTTGCCGTCGGTACCGAAAGCTTCATGATCGCGGGCCTGCTTCCCGGCATGGCCAAGGATCTTGACGTCAGCGTTGCCACGGCGGGACAGTTGGTCACTGTATTTGCGCTGGCCTATGCACTGAGCTCTCCAGTGTTGGCGGCGCTGACCGGGAACCTGAACCGGCGCAGGCTGCTGATCGGTGCCATGGCGTTATTTGCGGTGGCCAATCTGCTGGCCTTCATGGCCAGTGGCTATTGGTCCTTGATGGCCGCGAGACTGGTGCTGGCGCTCGCGGCGGCAGTGTATGTACCCGGTGCGAACGCACTGGCCAGCGTGGTCGTGCCGCCAGAACAGCGTGGCCGCGCCATCGCTATCGTCAACGGTGGCCTGTCGCTCGCCATTGCCCTGGGTGTTCCGGCGGGCACCGTGCTGGGGGCGGCAATGGGTTGGCGTGCCACGTTCGGCAGCGTCGCGATCATTGCCGCGTTGGCCGTTGCCGGTTTGCTGATAGGCCTTCCACGCGAGATAGGAACCGGACTCGCTACCGCCAGCCTTCGCCAGCGCATTTCAACTGCGGCTCAACCTGCGGTTTTGCATACGCTGCTGATCACTACGTTGTGGGCGATGGCGAGCTACACCACTTACACCTACCTCGCGCCGCTGTTGGAGGCCACCACCCTGATAAATGGCCCGGCGATAGGCTTCGTGCTATTTGGCTGGGGTGTTTTCGCCGCAATCGGCCTGGTCATCAGCGGCCGAACGGTAGACCGCAAAGGTCCGCGCGCAGTGATCCTGCCCGCGTTGGCGACATCCACTACCGCGTTCGTCGTCCTGTCGCTGGCGCCGCACTTTATCGATAAACAGTTTGTAATTGTGCCGGTTGTCCTCGCCATCGCTGCCTGGGGCGTGGCGCACTGGGCTTTTTATCCTGCCCAGCAAACGAGGCTGGTCGGCGTGGCTGGCGTTGCGAGCGCGCCGGTGGTGTTGTCGCTCAACGCCTCCTTCATGTACCTCGGTTTCTCGCTGGGTGCGGGTCTTGGCTCCCTGACATTGCATTACAGCTCGTTGACCAACCTTGGCTTTGTCAGCGCCCTCTGCACAGTAACGGCCTTGATCCTGGCCTACACATCCGGTCGCCGAGCTGCACCGCAACTTCAACCTTCAAATTAAATAATCTGCACGCTCAAAAAGTAGCGTTCCAAGAATGAATAACGGCGGCCAATGGCCGCCGTTATTCTGATGCGAAAAAATAGACGCTTATACGTCGGCGTTAGAACCGAAGGTCCGGCGCAACGATTGCGGGGATTGGCCATATACGCGCAGGAAGGCCCGGCGCATACGTTCGCGGTCGCCAAAGCCGGTCTCCGAGGCCACCGCTTCGAGCGTTAGACGTCCCTGTTCGATCATCAATCGGGCGGCCTCCAGCCGCAGGTTTTCGATGGCCTTGGCGGGGGAGCTTCCGGTTTGCTCGCGAAAGCTTCGACTGAACTGCCGAGGGCTCAGGCACGCCGCATCCGCCAGGTCTTCTACGGAAAGGTCGCGACGCAGGTTTTTTCGAGCGAAATCCAGCGACTGCTGAATGCGGTCGGAGCTCGGACTCAGTTCCAGCATCGCCGAATGCTGGGACTGCCCACCCGCACGGCGATGGTAAAGCACCAGCCGCTGCGAGACGGTCCGGGCCAGCGCGGCACCGTAATCCTTCTCGACCATACCGATGGTTAAATCGAGCGCAGCGGTCATGCCCGCCGAGGTCCAGATCTTGCCATCGATGATGAAGATGCGATCTTCTTCGACCTTGATTGCAGGGAATCTGTCGCGCATTTCCTTGGCGCGAGCCCAGTGCACTGTGGCGCGACGCCCATCGAGCAACCCGGACTCGGCAAGCGCGAAAGCGCCGACGCACAAAGCGCCTACTCGCCGTGAATTGGCATTGGCTTCAATCAGAAAGGAGTGAATACCGTTCGACGCCGAACTGCGATCCATTGCGCCGCTGATCAAGATGGTATCGAACTCAGTCTTGTGGAACTGCTGCGTATCGACCGACGTGAACAGCGAACTGGCGACCAGGCCGCCATGCTCGGAGAGCACGCTGATGTCATAGAGTTTTTCACCCGCAGCCAGGTTGGCAAACTCGAAAGCTGAAAGCGCAGCCAGGCTCATCACCTGAAAATCGGGCCGTACGATTAACGCCACACTTTGCATAAAGACTCCCGTTCGCCCAGTTGAACGCTGGTTTGAGGCATGGATTCTGCTGACATGCGAAACGCAAGCATGCGCGAAAATCGCGGGACTGCAAGCAGAACCGCGATTTCGCCAGGGGGTTAGTGTTTTGTGCCGGGTAAATCAGTCAGGCAGGCGCGCGCGAAGGCCGAAAACGATGGTTTTACGGCCTTTACCCACACTAAGGCGCTCTCTACTCTGACCGTATTCCATGCACCCGCCTTTGGAGCAAACCGCATGTCTCATAAAGGCACGGCCGTTATAACCGGCGCAGATACCGCAATAGGCACAGCGTTCGCCCATCGACTGGCACAGCGGGGTTACGACTTGATTTTGATTGCGGCTGATCGGCCGCAATTGATGACACTCGCTGCAACGCTCACTGACTCCAGCGGTCGGTCGATTGAAGTGTTGAATGCGGATTTGGCAGTGTCTGCCGAAGTGGTCCGCATTGAGGGCGTGTTAAGCCAGGACGCCAGCATCACGTTGCTGATCAACCATCACGACATCACTGAGGCGCATGAGATCAGGGCGACAATCGCCTTGGGAGTGACGGCTCCCGTGTGCTTGTCGTATGCCTTGGCGAATGGTTTTGTAAAACGTGACATCGGAACAGTGATCAACCTGGTGCCCGTGTTCGAAGCGAGTTCCGGCGCTGCCATTGAATCGGCGAGTAGCGCTTTTCTGCTCTCGCTATCCGACACGCTGCAACAACGTTTCAATAACGTCGCCGTGCGTGTCCAAGCCGTTTTGTATGCGGGGTTACCGCCGATCCGATACCAGCGTGCAGTAGCCATCGTGGACGCAGCGCTGGAGGATTTTGATGCTGGAGTAGCCATCTCGCTACCGACGTTTGCCCATCGGGTGGCATGGAATGCCTTCGTGGCCGCCCGGCTGGAATTGTTCAGCGGGGTAGGGGGGGCGTCCAGCATCGTGGCGCCTGCACACCTGCTCCATTGAACGTGGTCGTCACTGCCTCATTCCCCGCGAAGTGCGAGCCCTCAACCGCGGCGTCACAAAATCAAAGAACGCGCGTAGCTTCAACGGCAGCGGCGTTTGTCCTTTGTGCACAAGGTTGATGGGCAAGGGCGCTGATTCAAATTCATCGAGCACGATGCTCAGTTCCTTGTTTCGTACTGCGTCTGCGACCTGGTAGGACAGCACACGGATCACGCCCACCCCAAGAATCGCTGCGGCGATAGCCGCTTCGGCGGCGTTGACGGTGAGCCGTGAATGCATCGGCACGGACTGCTCCGATTTGCCGGTGCCAAACACCCAGGCGCGCATGGACGCGAGGACTTCGAAAGTGATGCAGTCATGCCCGGCGAGATCTTGCGGTGTGGTCGGCACGCCATGGCTTGCCAGGTAGGCCGGACTCGCGCAGACAACCCGGCGCACGGTTCCGACTTCCGTTGCCATCAGCCTGCTGTCGGGCAGTTCGCCAATTCGCACGGCGACATCGGCGTGTTCATCCATCAGATGCACGACGCGATCGGTCAGCACCAGGTTGATGTCTATCTCCGGGTAGTGCGCGAGAAATTCAGCCACCACTGGCACTACGTGCAAGCGCCCAAACACGACCGGGGCGGTGACCACCAGTTCGCCTTTAGGGCTGGCGTATTCACCCGTCGCCGCGCGTTCGGCTTCGCCAATCTCTTCGAGAATGCGTCGGCAGGCCGCCACGTAGGAATCGCCAGCCTCGGTTAACGAAAGCTGTCGCGTCGTCCGATGCAGCAGGCGTGTGTGCAGATGCGCTTCCAGTTCTGCCACCTTGCGGCTGACGGTGGTCAGGGGCATGCCGAGGCGACGCGCTGCCGCCGACAGACTGCCCGCATCAACGACGGCGATGAGGATGGACATGGATTCAAGACGGCTCATCAGACTCTACCAAATACTGGAAGGATGCTTCCCGATCCTATGGGATTCTCTTGATAAATGCGAGTCGGTAAGGTTCAAGCCTAACCTCCGGCCCGCGGCGTCCCGCTGCACATACTGGGGAGATTGAAAGGAGAGCGCCGTGAGCGGCCAGCCCGATACATCTGCTAGTTCCCCTGCGCCCGCGATAGCGTCGCGCGGCAAGATCATCATGATGGCGATCATCGCCGGCGCGGTGATCACCAACATCTATGCCACTCAGCCGATCCTGCCGTTGATCTCGTCGGGCCTGGGGCTCGACCTGACGACGGTCGATCTCGTCGCCGGCGCAGCACTGCTCGGCTTCGCCTTCGGGCTCGCTTTTCTGTTGCCGCTGGGTGACCGTTTTGATCGGCGCAAGCTGGTGCTTGGGCAGATCGCGGTGGCCTTTTTATTCGGTCTCGCGGCGGCGTTTGCGCCCGGCATCTGGGCGCTGATTGCGGCGTCCTTTGGCCTTGGCGTCGTCAGTTGCGTGCCCCAACAACTCGTCCCCTTCGCGGCGGTGATGTCGCGGCCGGAAGAACGCGGGCGCTCGGTCGGCACCGTGGTCAGCGGCATCATGGTTGGCATTCTGCTTGGCCGCACGATCAGCGGCGTGGTGGGAGCGGCCTGGGGTTGGCGCGCGGTCTACGGCGTGGAAGCCGCGTTCATGATCCCGGTGTTTATCGCCGCGGCGATGCTCCTGCCGCGCGGCGTGCCCACCACTAACCTGTCCTATGCAAAGCTGCTCGCGTCGCTCTGGCCATTGGTGCGCGACAATCGGCCGATCCGTGAATCAATGATTGTCCAGGCGCTGTTGTGGGCGTGTTTCAACGCCTTTTGGGTCAATCTCGCTGCGCTCCTGAGCGATGGTCCCTGGCACCTTGGCAGCGCGTGGGCAGGCAGCTTCGGCATCATTGGGGCAGCCGGTGCGCTTGCCGCTTCACTGGGTGGTCGCGCCACTGACCGGATGGGTTCGCGAACGGTGATCGGGGCCAGTATCGGCATCGTTACCCTGGCGTTCCTGCTCCTCGCCGGGGCGCAGACCTCGATTATTTTCCTGGTGATCGGCGTCATCGTTCTCGATATCGGCGTGCAGTCGGGCCTGGTGTCCAACCAGACCCGCGCCTTTGCAGTCGATCCCAAAGCACAGGGCCGCATTAACAGCCTGTACATGACGGCCACCTTCCTCGGCGGTGCGCTGGGCGTGACCATCAGCGGCTGGCTGATGAGCCGCTACGGCTGGTCGGGCATCGTGGTCTTCGGTATTGCGCTTGGGCTGATCGCGTTGGCCATCCACTGGCTCGGCGCGCCGCGCCGCCAGGCAAGCGCGGATGTCGGGGTGCGGTAAGGCTAATCAGATATCTGTAGGAGTAGATCTCTCTGCTCCTGCGTCCGTCCCTTTTTTCCTACTGTCCTCGGCTAAATCCCTGCTGAAACAGAACCAGGTGCAGCGCGCTTTGCTGGAGCATGCGACCGCCGCGCTGGTGGGCACGTTAGCGTCGACCTTCAGCCTTGAATAACGAACCACCACGATGCTAGTGCCATCGGTGCCCACCGGGATGCAATCGGCGTTGTTGCAAAGCCGTCCGGACATCGCTGCGGCTGGACGATCAGCACGCGGCGGCAGAGGCTGTGCAGTACACGGAAAACCTGTCGATGGCCCGCTACAAACAAGGCGCGGTCGGTTACCTTGATGTGGTGGTGGCGCAGACCGCTTCGCTGCGAGCCCAGCGCAGTGTGCTTGAGTTGCAGAACGCAACAGTTGGCGGCGAGTGTTGCGCTGATTAAGGCGTTGGGGGGAGGTGATGGGGTGAAACAGGTGTAAGGACTAGACACTATTGAGCGGCAACCTCTGGCTGATAGCTGCCGGTAGGGCTCCCGGCATCCACGGGAGGCTGATTGGTTGCATAGCTCCGGACGGCGAATACCTTCCGTGCTGTCCACTAGCATCGGCTGAATCATCCACGCGGTCGACGCTGATACACTAATTTCTACCATATGCTTATAAGCGGTCAATCCGATGGGTCTTGAGATGGATATCAAAGAGTTTTGCCTCGCTCATGGATTCGATATGAGCAAATGTGCAGTAGCGTCCGGCGGTGGTAGTTTTGGAATGACGGAGCTGAAAATCTCACCAATCGAATTTTTGACCTTGGCGGAGGACGATTTTGAACGGGGCGGTTTGTCGGCTCTTATCAACGCAACGACTAATGTGAAACGTGCCATTGTCGGCCAGCTTGATCAGTTGCTGATCTCTTTTGGCTATCCTTCACTTAGATGGAACGTGCCGAAGAAGATCGAACGACTAAGGGCCCTTGGGTTATTGGCGCCAAGACTGTTGCGCAAAATCGTTGATATGCGAAATATTCTTGAGCACGAGTACACAACACCTGAGCTTGAAAAAGTTGAGGAAGCTTTGGATATCGCGAGTCTATTTGTGATGTCCGCTTCAGCTATGTTCATTCCATTCGATGACGTCTTGGAGTTTTCACTCCCTGACCTAGACGCTACGGATAGTTCTGTAACACGCATAACAGCGGGGTTAAATCGAGAGTTTGGCAGAGTTTTTTACACTGTTTACGCGTACGAACCGGGCGAGTATGCCGGGCGTTGCGTCGGACAGTGTGAAATTCAATCAGGGCATGTTCTGTTCGAAGCGATGGTGAAGCTTTCCGCATCTCTGATGCTTCGATACAAGGTAAACCAAGCACTCAGTGATTTTGACGCAGCCTATGCTCAGCTTTGAGTACTCGTTAGCTTAGAGAAAAAAGGGGGCAGATTTTTTAGGAAAATAATCTGGCCCCTTTTTTTCAGCTAAAGAACTCAACCTCTCCACCCACAAGCTTATAGATAGCGCCTACAATTTTTATTTTCCCATCCTGCTCAAGCTTATTCAGGGTAGGGCTGTGTTTACGGATATCGGCCAGCGTCATCTTGATGTTGGTGCGTGCAACAGAATCGACAAATTCATAGTTGTCAGCCGTACGCTTACCTGCATATACCGTTTCATCAACTGCTGGTTTGATTTTGCTCAGCAACCCAGTCAGGTTTCCAAGCTCGGCATTGGCAATGGCACCCTTCACCGCACCACAGGAGGTATGCCCCATCACCACTACGACCTTGGCTCCAGCCAGAGCACAGGCAAATTCCATACTGCCGAGAATGTCTTCGTTTTGCACATTGCCAGCCACGCGGCAGTTAAACGTTTCGCCAATCCCGGCATCTAGAAGGATTTCCGCCGGGGCACGCGAATCAATACAGCTTAAAATTACCGCTGACGGATACTGCCCTTCTTGACTGGCGCGCTTTTGCGCCAAATAGTCGTGCTGCTGCATTTTGCCTTTACGGAAACGCAGGTTGCCAGATTTCAGGCTTTCAATGACCTGATCCGGCGTCATTTTATCCCGCTCTTCTTTGCTGAGCGCTGCGGCAAAAGACACTGAAGGCACGGTTAACCCGGCCATTCCAATGCCAGTAATCGTTAATGCAGAAAGGGCAGCTCCGCGCTTGAGCAGCATGCGGCGGGATGGGAGCTGCGGGTTAGAATTTTTCATTCTTCAACTCCTGGATCGTGGCATTGGAACCATTAACTGTAGAAGCCCTGGAAAGACTCGCAAGCAAAGCGGACAAGTTGATGCCCCCGTATTTTGTCTTTTTCGGTATTCACTGCGATTATCGTATTGCTTTGCAAGAAGGAGTAGGGAAGTGAGGTTGCGGCCCTAGGTGAAGATGCCAGCGCTTTGAATTAAAAAAGGTAAAAAGGGGGCGGGTTTATGTTTAGAAAAATAAACCCGCCCCCTTTTTTAAATAATCAGCTAAGGAAGTTGCAAGGCGTTATAAGTGTTATTCCAAAAAGGTATTTTGGCGGCTTTGGCAGTGGCTAAGCTCTGTGCTATGAGCGATTTCGTTATTCTGGATAAAAAATTAAATTTTCTATCGTGACGACGTTAAGTTTCATCGAGTGTATTAGGAGATGTATATGTGCGCCCCGAACTCAATTCATCCTGACGCGAACATTGAGCGGAATCGAATAATGGCGCAGTGTAATTATACGCAACGATTGGTTTCCACGGTGACTTGGCTTGAAGCACTAGCAGGTTGTAGAACCAAAGATATGACAGGACTGCGCCAGAGTAATGAAAAACATCTTAATGGCCGCTTATTTGTTGCAGAGTATGGGCTACCTGGTCTATTTGGTTCAACAACAGCGCAGACCGTAGCTTTGACTTACTCGGAAGGCCCCAATAGCTGCTGGGATGTACTTCTTTGTGATGTGGATTGTAAAGGATGGTTAATTGGGCAAGACCCTCCTGAAATTAGGGCTTGCAATCGTGTGCTACCTTAGCGCTATAAAGAGTTCAGAGCATGAACAAAATAAAAAAAAGAGCGTTAGACGAAGTACTTCCCCCAGCGGAGCGGGATGCCATGACTATTTTTGTCATTGAAAATCGCCCAGTTCTGGATACGCTGCGGGCAACACTTGAATATGTATCGAGTGGCAGTCGAACAAGTCGTGACTTTTTAGAGCGTAAAAATCATTTAGTTGGAGGGCACGAGCAAGTGCAAATACTGATGCAGCTTGCCGTTGAGAACGGATTGCAATTCCAGAAAGGAGACAGTCTTGGTGAGATTGTTTTTGGTTTGCTAGGTCAAAACTTAAAGGTCACAGTAAGGTGTGATGTTGAAATTGACCGTGCTTTGCTTGAATCCAGCTTGGTTAGGGGTGATTGAAGCATGATTGGATGGGCAAGCAGCATTGAAGTAATGTCTGATATTTGTGGTGCTGCGAGTGGTTTCATTCTGCTAGCACCGACTTATCGAATTTTAATTCATCGTCGGGTGCTATATAACTTGCAAAAAGTGATGCTTGCAAAATTTTCAAATTTTGGCGCGCCGATGGATGCTGATTTGAAGGCTCAGCTAGAAGCTATAAAAGCTTCTGTGGATGAATATAATCCAAAAGACACCACTTTAGTTATGTGGGGGATTTGGTTGGTTATTATCTCGTTTGTGCTCAAAATTATTTATCATGCTTCAACTAAGTTTCTTTGAGTGCATTGAGAAATTTTTGTCCTGACATACTCATAAAGATTTGTTCATGCCAATCGTCACTGACTGCTTTTGGCCGATAGCCAGCTAATTCAAGAGACCAAGTCGCCATACATCCGCGTCGGTCACCCTTATAAATACGTCAATGGTTCGGTGGAAGCTTTTAAAGCATTCACCTTCTGTAGGAAGCGCACATCGGCTGTTTTCAACAGATTCTGAAGGCGCATGTTTAAATGCCCTCAAGGTTACGTCCTGAAAGCTACAAAACCTTGCGCCGTTGCCTACGGCTGCACCAGAATCCGCTGGCTTGTGCGCTTTTTGGCCTCTCGGTAACTTGATTCGTATCACTGCCCATCAGTGATCGGGTTTAGCAGCCCGGGGTTATAAGCAAGCTGCACAAGCTGTTGTCAGTCAGGTATTCCCATGCTTGCACTTGATGGTGGTTGTGCGCAGGGCGTCTTCGGGCGCGCCGGCTTTGCTAGCTTCCCCGGTCTGCTAACCTGCGTACAGCTGCCTCCCTCACGTTTAGCAGCAAGAGGGTTGGCACTCAATTAGAGAAGCAAGCGCATGTTCAAAGTAACGCCAAACCCACCAGACACCGACCCAACCTCCCCATACGTACCCGATTCAAAGAAATTCCACGAAGCCGCCGAACGCGCCCTCGACTTCCACTTCCCGTCAAACGCCGACATCAAAGCCACCCCGCGAATCCGCAGCACGCTGTTCTCCGTTGACCCAGAAGCCACTGCCGAAACCCTGGCGGTTTTTCTGGTCGAGACGCTGGCGTCGGTCGATGTGATGGTTCATCAGTTGGTGGATCATTTGGAGGGTGAGTCGCGCTATGCGCTGCTGGGCATTTCGAACAGCATCATGGTGGCGGAGATCACGGCGAACCGGGTGCTGGACAGGATTGAGCCACCTGCGTAATCGCTGTCCCTCGCGACAGGTTTCTCATCCTTCGATCTATCTGTTTTCATAAAATCGGGGCGCTCGACGCCCCGATTTTTTTGGTGCAAGTCTCGGCTCCTGCGCGCCTGTTTAGCGCCTCTTTCTCTGCGACAAGGGTGTAGGCCGGCTAATGGGCGTCTCCTTTTCTGCATGGTGAACCGTATTCAAGATGTCATCGCTGCTGTGCCTGGAATCAGGTTGATCTCGCAGCTTGGTCCACTGCGACCGTCACTGACGTCAATGCCCTCGCGGATTTCTAACTGATCGGCTACCGATCCATCCGAGTGAGCGGGATCATGTATCGTGAATGTTGTGTGGGTCTTTGGTAAATTCGGCTGACATACAGACTGCTTGGCGCTCAGCTTCAGATACTGAGCTTTAAATTCGGAAATCTTCATGGCAAAGAAATCAATAGCATCCTCCACCGACACATCGGTGACAGCAGCCAAGAAGGGTTCCAGCCTGACCTTGATTGATGTTGCCAAGGTGGCGGGTGTTTCGCCGATGACCGTTTCCCGGGCATTGCATCGACCGGAATTGGTTACCGAGGATACTCGCGAAAAAGTTCGTGAAGCCGTGCGTAAGACTGGGTATGTGCCGAACATGCTGGCCGGGGGATTGGCGAGTAATAAAAGCCGTTTGGTCGCGATTTTCCTGCCGACTATCGCAAACTCGATTTTCGCAGACACGGTGCAATCATTGATGGACCGCCTGACCCAAGCGGGCTACCAAACCCTGCTGGGTCTTACCGGCTACTCCGCCGAGCAGGAAGAAAATCTGCTTGAAGCGGTTCTTGGTCGGCGTCCGGACGGGATTGTTTTGACTGGCACACTTCACACCGAATCAAGTCGGCTACGCCTTGCTCAGGCGGGTATTCCGGTCGTTGAGGCGTGGGACTTGAGCGAAGCGCCCCTGGATATGCTGGTCGGTTTCTCTCATGAAAAAGTGGGGGAGGAGACCGCACGGCATTTGTTGAAAAAGGGCTACAAGCGTTTCTCGGTGGTGACGATCAGTGACCCTCGCGGGCTGCGCCGTTGCAACAGCCTTATCGCGGAGTTGAAGCGCCACGGCATCGAAGAAGTCCCCATGGAAGTGTTGGCGCCGCCAGCCACGCTCGAAGTCGGCAGGGAAGGGCTACGACGGCTGTTGGAGCAACCCGTTCGCCCCGACATCGTGGTGTGCAGCTCTGACACCGTGGCACAAGGCGTTTTGGCAGAAGCCGCCAGCCGAGGGATGAATGTGCCCTCTGACCTCGCTGTCATGGGGTTCGGGGATTTGAGCAGCGCGGCACAAGTTTATCCATCGTTGTCGACCGTCAGCGTCGATGGCAAAAACATTGGCCTGCAAGTGGCTGAGGCGCTGCTCGAGCGCTTTGAACAACCCAATGCCAGTCATCCTCCTGTGCGAATCGACACAGGTTTCACCCTCATCGACCGCGCCAGTACCTGACCTGAAAAATCTGTTTTACCGACAAACGCATGGTTGAATGATTGCGCAATCAGTGTAGTATCGGCTCAAAGGCTCTATCGACGGGGCCTTTTTTAGCAACCTGTATGATTGCGCAATCATTGCCCGATCAATCCGCTATCAGGAGCTGTAAGGGCCACAAGGATTCATTGCTGTACTCACAATAAGGAAAATAATAGTGATCAACCCTACGCAAGCGGTAGCGAAGACAAACGTCCGCTATCTGATCCTCGTGATGATTTTCATCGTCACCGTTTTCAACTACGTTGACCGGGCAACGCTGTCCATTGCGGCCCCCAGCATGCGCACAGATCTTGGCTTCGATGCCATGACCATGGGCATCGCCTTTTCGGCATTCGGCTGGGCTTACACATCGATGCAGCTTCCTGGCGGCATCATCCTCGATCGATTCGGGTCACGCCTTGTTCTTGGGATGAGCCTTATCATCTGGTCGGTTTTTACCTTCCTGCAAGGCTACGTCGACCTGTTCAGCTCGGCCTTTCTCGCGCTGTTTGTTTTGCGTTTCATGATGGGTGTTGCCGAAGCTCCTGCGTTCCCCGCCAATAACCGTTTGACCGTTATGTGGTTCCCGCGCCACGAACGTGGTTTGGCCACGGCGGTGTTCCAGTCCGCTCAGTATTTTGCCCTCGCAGCTTTCACGCCCTTGATGGTGTGGCTGGTCAGCACCTGGGGTTGGCAGCACGTGTTTTGGGTCACAGGTGGCGCCGGTATCCTGATTGGTTTTATGTGGTTCCGAATGGTTCAGGAGCCACGCAAAGACAAGCGTGCCAATCAGGCCGAGATCGACTACATCGAAGCGGGAGGTGGCCTGCCAACCATCGGTGACGTGAAAACGCCGTTCAGTTGGAAGCGCATGAAGGCCATCGGCGGCAACCGGATGATGGCGGGTATTTATCTTGGGCAGTTTTGCCTGACGTCGATTACCTGGTTTTTCCTGACCTGGTTCCCGACTTACCTGATCGAAGCCAAAGGCATGACCATGCTGAAGGTCGGTCTGGTCGCCGCCATTCCACCTATCGCCGGGTGCCTGGGTGGCATGATCGGCGGCGTCTGGTCGGATTGGATGCTACGCAAAGGCTTCAGCCTCACCGCGGCGCGCAAGACCCCGATCATCTGTGGCTTGTTGCTCTCCAGCAGCATCATGGTCGCCAACTACACCCAGTCGATCACCTTGGTCATTCTGGTGATGTCCGTCGCCTTCTTCGCCAAAGGCGTCGGCAACCTGGGCTGGTGCATCGTCGGTGACGTTTCCCCGGCGCGGGCCATGGGCGTCAGCGGCGCCATGTTCAACTTCTGCGGCAACCTCGCCAGCATTGTGACGCCTATCGCCATCGGCGTGATGATCAACCAGTTGGGATCCTTCGATGTCGCGCTGATGTATGTCGCGGGCATGGGATTGCTCGGCGCGTTTTCCTACCTGTTTATCGTCGGGCCACTCAAGCGCCTGCAACTTGATGATTTCGAAGATCTACCGGTCAACCCTGCCGAAGGCGTTGCGGTGAATCCCCAGTTTTCGAATCCCCGTACCTGATCTCTTTCAAGACCTCATCACTGTTAAGGAGAGCAACATGCTCGCACAACAAGAACCTATCAAATCCTCCGACGATGATCGCATTGCCTGGGTTCGGGTCTCTTCGGTAATTCTGCCTCTGGCCAATCCGATCAGCGATGCCAAGGTGCTGACCGGACGGCAAAAGCCGATGACCGAGATCGCCATTCTGTTCGCGGAAATCGAAACCATCGACGGTCACCGTGGCCTTGGTTTCAGCTACTCCAAGCGTGCAGGCGGGCCGGGTCAATTCGCCCACGCAAAGGAAATCGCTCCGGCGCTGATCGGGGAAAACCCGAGTGACATTTCCAAGCTTTGGACCAAGCTGTGCTGGGCTGGCGCGTCCGTAGGCCGCAGCGGCATGTCGACTCAGGCCATCGGTGCCTTCGACGTGGCGCTGTGGGATTTGAAAGCCAAGCGCGCCAACTTGTCACTGGCCCGATTGCTCGGTGCTCAACGCGATTCGGTACGCTGCTACAACACCTCGGGTGGTTTCCTTCACACGCCGCTTGACCAGTTGATGAAGAACACCGACCTGTCCCGGGAGAAGGGCATTGGTGGTATCAAACTCAAAGTCGGGCAGCCGGATTGTGCCATCGATATCAAGCGTGTCAGCACCGTGCGCAAGCACCTGGGCGACAACTTCCCTCTGATGGTCGATGCCAATCAGCAATGGGATCGCCCGACGGCCCAGCGCATGTGCCGCCAGTTCGAAGAGTACAACCTGATCTGGATTGAAGAACCGCTGGACTGCTATGACGCCGAGGGCCACGCCGCGTTGGCACAACAATTCGATACGCCGATCGCAACGGGTGAAATGCTAACCAGCGTTGCCGAGCACGCCGAGTTCATCAAGCTGCGCGGCGCTGACTTCCTGATGCCCGATGCACCACGAGTAGGCGGTATCACCCCTTACCTGAAGGTCGCAGCAATGGCCGAGCAAGCGGGACTGATGCTGGCTCCGCACTTTGCGATGGAGTTGCACGTTCACTTGGCGGCGGCGTACCCGACCGAACCGTGGGTCGAACACTTCGAATGGCTTGAGCCGCTCTTCAACGAACGCCTGGAAACCCGCGACGGCCGCATGCTGGTCCCCACACGTCCCGGTTTGGGGCTGACACTCAGCGAGCAAGTCAAACCGTGGACGGCGCAAGAAGCTGAGGTGGGTGCTCGTCCCTGAAAAACGTTGGTCGCCCGGTGTAATGCTGTTCACTTAAAAAAGCGTTGCTGTTGATCGTTCCCACGCTCTGGCGTGGGAGTGACTCTCGACAGGAACTCTGGTATTCCCACTGACCCGCCAGCGGCTTCGTTCAACCTGGCGTGTTTGGTCGTCATTGAATTTGAATGAAGACACCTGACGCTGCCAGAATGGTTGCTCAGCCGAGATGAGTGTTCTAAATGCCGTTACCCGATATTGTGACCGCCGAAGCCGTTGCGCTGCATGCAGGCGTATCCCGTTCTGCGGTGTCGAGAACCTTTACCCCTGGCGCCAGCGTATCGGCGCGCACACGGGAGAAGGTACTTCGGTCCGCTGAGGCATTGGGGTATCAGGTCAACTTCATTGCGCGAACGATGAACAAGGGCAGCAGCAATTTCGTTGGCGTGATCACGGCAGGATTCGAGAACCCGTTTCTGGCGAGCCTGCTGGGGCCATTGACTCACCATTTGAATGTCCACGGGCTAATGCCACTGTTGATGAACGCCAACGACCCCGAACAACTTGAGCGCTCGATGCATGACTTGCTTAGCTATCAGGTCGTGGGCGTCATTCTCACTTCTTCGGCGGCATCGGTTGAACAAGTCGAGCGCTATCTGCACCGGCAAGTGCCTCTGACCATGATCAACAGCGCCATCTCGGTCAGTGGCGCCAATGCGGTCACCAGTGATCACGTAGAGGGCGGCCGTCTTGCGGCGAAAGAACTGTTGCGAAGCGGTGCGAAACGTCTGGCATTCATTGGTCAAAGTGAAAGTCATTACAGCTCTCGGCAACGCCTTCTGGGGTTCCGGCAGGAGCTGCTCGCGAACGGCATGGAGGCGTTCGTAGAACATTACGAAGGTGCGGGTGGCTACGAGGGCGGACGTCGGGCTGCACTCGCGTTGTGGAGCAGCGCTGCCAGGCCAGACGGCATTTTTTGCGCGACAGACATGCTGGCGCTGGGCGTGTTGGACGTTCTGCGAGTGCATAAGCAAGTTCGCGTTCCTCAAGACGTAGCCGTCGTCGGGTTCGACGATATCCCCCAGGCGGCGCAGGATGCGTATGGCTTGACGACTATTCGCCAAGACCCGGATGCGCTGGCGCGTTTAGCAGTTCGAGCCACTTTGGAAGGATGCGACGCACCTTTGGTGGCTCAGGTCGCCCTGACAAAACGTTCCACCACAATGGAATAAATAGTTTAAAAAATTGTTGAAAAGAAATTTTATTTCATGTTTTATGAGGGTGACGTTTTTCCTGAAACCCGTCGAAGTGACCTTGTCACTTTTTTTTAATCCTGTTTTGCACACGTGTGCAAAACTCTCCAAAAGCGAGGTAGAGAGGTATGCAGCCACATCGGCAGGCGTCCTGTTTCCTGGATGACCAAGCGCTGCAAGCGCGCTATGCATGTGCGAAAGCGTTGGCCATAGAGGCGGCGCAACGGGCTCTGGGGCCATACCATCAGCGCGATCAACTTGTTGTCGGTCACAAGGGTGATGAGCTTCAGGATTTGGTCAGCGCTGTTGATAAGGATGTAGAAGCATTCATCAAAACGCGCCTGGCAGAGCTTTTTCCCGAAGATGGTTTTCTGGGCGAAGAAACCGGCGGTGCCGCGTTGAATGCCCGTTGCATCTGGGTCGTGGATCCTGTCGACGGCACAAGTTGTTTCGTCAACGGGCTACATAGCTGGTGCGTCTCCATCGGTCTGTTGGTGGATGGCCAACCCTGGCTTGGCGCGGTCGCCGACGCGGTGCATGACGAGTTGTTTCATGCCCTCGTCGGGCAGGGTGCCTGGGTCAACGATCAGCGTCTTTGCGTGCACAGTGCGGTGGATGTCCGGCACGGTGTCATGGGCGTCGGTACTTCGCATCGTCGTGGCAAGGAGCATTTCATCCCGTTCGTTTCACAGTTGCTGGACCAGGGAGGCACCTTCATTCGAAATGGATCAGGGGCATTGATGATTGCCTACGTCGCAGCCGGACGGCTGATCGGTTACTACGAAACTCACATCAATAGCTGGGATTGTCTGGCCGGGTTGGTCCTGGTGAGCGAGGCGGGTGGCGTCGCCAATGATTTCCTGCGCAATGATGGCCTGGTCAATGGCAACTCGCTTTTGGTGGCTGCCCCTCGAATCTATGAGCAGGTGGCCTCAATGATAGGTGTATCGCTGGAAGATTAATTAACCAACCGTCTCACCAAGCACGTACAGCAAGCACAATAACAATAGGAACTGTCGGCTATGAAATCACTACTCAGTCTGCTCAAGGCAGCGCCTGCGCGTGCGCAGGACCCCACACTGGATTCCAAAGCGTTCAAGCGCTTGCGTCTGCAAACCCTGCTCTCGATGTCGCTGAGCTATGCCCTGTTTTATGTCTGTCGGTTGTCCTTCAACGTTGTCAAACCGGCGCTGGTGTCGCAGGACATCCTCAGTCCCAGCGAACTCGGCGTGATCGGCTCGGCGCTTTTTTTCACCTATGCGGTGGGTAAGCTGGTCAACGGCTTTCTGGCCGACTATGCGAACGTTCGTCGCTGCATGATGCTGGGGCTGGCACTCAGTGCGCTGGTCAACGTTTGCATGGGGCTGACCACCAACGCCGTAGTGCTGACGCTGGCCTGGGGTATCAATGGCTGGGCGCAATCGATGGGTGTGGGGCCTTGTGTGGTCTCGCTGGCCAGGTGGTACAGCGATCGCGAGCGCGGCACTTACTATGGCTTCTGGTCTATCGCTCATAACCTGGGTGAGGCGCTGACTTACATCGCCGTGGCGGCGGTAGTGGTTTCCTGGGGCTGGCAGTACGGCTACTGGCTCGCGACGGCCATGGGTATCCTGGGGATCATCCTGGTATTCGGCTTCATGCGGGATTCTCCTGAGAGCGAGGGTTTTGCGCCGGTCAATTCCAAGCCTCAACTCAAGGCCGCTGAAGGCGTGTCCAGCGTCACCTCCACGCAGTGGCTGCTGCTCAAGAGTCCGGCTCTGTGGCTGCTCGCCCTGGCATCCTGCCTGATGTACATCGGTCGCTATGCCATCAACTCCTGGGGTGTGTTCTTTCTCGAGAACGCCAAGCACTACGACACCCTGAGTGCCTCGACGCTGATATCGATCACCAGTGTCTGCGGGATTGTCGGCACCGGCTTGAGCGGCTTTGTCTCCGACCGCTTTTTCTCGGGTCGCCGCCATGGCATGGCCATTGCCCTTGGTCTCATGAACGCTGCAGGTCTGGCGCTGATCCTGTACGTGCCGGCTGATCATTACTGGCTGGACGTTCTGGGCATGATGATTTTCGGTAGTTCACTCGGCGCCTTGCTGTGCTTTCTCGGAGGGTTGATGGCGGTGGACATTGCGGGCAAGGCAGCCGCAGGCGCAGCGTTGGGCATGATTGGTATCGTCAGTTACACCGGTGCCGCCGCCGGTGAAATGCTGACCGGAATCATCATTCAACACAGCACCACCCTCACAGCCTCAGGCACCAAACTCTACGACTTTCATACCCTCTCTCAGTTCTGGGTAGGTGCATCGCTTGCATCGGTCTTGTTCACCTGCCTGCTCGCAAGAGTTTCTGCAACGCGACGCGGCAACGCTCAACACTCGCCCCTGCACACACACTCCTGACGCCCTGTAGTTGACGCCTCCCGGCGCCAGTCGCCGGGATGGGCAAACTCATGCCTGAAAAACGAGAACAACAATGAAACGCACGTTAATCGAGGTCTCCCGCTCCAGTCTGGTTGCAGCATTGAGCACTATCTGCCTGCTGCCCACGGCTTATGCCGAAGGGTTTGTCGACGATGCAAAGGTTGGGCTTACCTTGCGCAACTTTTACATGAGTCGAGATTTTGTCGACAACGGCGCGTCCAAGGCACTTCCAGGTCCAACCAAAAGGGGAGCCGCGGTCGAATGGACTCAGAGCTTCATCCTCGATGCCCGCTCCGGCTTTACTGCCGGAACTGTGGGATTCGGGGTGGATGCGCTTGGCATGTATGCGCTCAAGCTGGATGGGGGGCGTGGCACCTATGGCACCCAACTGCTACCCACTCATGATGGTAATCGACCTGCTGATGATTTCGGCCGCCTGGCGATTGCTGGCAAGGCGCGCTTTTCAAGCACTGAGTTGAAGGTGGGGGAGTGGATGCCTGTGCTGCCCATCTTGCGTGCCGACGATGGCCGGTCCCTGCCGCAGACGCTGGAAGGCGCTCAGCTCACCTCAAAGGACATCCCGAACATGACCTTGTATGCGGGACAGTTTCAGGGCAACAGTCAGCGCAACGATGCCAGCATGGAAAAGCTGTCGCAAAACGGCGTGGGCGTATCGCTCCATGGCAAGAACAGCATCGAGTCGGACCATTTCAATTTTGTCGGGGCGGAATACGGATTCAATGAAAAACGCACGATGGTCGGTGCCTGGTATGCCCAACTCGAAGATATCTACCATCAACAATTCTTCCAGCTCATTCACTCTCAACCCGTTGGCGGTGTCGTTCTGGGTGCCAATCTCGTGTATTTCAATGGGCAAGAAGACGGCTCGGCACGGGCCGGGAATCAGGACAATCGCACGATGTCGGGCCTGTTCTCGCTCAAGGCAGGCGCCAATGTGTTTTATGTGGGACTGCAACGACTGACGGGAGACAGTGCCTGGCAGAGGGTGGCGGGCGCCAGTGGTGCCACGGTCGCCAATGACAGCTATGGGTCAAGCTACGACAACGCCGGTGAGCGGTCCTGGCAAGTACGGCATGACTATGATTTCGCCGCGCTGGGCGTGCCCGGGCTTACGCTCATGAATCGCTATATCAAGGGCACTCATGCTCATACCGGCAGTGTGACCGATGGCAAGGAGGCCGGTCGGGAATCGGAAGTCGGCTACGTGGTGCAGAGTGGCAGCTTCAAATCGTTGTACGTACGCTGGCGCAATGCGACGGTGCGCCGGGATTACGGAAACACCAACAGCTTCAACGAGAACCGGTTGATCATTTCCTACCCGCTGTCGATCTTCTAGTGCTTCATGGGCTATCACGGCAAACCGGGTGCTGGACAGGATTGACCCACCTGCGTAACCGCTGTCCCTCGCCACAGGTTTCTTATCCTTCGATCTATCTGCTTTCATAAAAACGGGGCGCTCAGCGCCCCGTTTTTTATGGCGCCAGTATCAGTTTCCAGCGCGTCTGTTCAGCGCCTCTTCCTCCGCGACAATTTCCGCCTGGCGCCTGACGATCAAATCGCCCTTTGGCGGTCCCTGGAAGCGACGGGCTTCGAAGCCGAACCAGACGATGGCGGTCAGCACCAGGAAGCCGATGGTAATGTACAGCGCCCATTCGTTGGGTGGCTGGATGCCGATGACGAAGATGATCACCATCGAGAGGACCGAGAGCAGGGCGAACACCGTGTACCAGAATCGCCCCATGTTCCATGGCCCCATGGTGGGCCACTTCGAGGTGCCGTAGGTGAACAGGCCGAGCACGATGGGGATGATGAAGGAGAAGAACAGGAAGATCACCGTGCAGGACACGACGATGGTGTAGACCGGCGTTTCACCGATCGATATCACCGACGATCCCCAGTCGAACAATACCGCGAGCGTGGCGCCGGTCCAGATCGCCGCCACCGGGCTGCGAAGGGTTGGCGAAACGGAGGAAAGTGCCTTGGAGAAGGGCAGGCCGCCGTCACGGGAGAACGCGAAGATCATGCGTGAGACCGAGGTGACGGTCGCCAGTCCGCAGAGCACTTGTGAAATGAAAATGGCCACGTACAGCGCCGTTTTTACGGTCGGGTTGACTTGGGTGTCCATCGCCCAGAAAAACACGGTCCAGCCGTGCTTGGCGGCCTCGTCCATGCTCGGCAGCATCAGGACAAACGAGCAGAGCATGAGCCAGCCGAACAGCAGCGACCAGACCACTGAAGTGACCATGCCGCGTGGCACCGACAAGGTCGCGTTGTGTGTCTCTTCCGAGGTGTGCGCGGAGGCGTCATAGCCGGTGATGGTGTAGATCGGCAACAGCAGGCCGAGCATGAACACCCAGCTGTTCGAGACCTGCGGCCAGACGTTGCCGCCCGCTTCGCCGGAATAGTTGCTGAAGGTCCATAACCGGGCGAACTCATAACTGGGCGCCGATATCAGGCAGACGATGGTCAGCGCGAGCGCGGTGGCGAAGATCAGATACCCCGAGAAGTCGGTGAGCTTGGCGGTCAGGCCAATCCCCAGGTGATTGCACAAGGCCTGGAGGCCCGTGAGGATCGCCAGGAAAATCACCCGTGTCGTGATGGTGTCTTCCATGCCCAATGCCGGTCCGAAGGCGCCGAAAAAGAAGTAATACGTCCCGACGTTGATCGCGCCAAGCACGGTGATCAGGCCCAGCAGGTTGAACCAGGCCGTCAGCCAGCCGGTGAAGCGGTTACCGAGAATCGAGCCCCAGTGATAGAGGCCGCCAGCGGTGGGGTAGGCGGAGGAAATCTGCGCCATGGCCATGGCGAAGACCCCGGAGATCAGGCAACCGATCGGCCAGCCGATACCGATGGACGCGCCGCCCGCGCCCGAGGTGCCCTGGGCGAGTGAGTTGATGCCACCCGAGAGGATGCAGATGATCGAAAAGGAAATGGCAAAGTTGGAGAAAACGCCCATGCGTCGCGAGAGCTGCTGGGCATAGCCCATGCTGTGCAGCACCTTGACGTCATCGTCGTGCGGGCTTGCTGGCTTCATGTCGTGTGCCCCTTCAGGTTTTGATACGCATCCATCCGGGGTCCCGGATGGCTTGGTCTTCAACCCCTTGTCGTACTGCTCCTTTTTGCAACGCTGTCCGCGCGGCAACGGCTCTAGAGACGACCGTGATACGCCGCGTCGAAAATCTGTGCGGCACCGGCCCGTGTCAATGGCAGCGGGTTGCCACTGGCAGACGGATCGACAATCGCCATGTCGGCGATCAAATCGGCCTGCCGATCATCCACGCCCAGTTCTATCAACGTGTGCGGCACGCCGATGTCCTTGCGCAGTTTGAGGAGGAAGGCCAGGAAGCTGTCGAAGCCGGGCGAGGGCAATCGCAAGTAAGCCGCCAGGCGCGTGATGCGTTCTTCGATGGCGGGACGATTGAACTGCAAGACATAGGGCATGAACGTGGCGTTGGTCATGCCGTGATGGGTGTCATACAGCGCGCCCACCGGATGCGAGAGGGCGTGCATCCCGCCCAGGCCTTTCTGGAAAGCGGTGGCGCCCATTGCCGCCGCGGCGAGCATTTGCGCACGTGCATCAAGGTCGGACGGCGTATGCACCGCCCGCACCAGGGCATTGGCGACCATGCGCATGCCTTCCACCGCGATGCCGTCGGCCATCGGATGAAAACCGGGGGCACAGTAGGATTCCAGGCAATGCGCCAACGCATCCATGCCTGTGCCGGCGGTGACTTTTGCCGGCATGCCGACGGTCAGGGCCGGGTCGCTGATGACCACGCGTGGCATCATTTTCGGGTGGAAGATGATGCGTTTGGTGTGGGTTTGCTCGTCGATGATCACCGCCGCACGGCCCACTTCCGAACCGGTGCCCGCCGTCGTTGGTACGGCGATGACCGGGGCGATCCGACTGTCGTCGGCGCGGGTCCAGTAGTCGCCGATGTCTTCGAAATCCCAGACCGGCCGGGTCTGGCCGCTCATGAAGGCGATGAGTTTGCCCATGTCCAGGCCGCTGCCTCCGCCGAACGCGACCACGCCATCGTGTTTGCCTGCGCGCCAGGCATCGAGTCCGCCGGCGAGGTTGGCTTCGACGGGATTGGGCTTGAGGTCGCAAAACAGCGCGACACCCAGCCCGGCCGCGCGCAAGGCGTCCACTGCCGCGATGGTGATCGGGGCGCGCGCCAGGCCGCTGTCGGTGACCAGCAACGGTCGCTGGATACCCTGGCTGCGACAGACCTCGGCCAGTTCGGCGATGCGGCCGACGCCGAAACGAATGCTCGTGGGGTAGTTCCAGTTTCCGGTCAGGCTCATGGCTCAGGTCTCGTGGCGAAGATGGAAGGATTTCGCTCGGGTCAGGTGTTCGTAGCCCAGGGATGACAGCGTGACCCCGCGCCCGCTGTGCTTCACCCCGGTCCAGGCCAGGGCCGGGTCCAGGTAATCGCAGCGGTTCATGAACACAGTGCCGGTGTCGATTTGGTTGCCCAAGTGTTCCGCCGCGGCGAGGTCCTGGGTCCAGAT
This sequence comes from Pseudomonas sp. IT-P294, assembly GCF_949767865.1. Classification (NCBI taxonomy): domain Bacteria; kingdom Pseudomonadati; phylum Pseudomonadota; class Gammaproteobacteria; order Pseudomonadales; family Pseudomonadaceae; genus Pseudomonas; species Pseudomonas sp. IT-P294. Next base: position 39,139 of record NZ_CATKQW010000011.1, on the reverse strand, counting down.
GGACGCGCTGAGGCCGAATTCACTGTCGTTCATCAAGGCAATGGCTTCGTCGTCGCTGGCCACCGGCATGATGCCGACCACTGGGCCGAAGCTTTCCTCGCGCATGACCGACATGTCATGGCTGACGTCGACCAATACCTGCGGCGCGAGGTAGGCGCTGCCCGGCGCATCAAGGGGGAAGGCTTTCGGATCGATCAGGGCCTTGGCGCCTTTTGACAGCGCCTCGGCTATCTGGCCACGGACGAATTCTGCAGCGCCCGGGTTCACCAGCGGGCCGAGGGTGGTGGCTTCATCGAGTGGATTGCCCAGCACGTATTGATTGGTCAGCGCGACGAATCGCTCGACAAAGGCCGGGTAGATTTTCTTATCAACATAGATGCGTTCAACGGCGCAGCAGCTTTGCCCGGAGTTGAAGAAGCTGCCGTCCACCAGGTTTTCTACCGCGTGTTCAAGGTTGGCGTCTGCGCGAACGTAGGCCGGGTCTTTGCCGCCGAGTTCCAGGCCGATGCCGAGGAAGCGTCCCGTGGCGGCGGTTTCCATGGCCTTGCCGGCGGCGACCGAACCGGTGAAGTTCACATGCTGCACGCGGCCAGAGGCAATCATCGACGCGGTCTGCTGATGATCGAGCAGCAAATTGTGGAACAGGCCTTCCGGCAGATTGGCGCGGCGAAACGCTTCGGCGAACCGTTCGCCCACCAGCAGCGTTTGCGAGGCGTGTTTGAGGATGACGCTGTTGCCGGCCATCAGAGCCGGAATGATCGTGTTCACCGCCGTCAGATAGGGGTAATTCCAGGGTGCGACGACAAGCACCGTACCCAGCGGTTCACGTTTGATATAGCGGCGAAACCCCGCAATCGGCGTGGGCTCTATTGTTGCCAGGGCTTTGGGCGCGATGGCGATCATGTGCCGGGCGCGTTCTTCGAAACCGCGCAGTTCTCCCGCGCCATAGCGCACCGGGCGGCCCATCTGCCAGGCCAGTTCCGGGACGATTTCGTCCTTCATGGCCAGCATCGCGTCCACCGCAGGACTGCAAAAAGCGGCGCGTTCGCTCAGTGGTCTGCGTTTCCATTGCACCTGGGCGGCTGCGGCAGCCGTCAGCGCCTGCTCGATCTGTACGGCATCGGCGCAATGGCGCTCGGCATAGACCCGGCCATCGACCGGTGAGATGAGTTGAATCATCGAAGTCATGATCGCCTCAATAGCGCTCGAAGCCGCGCTGCAATTCCCAGTCGGTGATGCGCCGGTCGTATTCCTTCTGCTCCCATTCGGCGGTGTGCACGTAGTGGTCGATCACTTCATCGCCGAACGCTTCGCGCAACATCGTCGAGCCCTTGAGCGCGGTGCAGGCTTCGCGCAAGGTCTTCGACACTTCAGGCAAGTGTTCGTCGACGTAGGCATCGCCTTCAAAGGGCGGCGCGAGGTTGAGCTTCTCGTCGATGCCGGCCAGGCCCGCAGCGATTAACGCGGCGAAAGCCAGGTAAGGGTTGAGGTCGGCGCCACCGATGCGGCATTCAATGCGGATGGACTTGCTGCTTTCTGCGCACAGGCGAAAGCCTGCGGTGCGGTTGTCGCGGCTCCAGACCGCCCGAGTCGGCGCAAAGGTGCCGGCCTGGAAGCGCTTATAGGAATTGATGTACGGCGCGAGAAAACAGGTTATGTCGTTGGCATATTTGAGCTGCCCGGCCACCCAGGCGCGCATCAGTTTCGACATGCCGAACTCAGCCTTGGCGTCGAAGAACAGCGGCTTCTTGCCGTTCTTGTCCCACAGTGAATTGTGGATATGGCTGCTGGAACCGGCGGCGTCATAACGCCACTTGGCCATGAACGTGATCGCCTTGCCTTGCAGTTGCGCAATCTCCTTGCAGGCGTGTTTGATGATGACGTGGTGGTCGGCCATCGTCAGCGCATCGGCGTAGCGAATGTTGATCTCTTCCTGCCCCGGCCCCCATTCACCCTTGGAGTTCTCCACGGGGATGCCGCAGGCTTGCAGATGCTTGCGAATCGCCCGCAGCACCGGCTCTTCGCGGGTGGTCTGGAGGATGTTGTAATCCTCGATGTAGTGGCCGGCGGTTTTTGGCTTGTGGTAGTTGCGTTTGTGGATGGCCTCGTAGCTCTCGTCGAACAGGTAGAACTCAAGTTCCGAGGCGAACATGCCGGTGTAGCCGCGTTCGCGCAGACGCTCGATCTGCTTTTTCAGGATGGCCCTCGGGCTGTGGGGCAAGTCCTTTCGATGGTGATGATCGAGCACATCGCACAGCACCAATGCCGTGCATTCGAGCCAGGGCACTCGGCGCAACGTGGCCATGTCGGGCTTGAGCACGAAGTCGCCGTAGCCTTTGCTCCAACTGGCGGCGGCGTAGCCCGGCACGGGCTCCATGTCGATGTCGTCGGCCAGCAGGTAATTGCAGCAGTGGGTTTCTTCATGTCCGCTGTCGATGAAAAACTCGACCTGGAATCGCTTGCCGACCAGTCGGCCCTGCATGTCGACCATGCACACCAGAACGGTATCGATTTCGCCAGAGGCAGCAGCGCGCTTGAGTTGCTCGAAAGTGAGGAAGGGCTCGGTCATCACGTAATCCTGCGTGAATAGGTTGGGCCTGTCTGAGATAGCTGTTGCAGACGCTCTCCAGAACAAACCAAAACCTGCAGACGCGAGCATCGTGAGCAATAAGCTGCTCTTAGCTTAGCCTACGTCCGCTGAACGCAAGTTTTGTGCGGTGGCCATTCGTAGACCGGGCTAATTCATCGCACAGCGGAGTTGGCGGTAGGCGTCCACCAGTTGATCCTGGGTGAACGCGAGATTTCGCCCACTCGGATTGGGCAGGACCCAGACCAAAGCGTTGCCAAAAGTTTGGGATTGCCGCCCCCAGTTGATTTGCCGCTGGCCGGACAGCGCGCAATAAGCCGCTTTGCCGAGAAACGCCACACAGCGCGGCGCGTAGCGTTCGATCTTGCGTTCGAAATCGGCCGCCGCTGCGGTGAATTCGTGCAACGACAGCTGATCCGCCCGCGCGGTCGGCCGCTCAACCACGGCCGTCAATCCACACTGATATTGCAAGATCGTCCGATCGTTTTCCGGGCGCACTTCCTCAGGTGTAAAACCGGCGAGGTGCAGCGTGCGCCAGAAACGATTGCCTCTGCCGGCAAAGTGATGCCCTTGAGCGGCAGCGGTCAGGCCCGGATTGATCCCACAAAAAATCACCGCCAGTTGTTCGGCCAGAATGTCTTCAAGTCCTTCACTCACGATCAACCTCGCACACCGCAGATCACGCTGACCGCATTGCGCGCCAGTTCCGTCAGTTCTTCGCGGGATTTGCCCGCCCGTGCGCGGATCGAAATGCTGTGCAGCAGGGAGGAGGCGAGGACGGCGAGGGCGGCGGCGTCGACATCACTTTTCAGTTCGCCGGACTCGATGGCCGTTCGCAGGCGCGCTTCCAGGTCGGTGTCGAGCCTGCTGAGCCGGTCTGAAAGCACCTCACGAATTTCCGGGTCCTCGACAGCTTCGGTGGTCGCCGTGCCGATCGCAAAGCAGCCGCGCGGTTGGCCGTCGCCCGAGAAATAGATCGACAGCTGCCCTTCGTAGAACCGCATCAATGCATCGCGTAGCGGCAGCTGGGTGTCGGTCAGTGCCTCGTGCATCGCCGCGGCGGCAAATTCCCAATATTGCTCAAGCGCCTTTATGTAAAGCGCGTGTTTGTCACCGAATGCCGCGTAGAGGCTGGGGCGATTCATCCCGGCTGCGGTGGCGATGCTGTCCAGCGAGGCGCCTGAATAGCCGGTGCTCCAGAACACACCAAGCGCTTGCTGCAGGGCGGTTTGCGGGTCATAGGCGCGAGGGCGGCCACGGCCTTTTCCCTCGCTAATCTTTTTTTGTGCCATGTCGTACAAAATCCTTGATGGAAGGTGGGTGTGGGGATATTCTTACACCATCGCACAAAATTAAGGAACCAGAAATTCCTTGGTTTACGGTTTGTTGAAGCGGAGCTCGAACTGAGTGTTGCGGCGACGAAACAGGTGCGGCGGAGCGATCCTCCCGTCCGTGCTCGGGCTTGACTCCTCACAGCAACTATTGATGTCCGGCCCGGCACAGTGTTGGCCGGCCTGATTTCCCGGTTAAAGGTGTATTCGATCATGACTAAACAGTTCGACATCCCGGCGTCACAGAGCTTCGAGCACCCAGGCGTGAACCCTGGCCAGGCGCCCATCAAGAAACCGTTCAAACAGAAACTGCGACCGTGGCTGATGATCGGTTTGCCGGTGATCTTCGCCGCGCTGGGCTACGCCCGCTATCAGGCTGGCGCCGCTTTCATTTCTACGGATAACGCTTACGCCCGAGTGGCGAAAGCGTCGATCAATGCGCGCATTTCCGGGCAGGTGGTGGAAATCGCGGTCGAGGACAATCAGCGGGTACACAAAGGCCAGGTGCTGTTCCGGATCGATCCGAAACCGCTGCAGATCGCCGTTGATCGCGCCGAAGCACAGTTGAACGTGGCACGTCTGCGCATCGACGGGCTCAAGGCCAGCTACCGCCAGCAGCAGGCTGAGTTGCAATCGGCCAAAGAGTCGGCTGATTTCGATCAGCGCGAATTTGCCCGCAAGAAGGCGCTGGTCGCGACCGAGTTCGTCTCGCGCGCTATTTACGAACGTGCCGACACCGACCTTAAAGTGGCCCGGCAACGGATCGCCTCTATTGAGCAACAGATCGCCAGCACCGTAGTTGCGCTGAACGGCAATCCGACGATTGAAGTCGACACCCATCCGACGGTTCGCGAAGCCAAGGCGCAACTCGACGAGGCGCAGCTCTACCTTTCGTACGCGACGGTGTATGCGCCGGACGACGGCACGGTAGCCAAGGTCGACGACTTGCAGGTAGGCAACTACGTCAACAGCGGCGCGCCAGCCTTTGCGTTGTTGTCCGATCACGAGATTTGGGTCGAGGCCAACTTCCGCGAAACGGACGTCACCCATATGCGTCCCGGCCAGGAAGCGACCGTCAGTATCGACACCTACCCTGATCACGTTTTCAAGGCTCACGTGACCAGCATGAGCCCGGGTGCCGGCTCCGACTTCGCCTTGCTGCCACCGGAAAATGCGACCGGCAACTGGGTCAAGGTGGTCCAGCGTGTTCCGGTACGGCTCGAATTCGATGAGACCGATCCCGCCTTGCCGCTGTTCTCGGGCACCAGCGCCACGGTCAAGGTCGATACCGGCTTTCGCACGCCTTGGTGGCATCCGCTCAAGACATTGTTGACCGCGGGTAACTTCTGATGAACGCCAACCATGCCGGACCTCAAGGTGCGGGAACGTTAAGGTTCGCTGCGCTGCTTGCCACGTATATGCAGTCGGCGAGCCTGCCACTTCCCAACGCCGTACTCAGGTTGATTCAGGGCAGTATGTCGATGACCGACGACCAGGCTGGATGGGTCTTCACCTCGTACCTGGCGGCGAGCGCCATCACGCTGCCGATTGCGCAATGGCTCGCCGGACGCTTTGGCCTCAAGCGTGTTTATCAAACCGCGCTGGCCTTTTTCGTCCTGGGCCTGCTGCTCGCCACGCAGGCCACAACGCCGCTGGAGTTCATCGGCGCGCGGATTATCCAGGGCCTGGCGAGTGGCGTGCTGGCGCCGCTGTCGATGGCGATTGCCATGGAGACGTTGGCACTGGAAAAACGGGCGAAATTTGGCGCGACCTGGACCGCCATCGTGCTGTTCGGCATCGTCAGCGGCCCGAGCATCGGCGGCCTGATTGGCGAGCATTTCGGATGGCGCCTGATCTTCTACATCAGCGTCCCGTTGTCGGCGTTTATCGGCTTGGTGATCGCGCTGTTGCTGGCCGAGAAAAAGGCTGAGAAGCGTCCGTCGTTCGACTTCTTTGGCTTTGGCAGCTTCACGCTGGGTTTGATCAGCCTGCAAATGCTGCTCGACCGTGGCGAACGCCTGGACTGGTTCGCCTCGACCGAGATCTGGCTGGAGGCCATCGGCTGTGCCCTGGGGCTCTACCTGTTCGCTGTGCATGTGTTGACCACGAAGGTGCATTTCCTCAACAAGCGCTTGTTCCAGGACCGCAACTTCGTGCTGTCGACGACGATCTTCTTCGCCGTGGGGTTTGTACTGTTGTCGACCATGGCCCTGACGTCGCCGATGCTCGACGAGATTCTCGGTTATCCGCCGGACACCACCGGGTCCCTGACGATCCCGCGCGGCATCGGACTGGTCGGTGCGTTTCTGCTGATGGGGCGTGTCCCCGAGCGCTTTGACCGGCGGTTTTTCGTGGCGGTGGGCGTGGCGCTGGTGGTTTACGCCAACTGGCTGATGCTCGGTTACTCGCCGCTGATGGACTGGTCGCCGGTGGCAGTGGCGGGGGCGATCCAGGGCATCGGCATCGGCATGTTGATGCCGTCGCTGACGAAAGTCGCGTTCAGCACGCTCGATCCAGCGTTACGTCCGGAAGGCACCGGTATTTTCAATTTGTTCCGGGTCTACGGCAGCACGCTGGGCGTGGCGATTGTGCAGCTGTATTTCTTCAACAACACGCAAGCGATGCACCTGGCGCTGGCCAGCAACCTGACACCGTATCGCCCGGCGCCGACGTCCCTGCAAGCACTGGCGGGGCTCAACGAAATGATCACAGGGCAAGCGGCTTTTATCGCGGTGATCGATCAATTCAAGATTTTGATGGTGGCGATGCTGGTGGTGAGTCCACTGGTTGTCTTTCTTCGCAAGCCGGTTTCGGCCCAATAGTTTTCGTGGAGTATGCCCAATGAAATCCTCTGCACGCTTCATCAACAGACAGACTTTTAGAACCACGTTCGGCGCGATGGCGGCCCTTGCATTCCTGACCGCCTGCACCGTCGGCCCTGACTATCAAATGCAACCGCCGAGCGAGTCGCAGCACTACGATCAACAGGCCGAGCAGCGCCTTGGTCCGCGTGGCAACACGCCGGGTGAACAACACATCGCCCTCGGCCAGAAGGTCAACGGCAACTGGTGGACGGCGTTCCAGTCGCCGAAGCTCGACAAGGTTGTACGCCGCGCCATCGAAGGCAATCTTGAGCTGGTGGCCGCGGACGCAACCATCCGCCAAGCGTCGTCTTCGGTGGCCGCGGCGCAAGGTGCGTTGTACCCGCAAGTCGATTTTGGCGGCCAGGCGGGCCGCCAACGGGTGCATAACGCTAAGGAGCCCGCCACCACCAATTTCTATGCGATCGGTCCACGGGTTGGCTTCGACCTCGATGTGTTCGGCGGCAACAAACGTCTGGTCGAACAGCAAGAAGCGTTTACCGATCTGCAGAAGCATCGTTATGAGGCGGCCTATTTGACCTTGACGGGCAACGTCGCGAGCCAGGCGTTGCTGGTCGCGTCGGCCAACGCGCAGATGGCGGCGGTCGAGAAGTTGCTGGCCAATGACACGAAAAACCTCGACCTGGTGCGCAGGGCACAGGTCAGCGGCGCCACCACGCAGATCGACGTTTCGCTGGCCGAAACCCGCCTCGCCCAGGACCGCACGCTGTTGCCACCGCTCGCTCAGCAGCGCGATGCCGCCCGCCACGCGCTGTCGATTCTCACCGGCAAAGGCCCTGGCGACTGGATCGCGCCGGACTTCGATTTTGCCGAGTTCGTGTTGCCGGCCAACGTGCCCGTCAACGTGCCTTCGGAAATGGCCCACGGTCGGCCGGACGTATTGCAAGCTGAAGCCGAATTGCACATGGCCAGCGCGGCAGTGGGCGTTGCGACCGCCAATCTCTATCCCCATGTCACGCTGTCGGCGTCGCTGGTACAGGCCGCTTCGGGCAATGGCGGCGCGGCGCTCTGGGGCTTTGCGGCCGGGATCGCGGGGCCGCTCTTCGATGGTGGAACGCTCAAGGCAGAACGTCAGGCAGCCGTCGACGGCTACAAGGCGACGCTCGCCGGCTACCAGCAGACGGTCATTCAGTCGTTCGGCCAGGTCGCTGACTCGTTGCAGGCCATCAACCATGACGCCGAGGAAAACCTGGCGCAGGCAGACGCGTTGCGCGCGGCCGAAAGCAGTTTTCAGTTGAACCAGCAAGCCTACGCACAGGGCGAGAACAGCATTCTCCAGGTGTTGGAAGCGGAGCGCGCTTATGAACAGGCACTGCTGGGTCAAATCAAAGTGAAAACCGCGCAATACCTCGACACGGTGCAGCTCTACGTAGCGCTCGGCGGCAATTCCGTCGGTGCGTTCGAGCAACGCGTTGCCAGTCGCGATGAACCGAAGCCTTCGTATCAATAACCCCGGACTTTTTGGAGTAAGAGAGATGTACGAATCATTTTACGATGATCTGCGTGACACCAAATTCCCGTTGAACAACGGCTCCAGTGCAATGCCGGCCGTAGGCTTCGGCACCCTGTTTCGCGACCTCAGCGTCACCACGCAAGCGGTCAAGGCCGCGCTGGAGGCCGGCTTTCGTCATTTCGATTGCGCCGAGCGCTATCGCAATGAAGAACAGATCGGCGTTGCGTTCAAGGAAGTCCTCGATGAAGGAAAGATCCGCCGCGAAGACCTGTTCATCACCACCAAACTGTGGAACACCAACCACCGTCCCGAGCGTGTCCTGCCGGCGTTCGAGGCCAGTTGCTGGCGTCTTCAGGTCGATTACATCGACTGCTACCTGATTCATACGCCCTTTGCCTTTCAACCTGGCGACAACCAGGACCCGAGGGATGAAGAGGGGCACGTGATCTATGACAACGGCGTCACGCTGATCGAGACCTGGAGGGCGCTGGAACGTCTGGTGGACGAAGGCCGCTGCGGGGCGATCGGCTTGTCGGACATCACGCTTGAAAAGCTGCGGGAAATTGTCGCCGTGGCGCGGATAAAGCCAGCGGTGGTGCAGGTCGAATCTCACCCTTATCTGCCTGAATGGGAGCTGCTGGAATACTGCAAACAACACGGGATCATCGTCCTGGCGTTCGCGCCACTGGGTCACGGCATGCAGCCCAATGTGCTGGAAGATCCGGTGATTACCCAGATTGCCACGCGTGTGCAGAAGACCCCGGCGCAAGTGGCGCTGGCCTGGTCTGTGCAACGAGGAGTCGCTTTTCTGACCACGTCTGCTACACCGAGTCATATTCGGGAAAACATTGATATTTCGACGCTGCCACAACGGGCCATGGCTGAAATCCAGCAGGACATTACGACCCGTATCCGATTCAACTCGGTGGTGGAAACCGGTGTGCCTGGCTTTATTCCCCGCAAGAAATAGCCCATGACCCGGGGGCGGCCTGCCACAGGCCGCCCCGTTTCTTTCTTTTTCCCGAGGTGAAAACGATGGACGTTTTCCAGACCATGCGCTTTTTCGTTGCGGTGGCCCAAAGTGGCAGTTTTACGGCAGCGGCTGAGGTGTTGGACACCACCACGACCAACGTTTCCAAAGCGGTCTCCAGCCTGGAAGCCAGGCTGCAGACACGGCTGATCAACCGCACAACCCGACGCCTTGCGTTGACCGAAGCAGGCCTGCGTTATTTGCAACGCTGCGAGAAGATTCTGGAAGAGATTCGTGACGCGGAGCAGGAAGCGGGCACGGCGCATACCCTGCCTTTGGGGCGGCTGAAAATCCACGCGATGTCAGCGGTGGGCAATCACTACGTGATCGATGCGATTGCCAAATACAGAGAGACACATCCGTCTGTGACGTTTGATCTGACGCTGACAAATCGCCTGCCGGATTTGCTGGAGGAGGGCTATGACATGTCGATTGTGTTGGCCCGGGACCTGCCCGATTCAGGTTTTGTCGCGCAGCGGCTCGGCATTACGTACAGCATTCTCTGCGCGTCGCCGGCGTACTTGAGGAAGCGCGGATACCCTGACACACCAAAGGCGCTGGCCGCCCATGACTGTTTGAAAATCGTCAACACGGTGATGCCGGTTGAAAGCTGGGTACTGGAAGGGCCCGAAGGCGTGGAGACCGTTAACGTTTCGTCGTCACCGTTTCACATCAACACTGCCGACGGCATGAGCGTGGCGATTGCCAATGGCATGGGCATCGGCATTCAGCCTATTGCTTCTGCGGTCGATGGCCTGAGAGCGGGCACGTTGATGCGTGTGTTGCCCGAACACCATCTGGAAGAGCTGAATCTGTATGCGATCTACCCGTCACGAAAGTTCGTGGATGCAAAAATAAAGACCTGGGTGGAGTTTCTTAAACATTCCATCCCGGACGTGTTGGCCAGCGACGAAAAAATCGTCGGATCGGCGAAAAAAAACCAACTTCACTGACAGCGCAGGCATGGAGTGTCGACCCTCCATCATCCTGACTGTATTCAACCATTTGAACATCCGGTGCCCATCACTTGGTACTGAAGGATGTGACGTTGACCGTGAGAGTCTTCATAAGTCATCTGCGCCGCAACCGGTGCGCATTCGTTGGGAATGTCTGAGATCGCGATGATTTTCTTGATGTCCAGCGACGTGCCATACACGTAGCTTTCAACCGGTGTTTTGTCGGCTCCGGTCGTTGAGTGGCCGCTGTCTGCAAAGGCCTGTGTGCCTAAACCGCCCAGCGCCAGGAACAGCGCTACTTTAAGGATTTTCATTTGATTCTCCGTTTCGTCTTGGGTTGACCCGACGGGCCAGTGGCGCCTTGCGTCATCGGTGTACCGGGTTAGTGACAATGCTAGGTGTTCAGCCCTTCCTCAAACAGCGTCCAGCTGGACAAACACTGTTGCCGGATTGCGTATGAATAGGAGGCTTGAAAAATGCCAATGGCGCTGCGGTGGCCCCTATGGCATCGTCGGAAAAATACGTCGTACAGCGAACAGGATCGGCACGATGGAGGAGGGAGAAGAGGTCGGCACACAGGCGTCGATGGCCACGCTCAACGCGTTCAATCTGTGTGTGCTGCACCTGGGGCGGCTGGCGCGGGATCGCGGCTCGTCACAGTTCATCGCAGACGGCCTGCAAGCGTTTCGCGAGCTGGTGCCGTTCGCTTCGGCGTGGTGGGGCGAGATGTCCGCCTCAGGTGCCAATGCTCCCCCCAAGAGCTGGATGCACGGGCGTATCAACCTGCCTGCATCGTTTGCCGCCGAATGGCACAAAAGTGCGGGCAGCGACAAATTCTCCCATGACACCTTGAGTCAGCCTGGAGCGGTCGTGCGCGACAGCGGCTTCACCGACCCGGATGCAGAGGTGGACGCGTTCGCGCGGCGCCACGACCTCTACCACCCGATGTGCATTACCTTCGAGCTGCCGGAAAGCGGCTTGATGTTCTTCGTCTGTCTCTACCGTGGCGTGGGTGCTCCAGCGTTCAACGACAGCGAGGCCGGTTTGTTTGCGGCTTTCTGCGACCACCTGTTGCAGCTGTGGCGGTTTCAGGTGCAGGACATGATTCGCATCGACACCGGCAACGGCGCGACCGACTTTGGCGTGGCACGCATGGACGGCAGCCTGTTGTACGTGGGCGCCAGCCTATGTGTCGCCATTCAGCGTGAGTTGCCTGGGTGGAGCGGTTCAATGTTGCCGGCTGAGGTGATCGCACAGCTGCACAAAGCGCCCTGCGTAATGCGCCTGGGCCGTTGCACGCTGACGCTGAGTCCCAACGCCGAGCACGTCATCCTGTCGCTCGAAGCACAGTCGCGCGGGGCGGTGCTGGCGCCGCGGGAGCGCACAGCAGCGATGCTGTTCGCGGCGGGACATTCCTACAAAGAGATTGCCAGGATGCTTGCCTTGAGCCCTGCGACGGTGCGCACCTACCTGCGCAATTGCTACTTGCAGCTTGGCGTGAAGAGCAAGGTGGAACTGGGTTCCGTCCTGCGCGATGCCACGCGCCGCGATTAATTGCGTATATCTCGCCAGTTGAAATGCAAATCCCCTGTGAGAGCGAGCCTGCTCGCGATAACGGCGCGTCAGTCGACGTCAATCTTGCCTGATACACCGCCATCGCGGGCAAGCCCGCTCCCACGGAGTTGTTGATGTCGCTGGGCTATTTGCCTTACCCCTCCTCATTTGCAGAGGTCCATTCAGAGGCCGCGATCTATAGGGTATGCCCTGAATATCAGGGGCTTGCGCGGCAGTCTGTCCGGGCCACTTCGAAAACGATAAGAACAGGGGTGAGGCAGTTGAAAATTTCCAGGCAGTTTATCGCGATTGCGACGACTACGGCAGTGTCCTGCGTGGCACTGGTGGGGTGTCAGACACCGGGCTTGGCGCCCGCTGACAGGGTGATGCACAACGGCTATGTCTATACCGTCGATGGCCAGAATTCAGTGCAGCAGGCGATTGCCGTGAAGGGTGGGAAGATCGTCTATGTCGGCAGCGACGAAGGGGTTACCTCGTACATCGGCCAGCACACTCAGCTGATCGATCTGGCTGGGCGCATGCTGATGCCCGGCTTCATCGACGCGCATATGCACCCGGGGGACGGCGGCCGCGCCATGACCTTGTGCGACCTGAAATACCAGACAATGACGCGCAAGGCGTTTCAGGAAACCATCCAGGCGTGCCTGGATGCCGACAAGAACAAGGGCCCCGATGTCTGGCTTGAAGTCGGCAGCTGGGATCGCATGGGCATGGACGGACTCGACGGCGATCCGGACAAGTCGACACTGGATGCGCTGAAGACCAAACGTCCGATTCAGGTGCGCTCCACCGACTTCCATACCGTGCTGACCAACTCCCGAGGCCTGGAAGTGGCCGGTATCAACAAGCACACGGCCAATCCGAGCGATGGCAAATACGTGCGCGACAACGCCGGCAACCCCAACGGCATCTGCGAGGACGGTGCGGCCGATGCCATGGCCGCTGTAGTGCCGCCCGCCACCGATGCAGAAAAACTCACGCAGACCCGCGCGGCGCTCGACGCGATGCGCCAGCAAGGCATCACCAGTTTCTTCGATGCCTTGTCCGGGCCGGAAAACGGCAAAGCGTTCACCCGTCTGCAACAGTCGGGCGAGCTGACTGCCCGGGCCTTGCTGGCGATCAAACTGGACCCGGCCGCGGCTGCGGCAGACCCGGCGAAAACCATTGCCGAGGCCAAGGCGTTGGCCACCACTTACGATCAGGGCCAAGCGCAACCGGCGCCGGGCGTCAGCATGCGTCACGTCAAATTGTTCATGGACGGCATCATCAATGCGCCGGCGGACACGGGGGCGATGTTGACGCCGTACCTGCGCAATGCCGGCACCGAGAAAGCGCCAAAGTGGACGCCCGGCAAGAACGTCGGTGAGCTGTATTTCCCCCCGCAAGTGCTCAAGCCGCTTCTGTTGCAAGCGGTGCAGGCCGGTCTCGATCCGCATCTGCACGCCACGGGCGACCGCGCAGTGCGTGAGTCACTGGATGGCATCGAATACGTGCGCCAGCAACTGCCGGGCAATGCTTTTCGCCCGACCATCACGCACAACGAATCCGTGGATCCGGCCGACTATCCCCGTTTCAAGGCCCTCGACGTGACCGCCAACATGTCCTTCCAGTGGGCGCAGCAGGCGCCGTCTACGGTCGACGGCACCAGCGATCACCTGGGGGCTCAGCGGTTTGCCCGAATGGAGCCGTCAGGCAGCATCGCCCTTGCCGGCGGCCGCGTGGCGTATGGCAGCGACTGGCCCGTCGACCCGCTCGACGAGTTTCTCGCGTTGAAGATTGGTGTCACTCGCTCGGGCGATCCGCTGAACCCGCACAGCTACGGTCCCCAGTACGCCGGCAGACTGAATGCCGATCCGGCACTGTCGCGCGCGGACGTGCTGCGCACCATCACGATCAACGCCGCCGAGCAACTGAACCTGGACGCTGTGGTCGGCTCGATTGAAGTGGGCAAGTTCGCCGACCTGATCGTTCTCGACAAGAACTTCATGCAGGTGCCCGAGGCAGAACTGGCCCGCAATGAAGTGCTGATGACGGTAGTCGGGGGCAAGGTCGTGTGGGCCAAGGCGCCGTTCATGGGGCTTGATCGGCAACCGGCTCAAGTCGCAGTGACGGAACCACAATAAGCGCAACTGACTGCCCGAATGCCCGTCAGTTAAATGCAATCCCTGTGGGAGCAAGCCTGCTCGTGTAGCGGTTTACGGGCTGGTCCGCAATTCAGGGTTGGCGGTAACCGGCATGTCTTCGAGCGTCTCCTATACTGATCCGCGTTGACAGGTTCAACGCAGATCATGAAGGCCGTTAGAATAGCGACGGCTTCCCTAAGACCCAACAGTCAGGAGAACGAACATGACCATCCGTATTGGCGACGAAGCCCCGGACTTTACCGCCGAAAGCACCGAAGGCACGCTGCATTTTCACGAGTGGATCGGCGACAAGTGGGCGATCCTGTTCTCGCATCCCAAGGACTTCACCCCGGTGTGCACCACTGAGCTCGGTTACATGGCAGGGCTCAAACCGGAGTTCGATAAACGCAACACCAAGATCGTCGGGCTCAGCGTCGACCCGGTCAGCAATCATGCGAACTGGGCCAAGGACATCGAAGAGACCCAGGGGCATGCGGTCAACTACCCGATGATCGGCGACGACAACCTGGTGGTGGCCAAGCTTTACGACATGATCCATCCCAATGCCAGTGGCGGCGCACGCACGGCCGTGGATAACGCCACGGTGCGTTCGGTGTTCATCATCGGGCCGGATAAAAAGGTCAAGGCGATGCTGATCTACCCGATGAGTGCCGGGCGCAACTTCGATGAAGTGCTGCGCTTGCTCGATGCGCTGCAATTGAATGCCAAACACACCGTCGCCACCCCGGTGAACTGGCGTCCGGGCGAGGACGTGATCATTCCGACGTCGGTGTCCGACGAAGACGCGAAGAAGAAATACCCGGACGGCTTCAAAACCGTGAAACCGTATTTGCGCACCGTGGCACAACCGAAATAATCCATTCGTACGGAGACTCAGATGGCTGTTCAAATCTTTCGCGCCGAAGCGATTCATGTCGACAAGATCGCCGGCCTCTTCGATGCGTATCGAGGTTTTTATGGCCAGCCCTCCAACCTGGCGCAGTCCCGGGATTTCATCGCCGAACGCCTTGCCCGGGACGAATCAGCAATTTTTTTCGCCGAGGACGCCACCGGCAAGGCACTGGGCTTTGTCCAGTTGTATCCGACGTTTTCCTCCATCGACGCCTATCGCACCTGGCTGCTCAGCGACCTGTTCACCGCCCCCGAGGATCGGGGGCGGGGAGTGGGGCGATCACTGATGAATGCTGCGCGGGCCTTCGCAGTGTCGACCGGTGCCAAGGGCATGGTGCTGGAAACGGCCACGGACAATCTGGGGGCGCAACGGTTGTATGAGTCGTTGGGCTATGTGCGTGATAGCGGTTATTACACCTACTGCCTGGATTTGAAGCAGGGCTGAGCCAATCCTGGCGGGTGGCCCATCAACGCGGCGGCAACTTCCAGGCTTCACGCAATTGTTCATACTGCGCCTCGGGCATTTGCACCAGTAGCGGCGACTGACCAGGGTCCAGCCAGTCGAACAGCCGCGAAATATCCGCCGGGTCCATCGCTGTGCAGCCCAGCGTCGGGGAGCTGGGACCACGCCAGATATGGAAAAAGATGCACGAACCCGAAGTCGGGGACGCTGGCGTGTTGTGCTCGATGAAAATGCCTTGGCGATAGCCGGATTCACTGCGCATGTGTTCGGCGCTGTTCCAGTCCTTAGCCATCGCCGCGCCGTCGATCAGTTGGTTGTAATGTTTGGAGGTGCTGTCATCCACGCATTCGGTGGTGGGTGTGAGGGCGAGGTAAGGCAGTTTTGTCGCGGCCGTGGTGTCGTAGCCGAAGGCTGTGCCGAGCCTGAAGATCCCGGCCGGTGCTTTGCCGTCGCCTTCGCGTTTGACCGGCCCTGCAACGGGCTCGACGTTACCCGGGCCCTTGCCCCATGCCAGGCCGTTTTTGCCGACCACCACTGCAAACCCGTCGCCGACTTTTCGAAAGGTGTTCCCGTCCCGTTCATAACGCTGGGCTGTGCCCTGGATGTCGTCCCAGTTCTTGGTGGTGACCACAATCAATTGATGGCTGCTGTCGAGCACATCACGCGCCGTCAGCGGCGTGATGGGGAAATCCATCACGGTTTTCGGCGCGCCCTCTGCGCTGTAAGTGAAGTGCCACCATTCTTTGGAATACCCGGCAAAACCCTCTTTTTCCATGGCGCTGCCGAGACGTTGGCGGTTTTCTTTGGCCAGCGCGTTGATCGTCGGGTTGGCGGTATGCGCGCGCTCATCGAAACAATCGAACCCGGTGCCCATATCGAGTGCGCCGTCGTGCCAGCGCTGGCCGTAAGGCGCGGTGCAATCGACTTGCGCGGCCGAGGACGTCCAGGTGTCGGCGGGCAACGCGTTCGGACCGGTCAGTGTGAGGTCCACGGTCGAACCCCTGGAGTGATTCGACACCCGCGCTACATAGCCCAGGTGCCAGAAGTCCTGCTTGTCCACGCGCGGGTAGAACTCGGCCTTGCGCGGGTCACCGGGCTCGGTGGCGAAGCGAGCCATATCGGCCACGGCACGGCTGGGCCGATAGCAGTCGAACACCTTCAAGCCATAGCCTTGTTTTTGCAGTGCGCTTTGTACCCGGGCCAGGGCCTTGGCAGTGTCCAGCGAGAGCATGCACTCCGGCGCGGCATAGCCGTCGAGCGGGTGCCCGGTGAAGTTGTGTGCGCCCGCGTAGCGAATGTCCTGCTCGATACTTGGATCAATCGCACGCAAATACACCATGTTGTCCGGTCTTGGCTCGGCGCCGGCCATGGCAGGCATGACGATGCTCAGCAACAGGAGAGGGCGTGCGAGCAGGCGGCGCAGTTGGGCTGCAATCGCCAGTAAAGCGGGCATGGAAACGTTCAGGTTTAAGCGCATGAAGTGATCGTCGAGTCTGCGGAAGGCTTCAATCGATCTTAAACCATGCCGCCCGGTTCTGGCCGATTCATGTCTGGCCTGTGTGCCCTGGCGATATTTTGAGGGACGCCCTAGGAGGCTCGTTGTCAACGTCGCGACAGCACGGGGCGCTTTGAGGAATAGGGCGGGTTATCGGCCACAGGCCGGTCTCGGGTAATTGATGGCGAATCGTACACCATCACTTTTTCGAGGATTTGCCGCTGGCGGGAATGTGCAGGTAAGCCATTACGCTTTCGGTCAGCTCGGTCGCCAGCTTGACGGCTTCTTTGTTGCGCGCCATCACACCGGCCACCAAGCCTTCGATCAAGGCGAGCACCGCGATGTTGGAACTGGTCAACACCGGATGGTCGGCGGGGGCAAACAGCGTGTGTTCGGCAATGCTGGTGAGCGGCGAGGCGGGTGAATCGGTGATGGCCAATACCGAGGCGCCACGCTCGTTGGCGAAACGGGCGAGTTGCAGGGTGTCGAGGGAATAACGCGGCAGCGAGATCGCCAGCAACACATCCTGATCGGTGATCGCGGCCAGACGATAAGCAGCGTTTTCGTTACCGCCCTCCATGCTGATGGCGGTGGCGTCCGCACAGAAGGGCATCAGGGTCGAGGCGGCGAGGCCGGCGAAGTACACGCTGTTGCCAAAGCCCAGGATGTAGATTTTGCGGGCGGTGGTCAGCCGTGTGACGAACGCTTCAAAGGTGTCTTCGTGGTTATTGGTCGCCGCGGTGGCAAGGTTGCTGCTGGCGCTCTGGATTTGCTCATGCAGGCCAAACGCACCGTCGGGGCGATGGGCCAGTTCGTTACGCAGCTTGTCGACCGGCGACACCATCTGCTGCAAGGTCGCGACCAGTTCGGCCTTCATGCCGGTGTAGCCGCCCAGGTTCAGCGCCTTGGCCAGCCGGTTGACCGCAGCGGGCGAAGTGGATGTTTCGTGCGCCATCTCCTCGATCGTCAGCGTCGCGGCCTTCAGCGGGTGACGCAGGATAAAGTCCGCCACCTTGCGCAGGGACGGCTGAAGGTCGGCAACGATTTCCGCCAGTTTGCGCATCACCGGCGCGGCATAGACCGTGGTGTTTTTCGAGGGGGTCGGCATATCCGGCTCAACATTTCCTGAGGGCATAAGGTTGGCTGGAGTGTATCCGAAGCCAACCGTCGGTGAGCGGGGCGGGTGGATTATTTCAAGCTGCCGGCCAGAAACTGCTGCAGACGTTCAGACTGCGGGTTGGCCAGCACTTCACGCGGGTTGCCACGCTCTTCGACCTGTCCCTGGTGCAGGAACACCAGTTGATTGGAGACCTCCCGGGCAAAGCCCATCTCATGGGTCACGACCACCATGGTGCGGCCTTCGAGGGCGAGGTCCTGCATGACTTTGAGGACTTCGCCGACCAGTTCTGGATCGAGTGCCGATGTCGGTTCGTCGAACAGCATCACTTCCGGTTCCATGGCCAACGCACGGGCAATCGCCACTCGCTGCTGTTCGCCGCCCGACATATGCGCCGGCCAGGCGTCCATGCGGTGCGCCACGCCGACTTTGTTCAGGTAGTGCTCAGCCTTTTCTCGGGCTTCTTTCTTGGCCATTCCCAGCACGTGCACCGGGGCTTCCATGACGTTCTCGAGGGCGCTCATGTGCGACCACAGATTGAAATGTTGAAACACCATCGACAGGCGCGAACGCATGCGTTGCAGCTGCCTGGGTTCGGCAGCCTTGAGGCCACCGAGCTTGTTGGGCATCAATTTGAGCTGTTCGCCATTGAGCACGATAGTGCCCGCGTTGGGTTGTTCCAGCAGGTTGATGCAGCGCAGGAAGGTGCTTTTGCCGGAGCCGCTGGAGCCGATCAGGCTGATCACGTCACCGGCTTTCGCCTCCAGTGACACGCCTTTGAGCACTTGATGGGTGCCGTAGCTTTTGTGCAGGTTCTGGATTTCAAGTTTGTACATGCTGTTCACTCTCTGGAGTCAGTCGCTGAGCAAGCGACCCTGGCGAATAAGGCGGGTGCCGGCGACTTTGGCCAGCCACAAACCGGGTTGGGCAAAGCGCAGGCGCTCGCGGGCATAGAGGATGCCGTCGGTGCTGGCGCGCACGATGCTGTGCTGGTCTGTCAGCGGATCCAGTACTTCGAACAGTGGATCGCCGACCCGGACCCGGGCACCCAGCGGTTGCAGAAAACTCACCACGCCGGGGTGCGGCGCATAGGCGTACTGCGTACCGGCGAAGGGCGTTGCTTCGCAGCAGGTCAAGGGCGCTTCGGGCCAGTCACCGCTGATCAGACCCTGTTCGGCGAGGTAACCGAGAATGGCTTCGGCGCTGTCGCTGCATTGCTCACGTTCGGTGTCGGCCATGCCGCGCAATTCGATGGTGGTGGCGGCGCAGGCCAACGGGATAGCGGCTTCAGGAAACAGCTCGGCCAAACGCAACCACGGGATCGCGCAGGCTTCATCGAAGGCATTGCCACCGGCACCTTCGGCGAGGAGCGCCGCGCCGGCACCCAGGCGCGCGGCCAAAGAACGCAAGCGCGGCCAGTGTTGCGGCATGGCGTAAAGCAGCATGATCGACTCGAAGTCGCAATGCAGGTCCAGCACCACATCGGCGTCGCAGGCATGCTGCAACAGCACGCGACGCAGACCATCGAGTTCCGAGTTTGCGGGCGGCATGTCGGCGAGGACATCGCTCATGGCGTGGCGGATCAGCGCGGTGTTGAGGTCGGCGTTGTCGCTCAGTCGACCTTTCACCCGCGCCGCTACGGACTCGGTCAGTTCCGGGAAGTCGCGGTTGAAATTCTTGCCGCTGTTGAATTCGAAACGACCCTGGTGGGTGGCTTGGAACATCTGGGCGATTCCGATTGGATTGGCCATTGGCACCAATTCGATCACCCCGTTCAGCCGACCTTGTTCTTCCAGCGCCCGCAGGCGCCGCTTGAGTTCCACGGCCACGCGCATCCCCGGCAGTTCGTCGGCATGCAGCGAGGCCTGAATGTAAGCCTTGCGCGGCCCGCTGCCAAAACGAAACAACGACAGGCGCCGTTCCGTGCCCGAAGCACTCCACGGCAACAGGTATTCAATGTGTTCCATAAACGCTCCTTAATGCTTGCGCGGTGCCAGATACGCCAGCCAGCGGCGCTCGGCCAGCTTGAACAGACGGACCAGAATGAAGGTCAGGGCAAGGTAGATGAGGCCGGCGGTGATGAATGCTTCGAACGGCAGGTAGAACCGCGAACTGACCGTCCGGGCAGCGCCGGTGATGTCCACCAGCGTGACGATCGAGGCCAGGCTGGTGGTTTGCAGCATCATCAATACTTCGTTGCTGTACTGCGGCAGTGCCCGGCGCAAGGCCGACGGCAAAAGAATCCGGCGGTACAACGTGAAGCGCGACATGCCCATGGCCTTGGCGGCTTCGATCTCGCCATGTGCGGTGGCCTTCAAACTGCCGGCCAGCAGTTCCGCGCTGTAGGCACTGGTATTGATCGCAAAGGCCAGGCAGGCGCAAAACGTTGCGCTGGAGAGGTACGGCCAGAGCGCACTGTCACGGACCGCTGCGAACTGCGCCAGGCCGTAATAGATCAGGAACAATTGCACCAGCATCGGCGTGCCGCGAATCACGTAGGTGTAGAGCCAGGCCGGGAAGTTGATCAGCGGCGAGCGGGACACCCGCATCAGCGCCAAGGGGATCGCCAGCACCAGGCCAAACGCCAGGGAGATCAGCAGCACTTTGAGGGTCAACAAGGCGCCATTCAAATACAGCGGCAGGTTTTCCCAGATCAGGTTGTAGTCGAGAATCATGGGGTTGCTCCCAATCACAGTTCGGCGGCTTTGATGCCGACCGAGTAGTGTTTTTCCAGATAGCGCAGTACCAGCAATGACAGGCTGGTCAGCATCAGATACAGCGCCGCCACCGCAAGGAAAAACGTGAACGGTTCATGGGTGGCGTCCGCTGCGTTCTTGGCCTTGAACATCATGTCCTGCAAGCCGATCACCGAGATCAGCGCGGTGGATTTGGTCAGCACCAGCCAGTTGTTGGTGAAGCCTGGAATGGCGAAACGAATCATCTGCGGCACCAGAATCCGCCAGAAGACCTGGGTACCACTCATGCCATACGCCACGCCGGCTTCGCCCTGGCCTTTTGGGATCGCCATAAAGGCACCGCGAAAGGTTTCCGAGAGATAGGCACCAAAAATGAAGCCCATGGTGCAGACGCCGGCGATAAAGGGATTGATGTCGATGTAACGGGTGTAGCCGAGTGCCAGGGCAATGCGATTCACCAGGTCCTGGCCGCCATAGAAAATCAGCAGGATCAACACCAGGTCAGGGATGCCGCGAATCAGGGTGGTATAGCCTTCGCCCAGCATCGCCAGCCATTTGAGCGGCGATAAACGAAAGGCGGCGCCGATCAGCCCCAAGGCAATCGCCATGCTCATGGAGGTCAGGGCCAGGTTAATGGTCAGCCAGGCGCCATCGAGAATGCTCGATCCGTAGCCGTGAAGCATGATGAAGTTCCTCAAGCGAGCGCCGTAAAGCGCGCAAGACATGTCCCAAGCGTCCGCAATGAGCGGGCGACCGGGTGATACATAAAGGTTTATTCGCCGTAGATATCGAAGGCGAAATACTTGGCCATCACTTGCTGGTACTTGCCATTGGCGCGGATCGCGTCAATCGCCGAACTGAGGCGTGCAGCGTTCGCGCTGTCGCCTTTACGCACCGCGATCCCGGCGCCCCGACCGAAATATCTCGGGTCGTTGATGTCCGGCCCTGTCAGGGCGAAACCTTTGCCCGCCGGGGTTTTGATGAAACTTTCGTCGGTGGCGACGATGTCGGCCAGCGTGGCGTCCAGTCGACCCGACGCCAGGTCAAGGAAGGCTTCGTTTTGTGAGCCGTAGCGCACCACTTCGACGCCGGCTTTTTCAAGTTGCTCGGTGGCGAAACGGTCGTAAGTCGAGGAGCGTTGCACACCGACTTTCTTGCCCTTGAGGTCCACCAGCGGATCGTTGATCACGTTGCCGGCCTTCATCGCGAATTTGCCCGGCGTGTGGTAGTACTTTTTGCTGAAGTCGACCGACTTCATGCGGTCTTCAGTGATCGACATCGACGACAGTACCGCATCGATCTTGCGCACTTTCAACGACGGGATCATGCCGTCGAACTCCTGAATGACCCACTCGCATTTCACTTTCATCTCTTCGCACAGCGCGTTGCCGATGTCGTAGTCGAAGCCACTGACATTGCCCTCGGGCGTCTTGAAGGAGAAGGGCGGGTAGGCGGCTTCGATACCGATACGCAGGCTGTCTTCCTCGGCGTGTGCCAGAAAGCTTGCTGCGCACAGTGCCAGAGCGCCTAGAAGTGCTGTCTTGTTCATTTTGTTGACTCCTGGGGGGCATTGGGAGGTGCTGGTTTGTTGCCGTCCGGGCTGGCGGTGGATCAGTCCTGATGATTTTGTGAGGCTATAAATGACACGTATTGTTTCATAAATCAATATCGTGAAAATAAACATATCAAAACGAGGCGCGGATTTATCGATCAACCGATGGCGGCCCGGTTTATCCGGTCGATCCCTCAAGGCGCAGAAAAGGCAAACTGCTGGCCCCCAAGTCGCCAAACTATCGCCAAAATCACTTCACTTTCAGGTGGTTAGGTGAATGGAATTGCGAAGTGTATTTGTCACGATGATCTCGTTCGCCCTGGCGAGCGTTGCACTCTGTGCCCAGGCTAAAGAGCTGGCGTCCAATGACCGGTTTATGTGCAGTTGGGGCGCGGGAACGGCGGCGAGGGCCCAGGAACTCAAGCTGGCCGGGGTTTCGCTGTATGCCGCTCGTCAGAAGATACAGGCCTACAAATTCGACAAGGCGTGGATGCGGATGATGGCGATGGGCATCACCGAGCAAACCTACGACAGCAAATCGCGGTACAAGCCGGCGGACGTGCGTAAAAATTTTTATGAGGATTGCGTGCGGTTCAAATTGGCGCGCAAGTGAAAAAAGGCTCGCGAATTTAAAACCCTATCCCCTGTGGGAGCGAGCCTGCTCGCGATAGCGGACTGTCAGACAACACAGGTGTTGAATGTCAGACCGCTATCGCGAGCAGGCTCACTCCTACAGGGTCTGCTTTTGTCTCAGTTCAGGCATTGCGCTCCGGCCTTTGCCACCTGGGCATCCTGCTCGGCCTTGACGCCGGACACGCCGACCGCGCCGATCACCTGGCCGTCGACGATGATCGGCACGCCACCTTCAAGTGACGTCAGCAAGGGCGCTGACAAAAAGGCGTGGCGTCCACCGTTGACCATCTCCTCATAGCCTTTCGATTCTCGCCGGCCGAGGGCCGAGGTGCGGGCCTTTTCGGTGGCGATGTAGGCGCTGATGGCCGCGCAACCGTCGAGGCGCTCAAGGGCCAGAGGATGGCCGCCGTCATCGACGATCACGATGGTCACGGCCCAGTGGTTGTTTTGCGCTTCGGTGCGTGCGGCGTTGAGGATCTGGCTGACTTCGGTCTGGGTCAGTACGGCTTTGCTGTTCATGGCAACACTCCGGGATTCAGTGGGGGCATCGCGGCTTCGACCAGTTCGATCCAGTGCCGCACAGGGGTTCGGCCCGCACCGTCGAGGTGCGACTGACAGCCGATATTGGCCGTGACAATGACTTCGGGATGTCCGCTTTCCAGCGCATTGAGCTTGTTGTCGCGCAATTGGCGGGACAGTTCGGGTTGGGTCAGCGAATAGGTGCCCGCCGAGCCACAGCACAGATGCGCGTCGGGAACGAAGGTCAGGTTGAAGCCCAGTTTCGTCAGCAGTGCTTCCACCGCGCCGCCGAGTTTTTGCGCATGTTGCAAGGTGCACGGGCAATGGAAGGCCAGGCGCTGGTCGCTGTGGATGCCGAGCGTTTCCAGCGGCTCGTCGCGCAGCACTTCAACCAAGTCCCGGGCCAGCGCACTGACCCGTTTCGCCTTCTCGGCATACACCGGGTCGGTGCTGAGCAGGTGACCATAGTCCTTGATGAAAGCACCGCAACCGCTGGCGGTTTGCACAATGGCTTCGGCACCTTTTTCAATGCTCGGCCACCACGCATCGATATTGCGGCGGGCGCGATCAAGGCCGGCCGCCTGGGCATCGAGGTGATAATCCACGGCGCCGCAGCAACCGGCTTCGCGTGTCGCGATGACGCTGATCCCCAGTCGATCCAGAACACGCGCGGTGGCCGCGTTGGTGTTGGGTGACAGGCTGGGTTGGACGCAACCTTCGAGTATCAGCACCTGCCGGGTGTGGCGCATGACCGGGCGCGGTTTGGCCGGGTAGATACGGCGAGGTAACTTGATTTGCAACGTGTTGGGCAGCAACGCACGGAACATCTGCCCGCTGCTGACCAGTGCCTTGAACAACCCGGGATTGGGCACGACGCTGCGCAACCCTTCGCGCAACAGGCGCTGGTCCAGTGAGCGCGGCACGGCGGCATCGACCACGGCGCGACCGATGTCGAGCAAGTTGTGGTAGTCGACGCCGGAAGGGCAGGTGGTTTCACAGTTGCGGCACGACAGGCAGCGATCCAGATGCTGCTGGGTTTTTTGCGTGACCTCGTTGCCTTCCAGCACCTGCTTGATCAGGTAGATGCGCCCGCGCGGCCCATCCAGTTCATCACCGAGCAATTGATACGTCGGGCAGGTGGCATTGCAGAAGCCGCAGTGCACGCACGTACGCAGGATGCTTTCGGCTTCTTCGGCGCGGGGTAGTAGGCGGGCCTGTTCGCTCAAGGTGGTCTGCATGGATCAAAGCTCCGCGTACAGGCGACCGGGATTGAAGACGCGCCGTGGATCGAGTTGTTGCTTCAAGTTCTGGTGATAACGCATCAATGCGCCAGGCAGCGGTTGGAAGGGGCTGTCGATCAGGCCGTGGCTATAGCAGGTCACGTGCCCGCCGACCTCGTCGACCACTTTGCGAATGAACGCCGCTTCAGCCTCGGATTTGAGCCAGCGTTGGGCGCCGCCCCAGTCGATCAGTTGCTGGCCGGGCAGCGAAAGCCGTGGCGTGTTGTGAGGCACGGACAGGCGCCACAGCGGCTGGCCTTCGTCAAAGAAACTCAATCGCTGCTCGTTGAGGTCTTCCCAATAGGACGAGTCCAGCCACTCGCCGCCCAAGCGATCATGCGCCGCCGCCACCGAGCCTTCGCCGCCCTCAAGTCGCAGGTGCAGACGTTGTCCGTCGTGGCACGCGGCGCTGATCGGCAGTGGTTGCTGGCCCCATTGTGCGAGGTTCGACAAGGCGCGGCCGCTGTCCATTTCCAGACTGATGCTTAACGCTTGCCGGGGTTTGGGCAGGACTTTGAGCGAGACTTCGGTGATCACCCCAAGCGAGCCATAACTGCCCGCCATCAAGCGTGACAAGTCGTAGCCGGCGACGTTCTTCATGACTTCGCCACCGAAGCGCAAATGCTTGCCAAGGCCGGTAATGACCCGTGTCCCGAGGACGAAGTCACGGACCGATCCCGACCACGGCCGTCGCGGGCCCGACAGTCCAGCGGCAATCATCCCGCCCACGGTGGCGCCGTCACCGAAGGAGGGCGGTTCGCACGGCAGCATCTGCTGCGCGGCGTCCAATACTTGGCGCAGCTCTGCCAGCGGCGTGCCGCAACGGGCGGTGATCACCAGTTCGGTCGGGTCATAGCTGACAATGCCCCGGTGGCTGCGCGTGTCGAGCACTTCACCGGCGGCAATACGGCCCAGGAACGCTTTGCTGTTGGACCCTTGAATACGCAGGGGAATTGCGTTTTGCACGGCCAGGTTGACCTGTTCAATCAGGTTGGCGCTGTCATCGATATCGAATTCGCCGCTCATCAGAAGCGCTCCAGTTCTGGGAAGGGCATCTGACCCAAGTGAACGTGCATGGCACCAAACTCTGCGCAGCGGTGTAGCGTCGGAATGTTCTTGCCTGGATTGAGCAGGCCGCTGGGATCGAACGCGGCTTTGACCGCATGGAACAGCGTCAGCTCGTCGCTGTTGAACTGCGCGCACATCTGATTGATTTTTTCCCGGCCGACCCCGTGTTCACCGGTGATGCTGCCGCCGACTTTCACGCACAATTCAAGGATCTTGCCGCCCAAGGCTTCGGCGCGATCAAGTTCGCCGGGTTGATTGGCATCGAACAGAATCAGCGGGTGCATGTTGCCGTCCCCAGCGTGGAAAACGTTGGCCACACGCAGACCGTATTCAGCCGACAACTCGGCAATCGCGCGCAGCACGCCGGGCAGTTCGCGGCGCGGGATCGTGCCGTCCATGCAGTAATAATCAGGTGAGAGACGACCCACCGCCGGGAACGCATTCTTGCGCCCGGCCCAGAAACGCACGCGTTCGGCTTCATCGCAAGCCTGGCGTACTTCAGTGGCGCCGGCCTGCGTCAATACCTCGCGCACGCGGTCGCAGTCTTCGTGCACGTCGGCCTCAACGCCATCGAGTTCGCATAGCAGGATCGCTTCGGCGTCCACCGGATAGCCGGCGTGGATAAAGTCTTCGGCGGCGCGAATGGCCAGGTTGTCCATCATCTCCAGGCCGCCGGGAATGATGCCGGCGGCGATGATATCGCCCACCGCGCGCCCGGCCTTTTCAACGGAATCGAAGGCCGCCAGCAGCACTTTGGCAGTCTGCGGTTTGGGCAGCAGTTTGACCGTGACTTCAGTGATCACCCCGAGCAGGCCTTCGGAACCGGTGAACAAGGCGAGCAGATCAAACCCGGGCGAGTCGAGCGCTTCGGAGCCCAGGCTCAGGTGTTCGCCGTCGACGGTGAGGATGTCGACCTTGAGCAGGTTGTGCACGGTCAGACCGTATTTCAGGCAATGCACGCCCCCGGCGTTTTCCGCCACATTGCCGCCGATAGAGCAGGCGATCTGCGAGGACGGGTCCGGCGCGTAATACAAGCCGAACGGCGCAGCCGCCTGGGAAATCGCCAGATTGCGCACACCGGGTTGAACCCGTGCAGAACGCGCAGCAGGGTCAATGTGCAGAATGTTGTTGAAGCGCGCCATCACCAGCAGCACGCCTTTTTCCAGTGGCAATGCACCGCCGGACAAACCGGTCCCGGCACCGCGCGCCACCACCGGCACATGAAATTCATGGCAGAGCTTTAGCACGCCCTGGACTTCGTCGATATGACGCGGCAACACCACCAGCATGGGCGTGGTGCGGTACGCGGAAAGCCCGTCGCATTCGTACGGCTTGAGTTCTTCCTGCTGGTGCAGGATTTCCAGGTCGGGCAAACGAGCGCGCAGAGCGTGCAACAGAGTGGTTCTGTCGACGTCGGGCAGCACGCCGTCAACGCGTTCGTCGTAGAGGATATTCATAATCGGTTGCGACCCTCAGTTGTTCTTATTAGAGGTCTGCTTTCAGGTATAGCTGATGTTCATCATTCGCCTGAGGCGTCCTGCTGTCTACGTTGCTGTCGAGACGGGTGACGTCCATCGGCGTTGAGCTGAACCGCGCTCAATGACTGAAAAACGCCGCGACTGTCGTAAAAACGACCTGTTTACACCGAACGCGAAGCACTGTGACTTTTCTGTTGAACGACTGTTCAGCTTCGACTATGTTGATGACCACCTCCCCGGCTGGTAGCGCGGGCTTGCGTTTCTTCTATTCGAACGAGGCACTGGCATGCGGTTTTCACCTTTTGTTGAACGGATTTCAGGCGACGGTGTTGCCGCCTGGGATATTCACAATGCAGCCTTTGAAGCCCGGCGCCGGGGCGAGGATGTGATCATTCTCAGCGTCGGCGACCCGGATTTTCCCACCCCTGATTTCATCACCGATGCCGCGATTCATGCGCTGCGAGAGGGCGACACCCACTACACCGAAATTGCCGGTCGGCTGGCCTTGCGCGAAGCCATTGCGGCGCGCTACAGCCAACTGTTCGACCGTGACCTGCAAGCGTCAAACGTGATTATCGCGGCAGGGGCGCAGAACGCGCTGTTCATCACCTCGATGTGCCTGCTCAATACCGGCGACGAAGTGATTGCCCTGGACCCGATGTACGTGACGTACGAGGCCACGCTCAAGGCGTCGGGCGCCACGCTGGTCCGGGTGCCGTGCTCGGCGGACGAAGGTTTCAGGCTCGACGCCGCGGTGTTGGCCAAGGCCATCACCCCGCGTACCCGGGCGATTTTCTTCTCCAACCCGAACAATCCCACCGGCGTGGTGCTCAACCGCGAAGAGCTGCAAGCCATCGCCGAACTCGCCATCGAGCATGACCTGTGGGTGGTGGTCGACGAGGTGTATGAGAGCCTCGCCTTCGAGCGTGAACACCTGAGCCTGGCGGCGTTGCCGGGCATGGCCGAGCGCTGCGTGGTGATCGGCAGCCTGTCCAAATCTCACGCGATGACCGGCTGGCGTACCGGCTGGATCGTCGCCGATCCAAGCTTGATCGCGCACGCCGAAACCCTGGTGCTGAGCATGCTTTACGGCTTGCCGGGGTTCGTCATGGAAGCCGCGCTCAAAGCGGTGCAGGCCCATGCAGACGTGACCCACGGCATGCGCGAAATCTATCGCCGTCGCCGCGATCTGGTGGTGACGAGCCTGTCGGGCTGCCCGGGCATTTCGGTGCTCAACCCCGACGCCGGCATGTTCGTGCTGGTGGACGTGCGCGCTACTGGGCTGACCTCCCTGGAATTTGCCTGGCGCCTGTTGCGCGAGGCGCACGTCTCGGTGCTGGACGCCGCCGCGTTTGGCGAGCCGGCGCAAGGCTTTGTGCGGCTCTCGTTCACCCTCGGTGAAGAACGTCTGGCCCAGGCCTGCCAGCGCATCCGCGATTTTGTCCTGGTGTTGCAAGGCGAAGCGCCACGGCCGGTGATCAGCCGTGTCACCAGCCAGGCGACAGTTGAACCGGTCGCCGCCAAGACCATGATCGAAGTCGACGGCCTGCATAAACGCTTCGGCAATATCGAGGTGCTCAAAGGCGTTTCCCTGACCGCCCGCGAAGGCGATGTGATTTCGTTGATTGGCGCCAGCGGCTCGGGCAAAAGCACCTTGCTGCGCTGCATCAACATGCTCGAAGTGCCGGATCAGGGACGCATTTTGGTGGACGGCGAGAGCATCCACCTGAACTTCGACCGTCCCGGCGCGCCGCTGGTGTCGGACGCCAAGCAACTGGTACGGATTCGTTCGAGCCTGGGCATGGTGTTCCAGAACTTCAACCTCTGGCCCCATCGCACGGTGCTGGAAAACCTCATCGAAGCGCCGACCCAGGTCCTGCGTGAAAGCCGTGCGGAGGCCACTGAACGGGCCGAAGCCTTGCTTGAGCGCGTCGGGCTTGCGGCCAAGCGCAACGAGTACCCGGCGTTTCTCTCCGGGGGACAGCAACAACGGGTGGCCATCGCCCGGGCCCTGGCCATGCGGCCCAAGGTCATGCTGTTCGATGAACCCACCTCGGCACTCGACCCGGAACTGGTCGGCGAAGTGCTGCGGGTGATCCGCTCCCTCGCGGAAGAAGGCCGGACCATGATCCTGGTGACCCATGAAATGGCCTTCGCCCGCGATGTCTCTTCCAAAGTCGCCTACTTGCACCAAGGCCTGATCGAGGAAACCGGTTCGCCGGATGAAGTGTTCGTACACCCACGCAGCGAGCGTTGCCGACAATTCGTCAACGCTCATCAGACTCGCTAATACATCATAAAAAGACGGGGAAAAATCATGGGAAATCGACGTTTGGCAAACTGGTTCTCGGGCGTGGCCTGCGTATTGCTGGCCGGGATGAGCGCGGCCCAGGCCCAACCAATCAGGTTCGCGGTCGCGGCCGAACCGTATCCGCCGTACACCGAGAAGCAGGCAAACGGGGAATGGAAAGGCTTTGAAGTCGACCTGATCCACAAGCTGTGCAGCGAAATGAAAGCCGAGTGCGAGATCAAGGAAGTGGCGTGGGACGGCATCATTCCCTCGTTGCTGTCGAAGAAAATCGACGTGATTTTCTCTTCCATGTCGGTGACCGAAGAACGGGAAAAACAGATCGCCTTCAGCAAGGCCTATTACGATTCGGTGGTCGCGATTGTCGGGCCGAAGGGCACGTCAGTGAAAAAATACCCGGATGACCTCAAGGGCAAAACCATCGGCGTGCAGAACTCGACGGTGAGCGCCAGCTTCCTCAAGACCTACTACGAAAAAATTGCCGACGTTAAGTATTACGACACCCAGGATTCGGCCAACGCTGACCTGATTGCTGGCCGGATCGACCTGATGATGGCGGACGGCACGGCCATGGTGGCCTTCGTGCAGACGCCGGATGCCAAGGACCTGGCGTACCTCGGTGCGGTTCCGTACGACCCGATCTTCGGCAAGGGTGTGGGCGCCGGTCTGCGCAAGGACGACACCGAACTCAAGGCCAAACTCGACACGGCAATCGCCTCGTTGCTGGCCAGCAAGGACTATGACGACCTGTCCCAACACTACTTCGGCACCAGCGTGAAACCTGCGTTCTGACCTGAACACAGAACCTGTGGGAGCGGGCTTGCTCGCGAAGGCGGTGGGTCAGGCGACATCATTGCTGAATGTCAGGCCGCCTTCGCGAGCAAGCCCGCTCCCACAGGGGATTGCGTCAGGCAGTGATTGCGTTAACTGGAGACGGAAATGCCGGCAATGTTCGATTTGATCAATTTCAGCGAACAAGGATGGGGCGGTGCGCTGTTGAAGGGGCTCTGGATGACCCTGCAGATATCGGCCGGGGCCTTCGTGGTCGGGCTGTTCATCGGGTTGGTGGTGGCCTGTCTGAAACTGGGCGCACCCAAACCGATCGCCGCACTGATGCGCAGCTACACCACGTTGTTCCGTGCCGTTCCCGAGTTGCTGCTGATCCTGCTGCTGTACTACGTCGGCTCCATGCTCCTCAATTCGCTGATGGCGCAGCTGGGTTTCGGCGCGGTGAACGTCAGCGGTCCGCTGGCCGCCATCGTCGTGCTGGGGCTGGTGCAGGGCGCCTATGCGTCGGAGATTTTTCGCGCGGCGATCCAGGCGATTCCCTTCGGCCAGATCGAAGCGGCCAAGGCCTTCGGTCTGAGCGGTTTTGGGCTGTTCCGCCGTGTCACGCTGCCGATCATGGCGCCGTATGCAATGGCCGGGATGGCCAACCTGTGGATCAACCTGATCAAGGACAGCGCATTGATCAGCGTGGTCGGCACCAACGAGCTGCTGTACACCGCCAAACAAGGCGCGGGTTCCACGCGTCACTATCTGTTGTTCTACCTCACGGCCGCGGCGATGTATTACGCGGTGACGCTGGTGTCCAACTACCTGTCGGGACGGCTTGAGCGACGCATCCGTCGCTGGATGCCTTTGGCTGAGTGAATGAAATGATTCCAGCGTGGATAGTTGAATACGCGGCGCTGTTGGGCCGAGGGTTGCAAACGACCATTACCATCCTGTTGATTTCCAGTGCCTTGGGGTTTGCCCTGGCGGTGCTGGTGGCACTGGCGCGGATCTCGAAGAACACAGTGATCGCCAAGGTCAGTCTGTTCTACACCAGCGTCACGCGGGGCACGCCGTTGCTGATCCAGATCTACATCTTCTACTACGGGCTCGGCAGCCTGTTTGCGCAGTTCCCGCTGATACGCGGCAGTTTTCTCTGGCCTTGCTTGCGTGACGGATATTGGTACATCGTATTCGCCCTGGTGTTGTCGGTGGGCGCGTATGTGGGCGAGGTGATTCGCGGTGGCCTGTTGGCGGTGCCCAAAGGCGAGATGGAAGCCGCCTCGGCGTTTGGCATGACCCCGCGCCAGTCGCTGCTGCGGGTGCGCTTGCCCCGGGCCCTGCGTTTGCTGTTGCCGACCCTGGCCGGGGAGACCGTGATGTTGCTCAAATCTACGGCACTGGCCTCGACCATTGCGATTGTCGACCTGCTGGGTGCGGCCAACGTGGTGCGGGCGCAAACCCTGCAGGTCTATGAGCCGCTGCTGCTGGTGGCCGGTGTGTATGTCTGTCTGACGTTCCTGATCGAAGCACTGTTTGCCTTCGCCGAACGGCGCGGGACGCCCGTGCGCAGGTCGGTGTAATGAGTGCATCAGGGGTGGTCGACCGCTCGTTGCAAGGCATTGGCCTGTGCACCTTGGGTTACGCGTTCCTGGCGTTGCAGGATGCCGTGATCAAGTGGCTGGTGGCCGACTATTCGGTGGTCACCATTTTGTTCTGGCGCGGCCTGGTGGTGGTCCTCGCCTGTCTGTTGGCCGGGCGCCTGCGCCTGGTTCAGCGGGCCTGGCGCTCGCCAAGCCGACGCTTGCTGGTGGTGCGCGGCTTACTGTCGATAGTCGCCTGGCTGCTCTACTACACGGCTGCCCGTGACCTGACGCTGGCGGAGATGACCACCCTGTATTTTTCCGCACCGATCATGGTCACGGTGTTGGCGGCAGTGATACTCAAGGAGCGCGCGAGCGGCTGGCAGTGGTTCTCCCTGATCATCGGTTTTGTCGGGGTCGTCATCGCCTGTCGCCCGGGCAACATCACCGATCCGTTGCCGATTGTGCTGACGCTGCTGGCGGCGATGTGCTGGGCATTCACCTACATTCAGTTACGCCAGGTGGACGAGCAGACATCCGTGCTGGAGCAGATGCTGATCACCAACGT
Organism: Pseudomonas sp. IT-P294; assembly: GCF_949767865.1. Taxonomy (NCBI): domain Bacteria; kingdom Pseudomonadati; phylum Pseudomonadota; class Gammaproteobacteria; order Pseudomonadales; family Pseudomonadaceae; genus Pseudomonas; species Pseudomonas sp. IT-P294. Next base: position 6,756 of record NZ_CATKQW010000011.1, on the reverse strand, counting down.
GGTGTTTGTGCTGTGCATGGCCGTTGCCTTGCCCTGGACCCACACCCCGGCACCGACCCCGGCCTGGCTGGGGATGCTCGGTGCCGGGTTGGTGGGTGGCATCGGTCAGTTCCTGTTGTTCGCCAGTTTCCGGCGAGCCACCGCGACCTTGCTCGCACCGTTCGAGTACACCGGACTGATCTGGGCGTTCCTGCTATCGAGCCTGATCTGGGGCACGCTGATGGATGTGTCGCTGATGATCGGTGCCGGGCTGATCGCGGTCAGCGGCACCCTTGCGATGATCTTCGGACGCCATGCTTCACAAGACGTCGTCGGTGCTGAATGCTCCGTGTCGCAACCCCTTTATCCAGCACCGGCAGATGTGCAGGCCGTTGGCGGGGCTGAAGGTTTCGGGGTTCAGGCACCACTCGATCCAGAGTCCGTCGAGCATCGCTGACAAGCCGATGGCCGCGAGGCGGGTGTCGTGGATCACAAAACCTTCGCTGGCCGCCATGTCATCCAGCAATTGGCGGAGCAGGTCGAGGTAGGCGCGGTAGCTTTTTTCGTGGGACTGGCTGACGTGTTCGGAGTGACGAATCAGGCTCCAGAACACCACCCAGACACCCAGCAGTTGCGGGTCCATGACCCGCGGCGAAAAAGACCCGGTGAGAAACGCGTCGATCTTTTCGGCCGGGGTGCCGGCCTGCTGGATTTCCTGGAGCAGGGCGGTGGTCAGCTCGCTGGCGATCTTCTGGTAGGTGTCGGCGATCAAGGCATCGATGCTGCCGAAATGATGGTTGAGCAGGCCCACGGACACCCCGGCCTCGGTGGCGATGCGGCGCACGGAAATCCCTGCGTGCCCGTCACGGGCCAGGCAGCGCAAGGTGGCGGCCACCAGCATTTCGCGGCGTTCGTCGGGCTCGGCGCGGCGGTTCTTCGGCGAGGGGTTTGTCACAAGGAATTCCTTGGGTGCGGTGCCTGGTTGGCGAGCTTAGTTGAACGTGCGTTCAATCACCAGTTCCGGCCGTGGCGATGCTTCGGTTTTTAACGTTTCATGACGGGGAGGGCGGGCCAATGGCGCAGGATATTTCGTTCAGTGTGCGCAACAACAACGGAGATGCGGTGCCGGTGGGTGCATGGCGTTTCGAGGGCAATGGCAGCGGGCCGACAGTGCATTTGCAAGCAGGGGTGCATGCCGATGAAATTGCCGGGATGTTGGTGCTGCACCGGTTGATGCAGCGCCTGGAAGTGGCCGAGGCCGAGGGCCGGCTCAAGGGCCGGGTGACGGTGGTGCCGCAGGCCAATCCACTAGGCATCGGGCAGTTTCGCCAAGGGCGGATCCTGGGGCGTTTTCACGACGCCACCGGGCATAACTTTAACCGCGCTTTCGATCAGTCGGCCGCGCTGCAACGGCCGTCGACCAACGTCCAGGAATGGCAAAAAAGCCTGGTGCAACTGGCGTCCACGGCAGACCTGATGCTCGACCTGCACACCGATGACGAGGCGCTGCCCTACCTCTACGTACACCGCCGCTTCTGGCCCCGTGGCCGGCAACTGGCGGCGGTGCTGAAGATGGACGTGGCGATCATCTGGGACGAGGGCGGCGATGGCTCCTTCGAAGAAACCATCATTGCCCCGTGGCTGCGCGATGGCGTCACCGACGGGCGCATGGCCGCGACCCTGGAGTTGCGCGGGCAGGGTGATGTCAGCGATCACTTTGCCGAGCAGGATGCCCAGGGTTTGTACGTCTGGCTGTGCAGTTGCGGGGTCATCGACGAAGCGCTTGCACCAGGCGACTGGCCCGTCGAGGCGATGGAAATGGGCCACATGGAAACCATCCTCGCGCCGCAGCCTGGCGTATTGATCTTTGAAAAAGAGCTGGGGGATTTCGTCGAAGAAGGCCAACGGTTTGCGCGGATTCTGCGCCGCCCCGGCGATCCGTCTTCCGAAGTGGTGCTGGTGGCCGAGCAGGCTGGACGGATGGTGACGCGCTATCGGGATCGGCTGGTGTCCCAAGGCATGGTGGTGGCGAAGTTCACCGGCAGCCGGGTGTCGCGCCACTGGAACGGCGGGTTGCTGGACCCGAACTAGCCGAAACGGTCCTCCCGCTGAACGCACCAGACTCTCTATAGACGTCAGCGGGGGCGGCCATCAGGCATATTGCTAATGACCGACGGTCGTCCTTAAGGCTCACGGTCAGCCAGTGCTTCCAGCAGGTCGGCTGAAGGCACGAAAAACAGACCTCCCGTCACCGCCGTGCTGAAATCAAGCAAGCGGTCATAATTGCCTGGCGGCCTGCCGACGAACATGTTTTCGAGCATCAGTTCCAGAGGGCTCGGCGAGCGCGCATAGCCAATGAAATAGGTGCCGAATTCGCCCGCGCCCGGCCGGCCGAATGGCATGTTGTCGCGCAGGATTTTTACTTCTTGCCCGTCCTCGGTGATCGTGGTCAGGGCGCTGTGGGAGTTGGTCGGTTTCACCGTGTCATCGAGTTCGATGTCGGACAACTTCGTACGACCGATAATCCGTTCCTGCGCTTCGACCGTCAGGGTGTTCCAGGCCGTCATGTTGTGCAGGTATTTCTGCACCAGCACATAGCTGCCACCGCTGAACGACGGATCTTCACTGCCCACTATCGTGAAGTCGACCGCCTTGCGCCCGACCGGGTTTTCGGTGCCGTCGACAAAGCCGATGATGCTGCGCATATCGAAATAGCGAAAACCCTGCACTTCATCGACGACCGAAATCGCATCGCCCAAGGCGGCGATTATTTGCGTGGCCAATTCGAAACACAGGTCCATCTGTTCGGCGCGGATGTGCAGCAAGAGGTCGCCGGGCGTTGCCAGCGCGCGACGTCCCGCCGGACCGAACTCGCGAAACGGGTGCAGCGCGGCCGGGCGCGGGTTGCCGAACAAGGTGTCCCACGCGGTGGCGCCAAAGCCGCAGACGCAGGACAAATTGCCCGAAGGAACGCGTTTGCCCACCGAACGCACCAGGCCCGCGACGTCGCCACACCAGGCCCGCACGCGGCTGGCAGCGTCACTGCCCGGCGCTATCGTCGCCACGATGAAAATCGCACTGCGGGTGATGGGGCTATCGACCGGTTGCGGCTCCGGCGTCGGGTTTTCCGTAGGCGTCAGCGTTGTCATGGAGCGTTTCCTGTTCAGCAGGACGAGGTTGAAAAACAGTAGCAGAGAATGGCGTCGAGGCAGCCACGGCGTATGAACTGTAAACTGTCCGCGCAAAAGGCGTTGACCGCCCCTTCACCCCTCAAGCAAGAGATCCCCATGGCAAACCAAGACATCACGTTCACCCCCGATCCTGACGCGGATTCCATCTCTTCCGACGTTGCCGGTTTCGGTGGCCTGTTGGTCTCCACGCAGATCCCGACCCACGCCGATGGCAGCCTGGAGCTGGGCGACATCACCTTGCAGAGCGAATGCACGCTGCAGGCGTTGAAGGTCGCGCTGGAACGCGCCGGCAGTTCGATGGACCGGGTGTTGCACCTGACCATCTACCTCACCGACATGGCTGACCGCGCCGCGTTCAACGAAGTCTATAAGCGCTTCTTCGCCAAGCCGTGGCCGGTTCGGGCAGCGGTGGGCGTGGCCGCGCTGGCCGTTGAAGGCATGCGCGTCGAAGTCACCGCGATGGCCGCCAAAGCCTGACGTTTGGGGTCAGGCGCGATGAAAATCCGCCTGACCCAATTTCAAAAACACCGACGGCTCATGCCTCTGTACGACAACCCTTATCCCTGCACGAAAATTAGTTTCGCCTCGTTTGAAAATCACGCCTCGAAATGTTTTATGAGTTTCACAACCCATTCGACGTGACCCTTTCGAGGAGTACCGCATGACCCTGTCCTTCGGCTATTGGCTGCTGGTGTATGCCGCCATCGCCATCATTGCGCTGATCGTTCTGATCGCCCGTTACCGACTCAATCCGTTCATTGTCATTACCTTGGTGTCCATCGGCCTGGCCTTGCTGGCCGGCATGCCGGCGTCCGGCGTGGTCGGCGCCTACGAGGCGGGCGTCGGCAAGACCCTGGGGCACATCGCGCTGGTCGTGGCGCTGGGCACCATGCTCGGCAAGATGATGGCCGAGTCCGGCGGCGCCGAGCAGGTGGCGCGCACCTTGATCGACCGTTTCGGCGAGAAGAACGCGCACTGGGCGATGGTCTGCATCGCCTTCCTGGTCGGCCTGCCGTTGTTCTTCGAGGTCGGTTTTGTGCTGCTGGTGCCGATTGCGTTCACCGTGGCGCGGCGCGTCGGCGTGTCGATCCTGATGGTCGGTTTGCCGATGGTTGCCGGGCTCTCGGTGGTGCATGCGCTGGTGCCGCCACACCCGGCGGCGATGCTGGCGGTGCAGGTCTATGGGGCGTCGGTGGGGCAGACGTTGATGTACGCGATTCTGATCGGCATTCCCACGGCGATCATCGCCGGGCCGCTGTACGCCAAATTCATCGTGCCGCGCATTCAACTGCCAGCGGAAAACCCGCTGGAGCGCCAGTTTCTCGACCGCGAGCCACGCGACAGCCTGCCGGGCTTCGGCATCACCATGGCGACCATTTTGTTGCCGGTGGTGCTGATGCTGATCGGCGGCTGGGCCAACCTGATCTCCACGCCGGGCAGCGGTTTCAACCAGTTCCTGCTGTTTATCGGCAACTCGGTGATCGCGCTGCTGCTGGCGACCTTGCTGAGCTTCTGGACCCTGGGCATCGCCCAGGGCTTCAACCGCGAATCGATCCTCAAGTTCACCAACGAATGCCTGGCGCCCACCGCCAGCATCACCTTGCTGGTCGGCGCTGGCGGCGGCTTGAACCGGATTCTGGTGGACGCCGGGGTCACCGACCAGATCGTCAGCCTGGCCCATGAATTTCACCTGTCGCCGCTGATCATGGGCTGGCTGTTCGCCGCGCTGATGCGCATCGCCACCGGTTCAGCCACGGTGGCCATGACCACGGCCTCGGGGATTGTTGCGCCGGTGGCCATTGGTCTGGGTTATCCGCACCCGGAGCTGTTGGTGCTGGCGACAGGCGCGGGGTCGGTTATCTTTTCCCACGTCAACGACGGCGGTTTCTGGTTGATCAAGGAATACTTCAACATGACCGTTGCCCAGACCTTCAAGACCTGGACCGTGCTCGAAACCATCATTTCAGTGGTGGCGTTCGCGCTGACCGTGGGTCTTTCTTACCTGATTTAACCCGAACACTCCGATCGCTTTCTCAAGGCTCATGGTCACCCATCGAGCGCGTCATTGTGCGCGCCGATGTTGGGTGCCACTGGCGGATGGCGCTCGTTGAACAACAAAAAAATCATAAAAAAATCACCCTGGAGCACCGTATGTTTAAGCGAGCAATCCCCACCGCACTCTTGTTGGCCACCGGTTCCCTGTGCGCTCAGGCAGCCGACGCTGCCGGCCACGGTTTTCTCGAGGACAGCAAGGCCAACCTGTCGATGCGCACCTTGTATTTCAACAGCGATAACCGCGACGGCGCCGCCGCCCCCTCGAAAACGGAGGAGGCCGCGCAGGGGTTTGTGCTGCGTTACGAGTCAGGGTTTACCCAAGGCGCGGTCGGGTTCGGGGTCGATGCGCAGGCGTTGCTCGGTATTACGCTGGACAGCGGCACCGGGCGTCACAATGGCAGCGGCATGATCCCCACCGATGGCGACGGCGCGGTGGATGCCTGGAGCAGCTTCGGCCCCACCGCGAAGATGCGTATTTCCAAGACCGAGTTTCGCTACGGCACATTGCTGCCAAAACTGCCGATCCTGATTGCCAACGATGCGCGTGTCTTGCCGCAGTCGTTCACCGGCGCCCAAGTCACGTCGACCGATATCGATGGCTTGATGCTGACCAGCGGCGTGCTCGAACACGCGGTCGGTCGTGCCTCGACTGATCGCACAGGGCTGTCGGTGGCCGGCAGCACCCAGGACAGCAACAAGTTCTACTTCGCTGGCGGTGACTACAACGTCACCAAGGACCTGAAGGCGCAGTACTACTTCGCGCAGTTGGAAGACTTCTATAACCAGAATTTCTTCGGCTTGACGCACATCCTGCCCATCGATGGCAAAAGCTCCTTCACCACCGACTTGCGCTACTTCCATACCACCTCGACCGGTGCCAACAGCACCGCTGCAGGCCGCGCACAAGGCTATCGTGTCTCGGGTTACACCGAAGACAACAACGGTGAAATTGACAACAACACTTGGGTGGCGATGATCACTTACGCCAACAGTGGTCACGCGGTGTCACTGGGGCATCAGCGGGTGGGTGACGGCAGCAACTTTGTCCAGCCTAACCAGGGCAGTTTGGTGGATAAGGGGGCGGGTGGTGGCAGCGTCTATCTGCCGACGGACCGCATGATTCAGAACTTTGCCCGTGCCGGCGAGCAGACTAATTTCGGTCAGTACAGTTATGACTTTGCACCGCTGGGGGTGCCGGGTTTGAAGGCGACGATTGCTTATCTGAAGGGCACGGACATCAAGGCACGCAATGCCAGTGATCAGTCGGAATGGGAGCGGGATATGACTCTCGATTATGTGTTGCAATCGGGTGCGCTCAAGGGGGTTGGTTTCAGTGTGCGCAATGGTAAGTCGAATACTGATGCTGGGCGGAATGTTGAGCAGAACCGCTTTATCATTAACTACACGCTTTCGTTGCTGTAAGCGTGGTGGGCGGCGGTTTGGGGGCATATCCGTTTTTTCGGTAATGGCTGCTATTGGTTCCGCCCTGACGGCGGGTTACTTGGAAGAGCGCCAAGTAACCAAGCGCTTT